>NZ_JAPQNV010000001.1:0-1865103 GCF_030397595.1 Janthinobacterium sp. SUN033
CTGTGCGATAAAGCTGATCCATTCGGCTGGCTGCATGATCTGCTCCCCGCGTGGTGAATATGCAGAGTCAGACAGCGCAGCCAACGGAAGATTCCGGCATTTCCCCTACTTGCCGATGACAGAGCCATAATTTTTGCCGACTCAGGCCGCCTGGACAGGCTATACTTTCGCCTGCTTTTTATGGAGGAGCAAATCTTGTTCAAGACAATCGTATTACCAGTCGCCTTGCTGGGCGCGTTCGCCGGCGCACACGCTGACGAAGGGCAGTGGCAACCACACCAATTGCCGCAGCTGAAAGCCGAACTGAAACGGGTCGGCATCGACATTCCTGCAGAAAAACTGGCCGACCTGAGCAAGCACCCGATGAGCGCCATCGTGTCGCTGGGCGGTTGCTCGGCCGCCTTCGTTTCCGACGCCGGCCTGGTGGTGACGAACCACCATTGCGCGTATGGCGCCGTGCAGCGCAATTCCACGCCGGAACACAATTACATCACCGACGGCTTCCTGGCCAAGACGCGCGCCGCAGAGCTGCCGGGCGGTCCGAACAGCCTCGTGTATGTGACGGACAAGGTGGAAAACGTCAGCGACCGCGTGCTGAAAGGCTTGACGGCCGACATGAGCGGCCGCGCGCGCCACGAAGCCGTGGAAAAGCGCATCAAGGACTTGATCGCCGAATGCGAAACGGACAAGATGTACCGCTGCTCCGTGCCCGCCTTCCACCGCGGCCTCGAGTACTACCGCATCCGCCAGATGATGATACGCGACGTGCGCCTCGTGTACGCGCCATCGGACAAGATCGGCAACTTCGGCGGCGATACCGACAACTACGAGTGGCCGCGCCACACGGGCGATTACTCGTTCCTGCGCGCCTACGTGGGCAAGGATGGCCGTCCGGCCGACCCGTCGCCCGACAATGTGCCGTACCAATCGAAGGATTTCCTGGTGGTCTCGGCCGAAGGCTTGCAAGCCGGTGACGGCATCTTGCTGGCGGGCTACCCCGGCCGCACCAGCCGCTACAAGCTGCCGGCGGAAATCCGCTTCGCGCGCGATACGGCCTTCCCCCTGAAAGTATCCGAACTGCAAGCGGACCTGGCCGTGATGGCCGACTCGACGAAGGGCGACGCTGCCGCTGCCGTGCGCTATGCGAGCGTGGTGAAAAGCATCAACAACGTGCTGAAGAAAACCCAGGGCTTGCTCGACGGTTTCGCCCGCAAGGACATCGCCGCCATCAAGGACGTGCAGGATGCCGAGTTCCGCGCCTGGTACGCGAAACAGCCGAACGTGTCGCCGACCCTGCTGGCCGAACTGGACGCGGCGATCGCCAGCGACATGGCCTTGAGCGAAGAAGAGTTCGCCTGGAGCGTGGCCACCAACAGCGACTTGCTGAAAAGCGCGCGCACCATCTACCGCCTGTCGCTGGAGCGCCAGAAAGCGGACGCCGAGCGCGAATCGGGCTTCCAGCAGCGCGACCTGGCCTTCATCAAGGCCCGCCTGGCCCGTCTGGAACAGTCGTATGTCAACAAGGTCGACCAGGCGCGTTTTGAAGCCGGTCTGAAGCGTTACGCGCAACTGGCGGCGAAGAGCCATCCGCAAGGCCTGGACGCGCTGCTGCCGGCGCCAGGCGCCGTGGCGGCCCTGTACCAGCAGACGCAACTGGCTGACACGGCCAAGCGCCTGGCCTGGCTGGAAAAGGACCAGGCCGCTGTTGCCCAGTCCGACGACGCCTTCATGGCGCTGGCCATCAAGCTGCAGCCCGTCGAAGCGGCGCTGGAAGAGCGCCGCAAGGAAATCGACGGCAACCTGGAACGCGTGATTCCGCAATACATGCAAGCCGTGATTGCCTGGAAGAAATCGCAAGGCAAGCCGGTCTATCCTGACGCCAACTCGACCCTGCGCGTCACGTACGGCACGGTATCGCCGTACTCGCCGCGCGACGGCATCACCAAGGGGCCGTTCACGACCGTGGAAGGCATCGTCGAGAAAGTCACGGGCAAGGCCCCGTTCGAAGCGCCGCAAGGCTTGATTGACGCCGTCAAGCAAAAACGCTACGGCCAGTTCCGCGACCCGGCACTGGGCACGGTGCCCGTCAATTTCCTCACCAGTGCCGACACCACGGGCGGCAATTCCGGCTCGGCCGTGATGAACAAGCGCGGCGAATTGATCGGCCTGAACTTCGATTCGACGTATGAATCGATCACCAAGGACTGGTACTTCGACACGGCCATCACGCGCGCCATCCACCTCGACATCCGCTACATGCTGTGGGTGATGAAGGAAGTGGACCACGCGGATAACTTGCTGCAGGAAATGACGATCAAGTATCCGAAGGCAGTGAAAGCTGCAAAGAAATAAGCTTCAGCTTGCGCTAGCGCAAAGCCGCATCCGCCGCAGGGCCGATGCGGCTTTTTTGCGGCCGCACCGTACGCGCGGCCGGCGCCTGCCGTATCGGCTGCGCCACGTATAATTCCGATCACTTTCCACCCTTATTTTTCCGACAGGCCCGCCATGCCCCCGACTCCCGCTTTGCCACTTGATTGGCAGACATTTGAAACTGCCTACGACGTCGAAGAAACCTGCTTCAAGCTGGCCAGCGCGTCGCTGGCCTTGCTGGGCGCGTCCCCATTCAAGGACCAGGCATTTTCAGCCTTTGCCTTCAACGCCGTATCGTTCCCCTCCCTTTCGCTGAGCCTTGACACCGATCCCGCCAACCGGGAGCGCGATTACTATCCTCCGGACTGGTCGAACGAGTGCATCGAAGTCGACGTGCCGGAAATCGGCCAGCTGTGGGAGGAGGGCTATGCAAGGATCGAAGGCGCGCTGCTCGAACTGATCGACGCTGCTGATGACGAGCTGCTCGATGCCATCGAGGAAGGCTATCTGCACAGCCTGAGGAAAACCATGGTGCGGCTTGAAACGAGCCATGCGTTCGAGCAAATCAGGACCTGCCCGCGATTCTGGACCGTCGTCACGCAAATCGACGCGGATACGGAGGAAGAGGAGCGGCTGCTCGACCAGGTGCGCCAGGGTCTCCCGGCGTGAGCCTCCGCCGCCATTGCGAGCCGCGCGCTATAGCAGGGCTTGCCAGCGCCTGACTTCCGCGTCCGTCAGCATCGGCCCCCAGCCGCCACGCAGCGCCGCATCGTGCTGCACATAGTGCGCAAGCGGCGGCGCCGCCACGCCATGCCTGGCACAGATATCAAGCACGGCTTCCAGCTGGCGCCGGCTTGCCGCAAGGTCATCGCCATGCCAGGTACAGGCGCTCGTTTCCAGCACATGCCCGACAAGTTGCTCCAGCGCGCCGAGCAGGCGCCCGGGCAGCGCCATGCGCAGGTCATCCGGCCAGGGATCGCCCATGCCCGTCACTGCCAGGCAGGCAAAGCCGCGCTCCCAGGCGGCAAAATCCCCCGGCGCGAGCTGCGCCACCTTCCACGCGTGGCCGGCGAACGCGGACAGCGCGGGGTGGTGCAGGGCATGCTGCCGGCAAAAGCGTTGCAGGCACGTGAGCGCAAGGCATTGCCTGGCAATCACGGAGAGCGTGTCTATCGATATGTTATCCATGAATCATCAGTTCCTGAAGGTGGCACTTGCCGATAAGCGAGTCAATTTGGCTTTATTGCGGTTGTCCCGCCTGGCAAGGCAGCTGCCGCAGCGCCTCCACGGGCAACTGAAAAAAGCGCGGCACCATGGCCGGCGACAGCTCGTCGCCGCCGTCCGCCATGGCCAGGCGGCCACTCAGCAGCAGCATCACGTAGCCGTGGCCCAGCGACCAGCCGGCGCTGGCGGCGGCCTTGTCCCAGCGCGCATCGAGGCCCGCTTCGCGCACTGCCGCGCCGGCCGTCTGCAGCACGTACTGGAAGCACGCCTGCGCCGCGTCCTGCAAGGCGGGGAACTGGCGCACGTCCTGGTGTTCGAACATCAGCCGGTAGTGGGCCGGCGCGGCCAGGGCGAATTCGATGTATTGCTGGCCCAGCAGCTGAAAACGCTGTTCGGAAGGCAGGCTGCCCTGCGGCGGCAGTTCGGCTTCCCATTTGGCGATCAGGCTGGCGAAGCCGGCCGCCGCCACGTCGGCCAGCAAGGCTTCCTTGCTGGGGAAGTGGCGGTACACGGCGGCGATCGACACGCCCACCGTGCGCGCCAGTTTGCGCAGGGAAAGGGCGGCGTCGTGCTGCTGCGCCAGTTGCGCGATGGTGGCGGCGACCAGGGTGTCGCGCAGGTTGCCATGGTGATAATTGCTGTTCGTGCTCATGTTATGTTATCGCTGTTCACATTGTCGTGTATGATGGCCATGTTATCACTGAACACATGGAGAGCACATGCAAGAGATGAACAATGCGGTACGCGCCGTGGCCTTGCCGCCGGGCGCCAGCATCGCCCCCTTGTACCCGGGCAGCCACCTGGCCGACGCGTATGCCGTCGAGTTGCCGACTGCGCAGGCGCGCCAGATGGACATGGAAAGCCTGGCGCGCGTGCTGCTGGGCAGTCAGCCGGGCTGGGCGCGCAAGCTGATGGTGGTGCGCGACGCCATCGTGGCGCGCTTCGGCATCCGGACGGCCAGGCAGATGGAAGCCAGGCCTGGCAAGCGCATCGGCATCTTCCGCATCTTTGCCGTCAGCGACGATGAAATCATCGTGGGCGAGGATGACAGCCACCTGGATTTCCGTTTGTCGGTGCTGCGCAACCGCGATGCGGGGCGGCATGGCAGCGTGACCATGTCCAGCGTCGTGCATTGCCATAATCGGGTGGGGCGCGCCTACATCCTGCTGATCCGGCCTTTCCACAAGCTGATCGTGCAGCGTTCGCTGGCGCGCGCCGTCAAGGGCGGCTTTGCCTGAGCGGGGAAGGCGGCTGGCGGTGCGGGCAATCTTGCTTATTCATGGCTGGTATTGCATACTGCACCACCAGCCTCATCACGATTCCCATGAACGATACGCTTCTCCTGCTGGGTTTTGCCACCACGCCGCTTGAACTGATTTCCTTTGTCCTGGCACTGACAACCGTTGCGCTGAACATCCGCCAGAATCACTGGGCGTGGCTGTTCGCCATCATTTCCTCGGCCGCCTACGGTTTCGTGTTTTTCGAATCGCGCCTGTATGGCGACATGGCCTTGCAACTGCTGTTCATCAGCGTCTCGTTCTGGGGCTGGTACCAGTGGCTGCATCCGGCCAGCGGCGGCAAGACCCTGCCCGTGACGCGCCTCGACGGCCGCGGCTGGCTGGCATGCGCCGTCGGCTGGCTGGTGGGCTTCCTGCTCATCGCCTGGCTGCTGACGACGACGGACACGGACGTGCCCCATGCGGACGGTTTCCTCACCGCAGGCAGCCTGGTGGGACAATTCCTGCTGTCGCGCAAGAAATTGGAAAACTGGATCGCCTGGATCATCGTCGACGTGCTGTACGTGTGGCTGTATGTGCACAAGGGCCTGACCCTGACGGCCGTGCTGTACGCGTTCTTCGTCGTGATGGCCGTCATCGGCTTGCTGGCGTGGCGAAAGTCGGCCCCGGCCGCGCCGAGCGCGATGGTCCTCAAGTGATGGAGCGTTGCGTGCGCGTGGCCATCCTGGGCGCGGAATCGTCGGGCAAGTCGACCCTGGCGGCGGCCCTGGCCGAGCGCCATGGCAGCGTCTGGGTGCCCGAGTATTTACGCGAGTTTGTGGAAACGCAAGGCAGGGTGCCCGTGGCGGCGGATCAGTATGGTATTGCGCATACGCAAGTCGAACGCGAAGCGGCCGCTGCCGCCCAAGCCCGCCACTTCCTGTTCTGCGACACGACGCCCTTGATGACGGTGGTGTACAGCCGCCATTATTTTCACGGCGCCGATGCGCAACTGGCGGCGCTGGCCGATGCCACGCAGTACGATCTGACCCTGGTCACGGCGCCCGACAGCCCGTGGGTGGCCGATGGCTTGCAGCGCGAGTCGGAAGCCGTGCGCCAATTGATCTACCGCTACCTGCTCGATGAGCTCGACGCGCGCGGCATCGTCTACCACGTGCTGCGCGACAGCCTGGAGGCGCGCCTGGAACAGGCGGCGCCTTTGCTGCAGCAGGCGCTCGCTGCGGCGCCTGTCATTTCCCTCAATTAAAAGTCAAACTGCGCCGAGACCTTGAACGTGCGGCTGGCGCCCGGATACAGATAGCCATCCGACTCCGGCGTCACGTCGCGCCAGTAGAACTTGTCGGCCACGTTGTTGACGGCGGCGCGCAGCACGGCGCGCGTGCCGGCGATGCGCGTGGCGTACGCGGCGCCCAGGTTGAACACGTTGTACGACGGCACGAAGGTCGTGTTGCTGTACTCAAACGCTTTCTTGCCCGCATATTCCCAGCTGCCATTCACGCTCAAGCCCGCCACCTGTTGCACGGCGTAATCCGCATGCACGGCCGCCTTGAAGGCCGGCACGTTGGGCACGCGCTTGCCGTCGAGGTCGGCATTGCCCGTGCCTGACTGCTGGCTGTTCAGGGCCGTCACGGACGCGCCCAGGCTCAGGCTGGACGATGCCTTGCCCTGGGCCGACAATTCCAGCCCCCGGTGCTGGGCCTGGCCTTCGCGCACGAAGTTATAGGCGGTGCTGTCGACGTACTGGTTGAATTCCAGGCCCTTGCGGATCTGGAACAGGCTGGCCGCCAGCATGAAGTCCGGCGTCACATCCATCTTCACGCCGACTTCGACCTGCTTCGAGCGGCTGGGCGACAATTCCACGTTCGCATTGAGCGCCTTGCGGTCGGCCGTGCCGCCATGTTCCATGCCTTGCGAATAGGCCGCATACACGGAGAGATTGTCGAGCGGGGTGTAGACGAGCGAGACGTTGGGCAGCAGGAAATCGTGCTTGGCGCGGATTTCCGTATCGGCCTTGAGTACATACTGGTAGCCGTCGACATTGATATGGCGCAAGCCGCCATGCAGCTTCCAGTTCGGCGCCAGGCTGACGATGTCCTGCACGAAGACGGAGTTTTCCGTGTCCTTGCGCACCAGGCGTACGGGGCCTTGCACGCCCGTCGACATGTCGACGATCTGCGGGCGGTAGATGTTGCTCACGCCGGCCCAGTCGTACACGTACAGGCCGGCGCGGTCCTTGCGGCGGAAGGTCGAGACGCCGGCCGTGAATTCATGGCGCAGGGAACCGGTGGCGAACTTGCCCTGGATCATGGCTTGCGCGCTCAGCGGTTTTTTCGTCTCGCCCAGGCTGCGGTAGTCATACACGTCGAAGTCGCCATTGCCGCAGAAGCCGGGGTACAGGTCTTGCGCGCTGCAGCCATACGGGAAGGCCGTGTAGTCGTCGCGCTTGAACGAGTGCTGGTTGGCCGACAGGGTGGCATGCCAGTCGTCATTGAACGCGTACTGGAAGCGCAGGCCGAGATTGCTGGTGACGGTTTCCACGGGGCGCGTCCACGGCTGCAGGTTGAGCATGGCGTCGGCGCTGATGCCGGTCGGCAAGGTTTTATTGTTCAGCAGCTGGAAGCCGGGCGCCGTGGCCTGCGCCTTGTCCTGGTAGTCGGCATCGATTTGCAGCAGGGCTTGCGGGGAAATCTGCCAGTCGAAGGCGCCGGAAATGAACTTGCGGTTGCCGTCCGCGCCCTTGATGTAGGAGCGCAGGCGCTCGGCCGCCACGTTGACGCGGTAGCCGAAGCGCGTGTCTTCCAGGCGGCCGCCCAGGTCGATGGCGCCGTACACGGTGCCGCGCTCGCGCGCTTCCACGGTGACCGTGCGCAGCGGGGCGGCGGTGGGGCGCTTGACGATGAAGTCGATCACGCCGCCCGGCGCGGCCACGCCTGCCTGCAAGCCGGCCAGGCCCTTCAGCACTTCGATGCGTTCCTTGTTTTCCAGCGGGATTTGCGTGTCGCCAGGAATGGCCACGCCATCCTTGCGATAGCTGGAATTGTTGTCGAGCTTGAAACCGCGGATGGAAAACTGTTCCGCATAGCCGACGGCGTTGTAGGCGTCGTTGATGCTGGTGTCGAGCTTGACGGCATCGCTGAGATTGCGGATCTGCAAGTCCTGCATGTCTTTTTGCGAAATGACGGTGACGGATGCCGGCGTCTGCAGCAGCGGCGCGTCACTGAAGCCGCCCACGGAGGCGCGCTTGGCGGCCGGCGCCTTGCTGGCCGTGACGACGACTTCGGCCATGCTTTGCGCCTGCGGGTCGGCTGCGTCGGAAGCCAGGGCGGGCGCGGCAAACGCGTGCAGGATGGCCAGGGTCAATACAGAAACAGATAAATTCGGTGTGGACATAGATTGCTCGTGGTTCAAGCCGTCTCTGTAAAAAGAGCACGGCAGGCTGCTTGTTCGGCTGGCGCCAACGCAGGAGCTATCAAAGGAGGGAGGTACTTTGCGCTTTCCTTCGCTGGCATTATCCAGATCAGGTACGAAGGGTATCTCTCACCCGGATGACTGCTCCAGGACCCCTAGCGAAATGACAGCTTAGCATGAACCACGGCCAGCTGTCCCACCCGGCTGACCGTTTTACAACAGTGTGGTGCGAATCTACAGACTGAGTTCCAGCACCTTGCGGCTGACGGCGGGCGTCACTTCGCGCTGTTCGCCCAGGGCCGTCATGCCGTGCGCTTCCAGGGCGGACACGACGGCGTCCACGCTGGCGTGGTTGAGGCCATAGTCGGCCAGGCGCGTCTTGACGCCCATGTGGCGGAAGAAGAATTCCGTGCGCGCGATGGCGGCCTCGATGCGGCCATCCTCGTCGCCGCCGTCCAGGCCCCACACGCGGGCCGCGTATTGCAGCAGCTTGGCGCGCTTGGCTTGTTTGCGCACGCGCAACATGCTGGGCAGGATGATGGCCAGGGTTTGCGCATGGTCGAGTTCGTACAAGGCCGTCAATTCGTGGCCGATGGCGTGCGTGGACCAGTCCTGCGGCACGCCCACGCCGATCAGGCCGTTCAAGGCCAGGGTGGCGCTCCACATCACGTTGGCGCGCACGTCGTAGTCGTCCGGGTGCGACAGGGCTTTCGGGCCTTCCTCGATCAGCGTCAATAAAATGCCTTCGGCGAAGCGGTCTTGCACGGACGCGTTCACAGGGTAGGTCAAATACTGTTCCATCACATGCGCGAACGCATCGACGACGCCATTGCCCACCTGGCGCAGCGGCAAGGTGAACGTCTTCGACGGGTCCAGCACGGAGAATTTAGGATAGACCTTGCGGCTCATGAACGAGCGCTTTTCCTGCGTGGCCTTGCGCGTGATCACGGCCGAGCCATTCATTTCGGAGCCCGTGGCCGGCAAGGTCAACACGGTGCCGAAGGGCAGGGCGGCTTCGACGATCTTGCCGCCTTTGGCCAGGATGTCCCACGCCACGCCTTCGTGCAGGGCGGCCGCGGCGATGAACTTGGTGCCATCGACCACGGAACCGCCGCCGACGGCCAGCAGGAAGTCGATGCGCTCGCTTTTCACCATGGCCACGGCCTGCATCAGGGTTTCATAGCTGGGATTGGGTTCGATGCCGGCAAATTCCAGCACCGTATGGCCGGCCAGCGCCGCCTTGACTTCATCGTAGACGCCGTTCTGCTTGATGCTGCCGCCGCCATACGTCATGAGCACTCTGGCCTGCGGCGGGATCAGCGCCGTGATGGCGGCGATCTGACCCTGGCCGAAAAGGATTTGCGTCGGATTGTAAAAGTCGAAATTGAACATGGGGCTCCTGCCGCTGAGGTTTAGGCTGTTGCTGAGCCATGATTATGGCCGAATGGGTGGAAACGTGCCGTGGACGCTTGAGCTTTTCGTCCGCGCGGTGGAGAATGCAGCCGATGTCACCACCACGCGAAAAGGAATGCGCATGACCACCGTCCCACTGGAAGAATCCGGCTTGCCGGCCACCGCGCTCGACATGCACCGCGCCATCGGCGCCACCATCGCCGCACTGCAGGCGCTGGACTTGAACAGCCAGCGTTTCGAGGCGTGCACGGACCCGGAACTGCGCCGCGTGCTCGCGCACGCGGGCGACACCAGCCGCAAGGAAGCGGCCATGCTGCTCGAATGGATGCGCCGCCGCGACGCGCGCCTGGACACGGCCATGAAGGAAGCGCTGTTCAAGGCGGGGCCGATTGTTGCCCAATATCACTATGACGAGAAAATATTGTAACTATTGGTTTGTTGCTGTGGCGTACCATGCGCCACTTTCGCATCGCTTCGCGTAGACTGTGCCCCTAATTAAATTTAACGTCGGATAGCAGCGGCTGTCCGGTGTATTTCAGGGGGCTTCAAGAAATGAGATCATTACCATACCGAGAAGGCAGCTGGTTTGCCGTGCCCTTGCCGGGCGGCGGCTATGCCGTCGGCGTGGTGGCGCGCAGGGCGCCTGCCGGGCGCATCATGCTGGCGTATATGTTCGGGCCGAAGCGCGACAGCTTGCCCACGCTGGAAGAGCTGGAAGGCTTGCGCCCGGAACAGGCCGTGCGCCGCCTGCGCACGGGCGACATGGCCCTGCTCAACGAGCGCTGGCCCCTGCTGGGCGACAGCCGCCACTGGGAGCGCGACGCCTGGCCCATGCCGGCCTTTATCCGCCGCAATGAATCCTTGCAGCGTGCCTGGCGCGCCAGCTATGCGGACGCCGACCCTGCCAAGCTGAACCGCGAGGAATCGATTCCCTTCGATACGCCGGGCATGGAAAGCGATTCCCTGTACGGTTATGGGGCGACGGAATTGTTGATGAATAAATTGCTGGCGCAGGAACAGGCGTCCGCCTGAACGGCAGGGAACGGCACAACTGTATCGTTCCCGTCCGTTTATGCCGCTGGCAAGCTGATCTGAAACGCGAGGCCGCCGCCTTCGCGGTTGCGCACTTGCAATTCGGCGCCGTGGCGCAGCAGCACGCGGTCGACGATGGCCAGGCCCAGCCCGGCGCCATTTGCCTGCCCGCGCGCCGTGTCGAGGCGGGTGAACGGCTTCATCAGCTGCTCGATCTTTTCCGCCGGCACGCCCGTGCCGTGGTCCTGCACCTCGATGATCACCTTTTTCGCGCCGTGGCTGGTGCGCACCTGGCAGGCGATGTCGATTTCCGTCACGTCGCTGTCCGGCGTCTTGCCATAGCGGCGCGCATTCTCGATCAGGTTGTTCAGCACGCGGCGCAGGTCCGTGGGGTTGCCCATCGCATGCGCGCCGTCGGCGATGCTGGCGTTGATCTTCACGTCCGGCAGGCGCATCGCTTCGCGCGTCATGTCGTTGAGCAAACCACTGAGGTCGACGTCGGTAAAGCTCGACGCCTCCGTCGGCCTGGCATAGTCGAGGAACTGGCCGATGATGGCGTCCATTTGCCCGATATCGGACTGGATGCCTTCGCGCGCCTCGTCCGACAGGTTCGCCATTTCCACTTCCAGCTGCATGCGCGCCAGCGGCGTGCGCAAGTCGTGCGAAATGCCGGCCAGGATCACGGCGCGGTCCGATTCCACCTGTTTCAAGTCGTCGACCATCTGGTTGAAGCTGCGGTTCGCCTCGATGATTTCGATCGGCCCCTTTTCCGGCAGCGGCGCCGGCTGCTTGCCCTTGGCGATGTCGCGCGCGGCCGCCGTCAAGCGCGACAGCGGCAGATTGATCAGGCTGGAAATGATGGCCGCGCCCAGCAGGGACAGCAGGGATACCAGGCTGGCCCAGCCCAGCCACTGGAAGCCCGTCAGGCCGCGCAGGCGCTCGCGGTCCAGCATCAGCCAGTACTCGTCGTCGTCGATCTTGAAGCTGACCCAGAAGCCGGCCACGCCGTTGACGCGCGCGGAAAAGCGCGTGTCCTTGCCCAGCTTGGCCTTCACCAGCGCCTCGATGTCGGGCATCAGGTAATTGTCGGGCGGCGGCTCGATGCGGTCATCCTCTTCCAGCGAGAAGATGCGGATGCCTTCATTGCTGACGAGGTCGAACAGCAGCTCGCGCCGCAGTTCGGGCGCCGAGTGCGTCAAGGCCGCATGCGTGATGGTGACGACGGAAATGATCTGGGCGGAAATCTGCTGCGCCTGCGGCTCGCGCTGGATGAAGGAGATCATGCTGAACCACGCGATCATGCTGACCGTGGTCAAGGTGCCGAGCAGCAAAAAGGTGCGCCAGAACAAGCCGCTTTTCAGCCGCGCCAGGCTGATATCGGGAAAAAGCTTCATCATGCCTCGCCAGCGATCAGCGCGGCTGTCCGTCCGGGATGAAGACGTAGCCGAGGCCCCACACGGTCTGGATGAACAGCGGGCTCGACGGATCAGGCTCGATCAGTTTGCGCAGGCGTGAGATTTGCACGTCCAGGCTGCGGTCGAACACTTCGTATTCGCGGCCGCGGGCCAGTTCCATCAGTTTTTCGCGCGACAGGGGCTGGCGCGCATGGCGGGCAAACACTTTCAGCACGGAAAACTCGCCCGTGGTCAGGGGCACCGTCTCGCCATTCTTTTTCAGGGTACGCGTGCCCAGGTCCAGCACGAAGTCGCCGAATTCGAAGGTTTGCGGCGTTTCCGACGGCGCGCCGGGGATTTCATCGGGACCCTTGCGGCGCAGCACGGCGCCGATGCGGGCCACCAGTTCGCGCGGATTGAACGGTTTCGGCAGGTAATCGTCGGCACCCATTTCCAGGCCCACGATGCGGTCCACGTCTTCGCCCTTGGCCGTCAGCATGATGATCGGCGTCTGGTCGCCCGCGCCGCGCAGGCGGCGGCAGATCGACAGGCCGTCTTCGCCCGGCAGCATCAGGTCGAGTACCAGCAGGTCGTAGCGTTCGCGCAGCCACAGCTTGTTCATGGCCGTCGCGCTCTCTGCCGTGAAGACATTGAAACCCTGTTCGGTCAGGTAGCGGCGCAGCAGGTCGCGCAGGCGCACATCGTCATCGACCACCATGATTTTTGCCTGGTGGCCGTGGATCGATTGCGTTGGTGTGTTGCTGCCGGAAGTGGAGGTTGTGGTCATTTAGGGTGTCGTGTTATCTTATATTAGTTGCTATAGTAACGCCTCGCGCGGCGTCGGCAAGGGGCTGTGGCGACCCATTACAAAGTGTTACAAACTTTACCCAATTACTCTTACTGCACCGTGTAAAGCATCATACACTGGGGCCACAGTGGAAATCAGCTTTAAGTTTATACGGCATCGCGGAAGAGGAACTCAATGAATATCTTTACTAAAAAAATTCACGCCGCTCCCAGCGCAGCTATTGCCGCACGTACAACTGTGCTGTCCGCATTTGCCGTTTGCTCCGTGTTTGCCGCCAGCCTGGCGTCAGCGCAAAACCAGCCGCCGCCACGCCGTGACGACCAGCAGCAAATGCAGGCCCAGCGGTATGAACAGGTACAGCGCACCAGCAGCAATGATACGCGACTGCGCGAACAGCGTGACGCACGCAGTTTCGACACGCGCGCCGAAGAGCAGCGCCGCGCCAACGAAGGCGCCGACGCTTCGCGCCGCACGGGCCGCATGACGCCCGACGAGCGGCGCGACCTGCGCCGCCAGATCAACGAAGTGGGCCAGGATATCTATTCCAACCCGCCGCGCCGCTAGGCAGCCATCCCCCCTCCGACAGGGCCATCTCGCAAGACATGGCCCTGTTTACATCTGGCCGCATGCATTGTCGCCGAGTCAGGCACACGGCCCCGCCCCGTGATATTGTTCTAGTGCACGGAGGCAATTCTTTGAAATGGCTGCTGGGGGAGGCAAGGCGTGAGCGACGACGACACACCCGTTCCGGATGCGGTCCCCGCAGGCGGCTTGCCGCACGGCCTGGTCCAGCGCGACGAGGGCGTGTTCCTGGACCTGTCGCTGGCGCCGGCGCAGCTGCGCGCCGCCGTCGACCAGCTGTTCCAGTCGGGACAGTTGCTGGCGGGCCTAGATTACGGTTTGTTCCTGCTGACCCTGTTCCATGCCCCCGCACCCCGCGCCGCGCCCAAGGGTGACGCCTTGCTGCGCATCGCCGTGCGCGTGGCGCCGTTCCCGCCCCAGCGCCGCGCGCTGTATAAGCAGGTCAAGATCCGGGGCGACAGCGCCGAGTTTTATTTTGAAACCTTGCCTGCCGACGCGGATGGCCAGGCGCCGGCGCGCCGCGAGTTTGACGAGCTGGTGGCTGACTTGTGGTGCAAGGGCGTGCACTACGGCATCGATAGCGTGGCCGTGCGCGCCATGCTCGCCAGCGGCAAGGCCGAGCGCATCACGGTGGCGCGGGTGCTGCCGCCGCAGCCGGGGCGCGACGCCCAACTGGTCGAAGTGTCGCAAGGCATCCACCGCGACGATGCGCCGCGCGAACGTTCCGATGGCCGCCTGGATTTGCTCAGCTTCAAGAACCGCTTCCCGCAAGTGAAAAAGCACGCGCGGCTGCTGCGCCTGCTGCCGGGCACGCCCGGCTTGCCTGGCTATGACCTGGCCGGCAAGGCACTGCCGCCGCCCGCGCCGCTGGAACTGGACCTGGCCACGGTGGCGGGGCCAGGCACATCGGTCGAGTATTTCAGCGATGGCGCTTTCGTCGTCGCCACCATGGATGGCTATGTGAATGTCGATGAGCACGGCAAGATGTCGATCGAAAACAAGATCGTCAGCCGCGAAGGCGTCAGCAGCCGCACCACGGGCAATCTGAAGCTGCGCGCCGCCTACGAGGAGTACGGCGAAGTGCAGGAGCAGCGCCAGCTCGACGGCAGCGACATCACCATCCATGGCGACGTGTATGGCCATCTGCACTCGCATGGCGGGTTGATATGGCTCAAGCGCAACCTGGTGGGCGGCACGGCCTTCAACGAGCACGGCGACGTGCGCGTCGAGGGTGTCGCTTCCGGTTCCGTGCTGCAGGCGCTGAGCGGCGAAGTGCATGTGAAGCGGGCCGAAAGCTGCGTCATCGCCGGCACGCGCGTGGTGATCGACAGCGCCAGCAATTGCGAGATCATCGCCGACGAGGTCGTCATCGAACTGGCCGAAGGCTGCGCCGTGGCGGCGCGCACCATCCGCATCGGCAGCGCCGGTCCCCGCAGGCAGGTGGAAATGCTGCTGTTCCCCCTCGTGCCCGACTTGAGCGCGCTGGAGCAAAAGATCGGGGAAAGCCTGGCGAAGGCGGCGCAATTCCTGCAGGTGCAGCACAAGCGCCAGCAGGAAATCGATGCCATCGCGCAATTGCCCGAGGTGCGCAACTACCTGACCCTGGCGGGCCAGCTGCGGCGCGGCGAATTGCAGCTGCAGCCAACGCAGCAGCTGCAGTACGACAAGCTGGCCGCGCGCATCGCTCCCGTGCTGAAAGAGGTGGCGCGGCTGCGCGTGGAAGTCAAACAGTCGGAAATCCTGCACGCGCAGATGCTGGCGCTGGTGGAACAATTGCGCCAGGAGCGGCAGGCGACGGCGGGCCAGTCGCGCTGCACCCTGGGCCTCGTCGATGGCGAGACGACGGTGCGCGCCCTCGTCGTGCCGCCCGGACCGGCCAAGGTCTACGACCGGCCGCCGAAAGAAATCAAGGCCTTGCTGCGCAGCGCCACGCCGGCCACGCAGCCCGTGTTCGCAGACAGCACGGGCAGCCTGGACTGGACTTACCAGCCACCGCCCTGATCAGTCGATCACCTTGCCGCGGGATTGCTTGAGGACGCTGTGCGTGCTCTTGCTGTCGAGGCGGCGCCGCTGCGAGCTGCGCGTGGGCTTGGTGGCGCGGCGCACGGCGGGCAGGAAAGTCACGCTGTCGATGATTTCCTGCAAGCGCCGCAATGCCTCTTCCTTGTTCTGTTCCTGGCTGCGCGACTGCTGCGCCTTGAGCACCAGCACGCCATCCTTGCTGATGCGGCTGTCGCGCAGGGCCAGCAGCCGTTCCTTGTACGCTTCCGGCAGCGACGAGGCGGCGATGGGGAAGCGCAAATGGATGGCGCTGGACACCTTGTTGACGTTCTGCCCGCCCGGGCCTTGGGCGCGGATGGCGGAAAATTCAACTTCAGCGGGGTTGACGAGGTGTTGCATGGCCTGCCTGTGGGGGAATGATGTGGGTATTGTAAGGGAAGATGGCTGCGCCGGCGCAAGGCGGGGCGCCGAGGTCAGGCTGGTCTTCCGGGAAAGTTGAGTTTTCTCAACGCCGCCTGCGGCGATGCTGGTTAGCATGGGGCCAACGTTGCGCCACTGCGCATCCTGGCAGCGCTTACCGGATGAAAGGAACACCATGCAGCCCACGACCACGCCTGGCGCCGCAACCGCGCAATACCTGACGCAGTACTTGAGCTTCCGGCTGGGCGGCCTGGAATACGGCCTCGATTACCGTTGCGTGCGGGAATTGCGCCCCCTGAAGGAGCTCGACCGCTTTTCCTCGGAAGGGGAAGTGCTGCACAGCGTGGCCGTCTCGCGCGGCGTGATCATTCCCATCGTCGACATGCGCGCCGCGTTCGGCAGCGCCCACGGCGCGCCCGACCCGGCCACCGACGTGATCATCCTGCAGCTGAGCAATGGCGTGATGGGCATGGTGGTCGATGGCGTCACCGATATCGTCAGCCTGGCCCCCGCCGACATCGCCGCCGTGCCCGGCCTGGGCGAGACGGAGGCCGATTACCTGCTGGGCCTGGGCACGGTGGCGGGACGCCGATTGATCCTCGTCGACATCGACCGCCTGATGGCGATCCGCAGCCCCAGCCCCATGCAGGCGGCATAAAAAAGACGACCCGGAAGTCGTCTTTTGTCGCTGCTTGCTTAACCGAGCTTTTCGAGTTGATCTTGCAAGTCCAGCCATTCCGCTTCCAGCTGCGCCAGGTCCTTGGTGAAGAAGGTCTGGTCGGCCAGCAATTGCTTCAGCTTGGCCTTGTTGGCCGCGTCGTAGATGGTCGGCTCGCCCAGCTTGGCGTCGGTTTCCGCCTTTTGCGCATTGCGCTTGGCGATCTGCTCTTCCTGGCGCTTGATCTTGTTTTCGATCGGCTTGCGCAGGGCGGCCGTTTTCTGGCGCTCTTCCGCTTCCTTGCGCTTGTCGCGCACGGGCGCGGCAGGGGCGGCAGCTACCGGCGAAGGTACGGAAGACGTCACGGGGAAGTCCGTCTTGTTGGCCTTGCCGGCGGCCGGCAGCACGTCCGTGCCCTTGCCCAGCTTGGTCTTGAACAGCCAATCCTTGTAGTCGTCCAGGTCGCCGTCGAACGGTTGCAGCTTGCCGTCGGCAACGATGATGAATTCGTCGGTGGTGGCGCGCAGCAAGTGGCGATCATGGGAAACGACGACCAGGGTGCCTTCGAACTGGGCCAGCGCTTCCGTCAGCGCTTCGCGCGTTTCCAGATCCAGATGGTTGGTCGGTTCATCGAGCAGCAGCAGGTTAGGACGCTGCCAGACGATCAGGGCCAGCGCCAGACGGGCTTTTTCGCCGCCCGAGAACGGTGCGATCGAGGCGGTGACCATGTTGCCGGGGAAGTTGAAGCCGCCGAGGAAGTTGCGCAGTTCCTGCTCGCGCACGGTCGGGGCGATCTTCGCCAGATGCCACAGCGGCGATTCGTCGTGGCGCAGCATTTCCACCTGGTGCTGGGCGAAGTAGCCGATGTTCAGGCCCTTGCCCATGGTGGCGTCGCCCGTCAGCGGCATCAGTTCGCCGGCGATGGTCTTGATCAGGGTCGATTTGCCGGCGCCATTCTGGCCCAGCAAGCCGATGCGCTGGCCGATCTGCAGCGAAAACTTGATGCCGTTGACGATGGTTTTATGCGTGATTTCGCCCGTCGCTTCGTTCTCGATCTTGTAGCCCGCATCGACGTCTTCCATCACCAGCAGCGGGTTCGGAGCCGACAGCGGCTCGCGGAATTCGAACGAGAATTCGGCGGCGGCGCGCAGTGGCGCCAGTTCTTCCATCTTCGCCAGCGCCTTCATGCGGCTTTGCGCCTGGCGGGCCTTGGACGCTTGCGCCTTGAAGCGGTTCACGAACGATTCCAGATGGGCGCGCTTGCGCTGTTGCTTTTCCAGCGCGCCGGCGGCCAGGATCATCTGCGCCGCGCGTTGGCGCTCGAAGCTCGAATAGTTGCCCGAGTAGCGTTTCAGCTTGCGCTCGTCGATATGCACGACCACGTTGACGACTTCATCGAGGAAGTCGCGGTCATGGGAAATGATCAGCAAGGTGCCGGCGTAACGCTTGAGCCAGTCTTCCAGCCAGATGATGGCGTCCAGATCCAAGTGGTTGGTCGGTTCATCGAGCAGCAGCAGGTCGGACGGGCACATCAGCGCTTGCGCCAGGTTCAGACGCATGCGCCAGCCGCCGGAGAAACTGGCCACCGGTTGCTGCATCTGGTCCAGGGTGAAGCCCAGGCCCAGCAGCAATTGCTCGCCGCGCGATTGCACGGTATACGCGTCGGCATCGGCCATGGCGCTGTAGATTTCGCCGATGGCGATACCGTTTTCCGACGTGGCAGGCTCCGACTCCAGGCGCGCCAGTTCCGCTTCCAGTTTGCGCAGGGTGACGTCGCCGTCGATCGCATAGTCGAGCGCGGCACGGTCCAGCGGCGGCGTTTCCTGCGCCACGTAAGCCACGCGCCATTTGGCCGGGAAATCGATCTCGCCCTGGTCAGGGTGCAATTCGCCACGCATCATGGCGAACAGGCTCGATTTGCCCGCGCCATTGGCTCCGATCAGGCCGATCTTGTCGCCCGGATTGAGGGTGACATCGACTTGTTCGAGCAACGGTTTGATGCCGCGCATCAGGCTTACTTGTAGGAAACGTATCATTTTTTTCTTTGTGTTGTAAATTAAGGCGCTGCGCGCTGACGCCAGCGCTTATACCAGCTTGAGCTGCTCGGCCGTCAGCAGGAAGACCATGTCGTCGCCGGCGCTCGTCGTCAGCCAGGTCAGGCCCAGCTCGCCGAAGGCCGCTTCCGCGTATGCGCGTTCGTTGCCGATTTCAATCATCAGGATGCCGTCATCCGTCAGGCGCTCGGCCGCGCCGGCGATGATCTTGCGCACCAGGTCCATGCCGTCGCTGCCGCCGTCGAGGGCGATTTGCGGTTCGGCCAGGTATTCCTGGGGCAGGGCGCCCATCGACGCGGAATTCACGTACGGCGGGTTGCTGATGATCAAATCATATTTCTTGGTCGGCACGTTCGTGTACAGGTCCGATTCGATCAGGGTGACGCGGTCTTGCAGCTTGTACGTGTCGACGTTGCGCTTGGCCACGGCCAGCGCATCGGCGGAAATGTCCACGGCGTCGACCTGGGCGTTCGGGAAGGCGTCGGCCATCATGATAGCCAGGCAGCCCGAACCGGTGCACAGTTCCAGGATGTTTTCCACGGCTTCCGGTTCCGCCACCCACGGCGAGAAGTATTCAGGGATCAGCTCGGCGATGAAGGAGCGGGGCACGATCACGCGCTCGTCGACGTAGAAGTTGTACGTGCCCAGCCAGCCTTCCTTGGTGATGTAGGCGGCCGGCACGCGGTCGATGCTGCGGCGGTCGATGACGCTCATCACGCTGGCCACTTCCGACGGCAGCAGCTTGGCGTCGAGGAACGGTTCGAGCTTGTCGAGCGGCAACTTCAACGTGTGCAGGATCAGATAGGCCGCTTCGTCGAACGCTTCGGCGCTGCCGTGGCCGAAAAACAGCTTGGCGGTATTAAAACGGGTAACGGCGTAGCGCAGCAGGTCGCGTGGCGTGGAAAACGGGTTCGGGGTCATGGCATTCTCGAAAAGACGGTGTTCTGGCCCGCCGTGACGGGCCTCGGTATTCTGGTTCAGACGGGCAGCAAATGCTCCAGGGTGCGCCGGTAAATATTCTTCAGGGGATCGATGTGGCGCAGTTCGATGTGCTCGTCAATCTTGTGAATACTGGCATTGGGCGGCCCGAATTCTATCACTTGGGGGCAGATTTGCGCGATAAACCGGCCGTCCGAGGTGCCGCCCGTGGTCGACAGCTCCGTCGTGAGGCCCGTTTCTTTCAGGATGGCGGCCGACAGCGCATCGCTCAAGGTGCCGCGCGGCGTGAGGAAGGGCAGGCCGCTCAGGGTCCACTGCAAATCGTATTGCAAGTCATGCCGGTCGAGGATGGCGTGCACCCGTTCCTGCAATCCCTCGGCCGTGCTGGCCGTGGAAAAGCGGAAATTGAAGTCGATCACCATGTCGCCCGGAATCACGTTATTCGCGCCCGTACCCGCGTTGATATTCGACATTTGCCACGAGGTGGGCAAGTAATACTCGTTGCCCGCATCCCATTTTTCCTCGACCAGGTCGGCCAGCGCCTGCGCCGCTTCGTGGATGGGATTCATTGCCAGGTGCGGGTAGGCAATGTGACCTTGCACGCCCTTGATCGTCAAACGGCCCGACAGCGAACCGCGGCGGCCGTTCTTGATCATGTCGCCCAGTTGCGCGCTCGACGTCGGTTCGCCCACCAGGCAATAGTCGATCTGCTCGCCCCGTGCCTTCAGTTGCTCGCACACGATGACGGTGCCGTCCGTGGCCGGGCCTTCCTCGTCGCTGGTGATCAGAAAGGCGATCGAACCCGTGTGCTCGGGCGTGGCGGCGATAAATTCCTCGCAGGCAATTACCATGGCGGCGATCGAGGTCTTCATGTCGGCCGCGCCACGGCCGTACAGCTTGCCGTCGCGGTGCGTGGGAATGAAGGGCAGCGAACGCCATTGTTCGACGGGGCCGGTCGGCACCACGTCCGTATGGCCGGCAAAGACGAACACGGGCGACGTGGTGCCGCGGCGCGCCCACAGATTGGTGACGTCGTTCGACTGTATCGTTTCGCAGACAAAGCCCAGCGGTGTGAGGATATCGATCAGGTGCTGCTGGCAGCCCTTGTCGTCGGGCGTGACCGAGGACAGGGCGATCAGTTTTTCGGTCAGGGCGAGGGTTTTGGAGGTGGTCATGGGTAAGGTCGTGCCGGCAACATCGTCCCGGTGGTCAACTAAGTATGGTTACAGCGAGAAAAGGGTCTGGTACTGCGCATCCGAAAACGCCACGCTGAACTGGCCATCCTTGTCCAGCACGGGGCGCTTGATGATGGACGGGTTTTCCAGCATCAAGTCCAGGGCGCTGGCCGCGTCGGTGATCGATGCTTTGCGCTCGTCGGACAGGGCGCGCCACGTCGTGCCTTTCTTGTTGACCAGCACGTCCCATGGCAATTGCGCCAGCCACGCCTCGACGGTGGCGCGTTCCAGGCCCTGCTTCTTGAAGTCGTGGAAGGTGAAATCGAGTTGTTGCGCGGCCAGCCAGGTGCGGGCCTTTTTGACGGTATCGCAGTTGGGGATACCGTAGAGTGTAATGGTCGTCATGGGTAGGGCTAAGGGGGTATGAATGCGGTTCGCTTGATCGCGGCGCTTGCGCTGGCGCGATATGCGATGTCAGCCGACATTATACAGTCGATGCGCAGTCGATGCGGCAGTGCAACAAGGTTGCATGTTCATGGCAGGTTCAGGGCCAGGCGCTGCGGATGCCCAGCAGCGTGGCGGCCTGGCCGAAGTCCGGATGGGCCGAGAGCGGCGTGGCGGACACCCGCGCGAGCTTGGGCGCGGCGCGGTGGAACAGCACCACGGCCGTTTCATCGTTTTTGTGGCGCGACATGTAGAGCATGCCGTCAACGGTGTCCGGATGCGCATGGATGGCCGCTGACCATGTCTTGGTCGTCTGGTACGACGATGTGCCGCTGAGCCCTCCATGGCCGCCCAGCTTTCTGAGGGCGGCGCCTGTCAGGTCGGCCAGGATGAGCGTTTCCCCCGTGAGCCGAATGACAAAACGCGCCCGAATCACGGCCAGTTCGATCACGAAGTGGTTATGGATGGGTTTGCGGTCATGCAGCAAGGTTTCAGCGAGGGCGACGGCCAGCGAACTACCGAGATAGCAGGTACCGAATCGGGTCGCCGCCTGTGGATGGGGATCGTCGAAGCGGTAGGTGTTTGCCCTGCCGAAATACGGTTCGCCCGTGGCATGGCCGGAGAGCCGGTACAGCGTGGCGGGATCGCAGCGCGCCGTCTGCAGCGCTGCGGGCAGTTGCGGCAGACGGGGCAGGCGCAAGATTGCCACGGTCGTGCTGTTATTCGTCTGCGTAGGCGCGGGCGGCCGCCAGCACGGCATCGAGTTTCCCTTTGGCCAGGGCCTCCAGCGGCGACTTGCCGCCCAGAGACAGGCGCGGGGCGGTAAAAAAATCCCATTTGGCGGCGCCGGGCAAGTCGCCGAGGATTTTGCTGATTTTTTCCAGGATGTGGCGGTCGTGGCGGGGATCGGCGAAAAATGCTGGATAGACATATTCTCCGGAGGCGCCGCGCAAGGCAAACAGGCGTCTGGCTTTGAGTGCCGCACTGAGCGCTTGCGGCGTGACTTCCAGCCGGGCGCGCAGTTCCGGGCCGGATAGCAAGCTGTGAGACGCCAAGTCTTTTTCACGCTGCTGCCGTTCCTGCTCTTCCAGGCCGCGCATGAATTGCCGGGTGCTGACGTGGCCGGCATGCGCGTCGACGCCGGAAACCCGGTTCAACTCCCGCTCGGCCACGATATCGAGGTCGCGCCGCATTTGCGCCAGCAGCGCGGGCCGGTCGTCGCGCGGCACGGCGTCCAGCAGCGACGCATACGCTTCCTGGAACGTATCTTGTGCAATATTAAAGCGCAAGCCGGTGGCGCTGGATGCGAGTGTGTCCGCCAGCTTGCTGGCCAGCGAGGGCGTGGCAGGCGCATGCCCGGTGTCGGCGGCGGCCTCATCGATGGTGCCGGTGTCGCCCTTGCCGGCAGGGGCGCGAGTATCCGAGGTGTTCGATGTATTCGACATGGCGCTATCCTTGAAACGCATGTTTCAGCATAGGACAGGAAGTCAAACAAAGCAAACAAAGCAAACAAAGCAAGGAAATTAAATATCTACACTTTGATGTATCGCAAACCTTGAGTGTGGCTGGCTTACACAGGCCGTGGCGCCGCCTTGCCCGATTCGGCCGGACCGAAATGCAGGCCCAGCCGCAGGGCCAAGGCGCGCAGGGCGCCGCTTTCCTGCAGGTGCAGGGCCAGCGCGATGTGGCCGTCGGGGCGCACCAGGTAGGCTGCGTCGCGGCCCAGGCCGGCCAGCTTGGCGGCGACATTGAAGGTGTAGCAATGCACGGGCAGTTTCAGCACGCGCGCTTCGTCCAGCAGTTCGGGCGCCGCTTCGCCATAGATGTGCAATTGCCAGTCCATGCTGCGCAGGGCGGTGAAATTGTCTTGCGTGCCGTCGGAGAACCACGGCAGGCGGTCGCCGCCGCGCAAGTATTCCGCGTGGCCCGCGGACAGGGCGCTGTCTTCATAGCTGATCTGGATTTGCGACACGGTCCGGAACAGCAAGCGGCGCGCCCGCCCGAAGCCGGACAGGAAGGGCAGCGCGTGCGGCACCAGCCAGCGGCGCAGGAATTGCCCGGCGATGCCTTGCGCGACGATGGCCTGGAAGGCGCGGTCGGTGGTGGCGACGAGCTTGCGGGCAAACACGATGCGCTCGCTTTCATAGGTGTCGAGCAGGGCGTCGTTGCTTTGTCCCCGCAGCTTTTGCGCCAGTTTCCAGGCCAGGTTGACGGCGTCGCCCAGGCCCGTGTTCATGCCCTGGCCGCCCACGGGGCTGTGCAGGTGGGCCGCGTCGCCGAGGATGAAGCAGCGCCGCTCGCGAAACTGTGCCGCCACCCGGTGATGCACTTTATACGTGGAAAACCAGTTCACGTGCTCGACCTGGATATTCAGCAAGCTTTCCACCTGTTCCCGCACGTCGTCGAAGACGGGCGCGGGCGCGCCTTCCGGGCGGTCGGGCAGGATGCCGATCAGGCGCTGCATGCCGCTGGTGCGCACGGGCAACATCAGCGCAAAAGAGTTCGCGCCCAGGTGAGCGTGCAAATCCGTATTCTTGCCGGCCACTTGCGCATCGGCCACGTAATACAGGTGGTCGTAGGTGCCGCCGGAGAACGCGAAGCCGGCGATTTCGCGCACCTTGCTGCGCGCGCCGTCGCAGCCGCAAATATAGTTAAACGTGCAATATTGTCGCTCGCCATTGTTGAGCAGGATGGCTTGCACTTCGCTATCGTCCTGCGTCCACAGGTCCAGCGCGACGTTCCATTCCACATGCACGCCGGCCGCCGCCAGCTTGCTGATAAGAAAGCGTTCATGCTCGTCCTGGGGCAGGCTCAGCACGAAGGGGTAGGGACTCAGGCCTTCGCCGATCTCGCCCAGCGCCAGTTTCACCAGCTCCTCGCCGCCTTCGTGGATGTGCATGGCATTGATCTTGATGCCCAGGCTGACGAGTTCGTCGGCAAAGCCCAGCTGCTGGTAAAACTCCAGGGTGCGCGCATGCACGGCCATGGCCCGCGACGCCTGGCCCGGTCCGCTGTTTTTATCGATGATGCGGCAATCGACGCCATGGCGCGCCAGGCGCAAGGCAAGCATGAGGCCGGTAGGACCGGCGCCGACGATCAATACGGGAGGAGTATTCATGCCATCCAGTATAGGACAGGATGGGTGATGGCTGCGCGACGATTGAAGTTGCTATCTGGAAATGAAAATGTCCCGCCGGGGCGGGACATTCAGGGGGCTACGTGCACCTTGCGGCGCAGTATTTAGATGCCGCGCAAGAGTTCGTTGATGCCGGTCTTGGCGCGGGTCTTCGCATCCACGCGCTTGACGATCACGGCGCAGTACAGCGAGTACTTGCCGTCTTCCGAAGGCAGGTTGCCCGAGACCACGACGGAGCCGGCTGGCACGCGGCCGTAGGTGACTTCGCCCGTGGCGCGGTCGTAGATCTTGGTCGACTGGCCGATGTACACGCCCATCGAGATGACCGAGTTTTCCTCGACGATCACGCCTTCGACGATTTCCGAACGGGCGCCGATGAAGCAGTTGTCTTCGATGATGGTCGGGTTCGCTTGCATCGGTTCCAGCACGCCGCCGATGCCGACGCCGCCGGACAGGTGGACGTTCTTGCCGATTTGCGCGCAGGAACCGACGGTGGCCCAGGTGTCGACCATGGCGCCTTCATCGACGTAGGCGCCGATGTTGACGTAGGAAGGCATCAGCACGACGTTCTTGGCGATGAAGCTGCCGCGGCGGGCGACGGCTGGCGGCACCACGCGGAAACCGCCCTTGGCGAAGTCTTCCTTGGTGTAGTTGGCGAACTTGGTCGGGACCTTGTCGTAGAACTGCATCGTGCCGTCCGATGGCAGGACGACGTTGTCTTCCAGGCGGAACGACAGCAGCACGGCTTTCTTGACCCACTGGTTGACGACCCAGTCGCCCGAGGTTTTTTCCGCCACGCGGATGCTGCCGTTGTCTAGGCCATTGATGACGTGGGAGACGGCGTCGCGCAGTTCGGCCGTGCCGTTGCCCGGATTGATCTCGGCGCGGTTTTCCCAGGCCTGGTCGATGATGTTTTGCAGTTGTTGGCTCATGATGATGTCTTATTAGTGAGTTAATGCGGATGCGGAAAGCTGCTGGCAGAATTTTACTATGCGTAAGGCCGCTTCCAGCCCTTCGGCCGTTTCGGCCACGAGGGCCATGCGGATGCGGTTGCGGCCCGGATTGATGCCGTGCGCGTCGCGCGCCAGGTAGCTGCCAGGCAATACCGTCACATTATATTCGGCGTACAGGCGTTGCGCGAATTCGGTGTCGGACAGGCCCGTGCGGCTGACGTCGGCCCACAGGTAGAAGCCGGCGTCCGGCAATTGCACGTCCATCACCGATTGCAGCAGCGGCGTGATGGCGTCGAACTTGGCGCGGTACTTGGCGCGATTTTCCTCGACATGGGTTTCGTCGTTCCAGGCCGCGACGGAGGCCGCCTGCACGGCAGGGCTCATGGCGCCGCCGTGGTAGGTTCGGTAAAGCAGGAATTTTTTCAATACTTCGGCATCGCCGGCGACAAAGCCCGAGCGCATGCCCGGCACGTTCGAACGCTTCGACAGGCTGGAAAACACCACCAGGCGCGCATACGGGCGCTCGATGGTGGACAGGCCCAGCATGTGCGCCGCCTGCAGCGCGCCCAGCGGCGGCGTGTCGCCGTGGTAAATCTCGGAATAGCACTCGTCGGCGGCGATGACGAAATCGTAGCGCTCGGACAGGGCGAACAGATGTTCCCAGTCCGTCAGGCTCAGCACGGCGCCCGTCGGGTTGCCTGGCGAGCACAAAAACAGCAGCTTGACCTTTTCCCACACGTTGGCCGGTACGCTGTCGTAGTCGCAGCCGAAATTGCGCGCCGGGTCGGAATTGACGAAATACGGTTCGGCGCCGGCCAGGTAGGCCGCGCCCTCATAGATCTGGTAAAACGGATTCGGGCTGATCACCAGCGAACCTGCGGCCGGATCGATCACCGTTTGCGCCAGCGCAAACAACGCTTCGCGCGAACCGTTCACGGGCAGGATTTGCGTGGCAGGATTGAGCTTGGGGATGCCATAGCGGCGCTCGAGCCAGCCGGCGATGGCTGTACGCAAGGCTTCCGAACCGATGGTGGTCGGATAGCTGGCCAGGCCATGGATATTGTCGACCAATGCCTGCTCGATGAAAGCCGGCGTCGGATGCTTGGGTTCGCCCATGCCCAGGCTGATGGGCGCATACTCGGGATTGACCGTCACGCCGGCAAACAGCTGGCGCAGCTTTTCAAAGGGATATGGTTGCAGTTTAGCAAGAAGTGGATTCACGGAACGGACCAGGGCAAGAGTGGAAAGACGATGTTGCTCAGCGATTGCTAGGCGATTGCTTGGCGCGGCAGACTTGATGCCGGTCAAATAATGAGCCGCGTCTTTCATTATAGCCGTCCTCGCGGGGCCGCTGTGCAAGCCACATCGGCGTGAGGGCTGCCCGGCTTGCCACGGCATGCCGCAGCGGGGAGTGCCATGCCATGGCGCGGCAAGGTAAAATACGCTATGTCTACCTTACTTCCCACCCTGCTTGCCATTGAAACCTCGTCCGAACTCGCCTCCTGCGCCTTGTTGCGCGGCGATGTCGTCCTGTCCCGCGCGTCGTCGGGCGTGCGCACCCATTCCCAGTCCATCTTGCCGATGGTGCAGGAATTGCTCGCTGAAGCGGGCGTGACCCTGGCCGACGTCGACGCCATCGCCTACGGCTCCGGCCCCGGCTCGTTTACGGGCGTGCGCACGGCTTGCGGCATCGCGCAGGGCCTGGCCTATGGTGCCAAGCTGCCTGTCGTGCCCGTCGTCACCCTCGACGCCATGGCGCTCGCGTGCCACCAGCAGCATGGCGCGCAACGCATCGTGACCGTGCTCGACGCCCGCATGGGCGAAGTGTACTGGGCGCAATATGATTACCAGGATGGCTTGCAGATTGTTGCGCCACCAGCCCTGAGCGCGCCGGCCGGCGTGGCGCCACAAGGTGACGTGGCCGCTTGCGGCAACGGTTTCAGTGCATACGCCGAAGCGCTGGCCGTGCTGCCGTGCGCCGCGACTGCCGACGCCGCCATCATGCCGCACGCCGTGCAAGTGGCGCAGCTGGCGCGCATCGCCTTTGCTGCCGGCCAGTTCGTGACGGCGGCCGAGGCGCAGCCTTTGTATTTGCGCAACAAGATCGCCTTTACCAGCGCGGAACGGCAAGAGATGCAACAGGCCAAGGCCGCTGCGGAGTCCGCGCAATGAGTGTGGCGGACCAGGACCGCGCTGCCGGCTGGGACTTGCTGCGCCTCGACTATCAGCCGATGGCCGAAGCGGACTTGACCGAGGTGCTGGCGCTGGAGCAGCGCGTGTATCCGCATCCCTGGACGCACGGCAACTTTGTCGATTCGCTCAAAAGCGGATATCCGGCCTGGGTGCTGCGCGACGTGGATGGCACCCTGCTCGGCTACTTTTTGCTGATGCTGGTCGTCGACGAGGCGCACTTGCTCAACGTGGCCGTCGAAGGCGCCATCCAGGGCCAGGGACTGGGCCGCTTCCTGCTGAACCAGTCCTGCGCCTGCGCGCGCCAGCTGGGCATGGAATCGATGCTGCTGGAAGTGCGCCCGTCGAACGTGCGCGCGCTCGATATTTACCAGCGCTATGGATTTGAACAGATCGGCCGGCGCAAGGGATACTATCCGGCCAGTAACTCGCAACGTGAGGACGCCATCGTGATGCGTTATACCTTATGAGCCGCAGCGCCGTTTTCCTCGATGAAATGGGCGTCGGCCCCCTGTGGCGCTTGCGCCAAGGTGGCGCAGCCGAGGCCGCTGAAGCGGCTGACGTTGCCGAGATCGTGGAAGCAGCAGCGGCACCGGTGGCCGCCGTGCTTGAAGCTGCCGCGCCGCCCGTACCCGCAGCTGAGGTTGTTACTGAGGTGAAAGCCGTTGACGTTGCTGCGTCTGTCGCTCCCGCTCCTGCCACGCCTGCCGCTCCCGCCGCTCCCGCCGCATCGGACGATACGGCCTGGTTCGACGATGCGCCGCCACCGCCGCCCGCCAGACAGCTGAGCGATATGGATATCGCCGCCCTCGACTGGGATGGCTTGACGGCGGCCGTCGCCAAGTGCGCGCGCTGCGACCTGTGCAAGACGCGCAAGGGCGTCGTCATGGGCCGCGGCGACTGCCAGGGCAATTGGCTGATGCTGGCCAGCAGCCCGTCGCGCCTGGAAGAGCGGGAAGGGCGCGCCTTGCCGGGCGAGCAGGGCAAATTGCTCGACAATATGCTGAAAGCCATCGCCGTCGATGCGGATCGCGATGTGTACATCACGCACTTGCTGAAATGCCGTCCGCTCGACGAGGCGGGCCAGGAACGCTTGCCGACAGAAGCCGAGTCCGCCGCCTGCCGCCCGTATTTCGAGCGCGAACTGGCCTTGCTGCAGCCACGCACCATTTTGACGCTCGGCTCGATGGCCGCCGCCGGCATCAATCCCGGCGAAAAACCCGTGCGCGGCACCGTGCGCCAGCTGGGCAAGGCTGCCGTTGTGGCCACTTTCCACCCGGAAATGCTGCTGCAGGACGAGACGGGCAAGGCCAAGGCGCGCGCCTGGGCCGATCTGTGCCTGGCGAAAAGCACGCACGGTGATTCGCACGGTGAGTGATGCGGCCGCTGGCGCCTTCCAGGCCCGCTTCGAGCGCCGCTGGGGGCATCTGACGCACCCCCGCGTGCGTGCGCTGGCCTGGCTGCTCGACTCGCCCGACTTGCTGGACCCGGCCAGCTCCCACTGGGGCGGGCGCATCGCCAGCCTCGCGCCCGTCTCGCCTTCTGTTATTAGCTGGCTGGGCGCGCTGCAAGACGATCCGTCGCCGCTCGATGCGGCGCTGGGGCCGAAATTCTATTCCCGCCTGGGCCTGTACGCTGAAAAGCTGCTGGCCTTTTATTTTGAGCAACACGGACTGCTGCAAGCGCATGGCTTGCAAGTGCAGGTGAACCGCAACGACACGGTGGGCGAGTTCGATTTCCTGCTGCGCGATGGGGCGCAGGGTGACGCGTTGCTGCACTGGGAATTCGCCACCAAGTTCTACCTGCTCGAAGGCGCGCCCGATCCCGGTGTCTTCAATCACTTGATCGGCCCCAACCTGGCCGATACCCTGGGATTGAAGATGCGCAAGATCCTCGACAAGCAACTGGCTTTGTCCCGCCATCCGGCCGCGCAAACCCTGCTGGCGCAGCCCGTGCGGGCGGCGCAGGCGCTGGTCAAGGGCTGGCTGTTTTATGCACCGGACGCCACGCCCGCCCTGGACGGTATTTCCCAGGATCATGGACACGGCTTCTGGTGCGCGCCCACACAATTGCCGGCGCAGCGCTATGTCGTGCTGCCGCGATTGCAATGGCTGGCGCCGTTCAAGGGCCGCGACGTGGAAGTGCTGGATGTGGATGCCTTGCGTGCGCGCTTGTTTGATCTGGCGCAACCGGTGATGGTGGCCACGGTGGATAATGTCGAAGGCTGGGAAGTGGAGCGCACGCGTGGTTTTGTCGTGCCGCCTGACTGGACGGAGCAGGCTGCCGCGCGGCG
The DNA here is from genome assembly GCF_030397595.1 of Janthinobacterium sp. SUN033. Classification (NCBI taxonomy): domain Bacteria; kingdom Pseudomonadati; phylum Pseudomonadota; class Betaproteobacteria; order Burkholderiales; family Oxalobacteraceae; genus Janthinobacterium; species Janthinobacterium sp. SUN033. The sequence goes on from NZ_JAPQNV010000001.1 coordinate 29,733, forward strand.
GCTGGCTGGCATGCTGCCAGCGTAATCCTGGGGGCTGATCCGCTGGATCAGCCCCCGAAATTAATGCTTTTGCTCGCCAATCAAGGAAAGATTGTCGTGCTCGGCCTGGTTCAGCTTGTGCTTGCGCATGATCATGTACATGGTGCCGGCGACGAACAGGCCGAACAGGGTAATGATGATGTTCAGCGGCAGGTGCAAGCGGATCATGATCGAATACACGGCCAGCATGGTCAGAATCGACAGGTTTTCATTGAAGTTCTGCACGGCGATGGAATGGCCTGCGCTCATCAGCACGTGGCCGCGATGTTGCAGCAGAGCATTCATGGGTACGACAAAGAAGCCGGACAGGGCGCCGATCAGTATCAGCAGCGGGTAGGCGATCCATACGGAATGTACTTGCGTCATCATCATGACGATCACGCCCATGGCGATGCCCAGTGGAATGACGGTCAGCGATTTGCGCAACGGAATGAAGCGGGCCGACAGCACGGCGCCGGCGGCCACGCCGATGGCGACCACGCCGACCAGGCTTGTTGCCTTGTCGAACGGCATGTTCAACGATTGCTTGGCCCATTCCAGCACGATCAGTTGCAAGGTGGCGCCAGCGCCCCAGAACAGGGTCGTCACGGCCAGGGTGATCTGGCCCAGCTTGTCTTTCCACAGGATGGAATAGCAATTGGCAAAATCAGTAATGAGTTTGATAGGATTGCGTTCCTGGTGCGGATATACGCAGCCCGTGTCGGGAATCTTCAGGTTGGCCAGGGTCGCCAGCACATAAATGCCGACCACCACGCACAGGGCCGCTTCCGTCTTGTTGGTGATGCCCGTGTCGATCAGGGGGAAGTCGAAGGATAGCAGCATGTCGGACACGTGGCCGCTGACGAGCGCGCCGCCCATGACGGTGCCGAGGATGATGGAGGTGACGGTCAAGCCTTCGATCCAGCCATTCGCCGCCACGAGCTTTTCCGGCGGCAGCAGTTCCGTCAGGATGCCGTATTTGGCGGGCGAGTACACGGCCGCGCCAAAACCGACGACGGCGTAGGCCAGCAGCGGGTGTACGTGGAAGAAGACGAGGGCGCAGCCGAAGATCTTGACCATGTTGGCGATGAACATGACCTTGCCTTTTGGCAATGCATCTGCGAAGGCGCCGACAAAAGCGGCCAACAGCACGTAAAACAGCACGAACGACAGTTTGAGCAGCGGCGTGATCCACGCCGGGGATTTCATGGACACCAATAAATCGACGGCGACAAAAAAGAGGGCGTTATCTGCCAGCGAGGAAAAGAACTGCGCCGCCATGATGGTATAAAAACCACGATTCATTCTGGATTGCCTGAAATCATATCTGGCTTGCTTTATACCACGAAAAAACGGCAAACCCCAAGTTTGGAAGGGGCCGCTTTGCATACTCTTGCCTAAGCGAACCTTAATTTTTCTGCCGTAGAAAAATACACATACATGTGAGCATTTTATAAATGATGTCCTCTGCATACGACCTTGGGCGTCTGCCGTGTCCGCGTACTGTGCATCCGGTAAAATACGGCTTTCCCACCCGCCGTGAACGATGCATATGCCCAGGCCCCTTCTCGCCACCATCCATCTCGATGCCATGCAACACAATCTGGCGCGCGCCCGTGCCGGCGCCCGCGGCGCCAAGGTGTGGGCCGTCGTCAAGGCAAATGCCTATGGCCATGGCCTGGAACGGGCCATGCGGGGCTTTGCCGGGGCCGATGGCCTGGCGCTGGTCGAGGTCGACTACGCCGTGCGTCTGCGCGAACTGGGCTGGACCAAGCCCATCTTGCTGCTGGAAGGTTTTTTTGACGCCAGCGATTTGCCCGTCATGGCGCAATATGGCTTGAACGGCAGCGTGCATTGCGAGGAACAGATCGCCCTGCTGGCAGCGGCGCGCCTGCCGCACGCCATCGATGTACACCTGAAAATGAATACGGGCATGAACCGCCTGGGCTTCACTCCGGACGCCGTGGCGGGGGCATATGCGCGCCTGCGCGCCATGCCGCATATCGGCACGATCACCCTGATGACGCATTTCGCCAACGCGGACGAGGCGGCGCCCACGCGCTTGCCCCTGGAGCAGCAGATGCTGCGTTTCGAAGCGGGCGCGGCCAGCATTGGTGTGCCCTTGCCGCGCAGCCTGTGCAATTCGGCCGGCGTGCTGCTGCACCACCTGGACAGCGACTGGGTGCGCCCCGGCATCATGCTGTACGGCGGCACGCCCAGCGGCGCTCCCGGCGGCACGTCGGCGCAGGCGTTCGGCTTGCTGCCCACCATGACCTTGCGCAGCAGCATCATCGGCATCCAGGATATTGCCGTCGGCGAAGTGGTGGGTTACGGCAGCCGCTACGAAGCGGCCGGCAATATCAAGGTGGGCGTGGTGGCGTGCGGCTATGCGGACGGCTACCCGCGCCATGCGCCCGAAGGCACGCCCGTGCTCGTCGACGGCGTGCGCACGGGACTCATCGGCAGGGTGTCGATGGACATGCTGATGGTCGACCTGACGCACGTGCCCGGTGCAAAAGTCGGCAGTGCCGTCACCTTGTGGGGCCAGGGCATGCCGATCGACGAGGTGGCCCTGGCCGCCGGCACCATCGGCTATGAGCTGATGTGCGCGCTGGCGCCGCGCGTGCCCGTGGTCGAAGCGACACAGTGACGGCGGCCCGCCGTTTGTATATACTGTATATATAGACAGCAGTTTCACCTTACCCGGGCAAAGTACACCATGGCAAAAGTCAAGACCATCTACACCTGCAGCGATTGCGGCGCCATCAGCAACAAATGGATGGGGCAGTGCACCTCGTGCAACCAGTGGAATACCATGGTGGAAACCCTGCCAGAGACGGGCGGCAACAACCGCTATTCGAACCCGCAGCACATGTCGCTGGCGCAGACGGCGCCCGTGCTGTCGCTCGACGATATCGACGCCATCGACGTGCCCCGCTTCGGCACGGGCATCGAGGAATTCGACCGCGTGCTGGGCGGCGGCATGGTGGCGGGCGGTGTCGTGCTGATCGGCGGCGACCCCGGCATCGGCAAGTCGACCCTGCTGCTGCAGGCGCTGGCCAATATGTCGCACCACAAGCGCGTGCTGTACGTCAGCGGCGAGGAATCGGGCGCGCAGATCGCCCTGCGCGCCAAGCGCCTCGTCATCGACGCCAAGGAACTCAAACTGCAGGCCGAGATCCAACTGGAAAAGATTCTCGCCACCCTGGCCGATTTGAAACCGGAAGTGGTGGTGATCGACTCCATCCAGACCGTGTATTCGGACGCGCTCAGCTCGGCGCCCGGTTCCGTGGCGCAAGTGCGCGAATGCGCGGCCCAGCTCACGCGCGCGGCCAAGCAGACGGGCGTGACCATCATTCTGGTCGGCCACGTGACGAAAGAGGGCGCGCTGGCCGGCCCCCGCGTGCTCGAACACATCGTCGACACGGTGCTGTACTTCGAGGGCGATGCGCACTCCAGCTTCCGCCTCGTGCGCGCCATCAAGAACCGTTTCGGCGCCGTCAATGAACTGGGCGTGTTCGCCATGACGGAAAAGGGCTTGAAAGGGGTGTCGAACCCGTCCGCGCTGTTCCTGTCGCAGCACGACAACCAGGTGCCGGGCTCGTGCGTGATGGTGACGCAGGAGGGCACGCGCCCGCTGCTGGTGGAAATCCAGGCCCTGGTCGATACGAGCCATTTGCCGAATGCGCGCCGCTTGTCCGTCGGCCTGGAGCAGAACCGCCTGGCCATGCTGCTGGCCGTGGCGCACCGCCACGCGGGCATCGCCGCCTTCGACCAGGATGTGTTCATCAACGCCGTCGGCGGCGTGAAGATCACGGAACCGGCGGCCGACCTGGCCGTGTTGCTGGCGATTAACTCGTCGATGCGCAACAAGCCGCTGCCGCGAGGCCTGGTGGTGTTTGGCGAAGTGGGGCTGGCCGGCGAAATCCGTCCCGCGCCACGGGGCCAGGAGCGCTTGCGCGAAGCGGCCAAGCTGGGCTTTACCCTGGCCGTGGTGCCCAAGTCGAACTTGCCCAAGCAAGTCATCGAGGGCCTCAAGGTCATCGGCGTCGAGCGCATCGATGAAGCGTTCAACAAGCTGCGCGACCACGAGTAAAAGTTGGTATGGTTTAAATGCCAAGCTTGAGACAAGTCAAACAAAATTTCCGTTTAGAACTATAATATTTGTCCGATGGATGCGCCTCGCGCATCCGCATCGACAATGCATAGATAGAGAAGCGGAATACAGTGTCAGTTGAGCAAAGGCAGGGCGCACGCAAGATATTGCGTGCCAAGGCAATGTTGGTAATGGATGGCGCGGGCCCCGTGGCGGCGCGCACCCTCGACGTGGGGCCGGGCGGCATGTCGGCCGTCATCGCGGAACCGGTGCCGACAGGCAAGAAGGGCAAGGTGCTGTTCGAATTGTTTTACGATGGCGCGGCGCACATCATCGAGGCGCGCGTGGCCGTCTCGCACTGCATTTTCAGCAGTGCCGGTTTCAAGGTGGGACTCACTTTCCAGCAGCTGGACATGGCCGTCAGCAGCGCCATTTCGAAATTCATGCGCTGAGGCACGTCCGCGATAGGCGGCAGGTGAAATGCGCTAAAATGGTGCATATGGGTTTGCAGTCAGGAAAAACCTGTTCTGTTCGCTGTTTTGATATTCCGGTAATACTGCATAATTATCAACCAGAAGAGGGACCTTGCCGCGCCACGCGCGCCTGCCGTCCGTTTCCAGCGCAGCACGGTCACGACCTGAACCGTGTGCCATGACCTTACACCCGACGGGAACGCCTACCATGTTTAATTCGACCATCAACAGCAGGGCCTACACCAACAACACGCAGCAGACGACGCAGGGCAATATCTCGGCCGATGTGTATGCGAAGGTAGAGCGCCAGATGCAGTCGCAAAACACGGGCGTCGTCAAGCTCAACGCCAGCCTGGCGCGCGACCAGGCCAAATTCTCCGGCCTGGGCCAGCTGCAATCGGCGCTGGCGAAATTCCAGACCGTGGCCAAGAACATGGCCGGCAGCGGCCTGGCCACGTCGGCCACGTCCAGCAGCAAGGATGTGCTGAGCGCCACCACCACCGACAAGGCGGTCAGCGGCAACCATGAAATGAACGTCAAGCAACTGGCGCAGGGACAGACCTTGCTCAGCGGCGCGCAGAAATCATCGAGCGCGGCCATCGGCACGGGTGCGCCCGCGCTGGTCAAGATCGAAGTGGGGTCGGCCGACGGCAAGCAATTTACGCCCGGCAGCGGCAAGATCATTGCGGTGACCATCGACAGCAGCAACAATAGCCTCGACGGCATCGCCGCCGCGCTCAAGCAGCAGGGCGTCGACGCCAGCGTGGTCAAAGGCCCCGATGGCTATTCGCTGGCCATCAATGGCAAGAGCGGCGCCGACAGCAGCATGCGCATCAGCGTGTCCGGCGACGCGGCCGTCAGCAATCTGCTCAGCTATGCTCCCGGCGCCGGCAAGGGCATGCAGCAAACGGCTGCCGCGCAGGATGCGCTGCTGACCGTTGACGGCAAGGAAATCAAGAGCGCCACGAATACCCTGACGACGGCCGTCGAGGGCGCCACCATCGAATTGAAGAAAAAAGGCACGACCGACCTCGTCATCGCCAAGGACAGCAGCCAGATCGCCAGCAACGTGGCCAGTTTCGTCACGGCCTACAATGAACTCAACAGCAAGCTGCAGAGCCTGCAGCAGGGCGACTTGAAGTCCGACACGGCCCTGGGGCAAGTGCGCTCGCAGATGGAACAAGTGCTGCGCACGGCCAGCACGGGCGTGCCATCGTCGGTGCTGGGCAGCGCCGGCGTGACCCTGGGCAAGAGCGGCGAGCTGGTGCTTGACGATAAAAAGCTCAAGGCCGCCATCGCGGCCGATCCGGACGCCGTCAGCAAGATGTTCACCAATAACGGCAAGGGTGTGGCGGACCAGTTCGCCACCAAGATCGGCGAGTTGACGGGCGAAACGAGCATCATCCGCAAGGAAGTGCAGACGGTCGGCAAGGACATCACGACGCTCACCAACAAGAAAGCCGTGCTGGCCAAGGCGCTGACGGCCCAGGCGCAGGCGCTGGTGAAAGCGTATTCGGCCCAGGAACAGATGGGAACGAACTCGGCTTTGCCGGGTTATACGGGCAAGAATTCCCTGTTCGACTTCATGGCTTGAGAGCGCACCGTTAAAGCGCCCATGGCGGCGTTGCATCGCCTTGCCGTACCAGCGTACTGCCTGCGGCGCTGCGCCTTGCCCTGAGCGCTGTATCGGCGCGCTTTCCAGTTGGCTAGATTCTGTCGCCCTGGGCAAAGAAGGCTGACGGCGAACTGCCGAAAGTCTTCTTGAACATGGCGGAAAAGGCCGACTGGCTGGCGTAGCCCAGTTCTTCGGCCACTTGCGACAGCGGCACGCCGCGCGCGATCAGGGGCGCCGCGTGCGCCAGGCGCACTTGCTGGCGCCACTGGCCAAAACTCATGCCCAATTCCCGTTCAAACAGCCGCGCCAGAGTACGCTCCGAGGCGCCGACCTGCTGCGCCCAGTGTTCCAGCGTCTGGTTCAAGCCCGGTTTCTCGATCAGGCTGTCGCACAGGCTTTTCAGGCGCTTGTCGCCAGGCAAGGGCACGCGGATGGGGCGCGTGGCCGAGCGTTTCAATTCATCGAGGATCAGTTCGGCCAGCAGCGCCTCGCGCGCCGGTTCCTGCCCCGGATCCAGCTGTTCCAGCGCCATGATCAGCTGGCGCAGCAAATTCGATACTTCCAGCACCTTGCAATCGTGGCCCGCAAAGGGCGCGCGCGCGGCATGGATGCACAGGGGGCGCAAGCGGGTTTTTTCCAGTATCGTGACGGCATGCTCCACGTTGGGCGCGATCCAGATGGCGCGCATGGGCGGCAGCACCCAGCTGCTGTTGTTGGCGGTGATGCGCAGCACGCCTTCGAGCGCCATCGTGACCTGGCCCCAGGGGTGGCTGTGCGGCAATAAGAATTCATCGGGTTGCAGGTCGCGCGCGATCATGGTCACGGGAATGGTGGCGCTGGGCGCTTCCCGTGGCGGACACATGCGGGTATGGTGGAGGATAGGTACACCCATCAGCTTGGCCTTAATTCGATAAATTATGTCGTTCTGTCGGAAAACAGACGATGGTATTTTGCATACACTTGAGCTTCACCAGTATAAGACAGGGTATGACATGATAACAACTAACTCGGCATCCGGACTTCCCACCTTGCGCGGCGATGCGCGCGTCATCGCCCTGGTGGGGCTGGCGCATGGCGTGTCGCACTTTTATCACCTGATCCTCGCGGCCCTGTTCGTCTGGCTGAAACCCGCCTTCGACCTGTCGTATGCGGAACTGGGCTTGCTGATGACGGTATTCTTCATCATCTCGGGCGTGGGGCAGGCGCTGGCCGGCTTCGTCGTCGACCGCTTCGGCGCGCGTGCCGTGCTGTTTTCCGGCATTTTCTTGCTGGGCGTGTCGGCGCTGGCCCTGTCCACCGCCCACAGCTATGCGGCGCTGATGCTGGGCGCCATGCTGGCCGGCATGGGCAACAGCGTGTTCCATCCGGCCGACTACACGATCCTAAACCAGCGCGTGTCGGCGGCCCGCGTGGCGTACGGCTTTTCCGTGCATGGCATCAGCGGCAACATCGGCTGGGCCCTGGCGCCCCTGTTCATGACGTATGTCGCCACCAACTACGACTGGCGGGTGGCCTTGCAATGCGCGGCCGTGCTGCCGTTCGGCGTGCTGCTGATCCTGTTCCTGAACCGCCACGCCATCCGCCCCGAACCCGTGAAACAGGCCGCGCCGGGCCAGGCCGCCGGCGGTGAAGGCACGCTGGACTTCCTGCGCCTGCCTGCCGTGTGGATGTGCTTTGCCTTCTTCTTCATTACCGCCATCGCCCTGGGCGGCATCCAGAGCTTTGCCAGCGTGGCCCTCGTCAAGCTGTACGGCATGAGCCTGGCGCTGGCCACGAGCGCCTACACGGCCTATATGCTGGCCTCGGCCGTGGGCATGCTGGCCGGCGGCGTGGTGGGCGCGCGCAGCAAGCAGCCGGACCGCAACGTGGCGATCGCCTTTGCCGCCGCCGCGCTGCTGGCCGTGCTGCTGGGCATGGCCGTCGTGCCGGCCTGGGGCGCGGTGGTGCTGATGGGCGCCATCGGCCTGATGTCGGGCGTGGCGGGGCCGTCGCGCGACCTGATGATACGCGCGGCGGCGCCGAAGAATGCCACCGGGCGCGTGTACGGCGTCGTGTATTCGGGCCTCGACAGCGGCCTGGCCGTGGGCCCTCTGTTCTTTGGCGCGCTGATGGATGGCGACCATCCGGCCATGCTGTTCGTCTTCATCGGCCTGTTCCAGGCGCTGGCGATCGCCACGGCCGTGGGCGTGGGCGGCAAAACACGTGCCGCGGCGCTGCAAAAGGCATAGAATCGTTGCCATCTGCCACGAAAGGAATCCCCATGACCTTTGCCACCACCGACCTGTGCGACGACTATGCAGCCATGCTGGACGATGGCACCCTGGCCGTGCTGCCGCCCGTGTACCGCGCCTTCGGCCAGCGCGTGCGCTTCAGCGGCCCCGCCACCACCTTGCACGTGTTCGAAGACAACGCCCTCGTGCGCAGCACCCTGGAAACGCCGGGCCAGGGCCATGTGCTGGTGATCGATGGCGGCGGCAGCCTGCGCCGCGCGCTGGTGGGCGGCCAGCTGGGCGTGCTGGCCGAAAGCAACGGCTGGGCCGGCATCGTCGTCGATGGGTGCATCCGCGACAGCGAGGAAATCAATGTCTGCCAGATCGGCGTGCGCGCCCTGGCCACGCATCCGCGCAAGAGCAACAAGACGGGCGCCGGCCAGCGCGACGTGCGCGTGCAGATCAGCGGCGTGGCCGTGCATCCGGGCGACTGGATCTATGCCGATGCGGATGGCATCCTGGTGGCGCGGCAAGAGCTTGATTGAGCTGTCGCTCTCCGGAGGAAGGGCGAGGGCGCCTGAAGACGTTGCAAATTGCTCACATTTAATATATTTTTGCAAAGTTCTTGGATTTTCATCCTGGCTGCGATATGATTTCACTTAAGGTAACTTTAATGCCAATAAGGCAAGGAAATCAACTCATGAAAATCGCCACCATCGCAGCCGTTGTCGCCCTGTTTGCTGCCGGCACCGCCAGTGCCAGCCCCGTCAACCTGATCACGAATGGCAATTTTGAAACAGTTGCTTCCGGCTATACCTTCGACAGCGGCTTTAAAGTCGTCAACAGCGGTTCGTCGGCCATCACGGGCTGGACCGTGGGCGCCAGTTCCGTCGACCTGATCCGCAATGCGTATAACGCCATCAACGGCTACAGCGTCGATTTGCTGGGTACGCCAGGTCCGGGTTTCCTGTCGCAAAATTTCAGCGTCGTTGCCGGCCAGACGTACAGCCTGACCTTTGACATGGCGCGCAATTCCGGCGGCCCTGCAGGCCAGGGCGTGAGCGTCAATTTCGGTGGCGTGGTGGGGGATTTCTACTCGACGGCCGCGGCCTCGAACACCTTGTACAGCAATACCCTGAGTTTCACGGCGGCCACCACCGGCCTGGCGACCCTGTCGTTTGCCAGCGCCGCCAAGGCCGGCACGCCGTTCGACAATTACTCGGGCGCCGTGATCGATAACGTTTCCGTGATGGCCGCCGTGCCGGAACCGGAAACCTACGCCATGCTGCTGGCCGGCCTGGGCCTGATGGGTTTCCTGCGCCGCCGCAAGGCCGCCAAGTAATTCCAGCCTTGCGCCACGTCAAAACCGCCTGCGGCCATGCCCAGGCGGTTTTTGTTTTTCAGGGAGCTGGTGCTGCATCGGCATCTCCCCGCAATGGACAGGCGGCCGCCTGCGGCTCCATCCGCCGCGCCAGTTCGCCGCGCAACTGCGTCAAGCCGGCGATGCGCGCATCGATGTCGGCCAGCTTGCGCGCCAGCGCCGCGCGCAGCAGTTCCGCCATGGCCGGATCGCCTGCGCCGGCCAGCAGCGGCATGTCGGCCTCGATTTCCGCCAGGGTAAAACCCAGCTGCTGCGCCGTGCGCAGGTAGCGCAGCCAGTCCGCCGCTTCGGGCGGATAGTCGCGGTAGCCATTCGCGCCGCGCCGCGCGCGCAGCAAGCCCCGTTTTTCATAGAAGCGCAGGGTATCGCGGCTCAAGCCCGTCGCCTGCGCCATCTCGCCGATTTGCATGGAAATATTCCTTCATAAAATGCTTGACCATGGAGTGTACTCCAGCCTTGAGAATGGATGCTTTCCATACACAGGAGTTGCCATGTTGTCCGTTTCCGCCTTCCGCCGCGTGGTGCGCGCCAGCGCCATTTACGATGTGCTCATGATTGCCCCGTTTACCACGCCGTGGACGTTTTTGCTGCTGCGCGAGCACTTGAACGCCATCAACCTGGCCCTGGGCGGCGCGCCACTGCCAGTGTTCGAACCCTTGCATTTGCTCATCAGCAGCTTGCTGGGCAGCGTGGTGATGGTCTGGTCCGTGCTGCGCATGCTCGATCCGCAGCCGCGCTTCGGCCGCTACGACGCCGTGGCCCGCTACCTGTTTTCCACCTGGATGGCGTGGGCCTTGCTCATGACGGGCCAGCCCTTGCTGTGGCTGTTCCTCGTGCCGGAGCTGGCCTGGGGTCTCGCGCAAAGCTTGCCGGTGCGCCGCAGCGAGGGTGGGCGGGAAGGGCGCGCGCGCGAATCGCTGTTGAGATGACGATAACGAAATGCAATAATGGCCGTGCTCGCAGTGCAACAATGACTGCAATGAACGACTATTAAGGGAATGACTATGCAGCAGGATGCCGCAGGAAAAAACATGGCGCTACTCGATCCGGTGGTGGCGCCGCGCATCGCGGTGACGCGCCTGGTGACGGGCCTGCTGCAAGGCTTGCTGCTGTATTGGCTGTACAGCACGGCGCAAGACAAGGTGTGGCCCGCCACGGAAGCCTACCTGCTGGGCCCGTTGATGCTGATCAGCTTGCTGTTGCCCATCCTGCTGGTGTCCAGCCTGGGTCACATGTCGCTCAAGCGCATCGCCCTGTGGATGGCCGGCGCGGCCGTCGTGCTGGCCGTGCTGGCCTGGCACGACGTGGCGCGCGGCGCCGAGCATGTGATTTGGGGCAACTACAAGCCGGGTGCGCCGCTGCGCGTGATTTCGGCCCAGCTGTTCGGTTTTTGCGTGGTGGGGTTTTATATCGCCCACGCGCTGGTGCTGGCCAGCGCCCAGGATGGCCAGCGCATCGCCCGCTACCCGACCTACTTTGAAATCGCCTGGAAGCTGGGTATCCAGCTGCTGTTTTCCCTGCTGTTCGTGCTGGGCCTGTGGCTGGTGCTGTGGCTGGGCGGGCAGCTGTTCCTGCTCATCAAGCTGAGTTTCCTGAAAAAACTGTTGGGCCAGGCCTGGTTCGTGATCCCCGTCATCTGCTTCGCGTTTTCATTTGCCATCCATATCACGGACGTGCGCCCATCCATCGTGCGCGGCATCCGCACCTTGTTGCTGGTGCTGCTGTCGTGGCTGATGCCGATCGCCGCCGTGCTCGTCTCCGGTTTCCTGCTGACCTTGCCTTTCATCGGCTTCGAGCGCCTGTGGGCCACGCGCCATGCGGCGTCCGTGCTGCTGGGCATGGCCGGCGTGCTGGTGGTGCTGATCAATGCCGCCTTCCAGAATGGCGAAGTGGGCCATGGCGTGGCGCGCGGCATCCGCCTGGGCACGCGCCTGGCTTGCCTGCTGCTGCCGTGGGTGGTGGGCATCGCCATCTATGCGCTGACCTTGCGCGTGATGTCGCACGGCTGGACGTCCGACCGCCTGATCGCGGCCGCCTGCCTGCTGGTCGCCACCTGCTACGCGGCCGGCTATGCCTGGGCGGCCAGCAAGTATGGCGACTGGCTGCACCTGATCGCCAACGTCAACGTGGCCACCGCCTTTGTGACCCTGCTGGTGCTGTTCGCCCTGTTTTCGCCGCTGGCGGACCCGGCGCGCATTTCCGTGGCCAGCCAGATGGCGCGCCTGGACAGCGGCAAGGTGGGCGTGGACAAGTTCGATTTCGAATACCTGCGCTTCCAGGGTGCCCGCTATGGCCAGGCGGCCCTGCAGGAATTGACGAAACGCACGACGGGCCCGGATGCGGCCATCGTGCGGGCGCGCGCCGACGCCATGCTCAAGCGCCAGAACCGCCTCGACGAGACGGGCGCGCTGAGCGACGTGTCGATCAACCTGACCCTGCGTCCGGCGACGGCGAAGCTGCCGGACAGTTTCCTGCGCCAGGACTGGACGCAAGTGGGCCCGGCCTGGCGCCTGCCCGCCTGCTTGAAGCGGGCAGGGCCGCAGTGCGACGCCTACCTGCTGGATTTCGATGGCGATGGCAAGCAGGACGTGTTGCTGATCAGCAATGATCCGCGCGCCTCGTCGGTGTTGCTGGCGGAAAAAGAAGACGGCAGCTGGACGGCGCGCGGGCAAATCCCCACCGATGCCCTGCGCTGCAAGCCCCTGCGCGAGAAGCTGCAAGCGGGCCAGTTCCAGCTGGTGCCGCCGAAGGTACGCGAGCTGGAAGTGGACGGCCAGCGCGTGCCGGTGACCTTGTATACACCGGAGGACGAGGTCAGCTGCCCGGATGAAACGGCGCCGACGCCGTAAATGGCAGGAGGAGGGCGCGCAGCGGGGCTTGCAGCGGGGCATGCAGCGCGGGATGGAACCGCCAGCGTGCCCTGAAGGCAGCAAGGTCGTGCACTGAATCATTGCGACGGTCCCGTATCGGCGGAAGCTGCGAATGACGATGGCCGGCCGGAGGCTGCCACTGAAGCGTTGAATCTGACAGCGCTGGCCGAAGCACCCTTCTGGCGAGAACAGATCGGACGGAAGCGGAGGTTGTTTATTTTCCTCACCGAGGTGATTTGATTTTTCTACAATATGTTGCGCAATATATTGTATGATTGAATTTCACCGAGGGGGGAACATCAGAATGCGTTATCACTTATGTCTGCTTCAAGCGCTGTCGGCGCTGTCCATCCTGTGCGCACCGGGCGCTTTTGCCGGGGAGCCTGGCCTTTCGCGCAATGAAAAGAGCGAGATCATCGCCTCCCTCAATAGCACCTTGAATGCAAACTACGCGTTTCCGGACATCGCAAGAAAAATTGCGCCGGTGCTTCAGGAGCATCTGACCAAGGGCGATTATGACTCGGCGACGACGCAGGCAGAGTTTGCGGGCAAGCTGACGGACGACCTCGTCAAAGTCAGCGGCGACCTGCATTTCTTCGTGGGCGCCGACCCAGCATGGATAGCGGAATTCAAGGCAAAGGCCAACCCGACGCTCAAGGCCAAGATACGCAAAGAAGAATTGAGCAGGCTGGAAGAGACCAATTTCGGTTTCGACGAGGTCGCTCGCCTGAAGGGAAATATCGGTTATCTACGCTTCAGCTATTTTGCCGATCCGGAACTTGCCCATGATACGGCGGCGTCCGTTATGCGCTTCGTCGGCAATACGGACGCCCTCATCATCGATTTGCGCTATAACAATGGCGGGCATCTGGAAATGGCGCAGTTTCTGGCGAGCTATTTCTTCTCCAGCGAGAAAGACCAGCTGCTCTTCGACTATTACTATAATGAGGATGGCAAGCGTATCCAGCGCGGGCAATGGGTGTTGCCGGGCTTGCCGGGCAAGCGCATGGTGGACAAGCCCGTCTATATCCTGACCGGCTCCACGTCTTTTTCCTCCGCAGAATGGTTTTCCTATGCAATGAAAAAGCTCGGACGAGCGACACTGATCGGGGAGCGCACCGCCGGCGGTGCGCATCCGGTGGCGCGCAAGCCGCTCAACGACGATTTTTTCGTGCAAGTGCCGATCGGCCAGATCCAGGATCCCGTGGAGCATGGCGATTTCGAAGGAACCGGCGTGCAACCCGATATTCCAAGCCCGTCCATCCGCGCGTTGCCTCTGGCGCACAAGCTGGCGCTTGAACATCTGGCGAAGACCGATGACGCCAGGCGAACCGAACTTGCCTGGCTGCTCCCCAGCTTGACGGCAGCGATCGAGCGCCCGCATGTCGATGCCGGGCTGTTGACGCAAGCCGCCGGAAAATATGAAGGCCGCCAGATTGTCCTGGACAAGGGCAGGCTCTACATTATCTGGCGCGACCGGTTTCGGGTCGCGCTGGAGCCGATCGGTCCCGAGCTGTTTGCGGTGGAAGGCGTGTCGGATTTTCGATACCGCTTGAATGTTTCGCGTGGGAAAGTGACGGCGCTGGAACGCGTGAACCAGGACGGCAGCATCCAGAGGTACAAGCGCCTTGACTGAGAAGACACCTCACCCGGCCGCGATCGATGACGCCGTGTTTCTCGGCCGCGCCGTCGAACGGCTGAGCGTCCTGATCGCTGAGCAATCCAAGAGCGTCTTCGACACGATGGGGATCGTCATCCCGGTGCGTTCGTGTTCGCTGATGACTGTTCTGGCGACGCTCGGCACGGCCTCCGCCTCGGACCTGGCGCGCGAACTCGGACATTCGCACCAGCTGGTCATGCAAAAGATACCCAAGCTGCTCCGCCTGGGCCTGATACAGCATCGGAACGATGACAATGATGCCCGGCGACGGATATTCATGCCCACTGATGAGGGTTTGTCGCAGCTGGCGAAATTCGGGCAGTGCACGGTGCTGATACGGGCGGCCTATGCCGGCTTGTTTGCCGAGGTGGGGGACGTGAGGCAATTCGTGGATCGGGCCGCCGATGCCCTCCACGCGAAGCCGCTGGACAAACGCATCGATTCCCCGGGCTGACGCAGACGGTTCCGCTTCAGGCCGCGAGCAGAGCTTTCCGCATGCTTGTCCGGGCGGGGGCCGCTGTAGCAGTCGTTCGACTGATACAGCATGTGCTTGTATGCGTCGCCTTGTGCCTTGTCCCTGGCGTGCCGCGCTTCTAGACTGGGGCCTTCTCCACGCTGCGACTGCCTGCCATGACCGAACTCCTGCCCCTGATGAGCTATTGCTTCGTGATGTCCGCCACGCCCGGGCCGAATAACGTCATGCTGGCCACCACCGGCGCCAATTTCGGCTATCGCGGCGCGCTGCCGGTGATCCTCGGCATCCAGGCCGGCATCTTCGTGCAAACCGTGCTCATGTGCGTGGGGCTGGGCAGCGTGTTCGTCGCGTACCCGATGGCGCAGCAGGTGCTGCGGATCGCGGGCGCGCTGTACCTGATATTCCTGGCCTGGAAGCTGGCCGGCGCCTCGGTGGCGGGGAGCGGCGCGCCAAAGGCCGTGTCGTTTGCGCAGGCGGCGCTGTTTCAGGCGCTGAACCCCAAGAGCTGGCTCAAGGCGGTCACCATGGCGTCCGTCTTCATGCCTGCGCAGGGCAACATGCTCGCCAGTGCGCTGCTGGTGTCCGTGACCGGCACCGTGGTGGGCACGCCGTGCAACGCCATGTGGGCGCTGTTCGGCGTCTCGATCCGCAGCGTGCTGAAGGCGCCCCGCAACCAGCGCATCTTCAATCTGGCGATGGGGGCCGTCCTGCTGGTCCTCGCCGTGCTGTTTTTGCGCTAGACTGCCATCCATGTTCGCCATCGACCGCTCCTCGCCCATCGCCCTGTTCCAGCAGATCGAGGCCGCATTGCGCCAGCAGATCGCGCAACGCGTCCTGCCCGGCGGGACCAGGCTGCCGTCGATCCGCCAGCTTGCCACGCAGCTCGCGGTGAGCACCAACACCGTGGTGGTGGCGTATGACAGGCTGGTGGCCGCAGGCATCATCGATACGCACGGCACGACGGGCTTCTTCGTCTGCACGCCAGCTGACGCCGGCAGCGCCATTCCCGACGAGGTGGCGCTGGAAGCGGGCCAGGAGCAGGAGCCGGTGTGGCTGAGCCAGCAAGTGAACGACCAGCGGCCGGGCGTGATATTGGCCAGCAGCGGCGCCTTGCCGCCCACCTGGCTGCAGGATGCGCTGCCGGCGGCCGCCGTGCAGCGCGGCCTGGCGCGCAGCGCGGCCGGCATGGCCTCGCGCTGTCCGCCGCAAGGGCTGGCCGAGCTGCGCGAGCAGATCGCGCTGCTGTTGCGCGGCATCGGCGTCGCCGCGGACGCCAGCCACATCCTCACCACGTTCGGCGGCACCCATGCAATCGATCTGATCTGCCGCACGTTTCTGCAGCCCGGCGATACGGTGCTGGTGGAAGACCCCGGATATTTCCTGATGTTCGGCAGGCTGCGCCAGGATGGCGTGCGCCTGGTGCCCATCAAGCGCCGCCCCGATGGCCTCGACCTGGACGAACTGGAAGCGGCCTGCCGCGCGCACCGTCCGCGCCTGCTGTTCGTGCAGACGGCCTTGCACAACCCCACCGGGTGGAGCAGCAGCGCCGCCAACCTGCACAAGGTGCTGATCATGGCGCAGCAGCATAGCTTCCTGATCGCCGAAGACGACGTGCATGGCCATTTCCAGCCGGGCCACAGCACGCGGCTGGCATCGCTGTCCGGGCTGGACGGCGTGATCTACTACTCCAGCCTGTGCAAGGCGCTGAGCCCGGCCCTGCGCATGGGCTACCTGGCCGCGGCGCCCGCCCTGCTCAAGCTGCTGATGCGCACCAAGATCCACGCCATCATGACTTTGCCTGCGCTGAACGAATACGTTTTGCTGGAAGTGCTCAAGGCCGGCAACCTGCGCAAGCACCTGGAGCGGCTGCAACGCAAGATCATGGTGGCGCGCAACGCCAGCACGCGGCAATTGAGCGCGGCCGGCGTGCTGTTCGAGCAGCCCGGCGACGCCGGCATTTTCCTGTGGGGCAGCATGCCCGAAGGTCTGGACGTGGACTTGCTGGTACAGGACGCCTACCGCAACAAGATCCTGCTGATGCGCGGCGCCGCGTTCTCGGCCAACGACACGCCCGACCAGCACATCCGCTTCAACGTCGCCTTCAGCCAGCATCCCCGCGTGAGCGCCTACCTTGAAGAGCGCCTGCGCGCGGTGGCTGGCGCACGCTCAAGCCTGGCCCGCGCCAGCGGCGCCGCCAGCCTCGGCGGCAAGTCCTGAGCATGGTCCGCGCCTTTCCTTGTCATTTGTTGATATTCTGGAGGGGTTCTTTTTTCGCCAGCGTGTCAATTTGGTGTGCCGCCACCCGTCGCCGGGACGGCGCACCGGTTGCCCATTCCACTTTCACCAGGGAAACAAGGAAGCGCCATGAACAAACAGATCATCCTCAACCTGCCCGTGAAGGACCTGGAGAAATCCAGGGCCTTCTTTTCCGCCATCGGCTTTACCTTCAATTCCCGCTTCAGCGGCGAGAACGCGGCCTTCATGAACATCGTCGACGACACCATCCAGGCCATGCTGACGACCGAAGCCTTCTTCCAGTCCCTGATCGGCAAGCCGGTGGCGAAGGCAAAAGAGGCCAATGAAGTGGTCATTTGCCTCAGTTGCGAAAGCCGGGAAGAGGTGGACAGCCTGATCGCCAGGGCCAAGGCCGCCGGTGGCCGCATACCGCATCCGCCCGAAGACCATGGCTTCATGTATGACCAGGGCTTCGAGGATATCGATGGCCACCTGTGGAACCTGGTCTGGACGGCGCCGGAAGCTTGACGCCTGAGGTGAACAGGCCGGATCAGTTTTTCGTACGCACCTGGCGCACGTGGTTTTCCAGTTCGCTGAACGACGGGCGTTCCGTGGCGGAAATGACCTTGCGGCCAAATTCCACGGCCAGCGCCGGCGCGTAGCCGTTCAGGCTGGCCAGCAGGGTCACTTTCACGCACTGGTACATCTTTGCCGTTTCATGGTGCTTGCGGCGCAGCAAGCTGGCCAGCGGCGCGATGAAGCCGTAGGCCAGCAAGATGCCGATGAAGGTGCCCACCAGCGCCTGCGCGATCAGCACGCCCAGCTCGGCCGGCGGCAAGCCGACGGAGGCCATCGTGTGCACCACGCCCATCACGGCGGCCACGATGCCGAAGGCGGGCATGGCGTCGGCCAGCTGCGAAATCGTCTGGATCGGCATTTCCGCATCTTCATGGTGCGTCTCGATCTCGTTATCCATCAGGTTTTCGATCTGGTAGGCATCCATATTGCCCGACACCATCAGGCGCAGATAATCGGTAATGAATTCCAGGATGTGCTCGTCACCGAGCGTGTACGGGTATTTCACGAAAATGGGGCTGCGGTACGGGTCGTCGATATCGTCCTCGACCGACATCAAGCCTTCCTTGCGGATCTTGCTGAGGATTTCATACATCAGCCCCATCAGTTCCATATAGCGCGCCTTCGTGTATTGCGAGCCGTGGAACAGGGTGGGGATGGCCGCGAACGTGGCGCGGATGGCCTTGGCGTCGTTGCCGACAAAGAAGGTGCCCAGCGCCGCGCCGCCGATCATCAGCAGTTCCAGCGGCTGGAACAGGGCCGCCAAATGGCCGCCCTGCATGGCGAAGCCGCCGAAGACGGAAAACAGCACGACGAGAAATCCGAGTATGACTAGCAAAACCTACTCCTTCATAATATTGCCATATCGCAATATTGTAGTGTAACCCGATTTGCCTGCGGTAGCCGCGTCCGGCTGCAATTGCTGGATGAGAAAATTGATAAAAGCGCGCACTTTGGCGGGCAATTGGTGGCGGCTCGGATAATAGGCGTACAGGTCGGCCGGCGCCAGCGCGTAATCGTCCAGTACCACGCGCAGGCGGCCGCTGTCGAGGTAGCGGGCCAGGTCCCATTCCGAGCGCAGCAGGATGCCGTGCCCGTCCAGGGCCCAGCCCAGCACCACGTCGCCATCGTTGCTGGCCACCGTGCCGCGCACCTTCACCGTGTGCGTGGCACGCCCTTTGCTCAAGCGCCAGATGCCGTAGGCGTCATCGTTCTGCCGGTGCACGATGCAGCGGTGCTGCGCCAGCTCGTCCGGGGTGCGCGGCGTGCCGTGCGCCTGCAGGTAGGCGGGCGAGGCGCACAGGAAGCGCCGGTTCGACATGATCTTGCGCGCCGACAAGCGCGTGTCGGGCAAGTCGCCGAAGCGGATGCCCAGGTCGTACGCCTGCTCGACCAGGTTGATGGGGCTGTCCGTCAGTTGCAGCTGCACTTCCAGCTGCGGGTGGCGCAGGGCGAATTGCGACAGCAGGGGCGCGATCACCGTGCGGCCGAAACCCAAGGTGGCATTCACGCGCAGCAGCCCGCGCGGTTCGGCGCTGCCGCTGGCCAGCGACTCTTCCATGGCGCGGATATCGTCGAGGATTTGCCGCGCCTGCTGCAAATAACTTTCGCCGTCTCCCGTCAGGCTGATGCGCCGCGTGCTGCGGTTCAGCAGGCGCACGCCCAGGCGCTGCTCCATCAGCTGCAGACGCTTGCTGACGGCGGGCGGCGTGATGCCCAGTTCGCGCGCCGTGGCCGACAGGCTGCCCAGCTTGGCCAGCAGCACAAAGAAGGCCATTTCCGTGGTGGCGTCGATTTTCATTATTAACTTCAAGTGAAGAATGGTTTAAATTGCTATCGATTATACGATTACGTATCGCGGTTAAGCTGGCGTCACCATTCAAACACAGGAGACCCGCATGAAAATCGTCGAGATCCGCGAAAAGACCATCCCCATTTCTTCCCCCATCCGCAACGCCTACATCGATTTCACGAAGATGACGCTGAGCCTGGTGGCCGTCGTCACGGATGTGATGCGCGACGGCAAGCCCGTCGTCGGCTACGGCTTCAATTCGAATGGCCGCTACGGCCAGGGCATGCTGATGCGCGAGCGTTTCATTCCCCGCATCCTCGACGCCGATCCGGCCAGCCTCGTGACGGATGACGGCGGCAAACTCGACCCGCACAAGGTGTGGGATTGCATGTACACCAATGAAAAGCCGGGCGGCCACGGCGAGCGCTCGGTGGCCATCGGCACCATCGACATGGCCATCTGGGACGCCGTGGCGAAGATCGAGAACAAGCCCCTGTTCCAGTTGCTGGCCGAGCGCCACGGCACGGGCGCGCCGGACAAAAAAGTGTTCGTGTATGCGGCCGGCGGCTATTACTACCCGGGCCAGAGCCTGTCCGCGCTGCAGGACGAGATGCGCAGCTATATCGACCGCGGCTACACGGTGGTCAAGAAGAAGATCGGCGGCGCTTCGCTGGACGAGGATTTGCGCCGCATCGACGCCATCATGGACGTGCTGCAGGATGGCCAGAAGCTGTGCGTGGATGCCAACGGCCGTTTCGACCTCGACACGTCGATCGCCTACGCCAAGGCGCTGCGCCAGTACGACCTGTTCTGGTATGAAGAGGCGGGCGACCCGCTCGACTTCGAGCTGCAAGCGACCTTGCGCAGCTATTACGACAAGCCGATGGCGACGGGCGAGAACCTGTTTTCCATGCAGGATGCGCGCAACCTGATCCGCTACGGCGGCATGCGCGCCGACCGCGACTGGCTGCAGTTCGACTGCGCCCTCAGCTACGGCCTGGTGGAATACCTGCGCACCCTGGACATGCTGCACCAGCACGGCTGGTCGCGCAGCCGCTGCATTCCGCATGGCGGCCACCAGATGTCCCTGAATATCGCGGCCGGCCTGGGCCTGGGCGGCAATGAATCGTATCCCGATCTGTTCCAGCCGTTCGGCGGCTTCCCCGACGGCGTCAGAGTGGAAAACGGCCACATCACCATGCCGGACCTGGTCGGCATCGGCTTCGAGGGCAAGGCGAACCTGTATGCGGAAATGCGCGCGCTGAGCGGGCAATAGGCTCAGGCCGGCGCCTGGCGTTTCATCTGTGCGGCGGGGCTGCTCTTTTCCCAGCGGAACAGCCACATGATGATCAGCTTGGTCGTGGCGCTGACGCAGGCCAGCAGCAGCAAGGGCCAGCCCGTTTCCAGCCCCATGACGCAGGCGAAGAAGATGGTGCTGGCATCCATCGCCAGGATGAACTGGCTCATTTTCAGGGAGACGGCGCCCGTCTTGCCCGAGCGCCAGATCAAGCGGATCTGGTGCGCGTAGCCCTGCGCCAGCAGCACGGTGACGGCGACGAGCAGGCCTTGCGAGATCACGCGCTTTTCATCGCTGAAGGTGGGGCCGAAGGCCAGCCCCGCCATGCCCGCGCCCAGCAGCAGTGCGCAGGCCAGCAGCGCATTGCGCGATGTCAAGCTGCGGCGGTCGCGGTGGATTTCATACAGGATGGCCAGCGCGATCAGCGAGGCGATCAAACGGGGCCAGACGATGTAGTGGTTGAACGGCGTGATCGAATAGCCGTACACAAAGAACGCGCAATACGCGAGGAAGCTGACGGTGAACTGGTTGATGGACAGGATGTCCGTCGTCTTGCCGGCGCCGATGCCGGCATCGCGCTTGCGCTGCCAGATTTTTTGCAGCTGCGACCACAGCCCGTACAGGCTGACGACGATGAAGAGGGAATTGAGGCTGCCGGCAAGGGCGTACAGGGAAGGGGGCTGCAAGGTATCTCCTGGGAAAGCCAAGGCGCCGCCGCCGTGACAGGCCGCCTTGTCTATACATTTTATTTTGGCAATATGCTCTCATGAAATAAATTGTCAGGCAAGCAATGATTGCGCTGGCGCGGCCTGTTGCCGCAGCACTTGCCTGAACGTACCTGTTCCTGCGCTTGGCCCTATAATTGCGGCATGACTTTCTTATCACATCGTGCCCGCTCCGTGCTGGGCAGTATCGGCAAAATGGCCGTTTCCCTGATTCTCCTGTTGACCGCACTGTGGGGCGCGCTGGCGCTGTGGTACCAGTTGTCCGGCGGCACGGCGGCGCAAGCCATCGGCGCGCTGCTGTGGGGCGCGCTGGGCGTGGCCAGCGTGGTGCTGTGGTGGACGCGCGGCGATGCGCGCGTGCTGCTGCCGTATGCGGCCGGGTTTCTCCTGCTGCTCCTGTGGTGGAGCCTGATCACGCCGAAGCAGCAGCGCGTGTGGGCCGACGACGTGGCGCGCAACGTCACGGGCACGGTGAAGGGCAGCACCGTCACGCTGGACAATGTGCGCAATTTCGACTGGCGCAGCGACGACGACTACACGGTCAAGTGGGAGCAGCGCAGCTACGACCTCGACGAGCTGCGCACGGTGGACACGGCGCTGTCGTACTGGACGGGGCCGTACATCGCGCACACCCTGATCTCGTTCGGCTTTGCCGACGGGCGCTTTTTGACGTTTTCCATCGAAATCCGCAAGGAAAAGGGCGAGAGCTTTTCCGCCATCGGCGGCTTTTTCAAGCATTTCGAGATGAGCCTGATCGCCGCCGACGAGCGCGACATCCTGCGCGTGCGCACGAATGCGCGGGGCGAAGACATGCATCTGTACCGCGTCATGATGCCCAAGGCGGCCATGCGCTCGCTGTTCCTCGCCTACCTGGACGAGGCGCAATCGCTGAAGAACCAGCCGCAGTTCTACAACACCCTGACGGCCAACTGCACCACCATCGTCTTCGAGATGGTGCGCCGCATCGTGCCGGGCCTGCCGCTCGACTACCGGCTGATGGCTTCGGGCTACCTGGACCGCTACCTGTTCGACGTCAAGGGCCTGGTGCCCGGCCAGACCTTCCAGCAGCTGCGCGATGGCGGCCACGTCACGGCGCGCGCGCGGGCGGCCAACGACGACGCGGACTTTTCGCATGCGATCCGCCGCGGCATGCCGGGTTACGATGAAACGGGCCACCCGAAGCTGCAAATGCCCAGGCAGTAATCAACTTGCAGCACAACGTCCAACCAAACCGTAGCGAGCGGAAGGAAGAGGTGGTCGAGAAGCGGAACTGTACTTTAGTACAGTGAGCATCGCAGGCCGCCTATGCCGACGCGCAGTAGGCTTGGTTGGGCGTTATCTGTCATTGCTTTATACTGTCGCTATCCCGACCGGCCGCACATTGCGGCCGGTCTCACTTCATGACTAAATAATAAGAAGGCCCGCTATGCCATTTTCCTCACTGGGTCTGATTCCCGCCCTGGTCCGCGCCGTCGACAAGGCCGGCTATGCCGCGCCGACGGCCATCCAGGCGGCCGCCATTCCCGCCATCCTGCGCGGCAGCGACGTGCTGGGCGCGGCGCAGACGGGTTCCGGCAAGACGGCCGCCTACGCGCTGCCACTGCTGCAGGCGCTGATGGCGCCCGTTTCCGGCCCGCGCCAGGTGCGCGCGCTGATCCTCGTGCCCACGCGCGAGCTGGCGGCGCAGGTGGGGCAGACGGTGCACGCGCTGGCCAAGCCGCTGCCGATCAAACTGAAGATTTCCGTGCTGTTCGGCGGCGTGTCGATCAATCCGCAGATGATGGACTTGCGCGGCGGCGCCGATATCGTCGTCGCCACGCCGGGCCGCCTGCTGGACCTGGTGCGCCAGAATGCCGTCAAACTGGGCGGCGTGTCGCTGTTCGTCCTGGATGAAGCCGACCGTTTGCTGGACATGGGTTTCAGCGAAGAAATCAACGCCATCCTGGCGCTGCTGCCCAAGCAGCGGCAAAACCTGTTCTTCTCCGCCACCTTCCCCGACAACGTGCAGGCGCTGGCCGACGGCCTGCTCAGCGAACCCGTGCGCATCGAAGTGGCGTCCGAACCGCAGGACAAGCCCGACATCGTGCAGCGCGCCATCACGGTGGACGTGCCGCGCCGCACGCAGCTGCTGCGCTACCTGATCCTGCAGCAGCAGTGGGAGCGCGTGCTGGTGTTCGTCGCCACCAAGTACGCGGCCGAACACGTGGCCGACAAGCTGCAGCGCGCTGGCCTGCACGTGGGCGCCTTCCACGGCGAATTCAGCCAGGGCACGCGCAGCCAGCTGCTGGCCGACTTCAAGGCGTGCCGCTTGCAGGTGCTGGTGGCCACCGACGTGGCCGCGCGCGGCATCGACATCGCCGGCCTGCCGGCCGTCGTCAACTATGACTTGCCCCGTTCGGCCGTCGACTACACGCACCGCATCGGCCGCACGGGCCGCGCCGGTGAAAGCGGCACGGCCATCAGTTTCGTGACGGCCGATACGGAAGCGCATTTCCGTTTGATCGAAAACCGCAACGACTTGCGCATCGTGCGCGAAGTGGTGGCCGGTTTCGAGCCGACGGAACTGCCGACGCCCGTGAATCCCGTCACCGATACGGTCAACGGCGGCGTAAAGGGCGCGCGCAAGAGCAAAAAGGACAAATTGCGCGAAGCGGAGGCCCTGGCGGCAAAGGCGGCCGAGGGCAATTAAATCCACCTTATGTGCGCTAGCCGCTTGAACGGCCACGTTTCCCGGACTAAGATTGTGTTTCTATAAAGCAAGGGGACGGAAATGCACGGGATCATGATCAAACGGGCGGCCGCTGCCGCCTGCCTCGCGGCGCTGGCCGCTTGCGCCGGCACGGGCGGCAACCACGGCACGTCCGGCATGCAGATGCCGGGCAATACGCCGGCCGATGCCGCCGTGGCCGCCACCTGGTACAACCCACCCAGCGAATTTCCCGGTATTTGCCTGACCCAGTTCAAGGATGGCAGCCTGCGTTTCGACGGCGGTTTCGCCTTTTTCAATCCGGGCCGCTGGGCCTACGATGCGGCCACGTCCGAACTGCGTTTGCAGCTGGCGCCGACCCCGTCGCTGGAACTGGCGCACGCGCAAACGGTGCTGCACCAGAACCTGCTGAGGGTCGAGGCGGCCAGGAACACGCTGGTGTACGCCGTGAAAGCCGATACGCAAGCCATCGGCCTGGGCGGCTTTGTGTTTTACCGCGACACGCCGTGTCCGGCACGGCGCGGATAAGTGCCGGATAAATGGCGGATAAGTGCCATAGAGGAATATTTAGTCGTATAATTTCAAGGCAGGCTGGCTGCCGCGCAAGACTCTCCCGCGCGGCGGATCCCCCCTTCAGGCAAGCTCCCGTATCGCCATGGCGATGAGAGGATGGTCCGATGGATGTGCACGATGAGCATGGTATGCCAGGGACTGTGGCGGCGGACGCCGTGGCGTCGCCGCGCACCTTGCTGCTGGTCGATGACGAGCCGAATATCCTCGCTTCCCTGAAGCGCCTGCTGCGGCGCGACGGTTACCATATTTTGACGGCCGGCAGCGGCCAGGAAGGGCTGGAAGTGCTGGCCAGCCATGCCGTCGACGTCATCGTGTCGGACCAGCGCATGCCCGGCATGCTGGGCGCCGACTTCCTGCGCAAGGCCAAGCTGCTGTGTCCGCAAACCATCCGCATCATGCTGTCGGGCTATACCGAATTGCAGGCCGTCACGGACGCCGTCAACGAAGGCGCCATCTTCAAGTTTCTTACCAAACCCTGGGAAGACCATCAGCTGCGCGAGCATATCGCCGAAGCGTTTCGCCTGAAGGGCATCGACGACGACAATGTGCGCCTGAATGCGCAGTTGCGCGACGTCAACCAGGCGCTGGCGGCCGCGAATGCCGCCATGCAGGCGCTGGTGTGCCAGCAGCAGCACCAGATCAGCCGCGACGAGGTCAGCCTGGGCATCGCGCGCGAAGTGCTGCAATTCCTGCCGCTGCCCGTGATCGGGCTCGACGACGAAGGCATGATCGCTTTCATCAACGGGGCAGCCGCCAGCCTGTTCGAACGGGGTGCGGCCTTGCTGGGCAACGAGGCGGCGATCGTCCTGCCGCAGCTGTTCGACGGGCAGGGCACGCCTCGCCTGGCCGCCATCGATGGCCAGCCGTATGTCGTGGCCGTCCATCCCATGGGCTTGCATTCGCGCTCGCGCGGCAGCCTGGTCACCCTGAGTCGTCATGGAGCGGGTACATGAGTATAAGCGTGAGTGCAAGCGTGAGTGAAAGCGGCCGCGAGATTTCCATGGAGCAGGCGCAGGAAGGCATGGTGCTGGCGCAAGCCTTGAATGACGCCAGCGGCGCCGTGCTGCTGGCCCAGGGTGCCACGCTGACGGCGGCGAACCTGACGGCCTTGCGCAGGCGCAATGTGGAGCGCTGCCACGTCGTCATGGAAGCGGAGCCTGACCCCGCCGCGCAGGCGCATGCCGAGCAGGAACGGGTACGCCGCCTGGAACGGCTGGCCGTGCTGTTCCGCGCCACGCCGCCCGATTCCGCGGGGGCGGAACTGCTGGCGCTGCTGCAGCGCTACCGGCAAGGGGGGGCGGCATGACACGCCTCAGTTTTGAACACATCATTCGCCAGATACAGGAACTGCCCTCGCTGCCGGTGGTGGTGCTGGAACTGTTGTCGAGTATGGACCAGGACGACACGGACGTGCATGTGCTGGCGCAAAAGATCGAGCTGGACCAGGCCCTGGCCGCAAAGACCTTGCGCATCGCCAATTCCTCGTTCTACGGCATGCAATCGAAGGTCACCAGCATTCCGCAAGCCGTTTCCGTGCTGGGCTTTCACAGCATCCGCACCGTCGTCACGGCCTGCGCCCTGACGGGCAGCTTCGCGCCCGTCAGCGGCGGCTTCGATTTCCAGGCCTTCTGGCGCCATTCGCTGGCCACGGCCATCGCCGCGCGCCTGCTGGCGCCGCACTTGCGCGTCAATCCCGAAACGGCGTTCACGGCGGGACTGCTGCACGACCTGGGCACCCTGGTGCTGGTGACGCGCTTCCCGGACGAGCACGCGCTCGTGCGCAGCCACCGCCAGGCGCAGGATTGCCAGATGGCCGAGGCGGAACTGGCCGTCATCGGCATCGATCACGCGCAGGTGGGCAGCGCCCTGGCCGCTTACTGGAAGTTTCCTGAAGCGATACAACAGGCGGTGGCCGACCACCACGCCATCGAGCGCCTGGACGCGGGCGGCTTGCCGCTGGCCGTGCACCTGGCCAATGCCGTCGCCCTGGGGCTCGACCTGGCCGGCGTCGACGATGCGCTGGTGCCGCCCCTGTCGGCCACGGGCTGGCGCAGCGTCGCCCTGGACGAGCCGGCCTGGCTGGCGCTGCTGCGGCAAACGGAACACACCTTCGATGAAATGTCGCGGATCATGCTGGCATGAACAGGACAGAGGCCATGGACACAGAAGCAGGGCAGGCACTGCCCGCCACGCCGGAACGCCGCCAGGGAGACACCATCGCGCTGTCGGCGTTTTTCGACGGCCATCCCGTGGCCACGTTCGCCATCGACACGGACCATGTGATCACGCACTGGAATAGCGCCTGCGAACAGTTGCTGGGCTTTACGGCCGCCGAGATGGTCGGCACGCGCGACCACTGGAAGGCGTTTTATCCGCAGCCGCGCGCCTGCCTGGCCGACCTGCTGGTGGCCGACGATATCGCGCTCGGTGAAAATGACCTTTACCTGGGCAAGCTGAAGCGCTCTCCCGTGATCCCCGGCGCCTTTGAGGCCGAGGATTTCTTTGCCGATATCGGCCCGGACGGCCATTGGCTGCATTTCACGGCGGCACCCCTGCGCGACCGCCAGGGACGCCTGGTGGGCGCCATCGAAACCCTGCGCGACGTGAGCGAGCGGCGCCTGGCGGAACTGGCGTTGCGCAAGGCGCACGACAACCTGGAACACCTGGTGGCCAAGCGCACGGCCCAGCTGGCTGAAATGAACGAGCGCCTGGCCGACGATATCCGCCAGCGCCAGATCGCCGATCTGGAGTTGCGCGAGCGCAACCTGGCCCTGACGGAATTGAACAGCAAGCTGTCGCTGGCCCAGCAAAAGCTGCTGCAGTCGGAAAAGCTGGCCTCGATCGGCCAGTTGGCCGCGGGCGTGGCGCATGAGATCAACAATCCCATCGGCTATGTGTTTTCCAACGTCGGCACCCTGGAAGGCTACCTGGACGACCTGTTTTCCATGCTCGACGCCTATGAGGAAGCCGAGCCGGCCGTCGCCGACCCCGTGGTGGCGGCGCGCCTGCGGGCGCTGCGCGAACAGATCGACCTGGACTTCCTGCGCACCGACATACCGATGCTGATGGGCGAGTCGAAGGAAGGCATTGCGCGCGTGCGCCGCATCGTGCAGGACTTGAAGGATTTTTCGCGCACGGACGCGCACCAGGAGTGGGTCTGGGCCGACTTGCGCCAGGGCATCGATACCACGCTCAATATCGTGAACAACGAGGTCAAGTACAAGGCCGACGTGGTGCGCGAATATGCCGACATTCCCGATATCGAATGCCAGCCTTCCGAGCTGAACCAGGTGATCATGAACCTGGTCGTCAACGCCGCCCACGCCATGGGCGAGGCGCGCGGACGCATCACCCTGCGCACGGGCAGCGACAGCGCCACGGAAGTGTGGATCGAAGTCGAGGACACGGGCGGCGGCATCGCGCCCGAACACCTGTCGCGCATCTTCGACCCCTTCTTCACCACCAAGGCCGTCGGCAAGGGCACGGGGCTGGGCCTGTCGCTGGCCTATACGACGGTACAGAAACACCACGGCCGCATCGACGTGCGCAGCGTCATCGGCCGCGGCACCACCTTCCGCATCACCTTGCCCGTGCGCCAGGCGCAGGCGGCCACACCATGACCGAACAGGACAGCATGAGCACCAGCACCGCGGCCGCGCCGCCGCCCACCATCCTGTGCGTCGACGACGAACCGAATATCCTGTCGTCGCTGCGCCGCCTGTTCCGCCCGCACGGCTACCGCGTGCTGACGGCCGAGAGCGGCGCAGCCGGCCTGGCCCTGCTCGACAGCGAGACGGTGGACCTGGTCATCTCCGACATGCGCATGCCGCACATGGATGGCGCGCAATTCCTGGCCCAGGTGCGCCAGCGCTGGCCCGGCACCATGCGCTTGCTGCTGACCGGCTATGCCGACATCCAGTCCATCCTCGACGCCATCAACCAGGGCGAGATCTACCGCTACGTGACCAAGCCCTGGGACGAGAACGATATCGTGCTGGTGGTGCGCCACGCGCTGGAGCGGCGCGCGCTGGAGCAGGAAAAACGGCGCCTGGAAGCGCTGACGGCCAGCCAGAACGTGGAGCTGCAGGCGCTCAACGCCAGCCTGGAAGCGAAGGTGGCCACGCGCACGCAGCAGCTGAAACTGTCGCACGACGAGGTGCAGGCGGCCAACGAGCGCCTGAAGGCCACGTTCGTGACGACCATCAAGGTGTTTTCCAACCTGATCGAGATGCGCGGCGGCAAGCTGGCCGGCCATGCGCGGCGGGTGGCCGAGCTGTCGCGCAAGCTGGCGCAGGCGCTGGGCCTGGACGGGCAAGAGGCGCGCGACGTGTTCATCGCGGCCCTGCTCAAGGATATCGGCAAGCTCAGCTTGAGCGACGATGTGCTGGAGCTGCCGGCCAGCGCCTGGACGGGCGAGCAGCTGGCCGCGTTCCGCAAGCATCCGCTGCGCGCCGAACAATTGCTGATGGCGCTCGACGAGCTGCGCGCCGTTTCCGTGATCCTGCGCTCGCAGCTGGAACGCTTCGACGGCGGCGGCTTTCCCGATGGCATGGTGGGCCTGGCCATTCCGCTGGGCGCGCGCATCCTGGCGCTGGCGTCGGACTACGACGGCTTGCAGATCGGCGCCATGGTGCAGCGCAGCCTGCGCGCCGACGAGGCCCGCACCCTGATCTACGACAGCGTCGGCAAGCGCTACGACCCGGCCGTGGTGGCCGCTTTCCGCGGCATCATGGAAGAGACGGAACCGCCGGCGCGCGACCTGACGGTGCTGTCGGGCCAGCTGGAGCCGGGCATGGTGCTGTCGCGCGACCTGATCAGCCGCGATGGCCTGATGCTGCTGGCGGCCGAACACGTGCTGACGGCCCGCGTGATCGCCCAGCTGCTCGACTTCGAAGGCAAGAATGGCGGGCGCCTGAGCATCCGCGTGTATGCGCCCGTGAAGGAAGCCTAGGCGTTCGTGGCGCCCGGCGGCTGCAGCGGCAGGTGCACGGTAAAGCGCGTGCCGCGGCCCACTTCCGAGGCCACGTCGATGCGTCCGCCGTGCTTGTTGACGATGCCGTACGACAGCGACAGGCCCAGGCCCGTGCCGCTGCCCACGGCCTTGGTGGTGAAGAACGGCTCGAAGATGCGGTTCAGGTGCTCGGGCGCGATGCCGGCGCCCGTGTCGCCGATCTCCACCCACACCCAGTCGCCGGCATGGCCGGTGCGGATGCTGATCACGCCGTCGCTGCTGATGGCCTGGCCCGCGTTGACGAGCAGGTTCATGAAGACCTGGTTCAGCTGCGAGGCCAGGCACAGTATGGGCGGCAGCTCGCCATAGTGTTTTTCGATGCGCGCCTTGTATTTCAATTCGTTGGCGACGATGTTCAGGGTGCTGTCCAGGCCCGCATGCAGGCTGGCCACTTGCCAGTCCGTCTCGCCCACGTGGGAAAAATCCTTCAGCGCCTGCACGATGTCGCGCACGCGTTTGAGGCCATCCATCGATTCGCGCACCAGGTCGCCGATGTCGTCCTGCAGGAAGGCCAGGTCGGCCTGCGCGCGCACCTGGGCCACGCGCGCGACCAGGGCCGGGCCGTCGAGCGGCTCGCCCATCGCCGCCTCGTATTGCGCGATGACGTCGAACAGGGTGGCGACATAGCCTTGCAGCGAACTCATGTTCGAATTGACGAAGCCGATCGGGTTATTGATTTCATGCGCGATGCCGGCCGCCAGCTGGCCGATGGACGCCATCTTTTCCGATTGCAGCAGCTGGTCGTGCGCTTCCTGCAGCTTGCTGATCAGTAGTTGCTGCTCTTCGCCGCGCGCCTGCAGCATCGCTTCCATGCGCTTGCGTTCCGTGATGTCCGTCAGCGAGCCGATGACCTCGAACGGCACGCCGTGCTCGTCGCGCACGAGGCGCAGGCTGTCGTGCATCCACAGATAGCTGCCGTCGCGCACGCGAAAACGGTATTCATAGGCGCGCGCGCCTTCGACGAAGATCTGCGCCAGGCTGGAAAAGATGCCGGGGGCGTCGTCGGGGTGGATGTGGTCGAACCAGAAATTGGGGTCGGCCACCATTTCCTCGGGCTGGTAGCCCAGCACGTTCAAGGCATTGTTGCTGACAAAGGTCATCTTGAAGTCGCCGCTGGGCACGGTGCAATAGATGATGGAGGGGGTATTGTCGAGCAGGTATTGCAGGCGCACGGCCGTGGCGGCCGAGACGTCATCGCCAGGCGCCGGCCCGGCATGCCGGCCGGGATCGGGAGTGGAAAGGTCGAAATCCTCGAACTGCATCGTCACACCTCGCTGCCTGCACGGCATAGCTGTCATCCTGGCTCGATTATGCCTGATTCTGCCTGCCTTGGGCCGCCATCTTCAGCGGCGCATCACGGGGCCAGCGTCTGCTCGACGATCGCCATGCGCCGCGCGATGCGCTGCGCCGCCTGCGTATCGCCCGCCTGTTCGGCGCGCAGGCGCTGCACGCCCAGCCACGCCAGCAGCGGCCGGCGCCAGCCCTGGTCCGAGGCGGTGGCGACGGCCGTGTCGAGCAGCGCCGGCGTGGCGCGGCCCGAGCGCAGCAGCACGCCGGCCGCAACCAGCCGCGACAGCGGGTCATCGATGGCCGCCACGGCGCTGGCGGCGGCCGTGTCGGAGGCGGCGCCGGCGGCCGCCCGCTGCGCTTCGGGCAGCAGGGCGACGTCGGCCGCCTGCCCCTTGCCGGCCAGCCAGGCCGCATACGCGCGGTCGGCGGCGGTCGCATCGGCTTGCAGCGCGTCAAAGCCGGCGCAGTCCTCGAAGGCCAGGCTGGCCACGCGCGCGGCGCAGCGCAGCAGTTCGATGCGCGCCACCAGCTCGAGCTTGCCCGTGCCGGCCACCTGGCTGCGGGCGCGCCGGAATTCCGTCTGCTCGACCAGGGTCTTGCCATTCAAATACGCCGATTGAAACCGTTCGATGGAACTTTGCGCATTCATTTTCCAGTCCGGCACGGGCGGGCCGCTGGAACAGGCGGCCAGCAAGGTGCACAGCAGGGCGGCGATGGCGGGGCGGGATAGGGTCATGGCAGTTTGATCTCCGGATTGCGCTTGAACGGCCATTTGCGGTTGATGTCATTGACCAGCTGCTCGACCTTGCGCAGATTGCTTTCCACGTCGGCGCGCAGCGGCCCCAGGTCGGCCGTCGCGGCCCTGGCGTTGGCGCCCACGGCTTGCGCTTCGACCAGCACGGCGTCGACTTTTTTCAGGCTGGCGCGGGTGTCGGCCAGCAGGGCGTTCAGCTGCACGATGGTGGCCTGCGCATCCGTCATCACGCCCTTGTCGCCAAAGACGCGCGTGTCGGCGTTGGCCACCAGGCCATCCGTGCG
Organism: Janthinobacterium sp. SUN033; assembly: GCF_030397595.1. NCBI lineage: Bacteria > Pseudomonadati > Pseudomonadota > Betaproteobacteria > Burkholderiales > Oxalobacteraceae > Janthinobacterium > Janthinobacterium sp. SUN033. Next base: position 61,775 of record NZ_JAPQNV010000001.1, read on the forward strand.
GCGTGCCAGCTGGTCGGCCGTGACCAGCAGGGTGTTGGCCCGCTCGACCAGCAGGCGCGACTGCTTGTCGTCGCCCGTCAGCAAGCCCATGGCGCCGCCCGGGCCGCTCAGCTTGCCGGTGACGGCCTGCACGTTGCGCAGGGTGCCGTCGAGCGCGGAATCGCTGCCTGTCAGGCTGGCCACGTTGTTCAGCAAGTCCTTGGCGGCGGCCAGCAGGCGGGGGATTTCCGCCGCCATGTCGCCCACCAGCAAGTCGCGCGTGGCATCGTCGGGCAGCGGCGGGTCCGTCAGGATGCCGCTGTAGGCGCGCAGCTTGGCGCCGCCGACGATGCCCCGTTCCAGGGTGAAGATGGAGCTGCTGCGCAGCCAGTGCGCGTCCTTGCGCGGCACGTCGATGATCACGCGCGCGCGGCCGTCCGGCGCCAGCTCGATGCGCTGCACGCGGCCGATGGGAAAGCCGGAAAAGGTCAGGTCGGCGCCCACGCCGACGCCGTCCGAATCGTCGGCCGTCAGCACCAGCGTCTGCGTGGCTTCGAAGGCGCCGCGCGCATACATCAGGTAGACGACGGAGCCGACCACCAGCACGAACATGAAGACGAGCAGGATGGCCGCCTTCAGTTCGGCGTGGCGCACGGGCGGCGGGGCGGGCAGGACGGCATCTTGCGCGAGACCGGCGGGCGCCGTGACGTCGACCTGGTCGGGATTGGGGGGCTGGCTCTGGCTCATGGATACTGGCTCTCGTATGGGTGGTTCGGGGATCGCTGGCGGCGGCGGGCGGGGCGTCAGTAGTAATTGCCCATCAGCGAAGCCACTTCGATCAGCAGGATGACGGAAAACAGGCGCAGCATTTCGGACAGGCCGTGCGCGGCCCACAGGCGGTTGCGGCGGCCATGCGGCTCTTCGGGATAGTACGAGGAAGCGAGCGGGATCAGGGCCACGGCAAAGCTGAAGAAGATGACCTTGAGCATCAGGATCAGGGCCACGGCGGGATTGAAGATCTGCCCGACGACGCGCGTATACCCCTGCAGCGCCCACGGCGTAAAACCGTAGATGGTGAGGTAGGCGAGGATCAGCGAGGTGACGCAGCTGACGATGGCCAGCATCCACACGGCGAAGATGCCGGACATGACGCGCGGAAAGTATTCGCGGCGCAGCAGGTCAACGCCCTGGCGCTGCATGGTGTCGAGCATGCCGGACGAGCGCATTTGCGCGAACGCGATGCCGTCGGGCAAGGTCAGGCGCAGGGCGACGAACAGGGCGGCCGTCAGCGGGATCAGTTCCAGCACCAGCACGCGCACCACCATTTCCAGCGCATAGCGCGACAGGCCGTAGCTTTGCGCGCTGACGACGACGATGCGGATGAGCACCAGGCTGACCAGCGCGCAGGCGACGCTGAACCAGACGAGGTTCGGCGCCGTGTTCGTCACCAGGCGGTGCGCGAGGATGGGGCGGTTGTCGCGGTTATAGCTCGATGGCGACAGGCCCAGCGAAAACACGAGGATGGCGAAATGCAGCATGCGCCACCAGCTGACCAGCCAGGCCATGGTGGCCCGGTGCAGGCGGCGCAGGCTGATGATGAGGGAGACGGAGAGGGTCATCATGGCATCTTAACATCAGCCCGGCCCGGCAAGCACGGCTAGCGTGCGCGGCTATCCGAACAGGGCGAAGCCGGCCATCACGACCATCAGTACGGCGATGTATTGCATCGGAATCCAGAACAGGGTGTGGCGTTTGCGCAAGATGACTCTTTCCTGCGTGGCCGGGTCGATCAGTTCGCGTCCTGGCGCGTTGTTCAGGCGCACGCCCGCATACCAGCTGGCGGCAGCCGCCAGCAGGAAGGCCAGGGCCAGGGGCCACGCGTGGCTCTTCGTGTAGGCTTCGCCCAGGGTGGCGCCAAACAGCGCCTGCGCGGCCAGTACGACGATAAAACAGATCAGGGGGGCGAGTATGCCGAAGCCTTGCCAGATAAGCATAAAAATTCTCCAGGGGGATTGAGGGATCCCGCGGCGGTGGCTGCGCGCGGCGGGGTGCGGATTTTATCAGACTTATCAAAAAGAAAGTTTCTTTTCGGCACTATTGTGCGCGGCTGTCAGGCGGCGCTGGCGGTGCCCACGCTGGCAATGATGGCGTCGGCCGCCGCGCGCACGCGGGCAGAACGGTTCAGGTCGGCATGCATGACCAGCCACACGTCATATGTTTCCGCCCGCTCGGGCCAGATGCGCACCAGTTGCGGGTCGATGTCGCCCAGGTGGGTGGCCAGTTCGGCCACGCCCAGGCCCGCGCGCGTGGCTTCCTGCAGCATCGCCGCCGAGTTCACTTCCATGGCGACCCGGGCGTTGGCGACGGATTCGCCGGCGATCTTGTCCGCATGGCGCGGCGTCACGGACTGGTGGTAGATGACGATGTCGTGGCCGGCCAGCGCCGTGCCGCGCACGGGTTCGCCCCGCTCGGCCAGGTAGCTGGTTGACGCGTACAGGCCCAGGCTGCGTTTGACGAGGTGACGCGAGATCAGGTCCGGGTCGGTGGGGCGCACGCCGCGCACGGCCAGGTCCGCTTCGCGCCGCGTCAGGCTGGCCAGCGCCGGTGCCACGTTGAGCACGATGCGGATGTCGGGGTGGGCCGCATGCAGCTGCTGCATGGCGCGGATGACGAAATGGCTGGCCATGGTGTCGGTGGTGGCCACGCGCACCAGGCCGCTTAAACGGTTGTCGACGCCCTGCATTTCGCGCTGCAGCTTGTCGGCCGCCCGCTCCATCGCTTCGGCCGCCGTGAGCGCCAGCTCGCCGGCCGGCGTGGGCACGTAACCCGATGGCGTGCGCAGGAACAGGGTGGCGCCCAGCGAGCTTTCCAGCGCGGCCAGGCGGCGCCCGCACGTGGCCTGGTCGATGCGCAGCAGGGCGGCCGCACCGCGCAGGGTGCCGGCCCGGCCGATGGCGAGAAAGATGCGCGCGTTATCCCAGTCCATAAGCCCAATCCATGGTTTGTTTTCCTGTCGTTATTGTGATGCATTTTTGCATCATGGTGCCGATTTTCTGCCTGTTTACTGCATTCCTCAACACTCGCATAATGACTGCCCCCCGTCCCTGCAAGGAAATACCATGCCTGCCCCTACACCGCGCCGCGCCAGCGGCTTGATCCTGCTGACCCTGGCGTTCGGCTTCGTCATGGCCATGCTCGACGTCACGGCCGTTAACGTGGCGTTGTCCGATATCGCGCTGGACCTGGCCATACCGCTGACGGGCCTGGTGTGGGTGGTCGACGGTTACACCCTGACGTTTGCCGCGCTGCTGCTGGCCGGCGGCGCGCTGGCCGACCGCTACGGGCCGAAAGCCGTGTACCAGGGCGGCCTCGGCGTTTTCATCCTTGGTTCGGTGCTGTGCGGCGCCGCGCCCGACGGGCATTTCCTGACGGCGGCGCGCCTGCTGCAGGGCGCGGGCGCGGCCCTGTTCATGCCCAGTTCGCTGAGCCTGCTGACGCACAGCTTTGAAGACGAGCGCGAACGCACGCGCATGCTGGGCGCCTGGTCGGCCCTGGTGGGCGTGGCCGGCGCGTCCGGCCCCTTGATCGGCGGCATTCTCGTGCACCAGTTCGGCTGGCGCAGCGTGTTCTGGGTCAACGTGCCGCTGGGCGTGCTGGCCATCGTCATGGCGCAGCTGTTGCTGGCCGCGCCGGCGCGCCAGCCGCGCGATCTATCGCTGTTCAGCCATGCGCTGGGCGTGGCGGCGCTGGCGGGTCTGAGTTTCGTGCTGATCGAAGGTCCCGTGCTGGGCTGGCTGTCGCCGGGCGTGCTGGCGGCGGGGTCCTTGACGGTGCTGTCCGCCGGGCAATTGCTGCGGCGCGAACGCAGCGGCAGTCACCCGCTGTTGCCGCGCGCACTGTTTCACAGCAGCAGCTTTGGCGCGGCCAATGGCGTGGGGTTTTTGATCAACTTCTGCGTGTTCGGCCAGCTGTTCTTGTTGAGCCTGTTCCTGCAGCAGTCGGGCGGCGCCGATGCCTTGCAGTCGGGCTTGCGCCTGCTGCCCATGATGGCGGCCTATACGGTGGGAAATTTTATGGCGGGAAGTATTGCGGCGCGTCATGGCACGCGCTTGCCCATGCTGCTAGGCTTGCTGGTGGGCGCCGTCATGGCCTTGCTGCTGATGGCCTTGCGTCCCGCCACGCCATATTTTCTGCTGGCGCTGGGCACGGCCGTCATGAACGTGGCCATCGGCATCGCCATTCCTGCCATGACGGCCACCGTGATGCGGGTGGCCGGCAAGCAGCATGCGAACAGCGCGGCGGCGGCCTTGAATGCGAACCGGCAAATCGGCGCGCTGGTGGGCGTGGCCCTGATCGGCAGCATCCTGCACATGGTGCAAGACTGGTCGCTGCGCCTGCCGCTGGCCTACGCGACGATCGCCGTCGCGTATGGCCTGGCGGCTGGCCTCGTCTACCGCCACGTGCATCTGCCGAAGGCCGTGGCCGCCTGAAGGCTGGCCTGACGGCTTATTGCCCGCGCGTGCTGCGCCACTCCACCAGTTCTTCGATGGTCAGGATCGGCATGCCGTGCAGTTCGGCGAAGCGCTCGATATCGTCGCCGCGCATCATGGTGCCGTCCGGGTTCATCAGTTCGCACAGCACGGCGGCCGGGTTCAGGCCCGCCATGCGCGACAGGTCGACGGAGCCTTCCGTGTGGCCACGTCGCTCGAGCACGCCGCCGGGCGCGGCGCGCAGGGGGAACACGTGGCCAGGGCGCACCAGGTCTGCCGGCTTGGCATTCGGCGCGATGGCGGCGCGGATGGTGGTGACCCTGTCGGCGGCCGACACGCCCGTCGTGACGCCGTCGCGCGCCTCGATGGAGACGGTGAACGGCGTGCCGTAGCGGCTGCCATTGTCGGACGACATGGGCGGCAATTCCAGCGCGCTGACGACGTCCGTCGGCAGGCACAGGCAGACGATGCCGCTGCATTCGCGGATCAGCAAAGCCATGGTCTCGTTCGTCAATTTTTCGGCCGACAGGATCAGGTCGGCTTCGTTTTCACGGTCGAAATCGTCGAGCAGGATGACGGGGATGCCGGCGCGCATGGCGGCCAGGGCGGATTGGATGCGACCTTCCAGGTCGTTGGAAAGCAGGGTATAGCTGTTGACTAACATGGTGAAACGCTCCTCGCATAGGCGAAAAACGCTGCAGGGCAAGCGAATAGACGCAACTGGCCGCATCGCCGTGGCGATGGGACATCACACTACTGCACATCTTCTTTCATCCGGACTATACCGTCGGCTCTGGAGTCTCACCAGATCTGCTGACCTCATCAGGTGGAACCTGACAAGCGCTCGCGGGCTTGACCGTTGCCGGTCTTACCGCCGGTGGGGAATCGCACCCCGCCCCGAAGACGTATGGTTGTGCCGGTCCACATGACCGGCGGCAATACTTTAGCACAACTGACAAAAACTGGCAGGGTACTGTTGAGTTTGTCATTCGGCAAAGTTGCCTGGGAAAAGCAATTTTTCCTAAGCTGTTTTTAATGGCGGAAACACGATTTCAGTGTAAGGTACGCCTACTGAATCTTACCGTTGAGAATACATGAAGCTGAGTAAATTACGCCTGATCTCGGGCGCCGTCCTGCTGGCGTGCGCCTGCCTGGCACAGGCGGAAATCCGTTTGAGCGATCCCCTGCCGTTGGCACCAGAAGTTACCGTCGGAAAACTGCCGAACGGCCTGACCTATTACATCAAGAAAAATGCCCGTCCCGCGCAAAAAGTGGAATTGCGCCTGGTGGTGAAAGCCGGTTCCATCCTGGAAGATGACGACCAGCAAGGCCTGGCGCATTTCACGGAACACATGGCCTTCAATGGCTCGACGCATTTCAAGCGCAATGAGCTGATTTCCTACTTGCAATCGATCGGCGTGAAGTTCGGTGCCGACTTGAACGCCTATACGAGTTTCGATGAAACCGTGTACGTGCTGCCGATTCCGACGAACAAGAAGGAAAACCTGGAAAAGGGTTTTCTCGTGCTGGAAGACTGGGCGCATGGCTTGAAATTCAATCCGGCCGACATCAACAGCGAGCGCGGCATCGTGCTGGAAGAGGCGCGCCTGGGCAAGGGCGCCAGCGACCGCATGAACAAGATCCTGTATCCGAAGCTGCTGAACGGTTCGCGCTATGCGGAGCGCATGCCGATCGGCAAGGAATCCGTGCTGAAAACCTTCAAGCCGGAAGCCATCAAGCGTTTCTACAAGGATTGGTACCGTCCCGACCTGATGGCCGTGATGGTGGTGGGCGACGTGGAGCCGAGCCAGGCTGAAAAGCTGATCCGCCAGCATTTCGGCAAGCTGAAGAACCCCGCGAAGCCGCGTCCGCGCCTGTATGCGGATGTGCCGCAGCGTTCGCAAACGGAAGCGCTGGTGATCACGGACAAGGAAGCGCCGGACGACACGGTCTTCATCCGCTACCCGATCCGCGTCGCGCAGGAGCCCGTCACCATTGCCGACTACCGGCGCCAGATGATCGAAAACCTGTATGGGCAAATGCTCAGCGCGCGCATGCAGGAATTGACGCAGCAGGCGAACCCGCCGTTCATCCAGGGCGGCAGCAGCATGGGCAAGCTGGTGCGCGGCTATGAGTCGTTCAGCGCGTATGCCTTGCTGGGCAAGGGCGGCGTGCAGCCGGCCGTCGATGCGCTGGTGCAAGAAGACGAGCGGGCGCGCCGCTTCGGTTTCAGCCAGGATGAGCTGGACCGCGCGCGCAAGAACATGCTGCGCAACTACGAGCGCGCGTACAGCGAGCGCGACAAGTCCGATTCGGCCGGTTTCGTGGCCGAGTATTCGCGCAACTTCCTGGAGCAGGAAGCCGTCCCCGGCATCGCCAATGAATTGCTGTACGCGCAGGAACTCTTGCCGCAGGTAACGCTGCAGGAAGTCAACGAGACGGTGGCCAAGGTGATTCCCGACCAGCAAAAGAAACTGGTGGTCTTCATGGGCGCCGAACCGAAAGCGGGCGCCAGCGTGCCGACGCAGCAGCAATTGCTCGACGCGGTGGCGCAAGCGGAGCGGCAGAAGGTCGAGCCGCGCACGGAAAGAGTCCTCGCCAGCAAGCTGATGGATGGCCCGCCGGCCGGCGGCAGCATCGTCTCGGAAAAGCTGAACAGCGCCATTGGCGTGACGGAGCTGACCCTGGGCAATGGCGTGCGCGTGCTGCTCAAACCCACGGACTTCAAGAATGACCAGGTGCTGATGGGTTCGACGCGCTTCGGCGGCCAGTCGCTGTTCGGCGACGCCGACATCTACAACGCCCGCTATGCCAGCGCCGTGGTCGGCAGCATGGGCTTGAAAGACCTGGCGCCGCTGGACTTGCAAAAAGTGCTGGCCGGTAAGACGGTCAACGTGGGCGCTTCGCTGGGCGAGCTGAGCGAAGGCTTCGGCGGCTCGGCCAGCAGCGCCGACGTGGAAGCCATGCTGCAACTGGTGTATTTGTATTTCCACGACGTGCGCAAGGATGCGGGCCTGTACCAGTCCTTCATCGGCAAGCAGCAGGACCTGGCGAAAAACAGCATGGCGCAGCCGGAAGCCGTGTTTTACGACGCCATCCAGCACGCCATGTATGGCGACAACCCGCGCGTCGATGGCGTGCCGCGCGTGGCCGATTTCGACAAGGTGGGCCTGGACCGCTCGCTGGACATCTTCCGCCAGCGCTTTTCCAGCGCGCGCGACATGACCTTCATCTTCACGGGCAGCTTCGAGCTCGACAAGATCAAGCCGCTGATCGCCAGCTACCTGGGCACCTTGCCCGTGGCCGAGGTGCCGCACGCCTACCGCGACGTGGGCATGCGCCCGGTGACGGGCGTGGTCAAGAAGGATGTCTACATGGGCAGCGAGCCGAAGAGCACGATTTCCATCACCTTCAATGGCGACGTGGCGTATTCGGACGAGCAAAAACTGACCTTGCAAGCGCTGGGCGAGGTGCTGAACCTGAAAGTCATCGAAGTGCTGCGCGAAAAGATGAGCATGATCTATGGCGGCGGCTTCGAGACGTCCATGGGCCAGCATCCGTATGGCCATTATTCCGTGGCCCTGAACTTGCCGACGGGACCGGAAAACGTGGACAAGGTGATCGCCGCCGCGTTTGCCGAAATCAACAAGATGAAGACGGACGGGCCATCCGCGGCGGACCTGGAAAAGGTCAAGCTGAACTGGATCACGCGCCAGCAGAAATCCTTGCGGGAAAACAATTACTGGATGAACCAACTGATGGGTTCGGTAACGCAGGGCCGCGATCCCGCGTACCTGCTGCGCTACGAGCAGCGCGTGCGCGCCCTCACGCCGCAAGCCGTCAAACTGGCGGCGCAGCGCTACCTGGACATGCACAATTATGTACAGGTAGTACTGTATCCGGAACGCAAGAACGTTGCAGCCAAGTAAGCTTCATTGTTGAACTGCGGGAGCGGCAAGGTGGCGAAGCTGTTAAACTGCCGCTGATGGATGTGATCGCAATTTAACAAGCAAGGACTGTACGATGGCTAAGAAAGAAGAACTCGATCCGGAAACCCTGGAATTGATCAACTGGTGTATCGAGGTCGAAGGCTTCCTCGTGGCCGGCGGCGCCACCGTGGCGCAGGCGCAGGACCATATCGAAGAGCAGGTCGAGTGGTTCACCGACCAGTTCTACGACGGCTTGACGCCGGAAGAGGCAGCCAAGGAAGCCTTGGCCTGACCTGTCAGTCAGACTTCAGCAAGACATATGCGGGCGGTGCCTGCCGGGCATCAGCCTGGTAGCGCCGCCCGCTTTGCTTTTCTGAAAAGATTTCCACATGGAAATTGTTTATAATTCCACATTTTATTCTTTACCCAGGCTCCCATGACTCTCCGTTCGCGCATTCTCCTCCTGTGTTTCAGTACCTTGCTGGGCATCGTCCTCATCGCTTCCTTCTCCCTGTATTCGCTGCGCCAGACCATGATGGCGGAAAGGGTCGAGCAATTGACGGTGCTGGTGGAATTGGCCAATGCCTCGGTGGAAAAGGCGTATGCGCTGGAACAGTCGGGCAAGCTCACGCGTGAGCAGGCCCAGCAGCAGGCCAAGCTGGCCATCGGCAGCTTCGTCAAGGACGAGATGTATTATTTCGTGCGCGATTTCAGCACGGACTTGCTGTACGTCCACCCCAATCCTGCGCGCATCGGCACGCCGCAAAAGAACATGAAGCAGTCGGGCGACCGCTACCGCGTGGCCCTGGCTACCAGCCGCATCGGCCTGGTGCAGGCGGATGGCACGCGTCCCGGCGTGAAGGACCCGGTGGCAAAAATGTATGCCGTGGTGAAATTTGCGCCGTGGGATTGGCTGATCGGCACGGGCACGTATATCGATGACATCAACCACAAGTTCTGGGCCCAGGCGGGCGTGCTACTGGCCATCGGCGGCGCGCTGATGCTGGTGGTGGGCGCCCTGGCGGCCCTGATGCTGCGCCGCATCCTGGGCCAGCTCGGTGGCGAACCCGACTATGCAGCGGCCATCGTGGCGCAAATCGCCCAGGGCGACCTGACGACGCAGATCGATACGCGTCCCGGCGATACATCCAGTCTGTTGATGGCGATCAAGGCCATGCGCGATAACCTGGCGCACCTGGTGAGCCAGGTGCGCAACGATGCGGAATCCATTTCCACGGCATCGGGCGAGATCGCTTCCGGCAACCACGACCTGTCGGCGCGCACGGAGCAGCAGGCGGGCTCGCTGGAAGAAACGGCGTCGACCATGGAAGAAATGACCTCGACCGTGCGCCAGAATGCGGACAATGCGCGCCAGGCCAACCAGCTGGCCATTTCTGCCTCGCAAGTGGCGAGCCAGGCGGGCGGCGTGGTGAGCCAGGTGGTCGACACCATGGGCGCCATCAATGCCTCGTCGAAGAAGATCGGCGACATCATCGCCGTCATCGACGGCATCGCTTTCCAGACGAATATCCTGGCCCTGAATGCGGCCGTGGAAGCGGCGCGCGCGGGCGAACAGGGCCGTGGCTTCGCCGTCGTCGCCAGCGAAGTGCGCAACCTGGCGCAGCGCTCGGCCGCGGCCGCCAAGGAAATCAAGCAGCTGATCGACAGTTCCGCCGAGCAAGTGGGCGCCGGTGAAAAACTGGTGGCGCTGGCGGGCGAGACGATGGAAAAAGTTGTTTCCAGCGTGCAGCATGTGACCGATATCGTGGCCGAGATTTCCTCGGCCAGCGCCGAGCAAAGCGCCGGCATCGAACAGATCAACCAGGCCATCGTCGAGATGGACAACATGACGCAGCAAAATTCGGCCCTCGTCGAGCAGGCGTCGGCGGCGGCGCAGGCGATGAACGAGCAGGCGGCCGGGCTGGCGCAGATCGTCAGCGTGTTCAAGGTGGGCGCAGCGGCGCCGGCGGCGGCAGCACTGCAGCGCAGCGTGCCTGCGGCGCGGCGCCTGACGCGCTAAGCGCTTTTTTCTGTCATTGGGGAACTTAACCCCGGCTCACCTGTCCAACTTTCTTCGTCCGCAAGGGATGCACAGAAGAGGTGAGCATGACAGACGGTTTTTCGTATCACGCGGCGTTCGCCCGCAACCTGGGCTGGGTCACGCAAGCGGAGCAGGACAGCTTGCGCGGCAAGCGCGTGGCCATCGCCGGCATGGGCGGCGTGGGCGGCGTGCACTTGCTGACCCTGGCCCGGCTGGGTATCGGCGCCTTTCACATCGCCGATTTCGACACCTTCGATATCGCCAATTTCAACCGCCAGGCCGGCGCCATGGTGTCCACCCTGGGCCAGCCCAAGGTGGCGGTCTTGGCGCAGATGGCGCGCGATATCAATCCCGAACTTGATATTAAACAATTTCCAGACGGCATACACGACAGCAACCTGGCCGAGTTCTTCGCCGGTGTCGACCTGTATGTGGACGGCCTGGATTTCTTCGCCTTTCCCGCGCGCCAGGCCACCTTCGCCACTTGCGCCCGCCTGGGCATCCCCGCCATCACGGCCGCTCCGCTGGGCATGGGCACGGCCGTGCTCAGCTTCCTGCCGGGCGGCATGACGTTCGAAGAATATTTTGGCTGGGGCGACTTGCCCGAGGAAGAAAAAGCCCTGCGCTTTCTCGTCGGGCTGGCGCCGGCCGGCTTGCATGCTCCCTACCTGGTCGACCCGTCGGCCATCAACCTGAAGGAGCGGCGCGGGCCGTCGACCATCATGGGCTGCCAGCTGTGCGCGGGCGCGGCCGCCACGGAAGCGTTGAAGATCCTGTTAAAGCGGGGTAAGGTGATGGCGGCGCCGCACGGCATGCATTTCGACGCCTACCGCAACAAGCTCGTGCATACCTGGCGTCCCGGCGGCCACCGTCATCCGCTGCAGCGCCTGACGATGGCCATCATCCAGCGGCGCCGCGCCGCGCAGGGGGCATAAATGGCGCAAGCACCGCAAATCGATCCCGTGCTGGAAAACATCCTCGAGCAGGCGCGCTGGGCGCCCAGTGGCGACAATACGCAGCCGTGGCGCTTTGAAGTCGTGGCGCCGCGCCATGTCGTCGTGCACGGTTTCGATACGCGCAGCCACTGCGTGTACGACCTCGACGGCCATCCCAGCCAGCTGTCGCTGGGCGCCTTGCTCGAAAGCATGGCACTGGCGGCCAGCAGCCATGGCTTGCGCATGGAAGCGCGCCGGCGTTTGTCCATGCCCGATACCCTGCCTACCTTCGATGTGCGCCTGGTCGACAGCCCCGGCATGCCGCCCGATCCGCTGGCGGCCTTCTTGCCGCAGCGCAGCGTGCAGCGGCGCCGGCTCAGCACGCGCAGCTTGCGCGCCAGCGAAAAGGCGGCGCTGGCGGCCAGCTTGCCGTCCGGCTACGGCGTGCAGTGGTTCGAAGGCAGGCGCGCGCGCCTCGCTTGCGCGCGGCTGATGTTCGACAATGCGAAGCTGCGCCTGACCATGCCGGAAGCGCACAAGGTGCACCGCGACGTGATCGAGTGGGGCGCGCGCTACAGCACCGACCGCATCCCGGAGCAGGCGCTGGGCGTCGACGCGATGACGGCGCGCCTGATGCGCTGGGTCATGCACAGCTGGCGCCGCGTGGAGTTCTTCAATACCTGGCTGGCGGGCACCGTCGCGCCGCGCCTGCAGATGGACTTGCTGCCGGGCCTGTATTGCGCCGCCCATTTCGTGCTGCTGGCCGACGCGTCGCCGCGCCACATCGACGATTACGTGGCGGCCGGGCGCGCCATGCAACGCTTCTGGCTGACGGCCACGCAACTGGGCCTGCAATTGCAGCCGGAACTGACGCCGCTGATCTTTGCCCGCTATGTGCGCGAACGGCGCGCCTTTTCGCGCACCGATGGCCTGCAGGAGCTGGCGCAGGCACTGGCCGTGCGCTGCCAGGCCGTGCTGGGGGCGGCCGCGTTGGATCGGGCCGTGTTTCTCGGACGCATAGGCGCCGGCCCGGCGGCCAGTGCGCGCTCGCTGCGCCGTCCGCTGCAAGACTTGCTGGTGGCGCCAACGGCGGGGCGGTGAGGCGCGCGTGACGCCATGCTCGCGCCTGGTGCCCCGTCAGCGCCGCCGCCGGGGCGCCAGACCGGCCAGCGCCAGCAGGCCGGCCGTCAGCAACGGCAAGGTGCCCGGCAGCGCCATGGGCGTGACGCCTGGCACATAGGCCAGTTCGGAACTGTTCAGCATATTCAACACCAGTGTGTAGCTGCCGGCCGCCAGCCTGTCCGTGACGGCGCCGTACTGCCCGCCGCACGCCGTGCCGACGCCCGTGCCCGTGGGGGCGCCGCAGCCGCTGGGATCGTAGGTGAACACGCTGCCGCTGGTGAGCGGCGTTTGCGCGTAGCCCGTGTTGAGGCTGGCCGCATCGGCCAGTTCGGTGCCGCCCAGGATGCCGGAGCCGAGCTTGCCGTCGGGTGCCCAGCTGAAGACGATCTGGCCATGTTCATCGATGATGCTGAACGTCATCGCCATATTCGTCGTGGCCGCCGAACCTGTGCCGGCCAGCGCGTCCAGGTACAGTTGCATGAAGGGCAGGGCCTGGAAGTCGAAGGCCAGGGTCGCGCCCGGTTGGCCGACGACGAAATTGACGGTCATCGCGGTGCTGGAACCGTTGCGCCCCGAGGCGTCCGCGCTGCCGCCGCCCGTCAGGAAGGTTTCTGCCGCGTTCACGGTATGCGTGCTGGTCGAGCCCGGTGGGAAGGGGGGGATTTGCGAGGCGACGATTTGCGCCTCGCCGCGCGCATACGAGGCGTTGCCCATGCCTTGCGGGGTAAAGTCGTTTTCCCCCTTGGTGACGGCGCCGCGTTTCGCCTGCGGCGCGTCGATCTCGTTGCTGCCGCCATTGATGACGCTGCTGCCATTGAGCGTGGCGGTCGTGCGCGACAGGTCGATGTTGCTGAGCAGGGTGACGGAGCCGGAGGGATTGCTGATGACCAGGCCAAAGACGCTGGTGTACGAATAGCCGTAGGCGGCGGCGCCGGCAGTGCCGCTGCTGGCCAGCAATAGCAAGCTCAGCAGGAGCATGGGCAATCGGGTACAAGAAAATGTAGTCATGAAAATCCTCATCTCCTGGTCGGCCGGGTTGTAAGGAAAACCGACAGGCTTGCCACATGAAAAAGGCGAGGAAACTCCCTCGCCTGTGCATCCCCCTGTTGCCTGGTTCAGGCGCTGACTTTGCGGCGGCTGGCATAGCCCAGGCCGGCCAGGCCCAGGCCCAGCAGCGCCAAGGTGCCCGGTTCCGGCGCCTGTTTGACCAGGTCCACGCTCTCCACCGCATTCAAGGTCAAGGTGTAGTTGCCGGCCGCGAGGGCATTGCTGACGGCGTTGAAGTTGCCGCCGCAAGTCGTGCCCACGCCGGTGCCGCCAGGCGTACCGCAACCGGTGGGGTTATACGTAAACAGGTTGCCGCGCGTCAGGAAGTTGGTCGCCAGGCCGGTGTTCAGGTTGGCCGCATCGGCGTTTTCCGTGCCACCGAAGATGCCGGAGCCGACGACGCCATCGGGTGTCCAGTTGAAGACGGTCGCGCCGGCCGAGTTGGTGATGGTGATGGTCATCACCAGGTTGGCCGTCGCGGTGGACAGTTGTCCCACTGTGCTTTGCAGGAAGACTTGCATGAATGGCGAGGAGAAGAAGTCAAAGCTCAGCGTTGCCGTGGGCGAACCGACGACGAAGTTGACGGAGAAGCCCGTGGTCGAGCCGTTGCGGCCGGACGCGTCGGCCGTGCCGGCAGGGCCGGCCAGGTGGGCCTCGGCCACGTTTACCGCCTGCGTGGAGGTGGAGCCGGGCGGGAACGAGGGAAACTGCGTGCTGACGATCTGCGCATCGCCGCGCGAGTAGTTGCCCGAGGCACCTTGTTGCGTGAAATTGTTTTCCCCTTTGGTCACGGCGCCGATGGCGGCGCGGGGCGAGTCGAGCAGGCCGGGGCCGCCATTAATGACGCTGACGCCATTCAGGGTGGCCGTGGCGCGCGAGATCGTGGTGCTGTTCAGGGCGGTGATCGAGCCCGTGGCGGCGACGATCTGCAAGCCGAAGATGTTGTTGTAGGCGTAGCCGTAGGCGCCCGCCTGTGCGCTACCGGCGGCGCACAACATGGTCAGTGCGGCCGCGGCCGGAAGCAGTTTCAGTTTCGAGAGTTTCATTGTATTCACCTCGTGGTTGAGTGAGTCTGGAAGTGTTGCCTGAGTCCTGTCTGCAGGTGCTCATGGCCAGACTTAAGCGACTTCCATGCCAACGCATGAGGTTCTTTTGAAATCAAGGACTTGGCGTGCTTTTGTTGACGTGCTGCAGGTGTTGCCGGACTCTCTGTAAGAAAAGCCGACGCCAGCCCGTCAAGGCTGGCCGCCTTGCGGCGAAAGCCCCAGCAGGGCGTGCAGATGGGGCAGCAAGCGTTGCCCTGGCACATAGTTGCGCATGGCCGTGGCCAGCTGACGCGCCGCCAGCCTGGCCCGGCCATCGTCGAGCATGCGCGTGGCGGCATGGTGCAGGGCGGTTTCCTGGAAGCGGTCGGCGCGCAGCAGCAGGCCGGCGCCGGTCCCCGCGATGCCGTGCATGTTGAGGAATTGGTCGAGGTTGCCGGCGATGCCGATGACGGGCACGCCTGCCGTCAGCGCCTGCTGGCTGGTGGGGCTGCCGCCGTTGCAGATCACCAGGCTGGCGCGCCGGGCCGCCGCGTCGCCCGGCAAGAAGGGCGCGACGTGGGCATTCGGCGGCACGGCATCGACGCGGCTGGTGCCGGCCGTGGCCGCCAATACGGTGACGGGCAGGGGCGCCAGCGCGTGCAGCACGCGCGGCAGCAATTGCCCCTGGCCGGAACTGCCCAGGGTGACGTAGATGATGGGCCGTCCACTGCTCAGTTCCGGGCGCTGCCACCAGTCCGGCAAGTCGAGCGGCGGCGCCCAGATGATGGGGCCCAGGTAGTCGTGCGTGGACGGCATGGCGTGCGGCGGGAACAGTTGCGGAATATCCGCGTACAAGGTGCGGTCCGCATCCGTATAGATGCGCCGCAGGTCGCTGCCCAGCGACGGCAGGCCATGGCGGCGGCGCACGCGGTTCAGGGGCACGGCATGCGAGGCGAAGGCCAGCGGGCGGATCAGGCGGAACAGGGGCGCTGCCAGCCAGATGGGCAGCAGGCTGGTGAGGGGCAGGCTGGGCACCGTGTAGTGCTGGCGCACGTACGGACTCCAGTAGGCATTGCTGACGGTGAGGTAGGGAATGCGCTGCAGGCGCGCGCTGACGGACAGCGACAGGCGGAAGTCGCCGATCACGAGATCGGGCTGGACGGTATTGAGCAGGCGCAAGTCGTCTTCCACATATGCGTGCAGGGTGCTTTCCGTGTAGACGGGCTTGCCGTGCGCCAAGGCCTGCAGGAATTGCAGCGATGAAATACTGTCGATGCGCCAGCGGCGAAAGGGCGCGTGCTTGAAGCAAAAGTCATAGCCATCGGCGCAGGCAAAATGCACCTCATATTTGTCCTCGTCGAGTCCCTGGGCCAGGCTCAGGGGGCGGCCGACGTGGGCCAGGGTCACTGCCTCGGCCATAAAGAGGATTTTCTTGCGCGCCATGGGGATTGCTTGCATTCGCAGGTGAGAGACCTGTCAGGTTGGAGTGGCGCCGCGCCGTTTAGTTCCCGCAGCGGCTTGCCACTGGCGGGCGCCAGGATTTGGCCGCATCGGCTAGAGTGGGGTAAAGGAGGTCATATGCAAACACAATTCCGTCCTGCCCTGTTGCGTGCGCACAGCACGCCCGAACCCGATATGCCGCCACCGCCGGAAGGCGATCCCGTCACGCCGCCGCCGGAAACGCCGCCCCATATCGAGCCCGTGCCCGTCGAGGAGCCGACGCCGCCGCCACCGCCCGTGAAAATGCAGTGACGGGGCGCGGTGCGCCGCCGTCATGGCGGTTGGGGAGGGGCGCGCCGCGTTTATTTCCGATCGGAAATGGACTGCGCGGTGGCCGCCAGCGCCACGCCATTTAAACAACAAAAACGCCAATAAATGTTGCCGGGTGGATACAAATCAAGCTCTAACTGTCGAGTGTCATGCGGCCGTCACGATTCTGTTCTTATAATGAGACATCATAAAAATTCTTGTACAGGAGACCATCGTGGGCAATTCCTTGCATAACAAAATTTACCTGGGCCGGCGCCCTGTGATCACCAGCAAAAACCTCGTGGCGCTGGCCCTGGCGGGCGCCGTGGCGGGTTGCGGCCTGGCATGGCTGCTGCTGCGCAGCTACAAATAACGGTCGTCACGCCCGTGTTTCCGCCGCCTGGCCGCCTGGCGGGCGGCGGTAGATTCACGTTGCCTGTTGCCGATGCGCAGCGGGGCGCGTACCATGGGGGCCGAACACCTGGCCTTTTATGGAAAAGTAATGAAGAACGAGAAATTAACGACCGATGAATATGACGCGCTGGAGCAAGTTGCACGCGGCATCAAGACCGAGCGCCCCAGCGCTTGCGTTGCCCGCAATGCCAAGCGCCTGTCCGGCCTGAAGCTGCTCAGCTATGCACGCGATGGCCGTTTGTCCATCACCGAGAAAGCACAACAACTGCTGTTCCTGCGCCGCTGCATCATGGGGCTGCGCGCCGTCGCCACCGATCCGCTGACCAAGCTGGACTCGGACGTGGCTTACTTCCTGGGCAAGAAAGCCCACATCGTGGCGCGCGCCGAAGGCGAGGGCCACGACATTTCCGACAAGGGCCGCGACTCGCTGGCCGATATCGACACCCTGGGCCTGTAAGCCCCGCAACCGGCCCCTGGGGCCGGTTTTCACATCCTCCCCCTTTTTCTTAT
This sequence comes from Janthinobacterium sp. SUN033, assembly GCF_030397595.1. Lineage (NCBI taxonomy): Bacteria > Pseudomonadati > Pseudomonadota > Betaproteobacteria > Burkholderiales > Oxalobacteraceae > Janthinobacterium > Janthinobacterium sp. SUN033. The sequence continues at coordinate 79,016 of NZ_JAPQNV010000001.1, forward strand.
TTCCCCTTTGGAGAACACTTTGGACAGCGCGATGAACTGGTCGGCCCACGAACTGACGATGACGGTCTTGATGACGCCCGATATGGCCAACTTTTCCGGTAACGTGCACGGCGGCACCATCCTGAAATACCTCGACAGCGTTGCCTATGCCTGCGCCAGCCGCTATTCGGGCAGCTATGTGGTCACCCTGTCGGTGGACCAGGTGATGTTCCTGCAGCCTATCCACGTGGGCGAACTGGTGACGTTCCTGGCGTCGATCAATTACACGGGCACGACGTCGATGGAGGTGGGTATCCGCGTGGTGACGGAAAACATCCAGCAGCGCCTGGTGCGCCACGCCAACAGCTGTTATTTCACGATGGTGGCCGTGGATGCCAATCGCAAGCCCGTGGCCGTGCCGCCGCTGGCGCTGGAGACACCGGAGCAGCAGGTGCGCTTCGAGCAGGCCAAGCTGCGCAAGCTGTCGCGCCAGAAAGTGTCGAAGAAATAAAGCGTTGCGGGCATAAAAAAACGGCCACCAGAGCGATCTGGTGGCCGTTTTTCATTGCATGCCTAGAGGCAATGGCAAACCGTGATTAACGGTCGCCGTAGCTGCGGCGTGCGCCGTCGGTGCTGCGCGGGTTCGAACCCTTGTAGCCGCCGCCGGTGCTTGGTGCGCCGTCTTTACGCGGTGCGCCCGGCTTGCTGAACGTGCGTTGGCCTGGCTTCGCGCCGCCACGGTTGTCGCCTGGTTTCCAGCCGCCTGGACGGGCGCTCGAACGTGGTGCCGATGCCGTTTTCTTTGGCTCGAAACCTTCGATGACATTGACCGGGATCAATTGCTTGGTGAAGCGTTCGATGCGCTTGACGTTCATGCCTTCAGCGTGGTTCACCAGCGAGATGGCCAGGCCATTGCGGCCAGCGCGGCCGGTACGGCCGATGCGGTGGACGTAGTCTTCCGGGAACTTCGGCAGATCGTAGTTGAACACGTGGGTGATCGTTGGCACGTCAATACCGCGGGCGGCAACGTCGGTGGCAACCAGCACTTTGACCTGGCCGCGGCGCATGCCGTCCAGGGTGCGGTTACGCGCGCCCTGATGCATGTCGCCGTGCAAGGCGGCAGCCGAGAAACCGGCGATGTTCAGACGGTCGGCGATGGTGTCGGCGTCACGCTTGGTGGCGGTGAACACAACAGCCTGGTCCAAGGTTTCGTCGCGCAGCAGGTGGTCCAGCAGGCGATTCTTGTGCGACAGGTCGTCGACGAAGTGGACGCGCTGCGTGATGTTTTCATGCTTGTTGCTCGAGCTTGCCACCTGGATGACCAGCGGGTTTTTCGTGATGCGGCGGGCCATGTTGCCGACCACGCCATCCAGCGTTGCCGAGAACAGCATGGTTTGACGGCCTTCCGGCGTCGCTTCGACGATCTTTTCGATGTCGTCGATGAAACCCATGTCCAGCATGCGGTCGGCTTCGTCCAGCACCAGGATTTCCAGTTGCGAGAAGTCGATCTTGCCCGAGTCCATGTGGTCGATCAAACGGCCAGGGGTCGCGACCAGAATCTCGGGATTCTTGGCCAGCAATTGCATCTGTTTAGGGTAAGGCATGCCGCCCAGGATCGACACAGCCTTGATGCGGCGGATGCCGGTGCTGTACTTGTCGGTGTTGGTGGTCACTTGCAGGGCCAGTTCGCGCGTCGGCGTCAGCACCAGCATTTTTGGCTGGGCAGCCTTGAAGCGTGGACGCTCGCCGCGGGCGCGCGATGCTTGCATTTCCTGGTTTGGCGTCTTGCCGGCGGCGCTTTGTTCGGCGCTGGCCAGTTTGTGCAGCGACGGCAGCATGAATGCTGCGGTCTTGCCCGAACCGGTCTGCGACGAGACCAGCAGGTCACGGCCTTCAATCGCGGCTGGAATCGCTTGCGACTGTACCGCGGTTGGCGCGGTGTAGCCCGATTCGGTCAGAGCGGCGAGGATGGACGGATGCAGGCCTAAGGATTCAAATGTCATTCTTTTTCTTTCGTGAAAATCAGCGTTCTTGCAAAAAGCAGAACGCAAAATAGCAACGCCAACCAAAACGAAATGACTCAACTAGAAAGAAATTTCGGCACAAAAGCTTTGCGCCGGGACGGTGTCAGGTGCGACACACAAGGCGGGAGGGCTTTATTAAGCGGCATCCTGTGGATGCGCTAAGGCTTGCGAAGCTGCTAAGTTTGTAGTGCATGTAACTGCGGTGTTGCCATCGCTTCAAGGAAACATATTGCAGCGCACAACGACACTATACCGTATTTGCTGCCGTTTTGCACGGCTTAAATGGGAAGAAACGACAGTCCTACCACGTTTTGCTCATGTTTCCTATGTGAAATCAGTAAGAATACGTAGTTTTCTTCCGTTTAATGGAGCATGGCCATGAGGCCGGCGGGCAGCGGCGGCGCCTGTCGCGTTTCCCTGGCCAGGTTGATTTGCCGGGCCGCTTGCGCCACGTCGACCAGGCTGCGTTCCAGCTGGTAAGTCCCCTTGGCCTGCAGCCAGGCCAGCACGTCGGCCAGGTGCCAGATGGTGGCGCTGCCCTCATGCACGGGCGCGGGGAAGCTGTGGCGGTGTTTGTTCATCAGCTTGTGCAGGTTTTGGCGAGACAAGCCCAGCACTTGCGCCACGTCCGTCAGTCCCACGAAGTCGGGGGCGGCCTCGGCCAGCACGGCCCCGGGCACGATGGCTTTCACATCGGCCATGGCGCTCAGCAGTGCTTCGCTGGCATTGCTGGCCTCGCGCGTGAATTCCAGCGCCAGGCGGCCCGCTTGCCCGATGCCGGCCAGGGCATCGTCGCAACCGCCGCCGCCCAGGCGCTCGGCCAGCGCATCGAGGTCGGTTTCGTTGTCGGGCAGGCGGTATTTGAGAGTAAAGATGTAATCCATGATGGCTATCCCCTGGATTTGCGTTGCATGCAGTCGTGTATCAGCTTATTGAAAGTGCAATTGTCGACCACCCGCCGTATCGCCTGCGCATGGTTGCCGGGATTTTTCGGCGTGCTCCAGATGCAGGCGATGCAGAATTCGCCGCAGCGGCAGCTGGCATCGTTGTAGGGGCAGTAGATCTTGCCCCAGGCATGGCTGCCACCCACTTCCACGCGCCAGCCCTGGTTTTCCGCGTGGCGCAGCGCCGCTTCGATGTCCTTCTTCGGGTGCGGGGAGCGCGCCATGCGATGCCTCCAATGTAGGTCGATATTCTGTGGTTGTCAAGTGACAACCGCAGAATATCGGCCGCCACCGCATTACTCTACTTCGGGATTGACGGCCATCACTTGCGAAAAGCCGCCATCGACGTAGGTAATCTCGCCCGTGATGCCGGAAGCCAGGTCGGACAGCAGGAAGGCGGCCGTGTTGCCCACTTCCTCGATGGTGACGTTGCGCCGCAGCGGGGCGTGTTCGGCCACAAAACCCAGCAGCTTGCTGAAATCCTTGATGCCGGACGCGGCCAGGGTCTTGATGGGGCCGGCCGAGATGCCGTTGGCGCGGATACCGCGCGGGCCCAGCGATTCGGCCAGGTAGCGCACGGACGCTTCCAGCGACGCCTTGGCCAGGCCCATGGTGTTGTAGTAGGGCACGGCGCGCACGGCGCCCAGGTAGGTCAGGGTCAGCACCGAAGCGCCCGGATGCAGCAGGGGCAGGGCGGCCTTGGCCATGGCGGGAAAGCTGTAGGCGGAAATGTCGTGCGCGATGCGGAAACTGTCGCGCGACAGGCCGTCGAGGAAGTCGCCGGCGATCGCTTCGCGCGGCGCAAAGCCGATGGCGTGCACCAGGCCATCGAGGTGTTCCCAGTGCTGCGCCAGGTCGCTGAAGACGGCGCTGATCTGTTCATCGCTGGACACGTCGCAGTCGAAGACCAGTTCGCTGCCGAATTCCGCCGCAAATTCCGTGATGCGCTCCTTGAAGCGTTCGCCCACATAGGTGAAGGCGAGGGTGGCGCCTTCGCGGTGGCAAGCCTTGGCGATGCCGTAGGCGATGGAACGGTTCGACAGCAAGCCCGTGATGAGGATTTTTTTGCCTTGCAAGAAAGCCATGACGACTCCTGTCTGGGTGGGTGGGCGGGTAAGGCGGATGTGCAACCGGCCGCGACAGCAAGGCTGTGGCGGCCGGTGAGGTAGGTCAATACAGCTCAGGCGATCAGTGACGGGCCTTGGCGCGACTGTTGCCGCCGCCGCGCTGGATGCGTGGTTTCACCAGGGAAATTGGCGCGGCTTGCACCTTGCCTCCCTTGGCGGCGCGGCGCAATGCCTTGGCGGCCCGTTCCGGACGGTCCGCTTCCAGCAGCATGGTGGCGCTGTCGGCGATTTCCTGGGTGATGTCCTTGTTCATCGTGGCCGAAGTTTTCGGCACGAGGATGGTGGAGCCGGCGCGCAGGCTGGTGCGCTGCGGAATATTGTTGGCCTGGCGCAGCACGTCGGCCGTGGTGCCGAATTTCGACGCCAGCGTTTCGATGCGTTCGCGCGCATTGGTGATCTTGTGCGTCGTCCAGCTCGACAAGGCGTGGCCCCATTGCGCCAGGTTGGTGGTGAACTTGGCGGCGTTTTCCTGTGGCAACAGAATCTTGGTCTTTTCGCCGCCGATGATGACGGGGCGGTTAAATTGCGGATTCAAGGCCTTGAATTCATCCATCGACAGTTCGGCCAGCTGGGCGGCGACGGTGATGTCGATGTCGCTGGTCTTGTCGATGGCCGTGAAGTAGGGCTGGTTGTCGACCACGGGCAGGGTCAGGCCGAACTGGGCCGGATTGGCGATGATGTTTTTCACCGCTTGCAGCTTGGGCACGTAGTTGCGCGTTTCGGCCGGCATCAGGTCGGCCAGGCTTTCGAAGTCGGTCGGCTTGCCCAGCGCCTGGTTTTTCTTGATGGCCCGCTGCACCGAGCCTTCGCCCCAGTTGTAGGCGGCCAGGGCCAGTTGCCAGTCGCCAAACATGTCATACAGGCGCTGCAGGTACGTCAGGGCCGCATCGGTCGAGGCCAGCACGCCGCGGCGCTCGTCCTTGAACATGTTTTGCTTGAGGTTGAAATCGCGTCCCGTGGCGGGCACGAATTGCCACATGCCGGCCGCATTGGCGCTGGAGAACGCTTGCGGGTTGAAGGCGGACTCGATGAACGGCAGCAAGGCCAGTTCCGTCGGCATGCCGCGCTTTTCCAGTTCCTGCACCACGTGGAAGATGTAGCGCGAAGCGCGCGCCGTCGTGCGGGCGATGTAGTCGGGGCGGGTGGCGTACCAGTTGACGTGATTGGCCACCAGCTGGTTGTTGATGTCGGGAATCGCATAGCCGCTGCGGATGCGGCCCCAGACGTCGGCTTCGCGCAGCGGATCGGAATTGTCGCTGAGGTTTTTCAGCAGCCGGTCGGTCTTTTGCAGGCGGTTGTCGAGGGTGGGGAGTTTCGCCGTGACCTGGGCGGTCATCGGGATCAGGGCAGGTGCAGCGGCGGCGACTGGCGCGTTATCGCTCTCAACACCGGCTTCGTACGCCTGGCTGAGGGCGGGCGCAAGCGCCAGTGCCAACGCCGCCAGGACGGTAGATTTAAAGGAGTTTTCGTGCATAGTGTTCCATTGTTGTCGTCGGAGAAACATCGGACAGACCCATGATCAAGCAGCGAGTGTACGTATATCCACATGCAGGAGTCAAGAATTATGTCAGCATGATGACAGGAAATAAGCGGCAATAAGTGGGATACGGCTGAGTTTCCATTCGCAAATGCTGTCATTATTGCAAATTTAATTTGTCCAATGCGTGATTCGGCCGCTGTTATAGCATACATGGCGAAGAGGCTGGCGCAAGCCTGGACAGCGCCGGGCATGAGGCTGCGCAAAAGTGCGTACAATTTGGCTTTGGCCGGCCATTCGGCTGCCGGCCGCCATATTGATAGAGAGTTAAGTATATGAACACCCCGACGCGCCACGACGACGACAACGCCGTCATCATCGCCAATACCGTTGCCTGGCTGGAAAAGGCCGTGATCGGCCTGAACCTGTGCCCGTTCGCCAAGGCCGTGCACGTCAAGAAGCAGATCCGCTACGTGGTGTGCGAATCGAGCAATCCGGAAGATTTGCTGGCGCTGCTGATGGACGAGCTGCAAATCCTGGCCGACACGGATCCCGAGCAGATCGACACGACCTTGCTGATCCATCCATATACCCTGAACGATTTCCTCGACTACAACGAGTTCCTCGATGTGGCCGACGCGGCCGTGGAAGACATGCACCTGGCGGGCGAACTGCAAGTGGCCAGTTTTCACCCTGCCTATCAGTTTGCCGAGACGTTCGAGGACGACATCAGCAACTACACCAACCGTTCGCCGTACCCGACCCTGCATTTGCTGCGCGAAGACAGCATCGAGCGCGCCGTCGAGGCATTCCCGGAAGCATCGGAAATTTTCGACAAGAATATTGCCACACTGGAAGCGCTGGGCACTGAAGGCTGGGAAAAGCTCGGCTTGCCGAAGGTATCCTGATGGCGGACAAGGAATTGCCGCCGCGTCCCGATACGCCCTGCGTGGCCGTGTGCTCGACAACCTTCGATGAAATCTGCCGCGGCTGCGGCCGCAGCGTGGTGGAAGTGGCCCACTGGGTGTCGATGACGGATGAAGAGAAGGAAGTGGTGTGGGTGCGCATCCTGGCGCAAGGGTATCCGCGCAGGAATACATGACGTGTTTGTGTTGCCGAACCCAGCGGCAAATGCTGGGGTCAGACCCGACGGGTCTGACCCCATATTTCAGCGCTAGCGATCAATAACTACCAATAAAATCTTTTTTGCCCACTTCGATGCCATTGTGGCGCAGGATGTCGTACGCCGTCGTGGCGTGGAAGAAGAAGTGCGGCAGCGCGTAGTGGAACAGATAGGTCTGGCCCGTGAAATGCTTGGTCTTTTCGCCGCTGCCGGTGGTGATGGCGCGCGTTTCGCTGCCGTCGATGTCCGCCTGCGGCAGGCTTTCCAGGAAGGCGATGGTTTTCACGATGCGCGCTTTCAGCTCAGCAAAGCTCTGTTCGCTGTCTTCATACGGTGGCACGGCCACGCCGGCCAGGCGCGCGCCGCAGCCCTTGGCGAAGTCGGTGGCGATCTGGATCTGGCGCACGAACGGCAGCATGTCCGGGAACAGGCGGAATTGCAGCAGGGCGTTCGGGTCGATTTTCTTGTCTTGCGCGTGCGTTTCCGCCTTGTCCAGGATGGCGGCCAGGCTGCCCAGGATCTGTTTGAAGACGGGGATCGAAGCGGAGTAGATGGAGAAGGTCATGATGGTTCCTCTAGGTAAAGTGGCGCGATGATAGCAAGCTGCGCGCTTTTCTGCTGGCGCCGGCCTGGCGCGCCGGCATGCGTGTGGTTTTTCAACCCTGTTTATATGACATCAGGTAGCCGCCGGCGCGTGTTTGTTGGTGACTTTTCCCGCTTTTTGCATGCATAATTGCTCCTGATAAAGATTCGTCCCGCCTCGCCACCCGATTCCCCTGTAAAGTCAATGATCGCCCGCCTGATCCCTGTTGCCCTGTCGCCGCATGTTTAATTCACCTTCTCAGCGCCTGCGCGCCAGCCTGCGCGTGCTGTATGGCTCGTCGATCTATGGCGCCTTGCTGCTGGTGGTCTTTGGCGGACTGGTCGTGCCCGCCATCTTCGGCAGCTACGTGCTGGTCGGCGTGCATGAGCGCCAGTCGGCGCGCACCAGCCTGAACGAGGCCTTGCAGCGCAATGCCGACATCCTGGCGCTGGGCATGCAGGAGTCGCTGTGGAACATGAATGCGGAATCGGCCCACTCGCTGGTCGAGTCGGTGATGCGCGACCGCTCCGTGCTGCTGGTGAAGGTGCTGGGGCAGGGCGACACGGAATTCATCCGCCTGCGGGCGCCGCAACGCCCCGTGGGCAATCTGTACCGCGCCGAGCGCGACATCCTCGTGCGCGGCGAACGCATCGGTCACGTCGTCGTCGAAATGGACGATGCGCGCAGCCAGCAGGAGCTGCGCGAAAAGCAGATCTCCTATATTTTCGTGCTGGGCGCACAGCTGGCCGTGTCGATGGCGCTGATCGTGCTGTTCCTGAACCGCCGCCTGTTGAAACCCCTGCGCCGCCTGACGCGCTTTTCCGACCGCCTGTCGCACGGCGATTTCGACACGCCCCTGGCTTCGCACAGCAATGACGAACTGGGGCGCCTGACGGCCCAGCTCGAGCAAATGCGCGCGGCCATCGGTCAGCTGTTCGAGGACGTGGGCCAGCGCGAAGAGCGCTTCCGCACCATCGTCACGCAGGTGCCGGGCGCCGTCTTCCGCTACCGGCCCGACGGCCCCATCGATTTCGTCAGCGACGCCATCGAGGAAATTTCCGGCTATTCGGCGCGCCAGTTCATGCGCGGCACCACGCATGCCTGGGCCGACCTGATCTGCCCGGAAGACCGCCGCGAGCACCGCCGCGCCGTGCGCCAGGCGGTGGCCGAGGTACGGCCGTATGCGCTGGAATACCGCATCATCGACGCTTTCGGCATCGAACGCTGGGTGGCCGAGAATGGCCAGCCGCAGGCGGGCGAGCAGGGCGTCATCTGGGTCGACGGCATCATTGCCGACATCAGCCAGCGCAAGCACCACGAGATGCGCATCGAAGCGCTGCTGACGGAGCAGAGCGCGATTCTCGATAACGTGATGTTCGGCGTGATGTTCGTGCGTCACCGCCGTATCATTTCCGTCAATCGCCGCTGCGAAGAGCTGTTCGGCTACGACCATGCCGAGATGACGGGGCGTTCGACGTCCATCGTGTTTGCGAGTGCGTATGACTTCGAGGATGCGGGCGAGCGCCAGTATCCGGCGCTGGCCCAGGGCGGCGATTTCAGCGAGGAGCGCCAGTACAAGCGGCGCGACGGCAGCCTGTTCTGGGCGCTGGTCAGCGGCTGCGCGCTCGATCCGCTGCGCCCCAATGAAGGCAGCATCTGGGTGTATGCCGACATCACGGCGCGCAAGGAAGCCGAGGAAAAGCTGCGCCTGTCGGCCACCGTGCTCGAACATATCGCCGACGGCGTGATGGTGGTCGATGCCAGCGGCATCATCGTCACCGTCAATCCCGCCTTCACGCAGATCACCGGCTATACCGAGACCGAAGCGGTGGGCCAGCACTCGTCGCTGACCCGCTCGGCGCGCCACGATGCGGCGTTTTACCAGGCCATGTGGGATGAATTGAAGGCCAGCGGTTTCTGGCGCGGCGAAATCTGGCACCAGCGCAAGAACGGCGAACTGTACCTGGAGTGGCTGACCATCAGCGCCGTGCGCGACACGCACGCCACCACCACGCATTACGTGGGCGTGTTCAGCGACATCACCCTGATCAAGGAGTCGCAGGAAAAGCTCGACCACATGGCCCACCACGACCCGCTGACGGCGCTGCCGAACCGCCTGCTGTTCCACGACCGCCTGCAGCACGCCTTGCTGCGCGCCGCGCGCGACCAGGAGCAGCTGGCCGTGCTGTTCATCGACCTGGACCGCTTCAAGAACGTCAATGACACCCTGGGCCACCATGTGGGCGACGAATTGCTGCAAAAGGTGGCCGGCCAGCTGGCGGCCCGCCTGCGCGAAGGCGACACCCTGGCGCGCCTGGGCGGCGATGAATTCATCGTCCTGCTCGAACGCGTCGACGGCGAGTACGGTGCGACGCAAGTGGCGGAAAAGTTGATGACCATGTTCGACCAGCCCTTCACGGTGGCCGACCATGAACTGTTCGTCACCTGCAGCGTGGGCATCAGCCTGTATCCGGACGATGCGCTGGACTTGAACATGTTGATCCGCAATGCCGACGTGGCCATGTACCAGGCCAAGGCGCGCGGGCGCAACGGCTACCGCTTCTATGCGCCGTCGATGACGGGCGAAGGCGTCGAGCGCCTGCGCCTGGAAACCTTTTTGCGTCGTTCGATCGAGAAAAACGAGATGTTCCTGAATTACCAGCCGCAGGTGGAAATCGACACGGGCCGCCTGGTCGGCGTCGAGGCGCTGGTACGCTGGAACCATCCGGAACTGGGCCTGGTGCCGCCGGCCCGCTTCATTCCGCTGGCCGAGGACAGCGGTTTCATCAACCAGCTGGGCAAATGGGTGCTCGACGAGGCGTGCCGCCAGATGATGCGCTGGCAGGCGCAGGGCTTGCACGTGCCGAAGATGGCCGTGAATCTGTCCGTAAAACAGTTCGAGCGGGGCAGCATCGCCGGCATGGTGGCCGACATCCTGACGGAAACGGGCCTGGAGCCGCAGCGCCTGCAGCTGGAAGTGACGGAATCGGTGATCATGAACACGGGCGACGCGCTGGGCTTCATCAACGATTTGCACGCCATCGGCGTGGGCCTGGCCATCGACGATTTCGGCACCGGCTATTCCTCGCTCGCGTATCTGAAGCAGTTGCCCGTGCAGACGCTGAAGATCGACCGCTCCTTCATCAAGGATATCTCGACGGACGTCAACGACGAGGCGATCGCGATCGCCATCATCCAGCTGGGCAAGAGCATGCAATTGTCCGTGATTGCCGAAGGCGTGGAGACGGAAGAGCAGGCCGCCTTCCTGCTGCGCCATGGCTGCAAGCTGGCGCAAGGTTATTTTTATAGCCGTCCGGTGCTGGCACAGGATATGCTGGAGCGCTGGACCGATCCGCTGGATCAACCACTAACCAATTAAAGGGTATCCCATGGCCGGAGAAAAAAACACGTCGCGCCGCCGTTTCCTGCTCGGCGGTCTGGGTCTCGGCGTGGCCGGCGTGGGCGCCCTGGTGCTGGGCTGGGGCGTGCTGCCGCCGCGCCAGCGCCTGCATGGCAGCGCGCCGCTGCCGCTGCAGGATGGCGCCGTGGCCCTGAACGGCTGGCTGGCCATCGGCACGGACGGCACGGTGACCCTGGCCATGCCGCGCAGCGAGATGGGGCAGGGCGTGCACACGGCCTTGCCGATGCTGGTGGCCGAGGAACTCGACGTGCCTTTGAGCAGCGTCAAGCTGATCCAGGCGCCCATGGACAAGATCTTCGGTAATGTCGCCATGCTCAAGGATAGCCTGCCGTTCCACCCGGACGACCAGGGCCGCCTGAAGGCGCTGGCGCAGTGGACGGTGGCCAAGGCGGCGCGCGAACTGGGCGTGGTCGTCACGGGCGGCTCGTCGAGCGTGAAGGATGGCTGGGGTCCCATGCGCGAAGCGGGTGCGTCGGCACGCGCCATGCTGGTGGGGGCCGCCGCCGCGTTGTGGCAGGTGCCGGCTGCGCAGTGCCGCACAGAAAATGGCGCAGTGCTGCACCCGGATGGCCGGCGCGCCAGCTACTCCAGCCTGGCGCAGCGCGCCGCCGGCGTCGACCCGGGCACGCCCGTGCTCAAATCCCCCAAGGATTTCAAGCTGATCGGCCAGCCGGCGCCGCGCCGCGACACGCCGTCCAAAGTCAATGGCAGCGCGCGTTTCGGCATCGATGCGCGCCCGCCCGGCATGCTGTATGCGGCCCTGCATCTGCCGCCGCGCCTGGGCGACACCCTGGCCGCGTTCGACGCGGCGCCCATACTCGCCATGCCGGGCGTGAAAAAGGTGCTGGACCTGACGTCGCACCTGCCACAGCGCGGCACGTCGGTCACCTCGTGCGCCGCCGTGGTGGCCGACACCTGGTGGCGCGCGAAACAGGCGGCCGCCGCCTTGCCGACGCAGTGGAAGGCCGGTCCGCAGGCGAACCTGTCCAGCGCCGGCGTGTATGCGGAGTTTGCCCGCCTGCTCGACAGCGAGGCGGGCCATGCGTACCACGCCAGCGGCGAGGTGGAAAGCAAGGCCGTGCAGGGTTTGCGCAGCGTCAAGGCCGAGTACCGCGCGCCGTTCCTCGCGCACGCCGCCATGGAACCCGTCAACTGCACCGCGCAAGTCAAGGATGGCAAGGTGATGCTGTGGGTGTCGACGCAGGCGCCCGGCATCGCCGTCGATGTGGCGGCGAAAGTGGCCGGCGTCGATGCGAAGGATGTGACGATCGAGGTGCTGCTGCTCGGCGGCGGTTTCGGCCGCCGCCTGGAAGTGGATATGGTGGCCCAGGCCGTCGCCATCGCGCTGCAGTGCGGCGGCGCGCCCGTGCAGCTGGTGTGGACGCGCGAACAGGATACGCAGCACGATATGTACCGTCCCGCCGCGCTGGCCCGCTTCGCGGCCCGCCTCGACGAACACGGCCGCATCGCGTCCTGGGACAACAAATCCGTCAGCGCTTCCATCACGCATCAGTTCTTGCAGCGCAATTTCGGCTTGCCCGGTGCGGGGCCGGACAAGACGACGGCCGAAGGCGAATTCGACATGCCGTATGAAATCGCCAACCAGCGCATCGCCCACGTGATCGCCGACAGTGCCGTGCCGGTAGGCTACTGGCGTTCCGTGGGGCACTCGCATAATGCATTCTTCAAGGAAAGCTTTATCGACGAACTGGCGCACGCGGCGGGGCAGGACGGCGTCGCCTTCCGCCGCGCCATGCTGGTGAGACATCCGCGCCACCTGGCCGTGCTCGATGCAGCCGTTGCCAGGGCGGGGAGTCCTCCGCCTAGCCATGCGCATGGCGTGGCCCTGCACCAGTCGTTCGGCAGCATCGTCGCGCAAGTGGCGCAGGTCTCCGTGGAAAATGGCGAGATCCGCGTGCAGCGCGTGGTGTGCGCCATCGATTGCGGCATCGCCGTCAATCCGAACATCATCGCCCAGCAGATGGAGTCGGCCGTGCTGTTCGGCTTGTCGGCGGCGCTGGGCGGCGAAATTACGTTCCAGGAAGGCAAAGTGGAGCAAAGCAACTTCCACGATTATCCCGTGCTGCGCATGGGGCAAACGCCCGAGGTGGAAACCGTGATCATCGCCAGCGCCGAGCACCCCGAAGGCGTGGGCGAGCCGGGCACGCCGCCGATCGCGCCGGCCGTGGCCAATGCCGTGTTCAGCTTGACGGGAAAACGGCTGCGCAGCCTGCCGCTGCGCCTGGGCTGATCTTACTGATCGAGTGTCGCGGCCAGCAGGTTGCGCAAGTTGCAGTCGCGCTGCCAGTCGCGGCGTTCCTGCGTGCTGGTCGACAGCCGCGCCAGTTCCTCGGCGCCGAGCGCCTGCTGCGCCTGCACCATGCGGTGCGCCAGGCCGCCGTCGGGCAGCACGGTGCCGAAGAAGGCGACATCGTCGTCGTGCTGGATCAGCAGGGTGGGGAAGTTCTCGATATCGAGGTCGCCCACCACGTCGGCCTGGTCTTCGATATCGATCCAGACGAAGACGGTGTCCGGGTGGCGCGCGGCCAGCTCCTCGAACGTGGCGCGGTAGCTGCCGCAGGTGCCGCACCACAGCGCGCACAGGCAGGCCACCGTCCAGCGCGGGCCGGCCAGGGCTGCCGCGACGTCGGCGCGGTTATCGGTCGTGAGGGTCAGGCTGTGCATGGTCGTATCTATTCAGTAGGGCGATGGGCGCCGGGCGCCCGATGCGCGTATTCTACCGCGCCCGGCGACGCCAGTCGCGGGAATGCATGAGCTTGTTTATCCGTGTTTTTTGATGCAACGCACCTTTCTGGTGGATAATGCTGGTAATTGCGCGCTGATTACGCTGGTCCATGCTGTTTCCTGGTCCCGCAGCCTGACCCCTCCAGTCTGTTTTCATGCCCTGCCCGGTGTCAGCGCTCCCGCCTTTATTTATTTTTATTATGGAATTAGCCAGCTTATGTTGAGTTACCGCCACGCCTTTCACGCGGGTAATCACGCCGATGTGTTGAAACATTATGTGCAGATTCAGTTGTTGCAATATCTGAATCAAAAAGATACCGCCTATAGTTATATCGATACCCATTCCGGCGCGGGCGTGTATGCGCTCGACGGCGGCTATGCATCGAAAAATGCCGAGTACGAAACGGGCATCGCGCCCCTGTGGGACCGCACGGACTTGCCGGCCTCGCTGGCCGAGTACATGAAGCTGATCAAGGAAATGAATCCGAGCGGCAAGATGCGCTACTACCCGGGTTCGCCGTACTGCGCCGACAAGGTCAGCCGCGAGCAAGACCGTCTGCGCCTGTTCGAGCTGCATCCCGCCGATGCCAAGATTCTGGCCGACAACTTCCGCAAGGTCGAGGCGCATGCGCTGGCCCAGGGCGAGCGTCCTACCGTGCGCGGCAAGCGCGTCATCATCACCAAGGCGGATGGCTTCCAGAGCCTGAAAGCCCTGCTGCCGCCGCCATCGCGCCGCGCGCTGGTGCTGATCGACCCGCCGTATGAAGACAAGATGGATTACCGCAAGGTCAAGGACACCCTGGCCGACGCGCTCGTGCGCTTCCCGTCGGGCATGTATGCCGTCTGGTACCCGGTACTGCAGCGCATGGAGTCGCGCCAGTTCGCCGACAAGCTGAAGCAATTGCCCAGCTCGGACTGGCTGCACGTGACCCTGACGGTGAACACCCCGTCGCCGGACGGCTTTGGCTTGCACAGCAGCGGCATGTTCATCCTGAATCCGCCATACACGCTGGAGCCGATGTTGCGCGAAGTCATGCCGTACCTGGTGAAAGTATTGGGTCGCGACGACGGCGCCAAGTTCGTGCTGGAAACAGGTAAAGGTGGACAGAAGAATACGGGCACCAGAAGAGTGTAATCCTGCTTGTCTTGGTAGTACTGTAATCAAAAACGCCACGGGCAATATACCCGTGGCGTTTTTTATGGGCGGGAGTTTACTGTCCCAGCAGCAAGAACACGGTCGGTTTCTTGTGGAAGTCCGGGGCCTTGCCGGCAGCCAATTGTTTCTTCCACTGTCCGCCATTCCACGTTTGCACGCTTTCCGTGTCCAGGCTCAGGTCGGTGGCGACGCAGATCAGGGTCGATGGCGCGCATTGCGCCACGAGGGCGTCGAGCATGGCGGCGTTGCGGTACGGCGTTTCGATGAACAGCTGGGTCTGCTTTTCATTGCGCGAACGCCCTTCCAGTTCCTTGATGCGCTTGGCGCGCAGGGCCGCATCCGTGGGCAGGTAGCCGTTGAAGGCGAAGCTCTGGCCGTTCAAGCCGCTGGCCATCACGGCCAGCAGGATCGACGACGGACCCACCAGCGGACGCACTTTAATGCCGTGCTGATGCGCCAGGCGCACCAGGTCGGCGCCAGGGTCGGCCACGGCGGGCACGCCCGCTTCGGACACGAGGCCCGCATCGCGCCCCGCCAGCAGGGGCGCCAGCAAGCCGGCCAGCGCTTGCGCCGGAGTATTCACGTTGAGTTCGGAAATCGTGATTTCCTGCAATGGCTTGGCCAGCGGATGCTGGTTGCCGATCAATTTCAGGAAGGCGCGCGCCGTCTTGGCGTTTTCCGCAACGAAATAATCGAGCTGCGACGTGATGTGCCGTACTTGCTCCGGAATGATGTGGGCCAGCGGATCGGCCGGGCTGTCGGACAGGCCGAGGTGGTTGGGAATCAGGTACAGGGTGCCGGTCATATTCTTATTGTCGGTAAATTAAAGGGTGAAAAACGTGACGCCTGCCTTGCGCAGCATGCCGGTGAGGGCGATCAGCGGCAAGCCGGTGAGGGCGGTCGGGTCGGTGGTGGCGATGCGTTCGAGCAGGGCGATGCCCAGGCCTTCGTTCTTGGCGCTGCCGGCGCAATCGTACGGCTGCTCGATGCGCAGGTAGGCGTCCAGCTCGGCATCGGGCAAGTCGCGCACGGTGACGAGGGTCTGGACATCTTCCACCTGCGCCACAGGCACCGCCTGGCGCCCGTCCAGCAGGCACAGTGCCGTGTGGAACACGGTCTGGCGTCCGCGCATGGTTTGCAGTTGCAGCAGGGCATTCGCATGGTTGCCGGGCTTGCCGATCTGCGCGCCATCGAGGGTGGCGACCTGGTCGGAGCCGATGACGAGGCTGTCAGGATGGCGGTCGAGCACGGCCTGTGCCTTGGCCTGGGCCAGGCGCAGGGCCGTGGCGCTGGGGCTTTCGCCTGGCAGGGGGCTTTCGTCGAGATCGGGCACGGCGACTTCGAAAGGCAGGCGCAGGCGTTCCAGCAATTCCTTGCGGTAGGTCGAACTCGATGCAAGAATCAAGCGCAATGGGGCGGAAGTTGGTATCATTCGGTAGTGGATGGCGGCCGGCATGGCCGCGCTGGTCGATGTCAGTGGAATTTCACGCAAATTCCAGGGCGCAGAGCCCCTGACCGAGGCTCCATGCGGCATGACGGTGTTAATGAAGTTGTCATGTTTATGGCAATGATTGCGTCAAAAAAGATGCTTAGCCTTTGACTCCGTGCTAAAAACCCTGTTATTATCGCAGGTTTTCCGGGGAAATTTTCTACCAATGAATGCTTTTGTGATCGACGCCTTTGATTTTTGTCGTATCAGCGGGAGCCGCGAGGGTGTAACTCCTGTCGCTGAAATGACCCGGTTGACCAAGGATTGTGCAGATAATTCCGGCGAGATCGCCTGGAAGATCGTCGGCGGCACCAGCAAGCTGGGCTACCCGCAACTGACCTTGTCGGTCAACGGCACCGTTCAGCTGGTTTGCCAGCGCTGCCTGACTCCGTATGCTTACGCGATAGATTCTTCGACTGTTCTGATGCTGGGCAAGGATGACGAGCACGCGGACGAGATCGAAGAAATCATCAACGATGAAACGATCGACGTGATCGTCGGCAGCCGCAGCATGGATGCCGCGGCCCTGATCGAAGATGAAGCCTTGCTGGCCCTGCCGCAGGTACCCAAACACGACGTCTGCCCCGATACGGCGCAGCTCGATGCTCTCAAGACTGAAAAGAAATCGCCGTTCGCGGCACTGAAAGACTTGAAGCCAGAATAAAGTAGTGTAAGAAAGGAAGCTTTAAAAAAACCGTAGCGAGCGGCCCAATATCGTCTTGAGTAGCGCAAGCGTACAGAAGTACGCTGAGCAACGCCGAGGCGATAGTGGGACGCGCAGTAGGTTTTTTATGCTTCCTGTAAAGAACGTGTCAAACGCGTGTAGTAATCGAGTATGGCAAGTGTAGTGAAATGTAATTGTAATAAACGATGTCGGTCCGGGCTATTTTCGGGTAGTCTTTGCCGCTGGGATACTCGATTCGCATGTATTTGCTAATCGATTGTGCTAAAATTTTAGAACTTATGTATTAGGAGTCATCATGGCAGTTCAACAGAACAAGAAAACCCCTTCCAAGCGCGGCATGCACCGTTCGCACGACTTCCTGGTCGCGCCGCAATTGAGCGTCGAGCCAGTTACCGGCGAAACACACATGCGTCACCATATCAGCCCTAACGGCTTCTATCGTGGCCGTAAAGTGTTGAAGACCAAAAACGACGAGTAATCGACGTTTTTGTTGGGTAAGATGAAAGCGGTGTTGCGTGGTTATTCGGCGTGGCGCCGCTTCTTCTTTTTTATCGGCTGCAATTCATCTTGCGCACCCGTCATTTTGAATCAAGCTTGCTCAGGCGGTGCATGACATGCTGCGCCCTGCATATGCTCCAGTCCGATTCACATCTTGCCGCACGCCCGCAGCGGTATTGAATCAACACAAATGACAATCAAAATTTCTATCGACTGCATGGGCGGAGATCACGGTCCCTCAGTCACTATCCCCGCAGCAATTTCCTTCGTAAAACATGAGCCTGAAGCCGAACTGATCCTTGTTGGATTGGAAGACGTGATCCGTGCCGAACTGAAAAAACATAAAGCCGACACGCATCCGCGCCTGTCGGTATTGCATGCCTCCGAACAAGTTACCATGGACGATCCCTTGGAAGTGGCCCTGCGCCGCAAGAAGGATTCCTCCATGCGCGTGGCCATCGAACAGGTCAAGAACGGCGTGGCGCAAGCCTCCGTTTCCGCCGGTAATACGGCAGCCCTGATGGCCGTGTCGCGCTATGTATTGAAAACCATGTCCGGCGTCGACCGCCCGGCCATCTGCAGCATCTTGCCGAATCAAAAGAACGGCCCCACCTACATGCTGGATCTGGGCGCCAACGTCGATTGCGAACCGCATCACTTGCACCAGTTCGCCATCATGGGTTCCGTGCTCGTGTCCGCCATGGAAGGCATCGCACGCCCCACGATCGGCTTGCTGAACGTGGGCACGGAAGATATCAAGGGCAATGAAGTGGTGAAGCTCACCTCGAAGCTGCTGCAGGCCGACCACGAGCGTGGCGCGCTGAACTTCTACGGCAACGTGGAAGGCAACGATATCTTCAAGGGCACGACCGATATCGTCGTCTGCGACGGTTTTGTCGGCAATGTCACCCTGAAGGCCATCGAAGGCCTGGCGCGCTTCATGAAAGACGTGCTCACTTCCGAATTCAAGCGCAATCCGATTACCATGCTGGGCGCGCTGATCGCCCGCGGGGCCCTGAAAGCCATCGGCAACCGCTTGAATCCATCGCGTTACAACGGCGCCAGCCTGCTGGGCTTGCGTGGTCTCGTCTTCAAGAGCCATGGCAGCGCCGATGCCTATTCCTTCGAATGGGCCTTGCGCCGCGCCTTTGATGCGGCAAAAAATGACGTGCAAGCGCACCTGGCCAGCCTGATCGCCGAGCTGATGCCGCGCACGCCAGTACCGGACGAACCTACATCAACAAGCTCTACCATTTAGTGGACGGGTATTTGCATGACTGTTTTTAGCAAAACTTACAGCAAAATTATCGGTACCGGCAGCTACTTGCCGGAGAAGCGCGTCACCAACCAGGATTTGACCGAACAGCTCGCCGCCAAGGGCATCGAGACGTCGGATGAATGGATCGTGTCGCGCAGCGGCATTTCGGCGCGCCATTACGCGGCGCCGTCGCAAAACTCCTCGGACCTGGGCGTGGAAGCGGCCAAAAAGGCCCTGGAAATGGCTGGCCTGAACGGCAACGACCTGGACCTGATCATCGTCGCCAGCTCGACCCCCGATTTCTTCGGCAGCTTCCCCAGCACCGCCTGCATCGTGCAAAACAAGCTGGGTATCACGAATAACTGCGCCGCCGTCGACGTGCAAGCCGTCTGCAGCGGTTTCGTGTATGCGGTGGCCACGGCCGACAGCTTCATCCAGTCGGGCATGCACAAGAACGTGCTGGTGATCGGCGCCGAAGTGTTTTCGCGCATCCTCAATTTCGACGACCGCGGCACTTGCGTGCTGTTCGGCGACGGCGCCGGCGCCATCGTCATGACGGCATCGAAAGAGCCGGGCATCCTGGCCACCAAGCTGCACGCGGACGGCCGCCACTCGAACATCCTCAGCGTGCCGGGCAGCCTGGCTGGCGGCGCGCTGGACGGCAGCGCCTTCCTGTACATGGATGGCCCGGCCGTGTTCAAGCTGGCCGTGTCCGTACTGGAAAAAGTCGCGCACGAAGCCCTGGAACATGCCAACATGACCTCGGACCAGATCGACTGGCTGATCCCGCACCAGGCGAACATCCGCATCATGAACAGCACGGCCAAGAAACTCGGCTTGCCGCTGGATAAGATGGTCGTCACCGTCGACCAGCATGGCAACACCTCGGCCGCCTCGATTCCGCTGGCGCTCGACATCGCCGTGCGCGACGGCCGCGTCAAGAAGGGCGACAACGTCATGATGGAAGGCGTGGGCGGCGGCTTTACCTGGGGCGCCGTGCTGGCGCGCATGTAATCCCGCAACATTATTAAAAAAACGGAGTCAACATGACACAATTTGCATTTGTTTTCCCAGGCCAAGGCTCGCAAGCGATTGCGATGCTCGACGGTTTCGCCGGCAACCCCGTGGTTGCGCAGACCGTCGCCGAAGCGTCGGACGCCCTGCAATTCGACCTGGGCAAGCTGATCGCCGAAGGTCCGAAGGAAGAGCTGGATCTCACCACCAACACGCAACCGGTGATGCTGACGGCGGCCGTGGCCTTCTACCGCGCCTGGCTGGCGGCCGGCGGCCCCGTGCCGACGGTCGTGGCCGGTCACAGTCTCGGTGAATACTCGGCGCTGGTCGCCGCCGGCGTCATTTCCTTCAAGGATGCCGTGCCGCTCGTGCGTTTCCGCGCGCAAGCCATGCAGGAAGCCGTGCCCGTCGGGCAGGGCACGATGGCTGTCGTGCTGGGCCTGTCGGATGACGACGTGCGCGCCGCCTGTGCGGAAGCGGCGGCGGAAAACCCCGCCCTGGTGGTCGAGCCCGTCAATTTCAATGCGCCAGCGCAAGTCGTCATCGCCGGCCACACGGCTGCGGTCGAGCGCGCATGCGAACTGGCCAAGGCCAAGGGCGCCAAGCGCGCCATGAAACTGCCCGTCTCCGCACCTTTCCATTCGTCGTTGCTGAAGCCCGCGTCGGACCGCTTGCGCGAATACATGGCCGGCCTGACTTTTTCCGCGCCGCAGATCGCCCTGATCAACAACGTCGACGTGGCCATCGTCAACGACGTGGCCGGCATCAAGGATGCGCTGGTGCGCCAGGCGGCCAGCCCCGTGCGCTGGGTGGAAACCATGCAAAAGGTTGCCGCGGATGGCATCACGCAAGTGATCGAATGCGGTCCGGGCAAGGTCCTGATGGGCCTGGCCAAGCGCATCGACCCGGTGCTGGTGGGCGACGCCATCGTCGACCAGGCTTCGCTGGAACGCATTTTGACGCAGCTCAAATAAACATCAGATCGCGGCAGGCTGCCTGCCGCGGTTGCATTTAAGGATACTCATGAATTTAGCAAATCAAGTCGTGCTGGTCACGGGCGCCTCGCGCGGCATCGGCCGCGCCATCGCCACCGAACTGGGCAAGCAGGGCGCCACCGTGGTCGGCACCGCCACCTCGGAAAGCGGCGCGCAAGCGATCACCGATTACCTGGCCGCCGAAGGCGTGGCAGGCAAGGGCCTGGTCCTGAACGTGACCGATGCGGCGCGCTGCGCGGCCGTCGTCGAGGAAGTGCAGAAAACCTACGGCAGCCTGTCGATCCTCGTCAACAACGCGGGCATCACGCAAGACCAGCTGGCCATGCGCATGAAGGATGAAGAGTGGGACAGCGTCATCTCGACGAACCTGTCGGCCGTGGGCCGCCTGTCGCGCGCCGTGCTGCGTGGCATGATGAAAGCCAAAACTGGGCGTATCATCAACATCACGTCGGTCGTGGCTTCGTCGGGTAATCCGGGGCAAATGAATTACGCGGCGGCCAAGGCCGGCGTGGAAGGCATGAGCCGCGCCTTGGCGCGCGAAATCGGCAGCCGCAACATTACCGTGAACTGCATCGCCCCAGGCTTCATCGATACCGACATGACCAAGGCTCTGAGCGAAGAGCAGCATGCGGCCCTGTTGACGCAAATTCCCCTGTCCCGCCTGGGCAAACCGGAAGACGTGGCAGCGGCCGTGGCCTTTTTGGCCTCGCCGCAAGCGGCGTATATCACGGGCACGACCCTGCACGTGAACGGCGGAATGTACATGAATTGATGTGAAAGGTAGACAGGGCGGGCGTTTGTGGCATGATTCAACGGTCGTTTTTGTCTATAATCGCATCTTTTAGCAGCAGCTTCGGTTGAATTAGCAGCAGACACCGAAATTAGTATTCGGACGCGCAAACCTGATAAAATGCGCGCACTTTCCGTAACACACACTTTGGAGCCATAACATGTCGGATATCGAACAACGCGTTAAGAAAATCGTCGCTGAGCAACTGGGCGTTGCAGAAGCAGACATCAAAATCGAATCCTCCTTCGTCGACGACCTGGGCGCCGATTCCCTGGACACCGTGGAACTGGTGATGGCCCTGGAAGACGAATTCGAAATGGAAATCCCTGACGAACAAGCTGAAAAAATCACCACCGTGCAACAGGCGATCGACTACGCCACCGCACACGTCAAGGCCTAAGCCTGTCTGACCGACTTCAGGAGAATCGCTTGAGCCGTTCTAAAAACCGTCGTGTTGTTGTCACCGGCCTGGGTTGCGTTTCACCAGTCGGCAATACTATTGCCGAGGCGTGGGGCGCAATCATTGAAGGTAAATCCGGCATTGCCACGATTACCAAGTTTGATGCACAGCCATTCACCACGCATTTTGCCGGTGAAGTCAAAGGTTTCAATATCGAAGAGTACATCTCCGGTAAGGAAGCCCGCCATATGGATACCTTTATCCATTACGGCATGGCTGCAGGCATCCAGGCGATGCAGGACTCCGGCCTGGAAGTGACCGAAGAAAACGCCGAGCGTATCGGCGTGATCATCGGTTCCGGTATCGGCGGCTTGCCGCTGATCGAGGAAACCAAGTCCGAGTACGAAAAGCGCGGTCCGCGCCGTATCTCGCCATTTTTCGTGCCTGCCTCGATCATTAACATGATCTCTGGCAACCTTTCGATCAAATATGGTCTGAAGGGCCCGAACCTGGCGATCGTTACAGCGTGCACCACCGGTTTGCACAGCATCGGTGCCGCAGCGCGCATGATCGAGTACGGCGATGCCGACGTCATGATCGCCGGCGGTGCCGAATCGACCGTGTCGCCGCTGGGCCTGGGCGGTTTCGCTTCGGCACGTGCCTTGTCGACCCGCAACGACGATCCGGCAACGGCATCGCGTCCGTGGGATGCCGACCGCGACGGCTTCGTGCTGGGCGAGGGCGCTGGCGTCATGGTGCTGGAAGAGTACGAGCACGCGGTGGCCCGCGGTGCCAAGATCTATGCCGAAGTGCATGGTTTCGGGATGAGCGCAGATGCTTATCACATGACCTCGCCGCTGGAAGATGGTAGCGGCGGCAGCAAATCGGTGATCGCGGCCCTCGACAACGCAGGCTTGAACGCGGATCAGATTCAGTACCTGAACGCGCACGGCACGTCGACCCCGCAAGGCGACGTGGCGGAAGTGATGGGCATCAAGCGCACCTTCGGTGATCACGCCAAGAAACTGGTCGTCAACTCGACCAAGTCGATGACGGGCCATTTGCTGGGCGGCGCGGGCGGTCTGGAAGCGGTGTTTACGGTCCTGGCATTGCACCATCAGGTGTCGCCTCCGACCATCAACATCTTCAACCAGGATCCGGCGTGCGATCTCGATTTCTGTGCCAACACGGCGCGTGATATGAAGATCGATTATGCAGTGAAAAATTCGTTCGGCTTCGGCGGCACGAATGGCACGCTGATTTTCGGTAAAGCGAAATAAGCAGGAACTTTCAAGCGCTCGCTACGGTCAAATCGTAGTGAGCGCTGATTCGCCGCCAACGTTCGTTGGCGGCTGAATTTGCCCGGCATGGTGCCGGCGCGCCTTTTTTCTCCCATGAACTATGTCGATCGCGGTAGCGGCTGTCATTCGCACGCCTGTCTGTTTGCGCCTGTTGCAAGCGGTGCTGGGACTGTGCGCCTTGCTGGCCGCCTGGCCCTTGAGCGGTCTCTGGCGCAGTCTGCCTGCGTCCGGCCAGCTGGTGGGCGGCTATGCGCTGGGCTGGAGCGGTGCCTTGCTGAGTGCGGCTGGCGGCGTGTTTTTGCTGGCTTTGCTGCGCCGGCGCAGAAAGCCGCAGGCGCTTGATATTTCGCCGGTCGGGCAGTTGCGGCTGGCGGTATATCTGGAGCATGGCGCGGCGCCGGAAGCCGGTGCTGCCGGGCTGGCGCAGCTGGCCGGGCCGGGGCCTGTGGCGGCGCCGGGGCTGCGCCTGTTGCCGGGCTCGACCCTGTGGCCGTCGCTGCTGGTGCTGTGCCTGGCGGATGCCGCCGGACGGCGCACGGCGGTGCTGGTGCAGCGCGGCGGCAGTTGCACCGCCTTCCGCCCGCTGGCCGTGGCTTGCCGGGCGATCGCGGCGCGGAACAGGGAAGAATAAAAGTGGGACGAACACTGAACTTCTTGCAGCGGGCCAACTCTATATCCATACAGGCGCCCACGCTGCATGACTACAGGGACATCGGGCGTGAGGACAGAGCGCGAGTATGATCAGTTACTGGTCGAGCGGGTGCAGGCTGGCGACAAACGGGCATTCGATGTGCTGGTATCGAAATATCAGCGCCGCTTGATGCGCCTGGTGTCGCGCCTCGTGCATGACCCGGCGGAGGCCGAGGATGTGGTGCAGGAAACCTTTATCAAGGCATACCGGGCGCTGCGCCATTTTCGCGGCGAGGCCGCCTTTTATACCTGGCTGTATCGCATCGGCATCAATACGGCCAAGAATTATCTCGTCACGCAGGGGCGGCGCGCCGCCACATCCAGCGATGCCGACGCCGAGCAGGCGGAGTCTTTCGATGACGGCAATAAATTGCGCGACAACAATACGCCCGAATCGGTGCTGGCCAGCAAGCAGATTGCCGCCACCGTCAATGCGGCCATGGATGTGCTGCCCATCGAATTGCGCACGGCCATCGTGCTGCGCGAGATCGAGGGCCTGAGCTATGAAGAGATATCGGAGATCATGGCGTGCCCCATCGGCACCGTGCGCAGCCGGATTTTTCGCGCGCGCGAAGTGATTGCGGAGAAATTGAAGCCGTTGTTGGACATGCCGATTGACAAGCGCTGGTAATCTGGAGAGTATGAGGTTGGCATGGCTGCGCCCGGTTTCCGCACCGATCCTCTTGAAATGGCAGGACCCATCATGGATACGCATACACGATTGCACGAGACTATTTCCGCGCTGGCCGATGGCGAGCTGGCGGCGAGCGAACTCGAACTGGCGTTTGCCGCCCTCGATACGCCATCGGGACGGCAAGCCTGGGATGCCTATCGCCATATCGGTGAGGTGCTGCGCTCGGAGCAGTACGGCCATGCGCTGAGCGCCCAGTTCGATGCGCGCCTGGCCAGCCGCCT
This sequence comes from Janthinobacterium sp. SUN033, assembly GCF_030397595.1. Classification (NCBI taxonomy): domain Bacteria; kingdom Pseudomonadati; phylum Pseudomonadota; class Betaproteobacteria; order Burkholderiales; family Oxalobacteraceae; genus Janthinobacterium; species Janthinobacterium sp. SUN033. Next base: position 103,630 of record NZ_JAPQNV010000001.1, read on the forward strand.
GGCCGCGGAGCCGGCACCCGAAGAGTCCGCTGCCCATGCGGAACCGCTGCCGCCGCTGGCCGCCGGCATCGTGCCGCCTGGCGTGGCCGAACCGCTGGAGGCGGGGCCGCTGGCGCAGCGCTAGCGGGCGCCTCGTCCATCTTATGTCTGGCTTAACCTTCCCGTCGCCCCCTTGACACTGGCCTTCCGTACGATTGACACTGTGCGCAGGCAATATCTTGCTTTTGCGATATATTGTTGCTGCCATGCGCGCTGTCAGGTGGGTTTGCCCCTGGATTTCCGTCATGACGGCCAATCATGCGCGCAGGCAATCGCCTGATCCGCGTTTTGAACCGTTTATATACTCGAAAAGATCCTTTCCATGAAAAAAAACATGTGTGCCGCCAGCAAGTCGTTTTCAGTGAAGACGCTTTCCGCCTTATTGTTCGGTACGGCTGGCGTCTTCCTTGCTCCCACCATGCTGGGCCTGGCGCCACAGGCGCAGGCCGCCGTGCCGGCCGTGAAACTGCCTGATTTCTCGGACCTGGTCGACGCCGTCGGCCCGGCCGTGGTGAATATTCGTACCACCGAACGCCTGAAAATGGGCGGCGCCGGGGCTGGCGTGGGCGGTCAGGATGAGCAGGAAATGCAGGAATTCCTGCGCCGCTTCTTTGGCGGCGCCATGCCCGCGCCGCGCCAGCAGGCGCCCCGTGGCGGCCGCCGCGCCGTGCCGCAGGAGCAGGAAGTGCAGCGCGGCGTCGGTTCCGGCTTCATCATTTCGGCCGATGGCTACGTGCTGAGCAATGCCCACGTGGTCGACGGCGCCGACGAGGTGTACGTGACCCTGACGGACAAGCGCGAATTCAAGGCCAAGGTGATCGGTGCCGATGCGCGCACCGACGTGGCCCTGCTGAAAATCGAGGGCGCCAACTTGCCGCGCCTGACCATCGGCGACTCGAACAAGATCCGCGTGGGCGAGTGGGTGATCGCCATCGGCTCGCCATTCAACCTGGAAAATACCGTGACGGCCGGCATTATTTCCGCCAAGTCACGCGATACGGGCGATTACCTGCCCCTGATCCAGAGCGACGTGGCCGTCAACCCCGGCAACTCCGGTGGTCCGTTGATCAATATGCGCGGCGAAGTGATCGGCATCAATTCGCAGATCGCCACCTTGTCCGGCGCCTACAATGGCATTTCGTTTGCCGTGCCCATCGATGAAGCCATGCGCGTGGGCGAGCAGCTGAAAAAGACGGGGAAAGTCGTGCGCGGACGCATCGGCGTGCAGATCGGCGAAGTGAGCAAGGACGTGGCGGAATCGCTGGGCTTGCCGAACGCCAAGGGTGCGCAAGTGTCGATGGTGGAGCCGGGCGGTCCGGCCGACAAGGCGGGCATCAAGCCGGGCGACATCATCCTGAAATTCAACGGCGCTCAGATCGAGCGTTCATCCGACCTGCCGCGCCTGGTAGGCGGCGCCGCGGTCAACGGCAAATCCACGGTCACCGTCTGGCGCAAGGGCGCGCAGCAGGATATTCCCGTCACCGTCGTCGAGCTGGAAAGCGAGAAAACGGCGAAGAAGGGCGCCAAGGAGCCGGAAGCGCAAGCCGTCAATGCGCTGGGATTGAAAGTCAGCGATGTGCCGGCCGCGAAGAAGCAGGAGCTGAAGATCGAGGCGGGCGTGCTGGTCGACGATGCCGACGGCGTGGCGGCCCTGGCCGGCTTGCAGCCTGGCGACGTGATCTTGCAATTGAACAACGTTGCCGTGAAAGATGCCAAGCAGTTCAATGCCCTGGTGGCCAAGCTCGATCCGAAAAAGTCGTCGGCCGTGCTGGTGCGCCGTGGCGACGTGGCGCAATTCGTTTCGCTGCGTCCGTCTGCCAGGTAAGTTTCTGATTCCATCCGCATCCCGGCCCCGGCCGGGATGCCTTTCCCTTTTCTTCATGCACTTCACCCTCTATTCCCGCAGTTATTGCCATTTATGCCAGGACATGCTCGACGCCTTGCTCCTGCTGCAAGCGCCCGGAAAACCGTTCACCGTGGACGTGATCGATATCGATGCGTCGTCCGACGCCTCGCTGCTGGCCCGTTTCGACGAGCTGGTGCCGGTGCTGTTCGGTGACCTGGCGCAGCCCGAGCTATGCCATTATTTTCTCGATGAGGCAGCGGTACGGCGCTGCCTGGCGTAGCTTAAATGGCAATATTGACACTGCATTGCACCATTATGGTGCTGAAAACAGCCGAAAATGTCGGCTTGGCCCGGTGCCGGCCTCATAAGACGGGCTTTCTACTCTGAAATCCGGTAAAATGGGGAGGTCGAAAAAGCTACTGTCCGAGGCAGCAGCTTCTGTCGCTTCAAAAGCGCTCGCCTGGGCATGCAGATGTCCTGCTCGGAGCGCTTTTTTCATCATGAGTGGGGCGCCTGGTTCTGGCCCTGTTTGGCCCGGACATGATTCCCCTGATTCCTGTTAAAGCAGTGTCGTCAACTTCGCACTTATATTAGTTAATGAACAACATACGCAATTTCTCCATCATCGCCCATATTGACCACGGTAAATCGACCCTGGCTGACCGCATCATTCAATTGTGCGGCGGCTTGTCCGACCGCGAGATGGAGGCGCAGGTGCTCGATTCGATGGATCTGGAGCGCGAGCGCGGCATTACCATCAAGGCGCAAACGGCGGCCCTGCACTACAAGGCGCGCGATGGCCAGATCTACAATCTGAACCTGATCGATACGCCAGGCCACGTCGACTTCAGCTATGAAGTGTCGCGCTCGCTGTCGGCGTGCGAAGGCGCGCTGCTGGTTGTTGACGCATCGCAAGGCGTGGAAGCGCAAACCGTGGCCAACTGCTACACGGCGCTGGACCTGGGCGTGGAAGTGGTGCCCGTGCTGAACAAGATCGACTTGCCGAACGCGGATCCTCCGAGCGCCATTGCCGAGATCGAAGACGTGATCGGCATCGACGCGGGCGACGCCGTGCATTGCTCGGCCAAGACGGGCTTCGGCGTGCTGGACGTGCTCGAACAATTGATCGTCAAGGTGCCGCCACCGAAGGGCGACCCCGATGCGCCGCTGCAGGCGCTGATCGTCGACTCCTGGTATGACGCCTATGTGGGCGTGGTCATGCTGGTGCGCGTCATCAACGGCACCCTGAAACCAAAAGACAAGATCCGCCTGATGGCCACCGATTCGGTGCAGCTGGTGGAAGACATCGGCGTGTTTTCGCCCCGTTCGCAATCCTTGCCGCAACTGTCGGCAGGCCAGGTGGGCTTCATCATCGCCGGCATCAAGGAATTGAAAGCGGCGAAAGTGGGCGACACCGTCACCCTGGCCAACCGTCCTGCCGCCGCGCCATTGCCCGGCTTCAAGGAAGTGCAGCCGCAAGTGTTCGCCGGCCTGTTCCCTGTCGAGGCGAACCAGTACGACGCGCTGCGCGACTCGCTGGAAAAACTGAAATTGAACGACGCGGCCCTGATGTACGAGCCGGAAGTGTCGCAGGCGCTGGGCTTCGGCTTCCGCTGCGGCTTCCTGGGCTTGCTGCACATGGAAATCGTGCAGGAACGCCTCGAACGCGAATTCGACATGGACCTGATCACCACGGCACCTACCGTGGTGTACGAAGTGATCCAGCGCGACGGCACCATGATCAACGTCGACAATCCATCGAAGATGCCCGATCCGTCGCGCATCGAGGAAGTGCGCGAGCCTATCGTCACGGTCAATCTGTACATGCCGCAGGAATACGTGGGCTCCGTGATCACCCTGTGTATCGGCAAGCGGGGCATCCAGATGGACATGAGCTACCACGGCCGCCAGGTCAAGCTCGTGTATGAAATGCCGATGGCCGAGATCGTGCTGGACTTCTTCGACCGCCTGAAATCGACATCGCGCGGCTATGCCTCGATGGATTACGAGTTTAAGGAATACCGCGCGGCCGACGTCGTCAAGGTCGACATGCTGATCAACAGCGAAAAAGTCGATGCGCTGGCCATCATCGTCCACCGTTCGAACAGCCAGTACCGCGGCCGCCAGGTGGCTGCCAAGATGCGTGAACTGATCCCGCGCCAGATGTTCGACGTGGCTATCCAGGCGACCATCGGCGCGAACATCATTTCGCGCGAGAACGTGAAAGCCTTGCGCAAGAACGTGTTGGCCAAGTGCTATGGCGGCGACATCAGCCGTAAGAAAAAATTGCTGGAAAAACAAAAGGCGGGTAAGAAACGCATGAAGCAAGTGGGTTCCGTGGAGATCCCGCAAGAAGCATTCCTGGCAATTTTACAAGTGGATGGTTAATACATGAACCTGCAAGTGATTTTAGGAAATTTCGCTTTAATCCTGTTCGTGCTGATGGTGTTGACGGGTCTGGTCTGGTGCCTGGATGTGTTTTATCTGTCCAAGCAGCGCCGCAAGGCGGCCGACCTTGCCCTGGCCGAGTTCGATGCGCGCCAGTCCAAGCTGGCCGCCGAGGGCATCAAGTCCGATGCGGGCGGCAGCCGCGCCACCATCGAGGCGGCCCTGTTGCGCCAGCCGACCTGGGTCGAATATTCGGGCAGCTTCTTCCCCGTCATCGCCCTCGTGTTCTGCCTGCGCTCGTTCCTGTACGAGCCATTCAAGATCCCGTCGAGCTCGATGGTGCCGACCTTGCTGGTAGGCGATTTGATCCTGGTCAACAAGTTTACTTATGGCATTCGTTTGCCGATCGTCAACAAGCGCATCATTGAAGTCAACGATCCGCAGCGCGGCGACGTCATGGTGTTCAAGTACCCGAAAGATATGTCGCAAGACTATATCAAGCGCGTGATCGGTGTGCCCGGTGATAAAATCACCTATGAAAACAAGCGCTTGACGGTCAACGGCAAGGAAGTGCAATACACGCCGCTGGACGACTACCTGGACGATGAAAGCACCGTTTACCACAAGCAGCTGGAAGAAAACCTGACGGGCGTGAGCCACCGCATCCTCAACGACGAGCCCGCTCCTACGTTGAACTTGCGCGAAGTGAAGGATTTCCCGCACAAGGAGTCGTGCGACTATAACGAAGACGGTTTCACTTGTGTGGTACCAGCAGGCAACTACTTCATGATGGGCGACAACCGCGACAATAGCGCGGACAGCCGCTACTGGGGCTTCGTGCCGAACGAGAACATCGTCGGCAAGGCTTTCCTGGTGTGGATGAACTTCAGCAATCCGAAAAGAGTGGGCGGCATACACTAAGCCGTCCCTATGGCTGCCGCGCCGATTCCCCGCGCGGCGGCCAGCCGAATTACTCAGATGACACAGAAACAACAATGAATCTTCAGTTATTGCAAACCCGTTTAGGCTATACGTTCCAGGATGCTGGCCTGTTGCAGCAAGCCTTGACGCATCGTAGCCACAGCAGTTTGCATAACGAGCGGCTGGAATTCCTCGGCGACTCCATCCTCAACTGCGTGGTCGCTTCCATCCTGTACGAGCGCTTCAAGTCCATCGACGAGGGCGACCTGTCGCGCCTGCGCGCGAATCTGGTGAAGCAGCAGTCGCTGTATGAAATCGCGCAAAAGCTGGAACTGTCGCAATTCCTGCGCCTGGGCGAAGGCGAGCTGAAATCGGGCGGTTTCCGCCGTCCGTCCATCCTCGCCGACACCCTGGAAGCCTTGCTGGGCGCGATTTTCCTCGACACGGGCTTCGACGCCGCCAGCACGGTGATCCGCGCCTTCTACATCCCCATCCTCGACTCGGTCGATCCGCAAACCCTGGGCAAGGATGCCAAGACCCTGCTGCAGGAGTTTTTGCAAAGCAAGAAAATTTCGCTGCCACAATACAACGTGGTGGCTACCCACGGCGCCGCCCACAGCCAGGAATTCGAGATCGAATGCCTGGTGCCGAAATTGAACATCCAGGTCTACGGCCGTGGCGGAAGCCGCCGCGCCGGTGAGCAAGCCGCCGCCAAACTGGCGCTCGACGTGGCCGAGCAGGCGCTATTGAAGTCGCCAGCCGCCAGCCGCAAGCCGAAACCGCGCGCCGCCCAGCTCAAGCTGGCCGGCATTGCCACCATCCAGAGCGACGACGCGGCAGCCCCTGCTGCCCCGGCGATCGCCGCTCACACTAAACAGAATCGACACTAGCATGACAGCCACCAAAATGCCCGACAACTTCCGCTGTGGCTATATCGCCATCGTGGGCCGCCCGAACGTGGGCAAATCGACCCTGATGAACGTGCTGATCGGCGCGAAGGTCAGCATCACTTCGCGCAAGGCGCAAACCACGCGCCACCGCATCACGGGCATCCAGACGGTGCCGGATGCGCAGTTCATCTACGTCGACACGCCAGGCTTCCAGACGCGCCACTCAAACGCGCTGAACAAGACGCTGAACAAGACCGTCACGAACACCCTGATTTCCTCGGACGTCATCCTGTACGTGATCGAAGCGGGCACGTTCGGCCCGGCCGACCAGCAAGTGATGGACCTGTTGCCGAAGGAAGTGCCATGCATCCTCGTCATCAATAAATCCGACCGCGTGAAGGACAAGGCCGTGCTGCTGCCGTTCGCGCAAAAGATCGCCGCCATGCGCGACTTCGCCGCCATCGTGCCTGTTTCCGCCAAGCTGCACTTCCAGCTGGAAGGCTTGCAGAACGAAATCAAGCGCTTCTTGCCGGAAAACCAGCCGATCTTTGGACCGGACGACATCACGGACCGCAGCGAGAAATTCCTCGCCTCGGAAATCGTGCGTGAAAAACTCTTCCGCTTTGTCGGCGACGAACTGCCGTACACGAGCACCGTGCTGATCGAGAAATTCGAGCAGGAAGGCGATCTGCGCCGCGTGTTTGCCGCCATCCTGGTCGAGCGCGATACGCACAAGTCCATGATTATCGGCAACAAGGGCGCGCGCCTGAAGGAAGTCTCCACCCAGGCCCGCCTGGATATGGAAAAGCTATTCGGCGGCCCCGTGTACCTGGAAATCTGGGTCAAGGTCAAATCGGGCTGGGCCGACAACGAGGCGGGCTTGCGCGCCTACGGCTACGAGTAATCCGCAACCCGGGGGCGACGCCACACGCATGAGCACCACCACGCCAGCGCTGCAGCATCCTGCGCCAGCTTCACCTGCTGTTTCCGCACCTGTCCCCGCGCCGGCGGCCATCGCGCCGCCCGCCGTACCTCCCACTGCACCCCGGCGCAGCCGTCCGCCCACGCGCGACGGTCGCATCACGGGCCAGCCAGCCTTCGTGCTGCACAGCTACCCGCATAAAGAAACCAGCCTCATCGTCGACGTGTTTACGCGCGAGTACGGCCGCATCGCGCTCGTTGCCAAGGGCGCCAAGCGGCCCCATTCGCAGTTGCGCGGCGTGCTGCAGACCTTCCAGCCGCTGCAAGCGGGCTGGACGGGCAAGTCCGAGCTGCGCATCCTCACCGGTGCGGAATGGGTGGGTGGCATGTTGCCGCTGGAAAAGACCGCCTTGCTATGCGGCTTTTATTTGAACGAATTGCTGGTCAAATTGCTCGCGCGCGACGACCCGCATCCCGTCCTGTTCGACCACTACGTTGCCACCTTGAATCAACTGGCGCACAATGAGCCGCCGCCCATCGTGCTGCGCAAGTTCGAGCGCGCCCTGCTCAAGGAAACGGGCGTGGCGGCCGACCTGACGCGCTGCACGGGCACGCGCCAGGCCGTCGAGGCGGGGCAGGTGTACGTGGTCGACCCGGAACGGGGGCCGCGCCCGGCGCGCGCCGCCGACGCTTGGCCCAGGATCACGGGCAAGACCCTGCTCGACATGGAGCGCGAAGATTATCTTGACGTGGCCACGCAGGCGCAAAGCAAGCTGCTGATGCGCTTTTTGCTGGCCCATCAACTGGGCGGCGCCACCTTGAATACGCGCCAGATACTGATTGATTTAATGCAGCTGTAGCTGAGGTTTGCAGCAGGACAGCACTTTACGGATACCATTTATATGAGCTTTTTGCAGCCTTCCGGCCCCGTCATCGACCTGGGCGTCAACATCGACCACGTGGCCACCTTGCGCAATGCGCGCGGCACCGCGTATCCGGACCCGATCCGCGCGGCCCTGCTGGCCGAACAGGCCGGCGCCGACGCCATCACCCTGCATTTGCGCGAAGACCGCCGCCACATCAAGGATGCGGACGTGATCGCCATCGCGCCGCAATTACTGACGCGCATGAACCTGGAAGCGGCCGTCACGGCCGAGATGATCGATTTCGCCTGCCGCATCAAGCCGGCGGACGTCTGCCTGGTGCCGGAAAAGCGCACAGAAGTGACGACCGAAGGGGGCCTGGACGTGGTGCGCTACTTCAAGGAAGTGCAGGCGGCGGTGCAACAATTGCAAGGCGAGGGCATCCGCGTGAGCCTGTTCATCGATGCGGACGAGCAGCAGATCGCTGCCGCCGCCGAGCTCGGCGCGCCCGTGATCGAGCTGCACACGGGCCGCTATGCCGATACGCAAGGCGCCGAGCAACTGGCTGAACTGGAACGCATCAAGGCGGGCGTGCTGTTCGGCGTGGGCCGCGGCTTGAAGGTCAACGCGGGCCACGGCTTGCATTACACCAATGTGCAAGCGATCGCCGCCATTCCCGATATCGCCGAGCTGAACATCGGCCACGCCATCGTCGCGCACGCCGTGTTTGTCGGCTGGGAAAATGCCGTGCGTGAAATGAAGGCCATCATGGTGGCCACGCGCCTGGGCCACAGGGCCTGACCAGGGAGCGCAGCATGATCTACGGCATCGGCACCGACATCTGCAAGATTCCCCGCATCGAGGCGGCCCTGGCGCGGCACGGCGAGCGTTTTGCGAAAAAGATACTGGGGCCGCAGGAGCTGGAAAAATTCCGCGCCCGCAGCGCCAAGAATGCCGCGCGCGGCGTGCGCTTCCTCGCCACGCGCTTCGCGGCGAAAGAGGCGTTTTCCAAGGCCATCGGCCTGGGTTTACGCATGCCGATGACCTGGCCCGCTGCGCAGATGCTGAACCATCCCAGCGGCAAGCCGATGATCGTCTGCAGCGGCGTGCTGGCCGAGTTCATGGAACAACACCGCCTGAGCGCGCAAGTGACCATCAGCGATGAAGAAGAATATGCGGTCGCGTTCGTGATCGTGGAGCAAGCAGTGTAACTATAAGTGCGCAATGAGCCAGCAATGACCGAAGCAAGCCCAGAATCTTCCTTGGCGGAAACGCCGCCCGACCCGCGCGCGCAGGTGCTGGCCACCGTCGCCAAGCTGCCGAATTTGCCCGGCGTGTACCGCTATTTCGACGCCGCAGACAAGGTGCTGTACGTCGGCAAGGCGCGCGACCTGAAAAAGCGCGTCTCCAGCTATTTCCAGAAGAACCTGGCCAGTCCCCGCATCGCCATGATGGTCGAGCGCATCGCGCGCCTGGAAACGACCGTCACGCACAGCGAAGCGGAAGCCTTGATCCTGGAAAATAACTTGATCAAGGCGCTGCAACCGCGCTACAACATCCTGTTCCGCGACGACAAGTCGTATCCATACCTGAAGATCACCAATGGCGATGCGCCGCGCATGGTGTATTACCGGGGCGCGGTGGACAAGAAAAACCAGTATTTCGGGCCGTTCCCCAGTTCCTGGGCCGTCAAGGAATCGATGCAGATCCTGCAAAAGGTGTTTTTGATCCGCACCTGCGAGGACAGCGTGTACGCCAACCGCACGCGGCCTTGTTTGCTGCACCAGATCGGCCGCTGCAGCGCGCCGTGCGTGGACCTGATCAGCAAGGAAGACTACAAGAACGACGTGGAAAACGCGGCGCGCTTCCTGCGCGGGCGCCAGAGCGAGGTGATGGCCGACCTGGAAAAGAAGATGCATGCGTTTGCCGCCGAGCTGAAGTTCGAACAAGCCGTGGTGGTGCGCAACCAGATCGCCTCGCTGTCGCGCGTGCTGCATCAGCAAAGCATGGAAACGACGGGCGACGCCGATGTCGACATCCTCGCCGTGCTGGTGCAGGGCGGGCGCGCCTGCGTCAACCTGGCCATGGTGCGCGGCGGGCGCCACCTGGGCGACCGCGCCTACTTCCCCAGCCAGCTCAGCGATGCGGCGGCCATTGCCGAGGAACCGATCGAGGTGGAAGTGCTGGCCGCCTTCCTGGCCCAGCACTACACGGAAAAATTCATTCCCGGCACCCTGATCCTGAATATCGAATTCGACCAGCCGGCCCTGATGGTGGCGCTGATGGAGCAGTGCGGCCACCGCATCAACCTGATCTTCCAGCCGCAGGGGCAGCGCCGCCAATGGCTTGAGATGGCGCAAAAGGGCGCCGAGATTTCGCTGGCGCGCCTGCTGTCGGAGCAGGGCTCGCAGCAATCGCGCACGCGCGCGCTGGCCGAGGCGCTGCGCCTGGAAACGGAAGACCTCGACAGCCTGCGCGTGGAGTGTTTCGACATCAGCCACACGCAAGGCGAGGCGACGCAGGCGTCGTGCGTCGTATTCCACCACCACGCCATGCAGAACGGAGAATACCGGCGCTACAACATCAACGACATCACCCCCGGCGACGATTACGCGGCCATGCGCCAGGTCCTGATGCGCCGCTACGAGAAAGTGGCGAATGGCGATGGCGTGATGCCCGACGTGGTCTTGATCGACGGCGGCAAGGGCCAGATCGAAATGGCGCGCCAGGTGTTCGCCGAGCTGGGACTCGATATCAGCTTGATTGTCGGCGTGGCCAAGGGGGAGGGGCGCAAGGTGGGCCTGGAAACCCTGCTGTTCGTCGATGGCCGCGCGGCCCAGGAACTGGGCAAGGAATCGGCGGCCCTGATGCTGATCGCGCAAATCCGCGACGAGGCGCACCGCTTCGCCATCACGGGCATGCGCGCCAAGCGGGCCAAGACGCGCCAGACGTCGCGTCTGGAAGAGATCGAAGGCATCGGCGCCAAGCGCCGCCAGAAGCTGCTGTCGCGCTTTGGCGGCTTGCGCGGCGTGGTCGACGCCAGCGTCGAGGACCTGATGTCGGTGGAGGGGATTTCCACGCAGCTGGCAGAAGAAATCTACAAGCAGCTGCACTGATGATAGAGCCGCCTGGTCCGGTGCCGCGGCAACCGGACTAGGCTAATACCCTGTGGCCATGTAGACTAGTGGCGCTTTCTTCACGCTTTCCTCATGTTCAATTTACCCGTCGGCCGATTGCTCTCTTATGCCTTTTAATATTCCCATCCTTTTGACCTGGCTGCGCGTGGCCCTGATACCGCTCGTCGTCGGCGTGTTTTACTTGCCGCCGTCGATGCTGCTGCATGGCGACCAGAACCTGGTTGCCACCCTGGTCTTCATTGTTGCCGCCGTCACAGACTGGTTCGACGGCTTCCTCGCGCGACGCTGGAACCAGACTTCGGCCTTCGGCGCCTTCCTCGACCCGGTCGCCGACAAGCTGATGGTGGCGGGTGCCTTGCTGGTGCTGGTGCAACTGGACCGTGTCAATGCCGTGCTGGCCTTCATCATCATCGGCCGCGAAATCACGATTTCCGCGCTGCGCGAATGGATGGCGCAGATCGGCGCCTCGAAGTCGGTGGCCGTCAGCTCGATCGGCAAGATCAAGACGGCCGCACAAATGACGGCCATTCCCTTGCTGCTGTACCACGAAGTGATCTTTGGCGCGATCGATACCCATGTGTGGGGCGAGAAGCTGCTGTGGATCGCCTGCGTGCTGACGGTGTGGTCGATGTTTTACTATTTGCGCCTGGCGTGGCCTCTCATCAAGGAAAAGGCTGGAAATCTGCACTAAGAACAGGCAGGCGGCTGCTTTGTGCGGAATATTTTGCAAAAGACCAGATATTGCCCGTTGACAGCCCCTGTAATCCCTCTATAATGCTGGCCTGTTGTTGATGACGCGGGAGTAGCTCAGTTGGTAGAGCGCAACCTTGCCAAGGTTGAGGTCGAGAGTTCGAGACTCTTCTCCCGCTCCAGTTTTCTGGATCGTGTCATAGGTAAAAACAGCAGATGCAGTAAAAAGTAGTACTGGCGATGTAGTAGAGCTTCTGATACAATGTTGTCCACTGCGGGAGTAGCTCAGTTGGTAGAGCGCAACCTTGCCAAGGTTGAGGTCGAGAGTTCGAGACTCTTCTCCCGCTCCAGTGAATGCTGGATCAGCAGTAAAGCAGCACTGGTAAACGGTAGCAAAAGGCAGTAAAATAGCGGTTCGTATGCGGGAGTAGCTCAGTTGGTAGAGCGCAACCTTGCCAAGGTTGAGGTCGAGAGTTCGAGACTCTTCTCCCGCTCCAGCGAAAGCTGAAGCAGTACAGCAAGAATGGCAGTAGCAGAAAATAGAAGCTCCAATGCGGGAGTAGCTCAGTTGGTAGAGCGCAACCTTGCCAAGGTTGAGGTCGAGAGTTCGAGACTCTTCTCCCGCTCCAGAATTCTAAAGGGAAGCTAAGCTGGCTTCCTTTTTTTATCCGTCGCCATGCGCGGCGCGATTATGCGGTAACCAAGCTCCAATGCGGGAGTAGCTCAGTTGGTAGAGCGCAACCTTGCCAAGGTTGAGGTCGAGAGTTCGAGACTCTTCTCCCGCTCCAGTTTTCAAGGTGGGCCGCAAGGCGCATCCAAGCAGTTCCTCTGGCGAGGTAGCAAAGAGGTTATGCAGCGGCCTGCAAAGCCGTTTAGACGGGTTCGATTCCCGTCCTCGCCTCCAGATGAAAAAAATAGCCCACTTTCGAGTGGGCTATTTTTTTGTCTGCGCTTTGGCCAGACTTTTGCCGATGGCGCATCTTGTATAATGCCGGCAAGCTCAGCCGCGCCGCCTGGCGCCTTGATGAACCTCCCCCTTTCCGCCATACCGATGTAGTCACTGACGACTTTCCTGTTCCGTTCGACCTCAGCGCCGCGTTTCTGTGACGCCCGCTGGCATGGCTGCGCCTGATTATTCTCCATCCGGCCGGCATTTTCCTGTTCCGACTTTGGATACGCATCAATGATCAACACAACTTTTCGGGATGAGTGGTACTCGAACCTGCAAAAAAACGTCTTGGCGGGCTTGACCACGTCATTTGCCCTGGTGCCAGAATGCATCGCCTTTGCCCTGGTGGCGCAGCTCAATCCCCTGATGGGCCTGTATGGCGCCTTCATCATCTGCGCCATGACGGCCATCTTTGGCGGACGTCCGGGCATGATTTCGGGCGCCGCCGGCTCCATGGCCGTCGTCATCGTGGCGCTGGTGGCGCAACACGGCGTGCAATACCTGCTGGCTACCGTGGTGCTCGGCGGTATCTTGATGGCGTTATTCGGCATCTTGCGTCTGGGCAAGCTGATTCGCATGGTGCCGCATCCCGTGATGCTGGGTTTTGTGAATGGCCTGGCCATCGTCATCGCCATGTCCCAACTGGAACACTTCCGCCAGGCCACGCCGCAGGGCGAAGCCTGGCTGCAAGGCACGCCCTTGCTCGTGATGGGTGGCCTGGTGCTGCTCACCATGGCCATCGTCTACGTGCTGCCGCGCCTGACAAAAGCCGTGCCGCCGGCGCTGGTGGCCATTCTGGGCGTGGGCGTGCTCAGCCATGTTTTGCACCTGCCCACGCGCACCCTGGGCGACCTCGCGCATATCGCGGGCGGCTTGCCGGCCCTGCATTGGCCTGCCGTGCCGCTGGACATGGCCACCTTGCACATCATTTTTCCGTATGCGGCGCTGATGGCCATGGTGGGTTTGCTGGAAACCTTGCTCACTTTTAATCTCACGGATGAGATAACGGAAACGCGGGGGCAGCCGAACCGCGAATGCATCGCCCTCGGCGCATCGAACATCGTCTCGGGCCTGTTTGGCGGCATGGGCGGCTGCGCCATGATCGGGCAGACGATGATCAACCTGAGCTCGGGCGGCCGCTCGCGCCTGTCTGGCGTGACGGCCGGCGTGATGATCTTGCTGTTCATCCTGTTCCTGTCGCCGCTGATCGAGCGCATCCCGCTGGCGGCCCTCGTGGGCGTGATGTTCGTCGTGGCGCAGCAGACGTTTGCCTGGGGCTCCTTGCGCGTGCTGGGCAAGGTGCCGTTGCAGGATGCGCTGGTGATCGTCGCCGTGACGGTGATCACGGTATTCACGGACCTGGCGATGGCCGTGCTGTGCGGCATCGTCATCGCCGCCTTGAATTTTGCCTGGCAACATGCGCGCGACATGCGTGCCGACATCGATGACAGCACGCAAGGTATGCGCGTCTACCTGCCGCATGGCACCCTGTTTTTTGCTTCCACCACGCATTTCCAGGAGCTGTTCCAGGCAGCGTCGGACCCGGCCCGCGTCATCCTCGACTGCCGGCACCTGCACATGGCCGACCACTCGGCCATCGCCGCCATCGAATCGCTGTATGAGCGCTATGACAGGGCAGGCAAGCATCTGCAGGTGACGCATCTGTCCGCCCGCAACGAGGCCTTGCTGCAGCGGGCCGGGGTGGATGTGGGCGTGGCGTAAAATATTGGATTGCTGAATGTCTGTGGAGTGTGAATGCTGTCGAACGAACAAGAACAATTATTGCAACAAAGCCAAACGGCTTTTGATGCCTACTATGACGCGCTGGGCGCTTCGCTGGTGAATTTTGTCGAGCGCCTGGGCATCCAGCCGGCGCACGAAGTGTTGACGAACGCGGCCGAATACCTGCCGTACATCGATGCGGCCATGCGCACCATCGTCATTCGCGACGAGAGCTGGCAGTGGGTGAAAACCATGCTCGGCTACTTCATCGGCGAGTATTTCGTGCAAGGCCATGCGGGTTGCTGGTATGTGGAAACGCGGGCGGAGTCGCCGCATTTTTTCCGCATTATGGTGGGCGGCTTCGAGCATGGTTTGCCGCCTGACGCCGCCATCGATCCGGAAGCGCTGGCGCTGGAATTTCTGGGGCAATCCGCGCCGCGCGAGCTGGCGGCACTGATCACCCAGGCGCAAGCCCGCGCGGCGTGATGCCGCACGGCTTGCAGAAGCGGATTTAAAACTCTTCCCACTCGCCTTCGGCCGGGCTTGTTGCCTTGCTGCTGGCGCGCGTCGCGGGCAGGCGCAGGGCAGGGGCCGTAGCCTTGCGGGCCGGCGCGGCTGCGGGCGCTGCGGGCGCGCCGCGCTGTGCGGTTTTCACGCTGAAACGGTCGGTGGCTGCCGCGTTGGCGTCCAGACGGAAGACGCTCACCACCTGCGCCAGTTCGCTCGCCTGTTCCTGCATCGCTTCGGCCGCTGCCGAGGCTTCTTCCACCAGGGCTGCATTTTGCTGCGTTACCTGGTCCATTTCGGAAATGGCCTGGTTGACTTGCTCGATGCCCGCGCTCTGTTCTTCGCTGGCGTTGCTGATCTCGCTCATGATGGACGTGACGAAGCCGATGCTTTGCACGATTTCTTCCATCGTCTTGCCGGCCTTGTCGACCAGGTCCGTGCCCACGTCGACTTTTTGCACGGAGTCGTCGATCAAGCCCTTGATTTCTTTTGCCGCCGCTGCCGAGCGCTGCGCCAGGTTGCGCACTTCCGTGGCAACCACGGCAAAGCCGCGACCCTGTTCGCCGGCGCGCGCCGCTTCCACGGCCGCGTTCAAGGCCAGGATGTTGGTCTGGAAGGCGATGCCATCGATGACCGAGATAATATCGACGATTTTCTTCGACGAGGTATTGATCTCGCTCATGGTAGCGACCACTTCGGCCACCACGGCGCCGCCGCGGCTGGCGATGCCGGCCGCGTCGCCAGCCAGTTTATTCGCCTGGCGCGCATTGTCCGCGTTTTGCTTGACGGTCGAAGTCAGTTCTTCCATCGACGAGGCCGTTTCTTCCAGCGAACTGGCTTGCTGTTCCGTGCGCGACGACAGGTCCTGGTTGCCGGCGGCGATTTCCGCGGAGGCCGTGGCGATGGTGTCGGTGCCGCTGCGCACCTGGCCGACGATGCCGACGAGGCTATCGTTCATGGTTTTCAGGGCATGCATCAGCTGGCCTGTTTCATCGCGGCCCTGGGCCGTGATGACGCTGCTCAAGTCGCCCGCTGCCACGGTCTCCGCCACTTTCACGGCGGCGCGGATGGGGCCGGTGATCGAACGCGTGATCCACCAGGCAAAGCCGATGCCCATCAGCACGGCCAGCACGCCCATGGTGATCAGGAAGATGCGGGTGCCGCTGTAAGCTTCGATGATGCTGGCGCCGACGCCGTCGGCCGCCTTGATCTGCATGCCGGCAAAGCGCTTCACTTCGGCCAGGTAAGCCACGGTGATGGGTGCGACTTCCTTGTCGAACACGATCTTGGCGCCCGCCACGTCGCCGTCGGCCTTCATCTTGAAGGCGCGTGCGCGCGTCGTCACGTAGTCGGTGCGCACCTTGCGCACCACCTTGAACTGCTCGATCACGGCCGGGTTGAGCAAGGATGCGATGATGTCGTCCTGCAGCTTGCTGGAACGCTCCGCATCGACTTTCAGGTCTTCCTCGATCTTGGCGCGCACGACCGGATCGGTGATCTCGAACGAGGCGACGCCGCGCACGCTGTTGAGTTCAATGATCTTCGACCATTCGGCCACCATGCGCTGGTTCTTGATGCTGGTATTGATGAGGCGATAGGTCAGGTCGCTGGCCGTTTGCATGCGTACGAGGGCGGTGATGGTCAGGGCGGCAAGCAACAGCAATACGACAGCAAAGCCGACGCCAAGGCGGCTGCCGATGTTCAGGTTTTTCATGTAATTCCTAACAGTTTAATAGTCATGATCGCCGCCGCCAGCAGGGGCGGACAGGCGCCGCAAGGCGCAGGGGATCGGGGTCTTCGGGTGCCGCGTGATGGCTGTGC
Organism: Janthinobacterium sp. SUN033; assembly: GCF_030397595.1. Classification (NCBI taxonomy): domain Bacteria; kingdom Pseudomonadati; phylum Pseudomonadota; class Betaproteobacteria; order Burkholderiales; family Oxalobacteraceae; genus Janthinobacterium; species Janthinobacterium sp. SUN033. The sequence goes on from NZ_JAPQNV010000001.1 coordinate 120,324, forward strand.
GGCGCGCCACGCTGAGCGTGGCGATAGAGGTAAAGCAAGGGGCATATCGGTCAGGCTGACCGCTGCCCAGCAAGCCGCAAGTATAGCATTGACGCAGGGAAATAGTTTCTGGTGGCAATTTTAATTATTTTTTGATATTGATTTCCTGTTGCTTTTTTACGTCAAGTACCTAGTTAATAAGTACTATCACTTACATTCATCCTTACTTTTCCCATCGCCGGCTGATAAAATACTAATGATAATCATTCGTATTAAAACTTCGACCAGGGAATTGTATGCAGCAACAGCGCAAGCCAGGATGTAAACCGATCACCATCGCCGTACTGGGCGCCTTGACCTTGGGCGCCACGCCACTGGCGGCCTGGGCACAGGAAAGCTTGCCCGCCGTCACCGTGACGGCGTCGAAGGACAAGGATGGCTATGTGGCCGCCACCTCCGCCAGCGGCACCAAGACGGAAATGGCCTTGCGCGACGTGCCGCAAACGATCAACGTGGTGCCGGCCGCCGTCATCCGCGACCAGAATGCCATGTCGATCCAGGACATCATGAAGAACATCCCCGGCGTGGGCTTGTCCACGGGCGACGGCCAGCGCGACCAGGTGTTCATCCGCGGCTTCACGGCCATCGGCGACCAGTTCGTCGACGGCTTCCGCGATGACGCGCTGTATTTCCGCGACCTGTCGAACGTGGAGCGCCTGGAAGTGATCAAGGGACCGGCCGCCGTGCTGTACGGCCGCGGTTCCTCGGGCGGCCTGGTGAACCGCATCACGAAGAAGCCGGGCGTGGATATCGCGGACGTGGCCCTGAGCTTGACGAACACAGCAGGGCGCCGCGGCGAAGTCGACGTGGGCCGTGTCGGCGAGACGGTGGACTGGCGTGTCACGGGCGCGCGCGAATTGTCGGACAGCTACCGCGACCAGCAATTCATCAACCGCACGGCGCTGGCGCCGTCCGTGGCCATCCGCCTCTCCAGTGCCACCAAATTGCTGCTGCAGGGCGATTACCTGGAAGACCGCCGCCTGACGGACTTCGGCATCCCGTCCTACCACGGCCGTCCCGTGGCCGTCGATGCGGGCACATATTACGGCGCCGCCAACGCCCGCGATGCCGACTTCAGCCAGTCGCGCGTGGTGTCCACGGCCGCCACCCTGACGCACAAATTCAGCGATAGCTTGTCGCTGCGCAATGCCTTCCGCTACTACGACTATCACCTGGACCGCAACAACACGAATATTTCCGGCAACGTCAACGAAGTCAAGGGCACGATGAGCCTGGGCCACGCCAAGCTCAACCGCGACGAGAGCGGCTGGTTCAACCAGACGGAACTGACGCAAAAGCTGGTCACGGGCACCATGCGCCACGAAGTGCTGTACGGCGCCGAATTCGGCAAGCAAAACAAGGATGCCAACAGTTGGGCCGCCATCGCTGTAACGACATCTGCGAAGCCCGTGTCGATCTTCAATCCTGTTCTGCCCGTCGTCGATCGCAGCAAACTGGGCGCGCGCAGTGATACCTTCGGTACCTACGACACGGCCGCCGCCTACGTGCAGGACGCCATCAGCTTCAGCGATGAGTGGAAGGCGCTGGCCGGCTTGCGCTACGACCGCTACAAGCAGCAGTCGCGCCTGGCCAATGCGCTTGGCGTGACGACGGCGGATTTGTCGCGCACGGATTCGGCCTACAGCCCCCGCGCCGGCCTCGTCTGGCAGCCGGGCGCGACGCAATCGTACTACGCCTCGTGGAGCCGTTCGTTCCAGCCGAGTGGTGAGAACTTCGCCCTGGCCGCCAACAATGCCGACCTGGCGCCGGAAACCACGCGCAACACGGAAGTGGGCGCCAAGTATGACCTGTGGGGCGGCCGCGCCAACGCCACCGTGTCGCTGTTCCGCCTGGAGCGCGACAATATCAAGACCAGCGACCCGATCACGAACCGCATCGTGCCCGTCGGCACGCAGCGCACGGATGGCCTGGAACTGACCTTCAACGCGGACTTGCACGATGGCTGGAAAATGATGGCCGGCTACGCTTACCTGGACGCCACCATCACCGATTCCATCGCCAAGGACAAGAGCGTCAATGTGCCGGGCGGCACCGTCGCCAGAGAAGTGCCGGTCAAGGGCAAGCGCGCCACCTTGACTTCGCGCAATACGGCCAACCTGTGGCTGACGAAAGACCTGGGCCACGGCTTCACGGTGGGCGGCGGCGCGAACGCCGTCGGCAGCCGTTTCGCCAATCCGGGCAACACGGTGGTGCTGCCAGGCTATGTGACGGCCGACGCCATGGCCGCGTACCGCACGGGCCGCTATGAAGTGCAGCTGAACGTCAACAATATCGGCGACACGCGCTACATCGTGTCGGGCCACGGTTCCAGCCCGAACCTGAGCTTGCCGGGCGCGCCGCGCAATGTGGCGCTGACCTTGCGCTACAGCCTGTAATTTGGCCTGGCAGTTCGGCCGCATCCCCAAAAACCCGCTCGCGAGCGGGTTTTTTTTCGTGGGTGGGTAGCGATGTGCAAGCGTGCCGGGCAGGCTGGCATTGTTTAGAGGGAACGTTCGGTATCGTCAAATTAATATTGACTAAAGGCAATTTTTTCCAGCGGACTAAGCCTTGTCGGAGTTTGAGGGGTAAAATACTGTCATACGGCACAGGCATGGTGCTTATATCTTGGTGATATGACACTACCACGACGCCGTATGACTTTTTATTTACTCACATCATAGAGGCCTGAATATGGTTCAGATGTCCAGGCGCCAGTTCCTTCGGGTAACTGGCGCGACCATTGCTGGTTCCAGCCTCGCCCTGCTCGGTTTCGCACCGGGCCAGGCGATGGCGGAAGTGCGGCAATACAAGCTGTCTCGCACCACCGAGACACGCAATACCTGTCCCTACTGTTCGGTAGGATGTGGCGTCCTGCTGTATGGACTGGGCGACGGCGCGAAAAACGCCGTCTCCAGCATCATCCACGTGGAAGGCGATGCCGATCACCCGGTGAACCGCGGCACCTTGTGCCCGAAAGGCGCCAGCCTGGTCGACTTCATCCACAGCCCGAACCGCCTGAAAGTGCCCGAGTACCGCGCACCGGGCGGCACGGAATGGCAACCGATCTCCTGGGATGTGGCGCTCGACAAGATCGCGCGCCTGATGAAGGATGACCGCGACGCCAACCTGATCGAAAAGAATGCCGACGGCAAGACCGTCAACCGCTGGCTCTCCACCGGCATGCTGGCCGCGTCCGCCGGCAGCAATGAGGTCGGGTATCTGACCCACAAGACAGTGCGCAGCATGGGGATGCTGACCTTTGATAATCAGGCGCGTGTATGACACGGACCGACGGTGGCAGGTCTTGCCCCGACGTTTGGCCGTGGCGCGATGACGAATCATTGGGTCGATATCAAGAATGCCGATGTGATTTTGGTCATGGGCGGCAATGCAGCAGAAGCACATCCTTGCGGATTCAAATGGGTAACGGAAGCGAAGGCGCATAACAAGGCCAAGCTGATCGTTGTCGATCCGCGTTTTACCCGTACCGCATCCGTGGCAGATTACTACTGCGCCACGCGTACCGGCACGGACATCGTCTTCCTCGGCGCGATCATCAATTATCTGCTGACGAACGACAAGATCCAGCATGAGTACGTGCGCAACTACACGGACATGCCCTTCATCGTGCGCGAAGACTATGCGTTCGAGGACGGCCTGTTCTCGGGTTTCGACAAAGAAAAAGGCAAGTACACCAACAAGGCCACCTGGGATTACGAGATCGGCGAAGATGGCTATGCCAAGGTCGACCCGACCCTGGAACACCCGCGCTGCGTCTACCAGATGATGAAGAAGCACTACGCGCGCTACACGACCGAGATGGTCGAGCGCACGTGCGGCGTGTCGGCCGACAAGTTCCACAAGGTGGCGGAAGCCCTGGCTTCGACCGCCGTGCCGGGACGCGCCGGTACCATCCTGTACGCGCTGGGCTGGACGCACCACTCGACGGGCGCGCAAACCATCCGCACGGGCGCCATGGTGCAGTTGCTGCTGGGTAATATGGGTATCGCGGGCGGCGGCATGAACGCCTTGCGCGGCCACTCGAACATTCAGGGTCTGACCGATCTGGGCCTGATGTCGAACCTGTTGCCAGGCTACATGACCTTGCCGAACGAGTCCGAGCAGGATTTCGACGGCTATATCGCCGCGCGCGCCACCAAGCCGCTGCGGCCTAACCAGCTCAGCTACTGGAGCAATTACCGCAAATTCCACGTCAGCTTCATGAAGACGTGGTGGGGCGACTTTGCCACGGCGGAAAATAACTACGCCTTCGACTACCTGCCGAAACTCGACAAGCCGTATGACTTGATGCAAGCCATCGAGAACATGCACCAAGGCAAGATGACGGGCTATATCTGCCAGGGCTTCAATGTGCTGGCGTCCGCGCCGAACAAGCAGAAGGTCACGGAAGCGCTGTCGAAGCTGAAGTTCCTCGTCATCATGGATCCGCTGGCCGTGGAAACGGGCGAATTCTGGAAGGCGCACGGCCAGTACCACGAAGTCGATCCCACCAAGATCATGACGGAAGTGTTCCGCCTGCCGACCAGCTGCTTCGCCGAAGAGCGCGGTTCGCTGGTGAGCTCCTCGCGCGTGCTGCAGTGGCACTGGCAGGCGGCCGAACCGCCGGGCCAGGCGCGCAGCGACCTGGAGATCATGTCGGGCCTCTTCTTGCGCATGCGCAACATGTACAAGAAAGAGGGCGGCAAGTTCCCCGATCCTATCATCAACCTGACGTGGAATTATGCGCAGCCGCATAACCCGCAGCCGGAAGAAATCGCCCGCGAATTCAACGGCCGTGCGCTGGCCGACTTGTACGATCCGAAAGATCCGACCAAGCTGCTGGTGAAAAAAGGCGAGCAGCTGGCCTCGTTTGCGCAATTGCGCGACGACGGCACGACCACCAGCGGTTGCTGGATCTTCGCCGGCAGCTGGACGCAGGCGGGCAACCAGATGGGACGGCGCGACAATAGCGACCCGACCGGCATCGGCCAGACTCTGGGCTGGGCCTGGGCGTGGCCGGCGAACCGCCGCGTGCTGTACAACCGCGCTTCGTGCGACTTGAAGGGCAAGGCTTTCGACCCGACGCGCAAGTTGATCGAGTGGAATGGCACGAACTGGAGCGGGGCCGATATTCCCGACTTCAAGGTCGACGAACCGCCGGAAAACGGCATGGGTCCGTTCATCATGCTGGGCGAGGGCGTGGCGCGCTTCTTTGCGCGCGGCGCCATGGCCGAGGGGCCGTTCCCCGAGCATTACGAGCCGTTCGAAAATCCGCTGGGCTACAACCCCATGCATCCGAAAAACCCGCAAGCGACCAGCAATCCGGCCGCGCGCGTGTTCGCCGATGACCGGAAAATGTTCGGCACGCATGAGGAATACCCGCATGTGGCCACCAGCTACCGCCTGACCGAGCATTTCCATTACTGGACCAAGCATGCACGCCTGAATGCCATCATCCAGCCGCAGCAATTCGTCGAAATCGGCGAAGAACTGGCCAAGAGCATCGGCGTCGTTGCCGGCGGTGAAGTGCGTGTCAGTTCCAAGCGGGGACACATCATCGCCAAGGCCGTCGTCACCAAGCGCATCAAGGCTTTGATGATCGAGGGCAAGCCGGTGCACACCGTGGGCCTGCCGCTGCACTGGGGCTTTACGGGCGTGGCCAAGCCGGGGTATCTGATCAATACCCTGACGCCGGGCGTGGGGGATGCGAATTCGCAAACGCCGGAATTCAAGTCCTTCCTCGTGAAGGTGGAAAAAGCATGATGGGAGCTCAATAATGGCACTGCAATCCTTAGATATCCGGCGCCTGTCGGCTACCACGGTAACGCCACCGCAAGCACGCAGCCCGGTGACGGGCACCGTGGCCAAGCTGATCGATGTGTCGAAATGCATCGGCTGCAAGGCTTGCCAGACGGCGTGCATGGAATGGAACGACTTGCGCGATGAAGTCGGCGAAAACCATGGCACCTATGACAATCCGACGGATCTGACGCCGCAATCGTGGACGGTGATGCGTTTTGCCGAACACGAAAACAACGACGGCAACCTCGAGTGGCTGATCCGCAAGGATGGCTGCATGCACTGCGAGGACCCGGGCTGCCTGAAAGCCTGTCCGGCGCCGGGCGCCATCGTGCAATACACGAACGGCATCGTGGATTTCCATCAGGAAAACTGCATCGGCTGCGGCTATTGCGTGGCCGGCTGTCCTTTCGACGTGCCCCGCATTTCGAAAAAGGACGACCGCGCCTACAAGTGCACGCTCTGCTCGGACCGCGTCGCCGTGGGCCAGGAACCGGCTTGCGTGAAAACGTGCCCGACGGGCGCCATCGTCTTCGGCACCAAGGAAGACATGAAGGTGCATGCGGAAGAGCGCATCGTCGACCTGAAGTCGCGCGGTTTCGAGAATGCGGGCCTGTACGACCCGTTGGGCGTGGGCGGCACGCACGTGATGTACGTGCTGCACCATGCCGACAAGCCGAAGCTGTATTCGAACTTGCCGGAACGCCCGCGCATCAGCCCGATGGTGGGTTTCTGGAAGGGCTGGTCCAAGCCGCTCGCGGTGGCCGGCATGGCCGCCACGGCGCTGGCAGGCTTCTTCCATTACACGCGTGTCGGTCCGAACGAAGTGAGCAAGGACGAAGAGCACGAGGCGCTGGAAGAGGCCAAACGCATCCGGGAGGAAGACCATGAGCCACAGTGATCTGCATGATGGAAAGCTGCGTGACAAGGATGGCAACCCGCTGATCCAGCGCTACGACCCGAACGAGCGCACGAATCACTGGGTGACCGCCATCACCTTCGTCATGCTGGCCCTGTCAGGCCTGGCCATGTTCCATCCCTCGATGGCGTGGCTGGCCAACCTGTTCGGCGGCGGGCAATGGACGCGCATCCTGCATCCGTTTGCCGGCCTGGTGATGTTCGTCTCGTTCGCGATCCTGGTGGTGCGCTTCTGGCACCATAACAAGTTCGAGGACGGCGACAAGCAGTGGCTGAAACAGATGGACGACGTGCTCAACAACCGCGAAGAAAAGCTTCCGAAGATCGGCAAATACAATGCCGGCCAGAAGATCCTGTTCTTCGTGCTGCTGGCCTGCATGGCGGGATTGTTGCTGTCGGGCATCGTGATCTGGCGCGCGTACTTCGCGTTCTACTTCCCGATTCCCGTCATCCGCGCGGCCGCCTTGCTGCACGCCGTGTGCGCGTTCGGCATCATCTGCGCCATCATCGTGCACATCTATGCGGCCCTGTGGGTCAAGGGTTCGATCGGCGCCATGGTGCGCGGCACCGTCACCTACGGCTGGGCGCGCAAGCACCATCCGAAGTGGTTCGAGGCGGTGATGCGCAACGGCAAAGACTGACCGTTTTTTGCTTAATCAGCCCAAGTGCAAGAGCAGGGGTCAGACCCGCCGGGTCTGACCCCTGTTTTCCTTTGCGGCTTGCGATGACTGTATCGATTAAAATACTTTTACATCCCCTTTTTTGATGGGAACTCCATTGGTACAACGCATTCTTCAGCCAGGCGAAATCGAAGGCCTGGACCACAACGCGATTCCGCGCCTGCTGCTGCCGCAGCCTGACAGCCTGTTCAAGGCGCGCGCCTCGCGCCTGCGCGAACTGGCGCAGGGAAACATCAAGGGCATCCCCGTCGACGCGGGCATGCAGGGTTATCTGGTGCTGATGGCCGCGCTGGCCGACGCGCAGGCCGCCGTGGTGGGAAAACTGGCGCCCGGCGCCGTGCCTGCCGCCGACCCGGACGCGCTGCGCCGCGCGATGCAGCACCGCATGCCGGTGCTGCCCGTCAACGGCGCCCGCCCGCCCGTCTGGCGCGACATCTTCGCCAGCCTGCTCGATGAACTGGCCGCCACGGCGGCAAGCCAGCCGGCCCTGTCCGGCGGCCTGACGCAGGTGCTGGCCCAGCTGCGCGCGCTCGATGCGCCGGCGCTGGACGCCTGCGCCGACGCCGTACTCGATGAAAATGGCGATAACCTGAACCCCATGCATGCGCCGTTCGTCGCGGCCGCACTGCAAATTTTATGGTCGGTGTCGGCCAGCGAACTGCGCGCCGCGCGCGTGCCGGACCTGGAAACGGGCACCCTGTGCCCCGTCTGCGGTTCGCACCCCGTCGCCAGCGTGATCCGCATCGGCGGCGGGTCGCAGGGCTACCGCTATCTGCACTGCGGCATTTGCGAAAGCGAATGGCATATGGTGCGCGTGAAGTGTTCGACCTGCGAACAGAATGGCAAGATCGCTTACCAGGGCCTGGACGCGGCTGACGCGGCGCCGTTCGACCCCGTGACGGCAAAGGACGACAAATTGCCGAACAAGGCGAATGATCCGAAGAAGGTGGCGCGCGCGGAAACCTGCGACGATTGCCATACCTACCGCAAGGTCTTCAACCAGGAACACGATTACAACGTCGAGCCCCTGGCCGACGACCTGGCCAGCCTGATGCTCGACCTGCTGGTGGGCGAAGCGGGCTACCAGCGCGCCAGCGGCAATCCGCTGCTGTGGCTGGGGAAGGGCGACAGCAGCGAGGGCCAGCCAGCATGACGACGGGGCAAACCGTGCGCCTGCCATCGGTAGACCGTATCCTGGGCGACGCGGCTTGCCTGGCCCTGATTGCGCATTACGGTCGCGCGCAAACCCTGGCCTGCGCGCGCGCCGTGCTGGCCGAACTGCGCACGGCCATGCTGGCGGGCGCAGTCTGCGAAGAGGGCGCATCGATCGCCGCCATCGCCGCACAGATGGCCGAACGGCTGCAGGCGCAATCGCGCTCGCAGCTGCGCGCCGTCTTCAACCTGACGGGCACCGTGCTGCACACGAACCTGGGCCGCGCGCTGCTGCCCGACGCCGCCGTGCAAGCCGTGGTGGAAGCGTTGCAGTGGCCGATGAACCTGGAATTCGACCTGGAGACGGGCAAGCGGGGCGACCGCGACGACCTGGTCGAGGAACTGCTGCGCGAATTGACAGGGGCCGAAGCGGCCACCATCGTCAACAACAATGCGGCCGCCGTGCTGCTGATGTTGAACACCCTGGCGCAGGGCAAGGAGGTGGTGGTGTCGCGTGGGGAGCTGGTGGAAATCGGCGGCGCCTTCCGCATCCCCGACGTGATGACGCGCGCGGGCGCCGTGCTGCGCGAAGTGGGCAGCACCAACCGCACCCACCTGGCCGATTACGCGAATGGCGTGAATGCAGATACGGCCCTCTTGATGAAGGTCCATTGCAGCAATTACGCGATTACCGGCTTCACGAAAAGCGTGGAGCTCGACGAACTGGTGCCGCTGGCGGCACAACACGGCGTGCCGACGGCCGTGGACTTGGGCAGCGGCACCCTGGTTGACCTGGCGCAATACGGTCTGCCCCATGAAACGACGGTGCGCGAAACCATAGCAGCGGGCGCCGACCTGGTCACCTTCAGCGGCGACAAACTGCTGGGCGGTCCGCAATGCGGCGTCATCGTCGGGCGCGCCGACCTGATCGCGAAGATCAAGCGCAATCCCTTGAAACGTGCACTGCGCGTGGGCAAACTGACCTTGGCCGCCTTGGCGCCCGTGCTGCGGCTGTACCGCGCGCCGGACTTGCTGGCCGAACGGCTGACCACTTTGCGCTTGCTGACGCGTCCCGCCGCCGCCATGCGCGCGCAGGCGGAGATACTGCAGCCGCTGCTGCAAGGGGCGCTGGGCGCCGCGTACGCAGTCACGGCCGAAGCCATGACCAGCCAGATCGGCAGCGGCGCCTTGCCCGTCGACCAGCTGCCCAGCTTTGGCCTGGCCATCCGCAGCACGCCAGGCTCGCGTCTGAGCAATCCCCTGGGCGCGCTGGAGCAGCGGCTGCGCGCCTTGCCGTGCCCCGTGATCGGGCGCATCGGGCAAGACACCCTGTGGCTCGATTTGCGCTGCCTGGAAGCGGCGCACGAGACGGCCTTCATCGCGCAGCTCGCCGAGTTGTCCGCATGATCGTCGGCACCGCGGGCCATATCGACCATGGCAAGACGACGCTCACGCGCGCGCTGACGGGCGTGCACACGGACCGCCTGAAGGAAGAGCAGGCGCGCGGCATCTCGATCGAACTCGGCTACGCCTACCTGCCGCTGGCAGACGGCACGGTGCTGGGCGTGATCGACGTGCCGGGCCACGAAAAATTCATCCGCACCATGGCTTCCGGCGTGACGGGCATCGATTTCGCCCTGCTCGTGGTGGCGGCCGACGACGGTATCATGCCGCAGACGCACGAGCACCTGGCCATCTTGCAGCTGCTGGGCGTGACGCGCGGCGCCGTGGCGCTGACGAAGGTCGACCGCGCCGACAGCGCCCGCGTGGCGCAGGTGGAAGCGGACATCGAGGCGCTGCTGGCCGGCACGCCGCTGGCGGGCAGCCCGATTTTCCCCACTGCCGCCAATCGCGACGGCGATGCCGGCGTGGCCGCCCTGCTGGCGCACCTGACGCAGGTGGCGCGCAGCTTGCCGCAACGCGACGAGCGGCGCTTGTTCCGCCTCGGCGTGGACCGCGTGTTCACCTTGTCGGGGCAGGGCACCATCGTCACCGGCACGGCGCTGGCGGGATGCGCGCGCGTGGGCGACATGCTGCAGCTGGCGCCCGGCGGCGGGCCAGCGCGGGTGCGCAGCATCCATGCGCAGAACCGCGCCGCCGAGACGGGCACGGCGGGCCAGCGCCTGGCGCTGAACCTGGCCGGCATCGACCGCGAGCGCATCGAGCGGGGCAACTGGATCGTCGCGCCCGAGCTGGCGCAGTGTTCCGAACGCCTCGACGTGGAACTGACCCTGCTGCCCGACGCGGGCGTGCAACTGAAAGCCTGGTCGCCGCTGCACGTGCACCTGGGCGCGGCGCACCAGCTGGCGCGCGCCGTCATGCTTGATGGCGAGACCCTGTCGCCGGGGCAGACGGGCAGAGTACAGCTGGTGTTCGATGCGCCCATGCACGGCGTGCCGGGCGACCGCTTCGTCGTGCGCAATGCGCAAGCGACGCAGACGGTGGGCGGCGGCATGGTGCTCGATCCGTTCGGCCCCGCGCGCAAGCGGCGCAGCCCGGCCCGGCTGGCGTGGCTCGATGCGCTGGCCGCGTTCGTCGCGCACGGCGACTATGCGGCCCTGCTGGCGCAAAGCCCGCTGGGGCTGCGTGTATCGCTGCTGGTGCGCCTATCCCTGCTGCCGGCGGGAGCCCTCGCGCTGCCGCCCGACACGCGGCGCATCGCCCTGCGCGCCGGCGACGCCCTGCTGCTGGCACCGCCGGCGTTGCTGGCGCTGGAAACGCGCGTGCTTGCAGCCCTGGACGTCTTCCACGCGCGCGCACCCGACGAGGCCGGACCGGAACTGTGGCGCCTGAAACGCATCGTCGACGCCGAGATGGAAGACGCCTTGTGGAGCCACCTGGTCGAAGGCTTGCTGGCGCGCGGCGAGATCCTGGCGCGCGGCGCCAGCCTGCACTTGCCGACGCACAGCGTGGAGCTGACGCCGCAGGAGCAGGCCATGGCCGAACCCTTGCTGGCCGCCCTGGAGCAGGGGCGTGCCGATCCGCCTTGGACGCGCGACCTGGCGCGCGGCTTCGGCCTGGCCGAGGATGAAACGCGCCGGCTGTTGCGCAAACTGGCCAAGGCAGGGCAGATCAGCCAGGTCGTGCACGACCTGTTTTATCACCAGGCGGCGCTGGCCGAACTGGCGCAACTGGTGCGGCAACTGGCGCACAAGGCGGAAGAGGATGCAGGCTTGCCAGCCGGCAATGGCGCCGTGGGCGCGGCCACGTTCCGCGACGCCAGCGGCCTGGGCCGCAAGCGGGCGATCCAGGTCTTGGAATTCTTTGACCGCGTCGGTTATACTCGCCGTGTTGGCAATGGGCATCTATTGCGCCCGCAAGCGCTGTGGTCCTACACCGCGGCCTTGCCCAACAGCTAAGTACTAGCTCAGGCACCGCGGAAAGCACACTCATCCGGTGATGTGGCCGGGCTTCAAACCCGGTGGAGGGCGTCAGACGTTCTCCCGTAGGTTCGACTCCTACTGTTTTCCGCCAGTTATTCTTCCTTCCCCCTGCACGGTGATCGCCCCGGCGTTGGCGTGTTGTCACGTTGCGGTAAATAAATGGTGTTATTGATAATATGCAACGATGCCAGGGTGAGCCGATGGTAACATCGGCTTGTATCCCCTGTGGCAGATGAAAGCAAGCATGAAACAAGCAAGCATGGCGTGGCTGCTGGCAGTGGCGCTGCTGATGCCGGCGCTGGCCGCGGCGGTGGATGTGCGCATCGTCGGCGAGCATTTGCCGCCGTCGAGCATGATGGAAGGCAATGTCGTCGTCGGACGTGAAACGCTCAAGGTGCGCGACATCATGGCGCGCGCCGGTCTTTCCTACAGCATCGAGCTGCTGCCGTGGAAGCGCGCGTATGCGCAGGCGCTGCGCGAAGCCGACACCTGCATCTTTTCCACCAGCCGCACGCAGGAGCGCGAAGCGCAATTTCGCTGGATCGGGCCCCTGAATGAAGCGGAATGGATACTCTACGGCCTGGCCGAACGGCATTTGGCGCTGCGCACGCTCGATGATGCGCGCGGCCTGGTGATCGGCACGGTGCTGGGCGACGCGCGCGACGATTTCCTGCGCCAGCGCGGCCTGAACGTGGCGCCCGTGACGCAGGAGTGGCTCAATCCGCAAAAGCTGCTGCTGGGGCGCATCGACCTGTGGGCCGTCGGCATGGCCGTGGGCAGCAAGCCGTTTGCGGGCAAGGCGTGGGAGCACAAGGTGGTGCCGCTGCTGACGTTCAACCGCGTGCAGACTTACCTCGCCTGCAACAGGCAGTTGCCCGAGGCGCAGGCCTTGGCCATGCAGCGGGCGGCGGCGGCCATGCGCCGCGACGGCAGCATGGCGCGCGAACATATCCGCTAAGGTCCGCTTCAGCTTTCCAGCCACTGGCGCACGCAGTTGCGCCCCTCGCGCTTGGCCTGGTACAGGGCCTGGTCCGCGTGGCTGTAGGCCGTTTCGAAGGCCGTGCCGGCGCGGTTCCAGCTCAGGCCCACGCTGACGGTGATGGCGCGCGTGATGGGCGCCGCATGGCGCTGGCGGCCGACGCTCTCGCAGATGCGCTGCGCCACCTGCGCCGCGTCGTCGCGCGAGGAAGTGGGCCAGACCACGGAAAACTCTTCGCCGCCGACCCGGCCGATGGCCGTTTCCTGTCCCAGCAGTGCCTTCAGGCAGTCCACCACTGCCTGGATCACGCCGTCGCCGGCCGGGTGGCCGAAGTCGTCGTTGACCTGCTTGAACAGGTCGATATCGAGCACGATCAGCGCCATGTCGCCCTGCGCCAGGCAGCGCGAGGCGTGGTCGATCACGGCGCCGCGGTTCAGGGCGCCCGTTAGCGGGTCGTGCGTGGCGCGGTATTCGAGCTGGCCGGCCAGCGTCTGCAACTGGCGGTTCAGCAGATGCATGTCGCGCTCGGCGCGGTCGCTGCGGCCGATCAGGCGCCGCGTCTCGCGCATCAGCCGTTCGTAGTGGAGGATCAGTTCACCGAGCACGCGCCGCTGCGCCTCGCCGCTGGCGTGAGTATCGGCGTGCATGCGGCGCGCGGCGGCCAGCGCCGCCGCTTCCACGGTGAACAGGTCCGGTTCCAGGCCGGACTCGGAGAGGGCGGCGCGCATGCCCTAGTTGCCCTGCACGGGATGGTCGTGGAAATCGAGCGCCGTAAAGTCCTGTTGCAACTCCTGGCCGAATTCCAGGATGGTGTCGTCGTCCTCGTCGTGATACCAGTTCAGGCGCACCTGGTTGCCGTCGATGGCCGCCTGGTTCAGGGTGTCGAACAGGGTAAACAGCATCTTCGTGCTGGAGCTGTTGAAGTAGGCCAGCGAGACGTTGACGGTGATGGCGCTCTCGCGGCAGCCTTCCAGGTAGGCGCGCACGGCGGCGATCAGCGGGCCATAGAAGGCGGCCGCATTTTCCGGATACGACTCGCCCTTGATCGACAGGGTGTGCTGCTCGAAACGGAAGTCGATTTCGGGCGAACTCGGGGTCGCGGCGATGAACAGTGGTGACGGTAATTGCATATGCTTTCCTGAGTCGGCTCTTTCAAATGATGGCTTTGATGCAGAAGATGGTGTGGCCAGGCTCCTGTGGATCCTGGACGAATTCGAATTCCAGCGGTTCGCTGGCGTCGCGCGCCATGGTCAGAAAACCCAGGCCCGCGCCCTTGCTGTCGGCCGGCGCTTCCTCGCGCAGGGCCTTCTTGTAGGCCAGGCGGATTTCTTCCATCGTCATGGTGTGCAGCGGTTCCAGCCGGGCGCGGATCTGCGCCACGTTGTCCGTCGAGACGGGGTTGGCGCACAGGAGGAAAAAGCTGTCGCCGCGCGTGCCGATGCAGAAGGAGCCGCGCCGCATCTGCTGGTCCAGCTGTGCATCGGGCGTCAGGCTGTCGGCGGAATAGTGCATGATGTTTTGCGACATCTCGATGAACGAGGAAAAGATGCGCCGCCGCGTGGGCCCGGCCGCGCCGGCCGTGTCCAGGCGCGCCTTGATGGTTTCGGAAATGGCGCTGACCACGTGCTGCGAGAAATAGCCCACGTAAAAAAAGATGATGTTGCGCTTGCGCGCCACATCCCAAAACTCGTTGAATTCTTCGTACAGCACGTCCGTGCTCCTGGCTAGCCGGTGACCCGGTTTCTTGTTGATAAGGTGGCTCGATGGCGCCCAACTACAGGCGAAAACAGAAAAAGGTCAGGTCGTCGCGTCGCGGCTGCTTGCCTTGCCATGCCGCGCTGTCCTGCAGCAGCGCCGCCGCCACGTCGCCGGCGGGCGCATCGCGCTGCGCCAGCAGCTGTTCGCGCATGCGCCGCTTGCCGTAGGCGATGTCGCGCGCGCCGCCGATCTGGTCGAGCAGGCCGTCGGTGGTGAGGAACAGCAGGCTGCCGGCGGGAATGTCCAGCGTCTCGTTGTGCCAGCAGTAGCCGGCCGGCGTGTCGACATAGCCCACGCCCATGCGCGCGCCATCGATGGCGCGCACGGCCTCTTCGCCCGGCGCGACCACGTGCAGCGCCAGTTTCGCCCCCGCGAAACGCAGGCTGGCGCCGGCCGTGTCGTAGCACAGGAAGGCGCAATCCATGCCGTCGTTCGAGCCGGCGTGGCCCGTGGCTTCGCCGCTGCTGGCGCCGTCCTGGCCCAGCAGGGTCTTGATGGCGCGGCTGACGGCGCCGATCAGGGCGGCCGGATCGTGCGGCCCCAGCTCGCGCAAGGCCTGGCTCAGGGCCGACGAGGCGATCAGGGTCATGAAGGCGCCCGGCACGCCGTGCCCCGTGCAGTCGGCGATGGCGGCAAACCAGCCGCCAGCGTGGCGCTCGAAAAAGTAAAAATCGCCGCCGACCACGTCGCGCGGCTGCCATTCCAGGTGCGCGTCGGGCAGGGTGGCGCGCAGTTCCGCATCCGAGGTGCGCAGCAGCGCGCGCTGGATCACGCTGGCGTAATCGATGCTGTGCATGATTTGCCGGTTTTTTTCCGCCTGCATGGTGGCGACCACGTTCATCAGCTGCAAGCCGAAGCCTACGCCGGCCAGCGCGCCATCCTCGGTGATGATGAAGCCGTCGGCCAGCGCCTTCTCGCCCGCTTCCACGGCGCGGAAGGTGAGGTCTTCGATGCTCATGGCGCCATCGACGATCAGCGGCTCCTTGTCCATGAAGGCGATGCAGCTTTTCTTGCCGTACACCTCGTGATAAAAGGGCTTGGACATCTGCGACATGAAGATATTGCGGCTGATCAAGCCGATGGGCTTCTGCTGCTCCGTGACGGGCAGGCTCATCATGTCGCGCCGTTCCGTGAACAGTTCCAGCACGGCGAAATTGCTGGCGTCGGCCTGCACGGATTCCGTGGGAATGCACAGATCAAACGCCACGGACGTGCGATAACGGGGAAGATGCAATCGAGAAGCGTTGAACTCCACAGCGGCTACCTTTACATGACGATCGGACCCTTGTTGTCGCGACGGCAAGGCGACTGACAAACAGGCAATATCATCATGGTAGCCTTGGAATATGACGGCTTGATTACCAGCTTGTCAAAACCGTATGCAAGATGGCTGCATGGCAAGCAACTTACAGGCGCCGGGCCAGTGCCTGTGCCTGGGCCAGCCAGCGCGCGCGCTGCGGCTCGGTGGAATCGAGGAGGGGGCCGAAGCTGGCTACCCTGACGGGTTTGATGCCGCAAAATTCCAGCGTCGTCTTGCGCAACTGGTGGATGCCGGGCATGCGGTAGACCCAGCGGAAATACCAGGGCGGCGTATCCATCGTCACCAGCAGCTGCGCCGTGCGGCCCTTCAGCAATTGCGCCGGGAAGGCCTTGCCGGGGCGGTACTTGAAAGCGTAGCCGGGCAGAAAGACGCGGTCGACGAAGCCTTTCAGCAGGGCTGGCGCGCCGCCCCACCAGATCGGGTAGGCGAACACCAGGTGTTCGGCCCAGCTGATGGCTTCCTGCGCGGCCAGCAAGTCCGCTTCCAGCGGCTGCACCTGGCGGTAGCCTTCGTGCAGGATGGGATCGAAGTCCAGCTGGCCCAGGCGCAGCTCGCGCACGGTGTGGCCCGCGCTGCGGGCCGTGGCGGCATAGGCTTCGGCCAGGGCGGCGCAAAAGCTGTCGCCCGACGGGTGGCCGAGGAGTATCAAAATGCGCTTGGGTGTCGTCTTGGTCATGGTGCAGGCTGTCCGTTAAAGAAGAGCTTGCATGCTAAAGCCTGCCCCTGAGGGCAGAGTCAAGCGGCCGCTTGAAGGTATTGGTGCGCCAGGCAGTCGTGGATTTCCGTGTCGATGTCGGCCAGTTGCGCGTCGAGCTGGCGCAGGCGGGCGATATCCTGCTGTATCTGCGTGCGCTTGGCGGCGATGTGCTGCGACAGGGCGGCCCAGTCCGTATCGTCGCCGGCCAGGATGGGCAGCAATTCGGCCAGGCGGAAGCCCAGCGCCTGCGCCTGGCGTATGAGTTTGACTTGCGCCAGGTCTTGCTGCGTGTAGACGCGGTAGGCGCCGGCGCGGCGCACGTCGCCCAGCAAGCCCAGCGCTTCATAGTGGCGCAAGGCCTTGGGCGAGGTGCCCGCCAGGCGGGCGATTTCTCCGATGTACATGGGTGATCCTTTCTCAAGCTTGAGCGAATCTTACCGTATGGCAGCGGCGCCCAAACGGCCCAGGCATCCTCAGGCCCGGCGCGGCGGCACTTTCTTTGCCGTGCACTCGGCGCAGGTGCCGTACAGCGACAGCGCGTGCTCGTGCAGCACGAAGCCCCGCTCGGCGGCGATCTCGTTCTGGCGCAGTTCGATGCCTTCGTCGACGAATTCATCGACCTTGCCGCAACCCGTGCAGACCAGGTGGTCGTGGTGCTGGCCTTCGTTCAGTTCGAAGACGGCGTGGCCCGATTCGAAATGCCGGCGAAACAGGATGCCCGCTTCGGCAAACTGCATCAGCACGCGGTAGATGGTGGCCAGGCCCACGTCGATCTTTTCAGCCAGCAAGAGTTTGTAGACATCGTCCGCACTCAGGTGCTTGATCGTGCCTTCTTGAAACAGCTGCAGAATCCGCAAGCGGGGGATGGTCACTTTCAAGCCCGATTCACGCAGTTCCCTCAATATATCCATGTCTCCCATTCCTTTTTGTAGTCGCCCTAGCGAGGTATTGCATTATATCGCAAATGATAATCATTACCATTCTCATGTGTGTGCTGTAAATAGTATGCCGCGGGGGCGGGCGGCAATCCAGTGACATCGGCGCAAGTGGCGCTTGCGTGGCAGGCAACTGATGCCGGCAGTATTGGTTGCTGCTGAAAAGTGGCGGTCGAATCGCTATACTGTGCAGCAAGAAATAACAATGGAGGGAGCATGGACCGATTTGATGCGATGCGCATCTTTACGCGCATCGTCGAACTGCGCAGTTTTACGCAGGCGGCGCATGACCTCGGCTATCCGAAGGCCACCGTCACGCATGCGATCAAGCAGCTGGAAGCGCGGCTGCGCGTGCGCCTGCTGCAGCGGACCACGCGGCAAGTGACGCCCACGCCCGATGGCGACGCGTATTACCAGCGCTGCGTGCGCCTGCTGGCGGACCTGGAAGAAACGGAAGCCGTGTTCAGTTCGGCGGCGCAGCAGCCGGCCGGCAAGCTGCGCATCGACTTGCACGCGACCCTGGCCATGCACTTCGTCATGCCCGTGCTGGACCGGTTCTGCGCCCGCTATCCGCTGATCGAACTGGAAATCGGCATGGGCGACCGCCTCGTCGACCTGGTGCGCGAAGGCGTCGATTGCGTGCTGCGCGTGGGCGAACTGGGCGACTCGTCGATGGTGGCGCGCCGCGTGGCGCTGCTGGAACAGGTGACGTGCGCCAGCCCCGCCTACTTGGCCGCGCACGGCACGCCGGAGCATCTGGCGCAGCTGGATGGCCACCGCGCCGTCAATTTCTTTTCCGCCCAGACGGGCAAGGTCTGGCCCTTCGATTTCAAGGTGGAAGGCCAACGCCGCAGCGTGGCCTTGCCGGGCACCGTGTCCGTCAACAATGCCGACGCGTATCACGCCTGCTGCCGCGCGGGCATGGGCTTGATCCAGGCGCCCCGTTATCACCTGGAGCGGGCGCTGGCGGCCGGCGAACTGGTGGAAGTGCTGCGGGACTGGCGGCCCGACCCGCTGCCCGTGTCCGTGCTGTATCCCCACCACCGGCAATTGTCGCCGCGCGTGCGCGTGTTTGCCGACTGGGTCGCCAGCCTGTTTGCCGACGTGCATTGATGCGCTGCAATGCGGCAATTTTTGACCTGGGCAAAGGAAAAAATCCCTCTGGTGATGCCATATAGCACTATTTGATGTGGATCAAAGTTTTTGTTGCACTGCACTCTTAGACTTCGCAGCGTTACTTAACGACAGAGGAAAACATAATGAAAACGTCCGCAACTGCAGCAGCAATCGTCCTGGCCGCCATCGGCGCATTCGCCGGCAACGCAATGGCACAGGAAAGCCCATGGCTGGTCCGTGCGCGCGCCGTGCATATCGATCCGGCCGATAAATCGACTCCTGTTGGTGGCGTCGGCGCATCGGACCGCTTGACGGTCAGCAGCAAGACGATTCCTGAAATCGATATTTCGTACTTTTTCACCCCGAATATCGCTGCCGAGCTGATCCTGACCTACCCGCAAAAGCATGACGTCAAGCTCGATGGCGGCCAAGTCGGCACCTTCAAGCACCTGCCGCCGACCCTGTCGCTGCAATACCACTTCATGCCTGAAAAACAGTTCAGCCCTTACGTGGGTGCCGGCGTGAATTACACGAATATCTCGGGTGTCAAACTGCCCGGCCTGCGCCTGGAACACGACAGCTGGGGCTTCGCGCTGCAAGCCGGTGTCGACTACAAACTGGACAAGAACTGGTCCTTGAACTTCGACATCAAGAAAGTGCAGATCCGCAGCGACGTACTGACCGCTGCTGGCGGCAAGGTCAGCGAAGTCAAGATCGACCCTGTCCTGATCGGCGTAGGCGTCGGTTACCGCTTCTAAGCAGTGATGGCGCCCGGGTGGCGCGCAGAATAAAAAAAGACGGCCAGGTGTGAACCTGGCCGTCTTTTTGTGTGCAGCGCCTTACTTTCGCCTTATTTTTTCAGCGTCTTTTCCAGCGCCAGCTGGTAATCCGTCTTTTCGTAGCCGGCCAAATACTTGTTCGTCGCGTCGAGGAAGGCGCGCGAGCGGTAGGCCGCTTCCAGGTCCTTGACCCATGGCTTGGCCTTGTCGGCCGTGCGGATGGCCACCAGGTTGATGTAGCTGTCCGAAATCTTTTCCACGCTCAGGGCCGACGTCAGCTTCATGCCGGCGGCCAGGGCGAAGTTACCGTTCACGAAAGCGTAGTCGGCGTCGGCCAGCGAACGTGGCAGCTGCGCCGCTTCCAGCGGCACCAGTTTCAGCTTCTTCGGGTTTTCCAGCACGTCGCGCTCGGACGCGCGCAGCGGGTCGACGTTCGGTTTCAGCTTGATCCAGCCCATCTTGGCCAGCATCACCAGCGCGCGTGCCTGGTTGGTCGGGTCGTTCGGCATGGTGATGGTGGCGCCGTTCTTGACTTCCGCCAGCGTTTTCTGCTTGCCGCCGTACAGGCCGATCGGCATGGTCGGCACGGTGATCAATGAGCTCAGTGGCAGCTTGTTATCGGTGGCGAACTTGGTCAGGTAGACGATGTGCTGGAACACGTTGGCGTCCAGCGAGCCTTCGGCCAGCGCGTAGTTCGGCTGCACGTAGTCGTTGAATTCCACGATCTTGACCTTGTAGCCCTGTTTTTCCAGGATAGGCTTGATGCCCAGCTTCAGCTGGTCCGAATACGGACCGGAGCTGGTGCCGATGACGAGTTCTTTCGGGTCCTTGGCGTGGGCGGCGGTGGCGAAGGCCAGGCTGGCAGCGGCCAGGAGCAGGTTGCGGCGAATGTGGTTCATGCTTTTCCTTGTACTGAAATACTGAATATGAATTAACGTTTGTCGAGGCGCTTGGCGATGCGCGTGCCGGCGAACTGGATGGTTTGCACCAGCACGATCAGGATGGCCACGGTGGCGACCATGATGTCCGTCTCGAAGCGGTAGTAGCCGTAGCGGATGGCCAGGTCGCCGATACCGCCGCCGCCCACCACGCCGGCCACGGCCGAATACGACAGGAAGCTGATCGACAGCACGGTCAGGGCCAGCACCAGGCCGGAGCGCGCTTCCACCAGCAGCACGCGGAAGATGATCTGCATTTCCGACGCGCCCATGGCGTGCGCCGCCTCGATCACGCCGCGCGGCACTTCGCGCAGGTTCTGTTCCACCAGGCGCGCCAGGTAGGGAATGGCGGCGAACGACAGCGGCACGCTGGCCGCCAGCGGGCCGATCGAGGTGCCCGCGATGATGCGCGTAAACGGCGTCAGGGCGACCAGCAGGATGATGAAGGGGAAGCTGCGCACGGTATTGACCAGCCAGCCGAGGATCGTCGACAGCGGACGGTTTTCCAGCGACTGGCCTTCCGAGACGAGGAACAGCAAGATGCCCAGCGGGCCGCCGATCAGGATGGCGGCCGTCAAGCCGATGCCCAGCATGGTCATGGTCTGGCCCAGCGCCACCCAGATTTCCGGCAGCAGGTTGATGACGTTATTGATCGATTCTTCAAACATGTGTTGCATCCTTCCATGCGGTGGCTTCAAACGCCTCGGTGCCGTAGTAAGCCAGCTCGCGTCCCAGCGCCGTCTTGCGCGGGGTGGCCGTGTCGCTCAAATCGAATTGTTCGGCGATGGCGCCGCTTTCCACGACGGCGACCCGGTTGCAGATGGCGCCCAGCACCGACAGCTCATGGCTGACGATGACGATGGTCACGCCCAGGCGCGCATTGATATCGCGCAAGGTATCGAGCAGGGCGCGCGTCGTTTCCGCGTCCAGCGCGGACGTCGGTTCGTCGCACAGCAGCACGTCGGGGTGGCTGGCCAGGGCGCGGGCAATCGCCACGCGCTGTTTCTGCCCGCCCGACAATTGCGCCGGATAGCTGTGCAGCTTGTCGGACAGGCCCACCAGCGCCAGGCATTCCTCGACGCGGGCGGCGATCTGCTCGCCCTTGGTGGTGCCATGGATTTTCAGGGGGAAGGCGACGTTGTCGAACACGCTGGTGTTTTGCAGCAGGTTGAATTGCTGGAAAATCATGCCGATATTCTGGCGCGCGTCGCGCAAGTCGCCCTTGCTCAAGCTGGTCAATTCGCGCCCGGCGACCGTGATGCTGCCGCTGTCGGGACGCTCGAGCAGGTTAATCAGGCGCAGCAAGGTCGATTTGCCGGCGCCGCTCTTGCCGATCAGGCCGAAAATATCACCGGGATAGACTTCCAGCGTGACCGATTTGACCGCGTGGAATTGTTCGCCCTTGGGCAGCGCGAAGGTCTTGTTTGCGCCATCGATGCGAATCACCGGCGTACGGTGTGGTGTGGTCATGCAGTGTTTCCTTTTTTATTGGACCGTGACAGGCGCGCTTGCAGGGGCCAAATCGCCCAGCCTGTTACGTCGGTTGCGTAGTATACCTCCGATCGTGTTATTACTCCTACGACAGAATCTTGCTTTGAATATGCAAATAATGTCTATATGGGTGTTTGGCGAGAGTAAAAGCGGTTTTTACGCGATCAGCCGATGGAAAATTCGACGGGAATCGATAATTCCAGCGGCTCCGGCCGTTCCTTGGGAATGCGCGGCAGTGGCGCCGCCCGTTGCAAAGTGTCGAGCGCGGCCTGATCCAGCGCTGCGGAACCGGAACTGCGCTCAATGGCGGCCGCCAGCACCTGCCCGTCGCGGTCGATGCGGCAGCGCAGGTACACCACGCCCTGTTCCTGCTTCGCGCGCGACGCCGTCGGATAGCGGCGGAAGCGCTCCATGCGCGCCAAAACCTTGCCTTCCCAGCTCGATACGCCGCTGCGCAGCTCCTGCGGCGCGGGCGGCAGGGCGGGCGAGGGAGGCGCCGCCGCGACGGATGCCGTGGCCACCGGTGCCGGCGTGACGGGGGCAGGGCGCACCTCGGCGACGGCCGCGACGGCCTCGGCTTGCGGCGGCATGGGCGCGGCATCCGGCTGCGGCGGCACGAATTGCGGCAGGGCTGGCGCTGCTTTTTTGGCAAGGGCGCGCGACGGCGCGGCCGCGGCGCTGGCCTGTTCAGCAAGATTCTGCTCCAGCGGGCGGGGCGGGGCGGCGGCCGGCAGGAACAGCAGCATGGCCGGCTGCGCGGAGTCGGGCGCGATGGCCAGCACGGGCGCTGCCGGCGCGCGGTGGTACACGGCCCATCCCAGCAGGGCGCCATGCATGGCGAAGACCGTGGCGATGGTCAGCGGCTTGTGCCAGTCCGCCGGCGGCGTCTTTTCCGGCACCGGCCCTTCCGGGCGGCGCAGCAGATAGATGATGACGGCGATTTCCATCGTTGCCACGAGGGCGATGACCCACCAGGGCGGATGGCCGAGCCACATGGCGACAAAGCCGATGGCCATGCCCAGGCAAGCGAGGACCTTGCCGCGCCGCGACACGGCGCGGTGTTCGCGCCACTGGCGCAGCGGCGCGCCGAAGCGCGGGTGGTGCAGCAGCCAGTGTTCCAGGCGTGGAGAGGCGCGGCTGAAGCAGGCCAGCGCCAGGATCAGGAAGATCGTTGTCGGCATGACGGGCAGCAGGGCGCCGATCACGCCCAGCGCCACCATCAGCATGCCGGCGGCCGTCCAGGCCCAGCGGCGCAGCCGTGCCGTATGCGCTTCCGCGCCGGCCTGGATTACTGGCTCTTCCATCAGGCGCAAGCCTCCACGTGGCCATGCATGCGCAGGAAGGCGGCGCGCGCGCCGTCGATTACGCGCGCTTCACCGGCGGCGTCAAGGACGGCCGTATCGAGCACGGACGTAAAATCGCGCCAGTGGCGCGCGCGTCCGTCCGGATGGCCGGCCAGGTGGCGCGCGCCGTGATGCTCGTCCAGGCCGATCTTGCCGGCCAGCTTATACAGGATGGCCGCGCCCAGCTTCGAGCCTTCGCTCACGTACAGCCAGCCCAGCGCCGTGGCCAGGTCCAGTTGCGCGTCGAACGGCGGCGTGGCCGCATCGGCCGGCAGGACGGTGCCCAGGTCGCTCAGGTCGGCCGCGATGCTGGCGTAGCGGCGGCGCTGTTCCAGGTCCGGCAGCAGGGCGGCCAGCTGCGCGTTGTCGTACAGCGCGTCGACATCGCGCAGGAACGCGTACTGCGCCTGCAGGAAGCGCGCGTAATTGTCGCGGCTGGAAAACGGCGCGCTGGCCATGATGCGCTGGTCCAGCAAGTCGTGGGTGGCCATGGTGTCGGCTTTCAGGCGCTGGCTGCGGCTAGGGGCCGCGTTAATCGGAACGGTGTTCAAGGTGCTGCTGGTATCGCTTGCTGCATGCATGGAGTATCTGCTCTCTATTATAAGGATGAATCAAATCAGAAACGAACGCCAAGCGTGACGCGCGCCGTGCGGCCCGGCCCCGGCATCAGGCTCAGGGTCAGCGGATCGAGGTAGTAACGGTCCGTCAGGTTGTCCACCGCCACGTCGACGGTGGCGTTGGGCGTGATCTTGTAGCTGGCGAACAGGTCGGCCAGGGTGTAGGCCTGCGTCAGCACCTGCGGCGAGGTGCCCGTCCACGACTGCCACACGGCCTTGTCGTCCTGGCGCGCCAGCGGATGGCCGACGTGCGTCAGGCGCGTGCCGACGGTGAGTTTTTCCTGCAGCCAGCGCGTGCCCAGGGTCAGGTTGGCGCTCAGCTTGGGCTGGATATGGTTGCTCACGTAGGAACTGGAAAAGCCGATGGGCGAGCAGTCGGGCGTGTTCCAGATATCCGATTCCCACTTGCTGGCCTTGCGCAAATAGGCCGCCGTGGCCGCGTCGCAGATCAGGGTCTTGCGGTTCCAGGTGCCGGAAAAATCGGCGAACACGCTACCCTGGTCATATGACGACTGCAGTTCGATGCCCGAGACGCTGTATTTGTCCGTGTTCGCCATCGAGAAATTCTGTGCGTAGGCCGGCAAGTCGGGAATCGGACGGCGCGTGATGTAGCCGTGCGTGACGTTGTCGAAGTAGGAGATGCGCAGGCGCAGCTTGTCGGCGGCGCTCCATACGCCATCCTTGACCACGCTCACGCCCACTTCGCGGTTGTGGCTGCGCTCGGCGTTCAAGGGCGACGAATACGTGGCCGAGAAGCCCATCGTCGATTCGTACAGGCTGGGCATGCGCAAGCCGCGCGCATCGCGCAGGAACAGGCTGACGCTGTCGGACAGGCGCGCCGTCAGGGCAAACGTGGGCGCAAAACCGTGGTCCTTGCGGCGGATCGGCGTGCTGTACTTGAACAGGCCGGGAATGGCGTCGCGGTAGACATAGCCATTGCCGCTCCACTGGTCCACCTGCGAGACGTCCAGCGGCGCAGGCTCGGTGCCGTAGTTTTCCACCATGCCGCCCACCAGCGCGGGATTGGTGGCGGGCGTGAACCGGCCCTGCGCATCCTGGTACCACTTCGCCGCGCCGATCTGATCGCCGTCCTTGTCCCACATGGTGACCCATTGCCAGCCTTGCGGATGGTATTGCTGCTCGGCGCGGCGGTTGCGGTCGCGCGTATCGAAGCGCTGGAAGCGTCCGCCCGCCTCGACACTCAGCCAGTCGCGCGCCTGCCACTGCAGCGAGGCGAAGGCGCTTTGCTCGTGGCGCTTGCCGTTGCGCAGCGTGTGATTGGCGTTCAAGTCTTCATCGAGGATGCGCACGTTGTCGGCCGGGCCGATATCTTCATTTTGCAAGGACAGGCCGTAATCGAGCTTGAGCGCACCCATGCCGGTGGCGAAGCGCGAGGTATTCGTCAGGTCCGCGCCGACGCGGCGCGCCTGGTTCTTTGCCAGGTACAGCACTTCCACGCATTCCTTGCATTCGTGGTCGCCCGGATTGGTCTTGCCTTCCAGCGGATTGCTGAAGATATCGCCGTTGCGCGACTTGCTCTGCATGTCCGTCAGCCACAGGTTGGCCTTCAGGTCGATCAGGTTCTGGCCTTCCGGCTTCCATTCGTAGCGCGCCGTCAGCGCGTTCGTGCGCACCTGGCTGGGGTCCCATTGCGGGATGCTGCCGGTGCTGTTGCGGTAGATTTGCGAGGGCATGATTTCGCCATAGCTGCTGTCGAAATAGCGGTAGCCCAGCTCCAGCTTCTGTTCGTGCGGCAGGCGCAGGTTGGCTTTCAGCAGAGCCGAGGTGGTGCGGTTGGCCGTGTTCAGCACTTCATCGCCTTTCTTGAAGAACTGCGTCACGCCATCGTCGCCACCCCATGCATTGGGCAACTGATAGCGTTCGAAACCGCGCGTGCCGGAAAAGTAGTTGCCGATGCTGCGCTGGCTGATGGCGGCCACCAGGTCGTAGTCGTCCTGGCGCGTGGCCACGGCGATGCTGCCAAAGCCGCTGCGCGGGTTGCCCAGCTTGTTGCGGTGCGTGCGCGGCGCGCTGCCGAAATCGTCCGGCGCCGAGACGCTGTTGTCCTGGATGCCGCCGCGCAGGCGCACGCCCGTGCGCTGGCCCGGTCGCAGGATGTCTTCCGGGCGCAGAGTCTGCATGCTGACCATGCCGCCGATGGCGCCCGCGCCTTGCGCCGACAGGTTCGGCCCCTTGTCGATGCGGATGGCGCTGATCAGGTCAGGGTCGATGTAGCTGCGGTCGGCGATGCCCGCGTAACCGCGGTAGACGGTGGATGATTGCAGGCTGCCGTCGATCAGCACGGGCACGCGACCCTGGCCCTGCATGCCGCGCACGTTGACGTCGACGGCGCCGCTGTTGCGGCTGTCTCCCACCTGCACGCCGGCTACGCCCTTGAAGATGTCGGCCGGCGAGGTGCCGCGGAAGCGTTCGATCTGTTCGCGCCCGATGTAGGCGGAGGAGGCGGACGTGACGTAGGGCAGGTCGGCCGGGTCCGTGTCGTCCGGCTCGAACGTGCCGCTGCCGCCCTGGCCATTCACGCGCAGGGTGCCGATCTGCACGGCGCCTGCGGCGACGGGGGCGGGCGCGCTGATGATGATGGTCGTGCCGCCTTGCAGCTGCGCCTGCAGGCCGCTGCCGGCCAGCAGCTGGCGCAGCGCCTCGGGCAGCGAATGGCGGCCTTGCAGCGGTGCGCTTTGCCGTCCCTGCGTCAGGCGCGCGTCGGCCAGCAGCACCATGCCGGCCTGGCGCGCCAGTTCGTTCAGCGCGCGGTTCAAGGGCTGCGCGGGGATGTGCCATTCGACCTGCGCCACCGGCGCGGCGGCGGCATGCACGGCGGGCGTGGCGAAGGCCAGGCCGATGGCCAGGAAGAGGGGAGACAGGCGGGCGTGCAAGGGATGGCGCGGTGGAGTCATATGCATGTTTTTCCTATGGTGATGTGGTGATCCTTCATAGTTAAAACGAATGAGTCTCATTTACCCTGACGTGCGGATGCATTTTATTTCGCTGCATGTGGACTACATCAGCGGGCGAGAATGTGCAGCTTGCCGTCCTGGCGCAGCAGGCGCACGGGCAAGGCCAGGGGCAGGGCGGCGGCAAATTGCGCCGGCAGCTTCGCGTCGAAGCTGCCGTTCAGGCGCAGGCCGGCCAGGGCCGGGTCGTCAAGCACGAGGCCCGAATCGCCATAGCGCTCGAATTCGGCCAGCGCCTCGGCCAGGGTGGCGTCCTCGAAATCGAGGCGCCCGGCACGCCAGTTGCCCACCGCTTGCGCGCTGACCCTGGCCAGCGCTTGCACGCCCTGCGGCGTGACGGTGACGGTGTCGCCCGCCCGCAGCACTTCGGCATGCGCGCCGGCTTCGCTCTCCACGCGCACCGTGCCTTGCGCCACGCTCACCTGGGTCGTGGCGCCCACGTGGCGCACTGAAAAATGCGTGCCCAGTACCGTCGCCGTGGCCGCTCCCGCGATGACCTGGAACGGACGCGCAGGGTCGGCCTGCACATGGAACATGGCCTGGCCGCGCAGCAGGCGCACGCTGCGCCGGTCGCGGTACAGGGCCACGTCGACGACGCTGCCGCTATCGAGTTCGATGCGGCTGCCGTCGGGCAGGACTTGCGTGGCGAACTGGCCGCGCGCCGTGCTGTAATCGTGCTGGAAGCCGGGGCGCTGCAGATGGCCGGCCAGCGGCCAGGCCAGCAGGCCGCACAGCAGCAGGCAGCCGCCGGCCAGCGCACCGCGCGGCGGGAAAGAGGCCGCCTGGCGCAGCCGCCGCAGCAGCGATGACGGCGTGCCCGCCGCCGCGACGGGCTGGCTGAAGGCCGCCACGCGCTGCGCCGGCAGGCTGGCCAGCAGCGCATCGGTGCGGGCCAGCGCCTGCCAGGCCTGCTGGTGCCGCGGGTCCGCTTCCAGCCATTGCTGCAATGCCGCCAGTTCGTGCGCGGCCAGGCCGGCATCGCGGCGCAGCAGCCATTGCGCCGCCAGGAAGTCGATGTCGTCGGCCGTCGTGTCTTGTGATGTCATGTGCTGTTTCATAGCGTATCCCGCTCGGGCAAGCCTTTTTTACAGGCGAGCATGCCGTTGATGATGTGTTTTTCCACCATGTTGACGGAGATACCCATCTGCGCGGCGATCTCGATCTGGCTCAGGCCATCGAACTTGTACAGTGCGAAAGCCTGGCGGCAGCGCGGCGGCAAGCCCTCGATGATGAGCAGCAGGCGTTCCATGGTTTGCCGGTCGTGCAGCCGTTGCTCGGGTTCATCGGCGCGCGGCGCGCGCAGCTGCATGTGCGGCTCGTCGAGCGCGTCATGGGGCCGCCTCTGGCGCAAGCGCTGTTCGTCGATGGCGATGTTTTTCGCCGTCACGTACAGCAGGGCGCGCTGGCCGCTGTCGGGCGGCGTATCGCCATGCAGGGCGCGGGCGCCGCCTTGCGGCTGGCGCGCCAGGAGGCGGGCGTAGGCTTCCTGCACCACGTCCTGGGCCTTGTCGCGGCATCCCGTGGAGCGCGAAATCAGGCGCAGCAATTCCTGGTAATAGCGTTCAAGCACCGCGCATGTCCCCGTGATCAAAGCGCGCCATGATAGCAAGCCCATCAAATAATAACAAGAATCATTCTCATTTATGATGTAATCTGAGGCGCCGGATAACGCTGGATATTTTTGGCAATGCAGACAATAATCGGCAGCAGAAGGCGCTGTTGCAGAGAATATTGCCATGTATTATCGATTTTATCGATGCTAACTAGGTATATTTTCCGTTTTACATCGATCTTCATGCCATGCATAATCTGTTGCAACTGAAGCCAGACAATCAGCCGCATGCGCCATTCGCCTGCAGCTGCTTGCGGTTTTGACATCCTCCACTTTCTATCAGGAACCTACAATGAAAAAACTGCTCGCTTTTATCGCCGCCGCCGGCTTCTCGCTGTCCGCCGTTGCCGCTCCTGAAGTCTATGTCATCGATGGCAGCCACACTTTCCCCCGCTTCGAGTACACCCACATGGGCTTCTCGACGCAGCAAAGCCGTTTCAATAACACCACCGGCAAGGTCACCCTGGACCGCGCCGCCAAGACGGGCGCCGTCGAAGTGCTGATCGACACCAAATCCGTCGACACGGGTTCGACCCTGTTCAACTCGCACATTCAGGGCGAAGATTTCCTCGACACGGCCAAGTTCCCGGTCGCCACCTACAAATCGACCAAGTTCAATTTTGACGGCGACAAGCTGGCGTCCGTCGACGGCAACCTGACCCTGAAAGGCGTGACCAAGCCAGTTACCCTGACCGTCACCTCGTTCACCTGCGCACCGCACCCGATGCTGAAAAAAGACGCTTGCGGCGCCAACGCCACGGCCAAGATCAAGCGCTCGGAATTCAACGCCGGCAAATATGCGCCAGCTGTCAGCGATGACGTCACGCTGACGTTTGCCATCGAAGCCATTAAACAGTAATTGTTGGCTGCATGATGCAAAATGGCGGCGGACTTCGGTCCGCAGCCATTTTTTTATCTGATTGCCCCTGCCATCACGCCAGGTGATGTACCTCCTGCTGCCCATACACGGGGGTGGTCAAGCCTTCCATGCGCGCCTTCAGTTGCAGCGACAGGTATTGCGAGTAGTGGCGCGACTGGTGCAGGTTGCCGCCGTGGAACCACAGCGCCTGCTGCTGCGTGGGTTTCCACATATTGCGCTGCTCGCCCTCCCACGGGCCCGGGTCTTTCGTCGTGTCTGACCCGAGTCCCCACACCTTGCCCACCTTGTTGGCTACTTCCGGCGAGATCAGGTCGGCCGCCCAGCCATTCATGGAGCCGTAGCCGGTGGCGTACACCACCAGGTCGGCCGGCAGTTCCGTGCCGTCCGACAGCACGATGGAATGGGCTGTCAGCTCCTGCACGCCGACGCCGCTTTTCAGCTTGATCTTGCCCTCGGCGACCAGCTCCGAGGCGCCCACGTCGATGTAGTAGCCGGAGCCGCGGCGCAGGTACTTCATGAACAGGCCCGAATCGTCGTCGCCGAAATCGAGCATGAAGCCCCGTTCTTCCAGGCGCGCATAAAAGTCCGCGTCGCGCTCGCGGATGACTTGGAAGACGGGCTTCTGGAAGTCGGCCAATATCTTGTACGGAATCGAGGCGAACGTCAGGTCGGCCTTGGCCGTCGTCATGCCGGCGGCCAGCGCCCGTTCCGAATACAGGTCGCCCAGGGCCAGGTCCATCAGGGAATCGGACTTGACGATGTGCGTCGACGAGCGCTGCACCATGGTCACGTCCACGCCCGCTTCCCACAGGGCGGCGCAGATATCGTGCGCGGAATTGTTCGCGCCGATGACGACCACCTTCTTGCCGACATACGCGTCCGGCCCCGGATGCTGCGACGAGTGCTGCTGCTCGCCCTGGAACACGTCCATGCCCTTGAACTTCGGCATGTTCGCCTTGCCCGACATGCCCGTGGCCAGCACCAGCTGCTTCGGTTTCAGGGTGACGGGCTGGCCGTCGCGCAGCACTTGCACCGTCCATTCGCCGCTGGCTTCGTCGAAGCTGGCCGATTCGCAGGAAGTCGAGCCCCAGTAGTTCAGTTCCATCACCTTGGTGTACATTTCCAGCCAGTCGCCCACCTTGTCCTTGGGCGTGAAGACGGGCCAGTTGTCGGGGAAGGGGATATACGGCATGTGGTCGTACCAGACGGGGTCGTGCAGGCACAAGGACTTGTAGCGCTTGCGCCAGCTGTCGCCCGGGCGCGCGTTTTTCTCGATGATGATGGTGGGGACGTTCAATTGCCGCAGGCGCGCGCCCAGCGCGATGCCGCCCTGGCCGCCGCCGATGATGACGCAGTAGGGCTGGCGCGCGTAGCCCAGTTCCTTTGCTTCCTGCTCGCGGTGCTCCAGCCAGCTGCTGCGGTTGGTGCGCGCGCCGTGTTCCGCGCCCATGGGCCGCCGGCCGCCCTTGGCTTCCTCAAAACCCTTCAATTCGCTCATGGTGGTGAGCAGGGTCCAGATCTTGCCATCGCGGATGCGGATGAAACCCACGCCGCGCGCCGCCTTCGTTTCCACCGTGATCCAGCTTTGCAGCACGCCGCCGGCCTCGCTGGCATGTTCGCCGTCGGCGATGCGGATGGAGAGCGGCTGCACGGCGCCCAGCTGGGCGGCCAGCATGGCGGCGATCTGCTCGCGGCCTTCCAGGGTTTTCAAATTCCAGGTAAACAGCACCAGGTCGCGCCAGTAGCCGTCCAGTTCGAACAATTGCGCGGCGCCCGTGCTGTCGCTGGCGCGCAGCGCGCCTTCGAGCTGCTCCAGGATGCCGGCCACGGCCAGGTCGTGCGGGTTGCTATCGGTTTGCATCGTGTCTCCTCCAAGTCTGCTGACTTTATGATGGGATGCGGCTGTGTTGCCGCTGACGATGTTGTAACACTGGCGTTCCGGCGCTGCATTGCGCAGCGCAGCATGGCTGAAGTTGAGACGGAAATCTCAGCTTTTCGGACGGCTACTGGCGGTGCGGCGGCACGATGTGCAACTGCTTGAGACGCCGGTACAGGGTGGCGCGCGAGATGCCCAGCATGGCGGCGGCTTGCAGTGGGCGCCATTTGGTGGCGTTCATGGCGTGGACGATGCGCGTGCGTTCGGCCTGTTCCGGCGCGGTGTATGCCAGTGCGTCCGGTGCGACAGGCGCCTCGCGCGTGGCGCGCACGCCGGCCTGGCGCAGCGGTGCGCGCACGCGGGCGTGCAGCCAGGTGCTGCCGCCGGCCAGGCGCAAGGACAGCAGATTGTGTCCCGCGCGCGCATCGAACAGCCGCTCGGCGCGCACTTCCAGCACGTCGCCGACGGGACGCGGCAGCGTGTCCAGGCCCCCGATGACGTCGCGCGCGCAGCGGTTGGCGGCGACGATGTCGCCATGCTCGTCGATGGCGAGCAGCATCTCCGGCTGCACTTCCACGAAGTGGCGGTTGCGGTGCGCCAGCAGGATGCAGCAATGGCCGTAGGACTTCAGGAAAAAGCCGTCCTCGATCAGGGTCGCGCCTTGCCGCACCAGTTGCCTGACCAGGCGCTGGCTGTCGCGCGCGTCGGGGGAAGTCAGCGCGGAGGCATCGAGCACGCCGATCAAGTCGCCGTGCGGCGAAAAGATCGGCGCGGCGCTGCACGTCAGGCCCGTGAACGCGGCGCGAAAATGGTCGGTCTTGTGCACGGTGATGGCTTCCTGGTCGAGCAGCACGGAAGCGATGCCGCACGTGCCTTCCTCCTCTTCCGACCAGCATGAACCCGGGTACAGGCCCGCCTTCTTGAAATCCTTGCGCTGGTCCGCATCGACCGCGTAGTCGATGGTCACGCCGCGCGCATTGGCGAGGATGACGCAGTAGCCCGCTTCGCGCACCATGGCGTGCAGGCGCGGCAGGCACTGGCCCGTGGAGCGCAGAAAACTTTCTTCGGATTGCTGGATGGCGCGCAGCTCGGCGCCCGTCAGGATGCGCGGCCCCGTGGTGGAGGCGGGGTCGAGCCGGTAGTCGTCCAGCGAGCGCCGGTACGATGACGCCAGCCTGGCCGTATCTGCCCCTGGATTGACGATGCGGCCGGAGATCAGGTCGCGCACGCGGTCGATATGGCTGGTCTGGCGGACGTAGGGCATGGCGCTCTCCGGTGTCTCGGTATTTTTTATGGTATGCCCGTTTTTAGCACGAAGCGCTGGCACATGCATGCCGCATTGCAGCATGGGACTGCCGTGAGACGTTCGTCTCACCACAGCCGCGCCGCACAATAGGATGCTTTACAACAATAAAAAAGAGCATCTCTGATAACATTCGCTCAAATTGACAGTCAGCCAGCGCAAGGGATATCTATGGCAATGCAAGCGATGTTCCTGGCACGCAGAACGATGATGCTGGCCTTGCTGGGAGCGAGCGCCTCCTGCGGCGCCGCCGGCCAGCTCGATCCCGATGGCCAGAGCAGCCTGGAAAAGGAAGTGGCCCGGCGCGCCGCCGTCGAACCGGCCATCGGCGCCGACTGGCAAATGACGCGCTCCGTGGAAGCGGGCGTGCAGGTGGCCGGCGAAAACAACTTGTTCTGGAAGCTGTCGAATACGCCCGCGCGTAATCCCGGCTTCGAATTCAACCCCTATTGGTACGAGTTCTATGTCAAGCCGGCCCTTGGCTTCAAGCGCAATCTGGGCGACGGCAAGCAGCTGTATGCGCGCGTTTCCGCCGTCGGCTCCGGCACGGCGCGCCATGATCCATTCGGCGCCGGCGATACGGGCCGCATCTCGATCGAGGAATTCGTCGCCGGCATCCGCATGCCGCTCGGCGGCACGCGCGCCATGCTCGACCTGTCGGCCGGCGCGCAAAATTTCACGCTGGGCACCGGCATGCTGATCGCCAATGGCGGCTCGAACGGCTTTGACCGTGGCGCGCTGAAACTGGGGCCGCGCAAGGCTTTCCAGAATTCCGTGGTGGCGAAAGTAAGCCAGGATGCGTTCAGCGCCCAGGCGTTCTATCTCGACCCGAATGAAAACCCCGACAACGATTCGGGCACGCGCGTCGTCGGCGTTGATTTCAGCTACGCGCCCGCGAACGACCGCAAGGCCGGCATTGCATATGGCAAGGTGCCCCGTTCGCATGCCGCGTATCCGCAGGCGGCGCCAAGCGGCATCGGCGCGCCGCTGGCCGTGCCCGAAGGCCGCAAGGACTTGCAGTTCGTGTATGGCTACGCGCGCGTTCCCGTATTGCCCACCGTGCTGCCGAAAGGCTGGTTCGGCGTTGACGCCGCGCGCGAATGGAACACGCGCGAGCCGATGCGGGCCTGGGGCTGGCGCACGGAAGGGGGCTTTTCGCTGCCCGACGTGGCCTGGACGCCGAAGTTCACGCTTGGCTACCAGAGTTTTTCAGGCGACGATCCGCGCACGGCGCGCAACGAGCGCTTCGACCCGCTGTTTTTCGAAGGCACGCCGGGCGCCTGGGCTTCTGGCAGCAAGGCGACCTGGGTCTTCGTCAATGCCAACGTGAATGCGCTGCAGGCTACCATCGAGCTGCATCCGACGCCGAACGATACCGTGACCGCCTACCTGGCCCAGGTACGGGCCAACCAGATGGGCAGCCCGCTGCAGTTCGGCCAGGCCACGCGCCTCGACGTGCCGGGCGACGCGCCCGTGGTGATCGCCGGCGTGCTGCGTCCGATGCTGGCAAACGATGTCTTCGTCAAGTACGTGCGCGTGGTGAACCCGAATACCTACCTGACTCTGGGCTTCAGCGCTTCGTTCGCGCAGTCGGGCGTCAACCAGCTGGTAAATGGCCAGGCCAGGACGTGGACGGGCTGGCTGGCAAACGTCGTATGGATCTATTAAGTATTCTGTCTATCAAGGAGAGCATCGCATGAATAATTTCCCCAGCATGAAACGCCTGGCCCTGGCCGCAGCCTGCCTGGCGCTGGCCGCCGGCGCCCATGCGGCAGAAACGACGGCGCCGCTGTCGGCCGCCGCCAGCGACCCGGCCACCTTGCAATGGATGGTGGGCGCGCCGCCGCCGGCCGATAAAATCATCCGCTTCGACGATGGCAGCTATTTCAATTTCCCCCAGTTGCGCTGGAGCGTGTCGCATTTCCGCCAGCTGATGCCGACGGTCGAGGTGTCGCGCGGCTTGAAAGCGCCCGTGCCCTTGCCGCGCGCGCTGCGCAAGGATATCGACAGCCTGCGCTTCACGCCCCTGGGCGCGACGGAAACGATGACCTGGGAGCAGTCGCTGGGCGCCAATTACACGGACGGCATCGTCGTGCTGCACCGGGGCCGCATCGTGTATGAGCGCTATTTCGGCGTGCTGAAGGACAGCGGCCAGCATGGCGCCATGTCCGTGACGAAGTCCGTGATGGGCACCATCGGCGCGGCCCTGGTGGCCGAAGGCAAGCTCGACCCGAACAAGAAAGTGGCCGAGTATGTGCCGGAACTGGCCAAGTCCGCGTTTGGCGACGCCACCGTGCGCCAGGTGCTCGACATGACCACGGGCCTGAAATTCAGCGAAGATTACGCCGACCCGACAGCGGAAGTGTGGCAGCACGCGGCGGCTGGCAATCCGCTGCCCAAGCCGAAGGATTACACGGGGCCGCGCAGCTATTTCGAGTATTTGCAAACGGTGCGGCACGAGGGCCGGCATGGCGAGGCGTTCGGCTACCGCACGGTGAACTCCGACGTGCTGGGCTGGATCATCGCCCGCGTCACGGGGCAGAACGTCAACGCCTACCTGTCCGAACATATCTGGCAAAAGCTGGGCGCCGAACAGGATGCCTACATGAGCGTCGATTCGACGGGCACGCCGTTTGCCGGCGGCGGCTTGAGCGCGGGCTTGCGCGACCTGGCCCGCTTCGGCGAAATGCTGCGCAACGATGGCCGCTACAACGGCCAGCAAATTATCCCCCGCGCGGCTGTCGCGGATATCCGCCGCGGCGGCGACAAGCAGCTGTTCGCCAAGGGCGGCTACGATTTGCTCAAGGGCTGGAGCTACCGCGACATGTGGTGGGTCACGCATAACGACCATGGCGCCTACATGGCGCGCGGCGTGTATGGCCAGCGCATCTACGTCGACCCGAAGGCGGAAATGGTGATCGTGCGCTTCGCCTCGACGCCGACGGCAGCCAATGCGGCCAATGACCCGACCACCACGCCGGCCTTCGAAGCGCTGGGCAAGCTACTGCTGGCCAGGCCGAAGTAGGGTGCCAGGCTGACCCTTGCCAGCCGTGCGGCGGAACGGGCACAACTGCAATACACTGTCCTTTCGTCATCACTTGTTGCTTGAGTGATAATTTATTCGTTGCGCGCAAGGAGCAGGCACCGTGGAAACCAGCCAGCCGGATCAACCGCACCCGCCGCTCTGGCGGCGCCTGCTGTGGCCGGTCACCCAGCTGGGTTCGGCCTTCAAGCTGACGGGCACGCACTTGCTGCACCACGTGATCGGCGCCAGCCTGATCGCCGCGCTGATGCTGGCGCTGGAAGGTTTTCACGTGCTCGAATGGCTCGATGCGGCCATGCTGCGCGCCAGCGCGGCGCAGGAGCAGCTGCTGGACCGGGGCAAGGACCCGGGCGCCGCCTACCGGCCCGGCATCATCGAAATCGACCAGCCCGCGTTCGAACAGGTCTTCGACGAGCGTGAACCGCTGGAACGCACGCGCCTGGAGCAATTGATCGCCGGCGCCGCTGCGCGCGGCAGCCAGGTGCTGGCCATCGACCTGGACCTGGCGCCGGCCGTGTACGAACAGCACAAGGCGGGAGAGCGGCCGCTGGACCGCCTGCTCGACCGGCTGGCCGCCGATGGCCGGCAACTGGTGCTGATCCTGCCCGAGCAATCGGACGAGAATGCGAACCTGCCTTGGATACGCGCGCGCTGCGCGGCCGGCATCCACTTTGCCAGCCCGCGGATCCGCGAACGCATGGGCGCCGTCACGCGCATCGAGCTGAAAAGTCCCGTGCTGGCGGCCGTGGCCTTCGAGCTGGCGCATGGCACCGATGAACAGGAGCTGAAGCAGCCCATGCCGGCCGTCCTGTCCGAGCAAAAGCAAGGGCTGGCGCTGGCCGGCCGCGTGTGTCAGCTGGCGCGGCGCACGGGCAGCGAAAGGGAATTGGCGCGCTGGGCGTTCGAACCCGTCATCCGCGGCGACGCCAAGGATGCGGCGGAGCAGAACGCCGTCACCGCGCCGTTTCACCCGGCCGCCGTGGCGCCGGCCTTCCTGAACCCCACGCGCACGCGCGTCAAGCTGGTCGAAGGCCAGGCCGGCGTGGATGCCGGGGCGTTGCGCAAGAACGTCGTGTATATCGGCAGCACGTATGACGTGCGCGACCGCTATACGACGGCCGAAGGCGAGCAGGCCGGCCTGCACCTGCATGCGGCCGCCCACACGTCGCTGGGCATCGGCACGGCCGACGTCAATAAATATGCGGTGTTCGCGGCCGATATCGTCATCGGCGTGTTGCTGGGCTGCCTGTTCGGCGGCCTGTGGACCCTGTACGGCCGCGCCGAACTGGCCATCGACAAGCGCATGGAAGACCACGATTTCAGCCGCCTGCACCGCATGGGCACCCTGGCGGAATTCTATGGCATCCGCCTGATGCTGGCGCTGGTGTGGGCTTCGCCGTTTGCCATCGGCGCGCTGGCCATCTATTTATCGCGCGGCTTGCTGGAGCTGGGCTGGTGGGTCAATCCCGGCCCCCTGATCGCCGGCATGTTCCTGCACGCGATGTCGCTGCGCGACGAAGCCCACCATCCGCACGAGGAAGTGCCGGGCCTGTCCGTGTGGGCCCAGCTGCGCCGCACGCATCCCGGCATCGTGCTGGTGCAGGCGCCGCTGGCTGTGGTGTTGCTGGTGGTGGCGCTGGTGTAGCGAGATGGCAGTTGATTAATTGATCAGCTTCAACCCCGGCGGCAGCGCCTCGCCCAGCATGCGCTTGGTATTCGCTTCGTCCAGCTGCGTCACTTCGCTGACCATCGCCTGCCACAGGGGCGGGGCGCCGACGGCTTTCAGGCGGGTGAGGATGGTGGCGCGCAGTTCGTCGGCGATGTCGCGCGAGCGGTCTCCTGTCATGCGCGCCAGGTGGGTGGCGGCGAAGGCGGCCGGCTCGATTTTTTTCCAGTCCAGCGCCAGCAGCACCTGCAACCAGTCGGCCACGGTGGCGCTGTCGACCACTTCGTGCGCGCTGCCGTGGAAGGGCTGGCGCGCGCCGACCCTGGCCAGCGCCCACAGGGTGTTCGTGTCCGCCGCTTCCCCCTTCTTGCCGGCTTTCTCCAGGCGTTTCAGCAGCCAGGCGCCCACTTCGGCCTTGTAGGCGCCGGGGATGCGCTCGAGCGAGGCGCCCAGGCGCAGCATGTCGTCGTCGCTGCCGTTGACCAGGGTGACGGGGCGGCTGCCGCGCTGCGCCGCATCGGCTTGCAGGTTGAAGGCGAAATCGTCGAGCAGGCGCAATTGCTGCTCCGTGTTCAAGCCGCCGGCCACCCGGCGCCACAGGGTCCACCATTCGGCGCACACCTGGCTATCCTTGTGGTGCTGCACGCCCGTGTCGAACATCGCCCACAGCTGCTCGATGCGCCACGGGTCCAGCGCATCGCCGTAGCCGGGACGCAGGCAGTAGCCGGCCAGATTCAGCCAGACCCGCTCATGCTCGGCGGAGCGGCGCCGGCCGCGGGCGCGCAGCAGGAGGGCGTCGAACAGCTGGCGCAACAGCGGCGTATCCCAGCTTTCGCGCCCGCCCAGCCCCCGTTCCAGGTGCTGGCGCAGCTGGCGTACTTCCTTGACGTCGACCTTTTGCGCCTTGCCGCCGAAAATGCGCTCGATTTTCTCGATGGCTTCCTTCATGCGCGGCGACACGGCTTGAGCCTCGCCACCGCCTTGCTCTTCCTTGCCAACGCGCAACTGGAATTCCAGCAGCCAGCGCGCACTGGCATCGGCTGCGGCCACGCAATGCACTTCCAGCGTCCCCACCTCGGTCATGACTGTCGCCAGCTGCACGGTGATGTCGCGTTTGTCATTGCCGTCGTCTTTGGCGTGCAACACGCTGGCCAGCGGCGGCAGGCGCAAATACTCGCCGTCGTCCAGGTCGACGATCTCGCCCAGCTGCGGCGGCGTGCCCGCCTCAAAGAGGGACGTGGCCAGGTGGAAGCGCACGGGCCGGCCCAGGCGCAGCGCGAACAGGCGCTCCGTCAGGCGGATTTCTTCGCCGCTGGCGCTGCCACGGGGCAGGATGCAGACGGCGCGGTGGTCCTTGCCCGCCTCGCCCAGCACGAGGAAATAGCTGCGCGGCGAACCGCCGCCGATGCGCGGCGCCTGGCCGCGCCGGGCCAGCGCGTAGGCGACGGCGCCACGGGCCACGGCCACGTCGGGATTGTCATTGTGCAGGATGGTCAGCGGCTGTCCGCGCCAGTGCGCCAGGGTGTCGGCCAGGCGGCGCGCCAATGCGTCGGCGCGGAACACGCCGCCATTCAGCAGCAAGGTATCGGGCAGAGCGCCCGCATGCTGTTGCAGAAAGCTGGCCAGGTGGCGCGTGATGGCCGCGTCCTGCGCATATGGCAGGCCGAATTCGACGATGCCGGCGCGGCCTTTTTTCGCCGTGTCGCCCAGCTCCACCTTCGGAAAGAAGCCGTCGACCACCATGGCCGCCACTTCCTCGCGCGTGACGTCGGCGGAACGGCTGCCGCCGATCAGGCGCGAACCGGCGCCCAGCAGGGTGACGGTGGCTTTCTCCGGCGCGTCGGCGGACAGCAGCAGCTCCTTGGCGGCGCGGCAGCGTTCCATCAGTTGCGACAGGCGCGCGGCCGACAGCTTCATGCCGCCTTCCTGGCCGGCGGCCAGGCGCGTTTCCACCAGGCGGGCCAGCGCCAGGTCCATATTGTCGCCGCCGAGTATCAAATGGTTGCCCACGCTGCTGCGCGTGAGCTGCGGTTCGCCGTCGTCATCGAAGGCCACGTCGATCAGGCTGAAATCGGTGGTGCCGCCGCCCACGTCGCAGACTAAAATGCGGCGCGTGTCGGCCAGGTCTGCGCGCAGGGTGGCGCGCCGGCGCTGCAGGAAATCATAGAAGGCCGCCTGCGGTTCTTCCACCAGGCGTAGCGCGGGCAAGCCCGCCATGCGGGCCGCTTCCAGGGTGAGTGCGCGCGCACCCTCGTCGAACGAGGCGGGGATGGTCAGCACCAGTTCCTGCTGCGCCAAAGGAGCGTCGGGAAAGCGGTGGTTCCAGGCGGCGCGCACGTAGGCCAGGTAGCTGGCGCTGGCCGCCACGGGCGACACTTTCGCGACATCGGCATCCGCGCCCCAGGGCAGGATGGGCGCCTGGCGGTCCACGTTCGCGTGCGACAGCCAGCTCTTCGCGCTGGCCACTAACCGGCCCGGCACCTGGGCGCCCAGCTGGCGCGCCAGGGCGCCCAGTACGGCATGGTCCACGCCGGCCACGTCTTGCTGCGGCCAGGGCAGCTGCAAGTCGCCCGCCGCCAGTTCGCCGGCGGCGGGATGGTAGCGCAAGGAAGGCAGCAGGGGGCGTGCGCCCACTTCGCCGGGAGCGACCAGCTGCTCGATGGCGAACAGGTTTATTCCTGCCTGCGCATCGCCAGCCGCCGCATATGCCACCACCGTGTTGGTGGTGCCCAGGTCGATGCCGACCAGGAAGGCCGGCTTACCCACAGCGCTGCGCATGCCTATGGCTGCGGCGTGCCGCGCACGTCGAATTCCACTTTCCAGCGCTCGGCGCCATCAGGGGAAACGGCCAGCAGTTCCAGGGTGCCCGCTTCCGTCACGCGCGCGTGCAGCTTGACCTGCACCACGTCGCCGGCCGACCGGCCTTCGGCGGACAAGGTCGCCTGGATTTCGCTCAGTTCCTGCAATTCGTCGGGACCCCAGAAATCGAGCAAGTCGCCGATCTGGTCGTTGCGGCGCGTGGACGAGGCGAAGAAGCGGAAGTGCACGGGTTCGCCCACCACCAGGCCGAATTGCTGGCCCGGCAATTCCAGTTCGCTGCCTTCTTCCATGCCGAACGGCGCCACGCACAGGGCCTGGATCGGCGGTTCCATGCCGGGGATGGCGGGCATGGCCGATTCGATGGCGACATAGAAGGAACTGGCCGTGCCGCCGCGGATGCGCACGCCATGGCCGCGCCGCACGTAGCTGTAGTAGGCGGCGCCGCGCGCCACGGCCAGGTCCAGATCGGCCCCGGCCAGCATGCGCGCCGGTTCCGCGCCTTCCATGTACAGCCAGTCGTTGACGGTGGCCATGATGCGCTGCACCAGCAGGTCGGACTTGAAGACGCCGCCGTTGAACAGCACGGCCGTCGGGTGCAGGAAGCTCGCGTCCTGCGACTGGCGGCCCGCGAAGCCTTCCAGCTCGGCGGTCGCCGCCACCTGCCGGCCCAGGAAGGCGGCCAGATGGCGCGTGATGGCCGCATCCTGCGCATACGGCAAGCCCAGTTGCGTCAGGCCGGCGCGCGTGCGCACGGCGGGGCGGCTCGACGCTTCCACTTGCGGGAAGAAGCCGTCGAGGATGAAGGTGGACACTTCCGCGCGCGTCAGTTCCGTGCGGATGGAGCCGCCGATCAGCTTTGAGCCGCGGCTGGGCACGACGATGGGCGCCGTGTCCAGGCCGCTGTCGGCCAGCAGGCTTTCCTTGGCGCTGCGGCAGCCATAAGTGAGCGCGCGCATCTGCCAGGCGTCCAGCTGGGTGCCGTTGGCGGCCAGCTTGCGGGCCACCAGGTGGGCCAGGGCCAGGTCCATATTGTCGCCGCCTAGCAGGATGTGTTCGCCCACGGCCACGCGGTGCGGTTCCAGCACGCCGTCGCGTTCCAGCACGGCGATCAGCGAAAAGTCGCTGGTGCCGCCGCCCACGTCGACGACCAGGATGATGTCGCCCGGCTTGACTTCCTTGCGCCAGCGCCCTTCGCTGGTCTGTATCCAGCTGTACAAGGCCGCCTGCGGCTCTTCCAGCAGGGTCAGCGAAGCGTAGCCGGCCGCCTGCGCCGCTTCCATCGTCAGCTCGCGCGCGGCCGGGTCGAACGAGGCGGGTATCGTGACGGTGATTTCCTGCTGCGCGAACGGCGCTTGCGGGTGGGCGTTGTCCCAGGCCTGGCGCAAATGCGTCAGGTAGCGCGTGGCGGCCGCGATGGGCGAAATGCGCGCGACTTCCGCCGGCGCATCGTTCGGCAGGATCGCCGCGCGGCGGTCCACGCCCGGGTGGCACAGCCAGCTTTTCGCGCTCGACACCAGGCGGATCGGCGTGGTGGCGCCGCGGCTGCGGGCCATTTCACCGACGACGAACGGCGCTTCGGCTTCCTCGGTGACCCAGGGCAGGGCCAGGTCGCCCGCCGCCACTTCATCGGCGTGCGGCAGGTAGACGAACGACGGCAGCAGCGACAATTCTTCGACGGTGCCCGGCGCCGACAACTGCGGCACTTTCAGCACGCCGTGGCTCGATTGCTCGCCGTCGCTCTCGACCAGGTTCACATACGACAGGGCGCTGTGGGTGGTGCCCAGGTCGATGCCGATGGCGTAGCGCGGGCTTGGGTTGGCTTGATCGTTCACAGTTCCACCTCGGCCGGTGCCAGGATGGCCGCGTCGTGCTGCTCGCTCAGTTTCGGCAGGCGCACGCTGGACGCGCGCCAGCCGCGGTGGCTGAGGGTACCCGTGAATGGCGCGGAACCGACGACGTTGCCCGTCAGGCGTACTTGCGCAGAATCAAAGCCTTCCTGCAGTACGATGCGGCTGCCTTCGGCTTCCTGGCGCACGGCCTCGATGGTGAAGTATTCGCGCATGACCTTGGCGCAGCCTTCATGCACGACGCGCGCGGCCGCGCCGATGTCGGCATCGGCATGGCTGCCCAGGTTTTCCTGGGTAAAGTCGATCAATCGCGCTTCGCGTTGCAGCAGGGCCAGCAATTGCAGGGCCGCACCGGGCGTCGCTTCCTTCAAAATGACGGGCGCGGCGGCCGGCGTCGGCACGGGGGCGGGCGCCGGAGCCGGGGCCACTGGCGCCACCGGCGCGGCTTCAGGCAAAGACAGCTTTTCCACGCGGGCCGCATAGGCGGCGTCCGACAGGGTGCTGAAGAAGGCGCCGAAAGCCAGCGGGACTCGGCGCCAGAACGATGGGTGGGACGATGAAGTGCTCATAGGGAACTCGTTTCTCTGATCTGTAGGGAGGCGTCGGCGGCGGAGGCCGCTTCGCAAGGTAGTGCCATGTGCGGGGCCAACAGGGCCGGCTGCGTTTGCCCGCATGATACCAGCTACCGGGCCGCCGCCAAAGTCGCCGCCCCCCTGGCAGGCAGGCCGAAGCGTGGATTTTCTTTGTTCTTGCGCAAGGAAACGTTCGATTTCGTGCCGCTTCGACTAGAATCGCGCATTATCTTTTTGCATGACCTCGATGCCATGTCTACCGACTTTTCCCTGTATTTAGCCAGCAGCACTTACATCGACAGCGACCATCTGGCCGTGCGCGCCAGGGCGGCCGCGCTGGCGGTGGGCGCGGTGGGCGACGCCGCGATCGCGGCCCGCTGCTTTGCCTTCGTGCGCGACGAGGTCGCCCACAGCTGGGACTACCAGCGCAATCCCGTCACCTGCCGCGCTTCCGACGTCTTGCAGCATGGCACGGGCTATTGTTATGCGAAGAGCCATCTGCTGGCCGCGCTGCTGCGCGCCAACGGCATTCCTGCCGGCCTGTGCTACCAGCGCCTGGCCGTGGGCGAGGCGGGGCCGCCGTTCTGCCTGCATGGCTTGAACGCCGTGTACCTGCAGGAGTTTGGCTGGTACCGCATCGATGCGCGCGGCAACAAGCCCGGCGTCGACGCGGCGTTTGTGCCGCCACGGGAACAGCT
Organism: Janthinobacterium sp. SUN033; assembly: GCF_030397595.1. Taxonomy (NCBI): domain Bacteria; kingdom Pseudomonadati; phylum Pseudomonadota; class Betaproteobacteria; order Burkholderiales; family Oxalobacteraceae; genus Janthinobacterium; species Janthinobacterium sp. SUN033. Next base: position 163,558 of record NZ_JAPQNV010000001.1, read on the forward strand.
GGCCTTTCCCGTGCTGGCGTCCGAGGAGCGCGATTTGCCGGAAATCTGGCCGGCGCCGTTGCCGCAGGTGATCGTGTCCCTGACGGGCCATGCGACGGTGCAGGATGTGGCGGCGCATCTGCCCGATGTCGAGATGCTTCCGTTGAACAAGTAATTCATAGAAAGAAACCATGAAAAAAATCCATATTGGTCTGATTGGCCTGATGCTGCTGGCCGGTTGCGGCAGCAAGGGCGAGAGCGGCGGGCAATCGAGCGCCGCGCGCCTTGATGGCAAGGAAAAAGGCAGCGAGTTTCTTGCCTATGAACATAATGTCAGCGTCGATACGCGCGAAGCGCAAGTGCGTCCCCTGTATGAAAAAGTGGTCGCCGCCTGCAAGGCCGATACGGAAAACGGCTGTCTGCTGCTCGATTCCAGCGTCGACAGCGGCCGCTACGTGCATGCGCGCATCAGCATGCGCGCCAAGCCGGCCGGCATCAAGAAGCTGGTCGCGCTGGTCGCGGCCGAAGGCGACGTCACCAGCCAGGGCACCAAGGTGGAAGACCTGGGCCGTCCGGTGCTCGACAGCAAGAAACGCCTGGAAATGCTCAAGCAATACCAGGCGCAGCTGCAAGACCTGGAAAAGCGCTCGGGCACCAACGTCGATGCCCTCATCAAGGTGACCAAGGAGCTGGCCACCGTGCAAGTGGAGCTGGAGCAGGCGACGGCCGCCAACGCGCTGTTGATGCAGCGCATCGATACGGACTTGTTGAACGTGGCCATCAGCGCTGAAGGCAAGCAATCGTTCTGGCGCCCCGTCAAGCGCGCGCTGGGCAATTTCACGGAAAACCTGTCGGAAGGCGTGGCCAACGCCATCACGGCCATGGCGTACATCCTGCCGTGGCTGCTCGCGTTCGTGCTGCTGTTCCCGCTGGGCCGCAAGGGCTGGCGCCGTTTGAAAGGCGTGCCACGCAAGAGTTGATGCGGGTTACGCACCGTTTTACGGCAATTTGAAACCTGGCTGCACAGTCCTTGTGCAGCCAGGTTTTTTTTCGTGCGGCGAGCGCCGCTTGCACCATGGCGGACGCCTGCCGGTGCTGGCATGCATTCTGCTTTAACAACATAGCAGACCCAGCTCGACCCCCACGAACCTATCACAGGAGTCCCCATGACACGACGCATCATCCTGAAAGCGGCCGCCGCCGGCGCACTGGCCCTGGCCATGTCCACCACCATGCAGGCAGCCTTGGCCGCCGATACGATCAAGGTGGGCATTTTGCACTCCCTGTCGGGCACCATGGCCATTTCCGAAACGTCGCTCAAGGATGTGGCGCTGATGACGATTGCCGAAATCAATGCCAAGGGCGGCGTGCTGGGCAAGAAGCTGGAAGCCGTCGTCGTCGATCCCGCATCGAACTGGCCCTTGTTCGCGGAAAAAGCGCGCCAGCTGGTGGCGCAGGATAAGGTGGCTGTCGTGTTCGGCTGCTGGACGTCCGTGTCGCGCAAATCCGTGTTGCCCGTGTTCAAGGAACTCAACAGCCTGCTGTTTTACCCGGTGCAATACGAGGGCGAGGAGCTGGAAAAGAATGTGTTCTATACGGGCGCCGCGCCGAACCAGCAGGCGATTCCCGCCGTGGAATACCTGATGAGCAAGGATGGCGGCGGCGCCAAGCGCTTCGTGCTGCTGGGCACGGATTACGTGTATCCGCGCACCACCAACAAGATCCTGCGCGCCTTTCTGAAAAGCAAAGGTGTCAAGGACAGCGATATCAGCGAGGTCTACACGCCGTTCGGCCACGCCGACTATCAAACCATCGTCGCCAACATCAAGAAGTTTTCCACGGGCGGCAAGACGGCCGTCATTTCCACCATCAATGGCGATTCCAACGTGCCGTTCTACAAGGAACTGGGCAATGCGGGCTTGAAAGCCACGGACGTGCCCGTCGTCGCGTTTTCCGTGGGCGAGGAAGAGTTGCGCGGCATCGATACCAAGCCGCTGCTCGGTCACCTGGCGGCATGGAATTATTTTGAATCCGTCAAGAATCCCGTCAACACGGCCTTCATCAAGCAGTGGAAGGCGTATGCGGTGGCGCAAAAGCTGCCGAACGCGGGTTCGGTCGTGACGAACGACCCGATGGAAGCGACGTATGTCGGCATCCACATGTGGGCGCAAGCCGTGGAAAAGGCGAAATCGACGGAGACGGACAAGGTGATCGCCGCCATGGCGGGCCAGAGCGTCAAGGCGCCATCGGGATTTACCCTGACCATGGATGCCACGAATCACCATTTGCACAAGCCCGTGATGATCGGCGAAATCAAGGCTGATGGGCAATTCAATGTCGTGTGGAAAACCAAGGAAGCAATACGCGCCCAGCCGTGGAGCCCGTTTATCAAGGGCAATGAGGGCAAGCAAAAGCTGTAAAAGCCACGCCGGCGCCATCGGGCATGCGTCCGGTGGCGCCGACCATCAACGCTTTCCCGGGATATCAATGAGGCTATTCACATCGCTGCTGGTCTTCGCCTGCCTGTGCCTGTCGTCCATGGCGCAGGCCGCCATCCCTCCCGACCTGCTCAAGCCGCTGGCCGGCGACGACCCTGACGCCCGTGTCGCCGCCGTCGCGCAGATCGCCGCCCTTGCCACGCCCGAGGCCGCCCGTGTGCTGCAAGCCTTGCAGGATGACGCGTTGTACGCCACGCCCGACGGCAAGGTGTATATCGTCGACGGCGAGCAGGCGCTTGACCCGGCGCTCGGCAAGAGCGTGCCGCTGCCGGACGGCATCGATGGCGTGATGGTAAACAACCGCTTGCGCTCGGCCGTGGCAGGCGCCTTGTCGGGGCTGAAACTGCTGGCGCCGGAACGGGCCGAACGGCTGGCGGCCGCGCAAGCGTTGCAAAAGGCGGTTGATCCCGCGCAGCTTCCCTTGATCCGCGCGGCGCTGGCGCAGGAAAACGATGCTGAAATTACACAGATTTTGCAGGTGCTGATCGCCAGCGCCAACCTGCATGCGCCCGATGTCGCCACGCGCAAGGCCGCCGTGCAGGCGCTGGCCGGCAGCAGCGATGCGCGCCTGCTGCCCGTGCTGCAAGCCATGCTGGAGAAAGGGCCAGATGGCAAGGTCGGTGAGCCGGACGAGGCCGTGCAACTGGCCGCCATCGAGACCATGCGCCAGATCAAAGGACGAGTGGCGCGCATGGAGTTTGCCGGCAATGTGTTTTACGGCATTTCGCTGGGCAGCGTGCTGCTGCTGGCGGCTTTGGGGCTGGCCATCACGTTCGGCTTGATGGGCATCATCAACATGGCGCATGGCGAACTGCTGATGATAGGCGCTTACACGACGTATCTGTGCCAGCTGTTTTTCCGCCACTTCCTGCCCGGCGTGCAGGACTGGTATTTGCTGACCGCCTTGCCTGCCGCTTTTTTCGTCTCCGGCCTGGTGGGCGTAGTGTTGGAACGCACGGTGATCCGCTGGCTGTATGGCCGGCCGCTGGAAACCTTGCTGGCCACCTGGGGCATCAGCCTGATCCTCATGCAGGCGGTGCGCACGATCTTTGGCGCGCAAAACGTGGAAGTGGCCAATCCCGCCTGGATGTCGGGCGGCGTCACCGTGCTGGGCGGCCTCGTGCTGCCGTACAACCGCCTGGCCATCATCGTTTTTGCCATCGTTGTCGTGGTGGCCGTGTGGTTGATCTTGAACAAGACGCGGCTGGGACTGTTCGTGCGGGCCGTCACGCAAAACCGCCGCATGGCCGATTGCGTGGGCGTGGCCACGGGCAAGGTCGACATGCTGACCTTCGGCCTCGGCTCCGGCATCGCCGGGCTCGGCGGCGTGGCCCTGTCGCAGCTGGGCAATGTGGGGCCGGACCTGGGCCAAAGCTACATCGTCGATTCCTTCATGGTGGTGGTGCTCGGCGGCGTGGGCCAGCTGGCCGGCACCGTGATCGCCGCGCTGGGCCTGGGCGAAGTCAACAAATTCCTCGAACCGGTGGCGGGCGCCGTGCTGGCGAAGATCGCCATTTTGATATTCATCATCATTTTCATCCAGCGCCGGCCGCAGGGCCTGTTTGCCATGAAGGGACGCAGCGTCGAATGATTACCTCCCATCAAATCAAGCCTGGCTTGTTCACGCGGCCCGTGTGGCTGGCGATTGCCGCCTGTACATTACTGGCCGCGTTGTTGCCGATTTTTAACCTGGCGTTTGCCGAAGGGCATGCTTTGCACGTGTCCGCCTATACGGTGGCGCTGGTGGGCAAGTTCATGTGCTATGCGCTGGCCGCGCTGGCGCTGGACCTCGTCTGGGGCTACACGGGCATATTGTCCCTGGGCCACGGCGTATTCTTTGCCTTGGGCGCGTATGCGCACGGCATGTATCTGATGCGCGCCATCGGCGACCAGGGCCAGTACCACAGCAGCTTGCCCGACTTCATGGTCTTTCTCGACTGGAAAACCTACCCCTGGTACTGGGCGTTTACGGAACATTTCTGGTACTGCATGGCCCTCGTCGTACTGGTGCCGGGCGTACTGGCCTTTGTGTTCGGTTACTTCGCGTTTCGCTCGCGCATCAAGGGCGTGTATTTTTCCATCATCACGCAAGCGATGACATATGCCTTCATGCTCTTGTTCTTCCGCAATGACACTGGCTTTGGCGGCAACAACGGTTTCACGGATTTCAAGACCATTCTTGGTCACAGCATCACGGCGCCCGCCACGCGGGCCGTGCTGTTCCTGCTGACCCTGGCCTTCCTGCTGGCGGCCCTGGTGGGCGCGCGCGCCATCGTCCGCTCGAAGCTGGGACGGGTGCTGCAGGGCGTGCGCGACAGCGAGGCGCGCTTGATGTTCCTCGGCTACAACCCGCTGTGGTTCAAGCTGTTCGTGTGGACCTTGTCGGCCGTGCTGTGCGGCATCGCCGGCGCCCTGTACGTGCCGCAAGTGGGCATCATCAATCCGTCCGAGATGTCGCCGGCCAATTCCATCGAGATGGTCGTGTGGGTGGCGGTAGGCGGGCGCGGCACCTTGCTCGGCCCGATTTTGGGCGCCTTCACCGTCAACGGCTTGAAAAGCTGGTTCACGGCCGCCATGCCGGAACTGTGGCTGTTCGCGCTGGGCTTGCTGTTCATCGTCGTCACCCTGTTCATGCAGCAAGGCATGCTGGGCGTGTTGAGCAAGCTCAAACGTAAAAAAGCCGCCGTCGTGGCAGAGGAGGCCGCATGAGCATCCGCATGCTGCCCGGCATGGCCAGCGCCGAAGCGGGCCCCACGTATGCGCGCGTGAAGGGCGAGGGCGTCGACACGACGCATGGCGCCATTCTGTATCTGGAAGATATCAGCGTGTCCTTCGACGGCTTCAAGGCCATCAACAAGCTCAGTCTCGATATTTCCGTGGGCGAATTGCGCTGCATCATCGGGCCTAACGGCGCGGGCAAGACGACGATGATGGATGTGATCACGGGCAAGACGCGGCCCACGTCCGGCACGGCCTGGTTCGGGCAAACCATGAATCTGGCGACCATGACGGAAGCGCAGATCGCCCACGCGGGCATCGGCCGCAAGTTCCAGCGTCCCACCGTGTTCGAGCAGCACACGGTGTTCGACAACCTGGAACTGGCGATGAAGATGGACAAGCGCGTGGCGCCCACCCTGTTTGCGCGCCTCACGTCCGAGCAGGCAGGCAAGATCGAAGCGGTATTGCGTTTGATCCGCCTCAATGGCCACGAAGCGCGGCCGGCCGGTTTGCTGTCGCACGGGCAAAAGCAGTGGCTGGAAATCGGCATGCTCCTGATGCAGGAGCCGCAGCTGATACTGCTCGATGAACCGGTGGCCGGCATGTCGGATGCGGAAACGGCGCGCACGGCGGAATTGCTCAATGAATTACGGGGCAAACATTCGATCATGGTGGTCGAGCACGACATGGGTTTCGTGACGGAAATCGCCCGGCAAGGCATCGTCACCGTGCTGCACGAGGGTTCCGTGCTGGCGCAGGGCCGCATGGACGAGGTGCAAGCCGACGAGCGGGTCATCGAAGTCTATCTGGGAAGGTAATAGGGAGATCGCAGACCATGCTGGAAGTCGAACAATTGAATCAATACTATGGTTCCTCGCATACCTTGCGCGGCATCAACTTGTCGGCGCGCAAGGGCGAGTGCCTGGCCTTGCTGGGCAGGAATGGCGTGGGCAAGACGACCTTGCTGAAATGCCTGATGGGCGTGCTGCCCGTGGCGCAGGGCAAGGTGCTGTTTCACGGGCACGATATCACGAAGCTGGCGCCGCATGCGCGGGCCAAGCTGGGCATCGCCTACGTGCCGCAGGGGCGCGACATCTTTGCGCGCCTGACGGTCGAGGAAAACTTGCTGATGGGCATGGCGGTGAAGCGGGGCAGGCAAGCTGCGCGCATCGATCCCCACGTGTATGAACTGTTTCCGGTATTGAAAGAGATGCTGCAGCGGCGCGGCGGCGATTTGTCAGGCGGGCAACAGCAGCAACTGGCCATCGCCCGCGCCCTGCTGGCCGAGCCGCAGCTGATCATCTTCGACGAGCCGACGGAGGGCATCCAGCCGTCCGTCATCAAGGATATCGGCAGGGTCATTTCCTTGCTGAAACAGCGCGGCGACATGGCCATCGTGCTGTGCGAGCAATATTTCGATTTCGCCCGCGAACTGGCCGACGAATTTATCGTGCTGTCGCGCGGCAGTGTCGTGGCCAGCGGCAATGCAGAACAGATGGATGGCGAGGAGGTGAAGCGGCACCTTGCCGTGTGAGGTCAGATGAGCTGGAACCAGCCCAGCACGGCGCCGGCCGCCAGCAGCCACAATAAATGGATCTTCGTGCGCCAGATGATGAGGCCAGCCACGATGGACAGGGTCCACAGGGGCCAGTCGGTGCGCCATTGGTGGTTGGCGCCGCCCAAAATCATGCCCGTGGAAATCAAGAGGGCGACGACGATGGGCGCCATGCCTTGCTTGAAGGCGCGCACGGGGCGCAGGTCGCGGTTGCGGTAGCCCCACTGGGCTGCCACGTAGGTGAGGGTGGTGCTGGGCAACATGATGCCCACCATCGTGATGAACACGCCAAGCCAGGCGGCCGTGTAGCTGCCCGCGTTCATGCCCACGTTCCAGCCCATCAGGGCGACGAACAGCACGTTCGGGCCGGGTGCGGCCTGGGCGATGGCGATCGACTCGTTGAATTGCGCCTGCGTCAGCCAGCCATGCTGCTCGACGAGGAAACGGTGCATTTCGGACGTGGTGGAAATGGCGCCGCCGATCGACATCAGCGACAGCATCAGGTAATGGCCGAACAGGTTCAGCCAGTCGCCCGCGCTCAGCACCAGTTGCAGGGGCGGCGTCATGCGGACAGCTTTCGATACGTGAGCAGGCAGCCGATGCTGCCCAGGCCCAGCAGGATGTACAGCAGGGGCCAGCGGAAGATCGCCACCATCAGCACGCCCAGCACGGTGATGGACAAGGTCAGCCACAGGGGCAGCGGATGCCTGACCAGCGCGGTCGCCAGTTTCACGCCCGTGGCGGCGATCATGCCGGCCGAGACGGCCGCCATGCCGCGCAGGGCACCCGCCATCTGCGGATTGTCGCCGAAGCGCGTGTACAGCACGCCCAGCACGAGCACGATGACGAGGGGCACGGCCAGCATGCCGGCCAGCGCCGTCAGCGCGCCTTTCAAGCCGAAATAGCGCCCGCCCACCATCAGGGACAGGTTGACGACATTCGGCCCTGGCATGATTTGCGCCACGGCCCAGTCTTCCAGGAATTCCTCCTGCGTCAGCCAGCGCTTGCGCTCGACCATCTCGCGCTGGATCACGGCCAGCACGCCGCCAAAGCCTTGCAGGGCCAGCCAGGTGAACGAGAAGAACAGGTCGGCAAGCGAGGCGGGCTGGGGGCGGGGGAGGTCGGGCTGGGTGGTGGCGGGGGCAGGCATGGCTGATTATCGCCGTGGCTGCTCGCGCTTGTCCATCGCTTTCGGCTGCGGTTGTGCCTGGAAGAAAAAAACCGTGGCTCATGTTTCCCTGCCATTGACATCGAGAGTTTATCGGCAATACTTTTATCGGCACCATGATCGCTGTCCCTGTCCGCGCTGTCGCGGTTCGCACCGCTACGCCGTCTCCCCCCTCCGTCCCCTTCGCAGGAGTTGTCCATCATGCCTCAATCCACAGAAACGCTGCATATGCCCGTCAAAACCGTGGTGCCGCATGCCCGGGTCGACCAGAAGATGTGCGATATCGTCAATCTGGGCATCGCCGTGCAGGCGGCCTTCAGTACCTTGTGCGCACTGGAATACCTGAAGTCATACAATGTCGCCCCGGAACTGATCGAGCGCGTGCTGCTGCACCCGGAGCAGCGCCGGCAGACCGTGCATTGAGTATCCGCACGGCAACTGTGTTGCCGGCGGCCGCGATCCGCTGTTGTCGGATTGATCATTACGGCTCAGTTATGCACAAATGATGAGTTAACGAAATTGGCGAAATAATTTTCTTGTGATTATGTGTGAGTTTCTAAGTGATTGATTTTAATGGATTTTATTTTTGCTGTTTGATTGAGCAGTTTATTGAAAGCCGCACGGGCTGTGGCTTTGAAGGCTGTCAATAGGCGCTTATCCACAAAGATATCCACAGTCCGTGTGGATATCTGAAAAAGCGCTTAACAATCCGCCACTTAGGAAATTGACGCCGCTCAGCCCATGCAATCGGCGGGCAAGATGGGCCGGAATGGGGCATGCCGCAAGCCTGTATGCCTATCCAGTGCTCTTGTTTTTATGACTGAAAGTAGCGGCGCAGGGTCAGGGCGTGCCGCCGGCCGGCGCCGCTGGCGTATCGCCGCACTGGGCCAGGGCGGCGGCCAGTTCGGCGACCTGTTGCTGCGCTTCGCGCAAGGTGGCGTAGGTGCGCAGCGAGGCGATCACGGTGGTAAACAACTTGCGCGTGGTGAGGTCGGTCTTGCACCAGAAATCGTTGATGTCGTAGTCGATGATGATGCGGTGTTCCAGCGCCTGGCCGGGCTGGCCCGTGCGCAGGATGATGCGCACGGCGCTGTTGTGCAAGTCTTCGCGTACCTGGCGCGCCACTTGCAGGCCGGCATCCTGGGTTTCCATGATGACATCGAGCAGCACCACGGCGATATCTTGTGTGCCACGCAGCAAGGCCAGCGCCTCGGCGCCAGAATACGCGTGCAAAAAGCTCAGCCGGCGGCCCTGGAAGCTGGCCTGGCTGAGGGCGAACTTGGTCACCACATGCACGTCGACATCGTCATCGACGATCAGCACGCGCCAAGGCGCCGCGTTGGCGGGTTCCGCCGCCGCTTCTGCCCGTTCCAGCGGTTCGTCGACCAGCCAGTCGGGTTCGTCCGCCCCCTTGGCGGAATTATCGCTATCCATATTCATGCGTTTATCCACCGTTGATCGTCGTCGCTACTCCACACTATGCCAGTCTGCGGGGTTTGTCAAAACAATGCTGTTCAAGCAAGACGGCCTGGGCCAGGGATTGCCAATGCACCGCAAAATATATTTTCATGGTGACAGAGAAAGTTTGTTCTAGCGCAAACTCCTGATTGCAAGTCATTGATTTCATTGGGGTAAAAAATTGCCTGTGAAATCAGCAAATTGTTGAAACCCGCATCAATACTGGTGTTGCGGCTTGTCAAGAGGGGCTTATCAACAACTTTATCCACAGTTGCTGTGGATATCTAAAAAAGCCGTGCAAAAACCGGGGCTTAGCGCCCGTTCGTGCGGCTGGGGGCGAGCATTCATGCGGCGAGCCCGAGGCCGCCCAACTGGGCAAACGCCTGCAGGAAGCGCTGCTTGGCTTCGGCCGGACCCATGGCCTCGATTATACCGGGCAAGGGGGCGATGCCGTCAAGGTAAGCCCAGCGCTCGGCCGAGTGCGGCATCAGGTCGCGCTTTTCCGTGGCCAGCGCGATCAGGTCGGCCCGTTTGATGGGCGCGTAATCGGAAAAGTCTAGGCCATACGTGGCGGCGATGATGGCGCTGACCTTGTCTTCCAGCACGGCAAACTCCGGCAGCAGTACTTTCAGGGGCTTCACCATGTCACCCAGGTAGGCTTCGGCCGCATCGTGCAGCAGGGCGGCCAGGCGCAAGGGGGGCGGCACCAGCTCGGCGACGATCAGGCTGTGCTGGGCGACCGAGTAGAACACTTGCGTCTGTCCATTGAAGCGGCACTGGTAAGCGAGGCCGTGGGCGATGTCTTCGATGGCGACCTTGTCGATATGCGGGCGCAAGGGATAAAAACGGTTGCCTGAATAAGTGGATACGTAGTCGGTAGTAATCATTTCTGGATCAGCTCGCCTGCTTTGCACGGATGATCCATCCTACACCGGATGGCCGCCGCTTGCCTCCCGCCTGTCCTGCCCCCTCCCGACCGAGCCTATGCATCTTGGCAAATCCTTTAATTTATTTCATATCATTCATTGATATTTCTCAAATACACTGTGGAAATCTTGTTTGAATGAAACTTAAGGGGGGCAGGGCAATGACGGCGATACCTACGGCAAGACCTTCGTATATCTATCAGGGCGGTTCGGTGATGATGCACTCGCCGCTGCAATTGAAACAGTCGGAAATGTACGGCTATTTCGTCCGGGGCGACCTGGCGAAGCTGCAAGCGACCGTGAATACCACCCTGAACCAGGTGGCGGGCAGCAAGATGACACTGAAAGCCCTGTCGCCGTATGTGATGCTGACGTTTACGCGCGTCAACCATGCGGATTCCGCCAACCCCGTCGACCAGGCCAAGGGCTGGATCACGGAAGTCGATATCGTCACCTGGATCATGGTCGGCCAGATGGATGCCGCCGGCAAGCTCGCGCATATCTACTGGTATCCGTGCCATATCTTCGTCGATGACGCCATGGCCCTGATCAACGGGCGCGAACTGTTCGGTTATCCGAAGTATCTGTGCGACTACGAGATCCCCGCCGCCGGCAGCGAACCGCTGCGCTGCTCCGTGGCCGCCAAGGGTTTCCAGCATTTTTCGCCGGAAACAAAACTGGCCCTGCACCCTTTGCTGGAAGTCAACGCCACCGTGCAGACGGGGCAGCACAAGCCCATCAACAGTTTCCTGGAACTCATCGAGCAGGCGTTCCAGATTTTCCTGTCCATCCCCGATTTCTTTGACATGGATCAGGCCGGCTGGGCCGATGTTTTGTCGCTGCTGCGCAACCCGCGCATCGACCAGATTTTCCTCAAGCAATTCCCCGACAGCGCGGGCGTGAAAGCCGTGTACCAGGCCCTGGTGGCTGCGCCGGCCGAGATCAACCGCCTGCACAGCGCGCGCCTGCTCGGCTACGAATACGAATGCACGCTGCACGCCTTCGACAGCTTCCCGCTGGATCAGACCTTGGGCCTGAAACTGGGACCGCAGGCGGCGATCTTGCCGTTCCAGGTGAATTTCGATTTCACGGCCATGCCGGGCGAGGAACTGGTCGACAATTCCCGCATCGCGCCGGAAAAGATCGCCATCCTCGGCGGCGGCGTGGCGGCCATGACCACCGCGTACTATCTGACGAACCAGCCGGGTTGGCAAAACCGGCACGCCATCACCGTGTACCAGCTGGGCTGGCGCCTGGGCGGCAAGGGCGCCAGCGGACGCAATGCGCAAGCGGGCCAGCGCATCGAGGAGCACGGCCTGCACATCTGGTTCGGCTTTTACGCGAACGCCTTCAGGATGATCAAGGAAGCGTATGCGAGCCTGGACCGTCCTCCCGGCGCGCCGCTGGCCACCTGGCGCGACGCTTTCAAGCAGCACGATTACGTGGCCCTGTCGGAAGACGTCAAGGGCAAGTGGCGCAACTGGTCCATCGTCTTTCCCACCTTGCCGGGCGAGCCGGGCGAGGGCGGCGAAGACATCACCCTGTGGCAGATGGCCGTCGCCATGGTGGGCTGGATCGAGCAATGGATACGCCAGATCCGGCAAGTGGCGGACGCCGATGCGCGCATCGTGCGCGCCAGCGCATCGCAAGGCGAGGGCGTGTGGCCGGGCTGGCTGCGCCGCCTGGCCGATGAAGTGGTGGGGCAGGCCGATGAACTGGGACTGGACGTGGGCTTGTCCGTGGGCGCGCTGGCGGCGCTGGTGGCCGACCTGGCGCCGGACTCCACGCGCCACGACCAGGCCCGCCATCAGCTGCTGGCCAGCACCCTGAACGGCATCCGCGCCTGGCTGCGCCTGCGCTACCGCGCGCTGATCGATGGCGACGACGAATTGCGCCGCCTGTTCATTTGCCTGGACCTGGGCATCACGGTCATGAAGGGCATGTTCCAGGATGGCGTGTTCAAGAACGGCTTCGACGTCATCAACGATATCGACTTGCGCGACTGGCTGCGCAAGCATGGCGGCGACGAGCAGTTCAGCGTCAACTCGGCGCCCGTGCGCGGCTTCTATGACCTGGTGTTCGCCTACGAGGGCGGCGATTTCGCGAAACCGAACATCGAGGCGGGGACGCTGTTGCGGGCGATGGCGCGCATCGGCCTGGCCTACAAGGGCGGCATCATGTTCAAGATGCAGGCCGGCATGGGCGACACGATCTTCACGCCGCTGTACCAAGTGTTGAAAAAAAGGGGCGTGGAATTCAAATTCTTCCAGCGCGTGGAGGAGCTGGTGCCGGGCGCGGGCGACATCGACAGCATCCGCATCACCGAGCAGGTGCAATTGAAGGACCCCGCCGCCGGCTATGCGCCGCTGGTCGACGTGAAAGGCCTGGCGTGCTGGCCCAGCGCGCCCGATTACGCGCAGATCGAAGCGGCGCAGGCGGCGCTGCTGCAGGCGCAGGACGTCAACCTGGAATCGTACTGGAGCGACTGGCCGCAGCAGTACCAGCAAGCGTTCGGCCGCGCGCTGCCCGCCACGGTATTGAAGAAGGGCGTCGATTTCGACAAGGTGGTGTTCGGCATTTCCATCGGCTCGCTGCCCGCCTTGTGCCCGCAACTGCTGGCGCAAAGCCCGGCCCTGCAACTGGCGGCCGACAAGGTGAAAACCGTGGCTACGCAAGCCTATCAGGTGTGGCTCAACAAGGATTTGCGCCAGATGGGCTGGACCACGCAACCGAAGGGCCAGCAGCCCGTGCTGTCGGCCTTCACGGAGCCGTACGACACGTGGGCGCCGATGGATCAATTGTTGGCGCGCGAGGATTGGCCGGCGGGACTGGCGCCGAAAAACGTCTCCTACTTTTGCAGCGCCTTCCCCGTCGACAGCTATCCGCCCGTCACCGACACGGATTTCCCGGCCCGCTGCGCGGCCAGGGCGAAGCAGGGCGCGCTGCACCAGCTGGAGCACGAGATCGGCGCGCTGTGGCCCGAGGCGGGCGGGCCGGGCGCGTTTCCATGGCAATGGCTGGTCGACGCGAAGGCGGCCACGGGCGCGGCCCGTTTCGACAGCCAGTACTGGCGCGCCAATGTCGATCCGTCCGAGCGCTATGTGATGTCGGTCGTGAACAGCACGCAGTACCGGCTGGCCACCGACCAGTCGGGGTTCAGCAACCTGTTCCTCACGGGCGACTGGATCAAGACGGGCATCAACGCGGGCTGCGTGGAGGCGGCCGTCATGGCCGGCATGCAGACGTCGCGCGCCATGACGGGGTATCCGGCCGTGATCCAGGGGGAGACGGATTTTTAGTGATTTCGCTATGATGGCGTTTCATTGTTCCCTGCGCGAGCGAATCATGCAACGCCTGATGCTGTTGTTTCTGATCTGTATCAACCTGCACGCGGTCGCCGCGCCGCCCGGCGCGATCATGCTGTGGCCCGGCGCGCCGCCTGGTGGCGCGGCGCCCGGTCCGCAGCGCGACAGCGCCAAGGGTTCCATCACGCAGGTCGAACAAGCGTATCTGATCGCGCACCGCCCGGCGCAGCCGAACGGTATCGCCATGCTCCTGGTCAGCGGCGGCGGCTATGCGCATATCGAGGCGGGCAAGGAGAGCGGCCCCACCGCCCGCTGGCTGCAGGCGCAGGGCGTCACGGCGTTTGAACTCGTGTACCGCCTGCCGCAGGAGAGGGGAGGCGTCAGCGCGCCGTTCCAGGATGGCCAGCGCGCCATGCGCGTGATCCGTGCGCGCGCGGCGGAATGGGGCATCGACCCGGCGCGCATCGGCATGCTGGGATTTTCCGCCGGCGCGCACCTGGCCGGCATGACGGCCGTGCAGCCCGACGCGGCCCGCTACGCGCCCGTCGATGCGGTCGATGCCGTCTCCGCGCGCCCCGACTTTGCCGTGCTGCTGTATCCCGTGCTGACCATGCAGGCGCCATTCGACACGACGCACGCGAAAAAGCAGTTGCTGGGACGTCACCCCGCGCAGGCGGCGCGCGACGCGCTGTCGGTGGAATTGCACGTCGATGCGCGCACGCCGCCCGTGTTCATTGCGCAGGCGCTCGATGACCCGATTGCGCCGCCCGAGAACAGCCGGCTGATGGCGGCCGCCCTGCGCCGCGCGGGCGTGCCCGTCGAACTGCATTGGTTCCAGCGCGGCGGCCATGGCTGGGGCCTGGGCAAGCCGGGCAGCGAGCCGGCCGCCTGGCCGCGGCTGTTGCTGGCGTGGCTGCAAGCGCATGGCTGGATGGCTCAGCCAGCGGGCTGAGTTTCCAGGTCGCGCCGCGCCACGCTCAGCGCCTCCTGCAACTGCGGCAGGAACTGTTCCACGTTATCGAGCTGGCCGTTCGAGGCCAGGGTTTCCATCTGGTGGCACAGGCCGTGCAGGGTGGGGCGGCTCAGGTAGCCGGCGCTGCCCTTCAGGGCGTGGAAGGCGGCGGCGGCCGCGCTGGCGTTGCCATCGCGCACGGCGTGGCAAGCCAGGTCCAGGCGCCGCGGCGCTTCCGTCAGGAACGCTTGCGCGATGCGCTGCAAATGCTGCGGCGACAGGCCGGCCAGCGGCAAAATATGCACGGGCGCCGTCATGGGATCGGCCGGCGCGGGAGGTGCGTCGTCGGCGTCGTCCAGGCCGAACTGGCGCGCCAGGCTGTCGTCCCCGGTGGGCGCCGCTGGCGGCAGCGCGTGGCCGCGCGCCAGCAGCAGGTCGATGAGGGCGTCGATTTTCTCGAACAGCAGCGCTTCGTCGACGGGTTTGCTGAGGAAGTCGTCCATGCCGGCGGCCAGATAGCGTTGCCGGTCATGTTCGCTGGCGTTGGCCGTCAGCGCGAGGATGGGAATGTGTGCGTCGGGAATGGGGAATTCGGCGTTGCCGCCGTCGCGGATCAGGCGCGCGGCCTGTTCGCCATCCATCAGCGGCATGCGGCCATCCATCAGCACGCAATCGTAGGTGCCCGCACCCAGCGCGCGCAGCGCCTGCTCGCCGTTTTCCACGATGGTCACGGCATGCCCCATGCTTTCGAGCAGGGTGCCGATGATGATCTGGTTGGTGCGCACATCTTCCGCGCACAGGATGCGCAGGCGGCAGGCGTGACGCGCGTGGCGTGCCGGCCGGCGCGCGTCGGCCGCCGGCGCGCTGCCCGGCGTCAGCGGCAAGGTGAAATGGAAGCGCGAGCCGATGCCGACGCGGCTTTCCACGCCGATCGTGCCGTTCATCAGTTCGACCAGCTCCTTGCAGATGGCCAGGCCCAGGCCCGTGCCGCCGTAGCGCCGCGTGGTGGAATGGTCGGCCTGCTCGAATTTCTGGAACAAACGGGGCAAGGTGTCCGCGTCGATGCCGGGGCCCGTGTCGCTGATGATGAATTCGATCTCGCTGCGGCCGTCGCGGCGCGGCGGGGTGCGGGCGCGCCGCACTTCCAGCAGCACTTCGCCATTCGCCGTGAATTTCAGCGCATTGCCCAGCAGGTTGATGAGGATTTGCCGCAGGCGCGTGGGATCGGCGCGCACGTAGCGCGGCAAGTCCAGCGCCAGTTCGCGGCGCAGCAGCAGGCTCTTGGCGTCGGCCTGGCCCTGCACGATGCCGGCCGCGTCGCCGATCAGCGCCAGCAGGTCGAAGTCCACGGTTTCCAGGGTCAGCTTGCCGGCGTCGATCTTCGAGAAATCGAGGATGTCATTGAGAATGGTCAACAGCGACACGCCATTGTGCAAGCCGATGCGCAGGTATTCCTGCGTGCGGCCTTTGACGGACTGGTCGCGCAGGGCGAATTTCAGCATGCCGATCACGCCGGCCAGCGGCGTGCGGATGTCGTGGCTCATGGCGGACAGAAAATCGATGCGGTGGCGGCTGACCACTTCCGCGTGCTCCTTGGCTTTCAGCAGGGCGTCGTTGCTGAGGGTGAGCGCCAGGGTGCGCTCCTGCACGCGCTGTTCCAGGTTGTTGCGCAGCAGGCGGATCTGGTCGGCCAGGGCAAAGGCCAGCAGCAAGCCGTCGAACGTGCCGCCGAGCAGGGTCACCAGCTGGGCGTTGGCCACCATGGCGGGCATCAGGCCCAGGTTGGCCGGCAGGATCAGGAAGCCGGGCAGCATCAGGGCGACGAAGGCCAGCACGAAGAAGCGCGCCGGCTGGTAGCCGCGGCACCAGACGACGATGCCGCAGACGAGCGCCAGCAGCATCCAGATGCTGATGACGATGGTGGCCAGCGTGTGTGCATACGACAGGGCGAAGAAGCAGCTGGGCAGCAGCAGCAGGGGCAGCACCAGGTTGACCTTGCTGATGCGGTGCAGCAGGGGCGAGTAGTCGCGCAGGCGCAGGAAATGCGTGTAGAACAGGGTGCTGAAGACGGGCAGCAGGAAAAACGGCACGTAATGCAGCTGCAGCAGGCGCCAGTCGAACAGGTCGGCAAAGACGTGGAAGGTCATGGCCCAGGCCAGGCCATAGGTCAGCACGTACAGCGCGTAATAGGCCGAGGCTTTTTCCAGGGTGATGGAAAAGATGAAGAAATTGAACAGGCCCAGCGCCAGCAGGGCGCCGATCGACGCCACCATCAGGAAGTTTTCCTTGCCCACCAGCTTGCGGTAATCCTGCTGCGTCTGCACGCCGAACAGCGGCGCGCGCGCGTAATAGGGGCTGGAAAAGCGGATCAGGATGTCATACGTGGCGCCGGGCGCCAGTTGCACGTTCCTGCCGTAGTGCAACAAATATTCGTGCGGACGCTGGTAGCCCGTCAGCAAGGTCTGCGGCGCCGTCTGCGGCCCGGGGCCATACACGTACACGTCGACCAGGTCGATCAGGGTGTCGTTCGGGTCGATGACCCAGGACGTTTCGCCGCTGTCGTTGCGCACCTGCGCGTGCAGCCAGTAGGCGCCGCCGAACAGGTCGACCTGGCTGGCCGGGCGCTGTTGCGCCAGCCAGGCGGGCAGGGCGGCCGCATCGGCGGGTGCGGCGTCATTTCCGGCGAGAAACAGTTGCCCACCGTTGCCCAGGTGCTGGATGCCTTGCTTGCTCAGGGGCAAGGGCGCCGCCTGCGCCCCACCCGCCAGGCCCAGCAGGCCGATCAGCAGGCCGACCAGGAGCGGCCAGCCGCATAGCCAGGCGCAGACGCGGGAGCTGGAAGCGCGGTGGCGGGAAAGGGGCGGGTGGGCTGGCATCGATGGGTTTGGTGATGGTCGCGCGGGAAGCGGCGGCAACGCCGTTTGCTGTGGAGTGCCCATTTTAATCGACTCTTGCTGGCATACGGACAATTTCATGTCCTGTCGGCATGACGCCCGCTCCGGTATCATGGCGCCTTTGCCCGCGAGATATTCATGCTCAGTCCCGACCAGTTCCTGGCCTTCCTGGCCGCCGCCGTCCTCATTACCGCCAGTCCCGGCCCCGACAATCTGATGGTGCTGGGCGTGGGCATGTCGCGCGGGCGCCGCCAGGGCATGGCGTTCGGCCTGGGCTGCGCCCTTGGCTGCCTCACGCACACCGTGCTGGCGACCATCGGCGTATCGGCCCTGCTGGCCGCCTCGCCCACGGCCTTTACCGCGCTGAAAGTGGCCGGCGGGCTATACCTGGTGTGGCTGGGCATCGGCGCCTTGCGCAGCCGCGGCGGCGCCAAAGTCGATGGCGCGGCGGCCTTGCCGGACGAATCGCTGCTGCGCCTGTTCGGCAAGGGATTGTTTGCCAACAGTATCAATCCGAAAGTCGTGCTGTTTTTCCTGTCGTTCCTGCCGCAGTTCATCGTCGCGGGCCAGGGCAATGCCAGCTGGCAAACGGCGCAGCTGGGCCTCGTCTTCACGGCACAGGCTTGTGTGCTGTTCGGCCTGCTCGGCTATTTTTCCGGCGCCGCGGGACACTGGCTGAACCGCCGCCCGCGCGCCGGCCTGTGGCTCGACCGCGTGGCCGGCACCATCTTCATCGGCCTGGGCTTGCGCCTGATCCTGGCGCGCTGAGTTCTTGCCTGGCGGTAATGCGAAACGCCAGTTCCATCTGATCCTGCACGGCCATGGCGCCGCCCAGGACGGCGAAGGGCACGATGCCGAAGTCGCTCTGTTTCAAGAGCAGGCTGCCGCTGGCCTGCAGCTGGCGGCCATCGGCCGTTTCCTCAATCCGCACCGGCAGTTGCAGCGTGCGCGTCACGCCATGCAGGGTGATGTCCGCCTCGAGCACTTCCTTGTCGCCCGTGCGGCGCGCCTCGATGTTCACCCACGGATAGCGTTCCGCCTCGAGCACGCGCACCAGCATGTTGTGGCGCGTGCCGGCGATGGCGTCGGCCGACGGCGTCGTCGTCAAGCCGGCCGCCTGGCGCAGGCCGGCTTCATCCACACTCATCTCGTCGAGCCGGAAACGGAACTGCGCGCGTCCCGGCGCGGGCGCCACCACGCCCTGCAGGCTGCGGCTGGCCACCACGTGGTCATGCCCGAGCCGCGCCAGCGCGCCGCCGCGGCGCACGGTGATGGTCAGCAGGGATTCCTGCGGGGCGATGTGCAGGATGCGCACGCCCGGCTGTTGCCAGGGCGGCGCCTGCATGGCCGGCGCCGCTGCCGGCGCGGCCGGGAGCGAGGCGGCGGGCGGCGGGGCGAACGGGCTGCAGGCCGCGAGCAAGGCGCAGGCGCAGGCCAGCAGCAGGCGGCGGTGGGCAAGTGGCATCAATGAGGACTCCTGGCAAAGGGATGGCGCAGGGCGCGATGGGGCGATAGTAAGCGATCCGGGCACCGGTGCGATAGCCGCGACGCATGCGCTCCCGTTTTGCAAGACCAATTCCTCCAGCCGCATGCCAGCTCTTGCAGGGAAATGGACGTGAATGCAATGGAATTGGTATTAACAGCAGGCGCCAGAAAATGAATGTGCGGCGGTAAAAAATCGAATGGCGGAATTGCCGCGCATGCCGGGAAAAGGCATATTCGAATTAATGCTGTTAATTAGCATTAATAGTTTCTTTTGAAAAACAAACTACGCGTTTGATAGTTTCGCATGATTATGTAAATGATAATTTAAATATAATGCCGAGCTAATCAGTATGCGGTAAAAATAGAATGTCGGCGTGTCTACACGATGAATTCGATGAATGTGTTGTGAAATATCAACGAGATAATTTAATTTCATTGTTGGAAACAAAAAAACCACTGTTGTCGTACGCTTGAAGTGTTACTTGTTCATATAATCATGACAAATAAATGTCATTTTTATATTTGTCTGCATCTTGCAGCGGTACATTTCTTAGCGAACAACATGATCAAAACACACCAGGAAACGGCAGGCCGTTCCGGCCGCCACGCAGCTTTTTCGTCCGCCGGGCGCTATCTGGGGATGCTGGCCGCGCTTGTCGGCCGCGCCCGCCTGCCTCATCTTTCCAAGTGTCATGTTGCGCCGCTGGCGCTCGCTTCGCTGCTGCTGGGCGCCGCCGCGCCCGCCGCCGCACAGGTGTTGTGGGAGGATTACCGCGGCATCGAGCGGGTGCCGGCCAATCCGCCCGCGCCCAATTACAACAACGGCTTCAACGCGGGCAGCACGGGCCGGCTCGCCAGTCTGGCGGCGCTGGCCGCCAATCCCGCCGCCAACGCGGCGCGCACGGGGACGTCGGCGCAGCTGGACTGGGCCAATGGCACGACCGCCAATCCCGGACAGTTATGCAACTTCGATACGCAGCAAACGTCGGCCGCCTGCCGGGCCTGGATCATGGGCCGCGTGATGTACACGCTGGTGGTATTTCCCCAGGCGGGCAATTACAAATTCAGCGTCGCGCACGATGACGACGTGAAGGTGGATTTCTCGACCCAATATTCGACCAATTACCGCAATACCGTGTACAACGTGGCCGTGGGCAGCGTGGCCGAATATTCGAATAATGAAACGGATTTCCAGAATTTGGCCGGCAATTTCAATAGCGCCACGCCCGGCGGCTGTTATCTGGCCCGCGTCCTGTGGAATAACGTGGGCGGCATCAATTATCTGCACATGCGCTGGACGCGTCCTGACAATGTGACGGAAATTATTCCCGCTGCGCAATTGCGCGATCCCGGCCTGGCCAGTTCCTATGCCGACTGTACCAATAGCAAGACGGACCTGGCCGTCAGCAAGGTGGGCCCGGCGCAGTTTTCCGTCGGCAAGCCCCTGAGCTACACCATGAAGGTGTGGAACCGCGGCCCGGCCCTCAGCACGGGCGCCACCTTCAGCGACGTGCTGCCGGCCAGCCTGAGCAATGTCAGCTGGACCTGCGCCGCCAGCGGCAGCGCTTCCTGCGGCACGAAAACCTCGGGTGCGGGCAGCAACAACGTGAGCATTACCATGGGCAACCTGCCCGTGAATGGCGCCGTCAGCGACCCTACCGCGGGTGCCTACCTGACGGTGACGATCACGGCCACGCCGGGCGACGCCGCCAGCATCGTGAATACGGCCAATGTGACCGTCTCGCCCAACGAAACGGATAGCGATCTGAGCAACAACAGCAGCAGCACCACGGCCACGGTCAGGACGAATACCTTGACGGTGCTCAAGGTGCTGGCGCCGGTCGGCGACAGCGGCCTGTTCATCATGAATGCCAACGGCACGGCCGGCGTGCAGGGCGGCAACGGCGCCACGGCCAGCGCCGTGGTGCGCGTGGGCAACCTCGTCACGTTTGCGGAAACCGCGGGCACGGCCACCGTGCTGGCCCAGTACCAGAGCAGCTACAGCTGCGTGCGCACGGATACGGCCGCCGTCATTTCCAGCGGCGCGGCCAACGCGGGCAATTTCACCATGCCCGAGGCGCCCGTCACGTGTACCATCAGCAACCGCCGCCTGCAGGCGGACATGCAAGCCGTCACGACGGTGCCGGCCGGTCCCTACAATGCCGGTTCGCCCGTGACGGTGACGGGCGTGTGCACGAACAACGGCCCCGACAGCGCGGCCGCGCCCACCTGCGTGATGAGCGGCTTGCCCGCCGGCGCCACGGCCAGCTGCAGCGCGCCCGTGTCGCCGTTCATTCCCGGCTCGCGCATCAATTGCAGTTCCACCTTCAACCTGCCCGCCAGCGGCAGCCTGACGATCACCACCACGGCCGGCGCGAGCACGCTGGACCCGATCCCCGCGAACAACGTCGACAGCGATACCCTGGGCATCGTCAGCCCGCTCGTGCGCGTGCAAAAAAGCGTCGACAAGACCAGCGCCTTCATCGGCGACACCGTGCAGTGGACTTTGACGGCGAACAACACCGGCACGGGCGCCACCACGGCCATCCTGACCCTGACCGATACCTTGCCGGCCAACCTGGCCAGCATCGTCGTCACGCCCACGGCGCCCGCCACCTGCGCGCCGCTGGCCGGCAATACGCTCAGCTGCACCGTGCCGGCCGGCCTGGCGCCGGGCGCCAGCGCCCAGGTCAGCATCACTGGCGTGCCGACGGCGGCCGGCAATTTCATCAACAGCGTGGCGCCGTCCGGCGGCAATGGCGCCAGCTGCGCCACGGCGGGCGCCTGCCAGACCACCACCGTGGTCAGCAAGGCGCTGGTGGACGTCACCACTACCCTGAACGGCTTTCCCGGCTCGACGAATGCGGGCGATGCCATCAGCGGCACGGTTACCTACCGCAACATGGGACCGGGCGCGGCGGAAAACGTCACATACACGCTGCAATTGCCGCCTGGCTTGACGGGCGTGTCCGTCGGCGGCGTGACGGGTGTGTACAACGCGGGCACGGGTTTCATCGTCCTGTCGGGGCTGCCGCCGAACCTGGCGGCCGGGCAGGGCGTCACCTTCAATCTCAGCTATACGCAGCCCCCCACGAACAGTTCGTTTGTCACCAGCGTGATCGGCACCACCTCCGTCGAAGTGGCCAACGACTTGCCGAATACGGCCACCGTGATGGTGCCGGGGCCGAACGTGCGCGTCACCAAGGTGGCCGACAAGCTGACGGCCAACGTGGGCGAAAACATCACGTGGACGATTACGGCCAGCAATACGGGCAATATCGCCAACCAGGGCGTCGTGAGCCTGGCCGATTTGCTGCCGCCCAACCTGATGGTGACGAACGTGGTGGCGGCACCCGGGGTGACCTGCCCGCCGCTGGCGGCCTGGGTGGCGTCGAGCACCCAGACGTGCACCATCGCCGCCGGCCAGCTGGCGGCCCTGAACGGCAGCCGCAGCGTCAGCGTCACGGCGCATGCGACGGCGGGCGGCAGCCTGGCCAACCGCATCATGCCGGCCGGCCCCGATAATCCATCCTGCGCCACGGCGGAAAATTGCAGTACGGTCACTGCGATCACCAGCCCCAAGGTGGCGGTGACGAAAACCGTCGACCACGCCAGCATCAATATCGGCGCCACCCTGACCTGGAGCGTCACGGCGACCAATAGCGGCGATGGCGCGAGCACCGCGCCCATCACCCTGACCGACACCTTGCCGGCCAACCTGACGGGCGTGAACGTGGCGCTGGTCGGCAGCGCCACGTGCGCCGCGCCGGTGGGCAATACCCTCACGTGCACGGTGCCGGCCGGTCTGGCCGCGAATGGCGGCGTGGCCGGTTTCACCGTCACGGCCCAGCCTGCTGCAGCGGGCACCTACAACAACAGCGTCGTGCCGTCCGGCGCCGACAACCCGGCCTGCGCCACGCCTGCCGCCTGCGCCACCACCAGCACGGTGACCAGCCCCAGCGTGGCCGTGACGAAAGGCGTCGACAGGACCACCGTCAACCTCGGCGACACCATCACGTGGACCCTGAAAGCCATCAACAGCGGCAGCGGCCCCACGAATGGCCCGATCACCCTGACCGACACCTTGCCCGCCAACGTGGGCGCGCTGCAGATACTGCCCGTGGCGCCCGCCAGTTGCGGCGTGCCCGCCGGCAACACGCTGACGTGCACGGTGCCGCCAGGGCTGGCCAGCGGCATGCAGGCAACGGTGACCATCAAGGCTGTGGCGAATGCGGCCGGCACGGTGGCCAACAGCCTCCTGCCGGGCGGCGTCGACAATCCTGCCTGCGCCACGCCGGGCGATTGCCAGACCACCACCACCGTCACCAGACCGAACGTGGCCGTGAAGAAAACCGTCGACAAGGCCAGCGTCAACGTGGGCGACACGCTCACGTGGACCTTGACGGTGAGCAATAGCGGCACGGGCGCCAGCACGGGTGCCGTCACCTTGGCCGACACCTTGCCGGCCGGCCTGGCGAACGTCGTCGTCAGCCCGCAGGCGCCTGCCAGCTGCGCGCCCGTGGCGGGCCAGAACCTCGCATGCAGCGTGCCGGCCGGCCTGGCCCCAGGCGCCTCGGCGAAAATCGTCGTCAGCGCCACGGTCACCGTGGCTGGCGCCGCCGTCAACAGCGTGCTGCCATCGGGTCCCGACACTCCCGCCTGCGTACTGCCCGGCGATTGCGGCACCACCACCACGGTGGTCAAGCTGCTGGTCGACGTCACCACCACCCTGAACAATTTCCCGCCGAATACCCTGGCGGGCGACATGATTTCCGGCACCGTTACCTACGCCAACGTGGGACCGGGCCCGGCCGAAGGCGTCACGTACACCCTGCAACTGACGCCCGGCTTGAGCAATGTCACCCTGACGGGCGCCGTGGGCAGCTACAATTCCGCCACGGGCGTCGTCACCCTCAGCGGCTTGCCCGTGGGCCTGGCGAATGGCCAGAGCACCAGTTTCAACGTCAGCTACACGCAGCCGGCCGACAACCTGTCGATGGTGACGTCGAGCATCGCCACCACCTCGGTGGAAGTGGCGAACCACTTGCCGAACACGGCCACGGCAACCGTGCCCGGCCCCATCATCCGCGTGACGAAACTGGCCGACAAGACGACGGCCAACGTGGGCGAGACGATCACCTGGACCATCACGGCCACGAATACGGGCAGCCTGGCCAACCTGGGCGTGCTGACCCTGACCGACATCCTGCCCGCCAACGTGGCGGTGCTGTCCGTCACGCCGGGCGCGGGCGTCAGCTGCCCGCCGCTGGCCAGCTGGCTGGCCAACAGCGCGCAAGCGTGTACCGTCGCGCCAGGCCAGCTGGCCGCCGTGAATGGCAGCCGCAGCATCATCATCACGGCCAGGGGCACGGCTGGAGGCAGCCTGGGCAATAAAGTGCTGCCGAGCGGGCCAGACAATCCCGCCTGCGCCCAGGCCGCTTCGTGCCAGACGACGACCACCATCCTCAGCCCGCAGGTGGCTGTGCGTAAAACCGTCGACAAGAGCAATATCAACGTGGGCGAGGCGCTGACGTGGACGATAGCCGTGGCCAATACGGGCACGGGTGCGACCATGGGCATCATCACCCTGACGGACACCTTGCCGGCCAACCTGACCCTGTGGCAAGTGTTGCCCGCGTCGCCCGCCACGTGCGCGGTGCCGAACGGCAACCAGCTCGTGTGTTCCATTCCCGCCGGCATGGCGGCGGGCGCCACGCTCAATATCGTCGTCAAGGGCGTGGCCAATGCGGCCGGCGCCTATGTCAATACGGTCGTGCCGAGCGGTCTTGATAATCCCGTCTGCCCGCAGCCCGGCGATTGCAGCACCACCAGCACGGCCGTGAAACTGCTGGTCGACGTGACCACCACCCTGAACGGCTTTCCCGGCAGCACGCATGCGGGCGACACGATTGCGGGCACCGTCAATTTCAGCAATATCGGCCCCGGCCCGGCCGAAGGCGTGACGTACAGCCTGCAACTGGCGCCCGGCCTGGTCGGCGTCAACCTCGGCGGCGTGACGGGCAGCTACAACGGCGGCTCCGGCCTGGTGACCTTCAGCGGCGTGCCCGCCACCCTGGCGGCGGGGCAGGGCTTCAGCTTCCAGCTCAGCTACATCCAGCCTGCCAGCAACCTGTCGACCGTGGTCAGCCGCATCGCCACGACATCGACGGAAGTGCCGAACGACCAGCCCAACGTGGCCACCGTCACCATGCCCGGTTCCATCATTCGCGTCAGCAAGACGGCCAACAAGGCCGTGGCGAATGTCGGCGAGGAAATTATCTGGACGATTACGGCCAGCAACACGGGCAGCCTGGCCAACCAGGGCGCCGTGATCCTGACGGACTTGCTGCCAGCCAATATCGTCGTGACGAATGTGGCGCCCGACAGCGGCGTCACCTGTCCGCCGCTGGCCAGCTGGGTGCCCAACAGCAGCCAGAGCTGCAGCGTGGCCATCGGCCAGCTGGCGGCCGGCAACGGCCAGCGCCAGATCGTGCTGACCGGCAAGGCCAGCGCGGGCGGCAACCTGGCCAACCAGGTCATGCCGAGCGGTCCGGACAATCCAGCCTGTTTCCAGGCCAACAGCTGCCAGACGCAGACCACCATCACCAGCCCCAGCCTGGCGCTGAGCAAGAGCGTCGACAAGCTGGCCCTGAATATCGGCGACAGCCTGACATGGACGGTCACCCTGGCCAATAGCGGCACGGGGGCCAGCACGGCCGTCGTCACCCTCACCGACACCTTGCCGGCCGGCCTGGCGAATATCGTCGTCACGCCCGCCGCGCCCGTCACCTGCGCGCCGCTGGCCGGCAATGTGCTCACGTGCAGCGTGCCGGCCGGCCTGGCCGCCGGCGCCAATGCCACGCTGCAAGTGACGGCGCGTGCCGCCGCCGCTGGCAGCCTGGTGAATGGCGTCAGCGCCAGCGGGACGGATAACCCCGTCTGCCTGCAGGCGGGCGATTGCAGCACCACCAGCACCGTCAGTTCGCCGCTGCTGCACGCCAGCAAGACGGTCGACAAGACGGCGGCCAACGTGGGCGATACCCTGACGTGGACCTTGACTTTGCGCAATACCGGCACGGGACCGAGCACGGCCATCGCCACCCTGACCGATACTCTGCCTGCTGGCTTGGCGAACGTGCTGGTGACGCCGGTGGCGCCCGTCACCTGCGCCGCGCCGGCGGGCAATGTCGTCAACTGCAGCGTGCCGGCCGGCCTGGCCGCCGGCAGCGCCGCCACCGTCAAGCTGAGCGCCACGGCGACCCTGTCGGGCAGCCTCGTCAATGCGCTGCTGCCGGGCGGGCCGGACAATCCCGTCTGTGCCGTGCCCGGCGATTGCCAGACCACCACGGTGGTATCGAAACTGCTGGTCGACGTGACCACCACCCTGAACGGTTTTCCCGCCAGCAGCAATGCGGGCGATGCCATCCGCGGCGTGGTGACGTTTGCCAACGTCGGGCCGGGCGTGGCGGAAACGGTGACTTACAGCCTGCAACTGGAAGCGGGTCTGGGCGGCGTCTCCGTCAGCCCCGTCAGCGGCGCGCCCGGCATCAGCGGCGTCTACAACAGCGCCACGGGCTTGTACGTGCTGAGCGGCTTGCCGGCCACCTTGATCGCCGGGCAGAGTGCCAGTTTCAATTTGTTCTACACCCAGCCGGCCAGCAACAGCTCGCGCATCACCAGCGTGGTGGGAACCAGCTCCACGGAAATCGTCAACGACTTGCCGAATACGGCGACGACGAACTTGCCCGGCCCCGTGATTCGCGCCAGCAAGACGGTCGACAAGGTGAACGCGGCCGTCGGCGATATCCTGACCTGGAGCATCACGGCCACGAACACGGGCAACTTGCCGAATCAAAACGCCGTCGTCATCGCCGACGTGCTGCCCACCAATATCGTCGTGCTCGGCGTGACGCCCGATGGGGGCGTGAGCTGTCCGCCGGCCGCCAGCTGGACGGCAGGCAGCGTGCAGTCATGCACGATTGCGGCAGGTCAATTGGCCGCTGGCAATGGCAGCCGCAAGGTCGTCATCACGGGCCGCGGCACTGCGGGCGGCAGCCTGTCGAACCGCGTCGTGCCCAGCGGCGGCGACAATCCCGCCTGCGACACGGCCAGCGCTTGCCAGGCCACGACGACCCTCGTCGCGCCGCAAGTGACGGTGCGCAAGAGCGTCGACAAGAGCAGTGTCAGCGTGGGCGACTTGCTGACCTGGACCATTACCGCCAGCAATGGCGGCACGGGCGCAACCAAGTCCGCCATCGTGCTGACCGACAACCTGCCAGTGGGCGTCAGCGGCGTGCAAGTGCTGTCCACGCAACTGGCCACCTGCGCGCCCGTGGCGGGCAATATCGTCACGTGCAGCGTGACGGCCGGCCTGGCGCCGGGCGGACAGGCGCAAGTGGTGCTGCGCGCCACGGCCAGCGCGGCCGGCGTGTTGCAGAACACGGTCTTGCCTAGCGGCCCGGACAATCCTGTCTGTGCACAGGCGGCGGACTGCACCACCACCACCACGGCCATCAAGCTGCTGGTCGACGTGACCACCACCCTGAACGGTTTCCCCGGCACCACCAGCGCCGGCGACCAGATCAACGGCATCGTCAGCTACAGCAATGTGGGTCCCGGCACGGCCGAGAACGTGACGTACAGCCTGAAACTGGCGCAAGGCCTGATGGGCGTGACCCTGAACGGCGCGGCCGGCAGTTATGACGCCGTCAGCGGCATGCTGACGGTGACGGGCTTGCCCGCCAGCCTGGCGGCCAACGAACTGCACAGTTTTGGCCTGTCGTATATCCAGCCAGCCAGCAATGTGTCGACCATCGTCAGCATCATCGCCACCAGCTCGACGGAAGTGCAGTACGACTTGCCGAACACGGCCACGGTGACCATGCCTGGTCCCGTGATTCGCGTCAGCAAGACGGCCAACGTCGGCAATGCCAACGTGGGCGACAGCATCATCTGGACCATTACCGCCATCAACAGCGGCGGCGTGGCCAACCTGGGCGTGGTGACCCTGGCGGACATCCTGCCGCCGAACCTGACGGTGCTGGCGGTCAACGCCGATGCGGGCGTGACGTGCCCGCCGCTGGCGAACTGGGTGGCGAACAGCGTGCAAAGCTGCAGCATTGCTGCTGGTCAATTGGCTATCGGCAATGGCACGCGCAGCGTGCGCGTGACGGCCACGGGCACGCTGGAAGGCGTGCTGTCGAACCGCGTCATGCCGAGCGGACCCGACAATCCAGCCTGCGCGCAGGCGAACAGCTGCGAATCGAGCGTCGTGCTGACGGGACCCAAGGTGGCGGTGCGGAAAAGCGTCAACCGTGCCAGCGCCAATGTGGGCGACACCGTCGTGTGGACCATCACGGCCAGCAATACGGGCACCGGCCCCACGCGCGCCGTCATGACCCTGGTCGACACCTTGCCGGCCGGCCTGGCGAACGTGGTGCTCACGCCCGTGCGCGCCACTTGCGCGCCCGTGGCCGGCAATGTGCTCACGTGCAGCGTGCCTGCCGGCCTGATCGGCAATGGCGGCGAAGCCAGCGTGGAAGTGTCGGCGACCGTCACCCAGGCGGGCGCGGCGCTCAACCGCGTCGTGCCGTCCGGGCCCGATGCGCCGCTGTGCCTGTCTCCGGCCGATTGCCAGACCACCACCAACGTCACCAGCCCCAGCGTGATGGTGAAAAAAGTGGCGGACAAGGCCAATGCCAGCATCGGCGACACCGTCAGCTGGACCATCACGGCCACCAACAGCGGCAGCGGCGCCACCACGGCGGCCATCACCTTGACGGACGACCTGGCCGCCAGCCTGGCGGATATCGTCGTCACGCCTGCCGCACCGACCACGTGCGCGCCGCTGGCGGCGAATAAACTCGTCTGCACGGTGCCGGCCGGCCTGGCGCCGAATGCCGTGGCCGCCGTCACGGTGAGTGCGAAAGTGGCGGCCAGCGGCACCCTGAGCAACACCATCGTGCCCACCGGTTCCGACTTGCCGCGTTGCGCGCAGGCATCCGATTGCACGGCCGTCACGGAAGTGGCGAATCCCGCCATCGGCGCGGCGCTGGGCGTGGGCAAGGTGACCCAGCTGTCGGCCAAGGTCTTCAACGTGCCGTACACGGTGGTGATCCGCAACGTGGGCAAGGGCGCGGCGCAAAATGTACAGGCGCTCGACAGCCTGCGTGCCGCCTTCCCTGAACCGGTCGCGTGCCGCATCATCGCGCCACCTGCCGCGCCCGCCATTGGCGGCAGCCGGCAGCTGGCCGTCAATCCGGGCTTTACGGGCGGTTGCGGCGGCAGCGACTTGCGTTTGCTCAATGGTGATGCTGCCTTGGGCGAGGGCGAGTTGAGCGTCATTACTTTCACCGTGGAAATCACGGTGCAGGAGACGACCTTGCCGCAGTACAACAACAGCGTGTTTGCCAGCGCGCTGGGCGGCAATGTCGCCAACGGAGGCGGCGCCATCAGTGTGCCGCCCGCCCCGGCGGCAGGCGTGATCGCCGCCAACCCCACGTATACGCCGCCCGTGGGCAGCCTCGTGTTCGATGCGTCCAACAATGGCGGCAGCCATGCGGGCGCCGTGGCCACGGCGGCGGAGGTGGCCGCGCTGGCGGACAAGGTCGATCCTAACCGCAACGGCAATGCCTCGGATACCGTGGGCGGCGTCGCCTTCACGGGCGAAGACACGCCCACGCCCGTAGTGTTGCTGCGGCAAGTGGTCGATGTCATCAAGGCCGTGTCGGCGCAGCAGCAGGTCGATGCCAGCAAGTTCGAGATCAGCTACACGGTGCAGGCGGCCAACCGCTATCCTGCCGGCTATCCGACCTCGACCATGGTGCAGGTGGCGGAAAACCTGAAGGCCGTCTTCCCCACGGCCACGAACGTCACCTTCAAGCCGGGCAGCCTGGCCGTCACGGCGCGGCCCGCCGGCGCCACGGCTTGCGTGGCGAATGCCGACTTCAACGGCGTCACCGTGTTTGGCTTGCTGAGCGGCCAGGGCGACTTGCAGCCGCAGGAAAGCTGCAACATCGTCTTCACGGTACTGGTCGACTTCGGCAGCGTGGCGGCGATTCCCACCGTGCCGCAATTGAACCAGGTATATGCGAGCACCATGCTGGGCACGGATGGGAGCGGGCGCAACATCGGCCACAGCTACAGCGGCGCCGGCGGGATCAGCACGCCGGTGGCGCCGGCCAGCGTGCTGGCCCTGGCCAGTTCGGCCGACACCTTGCTGCTGCCGGCCACGCCAGGCGCCACGCCGCCCAGCTTTACGCCCGTCGTGTTCAACACGAAGGACAAACCGATGTTGTTGATCAGCAAGAGTGTCAACAAGACGCAGGCCGAGATCGGCGACAGCCTGCAATACACGATCGAGGTGAAGAACACGGGCCTGGCGACGGCGTTCGGCGTCAGCGTGCTCGATAAACTGCCGGCCGGCTTCCGCTACATCGACGGCACGACCACGCGCAACAATGTGCTGCAGCCCGATCCTTCCGGCAAGCCCGGTCCCCAGCTGAACTTCAAGCTGGAATCGCTGGCCCCGAACGCCAGCGCCAGCTTCCGCTACCGCCTGCGCGTGGGCGTCGGTTCGCTGCAGGGCGACGGCATCAACCGGGCCCAGGCAACGACCACCAACGGCCCGCCCTCGAACGAGGCGCGCGCGAAAGTGAAGGTGATGGGCGGCGTGTTCACGACGGATGCCTGTATCGCCGGCAAGGTGTTTGTCGACTGCAACAACAACCACGTGCAGGACGGCGAGGAACTGGGCATCCCGGGCGTGCGGCTGTATATGGAGGATGGCACGAACTTCACCACGGACGTGGAAGGCAAGTACAGCTATTGCGGCATCACGCCGAACAGCCATGCGATCAAGGTCGATGGCGCAACCTTGCCGCGCGCCAGCCGCATGATGGAAGCGTCGAACCGCAACCTGGGCGATCCGCACAGCCTGTTCCTCGATACCAAGAACGGCGAGCTGCTGCGCGCCGACTTCATCGAAGGTTCGTGCTCGAATCCCGTGCTCGAGCAAGTCAAGGCGCGCCGCGCGCAGGGCGAGGTGCGCAGCGTGGAAAGGGAGGGCGGCAAGGGAGGGGGCTTGAGTTTCAGCAGCCAGCCGGCCGCCGCGCCGGCCCAGGCAACGGACAGCGCCAACCAGCCTGTCGTCGCACCGCGCGTACCTGCCGCCGCGCCAGCCGCAGGAGGCAGCCATGCGAAATAAGCCCCTGTCACCTTACTTGCCGCTTGCCAATGCTGCTAAAGAGAAACAAGCCATGAAGAGAACTCTGCCCGCGCCCCGGCGCATGGCCGCCGCGCTGGCCCTGCTGGCCTTGCCGGCGGCCAGCCTGGCGCAATTGCCCTTGCCGGACCATGCGGCAGGCTCCGCTGTGGCGGCGCCATCCTTCCTTGCCGGCAAGGTGGGCGCCACCGATTACGCCATCAACCGGGGCGTGGCGCGCATCGCCGTCGAGACGGACGGGAACGGCGTGCCGGCCGATGGCCAGAGTCCCGTCAAGGTGACGGTGAGCCTGTTTGACGAGCAGGGCCAACCCCTGACGGGCAAGGCCTTGCTGACCATCGAGGCCAGCGGCGGGCGCATCCTGCTGCCCGGCGCCCGCACCGATGAACTGGGTCCGGAACGGCGCGACGCCGACAAGGTCACGCCCGGCACGCAGCTGGCGGTGGAAAACGGCGTGGCGACGTTCAGCCTGCTGGCTCCCGCCACGCCGCAGGACGTGTTGCTGCGCGTCTCGGCCGGGGCCGTGGCGGCACAGGGCACGATCAGTTTCTTGCCGGAATTGCGCGACATGCTGGCCGTGGGCTTGATCGACGGCATCATCAGCAAGCGCAGCCTGTCGAGCAGCGACATTGCGCCGTCGCGCTTCAATGACGGTTTCGAGCGCGACATCCAGCGCTGGAGCCGGGCGTTCAACAATGGCAAGGCCAACGTGGCGGGCCGGGCGGCGATGTTTTTGAAAGGAACCATCCGTGGCGACGCCTTGCTGACGGCCGCCTACGATTCGGACAAGGACACGCGCGCGCGCCTCTTGCGCGATGTCAATCCGGAAGAGTTTTATCCCGTGTACGGTGACAGTTCCGTGCGCAATTTCGACGCCCGCTCCAGCGACCGTTTATATGTGCGCATCGACCGGCAAAAAAGCTATGTGCTGTACGGCGACTTTGCCACGGGAGACGGCTTCAGCCAGATGACGGGCGGCGGCGCCGTGGCGAACTTGCAGCAGAGAAAACTGGGCCAGTACAACCGCACGGCCACGGGCGGGCGCGGCCATTACGAACAGGATGGCATCGTCGCGAATGCGTTTGCCATCAACGATAGCCTGAAGCAGGTGGTCGAGGAATACCGGGCGAACGGCACGTCGGGGCCGTTCGCCGTGCGCAACAACAACGCCATCGAAAACTCGGAAAAGATCGAGATCGTCGTGCGCGACAAGAACCAGAACGGCAATATCGTGCAGGCGACGCAGTTGCGCCGCTTCGAGGATTACAGCTTCGAGCCGTTCAGCGGGCGCATCCTGTTCAAGCAGGCGATTTCCGCGCTGACGCCGAATGGCGACCCGCAATCGATACGCATCAGCTATGAGGTGGATCAGGGCGGCGAGAAATTCTGGACCGTGGGCGTGGATGGGCAAGTGCAGCTGGGCAAGATGGTCTCGCTCGGCGGCTCGGCCGTGGAAGACAGGAATCCCTTGTCGCCGTACAAATTGCATAGTGTCAATGCGGGTGTAAGCCTCGGCGAGCACAGCCTGCTGGTGGTCGAGGTGGCGCGCACCACGTCCACCAGCTACAGCGCGGGCGGCAGCATCTACACGACGCCGTCGGGCCAGGCGGGCGAGTTGCGCGATGAAGTCAGCGGCAACGCGGCGCGGGTCGAGTTGCAGTACAAGGATGAGAAGCTGGAAGCGAAAGCCTTCTGGAGCCGTTCCGACCAGGATTTCAATAACACGGCGGCCGGCATCACGGGCGGGCGGGGCGAGGCGGGGCTGAAAGCGGGCTACAAGCTCAGTCCCGCCGTCACCGTGTATGGCGAGGCCATCCGCAGCGACGAGCGCAGCACGGATGCGCGCCGCGATGCGCAGCGCCTGGGCGTGGCGTGGAATGCCAGCGAGCGCTGGCTGCTCGACGTGTCCGTGCAGCACATGAAGGAGAGCGGCGGCATGCCGTCGACGGCCGGCATCGCGCCGAACACGTCGCCGCTGGGCACGGGCTTGAATCCCACGGGCGGCTTCTTCGGCAACGGCACGGCGAACACGGCCATCGACCCCGTCACGGGCGGCAGCATCACCACGTTTGCGCCGATCAATCCCGGCGTGGGCGCGGGCGCGACGGTGCCGCTGGACGCCACCACCGTGCGCCTGGGCGCGCAATACAAGGCCACGGACCGCTGGACCCTGAATGGCGACGTGGAAAAAAGCATCGCCGACGCGGACCAGCACCGCTACGGCCTGGGCGCGCAATACCAGCTGGCCGAACGCAGCCGGCTGTATGCGCGCTATGAAAACCAGACGGGGCTGGCGTCCGCGTATTCGCTCAATCCGGCCGACCGCAGCACCAGCTTTGTCGCCGGCGCCGATACGGGCTACATGCCGGGCGGCACCGTGTTCGGCGAGTACCGCATGCGCGACGCCATGGATTACAGCCTCAGCAACCAGCGCGACTTGCAGCTGGCGTCCGGCTTGCGCAACACGTGGAACCTGGGCGAAGGGCTGGCGGCGAACACGAATGTGGAATACCTGAAAGTCATGAACGGCCAGCAACAGCAAGCCGTGGCTGTGGCGGCAGGCTTCGACTATGCCGTCAATCCCCTGTGGCGCGGTTCCGTCAAGCTCGAGTACCGGCGCCTGTTCGACAGCGACATCGCGCCGGGCAACCAGCGCCAGGATCAATGGCTCAATACCATCGCCTGGGCGCGCAAGCTGAGCCGCGACTGGACTTTGCTTGCACGCAACTACCTGCTGTACACGCGCAACAACGACGACGCCAGCGGCGCGCCCGTGGGCAATGTGCTGCAGGACCGGGCGCAACTGGGCTTTGCGTGGCGTCCCGTCGACGACAACCGTTTCAACGGCCTGGCCCGCTATGAGTACAAGACGGTGCGCGACCAGTCGCAGATCGATGGCGACAATTACCGCGCGCATATCGTTTCCACGCACCTCGATTACCACCCCAGCCGTCCGTGGTGGTTCACGGGCAGGGTTGCCGCCAAGCACAATAACGACAGGAACCTGCCCGCCGGGCAAGAGAAATACACGGCGTGGCTGTTTTCCGGGCGCACCGTGTACGACATCAGCAAGAACTGGGACATCGGCGTGCTGGCGGCCGTGATGGGCAGCCCGCAAGGGGGCAGCCGCCAGTGGGCCAACGGCGTCGAAGTGGGCTATCTGCTGGCGCAAAACCTGTGGCTGTCGGCCGGCCACAACTGGTCGGGCTTTTCCGACCGCGACCTGACGGGCGCCGACTACACGGCCCGCGGCCCCTATTTGCGCCTGCGCTTCAAGTTCGATGAAAACTTGTTCAAAGGCAAAGACGCCACCATCAACCGTACCCTGGCCCGGCCATGAAAGCTACCATGACTCCCTCACTGATACCGACGATGACACCGATGATGACCACGACGATGAAACTGCTGCCGCTGGCCGGCCTGTTGGCCATGGGCCTGGCCCAGGCGGCCACGCCGACCCTGCCGGCGGCGCCGCTGGCCATGCCCCAGCTGCGCATCAGCGACCAGGCCGTTTCTGCCGACCAGCAGGCGTACCGGCTGCTGCAGGAGCGCATCAAGAAGCTCAACGACGGCGGCGTGCGCGTGGGCGACTATTACCTGTCCAAGGCGCAATGCTGGCTCGACGTATCATTCCACGAATACACGCGCAACGACCGCTCGGCCTTTCCCCTGCAGGCGCTGCAGGAATCGGCGAAGATTGTTGCCGCGCTGGAAGACGGCAGCACGCCCAATCCCGGCGATGCGACGCCGCTGGTGAACGACGCCACGCGCTTGCGCGACGACCTGTGGGCCGGCTTCGGCAAGTTGCGCGCCTCGCCGGGCTTTGCCTGCGCGGCGCAAAAGGTGGCGTGCGGCGAAGTGGAGCTGGCGCATGCGGGCAATGAATACAAGCAGCAGGGCTGGCGCCACGCGAACCCGTACGTGCAACTGGCCGAGGATGCGCAGGCGGCCGCCCAGTCCGCCGCGGCATCCTGTCCTGCCGACCAGCCGAAGCGGGTAACGCCGCCGGACATCTTGCCGCCGCGCATCGGGCATGAACGCATCACCCTGGACATGGACGCCCTGTTCCGCTTCGACAAGGCGGGCGCGGCCGACGTGCTGCCGCAGGGCATCGAGAAAATCCGCGACCTGGCGGCGCGCCTGAAGCAGGGCTATGTGCAGATCGATACGCTGTCCGTGACGGGGCATACTGACCGCCTGGGCTCGGACAGCTATAACCAGGCCTTGTCCGAGCGGCGCGCCCTGACGGTGAAACAGTTGCTGCGTGAACAGGGCATCGCCAATGTCATCAGCGCGTATGGCAAGGGCAAGGCGGAACCCGTTGCGGCTTGCGAGAAGGTGGCGCCGGGCGCGGCCCTGATCGCCTGTCTGCAGCCGAACCGCCGCGTGGAGATCGAGTTGACGGGTATCAAGAGTTCCGCAAGGGAGGGCGGCGCACCTTAGCGCTACGTCATAAGGCGGTCATATGCCGCTGTTATGATGCTTTTGTTGGCACACAGCATGCGGTGCGCAAATCACTACGTTCCGGGAGCGATAGGATGCAGGCATGACTCAACAGCTTAGCCGGTGAGCTCAACCATCGGCACCAGACAGGCCGGCGCAGCGTAAAATTGCTGCGATGGCAAGGCATGCAGGGTGAAAGCGGGAAAATGAAGGGGCTTTAATGAAGTCCTAAGCCTGACTAAGTGAAGGGCTGGCATAGTGGATACATGGCGCACGGAAACCCCGGGCGCAAGGTTGCCGGACACCTCAATGACCGGCACGATTTCCACTTTTTCATGTGTTTTCCGTTTTATCCCTGCGCTCTGAAACAGCGTTTCAACCGGCTGCCGCGACTTGCGAAGCCGGTTTTTTTTGCCCGGATTTTCGTGCAGGGCCGGAAAATGCCCGGCGCCGCCATACTGCGGCGCCGGGCGCGGGCGCTTAACCCGTTTGCTTGGCCAGCCATGCATCGACAGCCGGCAGGCGCTCGGTACGCACCTTGATGCGGTACTTGATGCCAGCCACGGAACTGTCGGCGTCGCCGCGCGCGCTGGCCGGCAGGTTGGCCTGCGCATACGCTTCCAGCTTGGCGATCATTTCCGGCTGCGCCGAGCCGGCGGCCAGGCGGGGGAAGTAGCGGCTGCGCGAACTGGCGTCGATGCGCGCATTGACCTGCTCCAGGTGGGCCAGCGCGAAGTCGAACGCCAGTTCCGGATGCCTGCGCGACACGCGCGAAATCATGGCCGGGCTGTTGGTCACGCCAGGTTCATCCGTCAGCGCCAGCGCCAGCGCGCGCTGCGCCAGGGCCGCGTCGTCGGTCGAGGCCAGCAAGTCGTACAGCTGGTTCTTGACCAGCGGCGTCTTTTCCTGCTGCGCCCTGGCGTGCAGCTGTTCCCAGGTGGCGGCGTCCGCATGCTGGGCCACGACGCCCAGGATGGTGCGGCGCAGCGGTGCGGGCATGGCGGACGGATCCTGTTCGCTGGCCGCGTAGCGGCGGCGCGCTTCCGCGATCACGCCGGGCTCGCCCATGTCGCCGAGGATGGCAATCAGGCGGCCGCGCAGGGTCGCCACGCTCGACGCTTCGCCCGCGCGCGCTTCCCAGCCCGTCTGCGCCATCATCGGCGCCAGGCGCGCCATGGCAAAGCGGGCGAAAGCCTGCTGGCGCGCCGTGTCGCCTGCATACTGTTCATACAGGCCGTTCAGCGCGCCGGCCACGCGGCCCAGCACTTGCGGGTCGGCCGACAGGGGCGTGGCCTTCACCAGTTCCAGGAAAGCGGCCGGGTCTTGCAAGCCCGCCATGCCCAGCGACTGGCTGTCCGCCAGCAAGCCCAGCTGGTCGATCGGCGCCAGGCGCGCGAAGCTGCCCGCCAGCGCGTGCGTGCCGGCCGGCGCATACAGGGTGCGGTAGTAGCCGCTCTGGCCCGCGTTCACCAGCAGGGCGCCGCAACCGGGCACGTTCAGGGTGGCCTTGCCATTCTTGACCAGCACGCGGGCCAGCTTGCCGTTGCCGACCGTCGACGCGATGACGGGCACTTTCCACGACAGCGGTTTCTTGTCCGGCTGGTCCTTGGAAAATTCCGTCTGCGTCAGGGTCACGCGCGTATTGCCCTTCCTGCACACGGCGTCGCCCACGGTGATCATGGGCACGCCCGGCTGCAGGGTGAAATCATGGGCGATGGCGCTGACAGGCTTGCCCGCGGCCGCGTCGACTTCGCGCCACAGGTCGTCGGATACCGTATTGCCATACGCATGCTTGCGCATGTAGCTGCGCACGGCCGTGCGCCACGTGTCGGCGCCCACGTACGCTTCGAGCATGCTGATCACGGCCTTGCCCTTTTGATAGGTGATGCCGTCGAAGGCCTGGCTGGCCTGTTCCACGGTGGCGATGCGCTGCACCACCGGATGCGTGGTGCGCAGCGCATCCTGGCTCATGGCCGATTCGCGCCCGCCCACCTTGGACAGGGCCGTGTTCCATTCCGGGTGCAAACGCTCCGTAGTGCGGCTTTCCATCCACGAGGCAAAGCCTTCGTTGAGCCACAGGTCGTCCCACCAGCGCATGGTGACCAGGTCGCCGAACCACTGGTGCGCCATTTCATGCGACAGGGTGGTGTAGATGTTTTCCTTGTCCGACTGGGTCGAGATGGCAGCGTCGAGCAGCAGGCCGTATTCGAAGGTGAACACGGCGCCCCAGTTTTCCATGGCGCCGAAGAACTGGCTGCGGCCCGGCGCGGCGATGTTGTCGAGCTTGGGCAGCGGGTAGCGCACGCCGAAATAATCGTTGTATTCGCGCAGCAGGGCGGCCGATTCGTCGAGCGCGAAGCGGCTTTGCGCCAGCGCGCCCTTCTTCGTGATGACGCCCAATTCCGTGCCGTCGGCCATCTTTGTCGCCCGCTCGAAGTCGCCCAGGCCGAAGAACAGCAAATACGTCGACATGCGCGGCGTGGTGGCGAAATACACGTGCTTCATGCCATTGCCCAGTTCTTCGCTGCTGGCGATCGGCATGTTACCGACGGCCATCTGGCTGCTCGGGACGACCACGTCCAGCGCGAAGGTGGCCTTGTAGTCCGGTTCATCCCACGACGGCAGCATGCTGCGCGCGTCCGAATTCTCGAACTGCGTGTACAGCGCGCGCTGGCGTCCTTGCGGCGTGTCGTAGTCGAGCGAGAACAGTCCCGTGGCCTGCGTGCCGATCTTGCCGGTGTAGTCGATGCGCAACAGGTACTCGCCCTTGGCCAGAGGCTCGGCGAAATGCACGGTGGCCGTCTGCTTGTCCGCGTCGATATCGATCTTGCGCGTCACCTGCTTGCTGCCGCCCGCGCCTTCGATGGCGGCGGCGGCAAACGCCAGGTTCAGGGCATTGAAAGTGATGCTGGCCGTCGGCGTGTCGACGGCCACCTTGATGGCGGCTGCGCCCTTGAAGGTGGAGGCGGCGGCGTCCGGCGTGATCGACAGGATGTAGTGCAAGGGCGTGACGCCGCGCGGCAGCTGCGTGGTGGTGCCAGGGGAGTGGCTGGCCGAGGCGTACTTGGCGGCGGGTGCGGCGTGGCCAGGGCTAAAGGCCGTGACGGCGGCCAGGGCCAGGACGGCGGCGGCCAGTTGGCTGCGGCGGAAACGCGGAGTCGGTGTGCGATGCATGGTATGCCCTTCGTTCATGGGTAAAACGCCCGCCGGCCGGGTAGGCTGCGAGCGTTGATGGCGGTTGGGGGACATCGCTGGAACTGGAAGCCAGCGTTCCCGTACAGCAATCTAAGTGGAAACGGGGGCAAAGTCAACGCGCCGGGACTGCCGCACCATCACGGTGCGCTGGTATGATGGGCGCCTGACCGCCTTGCCACAGGCCGGTGCCGCACCTGATTGTCAACCACCCTAACGAGACGAGACTTGCACATGAAACTGTATATCAGCCCCCGCACGCCGAATCCACGCCGCGTCACCATGTTCATCGCCGAAAAAGGCATCACCGGCATCGAGGAAGTGGCGCTCGACCTGATGGCGGGCCAGCACCGCGATCCCGCCTTCCTGGCGAAAAACCCGCTGGGCCGCGTGCCCGTGCTGGAATTGGCGGACGGACGCGTGTTGACCGAGACGCGCGCCATCTGTACTTACCTGGAAGGCTTGCAGCCGCAGCCGAACCTGATGGGCGAAGGTTTCGAGGAGCGCGCGTTCATCGAAATGGCCGACCGTCGCGTGGAACTGCATTTGTTCAGCGCCGCCGCCAACTGGGTGCGCCACGGCCATCCGGCCCTGGTGGCGCTGGAAAACCCGCAGTTTCCCGATTTCGCCACGGCGCAGGCGGGCAAGCTGCGCGAGACGGCGCAATGGCTGGACCAGGTGCTGGCGCAGCAGCCGTACATCGCCGGCGAGCGCTTCACCATTGCCGACATCACGGCTTTCTGCGCGCTGGAGTTTGCGCGCGGCCTGATGAAATACCGCCCCGGCGCGGAAGGTTTGCAACACCTGCAGGCCTACCGCGACCGCATCGCCGAACGCCCCAGCGCGCAGGCGAAGTAGGCCCATGAAAAAAACGCCTGCGCCGGAATCCGGTGCAGGCGTTCTGTCTTGCGGGGGCCGTCAGGCCGGGTTTGTCGACTTTCTTACTTCAGCTGCTCCAGCAGGAAGGTGTAGGTCAGCGCCCACATCAGCGCCTGCTGGTCGTTATTGGCGGCGCCCGCATGGCCGCCTTCCGTGTTTTCCCAGTACAGCACGTCGTGGCCTTGCTCTTCCATCTTGGCCACCATCTTGCGCGCATGGCCGGGGTGGACCCGGTCGTCGCGCGTCGAGG
This sequence comes from Janthinobacterium sp. SUN033, assembly GCF_030397595.1. Taxonomy (NCBI): domain Bacteria; kingdom Pseudomonadati; phylum Pseudomonadota; class Betaproteobacteria; order Burkholderiales; family Oxalobacteraceae; genus Janthinobacterium; species Janthinobacterium sp. SUN033. The sequence goes on from NZ_JAPQNV010000001.1 coordinate 203,483, forward strand.
TGGTAAACAGCACGCGCGGATATTTCTTGTCCTTGAAGACGTTCTGGTACGGCGAGTACTTGCTGATGTACGCCCATTGTTCCTGCACGTCCGGGTCGCCATACTCTCCCATCCACGAGGCGCCCGCCAGCATCTTGTTATAGCGGCGCATGTCGAGCAGCGGCACCTGGCTGACGACGGCGTTGAACAGGTCGGGACGCTGCACCAGCACGGCGCCCGTCAGCAGGCCGCCATTGCTGCCGCCCATAATGCCCAGGTGGCGCGGACTGGTGACCTTACGCTGGATCAAATCCTGCGCCACCGAGATGAAATCGTCATACGCGCGCTGGCGGTTTTCCTTCAGCGCCGCCTGGTGCCAGCGGGGGCCGAATTCGCCGCCGCCGCGGATATTGGCCAGCACATACACGCCGCCTTTTTCCAGCCACGCGACGCCCGTGGTGCCGCTGTAGCTCGGTTTCAGCGACACTTCGAAGCCGCCGTAGCCATACAGCACGGTGGGGTTGCTGCCGTCGAATTTCGTCTTCTTGCCCATGATGGCGAAATACGGCACCTTCGTGCCATCCTTCGACGTCGATTCGAACTGCTCCACCTTGTACGGCGCCGCGTCGTAGTAGGCGGGCAGCGACTTGATCTTCGTGCGCTTGTCGCTTTGCGCCGTGGCCAGGTACAGGGTGGTCGGGTTGAGGAAGTCGGTCACCGTCAGGAAGTACTGGTCCGAGTCGACGGGATCGAGCGCGCTGACGGCCAGGGTGCCCAGCTTCGGCGCATCGACGGCGCGGCGCTGCCACTTGCCGTTCACGTGGCGCAGTTCCGTCAGGCGGTTCTTGACCTTGTCCAGGGTAGTGACGAGGATGGCCGATTTCGTCGCCGTGACATTGTCCAGCGACGACGTGGCCGTGGGCGCGTACAGCACTTCCAGCACCTGCTTGCCCTGCATGAAGGACTTGAAGTCGGTCGCCAGCAATGAGCCTTGCGCATAGGTCTTGCCGTTGACTTTCCAGTCCGAGCGCAGGGTGATGACCAGCTGGTCGCGCACGGTGAAGGCCGTCGCGTCGTCCGGTTTCGGCACTTTCTTCAGCTCGGCGCCGTCGCGCAGGAACATTTCGCTGCTGTAGAAATCGATTTGCCGCTCGATGAACTGGTGTTCGTGGCCGGGCGTGAAATCCTTGTAGGCACCCGCGCTCAGGTCGTCGGCTTTGGCTTCATACAGCGTTTGCGCCTGCGCCAGCGGCGTGCCGCGCTGCCACTGCTTGATGATGCGCGGGTAGCCGGAGCTGGTCATCGAGCCGGGGCCGAAATCCGTGGAGACGAACAGGGTGTCCTGGTCGATCCAGCTGGCGCTGCCCTTCGCTTCGGGCAGGGTGAAGCCGCCCTCGACGAAGGCGCGCCTGGCCACGTCGTATTCGCGTACCACCTTGGCGTCGCCGCCGCCGCGCGACAGGGAAATGAGGCAGCGTTCGCCCTTCGGATACAGGCAGGAAGCGCCGCCCCAGACCCAGTTTTCACTCTCGCCGGCGGCCAGCTGGTCGAGGTCGATCACGGTTTCCCATGCGGGTTCGGCCTGCTGGTACTGCGCCAGCGTGGTGCGGCGCCAGATGCCGCGCACGTGCTGGGCGTCGCGCCAGAAGTTGTAGTAATACTCGCCTTCCTTGCTGACGTAGGGAATGCGTTCCTTGGAATTGAGGATGGTTTTCAGGCGCGCCTGCAGGGCCGAAAAGCCGGGCTGGGCTTCCAGTTCCTTGGTGGTGACGGCATTGTGCTGCTTGACCCAGGCCAGCGGCTTGTCGCCGAGGACTTCTTCGAGCCACAGGTGGGGATCGGTGTTGGCGGCGGCGGGCGCGGGGGCTTGTGCATGGGCGATGCCCGCTGCGGCCAGGCCGAGCAGCATGCTGCTGGCGAGAATGCGATATGACGACATGTAGGGTTCCTGGTTGGTCCGATGGAGGCCGCGTTGCAGGCAAAACGGCGCAGCCATGGTGCCATGGATTGCTGTGAGGAACCAGTGTCTATGGGCGACTACTTAAAAAATAGCATGCTTTTCCAATATTGTTTGCTGGAATGGACGCCGGCCGCAGAATCTGCGGCGTGTCGCGCCTTTCAGCATACGCCAGGCCCGATCAGCGAGGTCAAGGTGAGCCGCGTCGGTTCGACATCGCCGCCGTCGCAGTGATAGATCCACAGTGCATCGTTGTCGCGGCTGTCGATGAACAGGATGCGCGTGTTTTCCTCGCCGATGGCCAGGCAAGCCGCCAGCTCGGCAAGGCTGAACGGTGCTGCCTGCTTCGACCCCGTTCCCGCCGCTTGCGCCAGGGCCTGCGCAAAGCCGGCCAGCTGCCTGACTGCCAGGTAGCTGGTTCCATCCACATCGACGTCCTGGCACAGCGCGTCCAGGCTGTACAGCGTGAAGGGCTCTTCGTCCTTGAAAATCGCCACGCCGGGTAGTGACGTTGCGCTGCGAAGGTGCGCGAGATAGGTCCGGGGCACGGTCACTTTTTCCCTGGCCAGCAATTTTTCCAGCTGCTTGCCGTTTTTCTTCGCGACTTTGGCGGCCCTGGGCGCAGCCGTCTCGCAAGCCTGGGCTATCCAGGCGACCGGATTGAACTGGAACATCCTTGCACATGCGGGGCAGTGCAGGAACATGAACGTCATTTTCTTGCCGATGGCCGTGTTTAAAAACGCAGCATCCGGGGCATCCATGGCGCTGCTGTCGAAGCGGCGCCCGCAGTCGCCGTCGTAGGGACAAGTAATCTCGGTCATGGCGTAGCGTGTTTAGGCATTGAAGTATTTCTCCATCCGTAAAGCGATTGCTTCTTTTTCTTCGGGAAAAGAGGCGCCGGGATTTTTCTTCCAATAGGCAAGGCCCTCGTTCAGTGCCCACAGGGCTTTTTCCTGCTGGCCCGCCATCAGATAAAAATCGCAGGCCCTGGCATGCGCGTCTTGCGCTTCGACCAGGCTCAGAGCGGCATTTTCCCAATTGGACAGGCGCTCAAGCCAGGGCAGGGCCAATGTGTGCAGATTGTGCCGCAGGCAGTGCATGACTGTCGCACTCCGGGCCGGATCGACGAGCTGGTGATGCGCTTCGCCGTCCACGCTCGCGCATTGCCAGTTCGGAATATTCCAGTCCGCCACGGCGCCAACGATGTGATTGGCAGGTTCATGACCGTAGCGCGCCTTGTGCCACGAGGTGTAGGATCTGGATGACACCTGATAGTGGCTCCAGAATGCCACGCAGACATGCTCTTCGTTATGGCGGTTGGCCTGGAAATGGATGGTCTGGACGAATTCGTTCCGCGCGCGCTTGAAGGTCAGCTGGCCTGGCGAGAACTTGAAGCCCGCTGCGGTCAGCGGTTCCAGCAAGAACGCTTCAATATTGGCGATGATCAGCGCTTTTGGCTTCATTCCGTTTCCTGGCATTCGTCGGTTGCGCCGCCTTGCTGTCAACATGCTGTCCAAACGGCGCTGCCATGTTGCCATAGATCAGCGCCAGCGCACCTTGCGGCGGGCAATCGTGCGAGGGGAAAACCTGCCGCTATTTTTCCTGCGCGCTTCCGGGGGCAGTGTGGTGGCCAGGCAGCCTGGCCACTACCTTGATCTCGAACTGGAAACCATACAGCCACGTCACGCCAACGGCCGTGACGGTGGGGTGGGGGGCTTCGCCCCAGTAACCGGCTTGCACGATATCCCAGATGCGCTGGAAGTTGGCCTGCGGGTCGACGATAAAGATGGTCACGTCCTGCACGTCGTCGAACGAGCAGCCGGCCGCTTGCAAGATGGCATTCAGGTTGTCGAAGGCGCGCCGGACCTGGGCTTCGAGCCCGGGTTCGGGCGAACCGTCTTCGCGGCTGCCGACCTGTCCCGACACGAACAGCAGGCCGTTGGCGCGCATGGCGGGCGAATAGCGGTTCTGCTCATACAGGGCTTGGCGGCCCGGAGGGAATACGACGTCGCGTTTCATCAGCTTTCCTTTGTCGATGCAGCGAAGTCGCTGCCTGGAGAACACTTTATCTGCTGCCAGCCTGCTGATAAAGCGGCCAGAATCGCCTGCACTGTTTGTATAATCCAAACAATCGGGTGGCGGAGGTGTGGATGGATAAGTTGGATACGATGCGGGCATTCGTGCGGGTGGTCGAGACGGGCAGTTTTACGCGGGCGGCCGCGACCTTGCATATGAGCCGCACGACGGTGACGCAGCTGGTGCAGCAGCTCGAGGCACGGCTGCGCCTGAAGCTGCTGAACCGAACCACGCGCAAGGTCAATGTGACGGCCGATGGCGCCGCCTACTACGAGCGCATCGTGCAGGTGCTCGACACCCTGGAAGAAATCGAAACGAGCTTGCCGCATGCCGCTGCCTTGCCGCGGGGCCAGTTGCGCGTGGACGTGCCCAGTCCGCTCGCCGCTTTGCTGCTGGTGCCGGCGCTGCCCGGGTTTCATGCGCGGTATCCCGATATTGTGCTCGACATGGGCGCCAGCGACCGCATGGTCGACGTGATCGGCGACAATGTCGATTGCGTGATACGTGGCGGTGACATCACCGATCAGTCGCTGATGGCGCGCAAGCTCGCCGACTTGCCGCTGGGCGTGTATGCGGCGCCTGCCTACCTGCAACGGGTGGGCACGCCCTTGCATCCGCTGGACTTGCAGGACAGCGCGCACCGCATCGTGCGCTTTCGCTGGGGACGCAGCGGCAACGGCTTTCCGTACGTGATGCACCGCGAGGGCAAGAGTGTGAAGATCCACGGCCAGTACGTGCTGTCGATCGACGATGGCAACGCCTACCTGGCGGCCGGGGTGGCGGGGCTGGGCGTGCTGTGGCTGCCCGATTATATGGCGCGGCCGCACGTGGCCAGGGGCGAGCTGCTGCCGCTGTTCCCCGCATGGACGGTCGACGCCATGCCGCTCTATCTCGCCTATCCGCCGAACCGCCATGTCAGCAAGAAACTGCGCGTCTTCATCGACTGGGTCGCCGAACTGATGGCCCGGCATGCCGCCCCCGCTGTCACCGTCACGGCAACTGATTGACCCACACGGGCGCCGACCAGACGATATTGCCGTCGTCCTGCGTCAGCCGCGCGTAATAGAAATGGGGGCCGGGCGCGGGCGTGAGGGTGAGTTCGGCCTGGTCCGATACCTGTGTGACGGAGCCATTGCTTCCCGGCACGCCGTGGAAGATGGCAACGGCGGCCGCTTGCCGCCCCGCGCTGTTGCTGAAGCTGATGGCCAGGTGCAAGGGGCCGTGGTTGTCGAAGCGCTCACCCATCAGCTTGCCGTTGGCCGTGAACAGCAGTTGCGCGTGCTTGTCCATGGTGGCAAACACGCGGCGCGCGCGCAGCGCTTCGAGGAAGCCGTCGCGTGACACGGGCGTGCCGGCGGCCGGGCTGGCCACCAGTACGGCCGTGCGGTTGCCGTAAGCCGCACCCCAGTTGGCGCAGTGGTTGTCCTGGTTGCTGCTGAAGGCCACGTGGTAGCCGGCCGCCAGGGCCCGGTTGCAGGCCGCCTCGTAATTGCTGCGCCGCGTCTCCGTTTCCTCGTCGTTGGTGGAAAAAGCGGACGTGTTCATGACTTCGCACAATACCATGGCCGCGTCGCCATCCGGCGTGTAGCCCAGCGGCTGGCCATCGACGAGAAACTGGCCCGCATAGGCGGGGTGGTTGAATTGCCCGATCCAGCCCCGTTCGCGCATCAGCGCGTACAGGCCAGCGTAATCGCTTTTCGGCGTTTCCACGTCGGCCAGCAGCTCGCCCAGGGCATTCCTTTCCCAGCCCAGCAGCTGGTCGCTATTGAAGATGTTCAGGTGGCCGCCCTTGTTGATGACGCCCCACTCCATGCCGTACAGGGCCAGGAAGCCGGGATGGGCGGCCGTATACGCGGCCGCTTCGGCCAGTCCTGTCTGGTACAAGGCTGTCGCTTCGGCCGGGATGGCAGCGGCGTTGGTGCCATCGGAACCGTCATACATATGGTTGTGCTCGGATGTCAGCAGGGCGTCGAGCCCATGTTGCTGCGCATATTTGTAGGCATCGATGGGACCGAAGGGCGCCGTTTGCGGTTCCTGCGCGCCATGGCAGGCATCGAGCGCCGCGCCGCCGTCGCTGTGGCGCGTCTGGCTGTGCAGGTTGGCGTAGACGATGCGGTACGCAAGCTGGCCATCCAGGCTGGGCAGTTGCTGCAAGCCGGCCTGGAAGGCGGGCACCCTGGGCGGCGCGCCGCCCCCCCGCTGCACCTGGATGTGCCATTGCTGTTCCACCTGCGCTTCCTGCGGCGTGCCGGCATCGGCCACGGCCAGCAGGCGCAGTTCATATAAACCGTCCGGGACCGGCACGCGCCGTGCGCGCGCATCGGCGTCGGCGCGGCCATCCCAGGGTAAGGCGACGCTCTGGCCGCCGGCCCCCACCTGTTCCGTGCCCGACCAGCGCCGCAGCAGGGCGCCTTGCGGGCCGGGGCCGGACAAGGTCAAGGTCCAGCGCACCGCATGCGCGCGCCCCGCGTCGGGATAGGCGAGGCGGATCAGAAAGGTGCGCGCCTGCGTTGTCCGTGCCCCGGGCGCGGCGCGGAAGGGCGCGACGACAGTGGCGTCGAGTTCGCTGTGCTCCTTCGGCTCTTGCGCGGCGACACTGTTGCTCCACGTTATGAGCAACACGCCGGCACACACGCAGGCGAGCCATGGGGGCCGCCAGCGGCGCAGTGTCTTGAGCATCGTGGCCTCCCGCAACTGCTTCAGATGGTAAGTTAGACAAGAGTTGCCACGTGCCGGTTCCCGCATGCACCAGCAAGTGGCGTGCTTGCACCGTGATTGGCCATGATCTGGCACAAAGCCAGTGCAAATGGCGTCGCGTACCCCTGCAAAAGCTGGCACGGCGCTTGCTACACAAGAGATACGGATCAACGGCGATCCCCTGAATAAACGCACAACGGTCCAACGACGGACCACATGGACAACGGCGTCCGCCCAGGCTGATTTTTTTGATCGGCGGGGGCGGGCGCCGTTTTGTTTTATCAACGGGATACTTCGGGAACCATCATGGCCAGCCAAAAAGCAACGCGCATCGCGCTCTTCTCCCTCGCCACGCCGCCCATGCGCGCATTCCACCTGACGTGGATGGCATTTTTCGTGTGTTTCTTCGCCTGGTTCGCCTGCGCACCCCTGATGCCTGTCATCAAGGGCGAGTTCGGTCTTTCCTTGGCGCAAGTGGCAAATATCAATATCGCGGCCGTCGCCATCACCATCCTCGTGCGCCTGATCGTGGGGCCCTTGTGCGACCGCTACGGCCCACGCAAGACCTACACGGGTTTGCTGCTGCTGGGCGCCATACCCGTGCTGGGCGTGGCCGCGTCGCAAAGCTATGAAAGCTTCCTGTTCTTCCGCCTGGGCATCGGCGCCGTCGGCGCCAGCTTTGTCATTACGCAATATCACACCTCCGTGATGTTTGCGCCCCGCGTGGTCGGCACGGCGAATGCGGCTGCCGCCGGCTGGGGCAATGCGGGCGGCGGCGCGGCGCAGGCGCTGATGCCGCTGTTGCTGGGCGCCGTGCTGATGCTGGGCGTGTCCGAATCGCTGGGCTGGCGCATCGCGCTGCTGGTGCCGGGCGTGCTGATGCTGGTGATGGCTGCCCTCTACTGGCGCTTTACGCAGGATTGCCCGGAAGGCAATTACGCGGACTTGCGCGCCGCCGGCGTGGCTATCGAGGGGGGAAAGGCCGGACATGCTCCGGCCGGTGGCTGGGCCAGCTTCAAGGCCGCCAGCAGCAATTATCGCGTGTGGCTGCTGTTCGTCACCTACGGCGCCTGCTTCGGCATCGAGATTTTCATCCACAACATCGCCGCCGTGTACTACGTCGACCATTTCGGCCTGTCCTTGAAATCGGCGGGACTGGCCGCCGGCAGCTTCGGCTTGCTGGCCCTGTTTTCCCGGGCTTTGGGCGGCTGGATGTCGGATAAATTGGCCCTGCGCGGCAACCTGAACAGCCGCGTGACCCTGCTGTTCATGTTGATGATCGGCGAAGGCGTGGGCTTGCTGTGGTTTGCCAAGGTCGACAGCGTCACGTACGCCGTCATCGCCATGCTGGTCTTCGGCCTGTTCACCCACATGGCCTGCGGCGCGACCTATGCGCTGGTGCCCTTCATCGACAGCCGCGCGCTGGGCGGCGTGGCCGGCATCATCGGCGCGGGCGGCAACGTGGGCGCCGTGGCGGCCGGCTTCCTGATGAAGGGCACGGGCGATATCCGCCAGACCTTGATTATCCTCAGCGCGCTGGTGGTGATCTCGGCCCTGTGCGCCATCGCCGTGCGCTTTACCCGCGAAGCGGCCGAACCGAACATGGCCGCGGCCTGAGGAGACAGCAATGAATCACCCCTTGAACATCGTCGTCCTTGGCCATGGCATGGTCGGGCATAAATTCCTCGAACGCCTGGCCCTGGAAAACGCGCCGCACCTGCACGTCACCGTACTGTGCGAAGAGCCGCGCCCCGCCTACGACAGGGTGCACCTGTCGGAATTTTTCAGCGGCAAATCGGCCGACGACCTGTCGCTGGTGGCGCCCGGCTTCTTCGACAAGGGCAACGTCGTGCTGAAGCTCAATGCGCGGGCCGTGTCCATCGACCGTGCCGCGAAAACCGTCACGGCCAGCACGGGCGAAGTCTTGATCTACGACAAACTCGTGTTCGCCACCGGCTCGACGCCGTTCGTGCCGCCGCTGCCGGGCAAGGAGCGCGACGGCTGCTTCGTCTACCGCACCATCGAAGACCTGGAAGCCATGCTGGCCTGGGGCGGCAAGTCAAAAACTGGCGTGGTGATCGGCGGCGGGCTGTTGGGCCTCGAATGCGCGAAGGCCTTGCGCGATCTGAAGCTCGACACCCACGTGGTGGAATTCGCGCCGCGCCTGATGGCCGTGCAGGTCGATGAAGGCGGCGCGCGCGTCCTGCGCCGCAAGATCGAGGAACTGGGCGTGACCGTGCACACGCAAAAGAATACCTTGGCCATCGTCGACGGCGAAGCGGCCACGCACCGCATGCAGTTCGCCGACGGCAGCCACCTGGAAGCGGACATGATCGTCTTCTCGGCCGGCATCCGCCCCCGCGACGAGCTGGCGCGCGCCTGCGGCCTGGAGGTGGGGCCACGGGGCGGCATCGCCATCGACGACAGCTGCGTCACCTCCGACCCGGACATCTACGCGATCGGCGAATGCGCGCTGTGGGGCGGCCTGGTCTTCGGCCTGGTGGCGCCCGGCTATGAAATGGCGCGCATCGCGGCGCGCCATGTGCTGCAGGAGGAAGAAGGAGAAGCGGGCGAAGCATCGTTCAAGGGCGCCGACATGAGCACCAAGCTCAAATTGATGGGCGTGGACGTCGCCAGCCTGGGCGACCCGCACGGCAATGCGCCGGGCAGCCGCTCCTACCAGTTCATGGACGAGCGCAAGCAGATCTACAAGAAAATCGTCGTTTCCGACTGCGGCAAGTACCTGCTGGGCGGCGTGATGGTGGGCGACGCCAGCGAATACGGCACCTTGCTGCAGATGATGCTCAACAAGATAGAGCTGCCGGCATCCCCCGAATTCCTGATCCTGCCGCAGGCGGACGGCCAGCAAAAGGTCGGCCTGGGCGTGGACGCCTTGCCCGAATCGGCGCAAATCTGCTCGTGCAACGACGTGTCGAAGGGCGCGCTGTGCGCGGCCGTCGCCGGGGGAGCCACCAGCATCGGCGCATTAAAATCCTGCACGAAAGCCGGCACCGCGTGCGGCGGCTGCGTGCCGCTCGTGACGCAGATCATGAAGGCGGAAATGCAAAAGCAGGGCCTGGCAGTCAACAACCACGTGTGCGAACACTTTGCGTACTCGCGTCAGGAATTGCACCACTTGGTGCGCGTGGGCAAGATCCGCAGCTTCGGCGCGCTCCTGGGCGCGCATGGCCAGGGTTTGGGGTGCGACGTGTGCAAGCCCGTGGCGGCGAATATCCTCGCCTCTTGCTGGAACGATTTCGTGCTCTCTCCTGTGCACGCCAGCTTGCAGGACAGTAACGATTATTTCCTTGGCAATATCCAGAAGGATGGCACGTATTCCGTCGTACCCCGCATGCCGGGCGGCGAAGTGACGGCCGACGGCTTGATCGCCGTGGGCATGGTGGCGAAAAAATACGGTCTCTACACGAAAATCACGGGCGGCCAGCGGGTCGACCTGTTCGGCGCGCGCGTCGACCAGTTGCCTGCCATCTGGGAAGAGCTGATCGCGGCCGGCTTCGAGTCGGGCCACGCCTACGGCAAATCCTTGCGCACGGTCAAATCGTGCGTCGGCTCCACCTGGTGCCGCTACGGCGTGGCCGACAGCGTGGGCTTTGCCATCCAGCTGGAAAACCGCTACAAGGGCTTGCGCACGCCGCACAAGATCAAGTTCGGCGTTTCCGGCTGCACGCGCGAATGCGCCGAGGCGCAAGGCAAAGATATCGGCCTGATCGCCACGGAAAAGGGCTGGAATCTGTACGTGTGCGGCAATGGCGGCATGAAACCGCGCCATGCGGAATTGCTGGCGTCCGATCTCGATGAAGCCACCCTGGTGCGCTACGTCGACCGCTTCCTGATGTTTTACGTGCGCACGGCCGACCGCCTGCAGCGCACCAGCGTGTGGCGCGACAACCTGGAAGGGGGCCTCGATTATCTGAAGTCCGTCGTCGTGGCCGACCGCCTGGGCATCGCCCACGAACTGGAGGCGGACATGCAGCACGTGGTCGACACCTATGCGTGCGAATGGAAAGCGGCCGTCACGGACCCCGCCGTGCGCCAGCGTTTCCGCCATTTCGTCAACAGCGAAAAGAACGATGAAAACGTGGTGTTCGTCGAAGAGCGGGGCCAGATCCGGCCCGCCACGCTTGACGAACGCCGCGGCACCGTGATCCCCATCCTTGCCGTGGAGGCTTGAGCCATGAATGCGATGAATGAACTTTCCGGCGCTACCGCCGACAACTGGGTGGCCATCTGCCCCTTGACCGACATCGTGCCCGACACGGGCGTGTGCGCCTTGCTCAATGGGCGCCACGTGGCCGTGTTCCGCGTCGGCGATGCCGCGCCGCGCGTGTACGCCATCGACAATATCGACCCGAACGCGGGCGCTTCCGTGCTGTCGCGGGGCCTCGTGGGCAGTATCGGCGAGCGCGTCGTCGTCGCCTCGCCCATCTACAAGCAGCATTTCGACCTGGCCAGCGGCGAGTGCATCGAAGCGCCGGAACACTCGGTCGCCGCCTGGCCGGCGCGCGTGTTTGCGGACATGGTGTGGGTGGCCTTGTGAATCCGCCAGTCAGGGCCACTGCGCGTCCCTCGCTGGTCGTCGTCGGCAACGGTATGGCCGGCATGCGCACGGTCGAGGAACTCTTGAAACTCGCGCCGGACCTGTACGACATCACCGTGTTCGGCGCCGAACCGCACGGCAATTACAACCGCATTCTGCTCTCCCCGGTGCTGGCCGGCGAAAAGTCGGTGGACGACATCATGCTGCATACGCGCGACTGGTATGCGCACAACGGCATCACCCTGCACGCGGGCGACCCCGTCGTGCGCATCGACCGCCAGGCGCGCACGGTACAAGCGCTGTCGGGCATCGAGGTGCGCTACGACCGACTGCTGCTGGCCACGGGATCCACGCCCTTCATCGTGCCCGTGCCGGGCCACGCGCTGCCCGGCGTGATCGGTTTTCGCGATATCAGCGATGTCGACACCATGCTGCAGGCGGCGCGCCAGCACCGCCACGCGGTGGTCATCGGCGGCGGCTTGCTGGGGCTGGAAGCGGCCAACGGCTTGCAGCGCCAGGGCATGGACGTCACCGTGGTGCACATGAGCGGCGCCCTGATGAACCAGCAGCTGGACGCACCCGCCTCGATGCTGCTGAAAACGGCGCTGGAAGCGCGCGGCCTGCGTTTCCTGATGCAGGCGCAAACATCCTCCATTCTGGGCAGCACCCGCGTGGAAGGCGTGCAGTTTGCGGACGGCAGCAGCATTCCCGCCGACCTGGTGGTGATGACGGCCGGCGTGCGGCCCAACATCGCCTTGGCGCAAGCGGCCGGCCTGCACTGCGAACGGGCCATCGTCGTCGACGACTGCCTGCAAAGCTATGACCCGCGCGTGTACGCCGTGGGCGAATGCGTGCAGCACCGGCGCGCTACCTTCGGCCTGGTGGCGCCCATCTGGGAACAGGCGCGCGTGTGCGGCGCGCACCTGGCCGGCGCGGGCCACCGCCGCTACGTGCAGCAAGCCAGCGCCACCAAACTGAAAGTGACGGGCATCGACCTGTATTCGGCCGGCGACATCATCGGCGGCGAAGGCAGCGAAGACCTGGTGCTGCGCGATCCGCGCCGCGGCGTCTACAAGCGCCTGGTGGTGCAGGGCAGCCGCCTGACCGGCGCCGTGCTGTATGGCGACGTGCAGGACGGTCCCTGGTATTTCGACCTGATCCAGCAGCGCCGCGACATCAGCAAGCTGCGCGCCCATTTATTGTTTGGCCAGGCGCTGTGCGCCCAGGCCGCCTGACAGCGACCAACAGGATACTTTCATGACTAGCTGCACGCCCGTGAAAACCACTTGCCCGTACTGCGGCGTCGGCTGCGGCGTGGAAGCGACACGCCTGCCCGACGGCGCCATCCGCATCGCTGGCGACACGGCCCACCCGGCCAACCTGGGCCGCCTGTGCGTGAAAGGCTCGGCGCTGGGCGACACCCTGGACCTGGAGAACCGTTTGCTGCAGCCGCAGGTGCGCGTCGACGGCGTGCTGCGGCGCGCCTCCTGGGACGCCGCGCTGGACCAGGTGGCCGGCGGCTTGCGCGCCATCATCGCCGAGCACGGCCCCGACGCCGTGGCCCTGTATGTCTCGGGCCAGCTGCTGACGGAAGATTATTATGTTGCCAACAAATTCATGAAGGGCTATGTGGGCAGCGCGAATATCGACACCAATTCGCGCCTGTGCATGTCGTCCGCCGTGGCCGGCCACAAGCGCGCGTTCGGCGAGGATATCGTGCCGGGCTGCTATGACGACCTGGAACTGGCCGACATGGTGGTGCTGGTGGGCTCGAACACGGCCTGGTGCCACCCGATCCTGTTCCAGCGCATCGCCCGCATCCGCGAAACCCGGCCGCACATGAAACTGGTGGTGATCGACCCGCGCCGCACGGCCACCTGCGAGCTGGCCGATTTGCACCTGCCCGTGAAACCGGGCACCGACGTGTGGCTGTTCAACGGCTTGCTGTGCTATCTGGCGAAGGAAGGCGCGATCGACGACGCTTTCGTCACGCAGCACAGTGCGGGCCTCGACGACGCGCTGGCGGCCGCCCACGTGGATTGCGGCGACCCCTTGCAGGTGGCGGCCATCTGCAAGGTCGACCCGCACGCCTTGCTGGCGTTTTACCAGGCGTTTGCCGCCACGCGCAAGGTCGTCACCGCGTTTTCCCAGGGCGTGAACCAGTCATCGAGCGGCACGGACAAGGTCAACAGCATCATCAACTGCCATCTGGCGACGGGACGCATCGGCCAGCCCGGCATGGGGCCGTTTTCCCTCACGGGCCAGCCGAACGCCATGGGCGGGCGCGAAGTGGGCGGCCTGGCCAACATGCTGGCGGCGCACCTGGAGCTGGACAAGCCGCTGCACCGCGAGGCCGTGCAAACCTTCTGGGACTCGCCGCGCATGGCAAGCAAGCCTGGCCTGAAGGCCGTGGAACTGTTCCACGCAATCGAGGCGGGTAAAGTGAAAGCCGTGTGGATCATCGCCACCAATCCGCTGGTCAGCATGCCGGACGCGGACCAGGTGCGCCGCGCGCTGGCCAAGTGCGAACTGGTGGTGGTGTCGGACATCAGCGCCGGCTCGGACACGAACGTCCATGCCGACGTGCTGCTGCCGGCCCTGGGCTGGGGCGAAAAGGATGGCACGGTGACCAATTCGGAGCGCCGCATCTCGCGCCAGCGGGCGTTTCTGCCGGCGCCCGGCGAAGCGCGCGCCGACTGGGACGTGCTGTGCGACGTGGCGCGGCGCATGGGTTATGCCGGCTTCGATTTCGCGGCGCCGCAGGCCATTTTCGACGAACACGCGCGCCTGTCCGCCTTCCGCAACGAGGGGGAATTGGCGCGCCTGTTCAATCTGTCGCACCTGGCGGCGCTCAGCGCCGCGCAATACGACGCGCTGGCGCCGCAGCAGTGGCCGCAGGGCCAGGCGAGGTTGTTCGGCGACGGCCGCTTCGCGCATGCGGACGGGCGCGCGCGTTTCGTGCCCACGGTGCCGCGCGCGCCGCGCAACATGCCCGACGAAGATTATCCGCTGATCCTGAATACGGGCCGGGTGCGCGACCAGTGGCACACGATGACGCGCACGGGCAAGGCGGCGAAACTGTCGGGGCATATAGCCGAGGCCTTCATCGACCTCCACCCGCAGGATGCGCTGCTGTACAGCGTGCGCGAAGGCGAGCTGGCGCGCATTTCCAGCGCCTGGGGCGCGATGGTGGCGCGCGTCGTGCATGGCGGCGGCATCGCGCGCGGCCAGGTCTTCGTGCCCATCCACTGGAGCGACGCGAATGCGTCCGACGCGCGCGTGGGCGCCGTTGTCAACCCGGTCGTCGACCCCGTCTCGGGCGAACCGGAATTCAAGCACACGCCCGTGCGCATCGAGCAATTCCGCGTGCACTGGCATGCGTTTGTCCTGAGCCGCACGCCCTTGAACCTGGACGGCGTGGCGCACTGGACGCGCATCCAGGGCGAGCAATTCCTGCGCTACGAACTGGCCGGCCGCCAGCGCATCGAGGATCTCGGCGCTTGGGCGCGCGCGCTGCTGGGCGTGACGGACGAGAATGCCGACTGGCTCGATTATGCGGATGCCAGCGCGGGCGTATACCGCGCCGTGCACCTGGACGAGGGGCGCATCGCGCAATGCGTGTACGTGTCGCCGCGGCCCGACCTGCCGTCGCGCAGCTGGCTGGCTGGCCTGTTTGCGCACGCGCAAATGGATGCGCTTGATCGCGCCGGCGTGCTGCTGGGCCAGCCCATCGGCAAGGGCATGGACGCCGGCCCCACCGTGTGTTCGTGCTTTGGCGTGGGGCGCAATACCATATGCGCGGCCATCGTGGAACAGAAGCTGACGACGACGGCGCAGGTGACGGCCTGCGTCAAGGCGGGCGGCAATTGCGGCTCCTGCGTACCGGAGATACGACAGTTGCTGCTTGAGGCGCGCAGCGCGGCCTGAAAATCTGTCCTTTCCGGCACGGCTTTGTTATATTGCCAGCTCTATAACAGAGAGGCAGTGTGATGACAGCAGTACAACACCCGACGGTCTGGCTGACGGGCTTGAGCGGCGCCGGCAAGACCAGTATCGCCCTGTCGCTGGCGCAGGCGCTGAAGGCGCAGGGCCGCGCCGTGGCTATGCTCGACGGCGACCAGCTGCGCCATGGCTTGAACCGCGACCTGGGTTTTACGCCCGAAGACCGGCATGAAAACATCCGCCGCGTGGCCGAAGTGGCGCGCCTGATGAACGGCGCGGGCTTGACCGTCATCGCCGCCTTCATTTCCCCCAGCCGCGCCGACCGGGCCATGGCCGCCGCCATCGTCGGCACGGCGCATTTCATCGAAGTCCACGTCAGCACCCCGCTGGCCGTGTGCGAGGCGCGCGACGTCAAGGGCCTGTACGCGAAGGCGCGCGCGGGGCAGATCGCCGAATTCACGGGCGTGTCCGCTCCCTACGAAGCGCCGCTGGCGGCCGCGCTGACCCTGGACACGGGCGCCCTGGCGCTGGAAGAGTCGGTCGAGCGTCTGTGCCGGCATTTGCAGCAGCGGCCGTGACGACCTGGCGCAAATGGCTGCGCCGGCACTTGCCCGCCAGCCTGAAGGCGCGCATGAGCGTGGTCGTCTTCCTGCTCGTGCTGGGCGCGGTCGCCTCGCTGGCGCTGGCCACCCTGGCCGTGGCCGAGCGCGGCATGCGCGATGTGACGGGGCGCCAGCAGTACGTATCGCTGTCCAGCGCCGCCGTCTTCATCGATGAAGAACTCGACGCGAAGCGCAATGTGCTGCGCGCGATGGCGGACAGCCTGGCGGCCGGCGGCGCGCACGACGGCGCCAGCCTGCAGCGCTTCCTGGCCGCGCAAACGGTGCTGAGCAAGGAGTTTTATTCGGCCGGCGTGGTCGGCATCGACGGCGTTGTCCTGGCCAGCGTGAGTCCCTTCAAGCCGCAGGCGGGGTTGAACGTCAAGGGCCGTCCTTACTTCGAACAGACGCTGGCGACGCGGCGCTCGGTGATTTCCGCGCCGCTCAACGGCAGCATTTCCGGCATGCCCATCGTCGTGGTGACCCAGCCCGTGTTCGACGCGCAGGGCGGCGTGCGCTATGTGCTGGCGGCCAGCGTGAACCTGCGCCAGCCCGATTTCCTGGGGCGCCTGGGCGCGCTCAAGCCGGGTCCGGGCGGCTACCTGTACATCATGACCAGCGCAGGCGTGATCGTCGAGCATCCCGACAAGTCGCGCATCATGCAGCATATCGAAGCGCATGGCCCGATCAGCATACCGACGCGGCGCGCCATGCAGGGTTTCGAGGGCTGGCTGACGGGCACCACCTCGCAAGGCGTCGATGCCCTGTTTGCCTACCACCGCATCGCCTCGACGGACTGGATACTGGCCTCCGTCTATCCCATGAGCGACGCGTTCGCGCCGCTGCATGCCATCCGCAGCAAGATCCTGCTGGCCGCCGTGCTGCTGGCAGCGCTGGCGGGCCTGGCCGGCTGGCGCGTGGTGCTGCGCCTGTTGCAGCCTTTGGCGCGCCTGCGCCACCAGGTGCATGAGATCCGCCGTCATCGCCTGGGCATCGATGTGCTGCAAATCGAGCGGCGCGACGAAATCGGCGACTTGAGCCGCGACTTTTATTCGCTGGTGGCCGAGCGCGAAATCGCCGAGGCGCAGACGCGCGGCAGCGAGCGGCGCCTGAAACTGCTGACGGACCATGTGCCCGTGGTGATCGTGTATATCGACCGCGAGCACCGCTACCAGTTCATCAACGCCACGTTTGAAAAATGGTTCGGCAGGTCGCAGCGGGAAAGCCTGATGCAGTCGATCCGCGACGTGCTCGGCGAAGAGGCGTATCAATTGCGCGAAGCCTACCTGCGGCGCGCTTTCGCGGGCGAGGAGGTCGAATATGAATTTACCATCGGCGGTGAAGGGGAGGCCGGCCCGCGCGCCTTCCAGACCAGTTACGTGCCGGACGTGGGCGAGAGCGGCGCGGTGGAAGGCGTGTATGGCCTGATCCACGAAATCACCAAGACCAAGGCGGTGCACACGGCGCTGCAGTCTGCCGCCGCCACCGATACCCTGACGGGCATCGCCAACCGGCGCCGCTTCGACGAGCAGCTGGCGCAAAGCATGCAGCGCACGCGGGCCGCGCGCGCGCCGATGGCGCTGGCCTATCTCGATATCGACCGTTTCAAGGCCATCAACGACAGCCTGGGACACAAGGCGGGTGACGAGGTGCTGAAGGAATTCGCCGCGCGCCTGGTGCGCAGCGTGCGCGCCAGCGATCTGGTGGCGCGCCTGGCCGGCGATGAATTCGTGATCATTCTCGAAGGCGTGAACGGCGCGGCCGAAGTGCGCCAGGTCGGCGCCAAGATCATCGACGCCATCCGCCAGCCCTTCGCGCTGGCCAGCGGCCCGCTGCCGGTGACGACCAGCATCGGCATCGCCATCTTCCGCGAAGGCGCGCTGACGCCGGCGCAGTTGCTGGACCTGGCCGACCAGGCCCTGTATGCCGCCAAGGGGCAGGGCCGCGACGGCGTGGCGCTGCTCGAGGCGGCGCCGTAGGTTTTACTTACAGGGTGGCGCTCCAGTGGTCGAGCTGCTGCGTGGTGGCCGTCACGCCGCCGCAGACGATGACGAGCACCTTGCGGTAGGGCGCCAGTTCCGGCGCCTTGCCGTAGACGGCCGCCAGTGCCGCGCCGCAGGCCGGCTCCACCACCAGGCGCTGGTCGGTGATGAAGCGCTGGCAGGCGTCGACGGCGGCCCGGTCCGACACCACCACGCTGTGCAGCAGGCGCGTCTGGCTGATGGCAAACGCCTGCGCGCAGACCTGGCGCGCGGCCAGCGACGTGGCGATGCTGCTCACGGCCGGCAGGGCCACGTGTTCGCGCGCGGCCACGGCCGCCGCCAGCGAGGCGGCGCCTTGCGTTTCCACGGCCACCAGGGCCACGTCATTCCAGCCATTGCGCTGCAAGCCTTCGGCCACGCCGGCCAGCAAGCCGCCGCCGCCCACCGACAGCACCACGGCGTCCGGCTTCAGGCCCGCGCGCGCCACTTCATCGATCATGCCCGCGTGACCCTGCCACAGCAGCGGGTCGTCGAACGGATGCAAAAAGGCGTCTTGCGGCGTGAGCATCGACTGCGCCAGCGCGTTCGCTTCCTGCCACGCGGCGCCGTGCACGATGACTTCGGCGCCTTCCTGCGCGATCAGGGCCTTGGCCCGTTCGCTGGTCGTTTCCGGCACGACGACGATGACGGGGATGCCCAGCTGGCGTCCCGCATAGGCGACGGCGATGCCGGCATTGCCGCCGGAAGAGGAGATGAAACGGCTGGCGCCGCGCCGCGCGTATTCTTCGCAGGCCAGGCCGATACCGCGGATCTTGAAGGAGCCGGGCGGCTGCAAGGCTTCGAGCTTGAGCCAGATGGCGCGTTCGCTGTGCAGGCTCAGGGCGCGCGAGTTGAGCAAGGGAGTTTCGATGTGCAGGGCCATGCGGGTTCCTGGTAAACGGTCAGGCCAGCATCATAGCCGAAGCGCCCGTGCCACCGCGTCACCCTTGCTGATACATGACTGCTGCTAGTTCAGCGGGGCGTTCTTGAGCTGGTGCGTGCGCGCCACTTCCTTCATCGCTTCGAGCAGGTCGTCGCGCAGCTGGCGCGGCAGCTTGCCGAAGAATTCCTCGTCGTTCTGGTCGGCCATCCCGGCCAGCACGGGCACCAGCGCCTCGCCTTCCGTGGTCAGTTCGATCGAATGCTGGCGGCGGTCGGCCAGCAGGATCGATTTGCTGACCATGCCCTTGCTTTCCAGGCGGTCGATCAGTTTCGATACGGCGCCCTTGCTCATGCCGGACACTTGCGCCAGCACCGTGGGCGAGGTGCAGCCCAGGCGGAACATTTCGCGCAGCACCACCCATTCGGAGACCGTCACGCCATTGGCCTCGGCTTTTTTCTGGAAGCTGTGGGAAACGTGGTTGGAGACGAAACGCAGCCAGTAACCGAGATGGGCTTCCAGCTCGCTGACGGGGACGCTGTTGGGGTGGGCGGCTTGCGGCATGGCGGCCGTTTCAAAATTATGGCTCATTTCTTTTCCTTCACTGGGCGGCGTTGCCGGCATGGTTAAGGCCTTCACGCTTGCTGTCGAGTGGTTTGTTTGGGAACAATCATCGTGCTTGAGGTATTTCTAACACTGTTTTCACAGGAAATCACTTACCGGCAAAGAGTTTTTCCTTTTTTCTTGCTCTGGATAGATAAAAAACAATATCAAGCGAATAATCGTATTGCCAGAGAGGAAGATTAAAAAAATAACTCATGTTGCATCAATGGTAACAGGATTTTTGCCGAATTGATAAATATTTCATATCATTCCGTGTGCTTGCCCACATACGACGTATTGCCCACGCGACAGTGCGAGGTTTTGATGCAGAAATGCGGCCCGCTCAGGCCAGCACCACCTTCACGCCCGCTTCGCGCAGTACTTCGGCAAAGCGGGGCGGCGGCGGCGCATCCGTAAACAGGATATCGACTTGCGCCAGGTCGGCCAGCCGCACCAGCGCCTTGCGGCCGAATTTGTGCTGGTCGGCCACCAGCCACACTTCGCGCGACTGCTCGATGATGGCTTGCGCCACCTTCACTTCGCGCGCGTCGAAGTCGCGCAGGCTGCCATCCTCGTCGATGCTGGAAATGCCGATGATGCCGATGTCGACCTTGAACTGGCGGATGAAGTCGATGGTGGCTTCGCCCACGATGCCGCGGTCGCGCCCGCGCACCACGCCGCCGGCCACGATGACTTCGCAGGCGGCGTTGTCGGCCAGGATGGCGGCCACGTTCAGGTTGTTCGTCACCACGTGCAAGCCCGTGTGCCGGCCCAGCGCGCGCGCCACTTCCTCCGTCGTCGTGCCGATATTGATCAGGAGCGAGCAGCCGTGCGGCACTTGCGCGGCGACGGCGGCGGCGATGCGCCGCTTGGCCTCGCTGTTGAACACTTGCCGCTGGCTGTAATCGATGTTTTCCACGGACGAGGGCAAGCCGACCCCGCCGTGGTAGCGGGCCAGCAGGCGCGCTTCTTCCATCTGCTTGACGTCGCGGCGCACGGTTTGCGGCGTCACGCCCAACTGCTGGGCCAGCTCTTCGACGGACATGGTGACCTTCTGGCGCACCACTTCGAGCAGGCGGCGCTGGCGGGGATTCAAAATCATGGGCTTGTCTCTTTAAAAATCAAAAACGAACAGAAACGAACAAATAGTGATGAAAATATGTTGCTATGAGTTCGCATTCTGGCGTATCTTATTCATATTGCATGCGTATTACTAGATGGTGATCTTAACGACAGTCGCCGGCGATGCCTAGTCTTTCCTCGCCGCCCTTTCCCCGACAGACACGGAGTCCCGATGGCCGCAGCACAGCAAGGTGTGGAGACAGCGATGGCATACGACGTGCTGGTGGTCGGCGGCGGCATCAATGGCGCCGGCATCGCGCGCGACGCGGCCGGACGGGGCCTGTCCGTGCTGCTGTGCGAAAAGGACGACCTGGCCGCGCACACCTCGTCCGCGTCCACCAAGCTGATACACGGCGGCCTGCGCTACCTCGAATACTATGAATTCGGCCTCGTGCGCAAGGCGCTGATCGAGCGCGAAGTGCTGCTGCGCTCGGCGCCGCACATCATGTGGCCGCTGCGCTTCGTCATGCCGCACGCCAAGGGCCAGCGCCCGGCCTGGCTGATACGCGCCGGCCTGTTTCTCTACGACATGCTGGCGAAGCGGGAAATCCTGCCGGCCTCCAGCGGCATCGACCTGACCCGTCACGTGGCCGGCACACCGTTAAAACCCGAGTTCAAGCGGGGTTTCGTGTATTCCGACGGCTGGGTCGACGATGCGCGCCTGGTGGTCCTGAACGCCATCGACGCGGCGGACAAGGGCGCGCAGGTGCTGACGCAGACGCGCTGCACGGCCCTGTCACGCGACGGTGCGGGCGGGGACGCTGCCTGGCTGGCCACCTTGCAGCACGCCAGCGGGCGGCAGAGCACGGTGCGCGCGCGCAGCATCGTCAACGCGGCCGGGCCGTGGACGGCCGAGTTCCTGCAGCAGGCCGCGCCCGGTGGACAGGGCCGGCATTTGCGCCTGATCAAGGGTAGCCATATCGTCGTCAAGCGCCTGTTCGAGCATGATCATGCCTACATCTTCCAGCATCCGGACGGGCGCATCGTGTTTGCCATTCCGTATGAGCACGATTTCACCCTGATCGGCACTACTGACCTCGACTATCACGGCGACACGGGCAAGGTGGAAATCGATGACGAGGAAATTCGTTACTTGTGCGAGCTTTCCAGTTACTATTTCAGCAAGCCAATCTCGCCGGCCGACGTGGTCTGGACGTATGCGGGCGTGCGCCCGCTGGTGGAAGATGCGGCGGCCGACGCCAAGGCCGTCACGCGCGATTACCGCTTCGAGCTGGACCAGGAAGGTGCGCCGCTGCTCAGTGTTTTTGGCGGCAAGATCACCACCTTCCGCAAGCTGGCCGAGGAAGCCATGGACATGCTGGCGCCCTTGCTGGGCAATACGTTGCCGGCCTGGACAGCCAGCGCCTGCCTGCCCGGCGGCGACGTGTTCGGCAGCACGCCGCAGAACCGGTCCGTGCGCGAGTTCGGCCAGTTCGTGCAAGGCTTGCAGCGCGAGTACGCGTGGCTGCCGGCGGCGCTGGTGGCGCGCTATGCACGCGCCTACGGCACGCGCATCCACGTGCTGCTCGCCGGGCGCAGGGATGTGGCGGCCATGGGCGAGGAAATCGCCGCCGGCCTGTACGCGGCGGAAGTCGATTATGTGCGGCGCCACGAATGGGCCGTCAGCGCGGCCGACATCCTGTGGCGGCGCTCCAAGCTGGGCCTGCACCTGCCGCGCGATACAGCGGACACGCTCGACGCCTGGCTGTTGCAGCATCCTTTGTCATAAGCAGCACCTTTTGCCGTAAGCAGCGGCCGTAAGCAGCACACGTTGGCGACCGCGCCCCGCAGAGGGTGCGGCGAAGAACAAGAAACCATCACTGGAGGAGAAGCGCGTGCAACTGGTACTGGACAAGATCAGCAGGAAGCAGGGGGCTGACGACTTTTTATATCCGATGTCGCTGGCCCTCGTGCCGGGCGCCATCAACGTCTTGCTGGGCACCACGCGTGCCGGCAAGACGACCCTGATGCGCGTGATGGCGGGCCTGGACAAGCCCAGCGGGGGCACCGTCACGGCCGATGGCGTCGACGTGACGGGCGTGCCCGTCAGCAAACGCAACCTGGCCATGGTGTACCAGCAATTCATCAATTATCCGGCCTTCACCGTCTACGACAATATCGCTTCGCCTTTGCGCTTGCGCAAGGAACCCGAGGAACAGATCCGCACGAAAGTGCTGGCGCTGGCCGAGCGCCTGCACATCACGCCGTATCTGCAGCGCACGCCCGGAGAATTGTCCGGCGGCCAGCAGCAGCGCACGGCGCTGGGGCGCGCGCTGATCAAGGATGCGTCGCTGCTGCTGCTCGACGAGCCATTGGTCAACCTCGACTATAAATTGCGCGAGGAATTGCGCCGCGAATTGACGGAACTGTTTTCCGGCGGCAGCACGACGGTCGTGTACGCCACCACGGAACCGCTGGAAGCGCTGCAGCTGGGCGGCCACGTGGCCGTGCTGCACGAGGGACGCCTGCTGCAGCAGGGGCCGACCCTGGACGTCTTCAACGCCCCCAATTCCATCGATGTGGCGCGTACCTTCAGCGATCCGCCCATCAACCTGATCCCCGCGCGCGTGGATGCGCACGGCGTGGCGCAGGCGGCCGACGGTCTGGCCATCCACCTGAGCGGCGCGCAGCGCGCCCGCCTGGGCGACAGCACGGAGGTGATCCTCGGCGTGCGCGCGCACAGCCTGCATCTGTCTCCCCAGTCCGATGGCGACGTGCCCATCGCGGCGCAGGTGGACCTGGCGGAAATCAGCGGCTCGGAAACCTATGTGCATGCGCGCCGCGGCGAGCTGGCCCTGGTGGCGCAGCTGGGCGGCGTGCACAACCTGGAGATCGGCAGCGCCTGCACCGTGTATTGCCAGCCGCACGCCTTGCTGATCTTCGCGCAAGACGGCGGGCTGCTGTTTGCTCCAGAACAAGGAGGAGCTTGACATGGCGCGCATCGAACTGGTCGACCTGGCGCACGCCTACAAACCGAACCCGACGGCGCCAAGCGACTATGCGCTGCGGCCCATGAGCATGGAGTGGCATGACGGCGGCGCTTACGCCTTGCTGGGGCCGTCCGGCTGCGGCAAGACGACCTTGCTCAATATCATTTCCGGTCTGGTGAAACCGTCGCATGGCAAGGTGCTGTTCGACGGCAAGGATGTGACGCAGCTGCCGACCGAGGCGCGGAATATCGCGCAAGTGTTCCAGTTTCCCGTCATCTACGACACCATGACCGTGCACGACAATCTGGCCTTTCCGTTGCGCAATCGCGGCTGGAAAGAGATCGAAGTCAAAAAGCGCGTGCAGCAGGTGGCGCAGATGCTGGAATTGACGGGCGACTTGAAATTGCGCGCCAGCGGCTTGTCCGTGGATGCCAAGCAAAAGATTTCGCTAGGGCGCGGTCTCGTGCGCCCGGACGTGGCGGCCGTGCTGTTCGACGAACCGCTGACGGTGATCGATCCGCACCTGAAATGGCTGCTGCGCCGAAAACTCAAGGAAATCCACCACGAGCTGAAATTGTCCTTGATCTATGTCACGCACGACCAGGTGGAAGCGCTGACCTTTGCCGACCAGGTGGTCGTCATGACGCAGGGCGAAGTGGTGCAGACGGGTAGCGCGCAAGCGCTGTTCGAGGAACCGGAACACACGTTCGTCGGCTATTTCATCGGTAATCCGGGCATGAACTTGCTCGATTGCACCTTGGACGATGGCGGCGTGCGCGTGGCGGGGCAGGCGCTGGCCGTATCCGCCGCCGCCCGCGCGGCGCTTTCCGGGGCGCAAGGGAAAATCACGGTGGGCGTGCGGCCCGAATTCGTCGAGTGCGTCAAGGCGTATCCGGGAGAAGAGGGGGGCGACCATTGCCTCGACGCCACGGTCACGGCCGTGCGCAACATGGGTACGCATTACCTGGCGGAATTCCAGCTGGGCGGCGCGACGGTGGCGGCCAAGCTGCGCGCCATCGACACGGTGGCCGGGAATGCCGTGCGGCTGCGCTTCCCGCCGCAACGTACCTTGTTCTATGTCAACGATAAGCGGGTGGCCTGATGATACATAACGGTAAAACCGATAACAACCGCCGCGCCTGGCTTTTGATCTTGCCCGTGCTGCTGTGCGTGGCCTTTTCCGCCATCCTGCCGCTGATGACGGTGGTCAACTATTCCGTGCAGGATATTCTGAGTCCCACGCAAAAAGTGTTCGTGGGTACGGAGTGGTTCCGCATGGTCATGCTGGACGGCGACTTGCACAGCGCCTTGCTGCGTCAGCTGCTGTTTTCCGGCTCCGTGCTGGCGATCCAGATTCCGCTGGGCATCTTGATTGCCCTGTGCATGCCGGCCGATGGCTGGAAGGCGTCGCTGGCGCTGGTGCTGATCGCGCTGCCCCTGCTGATTCCCTGGAACGTGGTGGGCACCATCTGGCAAATCTTTGGCCGCGGCGACATCGGCCTGATGGGCTATACCTTGAATCAATTGGGCTTAGCCTACAATTACAACGGCAATTCGCTCGACGCGTGGCTGACGGTGATGGTGATGGATATCTGGCACTGGACGCCGCTGGTGGTGCTGCTGTGCTATGCGGGCTTGCGCGCCATTCCCGACGCGTATTACCAGGCGGCGCGCATCGACGGCGCGTCGCGCCTGGCCGTGTTCCGCTACATCCAGCTGCCGAAACTGCGCAATGTGCTGATGATCGCCGTGTTGCTGCGCTTCATGGACAGTTTCATGATCTACACGGAACCGTTCGTGCTGACGGGCGGCGGTCCCGGCAATGCGACCACCTTCTTGTCGCAGTATCTGACGCAAAAGGCCGTGGGCCAGTTCGACCTGGGGCCGGCGTCCGCGTTTTCCCTGATCTATTTCCTCATCATCCTGCTGTTCTGCTTTGTGCTGTACACGTGGATGCAGAGAGTTGGCACGGGAGACCAGAAATGATGCACAAGAAAATGAGCAGCGCCATCCTGATCGTCTTCCTGCTGGGCTCCTTGCTGCCCATCTACTGGATGCTCAATATGTCGCTCAAGACCAACGAGGAAATCGTCGGCGTGCTGAGCCTGTGGCCCCAGCAATTGACGTTCGCCAACTATCACACGATTTTTACGGACCGTTCCTGGTACAGCGGCTACATCAATTCCATGATTTACGTGGCCTTGAACATGGTGATGTCCGTCACGGTGGCCTTGCCGGCAGCGTATGCTTTCTCGCGCTACAACTTTGTCGGCGACAAGCATCTGTTCTTCTGGCTCTTGACCAACCGCATGACGCCGCCCGCCGTCTTCCTCGTGCCGTTCTTCCAGCTGTATTCGACGGTGGGCCTGATGGATACGCATCTGGCCGTGGCGCTGGCGCACATGGTCTTCAACGTGCCGCTGGCCGTGTGGATATTGGAAGGCTTCATGTCCGGCGTGCCGAAGGAAATCGACGAGACGGCGTATATCGACGGCTACAGCTTTCCCCGCTTCTTCATCCGCATCTTCTTGCCGATGATCAAGTCTGGCGTGGGCGTGACGGCCTTCTTTTGCTTCATGTTCAGCTGGGTGGAACTGTTATTGGCGCGCACCTTGACGTCCGTCAATGCCAAGCCGATTGCCGCCACCATGACGCGCACTGTGTCGGCGGCCGGCATGGACTGGGGCGTGCTGGCGGCGGCGGGCGTGCTGACCATCGTGCCCGGCGCGCTGGTGATCTGGTTCGTGCGGCATTACATAGCCAAGGGTTTCGCGATGGGGAGGGTGTGACATGGAAAATACCGATAGCACAGCCAGCCTGTTCGGCTGGATGGCCTGGACGCCGGAAGTGGCCATCTTCTTCATTTGCATCGGCTTGATGCTGGCCGGCATGACGGTGTGGCAAATCCGTTCGCCCAGCATCGAACGAAAAGGTTTCCTGCCGATGCCGACCACGCGCGGCGACCGTTTGTTCATCGGGCTGTTGACGGCTGCGTATGTCAATCTGGCGTGGGCGGGGTTCACGGAAATGCAGCAAGCCATCGGGGCTGGCATCAGTTTTGTAGTGTTGTTGGTGGTAATGCGTTGGGGATAAGTCGTAGATGAGAATACCGGCCCGCCACCGCAGGCCGGATGACAACTAAAAAGGAGATTCACGATGAAATTGAAGTTCACGGTCTTCGCGGCTGCGGCCATGCTCGTGTCGAATGCGGCCCTGGCGGACGCCAAGCAGGCGCAAACCTGGATCGACAAGGAATTCCAGCCATCCAGCCTGAGCAAGCAGCAACAGCTTGCTGAAATGAAATGGTTCATCGATGCGGCGGCCAAGCTGAAAGCCAAGGGCATCAAGGAAATTTCCGTGGTCTCGGAAACCATCGACACCCACGTCTACGAATCGAAGACCCTGGCCAAGGCCTTCGAGGAAATCACGGGCATCAAGGTGCGCCACGACATCATCCAGGAAGGCGACGTGGTGGAAAAGCTGCAAACGTCCATGCAGTCCGGCAAGAGCATCTATGACGGCTGGATTTCCGATTCCGACCTGATCGGCACGCATTACCGTTATGGCGCCGTGGAACCCCTGTCCGACTACATGGCCGCCAAGGGCAAGGAATTCACGAATCCGGGCCTGGACTTGAAAGATTTTATCGGCATCAGTTTTACGACGGCGCCGGATGGCAAGGTGTATCAATTGCCCGACCAGCAATTCGCCAACCTGTACTGGTTCCGCGCCGACTGGTTCGCGCGCAAGGATTTACAAGCCAAGTTCAAGGCCAAGTATGGCTACGAGCTGGGCGTGCCGCAGAACTGGTCCGCGTATGAAGACATCGCCGATTTCTTCACGAATGACGTGAAGGAACTGGATGGCAAGAAAGTCTACGGCCACATGGATTACGGCAAGAAAGATCCTTCGCTGGGCTGGCGCTTCACCGATGCGTGGCTGTCGATGGCTGGCGCGGCCGACAAGGGCATTCCGAACGGCATGCCGGTCGACGAGTGGGGCATCAAGGTGGCGGCCGACAAGTGCACGCCCGTGGGCGCTTCGATGTCGCGCGGCGGCGCCACCAATTCGCCGGCGGCCGTGTTTGCGCTGACGAAATACATCGACTGGATGAAGAAATACGCGCCGCCGCAAGCGAACGGCATGAATTTCTCGGAATCGGGTCCCGTGCCGGCGCAGGGTGAAATCGCCCAGCAAATCTTCTGGTACACGGCGTTTACGGCCGGCATGACGAAACCGGGTTTGCCAGTGGTCAACAAGGACGGCACGCCGAAATGGCGCATGGCGCCGTCGCCGCACGGTCCTTACTGGAAAGAGGGCATGCAGAACGGCTACCAGGACGTCGGTTCCTGGTTCCTGTTCAAGTCAACGCCGGACGACCGCAAGGCCGCCGCCTGGCTGTACGCGCAATTCGTCACGTCGAAAACCGTGTCGCTGAAGAAATCCATCGTCGGCCTGACGTTTATTCGCGATTCCGACATCCGCCACGATTATTTTACGAAGCACGCGAACGAGTACGGCGGCTTGATCGAGTTTTACCGCAGCCCGGCCCGCGTGGCGTGGACGCCGACCGGCAACAACGTGCCCGACTATCCGAAGCTGGCGCAGCTCTGGTGGAAGAACGTGGCCACGGCGATTACGGCGGAAAAAACGCCGCAGGCCGCCATGGATAACCTGGCCGAGGAAATGGACCAGGTCATGGCGCGATTGCAGCGGGCCGGCATGAAGGCGTGCGCGCCCAAGCTCAATCCGAAGGTCGATCCGAATCAGTATCTGTCGGACCAGCATGCCCCATGGAAAAAGCTGGCAAATGAAAAGCCGAAGGGTGAAACGATTGCCTACGATAAATTATTGCAGGCTTGGAAAGAAGGCAAGGTAAGGTAGTCGTGTAAGCTTCTGCCGGGGCTGTCCCGAGGGCACGGAGCGAATCGGCTCCGTGCCTGTTTTTACCCGATTTTCGCACCACCAGACAATGACCAAATACATACTTGCTTTAGATCAGGGCACCACCAGTTCGCGCGCCATTTTGTTCGACCATGCGGGTCGGCCGCACGCCAGCGCGCAGCGCGAGTTTCGCCAGATTTTTCCCCAGCCGGGCTGGGTCGAGCATGACGCGAACGACATCTGGGCCTCGCAAGAGGCCGTGCTGCAGCAGGTGTTGCGCGACAGCGGCGTGGCGGCAAGCGACGTGGCCGCCATCGGCGTGACCAACCAGCGTGAAACGACGGTGCTGTGGGACCGCGCCACGGGCGAACCCGTCGCCAACGCCATCGTCTGGCAAGACCGCAGAAACGCCGCTTACTGCGAGCAACTGGTAGAGCAGGGCAAGGCGGACGTGATCCAGCGCAAGACGGGACTCGTGCTGGACGCCTACTTTTCCGCCACCAAGTTGAAATGGCTGCTCGACAACGTTCCCGGCGCCCGCGCGCGCGCGGAACGGGGAGAGCTGGCCTTCGGCACCGTCGACAGCTGGCTGATCTACAAGATGAGCGGCGCCCACTTGACGGACACGAGCAACGCGGCGCGCACCATGCTGTTCAATATCCATACCTTGCAGTGGGATACGGACTTGCTGGCGCTGCTCGACATTCCCGCCTCCCTGTTGCCCGACGTCGTGCCATCGAGCGGCGTGGCGGCGCACACGCATGCCGACTTGCTGGGCGTGTCCGTGCCGATTGCCGGCATCGCGGGCGACCAGCAGGCCGCCACTTTCGGCCAGGCCTGCCTGAAACCGGGCATGGCAAAGAATACCTACGGCACGGGTTGCTTCATGCTGATGAACGTGGGCAAGCGCCCCTTGCCATCGAAAAACCGGCTGTTGACGACGGTGGGCTGGAGCCTGGGCGCGGGCAGCGACCAGACCGATTATTTGCTGGAAGGCAGCGCCTTTATCGCTGGCGCGGCCGTGCAATGGATGCGCGACGGCATCGGCATCATCCGCGACTCGTCCGAAGTGGAAGCCTTGGCCACCAGCGTGCCCGATTCGGGCGGCCTGGTCTTCGTGCCCGCGTTCGCGGGCCTGGGTGCGCCGTACTGGGACCCGTATGCGCGCGGCACCCTGATCGGCATCACGCGCGGCACGGGCAAGGCGCACATCGCGCGCGCGGCATTGGAGGGTGTGGCGTACCAGAACGTGGATGTGCTGTCCGCCATGCAGGACGATGCGGGCATCGCGCTATCCGAGCTGCGCGTCGACGGCGGCGCGGCCCGCAACGACATGCTGATGCAGTTCCAGGCCGACATCTTGAATGTGCCCGTGGTGCGCCCCGTGGTGACGGAAACGACGGCCCTGGGCGCCGCCTACCTGGCGGGCCTGGCCGTGGGTTTCTGGGACTCGCAGGAAGAAATCGCCGCCCAGTGGCAGGTGGGACGCCGCTTCGAACCGGCCATGGCGGCCGACGAGCGCCTGACGCGCTTGCATAAATGGCAGCGCGCCGTGGAACGGTCGCGCGACTGGAGCGAGTGAGCCAGGGAATCAGCCGGGATCAGGGCCGCGCGTAATACACGGCATAGCCCACCGTTTCGCGCGGCACGGAATACAGGTCGCGCAGTTCAAAATACGGCGCGTGCACCTGGCCGCTGACGGCGATGCCGCTGCGCTCCAACGCCAGCTTGAAGCGGGGCACGTGAAAATATTGCGTCGCGACCATGGCCGTCGTCCAGCCGTGCTCGTGCATCAGGGCCGCCGCGTTGCGGGCCGTGGCCTCCGTGGTCCAGCCTTGATTATCCTCAAGGATGGCGCTGGACGGCACGCCGCGCGACTGCAGGTAGCGGGCCATCGATGCGGCCTCGTCAAAACCTTCCTTGCCCGTGGCCCCGCTGACGAGGATGCGCGGCGCCCGGTGTGCCTGGAATTGCTGGAGCGCCACGTCGAGCCTGGCCTGCAGGCGGGGGCTGGGTGTGCCGTCGGGCAAGATCGTATTGCCGGGCACGACGATCACGTCGGCGGGCGCCAGCTTGTCGTTGAGTCCGGCCAGTACCAGGGCGGCGGTGGCCAGCAGGAACAGGCCGGCAACGCTTGAACCCAGCAGTATTATTTTTCGCATTGCGCATCATCAAGTAAGGAATGGACGCATGATACCCGTCCATTCCCGCCGGCGTCAGTTCGCCTGCGCCTTGCGCGCGCGCTGGTTCGACAGGTAGATATTGTCCTTTTCCAGCGGCTTGCCCTCGCGCACGGCAGCGAGCCAGTCCTGCGTGCTGGTGACGGCGGCGAAATTCGAGTGGAATACGGCGCTGAAGACGCGGTGGATTTCCTCGGCGCTGGCCGTGCCGCCCGCATTGGCGTAGGGCAGGGTGCCGGTGGCGTCCTGCAGGAATTCGACCTGCAAGCCGTCGTGCGCGGCGTGGAAGATCGTGGCGGCATCGCAATTGTGCGTCATGTAGCCCACCACCGTCAGGGTGTCGATGCCGTGGCTGCCCAGCCAGGCCTGCAAGTCCGTGCCCGCAAAGGCGCTGCCCATGACCTTGTTGATGCGGTGGTCGGCGGTGAAGGCGGCCACTTGCGGATGCAGTTGCCAGCCGTCGCTGCCCTTGGCAAAGATGGGGGAAGCTTCCGGCGCATCGTGCTGGACGACGATGACGGGCACGCCAGCGGCGCGGGCGGCAGTCATGGCGGTGACGATGTTCGGCAGGGAAATATCGACGGACGGATATTCGATCGGCAGGTCGCCCGTGAAGTATTCATTTTGCACATCGATGACGAGCAGGGCGCGGCGTGGGGCGGTGGAAGCGTAGGTGGACATGGTTTCTCCTGGAACGGTTGAAAGAGGATGGACTTTCTCGATAGCGCCATTTTCAAGCCGCGCGCCGCAAATAAAAAGTGGCCCGAAGGCCCATGTGCGATAAAATCGGGCCATGCCTACCATTCCTGCACCTTCCTCCCCCTTGAGCGTGGCCGTGATCGCCTTCGACGGCATGACGCCCTTCCACCTGTCCGTGCCTTGCCTCGTGTTTGGCGCCCAGACGGACGAGGCCGATCTGCCGCCCTTTCACGTGCGCGTGTGCGCCGCCGATCCCGCACCCCTGCGCACGGCGGCCGGCTTCGGCATCACGCCCGAGTTCGGCCTGGAAGGGTTGGAAGATGCCGATATCGTGATCATGCCGGCCTGGCACGACGATTGCCGCGCTGCGGCGGCACCGCTGGTCGCTGCGCTGCAGGCAGCCAGCCGGCGCGGGGCGCGCATGGTGGGCCTGTGCCTGGGCGCATTTCCCCTGGCGCAGGCGGGCTTGTTGGATGGCAAGAGCGCGGCCACGCACTGGGGCATGGCGCAGCGGCTGGCGGCCCGCTATCCCAGGGTCAGGGTGGACCGGGAAGTGCTGTACGTGGACGACGGCGGCGTGCTGACGTCGGCCGGCGTGGCGGCCGGCCTCGATTGCTGCCTGTATCTGCTGCGCCAGCTGGCGGGCGCCGAGGTGGCCAACCGGGTGGCGCGCCGGCTGCTGGTGGCGCCGCACCGCCAGGGCGGGCAGGCGCAATTCATCGAGCGCCCGCTGCCCGTGTCCGGCAGCGAAGGGCGCTTCGCCGAGGTGCTGGCTTGCGTGACGGCCAATCTGGGCATACCCCACAGCATCGATGCGCTGGCCGAACGGGCCGCCATGAGCCGGCGCAACTTCACGCGCCATTTCCGCCAGGCGACGGGAACGTCGTTCAAGCAGTGGCTGCTGAACCAGCGTCTTGCGCATGCGCAAGGCTTGCTGGAAAAGAGCGGGGCGTCGATCGACGTCGTGGCGCAGGAGGCCGGCTTCGGCACGGCCCTGTCCCTGCGCCAGCATTTTCGCGCGAACCTGCAGACGTCGCCCTCGGCGTACCGCAAGCTGTTCCGCCAGCAGCTAGGCCAGCTCGCTTGACCAGAGCAGCGCCGGGTCCCGGCTGCCCTGGGGCAGCATTACGCTGACGGCGATTTGCCGCGCGATGAAGGCGGCCGGCTCGAAGGCATGGCGTTCCTGGAAGGAGACGGTTTCCGCGCTCATCAGTTCGGCATAGGTTTGCATCAGGGTCGCGGCGCAAACATGCTTGCCCTGCGCCAGGTAGGTATCGATGGCGGCCAGCAGCACGGGATAATCGGCATTGTCCTTGCTGCCGCCGAAGTTGAACGACAGCTGCCCGCAGGCGCGCCAGATGGGGTCTCGTTCATTCTGCGGCACAGGCTGCGTGCGCAGCCATTGCAAGGCTTTCAAGGGCGGGCCGCCGAACGAGGGGGGCGAAATGATGGCCTGGATCGCCACCTTGACGGCCTCATCGATTCTTCCTGCGCGCACATACTGGCCGTGCAGCAGCACCAGCGCGTCCGTATATTCGGGCAGGAGGGCCAGCGCCGCTTCCAGCAGCGCGATGGCCGCGTCCGGGTTGCGCTGGGCGATATGCTCCTTGGCCGCCAGGAAGGCCGCGCGCGGCGAAGCGGGGTCGTCGTCCAGCGATGGCGCGGCGACATACTCGTCTTCCGCTGCCGCGAGGGCTTGCAAAAATGCCGCCAGGCTGGAAAAGTGCGGCTGGAGGCGCCACTCGTCATGCCACGTTTCGACGACGATGGGTTCGGACGCTTCACGGCCGATGGGCCAGTACAGGCCGAACGTGTCGCCATTGCCCAGCGCGCCTTCGGAAAACGGGGTGAAGCCGAGCGGTGGATACGCTGTCGTGTGTTGCCAGTCTTGTTCCGCCGAAATGTGGGCGAGGCTTGCGGGTAGTTGCATGGAGGCACCGGAGAATAAAACGCCAGTGTAAAACAAGAGGGCGCGGCGGGCGCGCACCGTCGAACCGCGCGGAGGCACGCCAGGCCAGGCGGACCGCCGCGCCGAAGCGGCATGAGCAGTGCAGGGCCAGGCCCTTCAGTCGCGTTCCGGCACCGGCACGTTGAAGCCGTTCAAGGTGGTCGATACCAGTGCGTACAGGCCCACGAGGTAGATCAGCTCGTTGATGCCATGCTGGCCGAAGGTGGCCAGCGCCAGCCGGTACAGCGGTTCAGGCAGCGTGCCGCCACGGCTGAGCGCGTAGGCCAGGTCGTAGGCCACGCTTTCCTGCTTGTCCAGGTCGAGCGGCTTGACGTCCGCTACCAGCGTGGCGAGGCGCTCGGCAGGCATGCCTTCGCGTTCCGCGACGGCGATGTGGGCGTAGATTTCATAGGCGGCGTTGTAGCGCGCGCCAACCACCAGGATGGCAATCTGGCGCACCTTGTCGGGCAGCGTGGCGTTGGCCGTCATGGCCAGGGTCAGGTTCCAGATCGCCTTGCCGATGGCCGGTTCGTGCAGCCACGGATTCCACGGCCCCATCAGGGCGCCATCTTCGCGTACGGCGATGAAATCGTTGAAATTGCTGGTGATGCCTTTGCGCATATCGTCGTACAGCGGCTGTTGTTCTTGTGTCAGGTCTTTCGGAGCGATCAGGGGCAGGCGCATGGAAACTCCTTGCAGGGTAGGTGGGCGGTGGGCGGCGGGAGCCAGCAGCCAGTATAGCCATCTGGCTGGCGGCTGCCTTACGCTGTCGCACACGTGCGCGGCCTGCGCCTACCTGCGCGGTTCGTGGATGCGGAATTTCTTGACGATGCCGGCCTGGTCGAACATGACGGCCACTTCGCGCGTGCCTTTTTCGCCCAGCAGGGGGATCAGTCGCGTCACGCTGGGTGTTTTCAGCTGGTTCTTGTAGACCCAGACTTCATAGCCGGGATCGAAGCTGACGACGGTGGCGTTGCCCAGGGCCGCGTCGAGGTCGAGGCGGGTGGTCTTGCCGACCTTGATGTTTTGATAGATGGCGCCATTGTCCGGCGCACGGTTGACCTTGTATTCACTGGCGGTGCACATGGCCACGGCCAGGCCCGCGAGGCAGGAAGCTGCCAGTTTTATCAATGTGTTCATATGGACTCCCAGTGTGCATCACTGCTTCCAATCTCAGAGGGGACGGGCGTGATGTCAGGAGGGAGTGTGCTTGTGTCGCCGCGAATGTGCTACAAGATTATACAAAGGTGCAAAATTTGATGCTGTCGGTACCGGCAGGCGGTACCTTCAGCGATTTTGCAGCACGTCGGTCGACAGCGCCAGGGTTTCCTTGATTTCTTCCATCACCACATAGCTCTTCGATTGCGCGGCGCCCGGCAACTGCAGCAGCATGTCGCCCAGCAGCTTGCGGTACTCGGCCATTTCATGGATGCGCGCCTTGATCAGGTAATCGAAGTCGCCCGACACCAGGTGGCATTCCTGCACTTCGGGAATCTGCAGCACTTCGCGGCGGAATTGCTCGAAGGCGGACGCGGATTTTTGATTCAGCGTAATCTCTACAAAGACGAGCAGCTTGGCGCCCAGCGCGGCCGGGTTCACCTTGGCGTGGTAGCCCGTGATGACGCCGTCGCGCTCCATGCGCTTGACCCGCTCGATGCAGGGCGTGATGGACAATCCCACCTGTTCGCCCAGGTCTTTCATCGAGATGCGGCCATCCTGTTGCAGGATGCGCAGGATGTGGCGATCCAGCTTGTCGAGGCCACGTGCCGATTCTTTAAGGATTCTCATGATTTATTGCTGAATATCTCGATTTATACGTGAACAAATACTGGCTCTTTCCCAATATGATAGCGGTTAATCTGGCGTCAGCCTAAAAAAATATAATGAGGAAACTATGCGTATTGTGATTCTGGGTAGCGGCGTCATCGGCGTCACCAGTGCTTACTATCTGGCCAAGGCAGGACATGAGGTGACCGTCATCGACCGCCAGCCGGGCCCGGCACTGGAAACCAGCTTCGCGAATGCGGGGCAAATCTCGCCCGGCTACGCTTCGCCATGGGCTGCGCCCGGCATTCCCCTGAAGGCCGTGAAGTGGATGATGCAGCGCCACGCGCCCCTGGCCATCTCGCTCGACGGCAGCGCCGCCCAGCTGAAATGGATGTGGCAGATGTTGCGTAATTGCACACCGGAAGCGTATGCCGTGAACAAGGAGCGCATGGTGCGCCTGGCCGAATACAGCCGCGACTGCTTCAAGGTGCTGCGCGCCGAGGCCGGCATCACGTATGAAGGCCGCCAGCAAGGCACGATGCAATTGTTCCGCACCGAAAAACAATACAACGACGCCGCCAAGGATATCGAAGTATTGAAAGACGCGGGCGTGCCGTACGAAGTGCTGCAGCGCAACGAACTGTCGCGCGCCGAGCCGGCCCTGGAAGCGGTCAAGGATAAACTGTTCGGCGGCTTGCGCCTGCCTAACGATGAAACGGGCGATTGCCAGCTGTTTACCACGCGCCTGTCCGAGATGGCCGAGGCGCTGGGCGTGAAGTTCCGTTATGGCGTGTCCATCGATGCATTGCTGACACAGGGCGACGAAATTGCTGGCGTGCAATGCGGCGCGGAAATCGTCAAGGCCGATTCCTACGTCGTGGCGCTCGGCTCCTACTCGACGGGCTTCATGAAGCCGCTGCTGGACATTCCCGTGTATCCATTGAAGGGCTATTCGATCACCGTGCCTATCGTCAACGCGGCCAAGGCGCCCGTGTCGACCATCCTCGATGAAACCTACAAGATCGCCGTCACGCGTTTCGACGACCGCATCCGCGTGGGCGGCATGGCGGAAATCGCCGGCTATAACCTGAACCTGAACCCGCGCCGCCGCGAAACCCTGGAAATGGTCGTCAACGACCTATTCCCCGGCGGCGGCAACACGGCTGAGGCTACCTTCTGGACGGGCTTGCGTCCGATGACGCCGGACGGCACGCCGATCGTCGGCCGCACGCCGCTGCGCAATCTGTTCCTGAATACGGGCCACGGCACCCTGGGCTGGACCATGTCCTGCGGTTCCGCGCAATTGCTGGCCGACCTGATGTCGTCGAAAAAGCCGGCCATCCTGGCCGACGACCTGTCCGTCAGCCGCTACAGCGGCGCGCAGGGCAATGGCAAACTGCAGCACGCGGTGGCTTGAGATGGGGGCCAGCATGCCTCCCAAGGAACGTAGCGGCGCCATCCTGACGGTGGACCTCGGTGCCGTGCGCGCCAACTACCGCTTGCTGCGCGACAAGGCGCACCCGGCCGCCTGTTCGGCTGTCGTCAAATCCGACGCGTATGGCCTGGGCGCCGCGCAAGTGGGCGCGGCCCTGTATGAAGAAGGTTGCCGCCATTTCTTCGTGGCCCACCTGGAAGAGGGCATCAGCCTGCGCCCGCACGTGGCGCCGGACGCGTCCATCTTCGTGCTGCACGGCCCGCCCGTCGGCACGGAAGGCGAATTCACGGCCCATGGCTTGACGCCGGTGCTCAACAGCGAGCCGCAGGTGGCGGGCTGGCGCGCGCATGCAAAAGCGCTGGGCAGCACCCTGGACGCCATCGTGCAAGTCGATACGGGCATGTCGCGCATGGGCTTGTCGCCGCAGGAAATCGACGCCTGGCTGCTGGACCCGCACTTTCTTGACGGCATCAAGGTGCGTTACCTGATGAGCCACCTGGCGTGCGCCGACGAGCGGAGCAACCCCATGAATGGCGAGCAGCTGGCCCGTTTCATCGCCATCCGCGCCCGTTTGCCGCAGTACCGCGCCAGCCTGGCCAATTCATCGGGCATCTTTTTGTCGCCCGATTATCACTTCGACCTGGTGCGCCCGGGCGCGGCCCTGTACGGCATCGGACCGCAGGGCGGCGAACCGAACCCCCTGCGCTCGGTCGTGCGCCTGCAAGGCAAGGTCTTGCAGACGCGCACGATTGCCGCCGGCGACCACGTGGGCTACAGCCGCCGCTACACGGCCAGCGAGCCGCGCCAGGTGGCGACGGTGTCCGTCGGCTACGCCGATGGCTGGCTGCGCAGCATGAGCAACCAGGGCCTGGCCATCGTCGACGGCGTGAAAGTGCCGCAGATCGGCGCCATCTCGATGGATTCCATCACGCTGGACGTGAGCGCCATCGCCGGCGACCGCGTCGCACCGGGCAGCCTGGTTGACCTGATCTGCGCCGAACACCCGGTCGACGCCGTGGCGGCCATGGCCAATACCATCGGCTACGAGGTGCTGACCAACCTGGGCGGGCGCTATTACCGCGAGTATCAAGGCCTCGCGCAAGCCGCACGCTAAACAGCGCAAACCCCATGATTGTGTGGCAAGATAGTCCTGCAGTGAAGTTCACTCCAGGGCTATTTTTTCACCATCATCGGGGATATATATGAGTCAATATAACGTTGCTATCATCGTCGGCAGCCTGCGCAAGGATTCCTTCAACCGCAAGCTGGCCGACGCCATCATCAAGCTGGCGCCGCCCGAGTTTTCCTTCAAGCACATCGAGATCGGCGACTTGCCGCTGTACGACCAGGATGACGACGGTGCGCAGTCCGAGCAAGTGCTGCGCCTGAAATCGGAAATTTCTGCATCGCAAGCCTTGCTGTTTCTTACCCCCGAATACAACCGCTCGATTCCCGGCGTGCTGAAAAACGCCCTCGACCAGGGCTCGCGTCCGTACGGCCAGAGCGTGTGGGGCGGCAAGCCGGGCGCCGTGCTCGGCGTTTCCGTCGGCGCCACGGGCACGGCCCTGGCGCAGCAGCATTTGCGCAATGTGCTCGCCTACCTGGACGTGCCGCTGCTGGGGCAGCCAGAAATGTTTATCCAGGCCAAGGAAGGCTTGTTCGACGAGCATGGCGGCATCGGTCCGGCCAGCCTCGGTTTCTTCCAGGGCTGGATGCAGCGCTACGTGGACTGGGTCCGCAAACACGCCATCCACGCTTGATGCATGTCAAGGCGGCAACGCTCGGCGTTGCCGCTTGTACACATTCTTTGACCATTGATGCCAAGATTTCAATATTGGCACGGGTGTCTCGGTATAATGCGCCCTTTCTTTAGCGCAATACTTTCCCGACCATCCCATTTCTTGTCGACCCCATGTGGACCAAACCTGTTCTGCGCATGAATTTGCGCCGCTTGATCGTGCTCGTGGCCTTTACCAGCGCCCTGGTGTCCCTGGCCAATACCTTCTACGCCAGCTACAGCGTGCAGCGCCAGCTGCTGATCGATACCACCCTGGAAGCGAACCACGCCTACGCCAGCAAGCTGGCCAGCACGGCCGAGGACTTCCTGCAATCGGCGCGCCAGCAACTGGCCTACAGCGCCGGCAGCCTGCCCTCGCGCATGGGCGACGAGCAATGGCTGACGGACGAGGCGCAACGCCTGCGCCTGCAAACGAACAGTTTCAATTCCGTGCTCATCGTCGATGCCCAGGGCAAGGTGCTGGGCGTGTCGCCGGAAACCCTGGCCCTGAAAAACCGCACGCTCGATTCGGCCGGCGCCATCCAGGCGCTGCGCGAGCGGCGCCCGCTGGTGACGCAGCCGTACGTGTCGTCGGTCGGCAATCTGGTCGTGTTCATCTCGCATCCCATCCTGGGCAAGGATGGCCGCTACCTGGGCTACGTGGGCGGCAGCATTTACCTGAAACAGAAAAACATCCTGTACACCATGCTGGGCCAGCATTACTACCGCGACGGTTCCTACCTGTACGTGGTCGACCAGAACCGGCGCCTGCTGTACCACCCGGACCCCGACCGCCTGGGCGACGTGGCCGGCAGCAATGACGTCATCGACGCCATCATCGCCCAGCAGGGCGGCGGCAACCGGCGCATGAACAACAGCCTGGGCGTGGACATGCTGGCCGGCTATGCCATCATGCCGTCGACGGGCTGGGGCATCGTGGCGCAGCGCCCGACGGCCATGACCCTGGCCCCGCTGAACCAGCTGATGGCCAATACGGTATGGCACTCGCTGCCCATCGCCTTGCTGAGCCTGCCATTCATCTGGTGGCTGGCCAGCCTGATTTCGCGCCCCCTGGTGCAGCTGGCCGAAGGCGCGCGGAACATGGATGCGCCCGGCACGGCCGAGCACATCGCCGCCATCCGCTCGTGGTACGTGGAAGCGGCGCAAATCAAGAAAGCCTTGCTGAAGGGCTTGGCATTGTTGCAGAACAAGATCGGCAAGTTGAAGACCGATGTGCAGACGGACCCGTTGACGGGCCTGTCGAACCGGCGCGGCATGGCGGCGGCGCTGGAAGGGTGGCAGGCGCAGGCGCGGCCGTTTTCCGTCATCGCCATCGACATCGACCATTTCAAGCAAGTCAACGACCGCTGGGGCCATGCCGTGGGCGACGAAGTCATCCTGCGACTGGCGCAGCTGATGCGCGCCTGTTCGCGTGATGCCGACGTGCTGTGCCGCAATGGCGGCGATGAATTCATCATGCTGCTGCCCGATGCCGACCTCGACGTGGCCATGCAGGTGGCCGAGCGCTTGCGCGCCAAGGTGGCCGCCGCCGTGATTCCCGGCGCGGGCCTGGTCACGATATCGCTGGGCGTCGTGTCGTCGGAACAGGAAGCGGGCAACACGGACGCCGTGCTGCGCGCCGCCGATGCAGCCCTGTACGTGGCCAAGGAAAACGGCCGCAATTGCGTGGGCATCACGGAACCCGCCTGAGGCGGTTTTCCGTTGGGCCGGTTTGATCTTGTCATTCGGAAAACATCAAACTGATCCTATGTTTTCTCCCGTTTCTGAGTCTGTTATGTTTTACCCGGAAAGCCTAGAGTGGAGGCCTGGGTAAAACAGACGTCACACGTCGGGAAGGCAACACATGTTAGGGCTTACGGCACTGGAACTGGCGCGCGTCCAGTTCGGCTTCACCATCTCGTTCCACATCATTTTTCCTGCAATCACGATCGGCCTGGCCAGTTACCTGACGGTGCTGGAAGCGGCGTGGCTGCGCACGCAGGATGGCGTGTACCGCGACCTGTACCATTTCTGGTCGAAGATTTTCGCCGTCAATTTCGGCATGGGCGTCGTTTCTGGCCTCGTCATGGCTTACCAGTTCGGCACCAACTGGAGTTTCTTTTCCGATTACGCGGGCAGCATCACGGGGCCGCTGCTGGCCTATGAAGTGCTGACGGCCTTTTTCCTGGAAGCGGGTTTCCTCGGCGTGATGCTGTTCGGCTGGCACCGCGTGGGACCCGGCCTGCACATGTTCGCCACGGCCATGGTGGCGCTGGGCACCCTGATTTCCGCCACGTGGATCATCGCCTCGAACAGCTGGATGCAGACGCCGCAAGGCCATGAAATCATCGACGGGCGCGTCGTGCCCGTGGACTGGCTGGCCGTCATCTTCAATCCCTCGTTCCCGTACCGGCTGCTGCACATGAGCGTGGCCGCCTTCCTCGCCACGGCCTTGCTGGTGGTGGCGTCGGCCGCCTGGCATTTGCTGCGTGGCAACGACAACGCGGCCATCCGCAAGATGATGACCATGGGCTTGTCCATGCTGCTGGTCGTCGCGCCCATCCAGGCCGTCATCGGCGACGTGCACGGCTTGAATACCCTCGAGCACCAGCCGGCCAAGCTGGCCGCCATGGAAGGCCACTGGGAGAATACGGGCAACGAAGGCACGCCGCTGATCCTGTTCGGCTGGCCCGACATGGCGCGCGAAGAAACCCTGTACAAGGTGGAAATCCCCCGCTTGGGCGGCCTGATCCTCGCGCACGACTGGAATGGCACGATTCCCGCCCTGAAGGAATTTGCGCCGCGCGACCGGCCCCCTTCCGCCGTCGTATTCTGGTCGTTTCGCCTGATGGCGGGGCTGGGCATGCTGATGATCGCGCTGGGCATCTGGAGCGCATGGTTGCGCTGGCGCAATACCTTGTGGCGCTCGCGCCTGTTCCTGCGCTGCGCCCTGTGGATGGGACCGAGCGGACTGGTGGCCATGCTGGCCGGCTGGTACACGACGGAAATCGGCCGCCAGCCGTGGACCGTGTACGGCTTGCTGCGCACGGAGGATGCCGTCTCGGCCCACGGCGCCACGCAGCTGGGCATCACCTTGCTGTTGTTCATTGTCATCTATTTTGCCGTGTTCGGCACGGGCATCGGCTACCTGCTGCGCCTGATCCGGGTGGGGCCGCAGCCGCACGAAGGGGAGAGCGTCGAGCATGGCGGCCCCGGCCAGGAACGCACGCCTGCACGGCCGATGTCGGCCGCGCATCTGGAAGAGCAAGCGCAAGGAGGACATTCGCATGGGCATTGATCTACCTCTACTGTGGGCCATTATTATCCTGTTCAGCATCATGATGTACGTGGTGATGGATGGCTTCGACCTGGGCATCGGCATCCTGTATCCGTTTTTCCAGGACAAGAGCGAGCGCGACGTGATGATGAATACGGTGGCGCCCGTCTGGGATGGCAATGAAACCTGGCTGGTGCTGGGCGGCGCCGGCATGCTGGCGGCCTTTCCGCTCGCGTATTCCGTCGTGCTCAGCGCCTGCTATCTGCCGCTCAGCTTCATGCTGATGGGCCTGATCTTCCGCGGCGTGGCCTTCGAATTCCGCTTCAAGGCGCGCGAGCACGAGCGCCACGTGTGGGACAAGGCCTTCATCGCCGGCTCTGTGGCGGCCGCCTTCTTCCAGGGCGTGACCCTGGGCGCCTACATCCAGGGCATGCCGGTGGTCAACCGCAGCTATGCGGGCGGCGCGCTGGACTGGCTCACGCCGTTTTCCCTGTTCACGGGCGCCGGGCTGGTGGCGGCGTATGCCTTGCTGGGCAGCACCTGGCTGATCATGAAGACGCAGGGCCGCCTGCAGGCGCGCGCCGTGCGTCTGACGCGCGTGCTCGTCTGGCTGCTGCTGGGCGTGATCGCCGTCATCAGCGTCTGGACGCCGCTGGTCGATCCGGCCATCGCCGCGCGCTGGTTTGCGCTGCCGCAATTGTTCTGCTTCCTGCCCGTGCCGCTGCTGGTGCTGGGCGCGGGCTGGCTGCTGCTGCGCTCCCTGCGGCAGGGGCGGCAGGCGGCGCCGTTCCTGTGCACGCTGGCGCTCGTCTTTCTCGGCTATACGGGCCTGGGCATCAGCGTGTGGCCGCACATCATCCCGCCATCGGTCTCGATCTGGGAAGCGTCGTCGCCGCCGCAAAGCCAGGGCTTTACGCTGGTGGGCGCACTGTTCATCATTCCCGTGATCCTGATGTATACGGTGTGGTCATATTATGTGTTTCGTGGCAAAGTCCTGCCGGAAGATGGCTATCACTGATGCAAGGACAAGGACAACAGACATGGTGGAAACGACTGGCCTGGATGGCCGGCCTCTGGCTGGCCAGCGTGGCGACCCTGGGCTTGGCGGCCTGGGCGATGCGCCTGCTGATGCGGGCAGCGGGGATGGGCAGCTGATGGCGGACGGGCAAGCATCCGGCATCCGCTGCGAGGTCGGCGGCCGGCGCCATCCGCTGGCCTTCCTCGGCTGCCGCGGACTCAATTACGGCCAGCACAGCGCGCTGCCGCTGCATCCATTTCGCCTGAGCGTGCCGGAAACGGCGCTGGCCGGCCTGCTCGACGAGCCGTTCAACGGTTTTCTCCAGACTTGCCGCGAAGACGATTTGCTGTACGAGGAAAGCGACTTGCCCGAGCTGATGCATGCTGGCTATCCCGACATCACGGCCATGCTGGCGGGCCACCGGCCGCTGCTGGCCGGGATGCTGCTCGACTTCATGATCGGAGACGTGATGGATGCGATCGGGCGCGCCAGCGGCTACCGGCCCCTGCACGCGCGCTACTGGGGCGATGTCGAGGCGGCGGACGCCCGCGCGTACTTCACCGTGAATCAAGTGCAGACCGTGTCGTTTGCCGATGGCCAGGTCATCTTCGAAGGGCAGGGCTACTACGGCGTGTACGTGATCTGGCTGACGCATGGCCGGCGAGCGTGAATAGGGACTTGACCTTCCTCATGTGGGAAGGTTTATAGTGGCACCATGAACCGTGCCTTTTCCCGCTTTCTCGCCCACTCGCTGCTCTGGCTGCTGGCCGTCACGCTGCCCATGCAGGGCTTTGCGTCGGCCATGCGCAGCTGCTGCGTGGACGAGCTGGCGGCGGTGGTCACGGTCGCCGTCGAGG
Source organism: Janthinobacterium sp. SUN033 (assembly GCF_030397595.1). Taxonomy (NCBI): domain Bacteria; kingdom Pseudomonadati; phylum Pseudomonadota; class Betaproteobacteria; order Burkholderiales; family Oxalobacteraceae; genus Janthinobacterium; species Janthinobacterium sp. SUN033. Next base: position 246,689 of record NZ_JAPQNV010000001.1, read on the forward strand.
CAATGTCTACGCCCCAGTGCCACAGTATGGCCGACATGGCCGACATGCGGATGGCGGACCAGCCGATGAAAATGGCCATGGACGATGGCGGCGCCATGCGCCATGGCCACGATTGCAGCAACCATGGCGCCTGCACCGTGGGCGCTGCGGCGCCGCCCGGCATGCCGCCCCTGCATGCCCTGACCCTGCGCGCGCCGCCCCCGGCGCTGGCGCCCGATTCCCTGTTCGCCGGGCATATCCCGTCCGGTCCCGAACGTCCCCCGAGAAGCACGCGCTCCGCCTGACCGCCCGTTGAACCTGGCGGTGCCGCCGTCGCACGTCCCTGCAGCTTGTATCGTGCACCGTGCTCCGGCCGCGCCAGCGTTCCAGTCGCGCGCCCGCCGCGCCATACCCTGTTCTTCAAGGAATACCATGAAATACCTGTTCAGCTTTGCGCTGGCTGTGCTGCCGCTGGCCGCCGCAGCGCAGTCACAGCCCGCCCCGCAAGAGGCGCAAGCCTCCGTGCCGGCCACCACTTACCGCTCCGCCTTCGCCGGCTACCGTCCCGCCGCCGAGGACGAGGCCACGCCCGATCAGGCCTGGCGCGCCGTCAACGACAAGGTCGGCAAGGCCGGCGGCCACATGGGCATGATGAAGATGGACGGCCACAAGATGGAAGGCCATGCCATGAAGGGCCACACGATGCCGACGGATAAGCCCAGCCCCAGGCCCGATGCCCAGCCCGCCCCGCAACATCAGCACGAAGGACACTGACATGCCACGTTTCACCAAATCAACTTGCCTCACGCCGCTGGCGCTGGCGGCCGTCCTGCTGCTCAGCGGCTGCGCCAGCTTCAGCGCCGATGGCGGCATGCAGGCCGTGTCCGCGCTGGCCGACGCCCGCACGGGCGCGCCCGACGCGCTGGCCGACAAGGGCGGCGAGGAAAAACTGGCGACCTTGCTGGCCCAGCCCCTGGACGCGGACAGCGCCGTGCGCATCGCCCTGATGAACAACCACGGCATGAAAGTGGCGCTGGCCGAACTGGGCGCGTCCGAGGCGGACCTGGTGCAGGCGGGGCGCTTGCGCAATCCCGGCCTGTCGTTCGGTCGTTCGCATGGCAGTCACGGCAATGAAATCGACCGCGGCGTCAGCTTCGACCTGGCCGGCTTGCTGACCATGCCGATGCGCGTGAACATCGAACGGGGCCGTTTCGAGCAAGCCAAGCTGCAAGCGGCCGGCAGCGCCGTGCAACTGGCGTCGGATACGCGCCGCGCCTACTTCAACGCGGTGGCCGCCGTGCAGACGGAACAGTTCATGCAGCGGGCGCTGCTGTCGGCCGAGGCGGGCGCCGAACTGGCCACGCGCTTGCAGCAGGCGGGCAACTGGAGCCGCCTCGACCAGGCACGCCAGCAAGTGTTTTACGCGGACGCCGTCGGCGACCTGGCCCGCGCGCGCCACCAGGCCACGGCCACGCGCGAGCATCTGACGCGCTTGCTGGGCCTGTGGGGCAAGCAGACGACGTTCACCTTGCCGTCGCGCTTGCCCGATTTGCCGGCCAAGCCAGCCGAGGCGGGCAATATCGAGGCGCAAGCCATGGAGCAGCGCCTCGACGTGCAGATGAGTAAACTCGACGCGCATGCGACGGCCAGCGCGCTGGGCCTGTCCAAGGTGACGGGTTTCATCAACGTGCTCGACGTGGGCTACACCAACAAGAGCACGAGCGAGGCGCCGCGTGAAAACGGCTACGAAGTGTCGCTGGAGCTGCCCCTGTTCGACTGGGGTTCGGCGCGCAATGCGAAGGCGCAAGCCATGTATGAGCAGTCGCTGCAGCGCACGGCTGGCACGGCCGTACGGGCCCGCTCGGAAGTGCGCGAGGCGTATTCCAGCTACCGCACGGCCTATGATCTGGCGCGCCACTACCGCGATGAAGTCGTGCCGCTGCGCAAGACGATTTCGCATGAAGTATTGCTGCGTTACAACGGCATGCTGGCCAGCGTCTTCGAACTGCTGGCCGATGCGCGCGAGCAAGTTGCCAGCGTCAACGGCGCCATCGACACCCAGCGCGATTTCTGGATTGCGCAAACTGAATTGCAAGGCGCCATCAATGGCAGCGGCCCTGCCAACAAGGAATAATGATGATTACACGTAGAAACTTTTTCATGAATGCGGGCGCGGTCGCCCTGAGTGCGGCAGCGGTGAGCCGTGTCGGCGCGGCATCGTTGCCGGAAGCCGTCAGCATGGCTGGCGCGGAGACGAAGGCGCCGACACCGCCGCCGAACGGACGGCCGTACAACCCCGTCGTCACCCTGAATGGCTGGTCCTTGCCTTGGCGCATGAATAACAACGTCAAGGAATTCCATCTGGTGGCCGAACCCGTCGTGCGCGAACTGGCGCCCGGCATGATGGCCAATCTATGGGGCTACAACGGCCAGTCGCCCGGTCCCACCATCGAAGTGGTGGAGGGCGACCGGGTGCGCATTTTCGTCACCAACAAGTTGCCCGAACACACGAGCGTGCACTGGCATGGACAGCGCTTGCCCAACGGCATGGATGGCGTCACGGGCCTGACCCAGCCGGGCATTCCTCCTGGCAAGACCTTCGTCTATGAATTCGTCGCCAGGCGGCCCGGCACCTTCATGTACCACCCGCACGCGGATGAAATGACGCAGATGGCCATGGGCATGATGGGTTTCTGGGTCACGCACCCGAAAGACCCGAATTTCATGAAGGTGGACCGCGATTTCGTCTTCTTGCTGAGCAACTACGACATCGACCCCGGCAGCTACACGCCGAAGATCATGACCATGACGGATTTCAATCTGTTCACCTTCAATAGCCGCGTCTTCCCCGGCATCGACCCGATGGTCGTGCGCCAGGGCGACAAGGTGCGCGTGCGCGTGGGCAATCTGACCATGACGAACCACCCGATCCACATGCATGGCCATGAATTCGAAGTGACGGGCACGGATGGCGGCTGGACGCGCCCCGAATCGCGCTGGCCCGAAGTGACGACGGACGTGGCCGTGGGCCAGATGCGCGCCGTCGAGTTTACTGCCACGGACCTCGGCGACTGGGCTTTCCACTGCCACAAGTCGCACCACACGATGAATGCCATGGGGCACGACGTGCCCACCATGATCGGCGTCGACCACCAGGGCGTGGCGGCGAAGATCAATCAATTGGTGCCCGGCTACATGGTGATGGGCGAACGGGGCATGGCCGACATGGGCGAGATGCAGATGCCGATCCCCGACAATACCTTGCCGATGATGGCGGGCGACGGCCCCTTCGGCGCCATCGGCATGGGCGGCATGTTTACCACGGTCAAGGTGCGCAAGGATCAAAAAACCGGCGACTACCGCGATCCGGGCTGGTACAAGCACCCGGCCGGCAGCGTGGCGTATGAATGGACGGGCGCCTTGCCGGAACCCGTGCGCGGCCAGGGTACGGGCAAGCTGCCGGCCAAGGGCAGCGTCGAGATGACGGTGCGCAAACCTGGCGCGCACGCGGGCCACTAACGCGGGCCATTAACGGAGGGGCGCCAAGCCCATGCCCGAACGGCTTGCCTAGCATGGCAAGCCGTTTTGCATGTTGCTATAAATCAAGGAATTGTTGTTTGGTGACAATCCGAGCATTTTTTTCCGTGTTTTTTCTTTATATTCAAGCCAGTACGCTCCAGTTGCATCGAGTATCGGCCAGTCTATGGGAGAAATCATGTTGAACCGGATGAAGGTGGGAACGCGCTTGCTGGCGGCATTCTTTTGCGTCGCGCTGATGGGGGCCATCGTGGCCGGCATCGGCATCTTCAACATGGGCAAGATCGATACCATGGCGGGGCAGATGTACAACCATGAACTGTTGGGCTTGTCGTACATCAAGGAAGCCAACATCGCCTTGATCAAGGTGGGCCGCGCGCGCAGCAATTTCTTGCTGGCCACGACCGCAGAGGAGCGCGCCACGCGCCAGGCCGACATCGCCAAATTCCTCGACTTGAATAAAAGCTATTTGGCCAAGGCGGAACCGCTGTTCGTCACGCCGGCCGCCAAGGAACTGTTTGCGCGCTTCGCCGCCGTCGAAGCGGAATATATTGCCACCATGCAGCAGGCGCTGACCCTGGCGGCGGCCGAACCGCTGGCCCAGCGCAGCGCGCAACTGGTCGATCTGCTCAACAAGACGCGCCAGCATGCCGATGAACTCGACGGCGTGCTGGACAAGCTGTCGCAGCAGAAGGAAGAGCGCGCCAAGGCCGCTTCCGAGCAGGCATCCGGCGTGTACCAGGCCAGCCGCAGCTTCATGATCGCGCTGGTGCTGGGCAGCATGGCGGCCGGCCTGGCGCTGGGGGCGCTGATTACGCGCGGTCTGACGCGCCAGCTCGGTGGCGAACCGGCGTATGCCGTCAAGATCGCCGGCGCCATCGCCGAGGGCGACCTCACCGTCGATATCCGCACGGCCAGCCACGACAGCGCCAGCCTGCTGTTTGCCATGAAAACCATGCGCGACAAGCTGGTGGGCATCGTCAGCCAGGTGCGCTCGGGCACGGACACCATCAACACGGCCTCGGGCGAAATTGCCCAGGGTAACCTCGACTTGTCGTCCCGCACGGAAGAGCAGGCCAGTTCGCTGGAAGAAACGGCGTCGTCGATGGAAGAGCTGACGTCGGCCGTGCGGCAGAATGCGGACAATGCGCGCCAGGCCAATGCGCTGGCCGGCGCCGCGTCCGACGTGGCGGGCAAGGGCGGCGCCGTGGTGGGGCAGGTGGTGCAGACGATGGAATCGATCAACGCATCGTCGCGCAAGATCGTCGACATCATCAGCGTCATCGACAGCATCGCCTTCCAGACGAACATCCTGGCCTTGAACGCGGCCGTGGAAGCGGCCAGGGCGGGCGAGGAGGGGCGGGGGTTTGCCGTCGTCGCGTCCGAAGTGCGCAACCTGGCGCAACGCTCGGCCAGTGCCGCCAAGGAAATCAAGATTCTGATCGGCGACTCCGTCGAGCAGGTGGAAATCGGCTCCAGACTCGTGCATGACGCGGGCAAGACGATGGATGAAGTGGTCACCAGCGTGCGCCAGGTGGCCGACATCATGCAGGAAATCACGGCCGCCAGCGCCGAGCAAAGCGCCGGCATCGAGCAAGTCAACCAGGCCGTGCTGCAGATGGACCAGGTGACGCAGCAAAACGCGGCCCTGGTGGAAGAGGCGGCCGCCGCCGCCGAATCGCTGCAGGACCAGGCGCAAACCCTGACGGAACTGGTGGGCGTGTTCCGCCTGCATGCCCAGGCGCAACAGATGGCCGTGCCGGCGTCCAGCAATGTCACGCCGCTGCGCCGGCCGGTGCCTGCCGCCAGGCAGGGCGTGCGGCGCCTGGCCTGAAATGGGGCGGGCCCGGGCGCAATCGGCGCGGCGGTGGTAGGCTGTCGTTATTGCGCGTTTGCCACTTCCGGGTTTCCCATGCCGTCTTCTTCCCTGCCGCTGTTGTGTTTCTCCGTGTTATTGCTCTCCCTGCCGCCGCTGGCGCAGGCGCAGGAGGGCGATCCCGTGCTGCCGTACCGGCCTTCCGTGGCCAGTCCCGCCCAGCTGCCCGTGCCGGGCCAGCTGGAATTCGAGGCGGGCGGCCTGCTGTCGAAAACGGACGACACGCGCCGCGCCAGCCTGCCGTACACGTTCAAACTGGCGTTCAGCCCGGAATGGGGCGTGTTGCTCGAAGGCGAGGGCTTCGTGCGCGCGCGCGACGACACGGGGCGCCGCGAAACGGGCGTGGGCGACACGACGGTCGTGCTCAAGCGCGCCTTTTTGCTCGACAGCGCCACGGCGCTGGGCCTGGAACTGGGCTGGAAGTTGCCCACGGCCAAGGACAGCATCGGCAGCGGCAAGAGCGACGTGTCGCTGAACGGCATTTTCAGCCGCGACCTCGGCGCCGTGCACATGGACGCCAACCTGAACGCCACGCGCCTGGGCGCAGCCGACCCGCATACCGGCAGGGTGCAAACGGGCTGGGCGACCTCCTTTTCCACGCCCGTCAGCGAGCGCTGGGGCGCCACGGCGGAAGTGTCGGGCACGCGCTTGCGCGGCGCGCCGGCCACGGCGCAGCTCTTGCTGGCCGCCACCTACAGTCCCACGCCGCGGCTGGCCATCGACATCGGCATGGCGCGCGGCTTGACGGCGGCATCGCCGGACTGGTCGCTGTTCAGCGGCGTGGTCGTGCCTTTGGGCAAGCTGTGGTGAGATTGCCACGGCAATCCTTATGTGTCCTTGCGAACAAACAGTTGGTTGCACAAGGTCTACAATTGCGGCATAACTGATAAAAGGAGTGTCCCCATGAAAACCCTGATTCTTGCCGCCGTCTTGCTGTCGGCCGCTACCGCTGCCGTCGCCCAGGTGGGCGTCTCCGTCACCGTCGGCCAGCCGGGCTTTTACGGACGCATCGACATAGGCGACTATCCCGCGCCGCAATTGATCTATGCCCAGCCCGTCATCGTGCAGCGCCCGCAATACTATTCGGCGCCCCCCATCTATTTGCGCGTGCCGCCTGGCCATGCGAAACACTGGTCCAAGCACTGCCGCAAGTATAATGCCTGTAACCAAGAGGTATATTTTGTCCAAGATAGTTGGTATAACAACCAATATGTGCCCCGTTACCGCCAGCAGCATGGCGACCATGGCCGTCCCGACTACCGGGACCATGACCGTGATCGCGGCTACTATGACAAGCATGATGACAAGCGCGACAAGCACGAAGGCAAGCGCGACAAGCACGAAGGCAAGCGCGACAAGCATGATGACAAGCCAGGCAAGGGCCATGGAAACGGTCATGGCAATGGCAATGGCAACGGGCACAGGGATTAACAAGCAGGAGGATCTTTGCATAGTAAAATCGTTATCGTAGGGGGAGGTGCAGGCGGCCTGGAGCTGGCCTGCAAACTCAGCCGCAAGCTCGGCGCCGGCCAGGTCACCCTGGTCGACAGCCGCCTGTACCATATCTGGAAGCCGTCGCTGCATGAAGTGGCGGCCGGCACCCTGGACATTCATCAAGAGGGCCTGTCGTATCAGATGTTGGCGCATGACAATGGTTTCACCTATGTCTATGGCCCCCTGATCGCACTCGACGCCGCGTCGAACAGCCTCACCGTGGGCGCCATCGCCACGGACAAGGATGAGCAACTCTTGCCGCAGCGCACTGTCAGCTACGACCAGCTGGTGCTGGCCGTGGGCAGCACCTCGAATTACTTCGGCGTGCCCGGCGCCCAGGAAAACACGATTTCCCTGAATGCCACGGAAGACGCCGAACGTTTCCGGCTGACCCTGCTGAAACTGCTGGCCATGGCCGAACAGCGCCAGGGCGACGCGGGCCATCCCGGCGTCGACATCGTCATCATCGGCGGCGGCGCCACGGGCGTGGAACTGGCGGCCGAATTGCGCGAAGCGAGCGGCGTGTATGCCGCGTATGGTTTCCAGAATCTCAACGCCATCAAGGATGTGCGCATCACCCTGCTCGAAGGGGCGCCGCGCATCCTGGCGCCGCTGCCCGAGCGCGTCTCCATCGCCGCCTCGAAATTGCTGCACCAGCACGGCATCACCGTGGTGACCGATACGCGCGTCACCACCATCGAAGCCGACAAGGTGACGGTGGCCAGCGGCACCAGCTATGCGGCCGACATCTGCGTGTGGGCGGCCGGCATCCGCGCGCCGGAATTCCTGTCTACCCTGGGCTTGCCGACCAACCGCGCCGGCCAGCTGGAAGTGACGGGCATGCTCAACGTGCAGGGCCATGCGAATATCTTTGCGCTGGGCGACTGCGCCGCCTGCATGGGGCCGGACGGCAAGCTGGTGCCGCCGCGCGCCCAGGCTGCCCACCAGCAAGCCGATTACCTGCTGAAAACGTTCCTGCTGCAAGCGAAGGGCAAGCCGCCGCAAACCAAGTCGTATGAATACCTGGACTACGGTTCGCTCGTGTCCTTCGGCCGCACCACCTCGGTTGGCACCCTGATGGGTTCGCTGAAGGGCCTGAGCTGGTTCGTCGAAGGATTTGTTGCGCGCATGATGTATGTGAGCCTGCACCTGATGCACCACAATGCCGTGCTGGGCAGCGTGCGCACGGCCGTCATGGCCATGGGCCGCTTCCTGATCAAGCGCAGCACGCCGCAAGTCAAGCTGCACTGATCGCGCTGTAGTAAACGGTTTGCGCCGGATCAAACAAGGGGCCTTGCGGCCCCTTTTTATTTGCCGCGCGCGACAGGCGCCGCTTCGCAACGGCCCCGCGTCATGGGAAAGTCGATGGTGGTGAATTTGCCCTTCAAGGTGCCAACGATGCTGGCATGCAAGATGCGCTCGCTGTCGCGGCGGTAGATGATGCGGCTCGGAAAGTCGTTGTCCAGGTTGGCGAAGATGAATTCATTCGGCTTGTCCTGACGCAGCAGGTTGAAGATGACGGGCGGCTGTCCCGACGGCTGCACGATGTAGGCCAGCTGGCCCGGTTCCGTGAGGCGGATCTGCACGAATTCAAAGGCCGTCGTCTTGCCGCCCTTGACGGTGCGGCTGGTGCCGAGGATGGTGCCGCCGGCGGCCGTGCTCCATTGTTCGCCGGAACCGGGTTCGGCGCCGTCGACATTCCAGCAGCCGGCCAGCCAGGCCAGCTTGTCCACGGTTTCCGGCGGCGGCACGGTATTGTCGGCGGCCTGGGCGGCGCCCATGGCCAGCAGCGCTGCCAGCAAGGTCGTTGCGAATCGTTGCATGCCATCTCCTGTCGTTGCGATGTTAGCGGTTGCTGGGGCACGCCGGCGGCGCGCCTGCCCAGTGTAGCCGATGCTGGGCTGCACACGGCAAACACTTTATACTCGGGAAAGATGCCGACCGTCACCACCATCACGCCAAGGACAATCATGCACGATACTTCCACGCAGCCGCACGGCGCCGCCGGGCCGGGCCAGTTCGACGATCGCTACATCAGCCTGAAAAGCCTGGGCCTGGACCCGGAGCAGCTCGATTTTTACCAGCTGCTGCTGGCCTGCAGGGCCAGGGGGGACGCCGGGGAAAGCCTGCGGCAGGTCGTGCGTTTCCGCACGGATGGCTATGGCAAGTCCCGCTTCATCAGCAGTCTGGACGCGTTGCCGGCGCCGCTGGCCACGTTTCCCCTGTGGCGTGCCGAGCTTGACGGCTGGCCCGGCGAACTGGCGCGCGAGGACTTGCTGGCGCGGGCCAGTGCAGCGCTGGAGCAGCCGGTCGGCGTCTTTCTCGCCTCGGCCGGCTGGCGCACGGCATTGCCCGACATTTGGCAAACCCTGCTGGCGCTGGGATGGCGGCAGGCGGGTTCCCCGGCCGATGCCGCCCTGGCGGCGCAATTGACGGATGTGTTGCGTGTTGGACATTTCTTGCAGGTGCTGGAAGGCGATCGCACCAGCCTGGCCGGGCATGGCGCGCGCCGCGATGTGCTGGGGGCGCAACTGCTGTTGCCGGAAGAGGGCATGCCGCTGCCCCGTTGAGGCGGGCAGGGCGCCCGCTGCGGGAAATTATTCTTTTGGCGTAATGCGCGGCAAGACGACGGTCAGGGCCGTGCCGCCTTGCGGATTGGCCGTCAGGCTCAGGGTGCCGCCCAGGTAATGCACGCGCTCGCGCACGGAGCGCAGGCCGTGCTTGCTCATTTCGACGGGCTCGTTGGCCGGCAAGCCGCTGCCGTTATCCTTGACCGTCATCATCAGCGCCTCGTCATTGTCGTCGATGATGATGTCCACCTGCGTGGCGTGGGCGTGCGCGGCGATGTTGCCGAGTGCTTCTTCCAGGGTACGCAGCAGGGCCACGCCCACGTTGCGCGGGCAAATCAATTCATCTTCGGGCAGGCTGCAGCGCACGGTGATCTTGTGCTGTTCGGCAAATTGCGCGGCCAGCTCACCCAACGCGACATTTACGCCGAGAAACTCGAGCTTGTCGTTCCACAGCTTCATCTGCATCTGGCGGTTGGTCTCGATTACATTCAGCAGCAATTGCTTCATCGTCGCCGCGCGGTCGAGCAAGGCGGCTTCCTGCGGCATCTTTTGCGTCAGCAGCGACAGGTGCATGGTGAGCGCCGTCAGCGAGGAGCCGAGGCTGTCGTGCAACTGGCGCGACAGGGCGCGCCGTTCATTGTCCCAGCTGGTGTTGACATGGCCGAGCAATTCGCTGAGGTCGGCGGCGCGTTCCGCATCGGCCTGGGACGCTTCCTTGTTCGGATCTGTTTGTGCGGACATAGCGCCCCGTGAATGGTGAAAGGTAAGGACCAAATTCAAGTTGTGGATCATACATGAGGATTTCATCGCGGGGCGCATGGATGAAAAATTTCTGTCTTTTCGGCAATTTTAATCTCCTTCCATCATTTTTATGTGATAGACAATATTATCGTTTGCGCCAGCGGGCATCGTTCCCGTCGTTACGTACGGCTGCGCACATACCGGGGCGCGCTACGCTGCCATAGTGGGGCCGTGCCTCCCCCATGCAGCACTGGCCCGCTTACCGAAACGAAAGGACATGCCATGAATATCGATACCATCGTCGACAAGGAATACCTCGACAAAAGCTTCCGCGACATCGTCAATGCGCCCATCAGCGCCCTGCGCGGCGTCAGCGCAAAAGACGCCAAGGCCTTGCAGCAGGCGTTTGGCGTGACCACCGTGCGCGAATTGTCCAACCTCAACTTCGTCAAATGGGCCAGCGCGCTGGCCATCCTGGCCGATGAAGAGGGCATGAGCGGCGAAGAGCGGGCCAAGGAAGAATTGCTCGACGACGCCGTGGAAATGACCTTCCCCGCCAGCGACCCGATCTCCGTCGATGCGGGCATCACGCGCATCGAAGTGTCGCCCGACACCGTCAATGCGCAAACGGACCACCAGCATGCGGGCCAGCATGAAGTGACGGCTGGCAAGAAATAAAGCCTGCAGGACATGAAAAAACCGGCTGGCCGCGAGGCTCGCCGGTTTTTTTACGCGCCTTTACGTGCCGCGCCGCGTCACCGTCAGGCGATCGATGGAATGCTGCTTTTCTGCATGTTGACCTGCGCCGCGATCACTTCGTGCGGCGTGCAGCAAAAGCGGTTCTTGCCGGCGCGCTTGGCTTCATACAGGGCCGTGTCCGCCGCGCCGAGCAGGGATTCGACGGTGCTGGCGTCGTCCGGGTAGATGGCGATGCCGATGCTGGTCGACAGGCGCAGGGTCAGGTCGTTGATGAAATACGGCTCGGAAATGACTTCGATCAGCTTGGCGGCCGGTTCGCGCGCGTCGCCCTTGCCAGCCAGGTTGCCCAGCACGATGACGAATTCATCGCCGCCGATGCGCGCCACCGTGTCTTCCTTGCGCGACGCGCCCACCAGGCGGGCCGCCACCATTTTCAGGATTTCGTCGCCATAGCCGTGGCCGTAACTGTCGTTGATGGCCTTGAAGCCGTCCAGGTCCAGGTACAGGATGGCCGACTTGCCGCGGCTGCGGGCCGATTGCTGCAGCGTATGCTCGATGCGGTCTTCCAGCAGGCGCCGGTTCGGCAAGCCCGTCAGCGGATCGTGCAGCGCCAGTTCCTGCTGCTGCTTGCTGTATTGCGCCAGTTCCTTGTACAGCAGGCGCACTTCCAGCATGTTGTGGATGCGCTTGTGCACTTCCATCAGGTCGAAGGGCTTGCTGATGAAGTCGCGCGCGCCCGCTTCCAGGGCGGCGATCTTGAAACTCGGTTGCGCCGTCAGGGCCAGCACGGGCAGGTAGCCGCCATGTTCGATTTCTTTCAAGCCTTTCATGACCTGGAAACCATTGAGTTCCGGCATTTGCAGGTCGAGCAAGATCAGGTCGTAGCAATGCTCCCGGTGCAGGGGGCAAACCTGGGCCGGACGCATGGTGGCCGTGACGTTGGTATAGCCGGCATCGCGCAGGATTTCCAGCATCAGGTCGACATTGTCGGGTGAATCGTCGACGACCAAAATTTTGGCTTTCAAAATCTCATCTTGGCTGGGCATGTAAGGTCTCGGTTATACGGTCTATGCAACGCTGGCTTCTACCGCAGATGATGGGCTGACGGCGGTGGAAAAGATAGTAGCGCCTTGCAACAAGATAGGGCGCACAACTGCGCATGAACTCGCTTCTGCCGTTCTCCCCGGCCAAGGTCGCCGCTTCCAGCCTGCCGTGCAGGTGTGCTTCTGCATTTCAGTGTAGCAAACTTCAGCTTAGTTGCTTGTAGGACAGTGCCGCGTCTGAAAGTAGGAAGGCTAACCCATGAAAATAGTCATTTTGTACTGCACTATTTATTTCTTTGCATCATCTTTTTAAGATGGTGTTTTGCGCTCCCGTCCCGGGCGCGCAGCGGCCAGCTGCGCCACGGCCGCCACCAGTCCGGCCGGGTCGAGCGGCTTCGAGATCCAGGCCTGGAAGCCGCTGTCGAGCGCCCGCTGGCGATCTTGCGGTTGCGCAAACGCCGTCAGCGCCAGCGCGGGCAGCCGGGCCAACTCCGGGGCGGCGTGCGCGCGCACTTGCGCCAGCAAGTCGAAACCGTCGGCGTAGGGCATGCCGATGTCGCTGACCAGCACATCCGGGCGCACCTGCTCCAGCAGTTGCAGCGCTTGCGCCACGCCGCCGGCGCCGTGCACTTCGGCATTGTTGTCGCGCAAGATGCGTTCCGTCAGTTCGCGCGCGTCGGCGTCGTCATCGACCAGCAGCACCTTGACGCCGCGCAAGTCATGGCTGGAGGGCGGGGCGCTGCCCGCCTGGCGCGCGGCGGCCGGCGTGCCCAGCGGCAGGCGCACGGTAAAGCTGGCGCCCTGCATGTCGCCGGCGCTGCTGACGGTGACCGTGCCGCCATGCTGCTCCACCAGATGCTTGACGATCGCCAATCCCAGCCCCAGGCCGCCGTGCCGGCGCGTGGTGGAGGCATCGGCCTGGCGGAAGCGGTCGAACACGTGCGGCAGGAAATCCTTCTTGATGCCGACGCCGTTGTCGGCCACCGTGATGGACAGGCGCGACGCCTCGCGGCGCACGCCGATATCGACCCGCCCCCCTTGCGGCGTGAACTTCAGTGCATTCGACAGCAGATTCCAGATCACTTGCTGGATACGGCTGGGGTCGCCCGTGATGGTGCCCGCATCGCTGGCGATGTTGCAGTGGATGGCGATGTGCTTGGCGTCGGCCGCCGGGCGCAGGGTTTCGATGGCCGAGGCGATGATGCTGGCGGGCGCCAGGGTTTGCAGGTCTAGCAATACCTTGTCGGAGGTGATGCGGCTCATGTCGAGCAAGTCCTCGATCAGCTGCGCCTGCGCGCGCGCATTGCGTTCGATGCTTTGCAGGCCGCGGTGCAGGTCGGCCTGGTCGCGCGTGCCGCGCCGCAGCACCTGGGCCCAGCCGAGGATGGCCGACAGGGGCGTGCGCAGCTCATGCGACAGGGTGGCGAGAAAATCGTCTTTCAGCTGGTTGGTGCGCTCGGCTTCGGCGCGCGCCTCGCGTTCGCTGTCGAGCAGTACCTTGCGCTCTTCGGCGGCCCGCGTGGCGGCCGCGTACAGGCGCGTATTGTCGAGCGCGACGGCGGCCTGGGCCGCGATGGCCGAGACGATGCGTTCGCTGCGCGCGCTGAACATGCCCGCCTGCGGATGACCGAGCAGCAAGCGCCCCAGCAACAGGCCCGAGCGCGAGCTGACGGGCAGGCTCAGGCAGCTGCGCAGCGGCGGCGCGCCATCGGCGCTGGCATCGGGCGCGGCCAGCAAGTCGTTCTGGCGCATGGCCGGCCCCTGGCGCAGTTCGGTGGCGATGGCATCGGCCTGGCGCAGGCTGATGCCGTTGACGGCGCGCGCCGAGGGCAGGGGCGCGGCGCTGTCGGGAATCTCGCCCGCATCGTCATAATAGAAGGCGCCGAAGCGCGCGCCGCTGATGCGCGTGGCTGCATCGACGGTTTCCTGCAGCAGGGCGGGCAAGTCGAGGGTGCCGGCCAGGGCCGCCCCTGTATTGTTGAGCAATTCGAGCACGCGCGTTTCATCGCGCAAGGCTTCCTGCGCGCGCTTGACCTGGTCGACGTCGGTGCTCGTGCCAAACCAGCGCAGCAGCTGGCCGCCCCGGTCGCGCACGGGATTGGCGCGCGTCAGGAACCAGCGGTACTGGCCGTCGGCGCCGCGGATGGGAAATTCCATTTCGAAGGGCGTGCCGTCGCGCAAGGCGGCCTTCCACGCGTGCAGCATGGGTGGCAAATGCTGCGCGTGATAGGCGATGCTCCAGCCGTCGCCCGCCATCTGTTCGGCGCTGGTGCCCGTGTAGTCGTGCCAGCGCTGGTTGTACCAGGCAATGGTGCCGTCGAAGCTGGCGATCCAGGCCAGTTGCGGGATGGAATTGGCCAGCGCGCGCAAGTCTGCCTCGCTGTGGCGCAAGCTTTCCTCGGCCGCCTTGCGCTGGCTGATGTCCTGGATGTACGTGGTCAAGCCATCGCTGGAAGGGAAGATGCGCACTTCCAGCCAGCGCCCCAGCGGCCGGTACAGCAGTTCGAAGCTGCTGCTGTGCTGCTGCGCCATGGCGCGCCGGTATTGCACTTCCAGTTCCGTCCCCTGCAGGGCGGGGCAGGCTTGCCACAGGCTGCTGCCCGCCAGGCTGGCGCCGGGCGGACGCTGCGGTGCGAGCATGTCGGCGCCGCGCGTGTTGATATAGCGGATGGTCCAGTCGCGGTCGAGCAGGCAAAAGCCATCGGTGATGCTTTCCATTAAGTTTGCCAGGCGCTCGCCGGAGAGGCTCAGCGGCGCTGATGGGGGCAGCAGATCTTGCGTGCGGTCAGGCTTGGCCATCGGAAATCCTGCAACAGTGAGTCTGCCGCACGGGCTCTTGCCCCGCCGGGCCGCCGCCGCTAAGCTCAGTTAAATGGGTCATGATGGTCAATGCCCGCGCCATGAATGAGGGGAGGCACAAGCGCCCCTGTCTGGCTGGTATTGTAGCCCCAAGCGGCGCAGCGCCACCGCACGCTTGCGCGTTGCCTGCAGATAGCACTGGACAGGCTGGAAAGCAGTCCCTATAATCCCGCTTCTTTCGAGACAGCAACTTCTCGATTCGCTGGAAGCTCCTGTGAAAGCAGAAGTATCCATCGATAAAAAGGCGTCAGCTTTTTAGCAGTGAAAAGGTAGTCGATCATGCGGGGCGGTATTCTGCAAAATCAGCTAAGCGATTGAAAAATCGAACTTTTCAAAGCGAAATGAATACGCTATAATGTTTGCCTGCGCGGCTGTAGCTCAGCTGGATAGAGTACTTGGCTACGAACCAAGGGGTCGTGGGTTCAATTCCTGCCAGCCGCACCAGAATACTGAAAATCAGACTTTGCCTGGTTTTGTTGTAACAAGTTTCACCTCCATGTTGTTAATGGAATGTTGTAGAAGTTTTGCGGCTGTAGCTCAGCTGGATAGAGTACTTGGCTACGAACCAAGGGGTCGTGGGTTCAATTCCTGCCAGCCGCACCAGTATTGCCAGCATCGGGTTTTTCCCGTGCTGATGAAAGTTTCAAGCTTCGCGCCGTCCGGCGAAGTGTGTCAGAGTTTGCGGCTGTAGCTCAGCTGGATAGAGTACTTGGCTACGAACCAAGGGGTCGTGGGTTCAATTCCTGCCAGCCGCACCAGTATTTGCAGTAAAGAAAAACCCGGAAAGTTCGCTTTCCGGGTTTTTTTTCGTCCGGTGCAACTGCAGCGGGCCGCCGACGGCGCGGCCTGCCGCAGTTGCGCCAATATCCCATCAATTCGGATACGGCTGGCCCGAGGATGCCTGGTTGCCCAGGACGATGGTGGTCACCCACAGCCCGCCATTCGTCACGGGGCCGGTGAACTTGAACAGCGAGCTGCCCGATTGCGCCGGGTCCGCCACATTCGACGCCAGGCTATTCAAGCCCGAGGTCGTGAAGGTGCACGCGGTTTCTTGCCCAACAGCATTTTGTTCCGCGTTCAGCACGGGCGTGGCGCCATTGAACAGGTACAGGCCGCAATTGTCCATTTTCGATCCGTAGGTGGCGGACTGCGTGTAGTTGAAGGTCACCGCGCCATCGAGCAGGGTGGCGGCCGGGATGGACGACAGTTTCGCCGGCGTGATGCTGGTGATCGTGGCGAACAGGCTGGCCTGGTTTGCCCGGGCAAACACTTTCGACAGCGGCACGGCATTGATCTGGAACGGGAAGGCGCTGACGGGGCCGTTCGCTGTCTTCAGGGTCCAGACATACACCTTGCCCGGCGCCACTTTCGTCTCGTCGATGCAGGCCGTGCCGGCGCCCAGGCCCGGCGTGCCGGCGGGCAAGCTGGCCAGGTCCTGGCAGCTCTGGATCGCTTCCGCGTTATTGTAGAAAGCGCTGGCAGCGCCATTGCTGTCGGCAATCCGCATGTGGGTGTAGCCCGTGGCTGGCAGGATCAGCTGCAATTTGCTGCCGGCCGTGCCCGGTGTCTGGAAGTCGCCGAATGTCGTCAGGCCCGGTCCCCGCACGTCGATCTTGTTGATGGCCGGATTGTCCTGCAGCACGGTGTCGAGCTCGACGTGCGCGGCCCATTCGCGCGCAAAGGTGGCCGCGCCCGCACCGTCGAGGCTGCGCTGGATGCGCGCATTCATGTGCATGTCCAGGTGGCCGCTGCCGGCCAGCTTCCAGCCGCCGGCGCAGGCGCTGGTATCGCTCGTCTTGACCAGCTTCCAGTTGAGCATGCCCGCATCTGTTCCTATGCGCAACTGTACCCAAGCGCTGCTCGGCTTGCCTGCGGTGAAGCCGATGGCCGTCGCCCCGGCGCCCAAGCGATTGTTGATGAAGTCGGCGACGCGCGATGTCGAGGTGCTGCTCGACGACGTCAGCGTGGCGATTTCATCCGTGCTTAACGGTTGCATGTTGACGCTGGCCAAGCCCAGCGCTTCAATCGTCAGCCCGGCATGGGCGGCCTGGTCGGTGCTGGTCAGGGCCGACACGATTTCCGCCTGGCCCACACCCGTCCCCATATTGAAGGAGCTGTCGATGAACGGCGACACGGCCGCCGTCGACGGCGCGACGAAGCCCGTCTTCGGATACAGGGCGCTGAGCGAGGCCATGCAGGCGCGGATTTCCGGCAAGACGCTGGCCGCGGCATTTGCCTTGAGCAAGTCGGCATCCGATGGCGGCGTCGCTGCGGGGATGGTGGCGGCGCCGCCGGCGGCGGCGGGCAAGGTCACGCTGCCCAGCGTGCTGTTGGTGGCAATCAGGGTGACCGTCGCCATGGCGCCTTGCGCTTCCGCGGGCGCGACGAGGATCTGGTCCAGCACGGCATCCATGCCCGTACCGTTGGCAACAAAGGCGCCCGTCAGCGGATTGGTGTTGCTGGCGTTAATCGGTTTGATCATGGCGACGACTGCGGCGATGGCCGCATCGAGCCGTTGCTGGGTCGCGGCACTGGCCAGCGCCGCGGTGCAGGCGGCCGGGACGGCATTGGCGACGGGCGCGCAAACGCTTGCCAGGGCGGCGCCGCCGGGCTGGCCCGACGCCGTGGAAACGATCAGGTCGGTCAGCGGCGTGATATTGACGGTTTGCCCCGCTGCCGTGGCGATGGAATTCATGGTCACTTGCTTGCCGCCGGCCGTGCCGGTGATGCTGAGGAGAAAGGGCGCCGTCATGCCGCCCACGTCGAGCGTGTATGCCCCGCCGGCGCCGGTACTGACCGCCACGGATACTTTGCCCTTGCTATCGATGGCAATCACGCTGCCCGCGACGGGCGCGCCGACGGCGGCGGTGCCGCTGAGCGTCGTGGCTGGCGGCGGGACAACGGGCACGACGGGAGGGATGGGTGCAACGGGTGCGACCGGGTCGGCGGGGCTGCTGCTGCCGCCGCCGCACGCGGCCAGCATGAGGGCGGCCGCGCAGGCGGCAGCCAGAGGCAATAATTTGTGCAAGTTCTTCTTCATGGTATCCCCTTAGTATTTTTATTAAAATTACTGCTAGTAAACATTCTCAAAGTTTTCCATGAATTGCAATTTATTTTTCTTGGATGCATTAATAATGAGCAACAAGTAACAAAGCTGTCGGTTTCGCGCCGCAGTCTGAAAAGAAATGTGATGAAATGAGCAAGAGTGCGGCGTGCGTGTGCCGCTGCAAGACAGGAGTGGCCGCCAATTGTGAAATATCGCCGCCACGGCTTTGCCATTCTGCAAAGCCCTGCTATAATCTTGTCTTAGGCGGCTGTAGCTCAGCTGGATAGAGTACTTGGCTACGAACCAAGGGGTCGTGGGTTCAATTCCTGCCAGCCGCACCAGAATATCGGGGGTCAGATTGTAAAATCTGATCCCCTTTTTCGTTTCCGAATGGATTTACGCTGCGCCTGTGGCGCCGCGCCGGTATTGCTGGCGAAACGCGCGCGGCGTCACCTGCCTGGCGGCGCGGAACTGGCGGTTGAAATGCGCGAGGTTGCGGTAACCCGCCTCTTGCGCGATGACGGCGATGGCCAGATTGCTTTCGATCAGCTGTTGGCAGGCGCGGCCGATGCGCAGCCGCGCCAGGTACTCGCCGGGCGTGCAATGCGCGTGGCGCTTGAAACAGCGGTGGAAGGCGCCCTGCGACAGGGCCGCCCGCTGCGCCAGCGTTTCCAGTGCAATCTCTTCCCGGAAATGCGCGTGCATGAAGTCAAACACGATTGCCATGCGCTTTTGCTGCGCATCGGCATGCACCGGCGCCAGCGCCTCCGAAGCCAGCGGCTGCGCACCGCCATCGCCAGCCAGGTCCAGCAGCACGTCAAGCAACAGCGGCAGGCGCTGCGGCACGGGCAGCGCATTCAATTGCAGCAGTTTCTCTGCGCTGCGCGCGCTCGTTGCCGGCGAAAAATGCAGGGCAGGGCCGGCGCGGCGCGCCAGTTGCCGCACGCCATGCAACTCCGGAAAACAGGCCGCCAGCTGTTCCACCCATTCCAGCGAAAACCACACGACGACGGCCAGCATCGGCTGCGTGCCGTCGATGCGCTCGCTGGCCGACCAGGTGTGCGGCAAATTCGGCCCCAGCAGCACCAGGTCGCCCGGTTCGAAATCGCCCAGGTGGTCGCCGATATAGCGTTGCCCCCGCGCATTGACCGTCAGGGTCAGCTCGAATTGCGGGTGGTAATGCCAGAGGAAGGGAATCGCATCGAGTTCGCGCCACAGCAAGCCCCAGGAGTGGCCCGTCGGAATCGTGACTTGTTCAAATAAAGGCGTCATTGTGACGTTTTAAAGAGTGTGATGGTCAGGATAGTATCAGTTTTGGTTGCTGCGCACGCATTTTACGCGGCACTGCCGGAGCACAATCTGTCCACACCAACACAGGAGACAGCGATGCAAAACCGATATCAGTACGGCGAAGACCGTCCCGGCAATCCATCCGTGGCTTACACGGAACAAACCCAGTTGCGCGACATACAAAAACAGCTGCCCCTGCGCGTGCTGTCCGACAGCGATTTCCTGCACTGGCAAACCTACGGTTACGTCATCGTCAAGGATGCCGTGACGCCGGAACAGGTGCGCCGCACGACCGATTTCCTGTGGGAATTCCAGGGACTCGACCAGCACGATGCCTCCACCTGGAACCGGGACCAGCTGCGCGACCACGCGATGAAAGAGCTCAACGGTTCCGGCATGGTCGAGGCCTATCACAACCAGACCCTGTGGGATAACCGCCAGACCCAGCGCGTGTACGACGCCTTTGTCGACATCTGGGACCGTCAGGATCTGTGGGTGACCATCGACCGCGCCAACCTGAACACGCCGAACAATGGCAAGCGCAAGTTCGGCGGCTTCATCCACTGGGATGCCGACACCACGCTCGACCCGCTGCCCGTCAACGTGCAGGGCGTGCTGGCCCTGTCCGACACTTCGCCCGACAGCGGCGGCTTTCAATGCTATCCGGAATTGTTCAACAACTTGCTGGCGTGGCGCAAGACCGTGCCGCAAGACCGCAACCCGTGGCAGCCTGACTTGGCGACGGTGCCGTATCCGATGGAATTCATCGCCATGAAGAAAGGGGAGTTGTTGATCTTCAACAGCTTGCTGGCGCACGGCATCCGCCCGAACACGTCGACGGACCAGGTGCGCCTGGCGCAATACATTTCCTTCACGCCAGCCCAGGAAGACAATCAAGCCTTGCGCGACTGGAGAGTGCAAAGCTGGCGCGAGCGCAGCGCGCCGCAAGGCTATGCATTCCCTGGCGATCCCGAGGAAAAGGAACAGCTGCGCTATCCGCAGGCGCAGCTGACTGCGCTGGGCGAGAAGATCCTCGGCGCGCGCGGCTGGTAAGCGTGGCGCCACGTCCGATGGCATTGCCTGCCGGATAGACAATTGCCAGCAAATGCACGATCATGGCTTGACTTGCCATCGACCGAGGAAACGCATGAGTATCATCACCTGCATCGAAGACTTGCGCGTGCTGGCCCAGAAACGGGTGCCGCGCATGTTTTACGACTACGCCGATTCCGGTTCCTGGACGGAATCGACGTACCGCGCCAACAACAGCGATTTCGCCAAGATCAAGTTCCGCCAGCGCGTGGCCGTTAACCTGGAAAACCGCAGCCTGGCCTCGACCATGGTGGGCCAGCACGTAGCGATGCCGGTGGCCCTGTCGCCCACGGGCTTGACGGGCATGCAGCATGCGGATGGCGAAATCCTCGCGGCCCAGGCGGCCGAGCGCTTCGGCGTGCCGTTCACCCTGTCGACCATGAGCATCTGTTCGATCGAGGACGTGGCGGCGAACACGACGAAACCGTTCTGGTTCCAGCTGTACGTGATGAAAGACCGCGAATTCATCAACCGCCTGATCGACCGCGCCAAAGCGGCCAAGTGCGGCGCGCTGGTATTGACGCTGGACTTGCAGGTGCTGGGCCAGCGCCACAAGGATTTGCGCAACGGCTTGTCGGCGCCGCCGAAACTCACCATCCCCAACATCCTCAACATGGCCACCAAGCCGCGCTGGGTGGCGGGCATGCTGGGCACGAAACGGCGCGGCTTCGGCAACATCGTCGGCCACGCCACGTCCGTGTCGGACATGTCGTCCCTGTCGGCCTGGACGCAGCAGCAGTTCGACCTGAGCCTGTCGTGGGCGGACGTGGAATGGATCAAGCAGCGCTGGGGCGGAAAACTCATCATCAAGGGCATCATGGACCCGGAAGACGCGCGCCTGGCAGTGGAAAGCGGCGCCGACGCGCTGATCGTCTCTAACCACGGCGGGCGCCAGCTCGACGGCGCGCAATCGTCGATCGAAGCCTTGCCGGCCATCGTCGACGCCGTCGGCAGTCAGATCGAAGTGCACATGGACGGCGGCATCCGCTCGGGCCAGGACGTGATCAAGGCCGTGGCCCTGGGCGCGAAAGGCGTGTACATCGGCCGCCCGTTCCTGTACGGCCTGGGCGCCATGGGCGGGCCGGGCGTCACCAAGTGCCTGGACATCATCCGCAATGAGCTGGACCTGACGATGGCGTTTTGCGGCTTGCGCGACCTGCAGCAGGTGGATAAAAAGATCCTGCTGCCGGGGACGTTTTAAGCGGCAATCCGCACGATTTCAAAACCTTCCGATGCCTGGGGCGGCACGAAGTGGCGCGTGATGTCATCAAATTGCGCGTCGCTGGTGGAAAACGGGTGCAGCCCGCTGGCATTGCGCTGGCGCAAGCGCGCCTTGCATTCCTCATCCGTCACGTCGAGGTAATGCAGCACGTGCGGCGTGCCCGCCTGCTGGAACAGGTCGCGCATCCAGGCGCGGCTGGCCGGCGTATTCGCGGGAAAATCGAGGACGACGGACACGCCCGCCTGCAGCATCTGCAGGGCCAAGGGGGCGATGGCCGCGCGCAGCCGCGCCGCGCAAGCCGCGTAGTCGGCCAGGCTGGCGATCTGGCCCGGATACAGCTGCGCCAGCAAGCTGTCTTCGCTGATGCGCACGGTGTGCGGCGCCGCCGCAAGGCGGGCGGTCAGGGTGGATTTGCCCGAGGCAATCTTGCCGCACACGAGGTGCAGGGTGGGGGAAGCGGTGGTGCTGGAGGTAGGGGACATGGTCGCTCGCTAAAAAGAAATAATACCTGCGAGACGTCTTGATCTATTGCTGCAAATCAAAGCCGCCTCCCGGGCGGCTTTGGCAATCACACTGCTGCTAAGCCACCATCGTTGGAATGGCGGCAATAATCGACGGCAGGGGCGGGAATGGCGATTGCATGACTGAACGATGCCATGGAATGGCGGGCGCTGTCAATTGCCCAGGCGCGTCCACGGCTCGCGAAACGTGGCCGCATCGAGCGGCTGCGCATGCGGGTCGTCTTGCCGGAACAGGCCGCCGATCAGCATATCCTGGATGGCGTCCGTGAAACCGCCGTATGGCGAGGCGCTACCCCACTGGCGTTGCGTGTGGGCAAAGACGGCGGCGTCTTGCTGCGCCGCCAGCTGCGTCAAGGCGTGCCGCAAGGCGGCGGCCGCTTCCAGACCCATGTCCGTGGCGATGGCGCACACCAGGCGCTGGCCAAATTGCAAGGGCTTGTCCGCCAGTCCCAGCAGCGACTCATTGGCCAGGGCGAGGAACACATCGGGCGCCTGGTCGTCCTTTTCACAAATGGTCCAGGTGGGCGCCCACGCTTCCAGGCTCATGAAGCGGGCGTCGCGTGTTTCCGGCGTATGCGTCCACTTCGCGTGCGACTTGTCGTCCCAGCCCAGGCGGCCAAAGGAAATCGGCTTGCCCTTGGGATTGTATTGATGGCTGCGCACGCCGGGCTTGCCCCTCGCGCTTGCCTGCGCCATGAGGCCATCGAGGCTGGCTGCAAACGGCATCCATTGCGCCGCATCCCACAGCGGCGCCGCAGCGGGCGCGGCCAGCAGCAGGAATACCTCGTAATCACGTGAAAAAAACGCCATGCAGCTTCCTCGGCAAGTGGATGGAAAATTGTGTCGCAATATTATAGTGGCGCTTGCGACAGGACGGCGCGCTGGCTGGGGCGCAGCAGGTAGACGCCGTACAGGCACAGCGGCAGCACGGCCAGCAGGGCGATATACGGCAGGATAGACGCGCCGTCTTCGGCCGGGTTGGGCAAGGTGGCCGTCACCAGCGCGTAGTCCCACAAGCCATGCACGAGCACCATGGGCCAGATGGAGCGGGTGCGCAGGCGGATGGCCGCGTAGCCGACGCCCTGCAAGGTGGCGGCCACGGCTTGCCACAGGGCGCCGCTGACGTCGCCCGTGGCCAGACCGTTGGCCGTATGGGCCAGGCCGAACAGTGCCGAGGACATCAGGACGGCGGGCCAGACGGCGTAGCGCTCCAGCATGCCTTGCAGCAAGATGGCGCGGAACATCAGTTCTTCCGAGACGGCCACCAGGGCCGCATTGCAAGCGACGATCAGCAGCACGCGCGGTTGCGGCCAGCCGCCGGCCCAGGCCAGCAACAGCATCAGCAGCGCATACAGCAGGGGCGGCGAGACGAGCCACAGCGTTTTCCATGGCTGCGGCGCGCACAGGCCCGCCGCGCGGCGGCGGCTTGAGGCCAGCAGAAGCGCCAGCGCGAACAGGGCGGCCAGCGCCCACGACAGGCCGATGCGGCCGGTGACGGCGGCGCCCGGCAAGGCATAGCCGGCCGCTTCCAGCCAGCGGCCGCCCAGGCTCAAGCCCAGCCAGATGGCCAGTGCGATGAGGGTGACGGGCATGGTGAGGGCGATTCTAGGGAAGGGCATGGTTGGCTTCGGTGTTGGCCGCGTCGGCTACTGCGTACATGGGCGAATCATGAAGTTGCATCAATGATATGGTGGAAATATTGCCATAGTACATTAAAAGCAGGCGTACAAAATTGCCACATCGTTATAGTTGCATGGAATAATAAGCCTTCGTCCGTTTGCCGCCAGACTGGAGAGCCATGACCTACAGCAAGACCATCACCACTGAACGATTGATCCTGCGCAAGCCGCAACCATCGGATGAGGCGGCGCAGTTCGCCATGCATTCCGACCCGGAAGTGATGCGCTATTTCAGCGAACCGCCCTGGGAAGACACGGGCCGCGCCGGGCGCCAGATTGCCGAGGACATCGCCGCTTTCGAGAAAGAGGAATTCTTCCGCTTCGCCGTCGAGCTGAAGGCGACGGGCGAATACCTGGGCAGCTGCAGCCTGTTTTCCGAGCACCGCCAGAACCGCCGCGCCGAGATCGGCTACGCGCTGGGCCGCCCGTACTGGGGCAAGGGCTATATGCACGAAGCGCTGTCGGCGCTGCTGGAATTCGCCTTCATCGAGCGCGACCTGAACCGCCTGGAAGCCGATATCGACCCGCACAACGCCGGTTCGGCCAGCGCCCTGGAACGCCAGGGTTTCAACAAGGAAGGTTTTTTGCCCGAACGCTGGATCGTCGGAGGCCAGGTCAGCGACTCGGCGCTGTATGGCTTGCTGCGCCGCGAGTGGGAAGCGCGGCGCAAGGGCGCCGCGTGAGCGGACAGGTTGGCGACGCGTTCCAGCAAACGCCAGGCCGCAGCTGAGGAGGATGCCAGGCGATGATCGCTGTCGATTTACCCGTTTCAGGCCACCCGCTGGTGACCTTGCGCCCGCTGGAATACAGCGACGCGTCCGCCTGGTATGCCTACCTGGCCGACCCTGCCGTCGTGGAGCACACGAGCTGGAACTTGCAGTGCGCCGACGATCTGCAGGCCAATTTCGATGACTATGCATCGGCCCAGCCATCGTCGTCCCTTCGTCTGGCCGTCGTGCTGCGCGACGGTGGCCGGCTGGTGGGCACGGTCGGCTTCAATGCCATTTCCCCGCAGCACCGCACGGCTGAAATCGCCTACGATCTTGCTCCTGCCGTGTGGGGGCAGGGCGTGGCCACGTCCGTCGTGAACGCTGTCGTGGACTGGGGTTTCCAGCGCCTCGGCTTCCTGCGCATCCAGGCAACGGTGTTGGAAAGCAATGAGCGTTCGATGCGCGTGCTCGAACGCTGCGCTTTCGAGCGGGAAGGCTATCTGCGCTGCTACCGGCAAATTCGCGGAAGATCCGGCAATTTCTGGCTGTATGCGCGCATTGCCGGCGTGCGATGAATAAACTTCCCTTGAATATCCTGCTGGTGGAAGACCACCTGGCCATCGCGCGCCAGGTGCTCGATTTCCTCGATGGCTTGCGCTGGCAGACGGACCATGCGGGCACGGGTGCGCTGGCCGTGCAATTGGCCACGCGCAACAGCTATGACGTGGTGCTGCTGGACCTGAACCTGCCCGACATGGATGGTTTGCAAGTGTGCCGCGCCATCAAGGCGGCCGCGCCCAGCAATGTGCCGATTTTGATGCTGACGGCGCGCGACGCGTATGAAGACAAGGCACGCGGTTTTCGCGACGGCGCCGACGATTATTTGACCAAGCCGTTCGACTTGCGCGAAGTGGCCTTGCGCTGCGAAGCGCTGGCGCGCCGGCAGCAGTTGCACGTGCACCAGGAAATGCGCGTGGGTCCGTTTACCTTGCAGACGCGCGCAGGGCGCGCCCTGTATGGCGACGCACTCCTGCCATTGACGCAGACGGGTTTTAAAATTCTGCTGCTGCTGTGCCGCGAATACCCGCACGCCGTCTCGCGCTCGGCCTTGCTGCAGCAGCTGTGGGGCAGCCAGCCGCCCCACAGCGATGCGCTCAAATCGCACATCTATGCGCTGCGCAAGCAGCTGGAGTTGCTTGGCGGGGTGGGCGCGGCGGGCATGCTGGTGACCATACCGCAGCTGGGCTACCGCCTGGCCTTCGACGCGGCGGCATCGCCATGAACCAGTCGATCCGGCAGCGCCTGTTTGCCGCCCTGGCCGGCTTCACCGTCCTGCTGTGCCTATGCTACACGGGCCTGGCGCTGGTGATTGCCTACGTCACGGAAGACATGCTGGTGCAGCGCCTGCTCGAGCGCGAAGCGGCGGCCGTCAGCATGCGCTGGCAGCAGCACGACAAGCTTACGCCTTCTGGAAGCGACCTCATCACGGTTTATGGCAGTTACCTTGACTTGCCTCAAGCGGTGCGCTCGCACGTGCCGCCGTCCGCCCCGCGCGGGGAAGTGTTTACGACGACGGGCCAGCATTATCACGTGCTGGCGCTCGATATCGTTGCCGCTGGCAAGCCGCAGCGCGCATACCTGCTGGCCGACGTGGCGCCCGTGCTGGTGGTCTCGCGGCTGGCGCGGGAAGTGGGCGGTGTCGTGGCTGGCGTGGCGCTGGCGCTGATCGGCCTGGCCCTGCTGCTGGCGTACTGGCTGGCGCGGCGCCTCGTGCTGCCCTTGCAGAGATTAGCCCAGGAAGCGCGCCGGCTGGCGCCCGGCGGCGCCGTCCATTTCAGCGAGCGCGACCGCCCCGACGAGATCGGTTTCCTGGCGCGCCGCCTGGAAACCACCTTTGCCGAATTGCAGGCGGTCTTGCGGCGCGAACAGGCTTTCGCCCGCGACGTCAGCCATGAATTGCGCACGCCGCTGACCCTCATGTACAACACCCTGGCGCTGGACTATGTGCAGCCGCTGGGCAAGCAGGAGCAGGCGCAGCTGCGGCAATCCACGGACGAGATGCGCGCCACCATCGACGTGCTGTTCGCGCTGGCGCGGGCCGAGCAACTGCCGGGCGACGTGGTCGAATTGCGCGGCTGCATCGAGCAATGCCTGCTGCGCCTGCTCGATGAATACCCTTGGGATGCCAGCCTGCTGGCCCTGGACTTGCCGGAGCGGCTGGAGGCGGTCGGCAACCCGCAGCTGGTCATGTTGCTCCTGAATAATTGCCTGGCGAATGCGTTGTTCCATGGCGGCCCCGATTGCCGCATCGGTATTGCGTTTGCGCAAGGTTGCCTGAGCATCCAGAATACCGTGCAGCCGGGGCAAGCGCCACGCATCCACGGTTTCGCGCATGGTCAGGACCTGCTGCTGCGCCTGGCAAAAGCCATGCACTGGGACATTGTTTTCCATCCGGGCGCGACGCAGTTCCGTGTCGCCATCGTGCCGGCCCGGGCGCGATAAAGTCGGCGGATTTCACCGCGATTTCACCTGCCCCTGCTTATGCTGGCTGCTCTTTTACTTGAAGGGAAGCCCATGAAAATCGCCGTCAGCCTGTTCATCCTGTCCTGCCTGTCCATGCCCGTGCTGGCCCAGGTGCAATCGCTGCAGCTCAAGGACGACAAGCGCCGCTACATTGTCTACACGCCGGCTGCGTATCAAAGCCAGCCTCACAAAACCTTTCCCGTCGTCTTCAATTTCCATGGCGGCGGCATGAGCATGGCGGAACAAATGCTGTACACGCAGATGAACAGGACGGCCGAGCGGCACCAGTTCATCGTCGTGTATCCGCAAGGCATCAAGCAGGATTGGAACGTGGGCTTCGGCATGGATTACCTGGCGGGCACGGACGACGTCGGCTTTACGCAAGCGATGTTGAGCAAACTCAAACAGGATTACCGCATCGACGAGCAGCGCGTGTATGCCACGGGCCTGTCGCGCGGCGGTTTCTTTGCCCTGCGCCTGGCGGCCGAGCTGCCGCAGCAGTTCGCCGCCGTCGCCTCGGTGGGCGCGCCCATGCCGGAACCGGTGCGGCAGCATCACAGGAAGACGGACAAGGTCGGCATGCTGCTGATACAGGGCACGGCCGACAAGGTGGTCGCGTATGGGGGCAAGGATGGCGGCTATCTGTCCGCCGAGGATACGTTCGATTACTGGCGCCAGCACAACGGCATCGAAGGCGCCAGGCCGCAGCCGCGCCTGCTTCCTGGCCCCGCGGGCGACGCCACGCAAGTGAGCTGGCTGGAGCAGGGCACCGCTGGCGCCAGCGTGGCCTTGATCACCGTCAAGGAGGGCGGCCACACGTGGCCGGGCGCCGATGCCTTCAACGTCGGTCTGCCCATCGGCAAGACCACGCGCGCCATCGATGCGAATGAGGTCATGTGGGAGTTTTTCAGCCGCCATCGCCGTTGATGCCATGCTAGGATGGCGGCGCATGGCGTAACCATCAGGCAACAGGAAAGGCAGACACAGTGGCATTATCAACAGCAGGCATCGCGGCCATGGCCGCGGCAATCTTTGCCAAGCCCGGCGCGGCCGTGGCGCAGGCGTATTCGCAGGCGGAACGGGAAACGCTGTATTTCCACTCGCCTGCCGA
Source organism: Janthinobacterium sp. SUN033 (assembly GCF_030397595.1). Taxonomy (NCBI): domain Bacteria; kingdom Pseudomonadati; phylum Pseudomonadota; class Betaproteobacteria; order Burkholderiales; family Oxalobacteraceae; genus Janthinobacterium; species Janthinobacterium sp. SUN033. Next base: position 274,681 of record NZ_JAPQNV010000001.1, read on the forward strand.
GCTGTGCGCGTATGCGGCCAGGCTGGAAGCCGAAGGGGCCGGCGAGGTGCTCCTGGCCGTGCATTACCCGGACATGGCCGGACACTTTGCCCCGCGCCGTATCGCCCTCGACCCGGCCAAGTGCGGCGGCCTCACCTACCGTTACGTGTGCGAAGGCTGGGGCGTCATCCGCGTCTACCTGCGCCTGTCCAGCGGCAAGGGACTGGCCTCGCATGTGAGCGCCAATTCGCAAAAGCGGGCGGAAAAATGGCAGTGCCATTACCCGGAATTCGGCCCGACCGATGCCTGGGACTGGGCCGCCGTGGGCCGCCATGAACGCCGCCTGATCCGCGTGCTGAAGCAGGCCGTGGCGCACGATGCGGCGGCAGGAGGCTCGGCATGACAGGCGTGACGCCCATCCACCCGGCCGCCATCTTTTGCCGTTCCCTGGCGCAGCTTTCCGCCATGCTGGACAAGACCGGCACCGCGCCGCACATGCTGGCGGCGCGCCTGCACCCCGACATGCTGCCGTTCGCCCAGCAAGTGCGCGCGGCCGTGAGCTTTTCCCTGCGCGGCTGTTGCCCGCTGGCGGGGTTGGAGGTAGCCGATTTCAGTGCCGCCGCCAGCCTGCAGGAACAGATCGCACACACCATGCGTTACCTCAAGGACATTCCCGTGGAGCGCTTCGACGGTCCGCCGGACCGCATCTGCCGCGACCGCGCCGGCTTCGCCGACATCGCGCTGCCGGCCGATGAATTCTTGCAGCTGTACATACTGCCGAATTTCTACTTTCACTTCAGCATGGCGTATGCGATTGCGCGCAGCGCCGGCGCGGCCATCGGCAAGGGCGATTTCGACGGTTATCACGCGTATGCGCCGGGTTTCAGCTTTGAGCGGCCTGCAGCGACGTAGTTCCTACAAGCCCGCGTCTTTCCACGACGCCAGTCCCAGCCGCTTCAACAGCCGGCCCGACAGCCCGCAGCTCCAGCAACTGATCTGGATTTGCCGCTGCCGCGCCGGGTCCGCATGCCAGGCTTGCTCGGCGTAGTCGAGCAGGGCGTCGCTGAGGGCAGAGTTGTCGGCGACGGGCGGCAGGCGCGACATCAATTCAAGCACGCCGTGGGCGGGCTCCTTGATCTGCAGCAAACCCGCCAGCAGGGCGCGCAGGACGGCGCCGTCGATGTTGCTGCTTGCTTGCGTGAAACGCTGCTGCCAGTACGGGCTGCGCGCCCACCACAGCGCCAGCAGCGGGGGCACGTCGGCGGACTGCAGTTGCCCGATCAGCTCGTCCGCCTCGAGAAACAGGTCGAGGCGGTCGTATTCATCGTCGTCGCTGCACAGCAGTTCATCCAGCTCGTTTAACAAACTCATGCCACCACGTTCGTGGGCGCACCCCGTTCGAACGCTTCCACGTTGCCGATCAGGATGTCGGCCAGTTTCTGCATGGCTTCGCCGCTGGCCCAGGCCGTGTGCGGCGTGAGGATGAAGTTGGGCAGGCGCAAATTGAGCAGCGGGTTGTCGGGCGGAGGCGGCTCCTTTGATAACACGTCGAAACCGGCGCCGGCGATCACGCCGTTCGTCAATGCCTCCGCCAGCGCCGCTTCATCGACGAGGCCGCCCCGCGCCGTGTTGATCAATAGCGAGGTCGGCTGCATGCGCGCCAGTTCCTTTGCTCCGATGATGTTGCGTGTCTTGTCCGTCAGCGGCAGGTGCAGACTCAGCACGTCGGAACTGGCCAGCAATTCGTCGAAGCCCACTTCCTTCACTCCATCTTCATTGATGGGCGAACGGTTGTGCACGATCACCTGCATGCCGAAGGCGCGGCCCAGCTGGGCCACGGACTTGCCCAGCGCGCCGTAGCCCAGCAAACCCAGGCAGCTGCCGGCCAGGTCGCGGATCGGGTGGCCGAACAGGCAGAAGCGGTCGGACGCCTGCCACAGGCCCGCTTCCACGTCCGCGCGGTAAGCAACGAGCTGGCGGCGCAGGGCCAGCATCAAGGCCAGGGTATGCTCGGGCACGGTGGCGCGCGCATAGTCGCGGATATTCGCCACGACGATGCCCCGCTCGCGGCAGGCGGCCAGGTCGAGGATATCCGTGCCCGTGGCGGCCACGGCGATCATTTGCAGGTCCGGCAATTGCGCCAGCTCGGCCGCGCGCAGCGGCACTTTATTCGTGATGGCGATGGTGGCGCCTTGCAAACGGGAAACGGTCTCTTCGCTGCCCCGCGTGTGCGGGTATTCCTGCCAGCGGTGCGCGAAGGCGGGCGGGCGCACGGTGGCGATCAGGCTGTCGCGGTCGAGAAAGACGATGCGGTGCGGGTGCGGTGATGCGCTTGCTGCGGTCATGGCTGGGCCTCGGTCGGGGTGGCGCGCGCGCTGGGAAGGCTGCTCTTGCCCTTGAGCTGCGTGGCCGGGTGGTTGGTAAACATGTCGGCGACCCATTCGACAAACACGCGCACCTTGGCGGACAGATGGCGGTTGGGCGGATAGATCACGTGGATGGGCAGCGGGTCGGATTCCCATTCGCTGAGCAATTCCACCATTTTGCCTTGTTCTATCAGGGGCGCAAGCATGAAATGCGTCATTTGCACGATGCCCAGGCCCGCCAGTCCGGCGGCCGTGTAGGCATTCGAGTCGTTCAGGGCGATATGGCTGGGCATGGCGATCTGGATGCGGTCGCCGGCGCGCGTGAAATCCCAGTCGAAGGTTTTACCGGTCTTGGCGGAGAAAAAATTCACGCCCCGGTGCTGCGCCAGGTCGTCCGGGTGCAGCGGCGTGCCGTGCTGCGCCAGGTAGCCGGGCGAGGCGCACGTCATGAAATGCAGCACGCCGACCCGGCGCGCGATCAGGTTCAGGTCGCCCAATTCGCCGCCGCGCACGGCGCAATCGACGCCTTCCTCGATCAGGTCGACGGGGCGGTCGCTGCAACCCAGTTCCAGCGAGATGTCCGGGTAGCGGGCAAAGAAGTCGGGCAGGGCGGGGATGATCAGTTCGCTGGCCAGGGCCGTGGGCGCATCCACGCGCAGCCGCCCGCTGGGGCTCAAACGCGTGCGCGACAGCGATTCCTCGGCCTCGCGCACGTCCGACAGGATGCGCACGCAGCGTTCGTAATAGGCGGCGCCGTCGGACGTGATGCTGACATGGCGCGTGGTGCGGTTGAGCAACTTAACCGACAGGCTCGCTTCCAGCGACTGGATCAGGGTCGAGACGGTGGCTTTCGGCAGCTGCATGTTTTCCGCCGCGCGCGTAAAGCCGCCCGCATCGACGACTTGGATGAAAACTTCCATGGCTTGCAGCTTGTTCACTTGATTCCTTATCACTTTATGCTTGATTATTCATAATCCTGAACAATCAATTCGTCATTGCACTCTTTATCAGATTGTAGATCAAGTCTATAGTTGTTGTACTGCAGCATAAATGTAGATGCCGCAGGAAGTTCACAGGAGAAAAATCATGGGTCATCGGAATGGAATCTTTGCAGTGCTCGCTCTCGCTATGAGCTCGCTCGCTCTGGCCGCGATGGTATCGACGGATGCATACTCGATGGCGGCGCAAAGCGAAGCCAGCGGTTATAGCGCCCTGACCCATGAAGTGGGCGGCGTCGCCCTGTTGTGCCTGAACGACACGGTGCTCGATGCTGCGGTGCAGCCGGTGGTGGCGCAATGAGTTTTGCCGACACCGCTGCCGAACTGGCACCTGGCCAGGCGCTGAAGATACGCGACATCCAGGTGCAGGGCGCGCAGGATGCGCTCGGCGCGCGCGTCTACACGGCCGGCGTGCCGGGCGCCAGGCAGCCGAACCTGATGGTTTTCTTCCATGGCGGCGGCTTTGTCGACGGCGACCTGGACGATGCAGACGACTTCCTGCGCTGCCTCGTGCTGAGCAATCCCGACCACGTGGTGCTGGCCGCGAACTACACCCTGGCCCGCGTGCGGCCATTTCCCGCCGCCGTGGAAGACGCGCATGCCGTGCTGCTGTGGGCAAAAAAGAACAAGTCCAAGCTGGGCTGGACGGGCAAGCAGATGGTGGTGTCGGGCATCGAAGCGGGCGCCAACCTGGCCGCCGTATGCGCCATGATGTCGCGCGACCGGGGCGGACCGCCCCTCGCGGGCCAGGTGCTGATCATGCCCATGCTCGACCCCGGCCTGTCGACCTGCTCGATGCGCTCCTTGCCGACCTGTCCCGACCTGGCCGAAGTGGCGGACCAGTGCGCCGCCGCCTACCGCGGCTACCTGCCGAATGCCGCTGACCGTACCCACCCGTACGCGTCGCCATTGCAGTCGAGCCGCCTGAAGAACCTGCCGCCAGCCTTGATCTTGTCCAGCGAAGACGACCCATTGCGCGACGAGGCTGAACAATACGGCAGCAAATTGATCGCCTGCGGCATCAAGACGACCGTGCGGCGCATGGCCGCCGCGCCGCTGCAAGACGCCACCGCCCGCAATGAGTGCGCGTGCAAGGTACAGGTATTAAGCGAAATTAGCAGTTTCGTCGCCGGACTGGGGCAGGAGCCCGAGTCATGACGCCGCCATCCGCGGCACCGCAAAAAAACTTACACTAATCAGTTTACTTTTTGAGTTTTGGTTGCTACACTACGCAGTGTAGTTCCCTTCCTGCCTGAGTTGTGCGTTCGCACAGCCAGCTTCGTCGTCCCCGTCCGCTTTTAAGCAGCTGGCGGCCTGTTTACCTTTGATCGAGCGCCGTCGGGCGCCATGGCACCACCATTCACTTTTTCAGTTGGGTTGCTTCCTGCCGCCCATACCATTAGAAATTTTCATAAAACAGGGAAATAAAATGAAAAACGTTCAACAATTTTCCACTCTGCTGAAGCCCCTGGCTGCCTCGCTCGCGCTGGCAGGTCTGGTGGCCGTGAGCCTGGCCGGCTGCGATTCGGCCAATAGCAAGGTGCCCGACGCGCCAGCGGCCGGCGGCCCGCCCATCTCGGCCGCCGCCGTGGTGGAAAAACAGATCACGGAAACGCAGGAATTCTCGGGCCGCCTGGAAGCGATCGAACGCGTGGAAATCCGTTCGCGAGTCGGCGGCTTCATCACGGCCGTCAACTTCAAGCCGGGCAGCGAAGTCAAAAAAGGCGACGTGCTGTTCGTCATCGACCCGCGCCCATTCCAGGCCGAAGTGTCGCGCGCCGAAGGCACGGCTGCCTCGGCCCGCGCCAAGGCGGAACTGGCCAAGCTGGAACTGTCGCGCGCTGAAAAGCTGCTGGCGGAAAAAGCCATCGCCCAGCGCGAATTCGATGAAAAAGCGTCGGGCTTGAAAGAGCTGGACGCGAACGCCCGTTCGGCGCAAGCCGCCTATGAAGCGGCCAAGCTGAACCTGTCGTACACGCAGGTGCAGGCGCCGATCAGCGGCCGCGTCAGCAAGGCGGAAATCACCGTCGGCAACCTGATCGACGCTTCCGCCATCCTCACCTCCGTGGTGTCGACGGACCGCATCTACGCCAGCTTCGACGGCGATGAAGATACGTACCTGCGCGTGGCCGGCACGGCGCAAAAGGGTACGCCCGTCACCGTCAAGGTGGGCCTGGCCAACGAAACGGGCTTCCCGCATGAAGGCAAGCTGGAATTCGTCGACAACCAGCTCGATCCGGCCACGGGCAGCGTGCGCATGCGCGCCACCTTCGCCAACGCCGAGCGCCAGCTGGTGCCGGGCCTGTTCGCGCGCATCCAGCTCGACGGCGGCAACGGCCCGCAGGCGCAAAGCACGGCGCTGTTGATCAGCGACCGCGCCGTCGGCACGGATCAAAGCCGCAAATACGTGTACGTGGTGGGCGCCGACAACAAGGCCGAATACCGCGCCGTCAAGCTGGGCCCGAATTCGGACGGCTTGCGCGTGGTGCGCGAAGGCTTGAAGGCGGGCGAAAAGATCGTCGTCAACGGCTTGCAGCGCGTGCGTCCAGGCGCCCCGGTGACGCCGCAGATGGTGGCCATGGATTTCGACCCGACCGCGCCTGCCGCTCCCGCAAAACCTGAAGTAAAAGACGCCAAGATCGCCGCGAAAGCAGCATCGACTTCCAAGGAATAAACATGAATTTTTCCCGCTTTTTCATCGACAAGCCGATTTTCGCGGCGGTGCTGTCGATTGTCATATTCGTGGCCGGGCTGCTGTCGATTTTCGGCCTGCCCATCTCCGAATATCCCGACGTCGTGCCGCCATCCGTGGTGGTGCGCGCGCAATACCCTGGCGCCAACCCGAAAGTGATCGCCGAAACCGTGGCCGCGCCGCTCGAAGAGCAGATCAACGGCGTCGAGAACATGCTCTACATGTCCTCGCAAAACACGTCCGATGGCGCGATGATGCTGACCGTGACCTTCAAGATCGGCACCAACGTCGAGCAGGCCGAGACGCAGGTGCAGAACCGCGTGCAGCGCGCCTTGCCGCGCCTGCCCGAGGAAGTGCGCCAGATCGGCGTGACGACCGTCAAATCGTCGCCCAACCTGACCATGGTGGTGCATCTGGTCTCGCCGAACAAGCGCTATGACGACATGTATCTGCGTAACTACGCGGTGCTGAACGTCAAGGACCAACTGGCACGTCTGCCCGGCATGGGCGACATCCAGATCTTCGGCGCCGGCGACTATGCCATGCGCATCTGGCTCGACCCGCAAAAGGTAGCGGCGCGCGGCATGACGGCCAATGACGTCGTCGACGCCATCCGCGAGCAGAACGTGCAGGTGGCTGCCGGTGTCATCGGCGCTTCGCCGGCGAAAAACTCGGACTTCCAGCTGACCGTCAATACCCAGGGCCGTTTGCAGACGCCCGAGGAATTCGGCGCCATCATCGTGCGCACGAATGCCGACGGCGCCGTCACGCACCTGAAAGACGTGGCGCGCGTGGAAATGGGCGCCAACAGCTACTCGCTGCGCTCGCTGCTGAACAATAATCCGGCCGTCGGCATGGGGATTTTCGAAGCGCCGAACGCCAATGCGCTGCAATTGTCGTCCGACGTGCGCGCCAAGATGGACGAACTGAAGAAAGACTTCCCGCAAGGCGTGGAATACCGCATCGAGTACGACCCCACGCAGTTCGTGCGCTCGTCCATCGAAGCCGTGATCCATACCCTGCTGGAAGCCATCGCCCTGGTGGTGCTGGTGGTGATCATCTTCCTGCAAACCTGGCGCGCCTCGATCATTCCGCTGCTGGCCGTTCCCGTCTCGATCGTGGGCACCTTCGCCGTGATGCTGGGCTTTGGCTTCTCGATCAACACGCTGTCGCTGTTCGGCCTCGTGCTGGCCATCGGTATCGTCGTCGATGACGCCATCGTGGTGGTGGAAAACGTCGAGCGCAACATCGAGGAAGGCTTGTCGCCGCGCGACGCCACCATCCAGGCCATGAAAGAGGTCAGCGGTCCTATCGTCGCCATCGCCCTGGTGCTGTGCGCCGTGTTCGTGCCGATCGCCTTCGTGCCCGGCCTGTCCGGCGAGTTCTATCGCCAGTTCGCGCTGACCATCGCCATTTCGACCGTGATCTCCGCTTTCAGTTCGCTGACCCTGGCGCCAGCCCTGTCGGCCGCGCTGCTGAAACCGCACGATGCACCGAAAGACGCGCTGACGCGCGGCATGGACATGGTCTTCGGGCGCTTCTTCGCCTGGTTCAACCGCTTCTTCGGTCGCGCTTCGCACCGCTATGAAGCGGGCGTGAAGGGCGTGTTGGGCCGCAAGAGCGCGTCGCTGGGCGTGTATGCGCTGCTGGTCGTTGCCGCCATCTTCACCTTCAAGTCCGTGCCGGCCGGCTTCGTGCCGGCGCAGGACAAGCAATACCTGGTGGGCTTTGCGCAATTGCCTGACGCCGCTTCGCTGGACCGCACGGAAGATGTCGTGCGCCGCATGTCCGACGTCATCAAGTCGGTGCCTGGCGTCGAATCGACCATCGCCTTCCCCGGCCTGTCGATCAACGACTTTACCAATGCGCCGAACGCCGGTATCGTGTTCGCCACCCTGAAGCCGTTCGATGAGCGCAGCAGCAAGGAATTGTCGGGCGGCGCCATCGCGGCCGAGATCAACAAGCGCCTGGGCGGCATCCAGGACGCCTTCATCATGGTCTTCCCGCCACCGCCCGTCAACGGCCTGGGCACCATCGGCGGCTTCAAGATGATGATCGAAGACCGCGGCAACCTCGGTTACGACGCGCTGTACAACGCCACCCAGTCGCTGGCCGCGAAAGCGTACCAGACGCCGGAACTGGCGGGCGTGTTCTCGGGCTACCAGATCAACGTGCCGCAGCTGTTCGCCGACGTCGACCGCGTGAAAGCCAAGCAGATGGGCGTGCAGCTGCAAACGATTTACCAGACCTTGCAGATCAACCTCGGTTCGCTGTACGTGAACGACTTCAACCAGTTTGGCCGCACCTACCAGGTGCGCGTGCAAGCCGATGCCGCGTTCCGTTCACATGCCCAGGATATCGCGCAGCTGAAAGTGCGTAATGACAAAGGCGAAATGATCCCGCTGTCGTCGTTGATGCGCGTCAAGGATAGCTATGGTCCGGACCGCGTGCAGCGCTACAACGCGTATGCCGCAGCCGACTTCAATGGCGGCGCAGCACCTGGCGTATCGAGCGGCCAGGCGCAAGCCGCGCTGGAACGCATCGCCAAGGAAGTGCTGCCGCAGGGGATCGCGTATGAATGGACGGAGCTGACCTACCAGGACATCTTGTCCGGCAATACGATGATCTATGTCTTCCCTCTGTGCGTGCTGCTGGTGTTCCTCGTGCTGGCCGCCCAGTATGAAAGCTGGACCCTGCCGCTGGCCGTGATTTTGATCGTGCCGATGTCCATCCTGTGCGCCTTGCTGGGCGTCAAATTGACCGGTGGCGACAACAACGTGTTTACCCAGATCGCGCTGTTCGTGCTGGTGGGGCTGGCGTCGAAGAATGCGATCCTGATCGTGGAATTTGCCCGCGAACTGGAAGAGCATGGCCGCACCGTCGTGCAAGCGGCGCTGGAAGCGTGCCGCCTGCGCCTGCGTCCGATTTTGATGACGTCGATCGCCTTCATCATGGGCGTGGTGCCCCTCGTGTTCTCGCACGGCGCCGGTTCGGAAATGCGCCATGCGATGGGCGTGGCGGTCTTCGCCGGCATGCTGGGCGTGACCTTCTTCGGCCTGTTCCTGACGCCCGTGTTCTACGTACTGCTGCGCACCCTGGCGCAGCGTTTTGAGAAAAAACCAGCCGATGCTGCCGCCAAGCCTGCCGCCGCGCCAGCATTGAACCTGGAAGGAGATATATATTGAAAACCAAGGAAATCATCTGGCGCGTCAAGCCTGTGCTGACCGCCATGGCCGCAGCCGTGCTGCTGGCGGCCTGCGCGGCGCCGGAGTTCAAGCAGCCGCAGATCGAGACGCCGACGGCGTTCAAGGAAGCGCAAGCCTTGCCCGCCGTGCAGACGGCGGCCGACGGCACGCGCTGGAAGCAGGGCGTGCCGGCCGAGCGCCAGGCGCGCGGCGAGTGGTGGCTGGCCTTCAATGATCCGGCCCTCACAAGCCTGATCAACGAAGCCACGCAGGCCAATGCCAACCTGGCCGTCGCCGCCGCCCGCGTCAAGCAGGCGAGGGCGATTGCCGGCATCGCCGAAGCGGACCGCATCCCGCAAGTGGGCGTGAACGTGGGCGGCCAGCGCAACCGCGCTTCCGCCGTGTCGCTCGGCTTGCCGAACGGCGCGCCGGTGGCCGCCACGAATGTCTACCAGGCGAATCTGACGGCCAGCTACGAAGTCGACCTGTTCGGCAGAGTGGCGGCTAACGTCAGCGCCTCGCGCAGCGATGCGCTGGCCGTGGAAGCGACCTATCGCTCGGTGCTGTTGTCCTTGCAGGCCGACGTGGCGCAAGCCTACTTCCAGCTGCGCGCCACGGATGCGGAACTGGCGACCCTGGCCCAGACGGTGAGCCTGCGCGAGGAAAGCGTGCATGTGAACCAGCGCCGCTATGACCTGGGCGACATCGGCGAATTCGACTTGTCCCGTGCCCGCACGGAGCTGTCGACCACGCGCGCCGAAGCCATCGGCCTGCAGCGCCAGCGCGCGACCAGCGAACATGCGCTGGCCGTCCTGCTGGGTAAACCGGCCGCCAGCTTCACGGCGACCGTCAACCCGCTGCAGGACAGCGGCTTCCTGCCCGTGATCCCGGCCGGCATGCCGTCGTCCCTGCTGGAGCGCCGTCCCGACATCGCGTCGGCGCAGCGCACCATGGAAGCGTCGAATGCGCGCATCGGCGTGGCGAAATCGGCCATGTTCCCCGCGTTGACCTTGAATGCTTCCGGCGGCGGCGCGTCCGATACCTTCTCGGACATCTTCAAGTGGAGCAGCCGCTCCTGGCTGCTGGGCGCCCTGATGTCGATGCCGATCATCGACGGCGGACGCAACAAGGCGGCCGTGAGCCGCAGCGAAGCGCAGCTGGAAGAATCGGTGGCGACGTATCGCCAGAGCGTGCTGGTGGCCTTCGCCGAGGTGGAAGACAACCTGGCCGGCCTGCGTATCCTGTCGGGCCAGACGCAGCAGATCGACGAAGCCGTCGTCTCGGCGCGCCGCTCGGCCGACCTGGCGCAAAAGCTGTACGACGCGGGCCGTTCCAGCTACCTCGATCTGCTGGACGCGCAGCGCAACCTGGCGGCCATCGAGCGCAATGCCGTGCAATTGCGCGGCAACCGCGCCGTCACCACGGTGGCGCTGATCCGCGCCCTGGGCGGCGGCTGGGGCGAGACGGAGCCGCAGGTGGCGGCCAACTGATTTCCGGCACCGCGGGCTGGCATGTCCGGCCCGCGACAAGGAAAACATCGTCAAAACGGCGTCGTGCGCTTGCACGGCGCCGTTTTTTTGTTTTCAGCGAGTTGAATCCGTTTGCGGCAAGGCCGCGTAAGTACTCCTGCAATCACGCAAATGCAGTCATCCAGGAGATACCATCATGCGCACCTTTATTCCCGCAGCACTGTTTGTCACCGCCTTTACTTCCCTGCTGGCCGCCAGCGCCCCGTTTGCCGCCGACATGACGACCATGGTGGGCGGCCAGAGCATGTACCCGAGCAAGGACATCGTCGACAACGCCGTCAATTCGGCCGACCACACGACCCTGGTGGCCGCCGTCAAGGCCGCCGGCCTGGTCGATACCTTGAAAGGCAAGGGCCCGTTCACCGTGTTCGCGCCGACGGATGCGGCCTTTGGCAAGCTGCCGGCAGGCACCGTCGACACCCTGGTGAAACCGGAAAACAAGGCGACCCTGACGAAAATCCTCACCTACCACGTGGTACCGGGCAAATACGACTTCAAGGCGCTGGCGAAGGAGATCAAGATGCATGATGGTAAGGCGACCCTGCCCACGGCCAGCGGGGGCAAGCTGATGTTCGCCATGAACGGCATGCACAACATCGTCGTGATGGACGAGGGCGGCAATAGCGCCAACATCAGCACCTATGATGTGTATCAATCGAATGGCGTGATCAATGTCATCGACACGGTCTTGATGCCGAAATAAGCGGACGAAAGAGAGTACGAAATAGCGGACGAAAAAAAAGACAGGGAAGACCCTGTCTTTTTTGCCTGCATGGCGCCGATTACTTGGCTGGCGCTGCTGCTGGTGCGGAAGCTGCCGCTGCGGCCGGAGCTGCTGGCGTTGCCGGTGCTGCTTTCTTCGCCTTGTGATGCTTGGCTTTCTTGTGCGCGGCCGGTTTGACGGCGGCTGGCGCTTCAGCCTTGGCTGCCGGTGCGACGGCGGCGGCAGAAGCTGCTGGAGCGGCCGGTGCTGCAGGTGCGGCTGGCGTCTGGGCGAAAGCGGCGGTGGCGAACAGGCTGGCGATCAGGGTGGCGATAACTTTTTTCATGATGAAATCCTATAAGGTAATGGTGCGAATAAAAATCGGGTGCTGACGGACTGGATTACTTGCTTGCTGCAGGCGCTGCTTCAGCGGTGGCCGACGCCAGTTTGGCATCTGCCTTGGCCTTGGTTTTTTTCGCAGTGTGATGCGCCTTGGCCTTGGTGGTGGCAGCTTCCGTTTTTGCGCTGGCGACTTCCGTTTTGGCGGCGACGACAGCTTTCGCTTCCTTGGCGTCCGCTTTCACGACGGCTTGCGCTTCCTTGGCGTCAGCCTTGACGACGGCCTTGGTGTGGGCTGCTTCCACTTTGGCGGGAACCGAGGCTGCGGGAGCTGCTGGCGTTTGAGCAAAGGCAGCGGTTGCGAACAGGCCGGCGATCAGGGTAGCAATTACTTTTTTCATGGTGCAGTCCTCAGTGGTGGTTTGTCTGGTATGTCTGTTGGTGCCGGGATGATTCCCGTGTCACTGAGCATAAAACGCGCCCCCGGACGCTTGCGTTGACGGTCATTACAATCGCTTACATCTGCGTGGCATCCGCGGCCAAAATGGCTTTCAGGATGTCTTCCGAACGGCGCTGCCCGTAGCCCTTGCCGTACGCGCTCGATGCGATGCTCACCACCATGCGGCGCGCCGGTATCACGTAGATCTTGTTGCCGCCATTGCCCGAGGCGAAATGCACGGCGATCTTTTTCCCGGCCACGTCCTGCGTCTTCGCGTACCAGAAATAGCCGTAGCTGTCGGCATAGCGGTCGACGGCGCCGATGGCCACGCGCGGCGCCAGCGCTGCCTTGAGCCAGGCGGCGTCGATCACCCTCTTGCCGTCAAATACGCCGTCGTCCAGCACCATCTGGCCGATTTTTGCCGTGTCGCGTGCGCGCAGCGACAGGTTGCCCTGGCCTTTCGGGTGGCGTGCCACGTCGCGGCCCCAGCTCCAGCGCGTGATGCCCAGCGGCGCGAACAGCGCCTTGGCGGCGTAGTCTTCCAGGTCGGCGCCGCTGGCGTTTTCCACCACGCGCCCGGCAATGTAGGAACCCAGCGAGTTGTAGCGGTAGATGCTGCCCGGCTTTGTTGCGGCCGGCACGCCGCGCACGAAGGCGGCGGGGTCGGGCGCTTCATCGAGCTTGTCTTCATTGCCGGGCGAGTGTTCGTCTTCATCGAAGGCGGCCAGGCCCGAACGCATGGTCAGCAAGTCGTCGAGGACGACCTTGCCCGCCGGGCTGGCAGCGACTTCGGGCCAGTAGCCGCCCACCGTTTTTGTTGTCGCCAGCTGGCCGCGCGCCACGGCCGCACCCACCAGCAGCGCGGTGATGCTCTTGCCGGCCGAGCGGATGTCGTGCAGGGTGTCGGCCGTCTCGCCGTTGTAATAGCGCTCGGCGACGATGGCCCCGTCGCGCAGCACGACGACGGCGCGCAAGTCGCCATGGCTGTCGCCGTCCCGGGCTTGCAGGACTTGATCGAGGGTGGCGGGGGCGCTGTCCTGCGCCAGGACAGGGCATGACAGGAAGAGGGCACTCAATAGTGAGAACGGCAGGCGGCGCATGGACAGCTTTCGTGGCGATGGTCGGATTGCCAGTGTCGCCCAATTGCGCCGTTTTGTCGCGCGCAAGCTGGCCTGTTCGATGAAGTTTGCGTGAAGGCGCGCCGGACGAGCGCCAAGCAAAAAGGACAGCCGAAGCTGTCCCTGGTACTGGAAGTGGCCACGCAAGCGCAGACCCGGCGGATGCGCTCCCGTGGCTACATCTGGCTTACTTTGCCGGTGTGGCAGCAACTGCGGCGTCCGCTTTTGCCGCATCCGCTTTTACCTTGGCTTTGGCGGCCTTGTGATGGGCCTTGGCCTTGGTGGCTTTGGCGTCGGCCTTCGCGCTGGCGACATCGGCTTTCGCATCGGCTGCGACGACCGCTTCCTTGGCGTCGGCTTTCACGACAGCCTTGGTTTCCTTGGCTTCTGCCTTGGCGACGGCTTTCGTGTGGGCTGCTTCCGCCTTGGCGGGAACCGACGCTGCCGGGGCGGCAGGGGTTTGGGCGAAGGCTGCGGTAGCGAACAGGCCGGCGATGAGGGTAGCGATAACTTTTTTCATTTTATTTTCCTGGCAAGTGGTAAGTGATGGTGTGTCGATGATTACTTGGCGGCTGCTGGCGCTGGTACAGATGCTGGCGCTGCAGCGGTGGCCGAAGCCAGTTTTGCGTCGGCCTTGGCCTTGGTTTTCTTGGCTTTGTGGTGCGCCTTGGCCTTGGTGGCAGTTGCTTCCGTTTTTGCGCTGGCCACTTCCGTTTTCGCGGCGACGACGGCTTTCGCTTCTTTTGCATCCGCTTTCACGACGGCTTGCGCTTCCTTGGCGTCGGCTTTGACGACAGCCTTGGTGTGCGCCGCTTCCACTTTGGCGGGGACCGACGCTGCCGGGGCGGCAGGGGTTTGGGCAAAGGCTGCGGTAGCGAACAGGCCGGCGATCAGGGTAACAATTGCTTTTTTCATGGTGCAGTCCTCTGTGGTGGTTTGTCTGGTAAGTCTGTTGGTGCCGGGATGATTCCCGTGTCACTGAGCAGAAAACGCGCCCCGAAAGGTTATGGTTGACCTTGTTTACACTTTCTTACAATCATGTGATTTAGGAGACGTTCATTGAAGAAGGCGGCATGAAAATGCAAAAAGACAGCCGAAGCTGTCTTTTTGTGTGGCGCTGAAAATGCGCGGACGGAATTACTTGGCTGCTGCTGCGGTTGCTTCAGTCTTGGCTTCGTCAGCCTTGGCTTTGGCTTTTTTCGCTTTGTGATGGGCTTTTGCCTTGGTGGCGGCTGCGTCGGCCTTGGCGCTGGCGACATCGGCCTTGGCATCGGCGGCGACGACTGCTTCTTTCGCATCGGCTTTGACTACGGCTTTGGTTTCCTTGGCTTCCGCTTTTGCCACTTCCTTGGTGTGCTTGGCTTCGGCCTTGGCAGGCACGGCTGGCGTTTGAGCAAAGGCTGCGGTAGCGAACAAGCCGGCGATCAGAGTAGCGATTACTTTTTTCATGGTGCAGTTCCTCGAGAAGTGGGGTTGTAGTTCAGGAGATGCATTTCCCCTGTCACTGAGCCAAAAACGCGCCGTATGGCAATCGCGTTGACAACGATTTGATCTAATTACAAACACTTACATTTGCCGGGGCAGGCGCTCTGTTAGCTGGCGTACCGCGCCAGGTGCCGCGGCGGCCCAGACTCAAGGCCACGCGCCGTTCCGGGGACGGTGTCAAGCTCAAATGCGGGCTGCGCCAGGAATTCGTCACCAGCGGCGGCCCGATCGACAGGGAGAAGACGATGCAGAACACATCCACGCCGGACAGCGCCTTGCCGGCCAGTTTCAGGGTCAGCCATGCGGACCGGGTGATCGACAGGGACAGCGGCGCCAGGAAGATCGACCTGGTGCGCTATTACGCGCTGGTGGGCAAGCTGATGCTCGTGCACCTGCGCGGCCGGCCCGTGTCGCTCGTGCGCGCGCCGGCGGGCGTGGGCGGCGAGCTGTTTTTCCAGAAACATGCGGAGTCGTCGGCCATGCCAGGCGTCAAACAGCTCGATGCCCGGCTGGACCCCGGACACCCGCCCATGCTGGCAGTGGCCAGCCTGCAAGGCTTGCTGGCGGCGGCGCAGTGGAATGTGGTGGAATTCCACACGCAAAATGCGCTGGCCAGCGCCTACGACACGCCGAACCGCCTGGTGTTCGACCTGGACCCGGGCAAGGGCGTGGCCTGGCCCGCCATCCGGGAAGCGGCCGTGCTGCTGCGGGCCTTTTTGACGCAGCTGGGCTTGCCCGCGTTCCTGAAAACCAGCGGCGGCAAGGGGCTGCACGTGGTCGTGCCGATCCGCCCGCAACACAGCTGGGAGACGGTGAAGGCGTTTTCGCAAACCGTCGTGGCGCACATGGCGCAGCAGATCCCTGCGCGTTTTGTCGTCAAGAGCGGTGCCGCCAACCGGGTCGGCAAGATTTTCATCGATTATTTGCGCAATGGCCGGGGCGCCACCACTGTGTGCGCATGGTCGGCCCGCACGCGCTCCGGGCTGGGCATTTCCGTGCCGCTGGCCTGGGAGGAGCTCGACCAGCTGAAGGCGGGCGATCAATGGAACGTGGGCAATGTCCACAGCCGCCTCGACATGGGCAACGCGCCGTGGAATGGCTATGCGCGCAGTGCGAAGGGACTCGATGCGGCGATGAAAAAGCTGGCCTTCAGTCCTCCTGCCTGAACGGCACGACGGCGCGCGCCAGCTGCAGCGCTTCGTCGATGGCCGCGTTGAGCTGGGGAATCTCGACGGGTTTGGTCAGGTAGCGGAAAAAGCCCGCGGCCAGGCCATGCCGGATATCGCCCTTCATGGCATTGGCCGTCAGGGCGATGACGGGGATGTGCGCCGTGCGCGTATCGTTGCGCAGGATGCGTTGCGCCTGGTTGCCATTCATGCCGGGCAGGTTGATATCCATCAAGATCACGTCCGGGCGGCGTTCCAGCGCCAGCGCGATGCCCTGGCGCGCATCGGTGGCCGAGATCATGCGCAGGTGGGGCAGGAAGCTGACGATGTCTTCCACCAGGCGCAGGCTGGCCGGATTGTCTTCAACGTACAGCAGCAGCGCCTGGCCGCCGGCGTCGTCCCCGGCGTCGCTGGCATCGCCGGCGGTTTCGGGCACATATTCCGTTGCCGGCTGCCCGGCGGGCGGCGCGGCCATGGTGTCGAGTTCGATCCAGAACACGCTGCCCACGCCGAGGCAGCTGTGCACGCCCATGCTGCCGCCCATCAGCTCGACCAGGCGCTTGGTGACGACCAGGCCGATGCCCGTGCCTTCCTCGCTGCCCGCCTCCTGTCCCAGGCGGTTAAACGGCTGGAACAGCTCGGCCATCTGCGCGTCGTCCAGTCCCTTGCCCGTGTCGCGGATGGCGATGCGCACGCGCTGCGCCTCGGGCTGCGAGACTTCCAGCTCCACCTTGCCGGCCGGCCGGTTGTACTTGATGGCGTTTGACAGCAGGTTCAGCAGCACTTGCTTGAGGCGCGTATGGTCGGCCCTGAGCGTCAGCGCCTCGCAGGCCGGAAACACCAGGTGAATCTGGCGCTGCTGCGCCTGGTCTTCCACCATCACGCGCACTTCCTCGAGCAGCACGGGCAGCGCCACCGCTTCCATCGACAGGCTCAGGCTGCCCGATTCGATCTTCGCCAGGTCGAGGATTTCATTGATCAGGGTGAGCAGGTGGCGGCCCGAGGTGATGATGTTTTGCACGAAGGTGCGCTTTTGCAGCGCGGTCGCGGGCAGGGCTTCATTGGCCAGCAGCTGGGCGAAGCCGAGGATGGCGTTCAGCGGCGTGCGCAGTTCGTGCGACATGCTGGTGAGAAAGCGGTCCTTCGCCTGGCTGGCCCGTTCCAGTTCGATTTTCTGTTCGTTCAGCGTGCGCTCGATGCGCTTGCGCTCCGTGATGTCGCGGATGGCCGACGAGACCAGCACGCCTTCCTCCGTTTCCAGCGGCGACAGGCTGATTTCGACGGGAAATTCGGTGCCGTCGCGGCGCAAGCCGTACAGTTCCAGGCCCGCGCCCATGGAGCGGGCGCGCGGCGCCGCGGAAAAGGACTGGCGGTGATGCGGATGATCGTGTGCATAGCGGGCCGGGATCAGCACTTCAACATTGCGCCCGAGCAACTCCGCGCGCGAGTAGCCGAACAGGCGTTCCGTTTGCGAGTTGACGAGCACGATCTCGCCATCGCCGTTGACGATGACGATGGCGTCCGGCGCCGATTCGAGCAAGCCGCGGAACTTTTGCTCGGCCCGGCGGCGGTCGCTGACGTCGCGGATGGCGCTGATGACGAAGGTGCCGATTTCCGTCTGGATGGGCGACAGGCTGATTTCCACGGGGAATTCGACGTTGTCTTTGCGCAAGCCCAGCAATTCCAGGTCGGCGCCCATGGTGCGCGTGCGCGGCTGGTCGAAATAGCGCGCGCGGTGCCCCACGTGCGCATGGCGCAGGCGTTGCGGCAGCAGGCTATCGATTTGCCTGCCGCTCAATTCGCCTTCCGCATAGCCGAACAGGCGCTGCGCCTGCTGGTTGGCCAGCACGATGGCGCCCGTCGCATTGACCATGATGACGCTGTCCGGCGTCGATTCGAACAGCACGCGGTAGCGCACGTCGACGAACTGGGCGTCGCGCGCCGCCTTCAGCAAGGTCGTGTCCTTCATGGTGGAAATCAGGTAGCGGGGGCCGTCCGGCGCGACTTGTGCGGCCTGACAAGCCACGTCGACGTAGATGAGCTCGCCATCCTTGCGCCGCCGCAGCGATTCGCGGTCGTAGCTGCCGTGCAGGGTCAGCTGCTCGGCGATCAGCGGGCCAGCTTCGGCCTGTCCCGGCAGCGAGATCAGTTCCCACAGTGTGCGGCCCAGCGCTTCGTCGCTGGCATAGCCGAAAATGCGCTGCGCCCCCGCCGTCCAGCGCACGACGACATGGTCTTCGCTTGTGATGACAACGCCGCCAGGGGCGCCGCTGAGGATAAGCTGATCTAACTCGGCATCCATTTTTTCCGCACGCATGACAGGGCTTGCCGGGCGGCAGGCTGTGTGCATAACGTAGCGAGAAGCTTGACCAAAGTCAATGCATTTATCTTCCTGGCGATGCTGCCGCAGCGGGTGCGTGGTTCAGGCCGTCTTGTGCAAGTTCCCGCGCGCCATCGCTCAATCCCCTGCGCTGCCGGTGACGGGCAGGACGATGCCGCTGATATAGCTGGAACAGGCGGGGGAGGCCAGGAAGACGTAGGCGGGCGACAGTTCCTCGGGCTGGGCCGGGCGGCGCATGTCCGTGTCCGCGCCGAATTGCCGGATGTCCTCGGGCGACTTGTCGGCCGGGTTGAGGGGCGTCCACACGGGGCCGGGCGCGATGGCGTTGACGCGGATGCCCTTGTCCAGCAAGTTGCCGGCCAGCGCCATGGTGAATGCATGGATGGCGCCCTTGGTGGTGGAATAGTCGAGCAAGTGCTTCGAGCCGTGCAAGCCCGTCACGGAGCCCGTGTTGATGATGGACGCACCGCGCTGCAAGTGGGGCAGCACGGCCTTGGCCATGTGAAAGTAGCCGTAGACATTGGTTTTCATGGTGAGGTCGAAGCGTTCCTCGCTTAGCTCCAGCAGCGTTTCGGCGTGTTCCTGAAAGGCGGCGTTGTTGACCAGCACGTCGATATGGCTGAACTTGTCCAATACCTGGCTGACGGCTTGCTGGCAAAAGCCCTGGTCGCGCACGTCGCCGGCAATCAACAGGCAGCTCTGGCCTTCCGCTTCCACATAGCGCTTGGTTTCGTGGGCGTCCGCGTGTTCGTTCAGGTAAATGATGGCGACGTCGGCCCCTTCGCGCGCATACAACACGGCCACGGCGCGGCCGATGCCCGAATCGCCGCCCGTGACGATGGCCACCATGCCGGCCAGCTTGCCGCTGCCGCAGTAGTCGGGCGCCAGGAAGCGCGGTTTCAGCTGCATCTGCGCCTCGCTGCCGGGCTTGTCCAGGTGCTGGGCGGGCAGGGGAGGCGCCGGCTGGCTGCGGCTGCCCGTCTGCACGGGCGGCTTGCTATCGCGTTTGTCTTGCCTGGCGGCATCGCGGCCGTCCTGCTCTTGCTGGATGCTGCGCTGCAAATTGCCGGCGGACTGGTCCTTGTTCTCGTTCATGCTGGCCTCCCTGGAAACGACTATCCAGTATCGGCGCGGCACCCGCATCGCACGGTGCGCTTGCTAACAGAGTGGCGCAAACGGGCGCAAAGTTATATGATGGTTGACATAAATGTGGGAGGGCAGCATGAAAGTGAGCAGGGAGCAGGCGGCGCTGAACCGCGAGCGCATCGTTGAGGTGGCGGCAAGGTTGTTCCGTGAAAAGGGCTATGACGGCATCGGCGTGGCCGACCTGATGAAGAACGCGGGCCTCACGCATGGCGGCTTCTATGGCCATTTCGCGTCCAAGGAAGACTTGATGATCGAGGCGTGTCAGCATGCCTTGAATAAGTCGCTGGAAGGCTGGCGGGCCAAGGTCGCCAGCGATCCGCAGCGGGCGCTGCCGGCGATTATCGACAATTACCTCACCCCGAAACACCGCGACCAGCCCGGCGGCGGCTGCCCGGCGGCGGCCATGGGCGTCGACGTGGCGCGCATGTCGCCCGGCGCGCGTCCCGCGTTTACCCAGGCCACGCAGCAGCAGTTCGCCTTGCTGCAGGGCTTGCTGCCCGACGGCGCGCCGGATTGCACGCAGGAGCGGCGACGCCAGCAGGCCATTGCCACGTTTGCCGCCATGGTGGGCGCCATGGTACTGGCCCGTTCCGTCGATGACGCATCCCTGTCGGCGGAAATCCTCGATGCCGTGAAGGCGCAATTGCTGCAAGACTGATCCCGTGCCCCCTGTCAGCCGGCCTCGTCACATGATAGGCTTCGGTTTTCAGATTTCGGGATCATTCATGCTGCTCTGGCTCAGGCAATACCGGCGTCCTCTGTTGGCCGGAGACATCACCGCCGGTATCGTGGTCGCCATGATGATGGTGCCGCAAGGCATGGCTTACGCGCTGGTGGCCGGCTTGCCGCCCGTGGTGGGCATCTACGCCAGCATCCTGCCGCCCGTGCTGTACGCCCTGTTCGGCAGCAGCATGACGCAATCGGTGGGGCCCATGGCCATCGTTTCCCTGATGACGGCCGCCGCCCTGGCGCCGCTGGCCGACCCCGGTTCCTCGCTGTATATCGTGCTGGCCGCCCAACTGGCTTTCATCAGCGGCCTCGTCCTGCTGCTGTGCGGCGTGCTGCGCCTGGGTTTCATGGCCAGTTTCCTGTCGCGCCCCGTGATCAGCGGTTTCAGCAATGGCGCCGCGATATTGATCATCTGGGGGCAGATCACGCCCTTGCTGGGGGCGACGCTGCCCCACTGGCATGCGCCCAGCCTCGTGCTGGGGCTGTCCGGCCTGCTGTTCCTGTGGCTGTCCAAGCGCTACGCGTCGCGCCTGCTGCGGCGCTGTGGCCTGAACCGGGTGGCGGCCGACGTGGGCGCGCGCCTGGCGCCGATGGCGCTGGTGCTGGCCGGCATCGCGCTCGTCGCCTATGGCGGCCTGGAAGCGATGGGCGTGCAGACGACGGGCCACGTGCCCAGCGGCTTGCCGGGCCTGAACCTCGCCACCTCCGGCGCCCATTGGCGCACATTGCTGTCGCCCGCGCTGCTGATCGCCTTCATCATCTTCCTGATGAGCATGTCCGCCGCCCAGACCCTGGCGCAAAAACGGGGCGAAAAGCTGCATACCAACCGCGAACTGCTGGGCCTGGGCGCGGCCAACGTGGCCAGCGCGCTGTCGGGCGGCTTTCCCGTCACGGGGTCGATTTCGCGCTCGGCCGTCAATTTTCAGGCGGGCGCCAACACGCCGCTGGCCAGCATCATCACGGCCGGCTTGCTGGCGCTGGCGCTGGTGGCGCCCACGGGCTGGCTGGCCCTGCTGCCGCTGCCCGTGCTGGCGGCCACCATCATCTTTGCCGTGTCCAGCCTGCTGGACTGGGATACCTTGAAACTGTCGTGGCGCTACGACCGCAGCGATGCGCTGGCCCTGCTGGCGACGACGGCCGGCGTGCTGGTGCTGGGCGTGGAAGCAGGCGTGGTGATCGGCGTGCTGTTGTCGATGGGCACCCTGATCTGGCGCGCCAGCCGCCCGCACATCGCCGTGCTGGGGCGTATCCCGAACAGTGAGCACTTCCGCAACGTGGAGCGCTATGAAGCGCAAACCTTGCCGGACGTCTTGCTGTTGCGCATAGATGCAGGCTTGTTCTTCGGCAATGTCGAGGCCGTCACGGAGAGGGTGGAAGACGAATTGCGCGGCCACCCGACGGCGCGCCACCTGGTGCTGGTGTTGTCAGCCGTCAACCAGATCGACAGCACGGCTTTGCTGGGCTTGATCGAACTCAATAGCGCGCTGGCCAAGCGCGGCATCAGCCTGAACCTGGCCGAAGTGAAGGGCCCTGTGATGGACCGTTTGCGCCAGAGCAGTTTATTGAAAGACTTGAGCGGCAAGCTGTACCTGAGCACGGCGCTGGCGACAAACGATTTGAGCGGGAAAAAGAGTGGAGAACCGGCATGACGATGGAATTGAATCTGCATGGCGAACCGCGCGCCGTTGACACCATCGCTGCGCTGGAACAGGCGCTGCAGGAGGCGCGCGCGCTGGCCCAGTGCGAACTGTGGCTGACCCTGGCCATGGATGCGGAGCAGGGCCCGGCCCTGTGCATGCTGCGCAATGGCGGCAATGCCTGGCTGATGTATCTGTCGGGACAGGACGACCTGAGTTTTCACTCGCTGGGCGACGAAGAGGCGGACGGCGCCTGCAGCTACCTGCTGGCCAATGGCCAGGTGGATGTGTATCCGGAAAGCTGGTGCGTGGACGTGGAACACTGCCAGCAGGCTTTCGTCGCGTTTTTCAGGACAGGCGGGGCGCGGCCGGCCGCCATCGAATGGGAGGCCGATTGACATGCCGCAAACCATCATCGCCGACATCGACAAGGACTTGCTGGCCGCGCTGGACGCCAGGGCAGAGTTATTGACGCTGCACGCCATCCTGCTGCGCTACAAGGCCGGCGGCGTGACGGCGCAGCAAGTGGCCGCCTTGCTGCAGGAATTGCGCCCGTCTATGGAGGACGGCGCTCAGGAAGGGCCGCTGGAAGACGTGATACTGGACGCCCTCGACATGGTGACGGGCTGGTGCACGCCGCAACTGCGGGTATGGGACGAGGCAGGAGGCGAGCATGCATCCTGACAAGTTCAAGCAGGTGGCGGGGCTGCCGTCCGCCGAGCGTCATGCCTACTTTGTGCGCAAGGTGGCCGATACGCAAGAAGTGTGGGGCTTGCACCATGACGGCTGGGCCACGGCGCAAGCCGACGGCAAGGTCGCCATCCCGTTCTGGCCGGAAGCCGCGTTTGCGCAGGCGTGCGCCAGCGGCGACTGGGAACATTTCCAGGCGCGCGCCATCGGGCTCGATGATTTTCTGGCTAAATGGCTGCCCGGCATGGCGAACAATAAGCAGCTGGCTTTCGTGTTTCCCGTGCCGCAAGGCAGCGCCAGCATCGCGGCGCCGGGCGACTTGCTGGCCGACCTGCGAGAGGAAGCCAGACAATATGAATAATCAGGAAGAGCGCCTCGACGCCTGGTACGACGGCTCGGCCATCTGCCTGATCGCCGTCGGCGCGCAAGGCGACCCGCTGAACCTGGGCGGCGACGAGGTGCGCGCCCTGATCGCGAAACTGCAGCAATGCCTGGCCGAGTCCGAAGCCGGCCAGGACTGAAGGCTCAGGCGGCCGCCAGCGCCTTTTCCATCGCCACGCTGGCCAGGCTGATGCCGCTGGGGTGCGCATACGCTTCCTCGCGCAAGGAAATAAACCCTGCGGCCCGGTAAAACGGCACGGCGTTCAGCGACGCGGACAGGTGCAGACGCGCAATGCCGTGTCCGCGCGCCAATTGCTCCAGCGCCGCCAGCAGCCGCTTGCCGATGCCGAGTCCCGCACGCGCCGGATCGACGAACACGGCCTCCACTTCCTGCTTGTCCGCATCGAGCATGGCGTAGCCGGCAATGGCTTCTCCCTGCATCGCCACGACGCCACCACCCGCGGCCAGCATGGCGGCATACGCCCGCGGCACAGGCGTAGCCGTCCACGCAGTAATTTGCTCCGGCGCATAATGCGTGGCGCAACTGACGCGCACGGCCACCGTGCGCAGGGCCCACAGGGCGCCGATGTCGGAATCAAGGGCGGGGCGCAGGGTGATGGTCATGGACGCTTTCCGGGCAAAAGGCCATGCTAGCGCAATGGCTGGCAGCACGCCAGCCAGAGTTCATGCCGCGCTCAGCCAGCAGATGAGCGGCGGCGCCTGGGTCATATAGAAAGACATGGCAATCGCCAAAAGATTGCCCTAAGGAATAGACTTGCCCCTGCAGTTGACGTTATCATGTTTTTGTAAGTGTCGGTGGCTGAGCAGTCAGCGCATAGTTGAAACATGGTGACAGGCGGGGGTGAGCATGGGCATGGCGAAGGATGCGTGAGGTGCCTGGCGGCGGGCTGGGCAGGGCAGCGGTGCGCCGCTGTGGCTGCGCATTGCTGCTGGTATGCTGTGTTGCCGCGGCCCCGGCCGCCGTGCCGGCCGCGACGCCGGACTCGGCGGCGCCGCACCAGGGGCAGCGCGTGCTGTTTCTCAACGCTTACGATTACGGCCGCGCCGGCGTGGAATCGTACACGCGCACCTATGTGGCCGCCATGGCCGCCGCGGGCCTGGCCAGCGAAGACATCATGGTCGAGCACCTGAACCTGAATACCCAGGGCGACCCGGCGCTGCGCAATGAGATGCGTGATTTGTTGCTTTTAAGATACACCAAGATGATGGGCCGCAAGGCCGACCTGATCATCGCCATGCAGCAGCCGGCGCTCGATTTGTTGCTGTCGGACCTGGCGCCGCTGGCGCGCGGCGTACCCGTGCTGGCGATTAACACTTCGGGCAAGGCCTTGCCGGCCGGCAGCCCGTCTTCCATCTGGCAGCAAAAGGTGAACGTCGATTTTGCCGGCACGCTGGCGCAAGCCATGGCGCTGTTCCCGGAGACCAAGACCATCGTCATGGCCGTCGGCGCCAGCGAGGCCGACCAGGCCCTGAAGCGCAACATGCAGCAGGCGGCGCAGGCGTGGCAGGGCAAGGTGGTCATGCGCTACCTCGATGACCTGACCCTGGAACAGATGCGCGCGGCCGTGGCGCACTTGCCCGCCGATACGCTGCTGGTGGCGGGCAATGTCAACCGCGACGTGGACGGCAATATCGCCACGCCGGTGCAGTTTGCCGCCCAGCTGGCGCGGCTGGCCAATGTGCCCGCCTTTGGCATGTATAACGCGACGGTCGGCAAGGGCATCCTGGGCGGCTCCATCCTGCACATCGAGCGGGCCGCGCAGCAGGTGGCGCAGATGTCGCTGGCCGTGTTGGCCGGCAAGGCGCCTGCCGCGCCGGGCGCTTTGCTGCCGCCGGCGCGCCCGGTGCCCATGTATGACTGGGAACAGCTGCAGCGCTGGGATGCGGATATCAGCCGGCTGCCGCCGCACACCCTGTTCTTCAACCGTCCGCCGCAGCTGTGGCAGGAGCACCGCGTCGCCGTGCTGTCGGCCGGCGCCGTGTTTCTCGCCATGGCGTGCATGCTGAGCGCCTTGCTGCTGCAGCGCCGCCGCCTGCGCCGCGCCGAGAGCGATGCGCGCGAAAGCGAGCAGCGCTTCCGCATCCTCGTCGAGCATGCGCCCGAAGCCATCGTCGTGTATGACCTGGACCTGGACCGCTTCATCGACGCCAACAGCAGCGCGCAGCGCATGCTGGGGATGTCGCGCGAAGCGCTGCTGGCGCGCGGGCCGTTCGACCTGTACACGGGCGAGCAGCCCGATGGCCTGCCGCTGGGACTCATGATGGAAGAGCATCTGCGCCGCGCCATGCTGGGGGAACCCATCCTGGTCGAGCGCAATGTGCGGCGCGCCGACGGCAGCATCTTTCCCTGCGAAGTGCGGCTGGTGCGCTTGCCGATGGAAGGGCGGCGCCTGGTGCGCAGCGGCATCGTCGACATTTCCGAGCGCAAGCACAGCGAGCAGGAACTGCTCGGCTACCGCGACCACCTGGAAGAGCTGGTGCAGCAGCGCACGGCGGCCCTGTCGGTGGCCGTCACCGAGGCCGAATCGGCGAACCGCGCGAAAAGCGTCTTCCTGGCCAACATGAGCCACGAATTGCGCACGCCCTTGAATTCCGTGATCGGTTTTTCGCAGATGATGGCCGATTCGAGCAGCATGTTCGAGGAAGAAAAGCATAACCTGGCCATCATCAACCGCGCCGGCCATCATTTGTTGACCTTGATCAACGATATCCTCGAATTGTCGAAAATCGAGGCGGGCCGCATGCAGCTGCAAGCGGGGCCCGTGGACTTGAACGGCTTGCTCGACGAGGTGCTCGAGATGGTGCGCATGCGCTCCGGCGACCAGGGCATCGCGCTGCGGCTGGAGCGTTCCGGCGTGCCGCCGCTGGTGCGCCTCGACGGCGCCAAGCTGCGCCAGGTGCTGCTCAATTTGCTGTCGAATGCGCTCAAGTTCATCGAGCAGGGCAGCGTGACCCTGTCGCTGGCCTGCCAGGCAGACGATGATGGGCAAGTGGCGCTGGCGTTTGCCGTGCGCGATACGGGCAGCGGCATCGCGCAAGAGGACCTGGAACGCATCTTCGAACCGTTCGTGCAGGCCGACAGCGCCGTGGCGCAGGCCGGCACGGGACTGGGGCTGACCATTTCGCGCGAATTCGTGCGCCTGATGGGCGGCGAGCTGCGCGTCGAGTCGACCTTGGGGGCCGGCTCCGTGTTCCACTTCGACTTGCGCGCCCCCTGCGTGCAGTGCCCTGCCGCCGCACCGCTGGCGCCGGGCCGCGTGGCGCGCCTGCCGGCGGGCCAGCGCGGGCGCACGGTGCTGCTGGTCGACGATGACGACAACTGCCGCAAGCTGCTGGCCGGCTTGCTGGCGCCGCTGGGCTTCCAGCTGCAGGAGGCGGCCGGCGGCGTGCAGGCGCAAGCCATGCTGGCGGCGCAGCGCTACGACATCGTGCTCAGCGACTGGCGCATGCCGGACATGGACGGCCTGGCGCTGACGCGCTGGCTGCGCGCGCAGTCGGCGCTGGTGCAGCCGCGCCTGGTGATCATGACCGCCTCCGCCTTCGAGGAAGAAAAGCAGGAGGCGCTGGCCGCCGGCGCCGACGGCTTCCTGCGCAAGCCGATCGAACAGGAACACCTGTTCGCCATGCTGGAGCAGCAACTGGGCGTGCGCTTCCAGCGCACCGCCGCCGCGCCGCCGCGCGTGCCGGCGGCCGCCTTCGACCTGCAGCAGGCGCTGGGCCAATTGGGCGCGGCCGAACGGCAGGCGCTGCTCGAATCCGTGCGGGCCCTCGATTTGCGGCGCAGCGCCATCGTGCTGGCCGGTGTGGCGACCAGCCTGCCGCAGCTGGCCGCGCACATCGCCGCCATGCTGGAACAGCATCAGTACCAGCCGCTGTGCGCCTTGCTGGCGCAGCTGGCCAGCGAACCACAGGGCGAAGACGCATGACGGTTCACGCATCCAAGGGCGCGCGCCTGGGCGGCGTCTCCATCGTGCTGGCCGTCAGCGTGGCGCTGACCTTTGTCGTCACCGCGCTGCTGCTGGTGTTTGCCGTGCTGTTTTACCAGTCCGAACGCGAGCAGCGCTGGCAGCAGCTGCACCGCAGCCTGGCCCTGAGCGCCGACCAGCTGGCCGTGGCCATCGAACTGCCCTTGTGGAATCTCGATGAAAAGCAGATGCAGGCCATCATGCGCAGCACGCTGGGCAAGCGCGACCTGGTGGCCAGCTCCCTGACGCCGGGCATTGGCAAGGAAGCGCTGGTCCTGCGCCGCACCGCGGCCGGCGCCATCGGCAGTTTTTCCTCGCTGTCCGCGGAACCCGGCTGGCTGGTGCAGCGGCGCCCCGTGACGATGGGCGGACAAGTCATCGGCAACGTGGCCGTGTATGCGACGCCGGCCCTGCTGCACGCGCAGCTGCGGCAGCGCGCGCTGGGTATCGGTGCCATGATCGTGGCGCTCGACGTGATCCTGGTGGCCAGCATCTGGCTGCTCATGTGGTGTCTGATGCTCAAGCCCCTGAAGGCGATCGGCCAGTATGCGGCCGGCGTCCAGGCAGGGCAGAGCGAAGCGGCCGGCACGCCGCCGAAAGCGTGGTTCCTGGGCGAGCTGCGCACGCTGTACCGTTCCATCCGCGACATGGTGGCGCTGCTCGACAGCCGCTACCGCGCCTTGCAGCGCAGCGAGGAGCGCGTGCAGATGGCCACCGGCGCGGCCAGCATCGGCATCTGGGACTGGAACGTCATCAACGATGCCTTGCAGTGGGATGAGCAGATGTATGCGCAGTTCAAGGCCGATGCGGACAGCGCGATGGCGCCGGCGGCGATCTGGCGCGCGGCGCTGATGCCGGACGATGTGCCGGCCGCCAAGGAGGCCCTGCGTGCCGCGCTGGGCGCCGGCCAGGCCTTCACGCACGAGTACCGCATCCTGTGGCCCGATGGCGCCATCCGCTACATCAAGGCCGATGCCGTGATCTTCCGCGACGGGCAGGGGCGGCCCATGCGTCTGGTGGGTTCGAACTACGACATCACGGCGCACCGCGAGGCCGAACTGGAATTGCTGCGCCACCGCCATCACCTGGAAGAACTGGTGGCCGAGCGCACGAGCGCCCTGTCGGTGGCCGTCAGCCAGGCGCAGGCGGCGAACCGCGCCAAGAGCACCTTCCTGGCGAACATGAGCCACGAACTGCGCACGCCCTTGAATTCCGTGATCGGCTTTTCGCGCCTGATGGCCGCCTCGCCGAACATGCAGGACGATGAAAAGCGCAACCTGGCCATCATCCACCGCTCCGGCAATCATTTATTGACGTTGATCAATGAAATCCTCGAACTGTCGAAGGGCGAGGCGGGGCGCCTGCACGCGCAGACGGCCGTGGTGGCGCTGGCGCCCCTGCTGCAGGAAGTGATGGACATGCTGGGCATGCGCGCCGAGCAGCAGGGGCTGGCCTTGCGCCTCGATTGCGCCGACGTGCCGGCGGCCGTGCTGCTCGACGCGACGCGTTTGCGCCAGGTGCTGCTGAACCTGATGTCGAACGCCGTCAAGTTTGCCGGCGGCGGCGAGGTCGCCTTGCGCGTGCGCGGCGAGCGGCGCGATGACGCCACGTGGCGCCTGTCGTTCGCCGTCAGCGACACGGGCATCGGCATCGCCCCGGAAGACCAGCAGCGCATCTTCGAGCCCTTCGTGCAGGCCGACAGCGCGGGACCGAAGGATGGCACGGGCCTGGGCCTGGCCATCTCGCGCGAATTCGTGCAATTGATGAAAGGCGAACTGACGGTGGAATCCATGCCGGGGCAGGGCGCCACCTTCCGTTTCAGCATACCCGCGCAGGCGGCCGAGGCGCCCGTGGCGGCGCCCGTGCCGCTGCCCGCAGTGCCGGCGCCCGAGGCGCCGCCGGCATTGCGGGCGCAAGACTTGCTGCTGCTGGCAGGGGAAGAGCGCGCCGCCTTGCTGGTGGCGCTGCGCGAATTGAACCTGGCCAGGGTGGCCCTGCTGCTGGGCGCCTTGCCGCCGGCGGCCGCGCCCGTGCTGGCGCCGCTGCAGGCGATGCTTGACCAGCATCAATACCGTCAGCTGTGCGACTTGCTGGAGAATGAGGGCGCGCTGGCGCACGCTTGAAAAGTGTGGGCTGACAACATCGGATTCGCTGAAAAGACGGACTAAGTGCCGCCGATGGATGGTGCTAAATTGCAATAAAGATTATGATGATAGTACGTAGTTCATCGCAAAGAAATGTCTTGTCCAGCGCGGCAACGGACCGCCGCGCCTCATCCAAAGCTGAGAGAACTGCTACATGCACCGCGATTTTTCGGAAGTGAATTCGAAGGGCGAAGTACTGATCGTTGAAGATACGCCGGCTTCGCTGAAGCTGTTGAGCGATTTGCTGGGCGGCGCCGGCTATGCGGTGCGCCAGGCGCCGAACGGCGAACTGGCCCTGTGGACGGCCCAGGCGCGCCCGCCCGAGCTGATCCTGCTCGACGTACGCATGCCCGGCCTCGACGGCTTTGAAGTGTGCCGCCGCCTGAAGGAGATACCGTCCTTGCGCCAGGTACCGGTGATCTTCCTGTCGGCCCAGTACGATACGGACGACAAGGTGCGCGGCTTCGCGCTGGGCGCCGTCGATTTCATCGCCAAACCCTTCCAGGCCGAGGAAATCCTGGCCCGCACGGACGCCCACGTGCGCCTGGCGCGGGCGCAGCTGCAGCTGGCGCAGGAGCGCGCCAACCTGGAACGGCGCGTGGCCGAACGCACGGCCGAACTGGAGCAGGTGGCCAGCACCTTGGCGCGCGAAGTGCAGATCCGCCGCGCCAATGAAGAATTGCTGCGCCTGTCCGGCCAGGTCTTCGAAGCGACGCAGGACGCCATCCTGATCACCGATCCGGCCGGCGTCATCGTCACGGCCAATCCCGCCTTTACGCGCATCACCGGCTACGCGGCGCAGGAAGTGGTGGGCACGGACATTTTGCGCCTGCACGCCGAATACACGGGCGAGGCGGTGCTGCTGGCCCTGCGCCAGGGCTTGCGCAGCAGCGGCTGCTGGTCGGGCGAGGTGCAGACGCGGCGCAGGAGCGGCGACACCTATCCCTGCCTGCTCAGCGTCTCCACCGTGCACGGCCCCGACGGCGCCGTCGTCAACTACATCGGCGTCTTCCTCGACATCAGCGAGCGCAAGGCGGAGCAGCATCTGATCGATTTCCTCTCCTACCACGACGCGTTGACGGGTTTGCCGAACCGCGTGCTGCTGCGCGAGCGCTTTGAACAGGCGCGCGCGAACGCCCTGCGCGACAGCCAGCAAGTGGTGCTGATGTGCCTGGACCTGGACCGCTTCAAGAACATCAACGATTCGCACGGCCAGGCCGTGGGCGACAAGGCGCTGCAAGTGGTGGCGCGTTTCCTGTCCGGCTGCGTGCGCGAAGGCGACACGGTGGTGCGCCAGGGCGGCGACGAATTCCAGATCCTGCTGCAGGACGATGCCCTGCTGGGGCGCACGCTTGCGCTGGCGCAAACCATCCTGGCCGGCTTGCGCGAGGAACTCAGCGTCGATGGCGAGCGTCTGGCGCTGACGACCAGCATCGGCATCGCCATGTGTCCGGCCGACGGCGACAGCCTCGACGACGTGCTGCGCCACGCCGACACGGCCCTCGTGCGCGCCAAGGAAATGGGGCGCGACCATTACGCCTTCTTCACGGAGCGCATGGGCAGCGACATCCGCGCCCGCCTGGCGATGCAGCAGCAGCTGCGCGGCGCCATCGGCCGCGATGAATTCGAAGTGCACTACCAGCCGCAGATGTGCTTGCGCACGGGCGCCTTGCTGGGCGCGGAAGCCTTGCTGCGCTGGGATAACCCGGTGCTGGGCAAGGTGCCGCCCGGCCTGTTCATCGCGCTGGCCGAGGAATATGGCTCGATCACGGCCATCGGCGAATGGGTGCTCGAAAGCGTCTGCGCGCAAATCCGCGCCTGGCACGACGCGGGCCTGGGCAGCATCAAGGTGGCCGTCAACCTGTCCGGCAAGCAGTTCGCGCAAGACCGCACGGTGCCGTTCGTCGAGGCGGCCCTGCGTAAATACGCCATCGCGCCTGCCTGCCTGGGCATCGAAATCACGGAAAGCACGGTGATGGGCGACCCGGACAAGGCGGTGGCGGCCCTCACGCGCCTGAAGGATATCGGCGTGGGCATTTCGCTTGACGACTTCGGCACCGGGTATTCCAGCCTCGGCTACCTGAAACGCTTCCCCATCGACGTGCTGAAGATCGACAAATCGTTTGTCGACGACGTCACCACCAGCAGCAGCGATGCGGCCATCGCCCGTTCCGTCATTTCGCTGGCGCATAACCTGGACATGCGCGTCATCGCCGAGGGCGTGGAAACGCGCGAACAGGTGGATTTTTTGACGGAACACGGCTGCGACGAAATGCAGGGCTATTACTTCAGCCGCCCCCTGGCCGCGGAAGCCTTCACGGCCTTGCTGCGCGAACGGCGCGTGCTGACGGTGGCGCCGGCAGCCGTGTCGGCATAAGCACACCCCGCGCCGCGCCTGCACGATAACTGCACTGATATGGTGCGGGCGCCGCAATGCGGTGCATGATTCTCACGTTTCTTCCCTCTGACGCTGGCATGCATCCTGCTTTGTAGATCGTTATTTACACGATTGCAGTGCATGCCAGACAGCCCACATTTCGCAACGCCTTCTGCCGCC
Source organism: Janthinobacterium sp. SUN033 (assembly GCF_030397595.1). Taxonomy (NCBI): domain Bacteria; kingdom Pseudomonadati; phylum Pseudomonadota; class Betaproteobacteria; order Burkholderiales; family Oxalobacteraceae; genus Janthinobacterium; species Janthinobacterium sp. SUN033. Next base: position 306,291 of record NZ_JAPQNV010000001.1, read on the forward strand.
AGCGCGCACAGCGCCTGGCAGGCGCATTTGCGCCTGGGCTTTGCGCTGCACGATGGCGTCAGCCGTCTCGTCGAGCGCACGCACAGGGGCCCCCTGCGCGTGCAAAAGCCCCTGTATCCGGAAGGCGATGCCGTCTGCCACGCCATCGTCATCCATCCGCCCGGCGGCGTGGTGGGCGGCGACCAGCTGGCCGTCGACGCCACGGTGGGCGAGGGCGCGCACGCCTTGCTCACGTCGCCGGGCGCCGCCAAGTGGTACCGCGCGAACGGCCATGTCTCGGGCCAGCACCTCGTGCTGCGCGCCGGCAGCGGCGCCGCCATCGAGTGGCTGCCGCAGGAAAGCATCTTCTTTGACCAGGCTTGCGTGCGCCTGCGCCACGAGGTGGAACTGGCGCCGGACGCCCGCTACATCGGCTGCGACATCGTCTGCCTGGGCCGCAGCGCCTCGGGCGAAATGTTCAATACGGGCAGCATCAGCCAGCAGGTGCAGATCCGCCGCGGCGGCAAGCTGCTGTGGTGGGAGCAGGGCGTGCTGGCCGCCGGCGGCGCCCTGATGGCCAGCCCGCTGGGATTGGGGGGGCACACGGTGTGCGCCACCCTGATCGCCGTCGGCATGCCCGTTTCTCCCGCCGTGCTGGCGGCCGTGCGCGAGATCGCCGTGCCGGCCGGCGCCGCGTTTGGCGCCACGCACATGAAAGCGCTGGTGGTGGTGCGCCTGCTGTGCGGCGACAGTGAGGCGGCGCGCCGCATCATGCTGGCCGCCTGGCAGCTGCTGCGTCCCGCCATGCTGGGACGCGACGCCGTCGTGCCCCGCATCTGGAACACTTAATCAGGAAAGAAGCGCAAGGAAAACCATGGACCTGACTCCCCGCGAAAAAGACAAGCTGCTCATTTTTACGGCCGCGCTGCTGGCCGAACGGCGCCTGGCGCGCGGCTTGAAGCTCAATTATCCGGAAGCGGTGGCCCTGATCAGCGCCGCTATCATGGAAGGGGCGCGCGACGGCAAGTCGGTGGCGCAGCTGATGTCGGACGGCACGAAGATTCTGTCGCGCGCCGACGTCATGGACGGCATCGCCGAGATGATCCCCGATATCCAGGTGGAAGCGACCTTCCCCGACGGCAGCAAGCTGGTGACCGTGCACCACCCGATACCGTAGTTTTGATTGCATGGCAGGGCGCCATCCGCGCCGTGCCTGTGTGGCGCCGGCGATCCGCCGGCCAGCGTAGAGCGCTTTGACGAAGGAAAACATTATGACCCCAGGCGAATACAAATTGGAAGAAGGCGAAATCAGCCTGAATGCGGGCCGCGCCACGGCTACCGTGGTGGTGGCCAACCGGGGCGACCGGCCGATCCAGGTGGGCTCGCATTTCCACTTTTTCGAAGTCAACCCGGCGCTGGCCTTCGAGCGCTGGCGCGCCTACGGCATGCGCCTCAATATCACGGCCGGCACGGCCGTGCGTTTCGAACCGGGCCAGCAGCGCACGGTGGAACTGGTGGCGCTGGCGGGCGAACGCAAGGTCTACGGCTTCAATGGCGCAGTGATGGGTGAACTGCAAGACATTCCACCGGGAAAGGATTGAGATGGCCAGCATTCCCCGCAGCGCGTACGCCGAGATGTTCGGCCCCACCAAGGGCGACCGCATCCGCCTGGCCGACACGGAACTGTTCATCGAGATCGAGCATGACTACGCGATCTACGGCGAAGAGGTGAAATTCGGCGGCGGCAAGGTGATCCGCGACGGCATGGGCCAGTCGCAGCGCTGCGCGGCCGAGGTGATGGATACCGTCATCACGAATGCCGTCATCCTCGACCACTGGGGCATCGTGAAAGCGGACATCGGCCTGAAAAACGGCCTGATTTTCGGCATCGGCAAGGCGGGCAATCCGGACATCCAGCCCGGCGTGACCCTGGCCATCGGCGGCGCGACGGAAATCATCGCCGGCGAAGGCATGATCGTCACGGCCGGCGGCGTCGACACGCATATCCACTTCATCTGCCCGCAGCAGATCGAGGAAGCGCTGATGAGCGGCGTGACCACCATGCTGGGCGGCGGCACGGGGCCGGCCGTGGGCACGGCCGCCACCACCTGCACGCCGGGGCCGTGGCATTTGCACGCCATGCTGGCCGCCGCCGACGCCTTCCCGATGAACCTGGGCTTCATGGGAAAAGGGAACGTCAGCCTGCCGTTGCCGCTGGAAGAGCAGGTGCGCGCGGGCGCCATCGGCCTGAAACTGCACGAAGACTGGGGCAGCACGCCGGCCGCCATCGACAATTGCCTGTCCGTGGCCGACCGCATGGATATCCAGGTGGCGCTGCACAGCGATACCCTCAACGAGGGCGGCTTCCTGGAACACACGCTGGCGGCCTTCAAGGACCGCACCATCCACACGTTTCACACGGAAGGGGCGGGCGGCGGCCATGCGCCCGACATCATCGCCGCCGTCGGGCAAGCCAACGTGCTGCCTTCGTCAACCAACCCCACGCGTCCGTTCACCGTCAACACGCTCGACGAGCACCTGGACATGCTGATGGTGTGCCACCACCTGGATCCGGCCATCGCCGAAGACGTGGCGTTCGCCGAGTCGCGCATCCGCCGCGAAACCATCGCCGCGGAAGACATCCTGCACGATATCGGCGCCATCTCGATGATGTCGTCCGACTCGCAGGCGATGGGCAGGGTGGGCGAAGTGATCATGCGCACCTGGCAGACGGCGCACAAGATGAAGGTGCAGCGGGGCGCGCTGGCGCCCGACACGGCGCGCAGCGACAATTTCCGCGCCAAGCGCTATATCGCCAAGTACACGATCAATCCGGCCATCACGCATGGCATTTCGCACGTGGTGGGCTCGATCGAGGCGGGCAAGATCGCCGACATCGTGCTGTGGAAGCCGGCCTTCTTCGGCGTCAAGCCGTCGATGATCTTAAAAGGCGGCATGATCGCGGCGGCGCAGATGGGCGACCCGAACGCCTCGATTCCCACGCCCCAGCCCGTGCACTACCGCATGATGTTCGGCGCCTTCGGCGGCGGCCTGAAAAAGTCGTTTACGTTTGTCTCGCAGGCGGCCTACGAGCTCGATATCGGCCACCAGCTCAAACTGAATAAATCCGTCATCGCCGTGAAGAACATGCGCGGCTTGCGCAAGCACGACATGGTCCACAACAGCGCCACGCCGCACATGGAAGTAGACCCGGAAACCTACGCCGTGCGCGCCGACGGCCAGCTGCTCGTGTGCGAGGCGGCCGCTGTGCTGCCCATGGCGCAGCGCTATTTTCTATTTTAGGCAGGAGACAAGCATGCTCACTTTGCATACCAAACTGACGGCAGACGATCATCGCGCCGCCGTTGCCCAACTGGTGCTGCCCTACGACCAACGCGAAAAATGCCGGCTGCGCGCCGTGCTGTCGAATGGCGAGGACGTCGCCGTGTTCACCGTGCGCGGCACGGTGCTGCGCGACGGCGAACGCATGACGGGGCCGGATGGCCAGGTGGTGCAGATCGTCGCCGCGCGCGAACCGACCTATCTGGTGCAGTGCGCGGATGCGCATACCCTGCTGCGCTGCGCCTTCCACCTGGGGAACCGCCACACGCAGGCGCAGGTGGGCGACGGCTTTTTGCGCATCCGCAAGGACGTGGTGCTCAAGGAGATGCTGGAAGGCTTGCAAGCGACTGTGACGGAAGAAAGCGCGCCGTTCGAGCCCGAGGCGGGCGCGTATGGCGGCGGCCATGGTCACCACGATGGTCACGGCCAGCACTTGCTGGCGCCCGTGCCGCTGCGGCAAAAGATCCACCGCCCCGGTGACGCCGCATGATGCAGGCGTCGGCCCTGCTGCATTTGCTGCAGTTCGCCAGCCCGGCCTTGCCGATCGGCGCCTACAGTTATTCGCAGGGGCTGGAAGCGGCGCTAGAATCGGGCTTGGTGACGGATGCGGCCACGGCGCGCGAATGGATCGCCCAGCATCTGGCGCAGGTGGTGGCGCGCTGGGAGGCGCCCCTGTGCTGGCGCTTGATGCAAGCCTTCGAAGCGCAGGATCTGCACGCCGTGCAGCGCTGGAGCGAGCGTTTCATCGCTTCGCGCGACACGGCGGAATTTCGCGCCGAAACCATCCAGATGGGATATTCGCTGACCAAATTGCTGGCCGAGCTGGGCGTGGCCGACGGCGTGCTGATCGACATGCTGCAGGGCCAGCCGGAGGTGGCCCTGCCCACCGCGTATGCGTGCGCCGTGGCGGCGCTGGCCATTCCGCGCGAAGAGGCGCTGCTGGCCATGCTGTTCGCCTGGGCGGAAAACCAGGTGCTTGTCTGCGTGAAATCCGTGCCGTTGGGGCAGGTGGCGGGCCAGCGGCTGCTGCTGTCGCTGCGGCCGGACCTGGAAGCGGCGGCCTTCACGGCGCAAACCTTGCAAGACGACGAGATGGGCAACTGGGCGCCTGGCCTGTCGCTGCTGTCGATGCGGCACGAAGTGCAGTACAGCCGGCTGTACCGCTCCTGAACACTACCACGAGAGACTACAACATGACATCGATTACCTCAAACCCCCTGCGCGTAGGCATCGGCGGCCCCGTCGGCTCGGGCAAGACGGCCCTGTGCGAAATGCTGTGCAAGGGCATGCGCGAGCGCTACGACATGGCCGTCATCACGAACGATATCTATACCAAGGAAGACATGGAAATCCTGCTGCGCGCCGATGCCTTGCCGGCCGAGCGCCTGATGGGCGTGGAGACGGGCGGCTGCCCGCACACGGCCATCCGCGAAGACGCGTCCATCAACCTGGAAGCGATCGCGCGCATGCAGGCAGACTTTCCGAATCTCGACTTGATCCTGGTCGAATCGGGCGGCGACAACCTGGCCGCCACCTTCAGCCCGGAACTGTCGGACTTGACGATTTACGTGATCGACGTGGCTGGCGGCGAAAAAATCCCGCGCAAGGGCGGGCCCGGCATCACGCGCTCGGATTTGCTCATTATCAACAAGACGGACCTGGCGCCCTACGTGGGCGCCAACCTGGACATCATGGCGCAGGACGCCAAACGCATGCGCGGCGAGCGCCCCTTCGTGTTTACCAACCTGCGCAGCGGCGACGGCGTGCAGGTCGTCATCGATTTTATCCGCGAGCAAGGTTTGCTCGATCAACCAGGCAAGGAGCTGTAATGAGCGCAAGATTGATGAAGAAAACGGCCGCCGTGGCGGCGCTGTGCCTGCTGGCCTTGCCCGCCATGGCCCATCCCGGCCATGGCGAGAACGCCGGCTTCCTGGCCGGTTTCGCCCATCCGTTCACGGGCATCGACCATTTGCTGGCCATGCTGGGCGTGGGCATCTGGGGCGGCCAGCAGCGCGGCGGCCTGGCCCAGCCCGTCACTTTTCTCGGCATGATGCTGCTGGGCGCGCTGGCCGGCATGGTCGGATTGACGGTGCCGGGGCTGGAAACGGGCATCGCCGCCACGGTGGCGCTGGTGGGGCTGGCCATCGCGCTGGCGCTGGCCTTGCCGAACTGGCTCGGCATGGGCCTGGTGGGCGTGTTTGCCTTGGCGCATGGCAATGCGCATGGCCAGGAATTGCCGGCCGCCTCGGCCGCGTGCGGCTTCATGCTGGCCTCGGCTGTCTTGCTGGGTACGGGACGTTTCCTGGGCCAGGTATTGGCCGAGCGCATGCTGCGCGTGGCCGGCGTGGCCTTGACGGCCGCCGGCGTGGTGTTGCTGGGGCTAGCTTAAGCGCCGGGGCGCTTGTCGGACAGCACGATGGGCGCCGCCTTTTCCGGGTGCAAGCCCTGGTGGCCCGCATACACGGCGGCAATGGCGGCCATGTCGGCATCCTTGTCGCCCGTCAAATATAAATGGTCGACGACGCCCAGCACCTTGTTCGGGTAGTCGATGTACACCAGCAGCAAGGGCACCTTGGCCGCCACGGCCAGGTGATAAAAGCCGCTTTTCCAGTTCGGACGGTAGCTGCGCGTCGCTTCCGGCGTGATGGCCAGCCAGTACCAGTCGGCCGCCAGCATGCGCTCGGCCTGGCGCTGAATGGTGCCGCTGGTGGTGCTGCGGTCGACGGGTTCGCCGCCCAGGTAGCGCAGTACCTTGCCCATGGGGCCGCGGAACAGGGAATCCTTGGCCAGCCAGCGGAAGGGCAGCGACAGCGCCCATTTGCCGAACAGGCCCACCATGAAATCCCAGTTGGACGTGTGCGGGTAGACGACGGCGATGCCGCGCGGCCCCGGCAGGGGACGGAAGCGCATGCGCCAGCCAAACAGGTGCAGCACGCGCAGCGCGCAACGCTGGTGCCAGGTCGGCAAGTCGCCCGCTTGTACAAATAAATCGTCCATTGATACCCTTCAGTGACACTGTTCTTAATGGGATGGCGCTGGTGGCCATTTTCCTTGAAGCAAAATTCTGCGCAGGCATTCTATACGGGGCTGGCGATGGCGACAAGCAGCCGAGGCCGCTATTCATGCGGTGTCGGGGCCGTTGCTGCTGCTATTTTAACGATGCTTGACCTCCGTGTCGGGCACTAAATGCGCACAATGTGGTCAAAACTTCATGCAGTGTTGATCCACCCGACAGGGAGCCATGGCATGAAAAACAGCATCGACGAGGTGAATGGGGAGAATGTGCGAACGGACAAGGTGATGGCCGAGCTCGTCGAGCGGGGCGTTGCTTTTCACCACGCACTGGGGCGGACGGTGGCGACAGCGTATTTGCGCGAGCACGCGGTACCGGTCGAGGTGATACGCCGCGTCTTCAGCAGCGTGCAGGCGCGCCGTCCGGCCCGGCCGGCACGGCGCCGATGGCGCTGAAGGTGAGGGAACGGCGCGGCGGCGTCAATAAAAAAGCGGCGGACGCGGCGATCGTCACGCAGTCAGTGCGTTGGTATCGTCGCGTCCGCCGCCAGGGGGCATGGGCGGCGCAGTGCCGCTCAGGGTGCTTTCAGGGTGCCGCTCAGCTTGCCGCTCAGCTTGCCGTTCAGGCTTGTGCCGCCAGCGCCGGGTAGTCCGTGTAGCCGGCAGCGTCCGGCGCGTACAGGGTGTCCGGGTTCAGCGGATTCAAGGGCGCGTCGCTGTGCAGGCGGGTGGGCAGGTCGGGGTTGGCGATGAACCACAGGCCAAAGGCGACGGCATCGGCTTCGCCCTTGGCCAGCAGGGCTTCGGCCGCCGCCTTGTCCATTTTTTCGTTGGCGATGTACACGCCGCCGAACTCCTGCTTCAGGTACGGACCCAGGCGGTCTTCGCCCAGCGCTTCGCGGGCGCAGATGAAAGCGATGCCGCGCTTGCCCAGTTCGCGTGCCACGTAGCCGAAGGTGGCGCGCGGGTCCGAATCGCCCATGTCGTGCGCATCGCGGCGCGGCGCCAGGTGCATGCCCACCTTGTCGGCGCCCCAGACTTCGATGCACGCGTCCGTCACTTCCAGCATCAAACGGGCGCGGTTTTCAATCGAACCGCCGTAGTTGTCGGTGCGCAAGTTGGTGCTGTCTTGCAGGAACTGGTCGAGCAAATAACCATTGGCGCCATGGATTTCCACGCCGTCGAAACCCGCTTTTTTCGCATTTTCGGCGCCCAGGCGGTAGGCTGCCACGATGCCGGGAATTTCTTCCGTATCGAGCGCGCGCGGCGTGACGAATTCCTGCTTCGGACGTACCAGGCTGACGTGGCCGGCCGGCTTGACGGCGCTGGGCGCCACGGGCAAGTCGCCATCGAGGAAGACGGGGGCGGAAATGCGGCCCACATGCCACAGCTGCAGCACGATCAGGCCGCCAGCGTCATGCACGGCCCGGGTGATGTGTTTCCAGCCTTCCACCTGTTCCTCGGACCAGATGCCCGGCGTGTCGGCGTAGCCCACGCCCTGCGGCGTGACGGCCGTCGCTTCCGAGATGATCATGCCGGCCGAGGCGCGCTGCGTGTAGTACTCGGCCATCAGGGCGTTGGGCACGCGGCCCGGATTGCCGGCGCGCGAACGCGTCAGCGGCGCCATGATGATGCGGTTTTTCAGTTGCAGACTGCCAATGGTGATGGGGTCGAATAAAGTTGCCATGATTATCATTTCCTTGTTGGGGACGCTCGAGCGGCGTTGAGACGGAGTGATCGAGATGAAAGCTGTGCTTACAAACCTTGCTGCATGTGATCGAGAAAGGCCTGGATGGTGGCTTCGTTGCGGCTGAAGAAACTCCATTGGCCCACCTTGGTTGCGGAAATCAGGCCCGCCTTTTGCAAGCTGGCCAGGTGCGCCGAGACCGTCGATTGCGACAGGTTCAGGCGGCGGTCGATCAGGCCGGCGCACACGCCCAGGTGCAGCGGGTGGTCCTGCTCCTGGAAATACTGTTCCGGCTCCTTGAGCCATTGCAAAATCTGCCGGCGCACCGGATTGGCCAGCGCCTTGTGGATGGCGTCGATATCCATATTGTTTCTCCTGAACATACAATTCGCTTTTCAGCGATGTATATATCGTAGTTGTTCAATTCTAATATCGCTGTTTTACGATATATCTATCTTACGATATAAATGAAAAGCGTGCTGGCGGCGCGCGTTTTTGAACGGATTCAGGCGGGAAGGGGATTGCGCTGCAGCACGGCCGGGCCCGTCAGCACGATGCGCACCAGGTCCACCTGGCGCTGGGCGCCGGCCTTGGCGGTGGCGCTCTTGATCTGCGTGCGCGCCGTGTGGATGGAAATGCGTTGGCGCTCGGCGTATTCCTGCAGGGAATAGCCGTTGACGAGCGCTTCCGTCAGGCGCGCCTCGGCCACCGTCATGCCATAGAAATTGCGCAGGGTGGCGGCCAGGGAGGTGATCAGGTCGCTGCTGTCGCTGAGAAAGACGGCGATGGCGCTGGCCGAGCCGAACGGACTGTGCCAGGAGGGCAGGGGCGTGACGCGCAGGCGCAGCTGTTCTCCCGTCAAGCCGCTCAGGTTGAGCACGCCGCCGGGACCGCCTGCCGCCGTCGTGCCCGTTTGCGCCGCCTCGTGCAGCATGCGCCGCAGCGCGCCGTTGTCCGCTTCGCGCGGGCAATACAGGGGCGCGCCTTCACGCAACTGGAGCAGCCGCGTCGCAGCCGTCATGGCCAGCGCCCGCTCGTTGGCGTACAGCAATTGCGACGTGGCGTCGAGCAGCAGCACGCCAAACGGCAGCAATTCCAGCACCTGGGTGGAACTCCGGGACAGCACTTCCAGCCGGCGCAGCTTGCGCTGCAGGGCAAAGGCCGTCTGCAAATGCGGCATCAGGCTGCGGACCAGCGCCAGCTCGCCCGCCTCATAGGCGCCCGCCCGTTCGCGGCGCACCACGGTGACGTTGGTGGAACGCTCGGCGCGCAATTCGACGATGGCCGCCGCCGTATAAAAGATGTCTTGCGGGCGCAGCCAGTCCGTCCAGTATTCGGTTTTCTTCAGGCAATGGTCGGGAAACAGCATGGAGCCGGTGACGACGGCGCCTTCGTGGTGCAGGGTGGCGTCTTCCAGCCAGACATTGCGCGCGCCGTAATAGCTGGCAAAGCTGGCCATGGCATCCGTTTCGAAGCCATAGGTGGCGGACAGGCCGCTGCCGGGCAGCTGGACGTCGACCGAGCGGTTGTTGAAATCATTGGCCCAGATCAAACCCGCGTGCGATTTCAGCTGGCGTGCAAAGGCGGCAAGGAAATCTTGCCATTGGATATGTTGTGTGGCCGCTTCGTAGATCAGGGTAATCAGTGCCTGGCTGGCGACGGCGAGCGATGGCGTCATTGGCGATCCTCATGGCGGCAAGCGGTGGACAAGGCATGGCGCGGGCGGCCTTGGCAGCGGCCGCCCGGCTTCCCTAGCGCGATTCCAGCCAGCTTTTACCGCCGGAGGTGCACGTGCTGAGGCTGGCGTACTGGCTCACATAGTTATAACCGCTGCCGCAGCCCCCTTCGCCGGATTTGACAGGGCCGTAGCAAGCGCCTTCATAGCTGAGCTTACCATTGACGGTGGTGCTTTTGACACAGAAATTGTAGTTGCTGGCCACGGTGTTGTTGGGCAAGGTGGCGCCGTTGTTTTGCCCGCAGCCCAGTTCCTTGCTCACGGAGCGCGCGTAGTCGACCATTTTCTGGTACGTGCCGCTGTAGTAGGTATCCGCCTTGGCCTTTTCGCCCTGCTTGCAGGCGGCGATCACGCTGTCATAGCCGGAATCGGCCTGGGCGTAGTTGCCCGATACCTGGATGCCGCAGGCGCTGGCTTGCTTGCGTTCCGTATCGCTGATCAGATTGTTGTACTGGCAGGTGGACGAGGTGCCGCCGCTGGCGCTGGTGGAACCGCCGCCCGAGCCACTGTCGGCGCTGCCGCCGCCACCGCAGGCGGACAGCATGAGGCAGCCGAGCAAAGTGACGGCAAAGGTGGTTGGATGTGCTTGCATGATTTTCCCTGTGGACGGTGACTTGCCACCATGTGTCTGGTGGTATCTTTGCTACAAGGAATTGTATCGGGCATGTTTTTTGGAAACATCACCCATTTGGGGTATGCGCCGGCGGCACGGAGTGGGGTAGGGCGGCCGGCTGGCCGCCCCGGCGGGGATCAGGCGAAGTGGAACAGCAGCAAGGCGATGACGGCAGGCACCGTCTGCAGGTAGAGGATGCGCGTCATGACGGTGGCTGCGCCCCATGCGCCGGCCACGGCGATGCACGCCAGGCCGAACACGGTAAACGCATGGGCGATGGCCGCGTCCGGGTGAAAAAAGCCCAGCGCCAGCGCCGCGACGAGAAAACCGTTGTAGCAACCCTGGTTCGACATGGCGGGACGCACGATCTCCGCTTTTTCCTTCGACAGGCCAAACACCTTGCGTCCGCGCGCATCGAACAGCACGGTTTCCAGCAGCACGATATACACGTGCAGCAGCAGGATGAGGGCGGTAAGAATCTGGGCCAGAAGTAGCATCATTGTTCCCGAGAGTGAATGGATGCGGCAATTATGCGGCCATCAGCATGTTTTTTGGCAACTTTCGATTGGAGCGGCCGCACTAGAAAAATGTGCTGGCGGCAAGCCTTTTCACCCGATGGTATACTTTTCCTTTTGCTCCTGTGGGGACGACCCCGCTCGATGACGGGGCTGCATGGCGGGGACGACCCTGCCGCCTCAGGAGAGTACGATGGCGTGGATTATTTTGGTATTGGCTGGTTTGCTGGAAATCGGCTGGGCCATCGGCCTCAAATACAGTGCCGGCTTTACCCGCCTCGTGCCATCCGTGCTGACGGCTATTTCCATGCTGGGCAGCGTGGTGATGCTGGGCCTGGCCTTGCGTACCTTGCCGCTGGGCACTGCGTACGCCATCTGGACGGGCATCGGCACCGTCGGCACGGCCATCTTCGGCATCATGGTGCTGGGCGAGCCGGCCAGCGCCGCGCGCATCGCCTGCATCGCCCTGATCGTGTCGGGCATCCTGGGCTTGAAATTGCTCAGCCCCCAATAAAGGACGCCAGCATGAGCCTCGCCATGACGTATTTCTACCTTGCCATCGCCATCATCGCCGAAGTCATCGCCACCAGCGCCTTGAAGGCGTCCGAGGGCTTCAGCCGCTTGTGGCCCAGCGTCATCACCGTGCTTGGCTACAGCATCGCCTTCTGGTGCCTGTCCCTGACCTTGAAGGTCATTCCTACCGGCATCGTGTATGCGATCTGGTCGGGCGTGGGCATCGTGCTCATTTCCGCCGTCGGCTGGTTCTGGTTCAAGCAAAGCCTGGACACGCCGGCCCTGATCGGCCTGGGGCTGATCATTGCCGGCGTGCTCGTCATTAACTTGTTTTCAAAGTCCGTCGGCCACTAAGAGCCTATCCCAGTAGATGAATACATCCCCTGCCGGCGCCCCTCAGAAGCGGGGACTGCGTTGATCGTCGTCGCGTGGCTCGCCACGCGTCCTCCTCACGCCTTGTCCGCGCTCCTGATGAACTGCCAGCAGATGACGCTCCCTACTGGAATAGGCTCTAATCAAAAGCTGGCAGCCACGCGCGCCAGGTAATACCACTCCGCATTGGCCGCCGCATTGACGTCGGGGAACAGGATATAGGCGTCGAATTCGGCCGTCACGGGCGTGCCGTCTGCGCGCACGCCGATCTGCTCGCCCTGTTTGACCTTGTCAAAGCTGGACCAGGTCTTGATGAAGCGGTCGCTTGCATGCAGTTTGTCGTGCACGACGACCATGTTCAGCGCTTCCATGTCGGCGTCGGCGATGGCTTCCGGTTGCGGCGCGTCAATGAAACCGAGGAAAGCCAAGGTGTTCATGATGGCGCGGTAAGCGACATCCGGCGCGGCCGGGTCCGCGTGCTGGCCGCATTCCAGGGTGAGGGCGTAACCGCCCGTCGAGCGCATGTATTCGGTGGTGCCCACGCCGTAGCGCAAGACCAGGCCCACCTGGTCGCTATTGCCCAGGCGGCGCTGCACGCCCTGGCCATACGCATGCAGCCAGCCGTCGACGAAGCGGCGCACGCCCAGGCGGCGTGCCAGCGCGCGTTCCTTTTCTTCATGTTTGAAAGGTTGCAGCGGGCCGTCGTTGTTGCGCGGCCCCACCATGACGAAGGGTTGGCTGTCGGCATTGAACGAGTGCAAGTCGAGCAGCACGTCGTGCTGGCCCAGCAGCGGGCACAGCCAATTGGCGATGCGGTCTTCGAAATCTTGCGGATCGTCGTTCGGGAACAGGTTGCGGTTCAGGTTGCGGTCGCCGCTGCGCACGCCCTTGGCGTAAGCGAGCGGGTTGGTGATGGGCACGAAAGTGACGCTGCCGGCCACGATGGACAGGGCGCCGCTGTCGAGTTCAGCCATCACGCGGTGGATGCCCTTGGTGCCGCAGGTTTCATTGCCGTGCACGGCGCCGGTGACGATCAGGCGCGGGCCGCTGCCCTGGCCCGTGTAGTTGATGGACTTGAAGTGGAGTGCGCTGCTCATGCTGGACATATCCTATTGGTATCAGGGAAGGGAAGGCGGGGTCGGCATATTTTAGCGGGATTCGCCATGGACGCCTGTAAAAAGTTGGCCATGGCGGCGTGCGGCGTGGCATGATCGGCGCCACCGTTGTTTTCCCTTGCCGATTCCATGTCCAGTACGTCCCATCCTTCCCGCCTGTACGGCCTCGATACCTTGCGCGCGCTGGCCATCGTGCTGGTCTTCATGAACCATTATTTGTTGTTCGTCAGCGAGGGCGGGGCGTTTGGTTTCTGGGGAGAAATCGGCTGGACGGGCGTGGACCTGTTCTTTGCCCTCAGCGGCTACCTGATCGGCAACCAGATCTTTGCGGCCTTGCGCAGCGAGCAAGGCTTTTCCTTGCCGCGCTTCTATGCGCGCCGTTTCCTGCGCACCTTGCCCAGTTTTTATGCCGTGCTGGCCCTGTATTATTTGTGGCCCGCGTTTCGCGGCGATAGCGCGCTACTTCCCTTGTGGAAATTCCTGACGTTCACGCAAAACATCAATCTGACGCCGGGCACGGCGTTTTCCCATGCGTGGTCACTGTGCGTGGAAGAGCAGTTCTACGTGCTGCTGCCGGCCGTGGCGCTGGCGATCGCGGCTTGCCGCAAGTCCCTGCTGTGGGCGTGGGTGGCCGTGGCCGCCAGCTTTATCGTCGGCATGCTGCTGCGTGCTTATCTGTGGGATGAATATGTGCACGTGCCGCGAGGCGGCCTCGGCTATTACAAATACATTTATTACGCGTCGTGGTGCCGTTTCGACGAGCTGGTGGCGGGCGTGGCGCTGGCGCTGCTGAAAAACTACCACCCTGGCGCCTGGCTGCGCCTGACGTCTTATGGCAATCGCACCTTGCTGGCGGGAGTCTTTGGCACGGCGCTGATGTTTTACGTGTTTCTCGCCGATCACTATGGTTATTGGGTGACGGTGTTCGGCTATCCGGCCCTGGCCGCCAGTTTTACCTTATTGCTGATCGCCGCGCTAAGTCCTGCCAGTGTTTTATATCAACTGCGCGTGCCGGGCGCGGCCAGCCTGGCCCTGTGGTCGTATGCGATTTATTTGCTGCACAAGCAGCTGTGCATTCTGCTGCGACCCTTGTTGCAAGACTTTGGCCACGGGCCGGATGGCCTCACCGCAATACTGGTCAGTATCGCTGTCAGCATCGCCACGGGCTGGCTCTTATATAGATTGGTGGAAACGCCGTTCATGCGCTTGCGGGCGCGCTATGTTCCCGCGAATCATGCTTGACGATTACATGTCGATCACATCGAGTCCCCGCGGCGTGCCCACCAGCAGTTCCAGGATGGCATGCACGCGCAGATTCGTCTCTTCATGTGCCGTGTTGAAGATCAGGGCGCGCAGGCCAGGCACGGCTTCCATGATGTGCTCGCTGGCGTAGGCATTGATCAATAACAAGACCAGGTCGGTGGCGCCCGCGCCGGGCTGGCGCCGCAGCCGGTCGTGGATCACGTTCAGCAGTGCGCGCTGCATGCGCGGCGTGGGATTGGTGATGTAGGCGAAGACGCTCGGCGTGTTGGCGATGGCTGCGCAGAGGCGCCGTTCCATCTCGTCGGGTTTTACGTCGGAGGCGATATCGAAATACGCGGCATCCCAGCGCGTGCGCGCATACGGGTGGCCGGGCGGGAAAGAGTCGGCCGTTTCAAAACCGCAGATGCGGCTCAGGGTTTTCAGCCAGGCGAATAGGGTGGAGTTCATGCCGCGATTCTAGCGGCATTCCGCGTGTGCCGGGCCCTCTCCATATAAAGGGGGCTGACGCCCCGAGAAATGATTAAAGTTTCCTGTAAAAGAGCCCTTGTCATTCTGGGAAAGCCTCTCTATAATGCTGGTCTTCGGGGCGGTTAGTTCAGCTGGTTAGAATACTTGGTCGACATCCAAGGGGTCGGGGATTCGAATTCCTCACCGCCCACCAGAATTTAGTAGTAAGCAGTTTTCAAGAGTTTTAAGCTGGCGCAAGCCGCAAGCGGTCATTTGAAATACAATGATCAACAAAAGTTTTACGGGCGGTTAGTTCAGCTGGTTAGAATACTTGGTCGACATCCAAGGGGTCGGGGATTCGAATTCCTCACCGCCCACCAGAATGCAGTTAGAGAGAAAGGTAAAACCGGTTATGACACCGCGAACTACTACCAAGCTTTGGGAGTGACGCTAGTCGAACGGGTTTCCTTTGTCTCAAGAAAGTGAAAAACGCGGCTAGTCCGCGTTTTTTTGCGTCTGCGTTTTCCTTTCAGTTATTTACCCATCACATTGCAGTTTTACCTGGCGCCAGCGCCGATATGGAGATCAATATGCTTACAATCCGACTTCCCGATGGTTCCGCCCGTCAATTTGACGGCCCGGTCACCGTGGCCCAGGTTGCGGCCAATATTGGTACCGGCCTGGCCAAGGCTGCCCTGGCCGGCAAGGTCGACGGCAAGCTGGTCGATACTTCCTATCTGATCGAGCAAGACGCGGAACTGGCGATCGTGACGGACAAGGACGCCGATGGCCTGGAAGTGATCCGCCACTCGACGGCCCACTTGCTGGCGTATGCCGTCAAGGAATTGTTCCCGGAAGCGCAAGTGACCATCGGTCCCGTGATCGACAACGGTTTTTACTATGACTTCGCCTACAAGCGCCCATTTACGCCGGAAGACCTGGTCGCGATCGAAAAGAAAATGGCGGAACTGGCCAAGAAGGATGAGCAAGTCACGCGCAAGGTAGTCGCGCGCGACGAAGCCATCGAATACTTCAAGGGCATCGGCGAAGCTTACAAGGCTGAATTGATCGGCTCGATCCCGGCCGACCAGGAAGTGTCGCTGTATTCCGAAGGCAAGTTCACGGACTTGTGCCGCGGCCCGCACGTGCCATCGACGGGCAAGCTGAAAGTCTTCAAGCTGATGAAGCTGGCTGGCGCCTACTGGCGCGGCGACTCGAAAAACGAGATGCTGCAGCGTATCTATGGCACGGCCTGGGCCAAGAAGGAAGACCAGGAACTGTATCTGCACAACCTGGAAGAGGCGGAAAAGCGCGATCACCGCAAGCTGGGCAAGCAGCTCGATTTCTTCCATTTCCAGGAAGAGGCGCCAGGCCTGATCTTCTGGCACCCGAAAGGCTGGTCGATCTGGCAGCAAGTCGAGCAATACATGCGCAATGTGTACCAGGTCAATGGCTACCAGGAAGTCAAGGCGCCGCAAATTCTGGACCGTGGCCTGTGGGAAAAAACCGGCCACTGGGATAATTACCGTGAAAACATGTTTATCACGGAATCGGAAAACCGCGCTTATGCGCTGAAACCGATGAATTGCCCTGGCCATATCCAGATTTTCAACAATGGCATGCGCAGCTACCGCGACTTGCCATTGCGCTACGGCGAATTCGGCCAATGCCACCGCAACGAACCGTCGGGCGCCTTGCACGGCATGATGCGCGTGCGCGGCTTTACGCAGGACGATGGCCACATCTTCTGCCTGGAAGAGCAGATCGCCGGCGAAGTGACGGCGTTCCACCAGCAGGCGATGGATGTCTACACGGCTTTCGGCTTTACGAATATCGACGTGAAACTGGCCTTGCGCCCGGATAACCGCATCGGCACGGAAGAGTCGTGGGATTTCGCCGAGGAATCTCTGCGTTCGGCCTTGCGCGCCTGCGGCGTGGAGTGGACGGAATTGCCGGGCGAGGGTGCATTCTATGGTCCGAAGATCGAATACCACCTGAAAGACAGCCTGGGCCGCGCATGGCAAGTGGGCACCGTGCAGATCGATCCGTCGATGCCGGGCCGCCTGGGCGCCGAATACGTGGCCGTCGACAACACGCGCCAGGTGCCCATCATGCTGCACCGCGCGATCGTCGGTTCGCTGGAACGTTTCATCGGCATCCTGATCGAACACTATGCGGGCGCCATGCCGCTGTGGTTGTCGCCGGTGCAAGTGTCGGTGTTGAATATTTCCGACGCTCAAGCCGATTATGTACAGGAAGTTACAACAAAACTGCGCAAAGCGGGGCTGCGCGTACAGGCTGATTTGCGTAACGAGAAGATTACCTATAAAATACGTGAACATTCCGTACAAAAATTGCCTTACATCTTAGTAATTGGCGACAAAGAGCGGGATGCGAATACAGTGGCCGTGCGGGCGCGGGGCAATGTCGATCTGGGCGTCATGTCCGTCGATACCCTGATTGAGCGACTCAAACATGAAGTCGACACCAAGGCCTGACGAGGAAACTCGCTGCACGACCGTCTTACAAGATTTTTAAAGGAAATTACAATAGCTACTGACAAGTCACATCGCATCAATGGCGAAATCACTGCCCCTGAAATGCGTTTAAGCGGGGTCGATAACGAGCCACTCGGTATCGTAAGTTTGGCTGAAGCCTTCCGCCTGGCGGAAGAGGCAAACGTCGACCTGGTGGAAATTGCGCCTACCGCGCAGCCACCGGTGTGCCGTTTGATGGACTACGGCAAATTTAAGTATTCGGAGCAAAAGAAAGCTCACGAAGCCAAATTGAAGCAAAAGATCATCCTCGTGAAGGAAGTTAAATTCCGTCCGGGGACTGATGATGGTGACTACAATATCAAGTTGCGTAATCTCATCAAGTTCCTCGAAGATGGCGATAAAACCAAGATCACCTTGCGTTTCCGCGGTCGTGAGATGGCGCATCAGGATATTGGCTTCCGCATGCTGGAACGTCTGAAAGCCGATCTGGAGCCGTACGGCCAGGTTGAGCAGTTCCCGAAGATGGAAGGCCGCCAAATGATCATGGTTCTTTCGCCTAAGAAGAAGAAGTAAGATACAATAGCGTTTTACTGTGGGTGGAAACTGCTCGCGCCGGCATTGGCGCGGTGTCAAACCCCAGGCAGAATTTGCGCGGCTAAGGTCAAATGTCCGGGCCGCGTGAACTGTAGTGGACTCGCATCCGCTGCACAACATGTGAAAGCAGGCATCTAAGCGCAGCGTCGTGTTGCCACCTGCAATCCTGTTATAAATGGAGCTGTCCGTAAGAGGACAGATTGCTATGCCTAAAATGAAGACCAAAAGCTCCGCGAAAAAACGTTTTCGCGTGCGTCCAGGTGGAACAGTCAAGTCGGGTCACGCGTTCAAACGCCACATCCTGACCAAGAAAACCACCAAAAACAAACGTCAGTTGCGCGGTACCCGTAACATCAACGCATCGGATGTCACATCCGTCATGCGCATGATGCCGACTGCTTAATCTCACACTCAATTTAAGGAGTTACTATGCCTAGAGTAAAACGTGGGGTTACAGCTCGTGCCCGTCATAAGAAGATTCTTGTTCAAGCTAAAGGCTACCGTGGTCGCCGCAGCCGTGTATACCGTGTTGCCAAGCAAGCAGTTATGCGCGCTGGCCAATACGCTTACCGCGATCGCCGCAACAAGAAGCGCGTTTTCCGCCGCCTGTGGATCGCCCGTATCAACGCCGCTTCCCGTGAGCATGGCGTAACGTACAGCGTATTCATGAACGGCTTGAAAAAAGCAAATATCGAACTGGACCGTAAAGTCCTGGCCGATATGGCTGTGATGGACAAGCCAGCATTCGCTGCGATTGTCAACGCAGTTAAAGCAAAAATCGCTGCGTAAGCATCGGTCATTGCACAACGTCATCCGTAGGGTGACGTCATAAAGAGCGGGGCAGGGGTTTTAACACCTTATGCCCCGTTTCCGTTTTTGATTGTTGGATTTTAGATAACTGAGTCCAGAATTGATGTCCAAAACAGGAAATGCCGCATGAACTCCCTAGAAGAACTCGTCGTCTCGGCCCAGGCTGACTTTATCGCCGCCGCAGACGCTGCCGCACTTGAAAACGCCAAAGCCCGCTACCTGGGCAAGACTGGCCAGATTACTGAAATGATGAAGGGCCTGGGCAAGCTGGACCCGGACGCGCGCAAGGCGCAAGGCGCCCTGATCAACGCCGTCAAAGTGCAGATCGAGGACGCGCTGACGGCGCGCCGTGATGCACTGGCCGATGCCCAGATGCAAGGCCGCCTGAACGCCGAAGCGATCGACGTGACCCTGCCAGGCCGTGGCCGCATGCCCGGCGGCATCCATCCCGTGATGCGCACGTGGGAGCGTGTCGAGGAAATCTTCCGTTCCATCGGTTTCGACGTGGCCGACGGCCCCGAAATCGAGAACGACTGGACCAACTTCACGGCGCTCAACAGCCCGGAAAACCATCCAGCCCGTTCCATGCAAGACACTTTCTACATCGACGGCAACGATACCGATGGCAAGCCCTTGCTGCTGCGCACGCACACGAGCCCGATGCAGGTGCGTTATGCGCGCACGCACACGCCGCCGATCAAGGTCATCGCGCCGGGCCGCACCTACCGCGTCGACAGCGACGCCACCCATTCGCCCATGTTCCACCAGGTCGAAGGCCTGTGGATCGCCGAAGACATCAGCTTTGCCGACCTGAAGGGCGTGTACCTGAATTTCGTCAAGGCATTCTTCGAGACGGACGACCTGCAAGTGCGCTTCCGCCCGTCGTACTTCCCGTTTACGGAACCGTCGGCCGAGATCGACATCGCCTTCGGCTCGGGCCCGCTGAAAGGCCGCTGGCTGGAAGTGTCGGGCGCCGGCCAGGTGCATCCGACCGTGGTGAAGAACTTCGGCCTCGATCCCGAGAAATTCATCGGTTTTGCTTTCGGCTCCGGCCTGGAACGCTTGACGATGCTGCGTTACGGCATCAACGACCTGCGCCTGTTTTATGAAGGCGACTTGCGTTTCCTGAAGCAGTTCAACTAAGCATTGTTCCGTTTGATTCATGGCGCTTGAGCGCCTGTGCGCTCGCGCTGTGAGCTTTGACCCTTTGAAGGCTTGATTATGCAATTTTCCGAAAACTGGCTCCGTACCATGGTCGATCCGAAGATGACTTCGGACGAACTGGCCCATCTGCTGACCATGTCAGGTCTCGAAGTCGAGGACGTCGATCCTGTCGCGCCCCCGTTCTCGAACGTGGTGGTGGGCCTGGTCCTGGAGATGGAAAAACATCCGAACGCGGACCGCCTGAATGTGTGCCAGGTCGACGTCGGCACGGGCACCATGCTCAACATCGTTTGCGGCGCGCCGAACGTGCGCCCGGGCTTGAAAGTCGTGTGCGCCATGGCCGGCGCCGTGCTGCCGCCTGGCGCCGATGGCAAGCCGTTTGAAATCAAGGTAGGCCAGCTGCGCGGCGTCGAGTCGCAAGGCATGCTGTGCTCCGCGCGCGAACTGAAATTGTCGGAAGAAAACGCCGGCCTGATGGAATTGCCGGACGACGCGCCGATCGGCCAGAATTTCCGCGATTACTTTGCGCTCACCGACTTGAAATTCACCATCAAGTTGACGCCGAACAAGGCGGACTGCCTGTCCGTGCTGGGCGTGGCGCGCGAAGTGTCGGCCTTGACGGGCGTGCCCCTGAATGCGCCGCAGTTCCGCACCGTGCCTGTCACCAGCGATGAAGTGTTGCCAGTGAAAGTCAGCGCGCCGGACCTGTGCGGCCGTTTCACGGGCCGCGTCATCCGCGGCTTGAACGCCCGTGCCGCCACGCCGGACTGGATGAAGCAGCGCCTCGAGCGCAGCGGCCAGCGTCCGCTGTCGGCCCTGGTCGATATTTCCAACTACGTCATGCTGGAACTGGGCCGTCCCAGCCACGTGTTCGACCTGGCAAAGATCCACGGCAGCCTCGACGTGCGTTGGGGCAAGGCGGGCGAATCCGTCAAGCTGTTGAACGGCAACACCATCGCCGTCGACGAGTGGCTCGGCGTCATTGCCGATGAGCAGGAAATCGAATCCTTGGCCGGCATCATGGGCGGCGACGCCAGCTCCGTATCGGACGATACGGACAGCATCTACCTGGAAGCGGCCTTCTGGTGGCCGAACGCCATTCAAGGCCGCGCCCGCCGCTTGAATTTCTCGACCGATGCGGCGCACCGCTTCGAGCGCGGCGTTGATTTCGCCACCACCGTCGAGCACATCGAGCGCATCACGGCCCTGATCGTGGAAATCTGCGGCACGCCAGCCACGACCGTCGGCCCCGTCGACGACCACGTGGTGAACTTGCCGCAACGCCAGCCTGTGTCGATGCGCACGGCGCGCGCGCAAAAAGTCATCGGCGTGCCGCTCACCGATGAGCTGATCGCCGATATCTTCACGCGCCTGGCCCTGCCATTCACCCTGGCGGACGGCGTGTTTTCCGTGACCTCGCCCAGCTACCGTTTCGACATCGAGATCGAGGAAGACTTGATCGAGGAAGTGGCGCGCGTGTACGGCTTTGAAAACATCCCGACCTTGCCGCCCGTGGCAGCGAACGTGATGCAGATTGCACCAGAAAATACCCGCTCCTTGTTTGCGGTACGTCATGAGCTGGCCGACCTGGGCTTCCAGGAAGTGGTTAACATGAGCTTTGTCGATACGGCATGGGAGCGCGATTTCTCGGGCAACACGAATCCGATCAAATTGCAGAACCCGATCGCCAGCCAGATGAGCGTGATGCGCTCCTCGCTGATTGGCAGCCTGATCGCCAATGTGCGCTATAACCTGAACCGCAAGACGAACCGCGTGCGCATCTTCGAAGTGGGCGCCATCTACCAGCGCGACGACAGCGTGGAAAACGGTCCCCTGTCGGTGGCCGGTTACGCCCAGCCGAAGCGCGTGGCGGCCATGGCCTACGGCGCGGTGGCGGACGAGCAGTGGGGCCAGGCTGCCCGCACGGTCGACTTCTTCGACGTGAAGGCGGACCTGGAAGCGCTGTTCGCGCCGCTGGTCTTGCGTTTCAGCAAGGCGGAGCATCCGGCCCTGCATCCGGGCCGTTCGGCCAACGTGGAGCTCGATGGCAAGGTCATCGGTTTCATCGGCGAACTGCACCCGCGCTGGATGCAAAAGTATGACTTGCCGCTGGCGCCCGTGCTGTTCGAAGTCGATGCCGCTGCCCTGACGCAACGAGTCGTGCCCGTGTACCAGGAAATCTCGAAATTCCCTGGCGCCAGCCGCGACCTGGCCGTGGTCGTCAAGCAATCGGTGGCCGTGCAGGATCTGCTCGACAGCTTCCACGCCGCCGCCAAGTCGAGCCCGGCAGCGCGTATCGTGCAAGCCATTGTTTTATTTGATGAATATCGTGGAAAAGGGCTGGAAGCGGATGAAAAAAGCCTTGCTTTCCGGATTAGCTTGCAAGATACTCAAAACACCCTGCAAGACGATGTTGTCGATGGCCTGATGGCTGTCCTCATCGATGCGGCCAAGCAGGGCCACGACGCGAAACTGCGTTCGTAATTACCGGACTGGCCGTCGCCTTGCGTGACGGCCTTTCCGTCGTCAACCGTAGACGAGCTTGCCATGTGGCGGGCTCGGGCGCACAGAAAAGGCAGGGCAGGAAAATTAATAACAGCGACGTTGATTCCGCCGTACTGCAGTCCGCACTGGCCGCAGATCTGCATCGGGCCATGCTGGTTGCCAAAGTGCGCCAGGAAGCGGAAAAAGATTTACCCACCTTGACCAAGGCGGAACTGGCCGAACTGTTGTTCGAGCAAGTGGGCCTGAACAAGCGCGAAGCGAAGGATATGGTCGAAACCTTTTTCGACGAGATCCGCAATGCGCTCGAGCGGGGCGAGGCCGTCAAGCTGTCCGGTTTCGGCAACTTCCAGTTGCGCGACAAGCCGCAGCGGCCGGGCCGCAATCCGAAGACGGGCGAAGAGATTCCCATCACGGCGCGCCGCGTCGTGACCTTCCATGCGAGCCAGAAGTTGAAAAGCATGGTCGAAGAGACCAGTCCGCTGGCACGTGCTGCCTGAGTGAGTGGCGATGAACGAGCGCATCAGTAAAACCGAGTTGATCGCCTTGCCGCCCATTCCGGCGAAACGCTATTTCACGATCGGCGAGGTGAGCGAGTTGTGCGGCGTCAAACCGCATGTATTGCGCTACTGGGAGCAGGAGTTTTCCCAGCTCAAGCCGGTCAAACGACGTGGTAACCGCCGTTATTATCAGCACCATGAGGTGCTGTTGATACGCCGCATCCGCGAATTGCTGTACGAGCAAGGCTTCACCATCAGCGGCGCGCGCAACAAGCTCGATAGTCGTGGCGCATCGCATGCCATCGCCGACGAACTGCCAGTGCTGCCGGCCATGCCCGTCGCGCCGCAGGAAGCGCCGCTGGACCGCGTGTGGATACGCAATGAATTAATTGCGATTTTAAACTTGCTAAAATAAGATTTGTACCAATATAGGTGGGGTTGTCCGGTAGCAGTTGACTAAGTTGACTATACTGCATGGGCGCTCGGCCTTGGCGCTGACGCTACCGTACTGCGCGCCATATTTTGAATATAATGTTAATGTTGCGTTTTTGTTAGTGACGCTAAGCCGGAGCAGCGTTCAGGTTCCGGTAGTCTTTCCCAGGCCAGGAAAATTTAAGGGGAAACAATGATACGCGTTGCCATTTGTGATGATCACCAAATAGTACGAGCTGGATTCAAACAGATTTTTTCGTCGTCGAGCGATTTCAGTGTGGTGGCGGAAGCCGGTACGGGGCGCGAAGCGCTCGATATCGCCCGCCGCGAAATTTGCGATGTATTGCTGCTCGATATAGCCATGCCCGATCAGAGCGGCATCGATACCTTGCGCACGATCCGCCAGGGTCAGCCGGAATTGCCCGTGCTGATACTCAGCGGCTATCCCGCGCAGCAATACGCGTTGAACCTGTTCAAGATGGGTGCGAATGGCTATCTGAACAAGGAATGCGAAGCCGACGAGCTGATGACGGCCGTGCGCACCGTGTTCCAGGGGCGCCGCTATGTCAGCTCCACCGTCGGCGAGTTGCTGGCGCAATCGTTCGACCGCGACACGAATGCCGCGCTGCACACGGAATTGTCGGACCGCGAATTCCAGGTCTTCCTGCGCCTGGCGCGCGGCGCCACCGTGTCCGATATCGGTGTCGCCTTGTCGCTGAGCATCAAGACGGTGAGTACTTACCGTACGCGCATCATGGAAAAAATGGGCTTGCAATCCAACAGCGACTTGACCTATTACGCAATGAAAAACAATTTGCTTGACTAGCGCTGCGGTGCGATCATGGAAACATGATCGCTCAGCCAGCCAGCCGGCACGACTTGTGCAGTGCAGCAGTTTGTGGCGAGGACTATAATTGGCCGGCGCCGGCGCTCTTTCCCGCGCCGAACCTTGCTAAGGATGCACATCAGGATGTATTTCACCGCTGAACCGGCCCCGAATCACCGCCTGCCCCTCTACAAGACGATCCTGTGCGTGACTTGCGCCTTGCTGCTTGTACTCAATGGTTTCAGTCTCTATCATAATCTGCAGTCGCTGAAGGGCACGAACGCCCTGCTCAGCCAGAGCGCCCGCGTGGCGGACCGCCTGCAGTATTTGAACGTGCTCGTGCTCGATGCGGAAAGCAGCTTGCGCGGCTATTTCATTTCCGGCTCCGAAACCTATCTGGGGCCGTCGAAGACGGCGACCACGGAAATCGAAAACGAATTCAACGAGCTGCAAACCTTGCTCGCGGGCAGTCCTACCCAGCTGAAAAACCTGGGCCAGCTGAAAAGCTTGATCCGTCGCAAGATGTCGATGTTGCAACAGTCGATCGATGTCTACAAGCAGGGCGGGCTGGCCGAGATCGTCAACATTTCCCGCGTGACCGATGACCGCGCCACCATGGACGAGATCCGCCTGCAAGTGGTGATCATGACGCGCGAGCAGAATGAAGCGTTGTCTTCCGGCAGCGCCGCCTTTTACCATGAGTACCAGAAAGCCGTGCTGCTCGGCATCGGCATCAATGCCCTGGCCATCCTCGTGCTGATCATGTTTTACCAGCTGGTGCGGCGCAGCTTCCAGAACCGCGCGGCCGTCGAGTATGCACTGCAAAATGCCAACGACACCCTGGAGTCGACGGTCAGCAAGCGTACGGAGCAGTTATCCGTGCTGTCGCGTCATTTGATCAGCGTCAATGAAGTGGAAAAGGCGCGCCTGGCGCGCGAATTGCACGATGAACTGGGCGCCAACCTGACGTCGATCAGCATGGACCTGGGCGCCGTCACGCAGCAACTGGCGCACACGCAGCCGGAACTGGCCGCGCAATTGCGCCGCGCCAAGGCTACCTTGCTGGAAACGGTGGAACTGAAGCGCCGCATCGTCGAAGACCTGCGCCCCAGCCTGCTGGACAATCTGGGCCTGTGCGCCGCCATCGAAAGCTATTGCGAGGATTTTGCGCGCATGAGTTCCGTGCGCTGCGAAACGGACGTGGCCATCAATATCGACAACCGCGAAGCCACCCTGACGATTGCCCTGTTCCGTATCGTGCAGGAATCGCTGACCAACATCCTGAAATATGCGCGCGCCGGCATGGTCAGCGTGACCTTGAAGCGCAATGAGCACGGCCTGGTGCTGCGCGTGATCGACGATGGCATCGGCATCACGGAAGATGCGCTGCAAAAACCCATGTCGCACGGCTTGCTGGGCATGCGCGAGCGGGCCTTGTTGCTGGGCGGCACTCTCACCGTGCGCCAGGGGCCGGAAGGCAAGGGCACGTGCGTGGAAGCCGTGATTCCCCTGCCGCTGACGCCGGAGCCGGAAGACATCGATGCGGATGCCGAAGCGTAATTGAGGTTGCAGCTGAGGTTGCGGCAAAAAAATGGCCGGGCATGCAGCCCGGCCATTTTTTTTATGTTGCCTGGCTTTCGCGCATCAGCAGCGGATCAGCAGCGTGATACGTCGCGCAGCAAGCGGTCGTATTCCGTCTTGGCCACCTTGTAGCACTCGCCCGCATAGCATTCCAGGCCGGCGCGGTCCAGCACCGTGATATTGCCGCGGCGATAGTGGATCAAGCCTTCTTCCTGCAGCTTGCCGGCGGCGGCCGTGATGCTTTCGCGGCGCACGCCCAACATGATCGAGATCAACTCTTGCGTCACTTTCAATTCGTTCGATGGCGAACGGTCCAGGCGGTCCAGCAGCCAGCGGCACAGCTTTTGCTCGATCGAGCTGTGACGGCCGCCGACGGCGTTCTGCGCCATTTGCGCAAACAGGGCGTTGGTGTAGCGCATCAGCAACTGGGGCAGGGCGCCGCCCTGGTTGAAGGCGTCGCGCAAGCTTTGCGTCTTCAGGCGGTAGCCGTAGCCGGCGCTTTGCACGACAGCCGTGCACATGGCGCGTTCGCCTGCCAGCAGCGAGGCACCGGCCACGCCTTCATGGCCGACGACGGCGATTTCCGTCGTGGCGCCGTCTTCCATGACATACAGCAAGGAAATGATGGCGGTGGTAGGGAAGTAGCTGTATTCCAGGTTGTTACCGTAGGCATACAATTCCTTGCCGAAAGGCAGTTCCACCAGTTCCAGGTCTTCGAACAGCGATTCGAGCGCGGCGCGCGGCAGGGCGGCCAGCAATTCATTCTGTTGGGCACTGCTGAGGCTAACCCGCGACGCAAGCTTGATTTCCCGACCGGCCGCCGGCATGGCGCGCGGCAGCAACTGGTTCTTCTGGACCGGGGCGATAAGTTGAGTATGGCTCATAGTATTCCTCACAGGCTTTTTACATCGGAGTGCGACTGCCGCGTTGCTGGTCAAAAAAGTTGCCGCATCCGTCTGGGAACAGCGTTTTTTTTCGACCGCGCGGTGCAGATCGCGATGTAGCTACTTTAAAAGCTTATGTAAGTGGCGAACATAAGATTAGCAGTCGCCACTTTGTAGTCTCTTTTGAGGCGAAATTGTAGTCCTTGTCCTACGCGCACACTTTTGACTAGCTAGCCTTGCGCCGTTCCGCGCGATTTTGTGATATGACGCGCGGCTTGTTGGCGCTCCACAGGCCGGCCGGACGCACGCTGGGCAAGCCGTCGCGCACGGTTGCGGCGGGTGTCTGGCGCACGTTTGGCGCCTCGTGCTCCCCCAGGCGGAAGCGGCTGACGGCCTGCGTCAGCGCTTCGCCTTCCTGGTGCAGGCGCTGCGAACCGGCGCGCGCCTCGTCGACCAGGCTCGCATTCTGGCGCGTCATGTCGTCGATTTGCGCCAGCGCGCCGTTGATGCGGGCGATTTCGCCATTCTGCTCGGCGCCGGCGCTGCTGATGCGCCCGATGACGACGGACACTTGCTGCACCGCGTCGACGACTTGCCGCATGGTGCTGCCGGCCGCGTTGACCAGGTCGCCGCCCGCGTCCACGGTGGCCACGGAGTCGCCGATCAGGCGCTTGATCTGCTGCGCCGCCTCGCTGGAGCGCTGCGCCAGGCTGCGCACTTCGGACGCCACGACGGCAAAGCCGCGTCCCTGTTCGCCCGCGCGCGCCGCTTCCACGGCCGCATTCAGGGCGAGGATATTCGTCTGGAAGGCGATGCCGTTGATGACGCCGATGATGTCGACGATCTTGTGCGAGCTGGCCTTGATCGAGGCCATGGTCTCGACCACGGCGCTGACGGTCTCGCCGCCGCGCAGGGCCACTTCGGCGGCTGACGCCACCAGGGTGCGCCCCTGTCCTACGTGGGCTTCGTTGCGGCCCACGGTCGCCGTCAGCTCGCGCATCGAGTCCACGGTGGCGCCCAGCGCGTCCGCTTGCGTGGCCGTGTGGCCGGACAGGGCGGCGTTGCCCTGGGCGATATCGGCGCCGGCGGCCGCGATGACGGCCGCGCCGCCGCGGATTTCCTGCACCAGGGTGGCCAGGCCGTGCGTCATGGCGCCGAAGTCGCGTACCAGGTCGCCGATTTCGTCGTGCGCCTGCGAGGTGATGCGCTGCGACAGGTCGCCCGCCGCCGCCGCGCCCACGGCCACGCGCAATTGCTGCACGTCGCGCGCGAACGCGGCATAAAAGCCCGCGCACAGGTAGGCGGCGGCCAGCAGCACCAGCAGCATGGCCGCCAGGATCAGGGCGCGGCGCGCCTCGTCGCGCGCGATGCGCTGCGCCAGCAAGCCGTCCAGGGCGGTGGCCGAGGCGCCGGACAGCGCCTGCAGGGCATCGATCGCTTGCATGCCGGCCGCATGGAATTGCGCGCCCGACGTCTGGTCGTAGGAATTCGTCACTTCATTCTTCGTGCGTTCGAGGAAGGCCAGCGCGGCCGGCACGGCTTTCAGGGCCGGCTGCAGGCTGGCGCGCAATTCCGGCTTGGCCGCGATGATTTCGTCGAAGCGGGCCGGCAGGCGTTCCAGTTCGTGGCGCGCGATCAGGGCGTTGGCGTTGACGAGTTGATCTTCATTCGCCTCGAACAGGCCCGTGTCGATGTAGGCGGCGCCGCGCCCGCCGATATCGGACAGGCTCTCGGCCAGGTCGGGCAGGGTGGCGGTGAAGGCGGCGCTCAGGTGGTTGGCGCCCGCGTCCGGGTCCAGGCTCAGGTGCGAGCGGTCGGCCACCAGCTGGCCCAGCTTGGCCGCCTGGCGCAGCAGCGCCGTGTGCGCCGCGTAGCTGTCGCGCGCCGCGAGGCCCGTCTGGCGGCCCAGCAGGGCTTGCCACTGCTTCGTCAGTTCGGCCGCCTGGGGCAGGCCGGCGCCCGCCGGCAAGCGCGCCAGGGCGGCCAGCGCGGCCGTGATGCGCTCGTTCAGGGCCGTGTTGTCCATGCCCGCCTTGCCGCTCAGGCGCAAGTGCTCGAGGCCGCGCCGCTGTTGCAGCAGTCGCGTGCCTTCCTGCAACTGGCGCACATAGGCCACGCCCCGCTGCGCATCCTGCGCCTGGGCCAGCGACTTGCCCAGTTCCGAGATCAGCAGGGTGGTTGCCAGCGCCAGCGGCAGCAGGAAGACCAGGCAGACAAGCATGAATTTGGGCAGCAGGCGCAAGCGCTGCATGAGGCGGATGGCGGGGGTGAGGAGCATTTTCATCGGGTTTCCAGGGTAGGGTGACAACATTTCTGCAGTGCAATGTTGCCTGCGGATTGTGACCCCTTGATGAAGTGCGCCGCGATGCGGTCAGTTTTGCCGTTCGCCAGAGTGAAGCAGTTCACACGGAAGGCCGATCCTTCTGTAAAATCGAGGGTTTTTTGCGAGGGCCATATTATGGTCACCAATATGGCCAACGAGAACGACATCAACACCCCCGATTCCAGCGACAGCGCGGACAACGCCGCAGCGCCAGTAAGCAGCAAGGCGCCGGCCGTGATCGCGCGCGAAGTGCAGCGCCGCCGCACCTTCGGCATCATTTCCCACCCGGATGCCGGTAAAACCACCCTGACGGAAAAACTGCTGCTGTTCTCGGGCGCGATCCAGATGGCCGGTACCGTCAAGGCGCGTAAATCGGGCCGCCACGCGACGTCGGACTGGATGGAGATCGAGAAGCAGCGCGGCATTTCCGTCGCTTCCTCGGTGATGCAGTTCGAATTCCGCGACCACGTCGTCAACCTGCTCGACACCCCGGGTCACCAGGACTTCTCGGAAGATACCTACCGCGTGCTGACGGCGGTCGACTCGGCGCTGATGGTGATCGATGCGGCCAAGGGCGTGGAAGCGCAGACGATCAAGCTGCTGGCCGTGTGCCGCATGCGCAATACGCCGATCGTCACCTTCATGAACAAGATGGACCGCGAGACGCGCGATCCGCTGGACCTGCTCGACGAACTGGAATCGGTGCTGAAGATCCAGTGCGCGCCCGTCACCTGGCCTATCGGCATGGGCAAGAACTTCCGCGGCGTGTACCACCTGCTGAACGACGAAATCATGCTGTTCAAGGCCGGTGAAGAGAAGGCCGATGGCGCCTTCGAAATCATCAAGGGCATCGACAACCCGCGCCTGCAGGAGATGTTCCCGCTTGAGATGGATCAATTGCGCATGGAAGTGGAACTGGTGCACGGCGCGTCGAACCCGTTCAACCTGGAAGAATTCCTTTCCGGCGTGCAGACGCCCGTGTTCTTCGGTTCGGCCATCAACAACTTCGGCGTGCGCGAGATCCTGTCCGCGCTGGTCGACTGGGCGCCGGCGCCGCGCGAGCGCGACGCGACCGTGCGTTCGGTGGCGCCGTCCGAGCAGCCATTTACCGGTTTCGTCTTCAAGATCCAGGCCAATATGGACCCGGCCCACCGCGACCGCATCGCCTTCCTGCGCGTGTGCTCGGGACGTTTCGAGCGCGGCATGAAGGTCAAGCACTTGCGCCTGGGGCGCGAGATCAAGGTGTCGAACGTGGTGACCTTCATGGCTTCCTCGCGCGAACAGGTGGAAGAAGCGTACGCGGGCGACATCATCGGCTTGCCGAACCACGGCAACATGCAGATCGGCGACAGTTTTTCCGAAGGCGAGATGCTGACCTTTACGGGCATCCCGTACTTCGCGCCAGACTTCTTCCGCTCGGTGCGCATCCGTAATCCCTTGAAAATCAAGCAGTTGCACAAGGGCTTGCAGCAGCTGGGCGAAGAGGGCGCGGTGCAGGTCTTCAAGCCGGTGCAGGGCGGCGAGCTGGTACTGGGCGCCGTCGGCGTGCTGCAGTTCGAAGTGGTGGCCAGCCGTTTGCTCAACGAGTATGGCGTGGACGCCGTGTTCGAAGGCACCAGCATCAGCAGCGCCCGCTGGGTCAGCTGCGACGACAAGCGCATCCTGCAGGATTTCGAAAATGCGCTGGGCCACAACGTGGCCTACGATGCGGCCGGCAACATGGCCTATCTGGCGACATCCGGCGTGAACCTGCGCCTGACGGAAGAGCGCTGGCCGAAGCTGACATTCCACGCCACGCGCGAGCATTCGGCCAAGCTGGCCTGATGACTCTGAGGTAGCGACGAGGGGCAGAACCACTGGTTCTGCCTTTTTTTACGCCGGCAGGATCGTGCGCGTACTCCAGTCGCGCCGCTCCAGCAGCAATGCCGTCAACTGCGCCGCCGTCATCGGGCGGGCAAAGAAAAAGCCCTGCACGTTGTCGCAGCCCGCTTTGCGCAAGAACTCCACCTGCTGCAGCGTTTCCACCCCTTCGGCCACCACTTTCAGGTGCAGGCTGTGCGCCATGGCGATGATGGCCGTGACGATGGCTTCGCCCTCGCCGGGAAGGTCGTGCACGAAGCTGCGGTCGATTTTCAGCTGGTCGATGGGCAGGCGTTTCAAGTACGACATCGAGGAATAGCCGGTGCCGAAATCGTCGATCGACAGGTGGATGCCCGTTTCCTGCAGGCGCCGCATCAATTCCACGTTGGCGTGGACATTGTCCATCAGGACGCCTTCCGTGATTTCCAGCTCCAGCAAGCCATGCGGCAGCTGCGTTTCGTCCAGGATGGCGCGGATGTCGTCCATCAGGCCCGGATCGCGCGCCTGGCAGGCCGACAGGTTGACGGCCACGTGTTCGAGCGAGTCGAGCAGGCCCGCCTTGCACCAGGCGGCTGCCTGGCGGCAGGCGCTTTGCAGTACCCAGCGTCCCAGGTCGACGATGATGCCGCTTTCCTCGGCCACGGGGATGAATTCGGCGGGGCTCAGCTGGCCCATGTCGCGGCAATGCCAGCGTATCAGCGCTTCCACGCCGACGATGCGCCCGCTGCGCAAGTCGATCTGCGGCTGGTAGTGCAAATACAGTTCCTCGTTCTGCAGGGCGCGGCGCAGGTTCGCTTCCATGCGCAGGCGGCGCTGCGCGCGCAATTCCATTTCGGCCTTGAACACGGCGTAGCGGTTCTTGCCCTGGTGCTTGGCGTGGTACATGGCCGTATCGGCATTGCGCGTCAGGGTGGCCACGTCCTGCGCGTCGAACGGATACAGGCTCACGCCGATGCTGGCGCTGACGTACAGCTGGTGGCCTTCGAGGGCGAACGGCGCGGCCAGCACAGCGAGGATCTTGCGCGCCACGCTGGCCATCTCCGAGGCGTCGTCGGCCGGTTCCACGATGACGACGAATTCGTCGCCGCCGATGCGGCAGATGATGTCGGTGCCGCGCAGGATGGCCACCAGGCGCTCGGACACGAGCTTGAGCAGCTGGTCGCCGCAGTGGTGGCCCAGCGTATCGTTGACGATCTTGAAGTTGTCCAGGTCCAGCAGCAGCAGGCCTACGCTGCTGTCCTGGCGGTCGGCGCGCGCCAGCGCATAGGCCAGCGCATCGTTGAATTCATGGCGGTTCGGCAGCTGCGTGACGGGGTCGACGTGGGCCAGGTAGTGCAAATGGCGCTCCGCATGCAGGGCGGCGGTGCGCGTGCGGCGCACCATCAGGAAGGTCAGGCCGAACGCGCACAGGCAGACCAGCAGGGTGAAGGCGGCAAATTGCGCCAGGCTGGCGTACAGCGGCGCCAGGCTGGCGCGCAGGTACAGCGCGCCGCCGCCGGGCAAGGCCGTCAAGATGGCAGCGCTGCCGTCCAGGTAATCGATCTGCAGGCCGTTGCGCGGCGCCGTGGGCGCGGTATCGCTGCCGCTGCGCGCGTAGCGGGCAAACGGCGTGCCATAGGGGCTGTAGAGCAGTGCTTGCCGGATATGCGGGGCGGCGGCGAGGGAAGCGAGGAGTTGTTGCGCTGCAAGATGATTATCCTGGCGCATGGCCTGCGTGGCGGCGGGCGCCAGCATGTCGGCCTGGATGCGCAGCGTGCGCTGGAAGGATGCCTGGAGGGAAAACAACTGGAAGAGGATCAACAGCAGGCTGGCCATGGCCAGCATGGCCGCCGCGGCCAGCAAGTTCAGCCTGGCTATGCGGTCGCCGCGCAATTGCGCCGACGGCAGCATCAATGGCGCCATCATGACGCTTTCTCCTGCCGGCCCCGCTTGCCGCCGCCCCGTGTGATCCCGCCTCGCCCTGCCATACTTTACGTTCCAGTCTGATGAAAACCGAAGTGAGCCGGAACTCTCAACGTGTTGTTAAGGCCGACATATTGTCATTTTGCAGCGTGAAAGTACAGGGCGCGCGGCAATTTTGTCTGCATGCCACAGGCCGGTGGCAGCAGGCTAAGTAGGTCATAATAAATTATTGTGATTTCTGACTTTCATAACCGGCGCTCTGCGGCGTTACCCGCTGCTAGCAGTGCCTGCACTGCGTCGCAACGGGCGCCTTGCAGCGCATCCCGTTCTGTTAATCATAACTTTACAATAATTTCCCACGACCTACTTAGGCGACAAGTCAGGCGGAAAAGGTGGGGCGTGTCTTTCTAATAATAATCCAAGCTGAATTTTAATCCTTTTTTTGCCGGCTGTTTTTTTCCTTTAAAAACATGCTGACAATAAACAAAATGCCATCAAGAATAACTTCAATGGCCCCGGCATCGCGGCGCGGATTAACTTTTTGTCCGCATAAGCCATTGCAAGTCATTGATTTTAATAAATTTTAATGAAGAATGCGAGAACGCTATGGCCTTGCTCCGCGAGTTCGTCCATAATCCGCAGATGATGGACGTCCTGATGCTGTTTGTTTTGTCTGCCGCGGCCAGGCAAGCTGCCGCCAGCAAAACCGGACGTCGCCCTAATGATCAATAGTGAGGATATCTTGGAAAAAAAACCAAAAATTATTTTGTCGTCACAAGACCTGGAACGACTGGAAGCGTTGTTGTATGCCTTAGGTAATAATCTGTCGCCGGACAAGGCCGCCTTGCTCGACGAACTGGGCCGCGCCGAGGTGCTCGAGCCGCAAGAGATTCCCCCGACCGTCGTGACGATGAATTCTACCGTGCGCTTCACGGTGGAAAACAAGGAGGAATTCTGCCTGACGCTCGTGTATCCGAAGGATGTGGAAGGCCAGGCCGACCGTATTTCCGTGCTGGCGCCCGTCGGCAGCGCGCTGCTGGGCCTATCCGTGGGCGACAGCATCGCCTGGCCTATGCCGGGCGGCGTGGTGAAGGTCAAGATCGAGGAAATCGTTTACCAGCCTGAACGGGCTGGCGAATACCACCGTTAAGCGTAGCCAGCAGTAATGGCGGACGGCGCCCGCCGTTCGCTTGCCAGGCCGTGCCGGGAGCGGAGCTAACTGTTCCTCTGCACGCGCACCACCAGCCATCCCGCCACCACCGTGAACGTGACGATGATGGCGACGATGATCCAGAATCCCTGCGGATGCTGGGCCAGCGGAATTCCCCCCACATTCATGCCCAGCATGCCGGCGATGATATTGATCGGCAAGGCCAGCACGGTGACGATGGTCAGCACGAACAGGCTGCGGCTGTTTTCCTCGTTGACGCTGGCGGCAATTTCTTCCTGCAGCAGCTTGATGCGTTCCTGCAGGGACGACATATCGCTGAGGACCACCGAAAATTCCTCCGTCGACTGGCGCAATTCCAGGCTGTCCAGCTCCGACACCCACGCGGGCGGGCGTTGCAGCAGGCGGAACAGGGCGGCCGGTTCCGGCGCCAGCAGGCGCTGCAGCCGCACCAGCACGCGCCGCATGGCGCCCAAGTCTTCGCGTTTCGGCACCAGGCGCCCGGCCAGCAAGTGATCTTCGATATCGTCGACCCGCGCCACGGCGTCGCGCACGATGTTGACCAGCACGTCCGCCTGGTCGCGCAACAGGTGGATCAGCAGCTCCACCGACGAGCGGATCGGCTCGTGGTTCTTGATGACGGCCTGGCGCAGGCGTTCGATCGACTGCAGCGGCGCGCGGCGCGCCGTGATGACGAGGTTTTGCGCCACGCTGGCCCACATGGTGGAAATGTCGGACGCCTCGAACGAAAAATTGTGCACCACATCGTTGACCACGGCGATCAGGGTGTTTTCCGCCTGTTCGATACGCGTCGAGCGGGAACCCTGGTGCAGGGTTTCATAGAATTCGTCGGCCAGCTGCGTGTGCGTCATCAGCCATTTTTCGCTGGCCGCATGCGACAGGTTGAAATGCAGCCAGACGAATTCCTGCGCCGGGCGCGCCGCGCCATCGGCCAGCCAGGCCAGGGCTGCCGTCGAGTCGAGCGCCAGCGGCTGCGCCTCGCGGCCAAACAGGAAGCCCCAGACCAGGCCCGAGGTGTCCGAGCCGTAGGTGAAACCGGCAGTTTCCATCGCCATCGTGAATCTTTCTCGCGCAGTGTGATTGATCGTCGCGCGATTTTAATACACGGATGTGTCGGGAAAATGACAAGGCCACCGCGAGCGGTGGCCTTGGTGCTACTTGGTGCTGACTACAGCCGAGTATTAGCTGCGGTTCGGGTTGTCCGGACGCCGGTCGTCGCGGTTCGGCACGCCGTCATGGTCGCGGTCGTGGCGGTTGCCATTGTCGCGGTCATAGCGGTTGGGTATGCCGTCGCGGTCGCGGTCGCCGTTCGGGCCCCGTGGCGACCAGCGGCCTTGCTCCATCTGCCAGCGGCCGTCGCGCTGGTTCCAGGCGGGCGGCGCATACGCATAGCCGGGGCGTTCGGCGATCCACACGCCTGGCGTCCAGGCGTAGCGCTGGCTGCGCCATTCCCAGTGGCCGGGCGCCCAGATGTAGCCGTGGCGGGCGCGCGGGATGGCTTCGCGGCGCGGCGGCGGCGGGGCGATGCGGATCTCGTCGTAGCGCACGGGCTGCACTTGCGCGGCGACCCAGCCGCCGCGGTCCAGGCGCCAGCGGTTGTTTTCCTGTATCCAGGCGGCGCGGCGGTACTGATTGCCGCCCCGTTCGCGCAGCCATTCGCCATTGTTCCAGACATGGCGCTGGCCATCCCAGTTCCAGTAGCCGGGCGCCCAGACATAGCCGGCGCGCGGCGCTGGCACGCTTTCAAACCGTGGCGGAGGCGGGGCGTTGCCGACGACAATGCTGACGCCGAGCTGATTCTGGGCCATGGCCTGCGCGGGCAGGAAAGCCGCGGCGCTGATGGCAAGCATGGCTGCTGCGTAGAGTGTGATGGGTTTCATGGGTTGCTCCATTTCGGTGATTGCGTGAAATGGACTATAGGCGCTTGCCGGCGATTTTTCGCCTTTGATTCAACTTATTACAATTGACACAATGCTGTGTGTCCGTGTATCCGTTGCGGATACAAATCAGATGCCTATGGCGGCCTGGCGCGCCGACTGTCCGCTGTGTGCCAGGCGGCGTGGTGTCAGCATCGGCGGCTCACAGGGTGCTGGCGCTGGCGTTGCCCAGCATGGCTTGCCGCTCCTCGATCAGCGAGATTTTCTTTTCCTGTTCCGTCAGGCGCTTGGCGCTGACCACCACGACGGGGATGGCGCCCGCTTGCGCCACATCGGCGGCCTTGGCGGCCGATGGCTGCATGAAGCTGGCATAGCTGGCACCGCAGGCGATGGCGACGGCGACGGTGAAGATGGCTTCCATGTTTTTCAAGGCTTTCATGATGTTTCCTTTCGGGTGGCGGGTGGGTATGCATGCACTGTAGCCAGGCGCGGGCCGCTGCGCCATGCGGATGCGACCAGCCGTGGTTTTGGCGGGATGGCCTGCAAAAAAACGGCGCTGAAATGCCTGCGCACGGGGCTGGCAAGCCGACCGCTTGAATTGAGGCCTAAATTGCCCTGTATCCGGGCATATGAATGTAATTGCCGCGTGGCATTATTTGACGCTGCACACTGCCGCGCGCGGCAAGTGCAGGGCCAGCTGTCCTGCTAGAATCGGCATGGCGGCCCCGTCGCGTGGATAAAAATATCATCAGGAGTCACACATGTTCCAATTGTTTGGTTTTGGCGGCGCCCGCTGCCCGCGCTGCGAGCACAAGAACGGCGCTGCCGCCGGCTATTGCGCGCAATGCGGCTTGTCGCTGGGGGCACCCGACAGCGACGCGGTGCTGCATGCCAATCAATGGCATCTTGCTGATGGGCAACTTGCCCTGTTCTTCGGCGTGCGCGAACTGTCCTCGCTGTTCGGCAGCGCCGCGCGCCGCCTGCAGGTACCGGCCGAGTCGCGCGCCTGGATCGTGCAATCGGACGCTTTCACCTTGATACCGGCCGGCGACTACGACAGCGCCGCCTTCTTCGCGCGCCTGCCCGTGCTGCTGCCGGCGCGTCCGGCCGAAGTGCTGATCGCGCGCGCCGACGCCGTCAGCCTGGAATTCGACTTGCCCGGCCTGGCCAGCACGGAGTTGCTGAACGTCGCCGCGTCTCTGCGCGTGGATATCGCCCTGGGCCAGCCCGACGCGTTCGCGCGCCAGTTCATGCGCGCGCCGGGCGCCGTCACGCGCGCCCACCTGCACGCCTTGCTGCTGCCATCCGTGCGCCAGATCGCGCTGGAATTCATCGGCAGCCGCGCGCTGGGCGAGATGGACGCGAATGCGGACCTGCGCCCGGAACTGAACGAGCGCCTGCAATCGGCCCTGACGCAGCGCCTGGCGCCCAGCGGCCTGGCCGTGGCGCGCGTGGAAACCCTGGCGCTGCGCCACGACAAGCGCGAAGGCGACGCTGGCGCCAGCATCGGCACCCTGTGGCTGGGCGGCTTGCCGGCGCAGGAACTCGAGCAGCACAGCCTGGAACGCATGAAGCAGCTCGACCAGTTGTATGACGAGGA
Source organism: Janthinobacterium sp. SUN033 (assembly GCF_030397595.1). NCBI lineage: Bacteria > Pseudomonadati > Pseudomonadota > Betaproteobacteria > Burkholderiales > Oxalobacteraceae > Janthinobacterium > Janthinobacterium sp. SUN033. The sequence goes on from NZ_JAPQNV010000001.1 coordinate 343,426, forward strand.
AGAGTGGCAGCGCATCCGCCGCGAGGAACTGGCGGCGCGCCATGCGCACCGCCGCGCCGAACTGACGCAGGATGCGACGGTGGAAAAGGCGGAGCTGAACCACCAGGAAGCGGAGCGCCTGCAAGCGCTGCGCGGGCGCCAGATCGACCTGTATGGCCGCATCCTGGAAGCGAAATCGCGGCGCCAGGCGCTCGACCATGGCGCCGCGCTGGCGCTGGGCGAGCTGGAACAGGAACTGGCGCAGAAGGGCGCGCAGCGCGCCGACGAAACGGCCAGCTGGGAACACGTGCGGGCGCTGGCCGCCATCAAGATGCGCAGCGAGCTGGAACTGTCGCAGCTGCATGGGCGCGAACAGATCCAGCTGGCGCAGCAGCGCTTTACGCATCAGGTGCACTTGCAGTCGATTGCGCAGCAAGTGGAAAGCGCGCTGCTGATCGATGACGAGACGGGCCGCCGCACCCAGTTGGCGCGCCTGCGCCAGGCGGAAGCGGATGCGGCCCAGCGCGAGGCGCAGCTGGAGGCGGAGCAGCACCAGGCCGCCTGGCAGGGCCTGATGCTGGCGAATGCGGCGCGCAAGCGCGAGGCGGAGCGGGTGCAGGAGTGGGAAGAGCAGATGCAGCTGGCGCGCCAGCGCGAATTGTTGCGCGCCGAGGCGCACAAGGATGAAGCGGCCCAGGTGCAGGCGGCGGAAATCGCCGAAAAAGTGGCGGCGTTGCGGCGCGGCGGCGCGCGCGAAGACGCCATCGCGCAGCAGGAAAAGCTGCTGCGCACCATCGAGGCCGACGGCGTGCACGCGCGCCAGCTGCAGCAGCAAGCGCAGCTGGCCCAGCTCGATGCGCTGGCCATCGAGGAACAGCGCCAGCAACTGCGCCAGCTGGAACAGGAAGCGCAATGGCAGCGCGACTTGCTGGCCATGGCGCAGCAGCGCGAAAGCGATTATGCGCGCTGGAAGGGCGAGTACGAGGCCCTGCTGGCGCAGCAGGCGCATGCGGCCGAACTGGCGCGCATCGACATCGACCGCATCGAGAAAATCGGCTCCCTGAGCGACACGGGCAAGGTGGCCATGGCCGCGGGACAGAACGCGGCCGCGCTGGCGCAGGTGCTGAAGGTGCAGCTGCAGGCGGGCATGAGCGCCGAACAGATCCACGCGCTGGCGGCGCTGGCGGCGGCCGAGAACAGCGTTTCTCCCGCCGAGGCGCTGCGCATGGCGCAGGACAGCGCGGCGCAGGAGCGCAGCTACCTGGAAGGCCAGGCGGAACGCGAACGGCGCCAGCAGCTGGACTTGATCAACCTGCAGAACGCGGCGCATGCGCATGGCCTGTCGGCGCAGGCGCAGCTGGGCGTGGCCGTGGCGCAGGCGCTGCAGCCAGGCGCGGCGTCTGCTGCCGGCGCGCCGCTGCGCTGCAAGAACGGCCATGCGCAGCGCGCGGGCCATCCTGAAGATAAATTCTGCGCCGCCTGCGGCGTCGCCTTGCAGCCTTGATGGAAGCGTTTTACCCCAGATGATGCAAAAAGCACGAGACAAACTGCGGGAACTGCGCGCCCTCCACGACGATGGGCTGCTCAGCGAGCAGGAATTTGAACGCCGCAAGAACGCCATCCTCGACGCCGAGTACGCGCCGCCCGGCGCCGCACCCGTGGCCGCGCCGCTGCCCGTGCGGCAGGGCACTGAGCTGGGCTTCATGACGGGCCAGGAAATCGGCCCGCAAAACCGCCGCTACCGGCTCGAACGGCTGATCGGCACGGGCGGCATGGGACAAGTGTGGCAAGCCACCGACCTGGCTACGCACGCGGAGCTGGGCAGCAGCGAAATGGTGGCGCTGAAGATCTTGCCGCCGCAGCTGACGCAAAGCGCCACGCACGCGAAACTGCTGATCGAGGAAGCGACCCAGGCGAGAAAACTCGCGCATGAAAACATCGTGCGCGTCTACGAGTGGGCGCAGGACCCGGCCACGGCCAGCTATTTCATCATCATGGAATGCCTCGATGGCGAAGACCTCGAACACTATCTGGGCCGCCAGGGCGCGCTGCCGCTGGCCGCCGTGCAGCAGCTGCTGCACCCGGTGGCCGAAGCCCTGGCGTATGCGTGGGAGAAGCACAAGCTGGTGCACCGCGATATCAAGCCGGGCAATGTCTTCCTGACGGCGAAGGGCGACGTCAAATTGCTCGACTACGGCATCGCGTCGCGCGTGCGCAATGCGGACAGCAGTCTGGCGCTGGAGATGCCGAATGCGGGCACGCACGGCTACCGGGCGCCCGAGGCCGGCGCCAACCAGCGCCAGCCCAGCCCGCGCCTGGACGTGTATGCCGTGGCCGTGATGATCTATCAGATGCTGGAAGGGCGCATGCCGTTCGACGATACGCGCAGCGCCAGCCACCTGCCGTCCGCGCCGCAGGCGCTCAACGCGCAGCAGTGGCAAGTGCTGCAGAACGGTTTTTCGCTGACGGCGGAATTGCGGCCGCTATCCGTGCAAGCCTTGCTCGAAGGGCTGGAGCGGGCAGCCGGGCCGTCGCCCGAAGAACTGGCGGAACAGGCGCGCCAGCAGCAGGCACGCCTGGCAGAGCAACAGCAGCAGGCGGCGCTGGCGGCGGAACAGGCCCGCGAAGCGGCGCTCAAGGAGGCGCGTGCGCGCCAGGAAGAGCTGGATCAGCGCCGCAAGGCGGAAATCCAGGCGGCCGCGCTGGAAAAGCAGCGGCAGGATAAGCTGCGCCGCGAGCAGGAGGCGCAGCGCCATTTCGAAGCGGAAGAGGCGCGCAAGCTGCGCAAGGAAGCGCTGCGCGGCCAGCTGCGCGCGCGCCGCGAAGCCGATGCCGCCACGGCCTTGCAGGAACACCAGGAATTGCAGCGCAAGGCCATCGTCGCCAAGGCGGAGGCGGCGTATCGGGCCGAGCAGGAACGCGCGCGCCGCGAAGAGGCCAGCCGCGCCGCGACCGCGGCTGTCCCTGCGCCGGCATCCGCGCCGGCGCCGGCGCCGGAACTGGAACCGGAACACGCGGAACCGGTGGCCAATGCCGAAGGCATCTTGCGCGATGATTGGCTCGATGGCTCGGGACAGGGGCCGGAACTGGTGCTCATTCCCAGCGGCCGCTTCCAGATGGGCGCGCACGAGACGGAGCACAAGGCGGCCATCCAGGCCGGTTCGCAGCAGTCATGGCTGGACCGCGAAACGCCGCAGCACTGGGTCGGCATCGAGCGTCCGTTCGCGCTGGCCCGGCACCCCGTCAGCGTGGGCGAATGGCGCGCCTTCGTCAAGGCGACGGGATGGGCGGGCGGGTCGGAAACGGACTGGGATAATCCCGGCTTCGTGCAGAACGACCAGCACCCGGTGGTCGGCGTGAGCTGGAATGACGCGCAGCTGTACCTGGCGTGGCTGTGCGAGCGCACGGGCCGGCAGTACCGCCTGCCCAGCGAAGCGGAATGGGAATACGCGTGCCGCGCCGGCACGCGCACGGCGTTCAACGTGGGCGACACCATCAGCACCGAGCAAGCCAATTACGACGGCTTGTACGTGTACAACGGCGGCCCGCGCGGCGTGTACCGGGGCGGCACCACGCCGCTGGGCACCTTCGCGCCGAATTCCTGGGGCCTGTTCGACATGCATGGCAATGTATGGGAATGGGTGCAGGACGTGGTGCACGACAATTACGAGGGTGCGCCCGTCGACGGCAGCGCGTGGGAAGAGGGCAGCGACAGCAGCCGGCGCATCCTGCGCGGCGGCTCCTGGTTGTACCACCCGCGCTATTTGCGCTCGGCCCTGCGCAACGGCTTTTCCACCGTGCTGTCGAACGACATCGTGGGCTTCCGCGTGGCGCGCACGCTCGACCAGGCCGGGTAGGCGGGGATTGTCATATTGCCCATCTTGACGGATACTTCATGCACCTTAACCGTGCCGGAGTGTCCGTGTTCAAACGCCGCCTGCTGTCCATCGTGTTCGCCTGCCTGCCCATCGCCGCCCTGGCCGGCGATTTGCCCTCTTATCCCTTCATCCATGCGACGGGCACGGCGTACAGCTTCGTCATGCCGGACCTGGGCGAGATCGACTTCGACGTCAGCGTCTTCGACCCGGCGCCGGACGTGGCCACCGCGCTGGTCCAGACGCGCATCGCGGAAATCAGGGCGCTGCTGGTGGAGCAGGGCTTGCCCGAGGCGGCCGCCGGCATCGAGGTGCGCGACGTGCGCAAGGAAATCCGCAAGGGCGCGGAGCAGGACCCGGCCAATCCGCAATACATGATCAAGGCGAGCGTGCATGTCAACGTGGCCGACTTGTCGAAATGGCCCGGCGTCATGCGTCCGCTGCTGGCCATGCCCAACCTCGATGCGTTTGCCGTCACCTTCGGCGCCACGCAGCGCATCCGCCTGGAAGAGGAGTTGATGGGCGAAGCCGTCAAGGATGCGCAGCGCAAGGCCGATGCCATGGCGCGCGGCTTCGGCAAGCGCGCGGGCGCCGTGGCCGGCATCTCGTCGGACCAGCTGAAAAACCTGGGCAATGCCGTGGGCCTGGTGCCGTCCGACCGCTACAACCGCGCGAACAGCCGCCAGCGGCAAAATCCCGACGACATGCTGATGGTCACCAGCCTCAAAATGGCGCAGACGGTCGACGCCCTGTTCCGTATCAAATGACCAGGTAGCAGGGGAGCAGGCTGCGCAAAGCGGGCAAACGGTGTAAATTGTGGCTTTCCAAACGCACCAAGGAACGCCATGACCATCAAAGCCATCCGCGACCAGTCGCAACCCATGCGCCACATCGTGCACGTGCGCGACCACATCATTTCCGCCGACGCCTCGGTGGCGGAAGGGGGCGGCGATGCCGGCCCGTCGCCGCACGACCTGTACGACGCAGCCCTGTCGGCCTGCAAGGCGCTCACCGTCGTCTGGTACGCCAAACACAAGGGCATCCCGCTGGAACACGTGGAAGTGAGCACGGAGCGCGATGCCAGCGAAGAGCGCAAGGGCGTGTACCGCCTGGCCGCCACCCTGCACCTGACGGGCGAGCTGACGGATGCGCAGCGCGAGGAATTGCTGGCCGCGGCCGGCAAATGCCCGCTGCATAAATTGATGACGGCGGTGACCACCGAAGTGACGACGGTGCTGGCATGAGCGCGGCCATCCTGAAAAGCCACGAGAAGGACCTGGGCGGCGGCTTCGTCGTGCGGCGCCTGCTGCCTGCCGCGGCAAAACAGGCCGTCGGCCCCTTCATTTTCTTTGACCATTTCGGCCCCATCGACGTGGCGCCCGACGCCAACCACGACGTGCGTCCCCACCCGCACATCGGCCTGGCCACCGTCACCTATCTGTTCGAGGGCGCGATCGACCACCGCGACAGCATCGGTTCGTACCAGCGCATCGAACCGGGCGCCATCAACTGGATGACGGCCGGGCGCGGCATCGTGCATTCGGAACGCACGCCGCACGACCTGGCGGGCCAGCCGCACCGCACGCACGGCTTGCAGCTGTGGGCTGCGCTGCCGAAGGCGCACGAGGAAGACGAACCGAGTTTCACGCACACGCCGCAGGCCGACATTCCCGTCGTGCCGCTCGATGGCGCCGTGGTGAAGGTCTTGATCGGCACGGCGTTTGGCCGGACCTCGCCCGTGCGCACCTACATGCAGACGCTGTACCTGGACGTGGCGCTGGAGGCAGGCAAGGAGCTGCGGCTGGAAGGCTTGCCGGCGGAAGCGGCGATTTACCCGATCAGCGGGGAAGTGCTGGTCGATGGCGTGGCGCTGGCGCCGCACACCATGGCCTTGCTGGAAGCGGGCGCCGTGCAAGCGGGCGCCGTACCGGTGGTGACGGCGGGCAGCGGCCCGGTGCAGTTCGTCGTCATCGGCGGCGAGCCGCTGGACGGCCACCGCTTCCTGTTCTGGAATTTCGTCTCGTCGAGCAAGGAGCGCCTGTCGCAGGCGGCCGACGACTGGAGCGCCCAGCGCATGGGACAGGTGCCGGGCGAAACGGAATTCATCCCGTTGCCGAAGGCGCCATTGCGCCCGGCGACCTGAGTCCCCCTTAGAAACGCGCGCGCAAGGTCAGTTGCGCCTTGCGCGGCTCGCCATAGAAATTGCCCCACGCAGGCGCGCCCACCGTCTGGTAGTAGCGCTTGTCGAGCAGATTCGTCACGGACAGCGACGCCGTCCAGTTACGGTCGATCTGGTAAGCGGCGCGCGCGCCCCACAAGGCATACGCGCCTTGCGCCACCGTGATGTTCTGCGTGACGCGCGAGCTCTCCGTCTGGAAGTTCACGCCGCCGCCCACGCTCCACTTCTGCAGGGCGCCGGACAGACGATAATCGCTCCACGCGCGCAGCATGTGGCGCGGCGAGTAGGTGCTGGCAAACATCACGCCCGCATTCGACGTCTGCTCCAGGTACTTGAAGTTGTTCAGGGTATAGCCGGCGAACAGCTGCCAGCCTGGCGCTACTTCGCCGCTGATTTCCGCATCGACGCCTTCGCTGCGTACCTTGCCCGCCGAGAAATAGCACTCCGTGCCGGACGAGCAGGTGTTGACCAGGTCGAGTTCCGCGCGGTTGCGCTGCTCGATGCGGAACAGCGCCAGCGAGGTATTCACCTTGCCGTCGAACAGTTCACCTTTCACGCCCACTTCCAGGTTGCGGCCTTTCAGCGGGTCGAGCAGGGCGCCGTCGGCCGTGCGCTGGTTTTGCGGCTGGAAGATGTCGGAGATGCTGGCATAGCCTGACCAGCGCTTGTCGAACGCGTAGATCACGCCGCCATACGGCGTGACGACGCCGTTTTCGCGATACGGGTCGATATACACCTCGCCCGTGTCGCGGTACACGCTGTTCGATTTGTAGTTCGACACGCGCGCGCCGGCCACCACGGTGAGCGGGTCGCTGACGCTGAAGCGGGCCACGCCGTAGGCGCCCGTCTGCGTCATGCTCGTCAGGCTGTGGGCGCCGCCATACTTTTCCTTGCGTATCCAGGCATCGCTCGGTTCCGCCACGCCGTGATTGGGTTGCAGCGCGCTATTGGGCAGTTTCATCATGGCCAGGCTGTAATCGCTGTCGCTTTCCAGCCGGTTCGTGCTGATGCCGGCGCTGAAGCCGTGGCGGCGGCCGAAGGCGTTGAATTTGCCATCGAGCGACAGGTCGACACCCTTGTTGGTGGTGCCGTAGTCGAACACGCCGGTATACATCATGATGCCGGCCAGGGTGGCGGGATGGAGCGCACCCAGGCTGAACATGTATTTCACGTCATGCCGCTCGCGCGTGTAGTTGGCGCTGGCCTTGAGCGACCAGTCGGCGTCGAAGCGGTGCTCGAATTCGGCGAAGACGGCCGTTTGCTTGCTATTCCAGCGGTTCCAGTCGGCGCCCAGGAAGGTCGAGCGGGGCAGTTTCGGGTCGCTGCCATCGCGGTAGCGGGGCATGCCGGAGAAAAACGGCGTCGAGTGCAGTTTTTCGTAGCTGGCGCCCGTCGTCAGCTTGCTGCCCGGCGCCAGGTCGAATTCCAGCACGCCGTACAGCACGTCCGTGCGGCTGTCGGCCACGTCATAAAAATAATCGCGCTGGTCATGCGCGGCCACGGCGCGGCCGCGGATGCTGCCCGACTCGTTCAAGGGGCCGGTGACATCGACTTCGCCGCGCACGTCATTCCAGCGTCCCGCGCCGAGCGCCAGCTGCACCTGCTTTTCCGCCAGCGGGCGCTTGCGCACCATGTTGATGGCGGCTCCCGGGGAACCCGTGCCCTGCAGCAGTCCCGTGGCGCCGCGCACGATTTCCACCCGGTCCAGCATGGCCGTATTGCTGGTAAAGCTGTTCGCCTGGGGGTAAAACATGGCGCGGTTGACGCCGTCGAACTGGTACGTTTCGACCATGAAGCCGCGCGAATACACATAGCGCCCGCCCATGGGGCTGTCGTACATGGTGATGCCGGTGGTATTGGCCAGCACGGCGTCGATGGTGTTGAGGTTCTGGTCGTCCATCTTTTGCCGTGTGACGACGCTGACGGATTGCGGAATCTCGCGCAGGGTTTGCACGCCCTTGCCGACGGTGACGGCGCGCGCCGCGTACGAGTTGCTGTGTTCACTGACGGGATCGCGCTCCATGCTGGCGCTGACCGTCACGGGCGCCATGGTCTTTTCCGCGCCGCTCGCCGCGGCGGAAGGCACGGCCGCCTGGCGCAGCACATAGGCGCCGTTCGGCAGCTGCACGGCTTCCATGCCGCTGCCGGCCAGCACCTGGGCAAACCCCTGCGTGACGTTGAAGCTGCCGCGCACGCCGGGCGAGCGCAGTCCCCGCGTCTGCGCGGGATCGGTCGACAGGCTGACGCCGGCGGCGACGGCGAAGTCGTTCAGGGCAGTGGCCAGCGGGCCGGCTGGCACGGCGTAGGTTTGCGGCGCCGTGGCGGCGGCCTGGCCTTGCGCCAGGGCGGGCGCGGCGATGAAGGCGGCGGGGGCGGCGCAAGCCATGGCGAGGACGGCCAGGCGGATGGCGCGCGCGGCGGGATGGAGGACAGGGGTGGTCAGCTGCATGCTCGGTCTTTCTGCTCAGAGGGATAAGAAAATGGCCTGTGAATCGGCTTCTTACTTGTCAAGCCGAAGCAGCGCATCGAAACACCAACCCCAAACGCAAAAAAACTGAAAATAATTATGCCGGCCGGGCCGATACCGTGGCCCAGTAGCGCGTGAAGTACGTCACTTGCAGCCCGTGCGAGGCGCACAGGCTTTCCAGCACGGCGTCGATATCGTCGAGGCGGTAGGTGCCCGTGACGGGGCGCCGCGCCACGGCGGCATCGCAGGCGAGACGCCCGCGCCGGTAGCGCGCCAGCTCCGCCACCAGCTGTTGCAGGGGCCAGTCGGCGGCCACCAGCATGCCGCGCAGCCAGCTGTCCTGGTGCGCGGGCGTGCTCAATACCTCATCCGCGCCGGTGGCGCCGAAGCGCAGCTGCTGCCCCGTTTCCAGGCGGTGCACGGCCTCCGGACGCGCCGCGCAGCGCACTTCCACGGCGTGTTCGAAGACGCTGACGGTGCTGTCATCGTCGTCGCAGCGTATGCCGAAGCGCGTGCCCAGCGCGCGGATCACGCCGTGCGGCGTATCGACGAGGAAGGGGCGCGGATCGGGCGCCGTCGTGATCATGATTTCGCCACGGTGCAGGCGGATGCGGCGGTGCGTGGCGCTGTAAGCGACATCCAGGGCGCTGGCAGTATTCATCTCCAGGCGCCCGCCATCGGCCAGCGTGACGTGGCGGCGCTGGCCCGGCGCCGTGCGCAAGGACGCCGTCAGGGCTTGCCATGGGCCGGATTGCCAGCCCGCCTGGCCCAGCGCGATGCCGCCGCCGGCCGCCACCAGCAGGGCGAGTATCTTGGCGGCCGCGCGCCGGCGCTGCTGCGCCGCCTGCAGCGCCGGCATCGCCAGCGCTGCCGGTATCGCGCCCAGCTGGCCGTCCATGCGCCGCAGCAGGTCCCAGGCCCGTTCATGCTCGGCGCTGGCGTCGCGCCATGCCTGCAGGGCGGCCGGGTCGGCGCTGCCGCACTGGAGCTCCACATGCCAGTGGGCGGCGGCGGCCAGCACCTTGCGGGCGATGGGGGCGGAAGGTGAGGTCGCGGGGCCGAACATCAGGCGGCCGCCAGCATCAGGCATTCCGTGTAGGCGCGCACCAGGTGTTTTTTCACGGTCGGCAGCGAGATGCCGAGGCGCCGGCTGATGTCCACGTAGCTGAGTTCTTCGATTTGCGCCAGCAGGAAGATGGTCCGCGTGCGCGCTCCCAGGCCGTCGAGCAGGCGGTCGACGGCGAGCAGGGTTTCGATGATGATGGCGTGCGTTTCGGCGCACATCGATGCTGGCTCGGCTTGCTGCGCCAGCGCTTCCAGGTAAGCCTGTTCCAGCGCCTGGCGCCGGTAGCGGTCGATCAGCAAGCCGCGCGCGATCGTCGCCAGGTAGCCGCGCGGCTCGCGCAGGGGCGCCAGCGGTGCCACCTCGCGCTTGCCCAGCAGGCGCAAAAAGGTGTCCTGCGCCAGGTCGGCCGCTTCGGCGCGGTTGCCCAGCTTGCCGCGCAGCCAGCCATACAGCCAGCCGTGGTGCTCGCTGTACAGGGTGCTCAGGTGGTTGGCGTGGACGGGACTGACGGTGCTCACTGCGTTCTCCAGGCAAGGGAAGGGCTGGGCTGACGGAACGCGGGGTGCCGGCTGGCTGGGCTGTTTGAGAATGATACTCATTATCACATTGCCGCGCCGCCTGCGTCAATTGGCGTCGCCGCCCAGGCGCCAGCGCAGCTGCCATTGTTGCAGATCCGCCCAGGCTTGCTGCAGCGCGGTGGCGGACCAGTGCAGCAAGCCGTCCAACGCCAGCAGGGTGCGGCGCAGGTGGATGCCGTCAAAAAACACATGGTCGGCCACGACGGTGGCGGCCAGCCAGGCGGCGATGATGACGATGATGTCGTGGCGGCCGCTCTTCCACCAGCGCAACGAGTGGCGGCGGAAGATCCATGGCACGCCCAGCGGATTGGGCCAGTCGGCCAGCAAATGCATGATGCCGCCGGCCGCAAAGCCGAACAGGGGCGGCGCCCAGAGGTGGTGCGGCAATTGCATCCAGGTATAGACGAGCAGGGCGATCCAGGCCAGTCCCCAGTGCGTCCACGTGCGGTGCGTGATCCACAGCCGGTGCGTGCGCGCCCACCAGGCCACTTCCAGCCAGTCCGGCGCCGTGCCGCCCAGCGCGCCCATGACAAAGGCGAGCATGCTCAGCACTTGATAGGGGCCGCCGGCGCCAGCGTGCGCGACCATGGCCGCGGCGATCACGCCGGCAGCCCAACCGGTCGCGTGATGCGCTTTGTTGGAAGCCATAGGAAATGTAAAACGCCGTGCGGGCGCTGTGTGAAGTGCAGGGAAATATTAACTGGATGAATATACAGTATCAAAGGGCAGGAAGGGGTGATATTTGCAGAATATCGGCGATTGAATTGTTAAATTGTGTGTCGGAATAGCCTGGCCAGCGAACTCGGCAACTCATGCCGGCCGGTCAAGTGTGTTGTGCGGCTGATAATGTAATCGGCGCAGGGCGCGCTATGCTGAAGGCAGTCCTGCGTTTTGAAGAGGTTTCGCCATGAAAATCCCACGCGAATTACAGATTCCCGCCATCGTGTTCACGCTGGAAGCGGTGTTCATACTCGGCCTGTCGATGATTTTTCTCGTGCTGGTGCCACGCTAGCGTCCGAAAAAAGGCCATAGCTGCGTTGCACTGCCTTGCCGTACATTCGTACTGTCTTCGGCAGCGCGCCTTGCTCTGACCATTTTTCAGACGCTAGCGGTCAGGTGGCGGGAGGCGTTGTATCAGGCAGTTTGCATGGTGCTATCGCACAGGGCCGCGCCTTCGGTGCGGATGATCCAGCATTCCGGATACGGTTCGCTGGCGAAGCGGTTGTGCCGCGCGAAGCCGCTGAGCTTGTCGAGCGCGGTGGCGGGCGCCAGCGCGGTTTCCTTGCCGCTGGCCGTGTCCAGGTGCCAGAAACCGCCATTGCGGTGGAATAGCACGGGCAGGCAGCTGGCTTGCGGCGTGGCAAGGTGGCTGGCCGGCGCAGGCTGGGCTTCCGGCAGCAGCAGGTAAAAACACTCGGCACGGGCGCCGTGGTCGATGCGGTGCAGGATCACGCCGTGCGCGAGCAGGGCCGTGACGCTGAGCACGACGATGCCCTTGATGCTGGCAGACAATTCGATGCGCATGCCCAGACGCAGGGCGACGGGTTTGTGCTTGCCGGGCCACACGCCATCGAGCAGCACGCCGTAGCGCGACACGTCCTCGATTTCAAAGCCTTGCTGGCCGCGCCGGATGATGGCGTGGCGGCCCGACAGGCGGCGCGTCAAGCCATTGTTGTCCTGGCCGTCGGGGCTGAAATGGCTGAGCAGCACATCGGCTTCCGGGTCCACCAGCTCAAAACGCCCCAGCATGCATTCTTCCAGCGCGAACAGGCGGATCTGGCGCTGTTCGCCCGCTTCCGGCGCCGCATTGACGAGGCAGGCGGCCTGGCTCGGGTGCGGATGGCAGTGGCTGGCGGCGGGCAGGTCGACTTCGATCAATTCCTCGTCCCAGGCGATGGTGGTAAAACCCATGTCGATCTTGCCCTGCGGCGCAGACAGATCCACGTGGGCGATGCCGGCATTGCGCGCCGTCACGTCGAGGTTGCAGCCGTCGCCGCCCGTCACGCGGGCGATCGAGGCGTCGTCGGCCATCACGCGCACGTTTTTGTGGGTGCTGAGGAAGATCTGGTGGATTTCCGTCAGGGTGGCGTCGCGGCGCGGCACGAGGATGACGAAGGTGCACACCCATTTCTGCGCCACGGCGCCATCGACGTGGCTGTGCACTTCGACTTCGATCTGGTATTGCCCGTGTTCCTTGTTGCGTGAGGAAAACTCGACAAACACGGGACGCCAGTCGCCGCGCGTGGCGCGCACGAAATCATGCTGGACGGCACCGCGCGGGATCAGGTCCGAGCGCAGGCGCAAGGTCAGCTGCGGCGCGCAGGCGGCGCTCATGCCGCGCAATTCCATTTTCAGGGTTTGCCGTCCGCCTGCCGCGCGGGGATCGAAGCCGCTGATGTGCAGGTGGGCTTGCACGGGCTGGTAGGCGGCGTGGGCGGCGGCGGTAACGACGGCAGGCGAGGCCGCTGGCGTGGAGGCCGGCATAGTCGCAGGAATGCGGGTGGGCAGCGCTGGCGCGGTTGTGCCCGTCAGCGGTGCGGTAACAGCGTCAGCAGCAGGGGCGTGCGGAAGCGCCGTTGCCGATGGCTCGGAACGGGCGCTGCGCAGTGCGGTCAACAGGTCGTAGCTGCTGGGGGCGGTCGTCGCTTGCGGGTGGTTGCCCGCGCAGACTGTTTCCCCAGGCAAGACCCAGAACGTACAGTGCGGGTGCTCCGGGTTGCTGCATTTTTTCATGACATTCTGACTCGAATCGAGCGGGGACATTTTGCCCTCTGTTATACATGAGAGCTTACGCGCTTTTGCGCTTGCTTGGCAACTTTCACGGCAGCGGAATGCGCTCTTTTTGTCCAAATTCATGTCCCTGGTCACACCTTGCAATACATGTCATGGAAACTATTGCCCAGAAACACATTTTATATCTTTCTGGATATGTTATTTTGATATTGTATGAAACAGGTTTTCCAGCCATGCACGTGGACGCCGGTCGCGCATGGTGATGCCTGCGGCAAGAGCTGGAAGGCGTTTTGTATTATGCTGGCACAGCCGTTCCCCCGATGCCGCCTGACTTCGAAAGACGACCATGCCTGCCCAACGCCCGCTCCAGCTTGCCATAGCCTATGGCGCCACCTTGTGCGTATTCCTGGCCATCGATGCCCTGTGGCTGGCGGTGCTGATGAAGCCGGTGTACGCCGCGGCGCTGGGGCCGCTGCTGGCGGAGTCTCCCCGCTGGGCGCCGGCGACGCTGTTTTATCTGCTGTACGTGGCGGGATTGCTGGTTTTCGCCATTTTGCCGGGCTTGCGTGCGCGCCGCGGGCGCACGGCGGCAGTGCTGGGCGCGCTGCTGGGCCTGCTGGCCTACGGCACCTATGATTTGAGCAACTATGCGACCTTGCGCGACTGGCCGCTGGCCTTGACGGCGATCGACATGGCCTGGGGCGCCGTGCTGTCGTCCGTGTCGGCGACGGCCGGCTACCTGGCAGCTAGCCGGCTGGGGCGGTGAATTCCGCATCGAAGCGCAGCGCCAGCACGGTAATGTTGTCGCTATGCAAGCCTTTGGGTGGATGCGAGAGAAAGTCGTCGAACAGGGCGCTGACGGCTTGTGCCGCAGTCTTGCCGGCGCACAAGGCGGGCCAGCGGGCCGTGAGGGCCAGCGGGTCCTCGCAGGCCCAGAAGCCGTCGCTGGCCAGCAGATAGTGGGCGCCGGGGCGCACGCGCAGCACGCGGCGGTCGCCCAGGTGCGCGAGGAAGGGCGGCAAGATGGCCGCATCGAGGCCGCGCAAGGGCTTGTCGAGCTGCAAGCTGTCGCCGATGGCATTGCCTAAAATGAATGCCTGCGAGATTTGCGGGTGGTGTTCGCCGTGCACGGCGGCCCGCCAGCGCGCCTCGTCGAGCGCGCCGCGCATGGCGTACACGGTGGCCGGCACGTGGTCCACGGTGAGGATGCTGGCAGCCCCGTCGGCAATTTCGTACAGGCGCGAATCGCCCACGTGATACAGCAGCGGCGCTTCGCCGGGCGGCACTTCCAGCAGGGTCAGGGTGGTGCCGGGCGGACGCGCCTGGGCTGGCGCGGCCTCGGCGAAACTGTCCTGCAGCCACGTGTGCAGCGCGTCGAGCCTGGCCGCCAGGCTGGCCGTGTCAAGGCAGGCGGGCATGGCCAGCAAGCCTTGCACGGCCGCTTCCGCCGCTTCGCGTCCGTGGCCGTGGCCGCCCATGCCGTCGAGCACGGCTGCGCGCACGTGGCCGCGCGGCCAGCCCGGCACCTGGCAGTGGAACGGCGCCTGCCGCGACAGGCAGACGGCGTGGCCGCTGGCATCGATCAGCAGGAAGTTGTCCTGGTTTTCGCGGCGCGGCAGGGGGCCGGCGCCCACGCTGGTGCCGGCGGCGGCGTCGAGCCAGGGGCCGAAGTCAAGTCCGTCTTTGATTAAATGCATCGGTCGGTGCGGTCCAGGCGGCCAGCAATGTTGATCATAGGACACAGCTTAGCCGATATTGTGCAGGGGCGATACCTTGCCTTTCACGCAAAAAAACCTGCGGCAGCAGGCTGGCGCAGGTTTTTCATGGAGCAAGTACATGGCGCTGCTTAACGGCGATGGCCCCAGCCACGGCCATGGTCATGGTAGTCTCCGCGGTCATAGTAGTCGCGGCGGCCATGGTCGCGGTAGTAGCCGCGGCCCGGTTGCACGTAGACGACAGCCGGCGGGCCGTAGTAGCGCGGTGGCGGTGCGTAATACACGGGCTGCGGGGCAGGGGCGTAGTACACGGGCTGCGGCGCCGGCGCATAATAGGTTTCGCGGTAACCGCCGCGATAGCCGCCACGGTCGTAATAACGGTCATTCGTACTGATGCTGTTGCCGACGGCCGCGCCCAGCACGCCACCGACGATCGCGCCATTGCGGCCGCCGGTGCTGTTGCCAATGGCCGCTCCGACAACGGCGCCTGCAACGGTATTGAAGTCGCGGTCACCGGCGACTGCGGCCGAAGACACAGCCACTGCCGCTACCATTACCGCACCCAGGAGTTTCTTGTTCAACATGGCATTTCCTTCCATTCCGGCGAGATCACAATGATCTGCATGGACTGGACTATATCTGCTGTCGCAACCGTGTTCCATGTCTAATACAACTTATTACAATCCTGCCCCGGCCGTAACAAGTCAGCGCAGGCGCGCCTGCCATTCCGGACGCAGCAGGCTGTACATTTTGACATCGCGCATCACGCCATTGATAAAGAAGGCCTGGCGCAGCAAGCCTTCCTGGGTAAAGCCGTTCTTTTGCGCGATGCGCTCGGAACCGATGTTCAGCGGGTCCATCAGCAGCTCCAGCCGGTGATACGGATAGGCGTTGAACAGGTAGTCGACCAGCAGGCGCGTCGCTTCGCTGATGTAGCCGCGTCCATCCCGCTGCCGGTCGAACAGGCGGTAGCCGATCTCGCGCGAGGCTGGCGTGCGGCTCTTGAAGTGCGTGATCGTGCCGATGATGTGCTGGGCGTGGTCTTCGATGAGGAACAATTCGCTGTCCTCGGTCACGAAGCCCGATTGCAGGAAGTCGCGCCGCATGGCCTCGGGCGACTTGAATTGCATCGAGAAAAACTCGCCGCGCGAGGGCAGGTCGTTGACGAGGGAAATATAGGTATTCAGGTCGGCGGCCTGCAGATGCCGGACGGTACAGAGTGTTCCCTTGAGCATGGCGGTTTCCGGTAGCGATCACGATTCTGATGGTAATCGAGTCTGGGGGGCGAGGCAATCGATCCCGTAAAAGTTGCTGCAATGACAGAATAAATACGCTATCGTAGAAAAAGTCGCGCCTTGCCCATGGCCACGGCGTACCCGCTCCGACCTCGTTGACTGGATTTGAACACATGCATAGCATCCTGACTGGCGCGCCATTGCGCCGTTCCGCCGTATCCCTTGCCCTTGGCTGCATCGTCAGCGCCGGCGCCTTTGCCGCCGCGCCGGGCAATGCGCCGCAAGCGCTGGCGCAGGTGCGCGACACCGCGCTGCAAAGCGACTGGGCGTACGCCCGCCTGGCCGACATGACGGATCTGATCGGCCCGCGCCTGTCCGGTTCCGCCGGCGCGGCCGCCGCCGTGCAGCAGGTGGCCGACACCATGCGCCGGCTGGGCGCCACCGTCACCTTGCAGCCCGTGAAAGTGCCGCACTGGGTGCGCGGCGTGGAAACGGCGGAAATCGTCGATTACGCGGGGCGTCCGCAGGGCGTGTCGCAGCGCGTGGTGCTCACGGCCCTGGGCGGCTCCGGCGCCACGCCGGCCGCCGGCCTGACGGCGCCCGTGATCATCGTCAGGAGCCTGGATGAACTCAAGGCGCGCGCGTCGGAAGTGAAGGGCGCCATCGTGCTGATCGACACGCCGTTCGACCAGGAGATGGCCGAGCGCGGCCTGGCCGGCGTCACCTATGGCCAGGGTTCGCGCGCGCGCTTCCTCGGGCCGAAGGCGGCGGCCGACCTGGGCGCGGCTGCCGCGCTGGTGCGCTCGGTGGGCGGCGCCGATTTCCGCATCCCGCACGCGGGCGCCACGGGCCTGGACGAGAATAAACGCATTCCCGCTGCCGCCGTCACCGTGGAAGACGCCTTGCTGATGGGCCGCCTGGCCGCGCGCGGCCCCCTGAAAATGCACCTGACCCTGACGCCGCAAAACCTGCCGGAAGCGGACAGCTACAACGTCATCGCCGACTGGCCGGGCACGGACAAGGCGGACGAAGTGGTGGTGGTCTCGGGCCACCTCGATTCCTGGGACCTGGCGACGGGCGCGCACGACGACGGCGCCGGCGTCGTGGCAGCCATGGGCGTGGTGGAAACCCTGAAAAAGCTCGACTACCGTCCGCGCCGCACCATCCGCGTAATCGCCTGGATGAACGAGGAAAATGGCGGGCGCGGCGGCCAGGCCTATTTCGAGGCCCACAAGCAGGCGCTCGGCAAACAATACGCGGCCATCGAGATGGATAGCGGCGCCGGCCGCCCGTTCGGCATCCTTGCCAGCGTGGGGCCGAAGTCGGAAAAACTGTTCGCGCCCCTGCGCGCGGCCCTGCTGCCGATGGGCGCGCACGCCTTCACGCGCCGCGATGCGCTGGGCACGGGCGACTTGCACCGCCTGGAAACGGGCGGCGTACCGAGTTTCGAGCCGCTGGTGGACAGCCACAGTTACTTCCACTACCACCACACGGCGGCCGACACGCTGGACAAGGTCGACCCGGAAAACCTGAAGCGCAACGTGGCGCTGATGTCGTCGCTGGCCTGGTTCCTGGCCAATATCGACGGCGAGATCGGCCGCGCGCCGGAGCAGGGCGAGTAAGCGCCAGTGCTGGCGCCGGCAACTTGGTGCCAGCAATGCATGCCAAGGTAAACACCATGTCGCTACCCGATCTGAATCTGTTGATCACCCTCGATGTCCTGCTGGCCGAAGGCAGCGTCACGCGCGCGGCGCGGCGCTTGCGTTTGAGTCCATCGGCCATGAGCCGCGCCCTGGCGCGCCTGCGCGAGACGACGGGCGATCCGCTGCTGGTGCGCGCCGGCCGTGAACTGGTGCCCACGCCGCGCGCGCTGGAGCTGCGCGCAAGAGTGGCTCCCCTGCTGGGCGAGGTGCTGGCCGTGCTGGGACCGGCGCAGCAGCTGGATCCGCGCCAGCTGGCGCAAACGTTTACGCTGCGTTCGAGCGACGGTTTCGTGGAAAATTTCGGCCCGGCGCTGCTCGCGCATATCGGCGCGCAAGCGCCAGGCGTGCGTCTGCGCTTCGTGCAAAAGCTCGACCGCGAAAGCGTGCAGCTGCGCGAGGGCAGCATCGACCTGGAAACGGGCGTGATCGGCAGCCTCACCAGCCCGGAAGTGCGCACGCGCAGGCTGTTCGGCGACCGTTTCGTGGGCGTGGTGCGCAGCGGCCATCCGCTGGCGCAGGGCGACATCAGCGCCGAGCGCTATGCGGCCGGCCGGCATGTGCTGGTGGCGCGGCGCGACCAGGAGACGGGGCCGATGGACGACGCGCTGGCCGCGCTGGGGTTGCAGCGCACGATCTCCAGCATCGTCGGCGGCTTCACGGCGGCGCTGGCGCTGGCCGCCGGCTCCGACCTGATCGCCACCGTGCCTGAACGGCATACGGGCAATCTGCGCGCCGGTATGTTCAGTTTTGCGCTGCCGCTGCGCATGCCCGACCTGACCGTGTCGCTGATGTGGCATCCGCGCATGGATGCCGACCCCGCCCACCGCTGGCTGCGCGGCTGCGTGGTCGACGCTTGCGCGGCCCGGATCAATGCCGGCTGACGCCGCCGGCGCGCCAGCTCAGGGCCAGCAGCAGCCGGACAGGGTGGCGCCGCAGGCCAGGGCCAGCAGCAACAGAGGGACAGGCAGGGATGGGATTGCACGGGTGCGTATCATGCGGAGTCTCCAGTTTTGCTCAGGGTGCGGCCAAGCACGAAAATGACCAGCGCGGCGAGTATCAGCGCGCTGGCCACGCCAAAGGTGGCGTGCATGCCGCCGATCATGGCGGCTGGCCGGGCGCTGGCGATATCGCCGGCGCCGGCAGCGAAGACGGCGCCCATCACGGAGGCGCCCGTGACGAGTCCCAGATTGCGCGACAGATTGACCATGCCGGAAATGACGCCGCGCTGCTCGGCAACGATATCGCCCATGACTGCCGTATTGTTGGCTGCCTGGAACAGCGCATAGCTGGCCGTGAGCAGCATGATGGGCGCGACGTAGCCGGGAATGCCCAGGCTGGCGGGCAGCAGGGCCAGCGCCAGGCAGGCGGCCGCCGCGCCGCACAGGCCCGCGCCGCCCATGCGCTGCGCGCCGTAGCGGTCCACCAGCCAGCCGGACGGCACGCCGCAGAACGCCGCCACCAGCGGCCCCGCCGCCAGCACCATGCCGGTAACGGCCGTGCCCAAACCCAGGCCGCGTGCCAGGTAGAAGGGGCCGACTACCAGGGTGGACATCATCACCGTCGCCACCAGCATGCTGGTCGCCAGGCCGGCGCTAAGCATGGGCGCGCGCAGCATGGCCAGGCGTATCAGCGGCGCCGGCGCCTTCAGCTCGACCCGGACGAACAGGATGGCGCCGATGCAGGCGGCCAGCAGCAGCGCTGCGTTGCGCACGCCGAAATGGCCGCGGCCCAGGGTCATGGCCAGCGCATAGGCACCCAGGGTCAGCGCCAGCAGCGCAGTGCCGCGGTGGTCGAACACGGGCCGTTTGGCGTGCGCGTCGCGCTGGTCCGCCGGCAGGCAGCGCCAGGCCAGCAGCAGCGCCAGGCCGGCCAGCGGCACGTTGATGAGGAAAATGGCTTGCCAGCCGAAGCGCGCGATCAGCAGGCCGCCCAGCGCGGGGCCCATCATGGTGCCGACGGCGGACATGGTGCCGAGCAGGCCCATGGCGCCGCCCGTCCTGGCCTTGGGGACGGTGCTGCCGACCATGGCCATGGTCAGCGCCATCATGACGGACGCGCCCAGGCCTTGCAGGGCGCGCGCGGCAACCAGCAGCCACAAGGTGGGCGCCAGCGCGCACAGGATGGAAGCCATGGCAAACAGCGCGATGCCGGCCAGCAGCAGGCGGCGCCGGCCGACCATGTCGCCGAGGCGGCCCACGCTGACGATCAGGGCGGTGATGGCCAGCAGATAGGCGAGCACGATCCATTGCACATCCTGGAACGGAGCCTGCAGGGCCCTGGCCATGTCGGGCAGGCCGACGTTGGCGATGCTGGTGCCCAGCGCGGGCAGCAGCATCGCCAGGGACAGGCTGGCAAGCGCGCCGCGCACGGGCATCGTGGCGCTGCCGGCCTGGGACGCCTGCTGGCTGGGTGAAGCGGGTTTTGACGGTGCATGCATGGCGTGGCTGATCCTCGAATGGGGTCATTACATGGTATCGAGGGATATGGCATGGCGGAAGGCGCATCATTTGCATTGTGTTGTTGCGTTTGACGCCATGTGTGCGGCGCGGCCGGTTCGCCTGGAAGCTCGCTGCGCGCCGGCGGCCAGTACTTGGACTTTATTTCGAGTAACCCTGCAAATTGTCCGCCGTGTCATGCCGGATGCCCCACCACGGCAAATACGCATTGTTTTCGCCGCGCGCGCGGAACCACGGTTTGTCGTGGGCGATGGGCCGCACCGTGGCTGGCGGCAAGACCAGCACGCCCGTGACGCCGTCAGGATCGCTGGTGCCCGCCACCAGCACGGGCTTGCCGACGTGGTTCGCATGGGCGATACCCAGGGCGACATTGGTCAGCGCCGTGCCGGCGCCCATTTCGCCCAGCAGGGCCGGCGTATTGAAGGTCTGCGGCAGGAAGTCGAATCCCGGTACTTCCAGGGTCAGCGCTTGCGCCAGCTGACCCAGACGGTCGGATGACGAGGGCAGGTTCTTGCTGGCGTCGTGGATGACGTAGCCGATGTCTTCTTCCGTCTTGCCGCCATGGCGCGCCGCCTCGGCAAATACCGCCTGCCACGCCTGCACGGCGCGCGGCGGCTTGTCCTTGCCCGCTTCAAAATCGGCCACCTTGCGCGTGGCCGGATAGCCTATCCACGCCAGCGCCGCGCGCTCCGTCTTGTAATCGGGGCCGGCCAGCACCAGCAGCACCAGGTTTTCATTGATCTGCATGGTCTTCGGCCGGCTCGGCGCATCCCAGTTCATCACCCACACGGTTTCCTTCGGATGCGCTTCCAGGTAGGCCAGCGCGGCTTTCAGTGAGGTAAAACCCGCGTTGTTGCCGCCCAGGGTGATGCGCACGTCGGGTGGGGTGGCGCGGGTCCAGAGGGTGGGGAAATTGACATTGCCGATGCTGAAGGTGTCGGTGATGGTTTGTTGCGTGAATTGGTGTACTTCTGCCAGATCGAATTTTTCGTCAGGCAGGGCATATTCCACGCGGATACCGGCCAATTCGCGCCAGTTCTGTTTTTTATCCTTGGGGTAGACGTGGTAGAAGTAGGTGGGACTGGAATAATAAATATCGTGGAAATTGCTCATCAGTTCGAGTAGATATTTATGGTGATAGCCCTTGAACGTTTCCCTTCCATTGATATCGTGGGCAATGGGGGCGACTGCCTGCAAGGTACTGAAACCCCTGGGATCCGTCCTGACCATATCGTCATTCTTGTTGGGTTTGGCCAGGCCGAGCGTCCAGAGCAGCTGCCACTCGGTGGGATAGTCGCGTCGTTGCAGAGGGTTGAGCCACTGCAGGCCCACGACCTGTGCCCGGAAGGGAGCTTGGACAGTGGTTTTTGGGAGACCGTCTTCTTTCTGCGCCGGCTTCACGGCGCAGGCTGTCAATAGCGCAAACATGGAGCTGGCGGCCAGCATGGGCAGCGCGAGGAACTGTTTCATGAAGTCTCCAGGAGAATGGACATGCTGGTGACCGGCATAGCCCGGCCAGGTGAAACCAAGTGCTAGGAAAATGACGCAGAGAAACGTGGCGATGGCCCAGGTCAGTCGCTGGCGCGGCGTGGCAATGAACTTATGCACAGTCAGTCCTTAGCGCAAAGTTGCTGGAAGTGCTGGCGGGCTTGGCGTTCTGGCGCTCGTCTATGATGCCTCTCGGCTTTCTGGCAGGGCTGTCTTTGTCATTTGCCCACGTAAATAGAGGGACAGTTTTAAATGTGCCATTGTCGTAGTATTCAAAGAATTCTCCAGACTCGAAAGAGGCGCCTTTCAATAGGCTCCAATCCGCCGCAACCCTTAATTCGCGCAAATCCTCCTGCCTGATCGTGCACACCCCCACCGCCACGTCATATGCCAGCGCCTTTTCCGCATGCTCGGGATTGGTCATGATGGTCGAGTGATCGGTGGCGTGGGTGTCGATATTGGCGGCCAGGTAGTTCCGGATTTCCTGCTTGCGCCAGGCATTGAATTTCGTGGAAGCCTCTTCCGGCTGGTCCACCGCCGTCACAGGCTTGCCATTTTCGGCCCAGCCGTCGCGCCTGGCCTGCATGCGCAGCATGCCGTTCTGTTCGTAGCGCAGCGTTGCCTCTGTGTGCACATCGCCCTTGCCCTGGGAACGGTAAGGCGCATACGCGTCATCGGCGTCGGCGGCGCGTTCCTTGTGCAGGGAGTCGGTCGGGGCATCGCAGTCTTCGTCAAATGCTTCGCCGATGTCGGCAAAACGCTTTGAATGCGGCAGGAAGGGCACGGGCAGCTTGGGCGCCTTCATCGGCAGCCGCCAGACCTTGGGCGGCAGGGCGTTGATGCGCGTGCCGGCCGTCCTGGCGAGAATGATGACGATGGGCGCGAACAAAAAAGTCAGTATCTTGCGGCCGATGCCTTTGCTGGCCCGCATGCCCTTTTCGATCGAGTACTCGGCGACCAGTGAGCGCGGGTGCCAGAAATCAAGGCTGTCCGGCGCCAAGGGCTGGCCATTGCGCTGCCAGATATCGTAGTCCTGTTCATTTTCCTGGCCGACGAGGTGGTTTTGCGCAAACACGCGCTGGGTGAAGACGCCTTCTCCGCCCGTATCGGCAATTTCCTGCGCCGACATGCCGCGCCAGCCTATGCCCTGCACGGGCGTGGCGGAAATCACCTGGTCGTGCGGATTGAAATACAAGGTGACCCTGCCATAGGTGGAGCCATGCAAGCCGTGGTCGGCACGGTCGAACGCGGCCGTATAGCTGTCCTTGCGTTCAGGCTTGCGATTGGCGCTGCACTCGTCGACCAAGGCGGCATCCTGCTGCATTGCCGAGCGGGTGCGCAGGATGTTGAAAAACGCTTTCAAGGTTTGCGTGCGCGCCGCGTATTTTTGCCGGCCCGTGTTGCCATGTTCGTCCGTCAAATGGCCGCTGACCCAGTTTTCCGTGAAGTTGCTGTCGAGCAAACTGTAGGGCGGATTGCACAGCACATAGCTGTCGGCTACGGCGGACGGTCCCAGGGTTTCGCCGAGAAAGGCGGCCGCCATGGCCACCATATTGCCCTGGCTATGGCAGACGATGGTGACGGGCGCGTCGTGCTGGCATGCCCTGATCGATTGCACGAGACGCGCCAGGCGCCAGGCGGCAAACACGAAATACGGGCGTGGCGGGCAGGCATACACTTGCCGGTCATTCGTCGGGTTCATGTGCTGGATATGCATCCACAGGAACAGTTCCTCGGACAAGCCCTGGCCCCACAGATCGGGCAGGGCGCTGCAGCCGTTGGCGAACGGTCCGCCGCCCCAGTAATTCTTTTCGTTGAGATAGATGCCGTCGCCAAATGCCTGCAACTCCTTGCCATTGGCCTTGTAGCCCCAGCGGAAGCGGATCACGGGTGAATTGGCATCGTCCGCCTGCAGGAAGGTGCTGGCGTTGCGCTTGGGATTGAGGAAGCCGTCATCCGTCAATTCGCGCGCGTAGGTGGCGGCCTGCATCTGTCCGGCCGCCGGGCCCGGGATCGCCAGATCCTCGTCGCGTCGCTTCAGGCGCGCATTCAGGCCGGCGCACAGCCCTTGTTCGGCCTGCTCATACCATTCGCCGTCGGAATTGACGCCATGCACGAAGATGACGAGGCCGGGACGGGGCAGGCGCGTGACGGCCTGGAGCAGCGCATGGCTGAACAAGGTCGTGCCTTCGGCTTCGGCGAGCAGGATGCAATTGCCAGCTAGCGTAGGGTCGGGCGACATGCGGGCGCTCCGTCAACGTTAAAGATGAAAAGCGGCGCCCAAGCGAACTCAGGCAATCTGCACTGTATGCGGATTGCCTGAGGTGGGACTTGCGTGGTGTCAAGAAAGGAGGCGCGGCGGGCGGGGAATGCCGGGGAAATCAGATCGCGTTCAGCGGTATTTTGAGGTAGCGCACGCCATTGTCTTCCGGCTCGGGCAGCTTGCCCGCGTTGATGTTGACCTGGATGGCGGGCAAGATCAATGTCGGCATGTCCAGGGTGGCGTCGCGGCTGGTGCGCATGGCCACGAATTGTTCTTCCGTGATGCCGTCGCGCAAGTGGATGTTGCCGGCGCGCTGTTCGGCCACCGTCACTTCCCAGCGCGGCGCGCGGCCGTTGGGCGGGTAGTCGTGGCACATGAACAGCCGCGTCTGCGGCGGCAGCGACAGCAAACGCTGCGCGGAGCGGTACAGCAGCGCAGCGGAGCCGCCGGGAAAGTCGCAGCGGGCCGAGCCCACATCCGGCATGAACAGGGTGTCGCCGACAAACACGGCGTCGCCGATCTGGTACGCCAGGTCGGCCGGCGTGTGGCCGGGCACATGCAGCGCGCGCACTTCCAATGCGCCGATATGGAATACCTGGTCGGGCGCGAACAGCTGGTCGAACTGCGAGCCGTCGGCCTTGGCCGCACCCTGGTGGTAGACGGCGGCGAACGCCTGCTGCACCGTCTGGATGGCGGCGCCGATGGCCACGTCGCCGCCCAGCTGCTGCTGCAGGTAGGGCGCGGCGGACAGGTGATCCGCATGCGCATGGGTTTCCAGCAGCCAGCGGCACTGCAAGCCGTGTTCGCGCACGAAGGCGATCACCTTGTCGGCCGAGGCGGTGGAGGTGCGGCCCGCCTTGGGATCGTAGTCGAGCACGGAATCGATGATGGCGCAGTCCCGCCCGTCGGCCTCATACACGATATAGGTGACGGTGGCGGTGGCGGGGTCGAAGAAGGCTTGGATTTGTGGGGTCATCGCGGCGGCAGGGGACGGGCAAGGGATGGACAGGGAAGGGCATTATAGCGCCAGAGTTCGCTGAAAAAATGTTGAAAATTGACATTTAACATGCGGAAAACAGATAAGCGGGCAGGCATGCGCCCGTCACAGTCGTGCGCACCCTGGCGCTTGCTGCATGGTAACCTCATCCTACAAGGAGGAATTCATGAACGATACCACTGCACGCAGCGAGCAATACCGCGGTTTTACGATTTCGGTGACCCCGCAAAAGGACAATGACGATCTATGGGATTTTACCTACAGCCTGCAGCGCGAAGGCGAGACGGCGGCGCAGGCGATCACGCGCAGCCGTACCCTGGGCGGCTATGCGGCGCCCGAAACGGCTTGCACGGCCGGCCTGGAAGTGGCCAAGACGGAAGTCGATAATCTGCTGCGCCCTTGAGCCAGCGTAAATCGTTTAGCCCGAAAGTGCGCCTGGCTACGGCTGGCGCGTGAAACACGTCGCTAGCGGCCCCGCTTCATGCTACGATTTCCCCATTGAGTCAGTCACGAAGGAGGCACCCCATGAACAGCAGTTCTAAAATTCACTATAAAGGCTGGGAAATCGTTCCCCTGGCCGTGCCCACCACCGATGGCAAATGGTCGGCCAGCTGCGACATCGAGCGCGCCACGGCGGAAGGCCTGGAAGTGTTCGAAGGCTCGACCATGCAGTTCGTGCGCGACGACGAGGAGGGCGCCATTGCCGCCGCCTGCGAAGAAGCCGTGCGCCAGATCGACAACATCATCGCCAACCCGCTGGTACGGCTGGCCTAGTTCTTCACTCTTTCACTGTTCCCGCAGCCGGCATCCGCCGGCTGTTTTTATTGCGCGCCACCGGCGGCACCTCTGCCTGCCTTCGTCTTTTCAGCCAGCGCTGTTGCATGTTTCAACATTGTGTTTCAAAATGAAATAGTGAAACAAAAATGAAACATCGCACTGGACAAACGTGACATCGCCGTTCCCTGGCGTGACAGCCCTGGAGCAGCGCTGGATGGCCTCTTTTCGCCGGTTTTCACTCTGCCGCCACGTGTTGCGGGCCGCGCCGCACCGGGCTGGCACGGCATTTGCACTACTGATGCTCATAGCCACTCCGTGAAACATTCGGGACCATCCGAAACCCATAAGGTGAACACATGACTCAATACTCCGCAGGTGCCGCATTCCGCAAGGCCGTCCAGGAAGAATCTCCGTTGCAAGTCGTCGGCGCCATCAACGCCAATCACGCCTTGCTGTCCAAGCGCGCCGGCTACAAGGCCATCTACCTGTCCGGCGGCGGCGTCGCGGCCGGCTCTCTGGGCTTGCCCGACCTGGGCATTTCCAGCCTGGACGACGTGCTGACGGACATCCGCCGCATCACCGACGTGTGCGACCTGCCGCTGCTGGTCGATGCCGACACGGGCTTCGGCGCTTCCGCCTTCAACGTGGCGCGCACGGTGAAATCGATGATCAAGTTCGGCGCGGCCGGCCTGCATATCGAAGACCAGGTGGGCGCCAAGCGCTGCGGTCATCGTCCGGGCAAGGAAATCGTGAGCAAGGAAGAAATGGTCGACCGCATCAAGGCGGCCGTCGATGCACGCACGGACCCGAACTTCGTCATCATGGCGCGCACCGATGCGCTGGCCGTCGACGGCCTGGAAGCGGCACTCGAGCGCGCCGTCGCCTGCGTCGAAGCGGGCGCCGACATGATCTTCCCGGAAGCCATCACGGACCTGGACATGTACGCCACGTTTGCCAAGGCCGTCAACGTGCCCATCCTGGCCAACATCACGGAATTCGGTTCCACGCCGCTGTTCACCCTGGACGAACTGCGCAGCGCCCACGTGGGCCTGGCGCTGTATCCGCTGTCCGCCTTCCGCGCCATGAACAAGGCGGCGGAAAACGTCTACCAGGCGCTGCGCCGCGACGGCACGCAAAAGAATGTCGTCGACACCATGCAGACGCGCATGGAGCTGTATGAATCGATCAACTACCACGACTTCGAGCAAAAGCTCGACGCGCTGTTCGCCGCGCAAAAGAAATAAAGAGAGAAGCAGGGGCCGCATGTCGGTCCCGCAGTGACGCACCCGAGACTATTCAATCTGGAGAACACAATGACCGCACCGCAAGCCGCCACTTTCAAGCCTAAAAAATCCGTCGCCCTGTCCGGCGTCACCGCCGGCAACACGGCGCTGTGCTCGGTCGGCAAGACCGGCAACGATTTGCACTACCGCGGCTATGACATCCTGGACGTGGCCGACAGCTGCGAGTTCGAGGAAATCGCCTACCTGCTCGTGCACGGCAAGCTGCCGACTTCCGCCGAATTGAAAGGCTACAAAGCCAAGCTGAAGTCCCTGCGCGGCCTGCCGTCGGCAGTGAAATTGGCGCTGGAAGCGCTGCCGGCCGCCGCCCACCCGATGGACGTGATGCGCACGGGCGTGTCTGTGCTGGGCTGCACCCTGCCGGAAAAAGACGACCATAACGCGCCGGGCGCGCGCGACATCGCCGACCGCCTGATGGCGTCGTTCGGCTCCATGCTGCTGTACTGGTACCACTACAGCCATAACGGCAAGCGCATCGAAGTGGAAACGGACGACGAGTCGATCGGCGGCCACTTCCTGCACCTGCTGCACGGCGAAAAACCGTCGGCGTCGTGGGAAAAAGCCATGCACACGTCGCTGATCCTGTACGCGGAACACGAATTCAACGCCTCGACCTTCACCAGCCGGGTCATCGCCGGCACGGGCTCGGACATCCACTCGGCCATCACGGGCGCCATCGGCGCGCTGCGCGGCCCGAAACACGGCGGCGCGAATGAAGTGGCGCTGGATATCCAGAAACGCTACGACAACGCCGATGAAGCGGAAGCGGACATTCGCGAACGCGTGGCCAACAAGGAAGTGGTGATCGGCTTCGGTCACCCCGTCTACACGATTTCCGATCCGCGCAATAAAGTCATCAAGGAAGTGGCCCGTTCGCTGTCGCAGGAAGCCGGTTCCACGAAAATGTTCGACATCGCCGAGCGCCTGGAGACGGTCATGTGGGAAATCAAGAACATGTTCCCGAACCTGGACTGGTTCTCGGCCGTGTCGTACCACATGATGGGCGTGCCGACGGCGATGTTTACGCCGCTGTTCGTCATCTCGCGCACGTCGGGCTGGGCTGCCCACATCATCGAGCAGCGCATCGACAACAAGATCATCCGCCCGAGCGCCAACTACGTGGGTCCGGAAGACCTGGAATTCGTCCCGATCAAGGACCGCAAATAATGAGCACCAACATGAACACCTTGCACCGCAAATCCTTGCCGGGCACCCAGCTAGACTACTTCGACACGCGTGCCGCCGTCGATGCGATCCAGCCAGGCGCCTACGCCACCTTGCCCTACACCTCGCGCGTGCTGGCGGAAAACCTCGTGCGCCGCTGCGACCCGGCGACCCTGAACGCTTCGCTGAGCCAATTCATCGAACGCCGCCGCGACCTGGACTTCCCGTGGTTCCCCGCGCGCGTCGTCTGCCATGACATCCTGGGCCAGACGGCCCTGGTCGACCTGGCCGGCTTGCGCGACGCCATCGCGGCCCAGGGCGGTGACCCGGCCCTCGTCAATCCGGTAGTTCCCACGCAGTTGGTGGTGGACCACTCGCTGGCCGTCGAATGCGGCGGTTTCGACCCCGACGCCTTCGCCAAGAACCGCGCCATTGAAGACCGCCGCAACGAAGACCGTTTCGACTTCATCGACTGGACCAAGAAGGCCTTTAAAAACGTTGATGTGATTCCGCCGGGCAACGGCATCTTGCACCAGATCAATCTTGAGCGCATGTCGCCCGTGATCCAGGTGCAAAATGGTGTAGCCTATCCCGATACGCTGGTGGGCACGGATTCGCACACGCCGATGGTCGATGCGCTGGGCGTGATCGCCATCGGCGTGGGCGGCCTGGAAGCGGAAAGCGTGATGCTGGGCCGCGCCTCGTGGATGCGCCTGCCGGACATCATCGGCGTCAAGCTGACGGGCAAACCGCAGCCGGGCATCACGGCCACCGACACGGTGCTGGCGCTGACGGAGTTCCTGCGCAAGCAGAAGGTCGTCTCGTCCTACCTGGAATTCTTTGGCGAAGGCGCTGCGCACCTGACCTTGGGCGACCGCGCCACGATTTCCAACATGGCGCCGGAGTTCGGCGCCACGGCCGCCATGTTCTACATTGACGCGCAAACCATCAAGTATTTGAAACTGACGGGCCGCGACGACGAACTGGTCAAACTGGTGGAGCTGTACGCCAAAGAGACGGGCCTGTGGGCCGACAGCCTGGTGGACGCGCAGTATGAGCGCGTCCTGAGCTTCGACCTGTCGTCCGTCGTGCGCAATATTGCCGGTCCGTCGAATCCGCACAACCGCGTGCCGACGTCGGAGCTGGCCGCGCGGGGGATTTCCGGCGTGGTGGAAAACGAACCGGGCAAGATGCCGGACGGCGCCGTCATCATCGCGGCCATCACCAGTTGCACCAACACGAACAACCCGCGCAACATGATCGCCGCCGGTTTGATCGCGCGCAATGCGAACCGCCTCGGCCTGACCCGCAAGCCATGGGTGAAATCGTCGCTGGCGCCCGGCTCGAAAACCGTGGAGCTGTACCTGCAGGAAGCGGGCCTGATGCCGGAGCTTGAAAACTTGGGCTTCGGTGTGGTGGCATTCGCCTGCACCTCGTGCAACGGCATGTCGGGCGCGCTCGACCCCGTGATCCAGGATGAAGTGGTGTCGCGCGACCTGTACGCCACGGCCGTCTTGTCGGGCAACCGCAACTTCGACGGCCGCATCCACCCGTACGCGAAACAGGCGTTCCTCGCCTCGCCGCCGCTGGTGGTGGCTTACGCGATCGCCGGCACCATCCGCTTCGATATCGAGAAGGATGTGCTGGGCCATGATGCGGATGGCAAGCCGATTCTGCTCAAGGATATCTGGCCGTCGGACGAGGAAATTGACGCCATCGTCGCTTCCAGCGTTAAGCCGGAGCAGTTCCGCAAGGTGTACATTCCGATGTTCGCCGCGCAGGCGGACGACGGCATCAAGGTCAGCCCCCTGTACGACTGGCGTCCGCAGACGACATACATCCGCCGTCCGCCATATTGGGAAGGCGCGCTGGCTGGCGCGCGCCCATTGAAAGGCATGCGTCCGCTGGCCGTCCTGGGCGACAATATCACCACCGACCACCTGTCGCCATCGAACGCCATCATGCTCGATAGCGCTGCCGGCGAATACCTGGCGAAAATGGGCTTGCCCGAGGAAGACTTCAATTCCTACGCCACGCACCGGGGCGACCATCTGACGGCGCAGCGCGCCACGTTTGCCAACCCGACCCTGAAGAACGAGATGGTCATCGAGGACGGCAAAGTGAAAGCCGGTTCGCTCACGCGCATCGAGCCGGAAGGCAAAATCTCGCGCATGTGGGAAGCCATCGAGGTGTACATGGAGCGCAAGCAGCCATTGATCATTATCGCCGGCGCCGACTATGGCCAAGGCTCCTCGCGCGACTGGGCCGCCAAGGGCGTGCGCCTGGCCGGCGTGGAAGCCATCGTGGCCGAAGGTTTCGAACGCATCCACCGCACCAACCTGGTGGGCATGGGCGTGTTGCCGCTGGAATTTTTGGCTGGCGTGAACCGCAAGACCCTGGGCCTGGACGGCAGCGAAACCTATGACGTCGTCGGCGAGCGCACGCCGCGTTCCACCTTGACCTTGGTCATCCACCGCAAGAACGGCGAAACGGTCGAAGTGCCCGTCACCTGCCGTCTCGATACGGCGGAAGAGGTGTCGATCTACGAGGCGGGCGG
Source organism: Janthinobacterium sp. SUN033 (assembly GCF_030397595.1). Lineage (NCBI taxonomy): Bacteria > Pseudomonadati > Pseudomonadota > Betaproteobacteria > Burkholderiales > Oxalobacteraceae > Janthinobacterium > Janthinobacterium sp. SUN033. The sequence continues at coordinate 373,959 of NZ_JAPQNV010000001.1, forward strand.
CGTTCTTCAGCGCTTCGCGCAGGATTTCCTCGAGTCGTCCAAGGCAGCGTAAGCAGTTCGTCATTCACCGGGTGGCGCGCAGGCGCGCGCTGCCCGGCTTTCCAGGAAACCCTATGACCCACGTACCCCAAATCAAAATCCCCGCCACCTACATGCGCGGCGGCACCAGCAAGGGCGTGTTCTTCCGCCTGCAGGATTTGCCGGCCAGTGCGCAAGTGCCGGGCGCCGCGCGCGATGCGCTGCTGCTGCGCGTGATCGGCAGCCCCGACCCCTACGGCAAGCAGATCGACGGCATGGGCGGCGCCACGTCCAGCACCAGCAAGACGGTGATCCTGGCGACAAGCACGAAGCCGGAGCACGACGTCGACTACCTGTTCGGCCAGGTCTCCATCGACAAGCCTTTCGTCGACTGGAGCGGTAATTGCGGCAACCTGTCCGCTGCCGTCGGCTCGTTCGCCATCGCCAGCGGCCTGGTGGACGCCGCCCGCGTGCCTGCAAACGGCATCGCCACGGTGCGCATCTGGCAAGCCAATATCGGCAAGACTATCGTCGCCCACGTGCCCATGACGCATGGCGAAGTGCAGGAAACGGGCGACTTCGAACTCGATGGCGTGACTTTCCCGGCCGCCGAAGTGAAACTGGAATTTCTCGATCCGGCGGCAGACGAGGAGGGCGGCGATGGGGCCAGCTCGGCTATGTTTCCTACCGGCAACCTCGTCGACGACCTGGACGTACCCGGCATCGGTGTTTTAAAGGTCACGATGATCAACGCCGGCATCCCGACGATTTTTGTCGATGCGGACGCCATCGGCTACACGGGCACGGAACTGCAGGACGCCATCAATGGCGATCCGGTGGCGCTGGCCCGCTTCGAAACCATCCGCGCGCATGGCGCCTTGCGCATGGGACTCATCGCGCATCTGGATGAAGCGGCGAAACGCCAGCACACGCCGAAGGTGGCATTTGTCGCCAGGCCTGCCGGCTATGTCTCGTCCAGCGGCAAGCAGGTGGCAGCGGGCGAGATCGACTTGCTGGTGCGCGCCATGTCGATGGGTAAATTACATCATGCCATGATGGGCACGGCCGCTGTCGCCATCGGCACGGCGGCAGCCATTCCCGGCACCCTGGTCAACCTGGCGGCCGGTGGCGGTCCCCGCAACTCGGTGCGCTTCGGCCACCCGTCCGGCACCCTGATGGTGGGGGCGGAAGCGGCGCTCGTCGATGGCGTGTGGAGCGTCACCAAGGCCATCATGAGCCGCAGCGCGCGCGTGCTGATGGAAGGGGCCGTGCGCGTTCCCGGCGACGCATTCTAGTCTGCGCAGCACGCACCTGGACTCGGCCTGACCGTGCACCTGCCGATAGATAGATACTTTTGCTGGTAAAAAAACTGAGCGGCAAGGAAAATGGCAGGGCGCCAGCCGCGATGCGCGTTAGCGTGTCGCGGATGTTGGCGGCCTCCCATGCTTCCTGACCGGTGAACAGATGCTATTTAACTCCTACGTCTTCCTTTTTGCTTTTCTACCCATCACGGTGGCGGGATTCTTCATCCTGGGCAGACGCAGCCAACTGGGGGCCGCCGCGTGGCTGGCGGGAGCATCGTTGTTCTTCTACGGCTATTGGGATTACCGCTACCTGCCGCTGCTGCTGGGCTCCATCCTCTTCAACTACGGTTGTGCGGCCTTGCTCGGCGCCAGTCCGCCATCACGCCGAAAATGGCTCGTCACCGCCGCCATCGGCGCCAACCTGGGCTTGCTCGCCTATTACAAGTACGCGGGATTCTTTGTCGCCAGCCTGGCGGAATTGACGGCGCAACCGATGCCCGCCCTGCATGTGGTGCTGCCGATCGGGATATCGTTTTTCACGTTTACCCAGATCGCTTTTCTGGTCGACACCTATCAGGGCAAGGCGCAGGAAAACCGCTTTGTCCACTATCTGCTGTTTGTCACGTATTTCCCCCATCTGATCGCCGGCCCCGTATTGCACCACAAGGAGATGATGCCGCAGTTTGCGGACAAGCGCATTTTCCGTCTCTCGGCCAGGAACGTCGCTATCGGCTCGACGATTTTCTTCATCGGCCTGGCCAAGAAAGTACTGATCGCCGACAGCATCGCCCCGTATGCGGCGCCGCTGTTCGACAACCCGGCTGCGCCATCGCTGCTGGTCGCCTGGGGCGGGGTATTGGCGTATGCCTTCCAGCTGTACTTCGATTTTTCCGGCTATTCCGACATGGCCATTGGCTTGTCGCGCCTGTTCGGCGTGCGCCTTCCCCTGAATTTCGACTCGCCCTATAAATCGCGCAATATCGCGCAATTCTGGCGCCGCTGGCACATGACGCTATCGCGCTTCCTGCGCGATTACCTGTATATCCCGCTGGGCGGCAACCGCTGCGGGTCCGCGCGGCGCTACCTGAACCTGATGATCACGATGGTGCTGGGCGGCTTGTGGCATGGCGCTGGCTGGAATTTCATCGTCTGGGGCTTTTTGCACGGCGCCTACCTGGCCATCCACAAGGCCTGGAGCGCGGTGGCGCAGCGCTTGCGCCTGCCGCTCGATAGCCGCGTCTGGAAAGTCGTGGCCACCCTCGTCACTTTTGCCTCCGTCTGCATTGCCTGGGTCTTTTTCCGCGCGCCGGACATGGCAACGTCGTGGCAGATACTGCAGGGCATGGCGGGTGCCCATGGCGTCGCGGCACCCGACGTGCTGGCCAGCCGTGTGCCGCCGCTGCAGCACCTGCTGGAGGCGACGGGGATGACGTTTTATCTGGGCAGTGGACGCCTGTTCGTCGAAACCTGGACGTGGATCGCCATCGCGGCGCTGCTGGCCTTTGCTTTCCCGAATACGCAGCAGATCATGCGTCGCTGTGGGCCTGCGCTGGACTTCCAGCGTGCCCACCCTGCAGGAATAACAGGCCCTGGCATGACGAGGCTGCTGACCTGGCGCGCTTCACCGGCGTGGGCTGCCGCCATCGCGCTACTGGCACTGGCGAGCATCCTGGCCCTGAACCGGCCCGCCGAATTCTTGTATTTTCAGTTCTAGTGGAGAAGGAAAATGACAAGAGCATCCTATAGGCGCTATCTGTCCACCTTGATGCTGGTGCTGCTTTCCTGCGCATGCCTGGTCTGCGCCTTCGTGTACATTGTCGACCCCTATAATCTGTATGGCGCGGTCAGGCGCGAAAACTTTAACGCCGTCAAGCCTGGCCTGAGCCGCTACCAGAGCCAGATCAAGCACGCACACGCGCTGCGTCTGCAGCCAAGCTTCATCATCCTGGGTAACTCGCGCGCCGAGATGGGTTTCGATCCGCGTGCCGCCGCATTTGGCGCAATGCAGGGTGATGGCTATAACATGGGGATACCAGGCACTGCGATGGCCATGGCCATCAGCCAGTTCGCCCAACTGACCCAGGCCGGTATCAAGCCGGGGACGGTGATCGTGGGAATTGAGTTCATTGATTTCCTGAAGCCGGCTGTCGCACCTCCGGTGCGCACAGAGGCGTCATCAGGCCATGTTCCGGGATTCTGGCGTTTCGATGCCTTGTTTTCTCTGGCCTCGGTGAAAGACGCCGTGAAGACTCCGTTCATCCAACATGACAGGGCGGCATTTACTATCGCGCCGAGCGGCCTCAATCCCGCGCTCGACTATGGCGCCCATGCGGTCCGCGATGGGTATTACAAGGTATTCAAGCATCGGGCGCAGAAAAGTGCCGCCAGATTTGTGAAAATGTCGAAGGCCGATTTTGCTGACGGCGATTTTCAGGCGATGCATGATTTTTTGGTGGCGATGTCGGCCACGCAAGCCGATATCAAGCTGGTGATCTATCCGTATCACGCACAGATGCTTACCCTGTTCGAAGGGGCTGGCCTGTGGCCCCTGTTCGAGGAGTGGAAACAGCAGGTCGTGCTGGAAGTGGCCTCCGTCAAGAAACAATATCCATCGGCCCGCATCAGCGTGACCGATTTCAGCGGCTTTGGCCTTTACAACTGCGAGCCGATTCCTACCCAACAACAACGCCATGCCAGTACGCGCTGGTACTGGGAAGCAGGACACTTCAAGAGGGCACTGGGCGACATCGTCATGCAGCGTGTGATGACGCAAAAGGATGAGGCGCCGGTGGACGGCCAGTTCGGCATGCTCCTGACCGGTGCCACGCTGGCGGCGAATCGCGACAGGATCGCAGCCGAGCGCAGCGCCTGCGTGGCAGCGCAGCCGGAGATGTTCCTTTTCTCCCAAAAACTGTTCGCAAGACCTTTGGAGGATGCACCAACAGATAACTAATAGTCAGCAGTACGCAAGCAGATAGTCCACATATCAAGGCCGGGCCAGTTCGCCCAAGCCGGAGACAGATTGCACGCACACCGGAGGAGACATGAATTTCGCAGCATTTTATCAACGCTCGATCGACACGCCTGACGCTTTCTGGCGCGAGGAAGCGGACAAGATAGCCTGGCATACCCCGTTTTCGCAAGTGCTCGATTATTCCCGCCCGCCGTTCGCCAAATGGTTCGTTGGCGGCACCACCAATTTGTGCCACAACGCCGTTGACCGCTGGGTGGAAAGCCAGGGCGATGCCGCTGCGCTGATCGCCATTTCCACGGAAACGAATACGGAGCGCAGCTACAGCTTTCGCGAACTGCAGCGCGAAGTGGAGCGCTGCGCCGCCATCCTGCTGTCGCTGGGCGTGGTCAGGGGAGACCGCGTCCTGATCTACATGCCGATGATCGCCGAGGCGGCGTTCGCCATGCTCGCCTGCGCGCGCATCGGCGCCGTGCATTCTGTGGTGTTCGGCGGCTTTGCCGCCAACAGCCTGGCCAGCCGCATCGACGATGCGCAGCCAAAACTGGTGTTTTCCGCCGATGCCGGTTCGCGCAACGGCAAGGCGATTGCCTACAAGCCGCTGCTCGACGAAGCCATCCGCATCGCTGCACACAAGCCGCAGCGGGTATTGCTGGTCGACCGCCAGCTGGTGCCGATGGAACTGACGCCGGGCCGGGACGTCGATTACGCTGCCCTGCGCGAGCAGCACCTGGATGCGCAGGTGCCCGTCACCTGGCTCGAGTCGAACGAACCGTCGTACGTGCTGTACACCTCGGGCACGACGGGCAAGCCGAAGGGCGTGCAGCGCGACGTGGGCGGCTATGCGGTGGCGCTGGCGTCGTCGATGCAGTACACATTTTGCGGCAAGCCCGGCGAAACCTTCTTTGCCACCTCGGATATCGGCTGGGTGGTGGGCCATTCCTACATCGTGTATGGCCCGCTGATCGCCGGCATGGCCACCATCCTGTACGAGGGATTGCCTATCTGTCCCGATGCGGGCATCTGGTGGAGCATCGTTGAAAAATACAAGGTCACGCGCATGTTCTCGGCGCCGACGGCCATCCGCGTGCTGCGCAAGCACCCGGTGGAACTGATGCGCAAATACGACCTGTCGTCATTGAAGGCGCTGTACCTGGCGGGCGAACCGCTCGATGAAACCACGTCGCAATGGATCGCCGATGAACTGAAAGTGGACATCATCGACAATTACTGGCAGACGGAGACGGGCTGGCCGATCCTGTCGGTGGCGAAAGGCGTGGCAGACACGCCCACGCGCCTGGGCAGCCCGGGCATGGCCATGTACGGCTATCAGGTCAAGCTGCTCAACGAGGCGACGGGCGAGGAGTGCGGCGCGAACGAGAAGGGCGTGCTGGTGCTGGAAGGCCCGCTGCCGCCCGGCTGCATGCAGACGGTCTACGGCGACGATGCGCGCTTCGTCGACACCTACTGGTCCACCTTCAGCGGCCGGCAAGTGTATTCCACGTTTGACTGGGGCCTGCGCGATGCGGATGGCTATTATTTTATTCTTGGCCGCACCGATGACGTGATCAACGTGGCTGGCCACCGCCTGGGCACGCGCGAAATCGAGGAAAGCATCACCAGCCATCCGAACGTGTCGGAAGTGGCGGTGGTCGGCGTGGAAGACAAGCTCAAAGGCCAGGTGGCGATGGCTTTCGTGATCCTGAAGGACTCGCGGGGCTTCGACAGCGTCGAGGCGAAAGCGCTGCTGGAGCGCGAAGTGATGGCCGTCGTCGACCGCCAGCTGGGCGCCGTGGCGCGGCCGGCGCGCGTGCTGTTCGTGCCGCAACTGCCGAAAACGCGCTCGGGCAAGCTGCTGCGTCGCTCGATCCAGGCCATCTGCGAAGGCCGCAGCCCGGGCGACCTGACGTCGATGGACGATCCGGCATCGCTGCAGCAGATCCAGGCGGCGCTGGCGTAAGCGCTATGTTGCGAGCGAAGTTTATCAAACGATAAACTTCGCTTTCAAATCCGGTCGCTTTCCTTGCGCACGACCCTGCCCACGATCAGGCATTCATTGCCGCGGCACAGCTTGCGGTGGTATTTGCGCTGGTCCGGGTTGTCCGACGTCAGCCACCATTCGCCGATATCGCGCGCCATGCGCTTGACCACCGGTTCGCCTTCGTAATTGATGGCAAACACGATGCCATCGGCCGGCCGGTTGTCGGCCGTATTGATGATCACCACGTCGTCCTCGTACAGGGCCGGTTCCATGCTCTCGCCCTTGACCTTGATCGCCACCAGTTTTTCCGGGTGGTAGCCATTGCGCTCGACCCAGCTGCGCGGCACGCTGATGGTGCTGCCGTCGTGCGTTTCCGGTTCGATGGCAAAGCCCGTGATGCCGGCCGACAGGCGCAGTTTCACCTTGCGGATCGGGTAAAAGCGTTCATCTTCGCCATCTTCCACGACCACCGGCTGCACGCCGGCCAGCGCGCGTGCCGTCAGTGCCGCCTGATCGGGCGCCGCGCCCTGGTCGAAATACATGCCGTCCAGTTGCAGATCCGCTTCCAGCTTGCGCGCGATCTTTTCGCTGAAAGCGCGCCCCTCGCGGTAGGTGGGCGAGAGGATTTGCGAGATGCGCGCCTCGCTCCAGCCGCTGACGTCGGAAATTTTCTTGCGCGTGTTGTCGTAGTGCTCGCGGATCAGGGCCAGCAGGCGGTCGCGTCTGTATTGATACATATTCATCTCCACATTAAACCTGAAATTTACCGTTTGATAAATTACCAAATGCTTGACTTTAACATTAGCGATTGATAAAGTCCACTCGTTGCCTGTCGCAAACGCACTACAGCGTTTGCCGGCGGGCAGCACCACGGGAGGTCAGGCAGATGTTGAACAGCAGTCAGTTGGTTGAAAGCAGGGCGGCGCCGCGGCAGGGGCGCCAGTTACAGGGACGCAGCAAGAAGTCGCAGCTGCATATCGCCCGCATCGCGCAGTACATCCGCGAGCAGGGCCAGGCCAGCGCGGCGCAGTTGTCCGCCTTGCTGGGACTCGATGCGGGCACCATGAGCCGCTATCTGCGCCACATGTGCGGCCTGGGACAGATCCACCTGGCGCAGCGCCATTGCACGGAGCCGGGGCGCCAGCGGCCCGCCCTGTACGCGCTGGGGGAGCAGGACGACGACGTCGATGGCTGGGCCGAATTGCCGCCGCAAGTGCGCCGCACGGCCAGCTGGGCGCGTGGCGCGGCGCGCCGCGATCCGCTGGTGGCGGCCCTGTTTGGCCCGGCGGGTAACTGAAACAAGAATCAATGAGGAGAAATCATGGGGTTTGCAGAAAAATTCATCGCATCGCTGTCGTCGCAGAACCTGCGCGACGATGCCGTCCACCACGACCTGGACGTGATCGCGGCCGCCGCGCTGGCCGGCGACATGGGCGCCTTGCTGTGCCGCGTCAAATACGCGGACGGCACCGTCAGCCGCCTGTTCGAAGGCAATGCGGGCAACCTGGCCCAATTGCTGCGCGCCTGGACGGCGGCCGTGACGCAGAAGGGCCGCGCGCGGCGCTGGGTCAAGGCGCAGACGGCCTGGGATGCGCAGGCGGCCAACACCTTGTACCGCCGCGTGGCCGAAGCGTCGCTCGCGCATTGGCTCGACAGCAAATGCAAGGTCTGCCACGGCACGGGCGTCGTCGCTGCCATGCAGGCCGGCGCGCCGCTCGTCTGCCAGGCTTGCCGCGGTGCCGGCGAAGCGGCCATCAGCTGCTCCGGCGGCTTCGAGCTCGAACGCATCAAGGATATGGTCAGCGAACTGGAAGCCATCTTCCAGTCGCACGGTGCCCGCGCCATGCGCCGCCTCGGTCACTAAAAAGTTTTTGCAATATGCCTGGCGCTGAAAAAAACGCCCCTACAATAGAGTCTCGATCACGCAGCAACAGCAACACAGGCAGTACCGCAGTACACCACATGCTTCTCCACTCGTAATAGACGCGCCCAAGGCGCGACACCGATAGGGGAAATCAGCGCAGCGAACGGCCTTCATGGCCCCTTCGCCCACCTTCCGTCCGGCATGGCCCCGCGCCATCCGGACGCCAGCCCGCCGCCTCACCGCGCGCGGGTTTTTTATTTTCCTGATGGTTGGCAGTTCCCCCACTCAAGACCGCACATGCGGTCTTTTTTTTCATCCCACGAAAGGTTTTACAACTATGGCATCGACAGCAAACGGCATCGACAGCTTGATCGTTATCAGCAAACAAAGCGCGGAAGGCAGCAAAGCCGCCGCCGGCGGCGGCCAGATTTATCCCCGCGTGACGGCCACTTTCGACACGGAAGCGGACAAATACGCCAGCGCCGAAATCGACGCCAGCCAGCAGCAGGGCGATACCCGCCTGGGCAATTTCCGCACCACGGGCGCCATCAAGGCCGAAGCGGCCTGCGGCACGTATGCGCCGCTGATGGCAGCGCTGCTGCGCCGCGACTTCACGGCAGGCGGCGTGGCTGCCGCGCAAACCACCATCGCGGCAGCCGCCTCCGGCCTGACGCGCAGCGCCGGCTCCTGGCTGAGCGAAGGCTTCCGCGCCGGCAGCGTGGTGCGCATCACCGGCATGACGGCGCCGGCCGCCGCCAACAACGCGAAAAACTTCTTCGTCACGTCGGTGACGGCCACCAACCTGAATGGCCAATTCATGGACGGCTCGGCCATGATCGTCAAGGCGGCCGGCGATTCGGTCGGCGTGGCGGCGGTCGGCAAGCGCAGTTTCACCCCGTTGACGGGCCACACCACCGACTGGTTCACGGCCGAAGTGCAGGACCCGAAGATCGGCGTGCACCGCAGCTTCATCGACCAGCTGGTCAGCAAGATGGATATCGCCGTGCAGCCGAACGGCATCACCAGCCTGGACTTCACCCTGATGGGCAAGGCGGAAGGCCCGACCACGGCCGTGCCGTACTTCCCCACGCCGCTGGCCGCGTCGGGCACCGGTAAATTCTCGGGCGCCACGGCGATGCTGTCCGTGAACGGCATCCCGTCGCAGATCTGCACCGGCATGTCCGTCTCGCTGGACGGCCAGGTCAAGGTCGACCCGGTGATCGGCTCAAAGTACGCCACGGCCGCCTCGCGCGGCAAGGTGATGGGTTCGGGCCAGTTCACGGTGCTGCTGCAGGACGCCACCTACCTCGACTACTTCAAGTCCGAGACGGAAATCCCGCTGGCCTACGCCATGGCGTCGGGCACGGCGCCGACCGCCGACGTGCTAGCGTTGGCCATGGGCCGCATCAAGATCACCTCGGCCAAGATCGACGACGGCGAGAAGAACAAGATCGTCACCTGCGCCTTCGACGTCCTGCGCTACAAGGGCGCCGACGCGCAGCACGAAGCGACCACCTTGAGCATCCAGGACAGCGCACTGTAAGCGGCTAGCGCCTGCACCGGGGCCGCCGTGATGGCGGCCCTTTTACTTTTACCCCAATCAAGAAAGAAAAATACATATGAACAACGCACAAATGATCGCCTCGGCTGGTTTTGATATCTCCCTGTTGAATGATGGCAACAAGGCTGTGGACCAGGTTCACCTGGTGTCGGTGTTGTTTGACGAAGACGGCGCGCACAAGGCGGGCTTTGACATCGTCAGCAAAAATTCTGACCAGTATCGTGCCGTGATTCGCGAAACGTCGGTGGTGGCGATCAAACGCTCGGTGCAAAAAAGCAAGCAGATCGATGCGAAGACCGATGAAGGCGCGGCGGAACTGTATGACCTGGCGGAAAACCGCAACATGAAGATCGCCATCGCGGTGGTGGTGGGCATGCCGGGTTTCGTCGACAAAGGCGTCCCGGTACAACCTTCCCCGGCTTTGCTGAAGGCGATTTTTGAAAAAATGCCGTCCTGGCAGGAAAAAGTGCTGGCTGCACTCGAGGCGGACGGCAATTTTTTGACGGTCTAGCCGCCGCCTTGCTGCTCTTTGCCGACGAACAGTTCGAGCGTTCGGCAAAGGCGGCCGATGGCAATGCGAAAGGCGAGCACCTGGATGCCGCGAAGCGCCATCCACTCTACCGGGAGCCGCAGGCTCCCGTTCGCGCGCAACTGCCGTTTGAACTGGCGCACGTGTGGCAGTTCTTCGTGCAGATGAGCCGCAAGCGGCAAAACGGCATGGCGGCCAATCCCTTGAGCAGCCTGGATATCCTGGCATGGCAACTGCGGCATCGTGTCCGTCTGACGGCATGGGAAGAGGAGCTGGTCGATCAGCTCGACGCTGCCTATATCTGCCATCAAAACAGTTCGCTTTAGCCCTGGTTTTGCCCTGATTTTTACAGCAGAGGTGACACGGAAAACACAACAGCCGTCGCGAAGGTGGCCTCGATTGCATGGTCACCTTTGCGGTGGCTTTTTTTATGGGTAAATTATGACCGTTGAAATTGAAACATTACAGATACGCATCGATACGCTCAATGTGCGTATCGCGGCAGATGACCTGGAACGCATGCGCGAGGCCAGCGAGCGGGCTGCCAAGTCGACTTTCAAACTCGAATATGTCACGAAAAAATACACGGAGATACTCTCCAACCTGGGTATTTCCAACAATATCGGCCAGATCGTCAAACTGTCTGATGAATATACGAAACTGACAGCGCAACTGCGCATGTCGACCAGCACCACACAGGAATATGGCGAGGCGTACGACAATGTCAAGCGCATTGCCGCCTCGGGGCAGACGGACCTTGCCGCCACGGCAGGGTTGTATGCCCAAATGAACGATGCGACCAAGAAACTGGGTATCAGCCAGGCCGAAGTGGCCGGCATCACCGAGGCGCTCAATCTTGGCGTCAAGATCAGCGGCGCCTCGGCGGCCGATTCCGCCACCGCCTTCAAGGGGCTGTCCAACGCCTTCGCCGATGGCGCCCTGAGCAGCCAGCAATTTAACGATATCAGCCAGGCCGCCCCCGAAGTCATGGCGGCCATGGCCGCCGGCCTGGGCGTGTCGAAAGAAGCGCTCGCCGGGCTTGCCGGCGCAGGATTGATCACTGCCGACGTGATGGCCGTCGCACTGCCGAACGCGCTGGGCGAGTTGCGCAAGGAAGCTGTGCAGTTCGAAACCATCGGTGGCAGCTTTACAGTCCTGAGCAATAACGTGATGGAGTTCACGGCGAGACAGGCGGAGTCGACCGGCGCCGTGCGCCTGATGACGAGCGGCCTCGAATTTCTGTCGAGTAACCTGACCCTGGTCGTTGGCGTGCTCGAAACGCTGACCACCGCGAAATTTGGCTCCTGGGCTGCCGGCGTCGTCGTGGCTACGTATAGCAAGGTCACGGCCAACCGGGCCTTGCTGGCATCCACCCTGGCGGCGGCGAATGCCGACGTGACGGCGACCGCCGCCACCTCCGCACTGGCGACCGCACGTGTTGCTGAATTACAAGCGACGATACGCGTCAGCCAGGCCGACGTGGCGCTGGCGCTGACCACCAATGGTCTGATCCCAGCCCAGGCTCGTGCCACAGTTGCCGCCGAAGCCCATGCCGCTGCATTGGTGGCGCAAACGACCGCAACGCGCGCCGCATCGGTCGCTGCAGGGGTACTGAAAGGGGCCCTGGCATTCATGGGTGGGTATATCGGTTTGCTGGTGACTGTCGTAGGGTTAGGTGTTACTGCCTGGAATATGTGGGGGAGTTCGTCGAAGGACAACGCGGAGAAAGCCGTAGAACCCATGCGCAAGAGCACCAAGGAAATCGTTGCTGAACTCGACAAGCAGATGGTCCAGCTTGCAAAGCGCAATGAGCTGGCAAAGCTGGGCGTTTCGGAGAAAGGACTGAATACCCCGGCTGGCGAACGCATGCTGGAGATTTCGACGGAAATGGATGCCGTGCGCAATCGCACGGGAAAATACCAGTCCCTGGACAAGGCCGGGGTGGACAGCAACCTGGCAAGGCTGCAGGGAGAGCTGGATATGGTGCACGGCAAGCTCAAGCAGCTTGAGCAGCAAGAAGCGCCCGGCAAACCGAAGAACGGGCCCGCTACAGGCATGCCGGCGCTTCCCGCTCCGCCCACGCCTTTCGAATCCATGGTGAAAGAGATGCACGGCAAGGCCCGCGACCTGAAGCGCGAAGCTGCCGGTTATGCCGAGATGAACGAGGCGCAAAAGTTCGATTTTCAGTTGAAGGAACTCCGCGAGAGTCAGACGAAAAAACTGACTGCGTCGGAGCTGGCGGGATTCGAGGTTGCGCGTAAGGTGCTTCAGGCCCGCGTCGATGAGATCGAGGTGGGCAAGCAAGCCAAGGCTGTGACCGAGCAGGCGCTGGCAGACGCGAAAGCGCTGTCCGATACACGGACACAGGCCGTCGCCGATGCCGTCAAGGAAGCCGAGGCTGGCGAAAAGCTGGTGGCGGTGTATGGCATGAGCAAGACCGCCATCGCGCAAAACGAAATGGCGCTGCTGAAGGAACAGCGCGCCGCGCTGGCGGTGGGCAAGGAAAATGCGGCGCAGGTCGAGTATTTGAATGCCTTGATCGATGCCAAGCAGCGCAGCATGACGGCGACGGAAGAATTGGCCGCCAAGGAGGCGTCTGCCGCGGCGGCCAAGAAGGCTTCCGATGACTGGGCCGCCAGCGCCAAGGATATCGAAAAGTCACTGACTGACGCGTTCATGAACGGCTTTGAAGGCGGCAAGAACCTGGCGACCATGTTCAGGGACAAGTTGAAGAGCATGTTCAACAACCTCGTGCTGCAACCGATCATGTCGCCGATCGCTGCCGGCTTTGCCTCGTTCCTGAATCCGGGCGCGGCGCAGGCGCAGGGCAGTTTGGCCAACGGTGGCGGCATCCAGTCGCTCCTGAGTTCGGCGAAGGGCATCTACGATTCGCTGTCCAGCGGACTTTCCGGTATTGGGAACTCGGTGGCCGATGGCGTGCAGCGCGGTATCAACATGCTGCAAGGTAATTCTTATTCTCCGTTTGTCAGTGCCAATGGGTCTCTCGCCACCGGTGTGGGCGCGGCGGCAAGCGTCGCCGCCGGCGTCATGGGCGGCGTGTATGGCGGCAAGATGATTTCGGGCGAATATGGCCGCAATGGTGTGGTCAATGCCGGTACGGCCGTTGGCGCAGCACTGGGAACCGTCGTCTTTCCCTTGGTGGGTACGGCGATGGGCGCGCTGGTGGGTGGCCTGCTGGGCGGCGCGGCGAACCGCCTGTTCGGCATGGGCGAGAAAAAGGTCAGCAGTGCCGGTATTTCGGGCAACCTCGGTGCCGATGGCTTTACGGGTGAGAGTTATTCGAACTGGACCCAGAAAGGCGGCCTTTTCCGCAAGAATAAGAAAGGTACGGACCGCTCTGAAGTCGATGCCGAGCTGGCGGCATCGCTAGGCGATACGTATGCGCAGATGAAGGCGGTGACGGGCGCCTTCGCCAGCACCTTGGGCGTCAACACGGATAGCCTGGCCACGCGCACGCAGTCGCTCAACATCGTCATGACCAAGGACGACGCGGCGAACCAGAAAGCGATTGCCGATTTCTTTACGGGCGTCGGTGATGCCATGGCAAAGGAACTGGTGCCATCGCTGTCGCAACTGAGCATGAAGGGCGAGTCGGCGAGCGCTGCGCTGCAGCGCCTGGCAGGCCACTACGCTGTCGTTGATGGCGTGCTGGCTACCCTGGGCAGCACCTCGCAGCAGGCATTCGGCGCCGTTGGCGTGGCCTCCCTGGCGGCACGTGAACAGTTGGTCAAGGCTGCCGGTGGCGTTGAAGCACTGGGCAATCGGTCTGCATTCTTTGCCGAAAACTACCTGACCGAAGCCGAGCGCCTGGCGCCCGTGCAAAAACACGTGACGGAACAGATGGCGGCCCTTGGCTATGCGAGCGTGACCACGCGCGCGCGGTTCAAGGATACGGTATTGCAACTGGTCAATTCTGGCGCATTGGCCACCAAGACGGGGGCCGACCAGTATGCGGGCCTGATGGCATTGGCCGATGCGTTTGCGAAGACGCATGCGGCGACGGAAGACTTGACCAAATCGGAGCAGGGCATTGCCGACGAGCGCAAGGGCATCCAGGAAAAGCTCGACCAGATGACGATGACTTCGGCGCAATTGCGTGCCAAGGAGCGTACTGCGGTCGATGCCAGCAACCTGGCCTTGTATGACCAGTTGCAGGCGCGGCAGGACATTGCCAGTGCCTATGAAACGGAGTCTTCGGCCCTCAAGTCCACCATCGATCGCCTGAAATCGTTTGGCGACGGCATCCGCTCGTTCAAGGATTCTCTGTTGTTGGGCAGCCTGTCGACCCTGACGCCGATGCAGAAGATGGCCGAGGCGCAGCGTCAGTATGAAGAGACGCTGGCGAAGGCGAAGACGGGCGATGCTGCGGCACAGTCGGCGTTGACGGCGGCGGCCACGGCTTACCTGACAGCGAACCAGGTAGTGAAATCGTCGAGCGACGCCTATGCCGCCGATGCGGCACGGGTGCAGGCCGACTTGGCGGCGCTCGCGGCGATTGCCGGCACGCAGCTTAGCGACGCGCAGAAGCAGTTGACGGCGCTCGATACGCAGGTGGGCCAGTTGATCAATCTCAACAAGACGGCGGTGGGCATCCAGAAGGCGGTCAATGCCTTGGGCGCCGCATTGCTGGCTGGTGGCAAGGTCGATATCACGCAGGGCATGCAGTTTGGTTCCGGTTTCGGTATGCCGCTCGCGGCCGCTTTTGACGAAGTGGTGGTCGATGCGCCAGCGGCGCAAGCCATGCAGCGCTATTTCAGTGCCGGCGACGGTGCCAACGAAGCGCTGGTGGCCGAGATCAAGGGCTTGCGCGAAGAAGTGCGCCAGCTGCGCGCCGACCAGGACCAGCAGACGGGCGCCATCATCAGCAGCAATTACGACGCCAATGAACGCGCCGCCGACAAGGTGTCGGCCGGTGCGTCGGAAGCGGCCCGGGCGTCGGTCTGGGCCAGTCAATCGAAAGCGAGCATAGTATGAACGAAACCTTGAATGAGGCCATGAGCGACGCGCAGTTCACCGCGTGGCTGCGCAACACCTCGGCGCGCCGTCTGGTGCTGATCGAGGTGGCCGTGTACAGCGGTGGCCAGCAGCGTACCCGCTTCCTGAGCACGGGGGCGTATGTCACGGCGCCCGATGATACGCCGCCGAACCTGGCGTACCAGTCCATCGTCTCGACGGGCATGCAGTTCACCGAGCAGCTGTCGCTGGGTGGCGAAGCCAGCCTGTCGGCGGGCGACATCGAGATAGACAATCCGTCCGGCATCCGTGACGCCTGGCTCAATGATGTGTGGATGAACCGTCCGATCCGCGCCTGGATCGGCGATCCGCGCTGGCGCCGAGGCGACTTTCGCCTGATCTTCAATGGCGTGGTGGCCGACATCGCGCCGAAAGGGCGCGACAAGCTGGCGCTGAAACTGCGCGACAAGCTGCAACGCCTGAATACGCCCGTCAGCGAAGCCAAGCTGGGCGGCGCGACGCCGAACAAGGACGCAGTGCTGCCGCTGGCCTTTGGCGAGGTGCACAACATCGCGCCGCTGCTGGCCGATCCGGCCCTGCTGCAGTATCAGGTGCATGGCGCCGCCATCGAGGGCGTCATCGAGGTGCGCGACAACGGGCTGCCGGTGCGGATAACGGCGGACAATGCCAGCGGCAGGTTTTTCCTGGCCGCGCCGCCCGCCGGGACGATCACCGTGACCGTGCAGGGCGACCGTCCCGGTACCTATGCCAACACGGTGGCCGCGTTGCTGCGGCGCCTGGCGACCGCTTACGGCAAGGCGGGCGACCGCTTTGTCGAGGGTGACCTCGATGTGGCCAACTTGGCGGCCTTCGACGCCGCGCATCCGCAGGCGGTAGGCCTGTTTCTCGCTGGCCGCACGAATGTGCTCAACGCTTGCCAGATGATCGCCTCCAGCCTGGGGGCGCAACTGGTGATGTCGCGCCTGGGGCAGCTGCGGCTGCTGCAAATCAGCCTGCCTCCCGTCGGCTCGCCGACGCAGGTGGGGCCGCAGCACATGGTGGCGGGCACCTTGACGCCAGTCAGCCGCAGCGCGCCGACGGCATCCGTCAAACTGGGTTTTTGCA
This sequence comes from Janthinobacterium sp. SUN033, assembly GCF_030397595.1. Lineage (NCBI taxonomy): Bacteria > Pseudomonadati > Pseudomonadota > Betaproteobacteria > Burkholderiales > Oxalobacteraceae > Janthinobacterium > Janthinobacterium sp. SUN033. The sequence goes on from NZ_JAPQNV010000001.1 coordinate 390,286, forward strand.
AGAACTGGACGGTGCAAACGGGCCTGCAGACGGGGATTCCGGTCCAGCACAAGGATTTGTTTGAAACGGAATGGCTGACGGCCACCCTTGCGGACAGCGAGGTGCAGGCTGCCTACCGGCTCGATGCGGAACCGGTGCAGCAGGACACCATGCTGCTGCGCCGCGTGGATGCCGAGGCCGAGGCGCAGCGCCGCCTGGCGATTGGCCGGGTGCCGCGCACGGTCTACGAATTCGATGGCACGGCGGAAATGCTGGCGCTGGAACTGGGCCAGGCCGTGAGGGTCACCCATCCACGCTTCGGCATGGAGAAAGGAGTGGTGGGCCAGGTTGTTTCGCTGGCACCTGACTGGTTGACGGGACACGTGAAAGTGGGGTTTATCGTATGAGTACCATCATGAATGACCGTGACGTACTGCTGCAGGCGACGTCGCCACGGTTGACGGCGCCGGAAGCGGGAGCCGCGCTAATACTGACAGTGGACACCCCCGTGTTCCACGTCAGCACCAGTGGCGCCGGCGCGCCGGCCGCAGTCAATTTCAAGGCCACGCAAATCAATTTGCCCGGCACCGTGCAATTCAGCTGCAGCGCTGGCGGCGTCCTGAGTGGCAGCGGCAATACGCGTAGCCTCGCGTACAGCGCCATGTCGGTGCAGCAGGTGACCGTCACCGCCACCCTGTTGCATGACAGCGGCGTGACGTTCACGGCGCAGCAGGTCGTCAACAAGGTGCAGGACGGGGCGAATGGCGTGCCCGGTTCGAATGGCACGAATGGCAGCAGCGGCAGGTCGGCGCGTCAATGCTTCACGCTGATCGACGGCTATGCGCTGGCCTTCAACCCCGCCAGCGTGACGGTGCCTGGCGATACCTATCCGCCCGTTGGGACTTGGGGCGAGACGCGTGCCTGGGGGGCTGCCATCAATGGCGCCCCTGCGGAACGGCAGGTGTGGTTTCAGTCCAGCGGCAGCTACGATCCGGTGACGAATCAAACCGTATGGACGACCCCGTTCCAGAGCTATGCCAAGTTTGGCTCGCTGGAGGCGATTTCGACCAAGACGGGGGCGCTGACCTTCAGCGATACCTGCAAGTCGGCCAATGGAAATGTCGTCATCAATTCGGATGGCACTTTTTTCTTGCGCTCTGGCGCTTCCGCGAACCGCATCGAGATCAATGCCAAAGGCTTTTATGCCTTTAACGGCGGTGCCAAGCCAGTTATCGAGCTGGGGTGGCCATATGAGTGACGCCGTCCTGATACTCAGAACGGCAGCGGGGCAGCTGAAGTTCGATTCCCGCCATGCCGCGGGCGGTGTTTGCCTGGGTATTTTTGAGATTCCAGTGGAAGGTGTTTCTCTGGAATTTCGCACCCTGCCGCGCGGGAGAACGCCAATTGTCGTGTACGGCGATGGTCAGGGCCATGCGAAGTGGACATATGACGAAACACAAGGTTATCCCCGTTTTTCGTTCAAGGCCCTGGGATTCACCCCGGCCGCATACAGCGTGACAGCAGGAGTGTATTTAAAGTGAATAGCATTTTTCGAGTACGCAATACTGCGGGGGACCTCGTCGTTGATAGTGATACCCTGGGAACAGAGTGCATAGGCAAGGCTTCGTTCAGCCGCATCGTGCAGCCATATAAGGAGTTTTCCGCTCGCCAGTCAGGCTGGTCCAACTATACCTTTGCCAGTGACCGCCCGGTGCTCTGGGCGATGGATATGCCGCCTGGCCGGAGAGTCGGGATCCTCGGCACCGCCTATCGGAATGGGATACATACCGTGGCTGCTTATTGCGGGACGCATCCTGACCGGGATGGTTTTGACGTACAGGAACCTGTGGATATCTGGGCCTTTTCCACCTTATTGGATAGCCAGCCTTCGCCTTTCGGCCTGATTCTGCGGCATAGCGTGACGGGGAGGCTGACCCATGATTTTGGTCGCCCCAATGTCACGTTTCCCATCGGGAGCGGGGACCTGAATTCCCTCGTTCAACTGCCGGCAGTGGGGCGGCCTGTCGCCATCGGCAATAGCCCTTTCTATCATGTCAGTTTTTCCCCGTATGACCCTGATTATCCTGAAAACGGTTACGTCAAAACCGATACGCGCATGTTTTTGACCCGATATGGGAACAATGCCGTCGCGTATTCATCAGGTACGATACACCGTTCCAGTAATGATCGCGGGCCTGCGCCTGAGGACACTACTTTCACCGAGCCGTCGCCGTTTTTTATCATTGATGGCACTTTCTTGCCTTAGTGAATAAAACTTTGTTCAATCAAGGGAAAGAATATTTTATGACGAATTTACGCATCATCCACCACAATGCGGCTGACCTGGCCGCGATTTCGGCGTCTAGCCAGTCGGGCGCACTCTCCGTGACGAACCTGTTGACGGACATCAAGTCCGAAGTCTGGCGTTCCACGGGTACCCACGCCACTCTCAGCGCCGTTTTCCCCCTGACCTCGTTGATCGCTGCAGTGGCGCTGCCATTCTGTAACTTGAGCTCCGCAGCTACCTTGCGCGTGCGCGGCTATGCGCTGGCGGCCGATGCGGTACCTGCTTTCGATACGGGTACCGTACGGGCCTGCGCGCACCAGCCGCTTGGCGCTTGGGAGTGGGGCCTGGAACCCCTGGGTGTCAATGCATTCTCGTATGGCGGCGGCGCCTATGGGCGCATCTGGTTTTCGCCGGCATGGGTGGAGAAACTGGAAATTGATATCGACGACGCGCTCAACCCCGCCGGCTATATCGAGGCGTCGCGCTTGGTTGCCGGCATGTACTGGTCGCCTGAAAACAATGCCGATTATGGTGCTTCGGTGACGGCAGACGATGCCAGCCAGCATTACCGCAATGAAGGTGGCGATTTACTGACGAATGTGGGACCACACAGCCGCAAGCTTGCTCTGAGCCTGAATAACATGTCGCCGCAGGACCGCAGCAAGTTGATGGCCATTTTGCGCGGCAATGGCAAGTCGCGTCCGGTTTTCGTCAGTCTGTTTCCGGAATCTGATGACCCTTTGCTGGAGCAGGACCACCAGGTGTACGGCAAGCTGCCCGATGCGGTTGCTGTCGCCACGCCGCAATTCGAACGTTATTCGACATCTATTACTGTAGAGGAAATCTAATGCCAGCCAATTTCTATCCAGGGCAGACTGACTATCTGCGCAAGCTCAACGACTTGGCGCTAGCTAAGGACGTCGCGGATATTCCGCGCAATGCGGCTGCTGCTGCGGCCAGTGCGGCAGCGGCGGGACAGGCCGCTACTAGCGCCAGCGCAGATGCAGTTAAAGCATCCGCGCAGGCCGCATCCGCAGGCGCCGCGTTTGCTTCGTTTGACGCGCGCTATCTCGGTGCTAAAGCACTGGCGCCGACATTGGACAACGCTGGCGGTGCGCTGCTGGCTGGCGCGACCTACTGGGACACGGTGCTGAACGGCGGCTGCCTGCGAGTATTCCAGGCCGGCGCCTGGGTGACGATCACCACCAATGCGGCCTCGCAAGTTGTCAGCACGCCGGTGGGCGGGATCGTTGCGAAGAATGTGCAGGCGGCGCTGGCCGAGTTAGACTCCAAAAAAGCGGCGCGCGCAACGACGCTGGCTGGCTATGGTATTACGGACACGTCAGTCATCAAGGCCGATATTGGCCTGGGTAGCGTGGATAACACCAGTGATGTGAGCAAACCAGTAAGCATCCTCCAACAAGCTGCGCTTAACTTGAAAGCACCACTGGATAGTGCTGATCTTACCGGCACTCCACTTTCGACTAAACCCGAAAAGTTCAACAATTCTCGACGTATTGCCACGGTGGATTTCGTTAATAATGCAGGCTTGCATTATCAAGTTGGCCAAGGTATCGGCTTGGCCGCAGGTGCGAATGCATTCACAAAAGAACAGCTTGGTCATTGGTTGCAATTCAACTCCCCAAATTCGACACTTGCCGTAGGGCCATCGACTTATGAATATATGGGCTCCTCCTTCACCGTAAGGGCGCCATTTGGAGGAACCGTAAATTTTTCGGCGCCTGGCGTAGTTCTCGCTAACAGCGCGAACTTGACGACCACATACGTGATGCGGCCAGGCGAAGTCACCACGTTCACGAGTAACGGCGTGTCCGGCTGGTATGTCACTGCAGACAGCATCGCTCCGTCCGTTCTAGATGCCACTTACGCGGCGATAAATGGGGATGCAGCGCAGGACTTTAAAGTGGCCAGCATAAACGGTTCGTTCATCGGCGGTATGCAGAACCGGATTATCAACGGCGATATGCGTATCAATCAGCGTGGTGTACCTAATTCGGGAACGTATCTTATTGGTTATGGTTTGGATCGCTGGAACTACGATGCATTGGTGTCAGGTAAAGTTGCCTATGGCCCTAATTTTTACAATGTGGCAACTCGTGCCCCCGGCTTTCCTAATTACCTTGGCTTGGGTGCTCAAGGAGCCTATAACGCTGCTGCTGGTGAAGCATACCTGTTGCAGCAGGTAATCGAGGGTAATCATTTGGCTGACCTGCAATATGGCACCGCAGCCGCTAAAACCTGCACATTGTCTGCTTGGGTGTGCTCGAACATTGCGGGTATGCATTCGGGGGCTTTTTATAACATCTTGGCGAACAAAAGTTATGTGTTCTCGTTCCCCGTTCCTGTAGCGAACACATGGACAAAAATCGTTGTTTCTATTCCCGGTGATACTGTAAGTGCGATGAATACAAACAATATGCAAGGTCTGCATCTACGTTTTAACTTGGGTTCGGGTGCTAACTTCTTGCGCGCAGTCACTGGCACTTGGATTGCAGGAAATATTACAGGTGTAACTGGTGCTGTCAACATGCTTGGTAATAATGGCAACTTCCTAATCACAGGTGTGCAGTTTGAGGCAGGACAGGCAACATCATTCTCTCGTCGCTCAATGGCTGAAGAAATGCAGTTGTGTCTTCGCTATTACTGCAATTCCTTCGCTGAAGGTGCCGATGTGACTGCGCTTGCCGCTGATGCTCTAGCTTTACTGGGATCAGCTGGTGAATCTGTTGACTCTTTGGAGAATAATGGGCGCCATACTATTAAATTCCCCGTACCTATGCGCGCATCTCCTACTATTAATATGCGTGGCTATGTGACCGCACCGACTACGTGGGCATGTCAAGGAACCGACGCGCAAGGTGGCATTACTGGATTTCAGGGAACTATTGCTGAGGCTGCCAATAAGCGTATGAAATTGCGTTCTACTATAGCAGCACGACAATACAATATCCAAGGTAACTGGGAAGCCATCGCCGAAATTTAATAATAGGAGAACGCATGTACACCATCGTAGAAGAGGCAAACATAATCATACGTGAATCGGACGGGGCATTCATACCGATGGATTACCAGAACCTCGATTACATTAAATATACGGAGTGGCTTGCGGACGGGGGCGTGCCGAAACTGGTTGAATTCTCTTTACATGACGCAATGCCTGCGGGCGAACGGACGACCTAAATTCCTTCATTTCCTGTGCCTCACCAACAAACCCGCTTCGGCGGGTTTTTTCATTTCCACCACCTGAAAGGCAATCATGGCCCTCGAAACCACCGCCGCCGGCGGCGCATTGATCAAACTGTTTGGCGTGCCCGTGCTGGCCGGCGCCGCCGCCACGTCGCTGGGCTTCATGTTCATGTGGCCCCAGTCCACCAAGGAGGCATTCATTCGTTTTTGTTCCAGCATCATCATTTCCACCTTTCTCGGTCCCGTGCTCGTGGCCGCCGTGCTGTCGTGGTGGCCCAGCCTGTTCGACAGCGCGAAGACCGTGGCGGGGCTGTATGGCGGCGATCCGGCCACGGGGTTTTTGTTCATCGCCGCGCCGCTGATGGTGGCGGCCGGCTTGCCCGCCTGGTGGGTGCTGGGTGCCTGCGTGCGCTGGTTCGACAAGCGGCGCGGCAAGGATATCGGCGAACTGGCGGCCGATGCGGCCGCCACCGTCAAGGATGTGCGGGGCATGCTGTGACAGGCGCGCAATTGATGCAGATCATGCCGTTGGCCGGCCGCCGCGCTATGCTGTTCCTGGCGCCCTTGAATGCGGCGATGGCCGAATTCGGTATTGATACGCCGCTGCGCCAGGCAGCGTTCCTGGCACAGGTGGGCCACGAATCGGGACAGCTGCGCTATGTGCGCGAGCTGGCCAGCGGCGCGGCTTATGAGGGGAGGGCGGATCTGGGCAATGTGATTGTCGGCGATGGCGTGCGCTTCAAGGGGCGCGGCTTGCTGCAGGTGACGGGGCGCGCCAATTATGCGGCGTGCGGCGTGTCGCTGGGCCTGGACTTGCTTGCGGCGCCGCAGTTGCTGGAGGAAACGATGTTCGCGTGTCGCTCGGCGGGCTGGTTCTGGCAATCGCGCGGCTTGAACCGCCTGGCCGACGCGGGCGACCAGGAAAGGGTGACGCGCCGCATCAACGGCGGCGTGAACGGCCTGGCCGAACGCCTGGCCTTGTATGCAGCAGTGCGCAAGGTGCTGGCATGAAGCCGTCGTTGAGCATTATGGCCATGCTGCTGTTGCTGGGGGCAGCCGTGTTTTGCGCCCAGCGCTGGGGCCGCGAAGCCGGTCGCGCCGCGTGCACGGCGCAAGTGCAGGAGGTGCAGGGCCTGTTGCGGCGCCAGACCCAGGCGCTGAATGCGATGCGGGAAGAGGGCGCACGCCGGTCGGCGCGGGTGCGGCAGGCGCTGGCCACGGCGCAGGCCGGGCAGGCAGACGCCCAAGCGGCAGCGGCGCGCATCCTGGCGCTGCAGCCCGAAGGTGACGCCTGCCGTGCCGCCGAGGCGCTGATCGCCGGCGAAATGCCATGAGGCCGCCGCGTGCGAGTGCGGGGTGGCGGGCCAGGAGGACGGCAGGGCGGCGGTGTGCCAGGCGCGCCGCCGTGCTGTTGCTGGTGAGTTTATTGACCGGCTGTGCGGCATGGGTGCCGGCATCAAAGGTGGAAACTTGGCCGGTGAGCGTGCCATGTATCGCCACGCGTCCTGCCGCTCCCGCCTTGCCGGCGGTGCCATCCCACGGCATCTTCGAGCAAGTGCAAGCCTTGCTGGCGCGCGAGCAATTGCGTGCCGCCCATGTGCGCCAGCTGGAAACGCTGCTTGATGCCTGCTCTGGTGGCTAAACGCCTATCCCGATAGGACGCGTCTTCTGCTGGCAGCGCATCAGGAGCGCGGACAAGGTGTGAGGGGGACGCGTGGCGAGCCACGCGAGGACGATCAACGCAGTCCCCGCTTCCGAGAGGCGCCAGCAGGGGGGTATGCATCTACTGGGATAGGCTCCAAGCACCAGTCGCCAGGTTCCAGTTTCAGACTCCAGTTCTCAACGCCAACTCCAACTCCAGCTCCAACTCCAACTCCAACTCCAACTCCAACTCCAACTCCAACCATCTGCCAACCGCCATCCGCCATCAGCGACCTGCCAGCCCCGCCGCCTTGTGCCGCCTTCTGGTGCAGGTGCGGGGCGGTATGCGAGAAAACGGTGCATCCATCGTCAAATTGCCTGATCTCTGGCGATTTTCGGCACGATTCCTGTATACAATCGGTGCTGGCACGATGCGTGCATGGCATACCTTGGTCGTCCCATCCAAGGAGCTTCGCATGCCTCATCCGCCGCCAGTGTGTTCCTGTCGTCCCGTTTCTCTCTTGCTTCTCGCTTTCACCTGCGTCCATCCGGGCCGCGGTAACCCAGGAAATGGAGCGTAAATGGCCACTCCCCGTCTGAAATCCATCCACCGCAGCGTGCCCGGCACCGTGCCTGCCGCGCCATCGCCCGTCGATGAAATCCTGCCTGCCGGCAAACTGTTTACGCTGGGCTTGCAGCACGTGCTCGTCATGTATGCGGGCGCCATCGCCGTGCCGCTGATCGTCGGCCGCGCCCTCAAGCTGCCGCCCGAGCAGGTGGCGGCATTGATCAGTGCCGACCTGTTCTGCTGCGGCCTCGTCACCCTGATCCAGTCCCTGGGAATAGGCAAGTACTTCGGTATCCGCCTGCCCGTCATGATGGGCGTCACCTTTGCCGCCGTCAGTCCCATGCTGGCCATGGCGAACAATCCCGCCCTGGGCATCACGGGCATCTTTGGCGCCGTGATCGGCGCCGGCGTCGTTTCCATGCTGATCGCTCCCTTCATCAGCCGCCTGCTGGCCCTGTTTCCACCCGTGGTCACCGGCAGCATCATCGCCGTGATCGGCGTGTCGCTGATGCGCGTGGGCGTCAACTGGACCATGGGCGGGCCGCCCGCCATGGCGCAAATCGCCGATCCCGCCTTCCTCGAGATGGCCGCTGCCGCCACGGCGGCCGGCTTGCCCGCGCCAGCCGGTCCCGTGCCCCTGATCGCCAATCCCGGCTATGGGGCGCTGGATAACATGGGCATCGCGTTCTTCGTGCTGGCCGTCATCTTGCTGGTGGCCAAGTATGGCCGGGGTTTCCTGTCGAATATCGCGGTATTGATCGGCATCATCGCCGGCACGGCCCTGTCGTTTGCGCTGGGCAAGGCCGATTTCGCCAAGGTGGCCGGCGCCAAGACCTTTGCCATCGTCACGCCGTTCCAGTTCGGCATGCCGACCTTCGACGTGGTCGCCATCGTCACCATGAGCCTGGTGATGATCGTCGTCATGATTGAGTCCTTGGGCATGTTTCTGGCGCTGGGAGAGATGACGGACAAGCGCATCACGCAGGACGATATCAGCCGCGGCTTGCGCGTCGATGGCCTGGGCACCCTGATCGGCGGCATCTTCAATACCTTTCCCTACACCTCGTTTTCGCAAAATGTGGGCCTGGTGGGCGTGACGGGCGTGCGCAGCCGCTGGGTCTGCGTAGCGGCCGGCCTTATCCTGCTCGTCATGGGGGTGATTCCGAAGATCGCGCAGACGGCCGAAGCCGTGCCGGCGTTCGTGCTGGGCGGGGCAGGGCTGGTGATGTTCGGCATGGTCGCCGCCACCGGCATCCGCATCCTGGCCGGCGTTGATTACAAGAGCAACCGCAACAACCTGTTCATCGTGGCCCTGTCTATCGGCTTCGGCATGCTGCCGCTGGTGGCGGAACAGTACGCGCAGCACATGCCGAAGGCCCTGTCACCGCTGCTGCACAGCGGCATATTGCTGGCCGCCATCGTCGCCGTGCTGCTCAATCTGTTCTTCAACGGCTTGGCATCGCAGGAAAAGGCGCGGGAGCAGGCGCGCGAGCACACCCATGGCAGCGAGTAAGGCGCCGCCAGCGCCGTGAAAAAGGGCGCGGGGCGCATGCGTCAGCCAGGCGGCAGAATCCTCAGCACCACGCAATTGCGCCCCGCATCCTTGGCCTGGTACAGCGCGGCATCGGCCAGCCGCAACAGGGCGTCAGGATCGGCGGCGCCCGGCGCTGACTGGACCGCGATGCCGACGCTGATCGTCACCTGCTGCGCTTCCGTACTCGCGTGGACGATGTCCAGGTCTTCGATGGCGCGCCGCAGCGCTTCGCCGATCTGGCGCGCTTCGTCCGCGCCCGTGTTCGGCAACACGATCGAAAACTCTTCGCCGCCGTAACGCGCCGTCAGGTCGCCTGCGCGCCGCATGCCGGCCGCCAGCGCCTGCGCGACCCGGATCAGGCATGCGTCACCGGCCTGGTGGCCGTGGCGGTCGTTAAAGAGCTTGAAGTAGTCGACATCGAGCATGACGACGGCAAGCGGCTGGCCGACGCGCGTGGCACGCGCGCATTCGGTGCGCAGCACGTCGTCGAAATGGCGCCGGTTCGACAGGCCCGTCAGGCCGTCGGTGATGGACAGGGTCGCCAGCTTGCGGTTGGCCTCTTCCAGTTGCCCGGTGCGCTCGGCAACGCGCCGTTCCAGGCTGTCATGCAGCCTGGCGCTGGAGATCGAGATCATCGCCTGCGCGCCGAGCATGCGCAGGAATGCGACGCGTTCCTCCGTAAACGAGGCGTCGGCCAGCCGGTTCTCGAAGTACAGGATGCCGTCGATCCGGCCGCCGTGCCGGATCGGCAGGCACATGACGGCGCGCGGCAGGTGCAGCTGCACGTACGGGTCGGCGGCAAAGCGAGAACCGCCCGTGATGCAGTCTTCGATCACCTCCGCGCCAGTGCGGATGACGTAGCGCAGCAGCGACAGCGGGAATTGCGGGTCGCTGGCGGCGTTCAGGTCCAGCGGGCGCGCTTGCAGGACGGTGACGCCATCGCCGTCTATATTGGCCTCCAGCTGGTAGCTGCCTTCCGACAGCAGCAGCAGGCGCGCTACCTGCCCGCCGGCGTTTTCGCACACGATGGCAATGAGGCGTGTCAGCACGTTGCGCAGGCCGACTTCGTTCGACAGGATTTGTGCCGCCTTCAGCAGCGACACCAGGTCGAGCGCGGAACTACCGTGCGTGTGGGAGACGGAATGCCGCTGCGTGCCGCGGCCATCCATCCTTGACAGCAGCGCGGCATGGCGCTCCCGCAGCTGCGCCACCTTGCCCTCCGCGCCCCACTGGCCGTAATGCGCGATGGCGTCCCCGATGAAGACGGCTGCCACGCGCGGCTGCCCCTGGTCGCACCAGCATTCGCCGCACAGTTCATTGCCCAGCGCTTGCATGTTGACGTAACCTGCCAAGCCAGCCGCGTCGATCGCCTGCTGGTAAAGGCGCGTGGCCAGCTGCAGATCGTCCCGGTAGCGTGCCATCTCGGCCATCACCAGCAGGTGCTTGGCCGCGCTGTTGTCCGAGCCTTGCCTGGCCCACTCGGCGAGACTCGCTTGCAGCGTGCCGATCACGGCCCGCAGATCGCCCGCATCGGTGCGCGCGGGAGCGCGCCGCAAGGCGCGGATCAGGATCAGCACGGCATAGAAGCTGCACTCGGCCACCTTGGCCTGGCCGCGCATGATCTGCGTGACGATGCCGAGCTGGCCGGCCAGCTGTTCGGCGTCGGCGTTGTCGAACAGGTAGGCGTTGCGTATCTTCCCTTGCAAGAAGTAGGCGCGGTACAGGTGCGAGTCGCCATACCGTGCGAGGAAGCCTGCCTCGCTGAACGCCGCATCGTCGTAGCTGTCATGGCGCGGCAGGAGGCCCGTCAGGCACTTGATCGGCTGGACCGCGGCGGCGACGCAGCAATCGGCCATCGCCTGCTGGCCGTTGGCGCGCATCAGCGCCAGGTCGTGCTCGATGTCGTGCATCAGGTGCGGCAGGTAGTCGCCGAGGATGATCCGGTCGGTGGCGCGCACGGCGGCCACCACGCCGACCTGCACGAAATCGGCGATTTCCAGCGCCCAGCCAAACGCTTCCTCGTACAGGGCGTCGGAGCTGCGCAGCGGCTGAGTCCAGTGGTTGCTGAGCGCGCCGAACATCAGGCCCGTGAGCGTGCGCGTCTGCAGATTGGCGCGGCGCCTGGCCAGCGCCATCGCCATCGCGCCGAAGTGGTAGCCGCGCGCGATGTCGCCGCTGTACAGCGCCAGCATCATCGCGTAGCCGACATAGGCGACAGCGCTGAAATCGCTGCTCCCCCGCTGCATGGACAGGCGCGTCATCGACACCACCATCAGCGCGCTGAGATCCTGCTGGCCGGCGTAGTAGCTGGCCATCCACAGGCCCTGCATCATCTGCATCGCGGCCACCGCGTCCGGCTCGCACATGTCGGCGGCCGCCAGCAAGGTCTCGGGCGCATGCGCGCCAGGCTGCCGCCCGATGTCGGCGAGAATGTCGGCGAAGCGCGCCTTCATGTGCGCCACATCGTGCGGAATGTCGATGTCCAGCTGTGCCAGGCCGTCGCGCTGCACGGCGATGGCGTCGAGCAGGCGGCCCTGCAACTGATACTGGTGCGCCTGGATGGCAATGCAGCGTACCTGCTGCAAGGGGCTCAAGATACGGGTGCGCACCAGTGGATAGATCGCCTCGGCGGCATCGAACTGGCCACACAGGTAGGCCGCTTCGGCGGCGCCCAGCTGCAGCTCGAGCCAGAGGCCGGCGTGGGTGTTCCATGCGTCCGCCGGCAGCAGGTCGAGACCGATGCGCATGTGCTCCAGGGTCGACTGGAACGCGGCGGAGCGCCGCGCCTTGACGCCGGCCTGGAGATTGAGCGTCGCCAGATGCACGCGCTCGCCCGCCTCGTCGATCAGCACGCGGCCGGCGTTGAGCTGCTCGACGATGTCGAACAGCGTCTCGTCCTGGCGCTCCGGCGGCGTATGCCGCAGGAGCAGGCGGCCGATGAGAAGATGGTTGGCCGCGCGCGCGCCGGCATCGGCGACCAGGTAGGCTGCCTGCTGCACCCGGTCGTGCAGGAAGCGGTAACTGACGCCGCTGTTGCCCGCGACGGTGTCGCCATTGACGTATTTGTAGCGTTCGTCGAGCGGCTGGATCAAGCCTGCCCTGAGCGCCGGCCACAGGTCTTGCTGCGTTTGCCGGGGAGCGCGGTCCACTGCCAGGGCGAGCGTGTCGAGCGTGAAGCGGTTGCCGCTGGAGGCAGCCAGTTGCAGCAGGTGCTGCGTCACGCCGGGCAGGCGGCGGATTTTCTCCAGCAGCACCTCGACCACGTTGTCGGCGTATCCGGCCTGTTCTATCGCAGGCAGGTCCCAGTCCCAGCAATCGTCGGCGGGCCGGTAGCGCAGGTGGCCCGCCTCGTTGAGCGCGGCGAGGAACTGGTTGAGGAAGAAGGGATTGCCGGCCGTCTTGCGGTAGCAAATGCTGGTCAGTGGCGCGCAGTAAGGCGCCGCCACGCGCACGGTGGCCGAGACCATTTGCGCCACCTGCGGCTCGGTCAGCGCGCTCAGTAACAGCGTCGACTGGCGCACGTCACGGGCGAGCAGCTTGTCGCGCAGCGCGCTGAGCGGATGCGCGGGGCCCACTTCATTATCGCGGTACGCGCCGATGAACAGCATGCAGCTCTTGTCGCAGGAGACCATCAGCAGCTCGATCATCCGCAGCGTGGCCGCATCGGCCCATTGCAGGTCGTCGAGGAACAGCACCAGCGGATGCCCGGCGCAGGCGAAGACTTCGACGAAGCGGGGGAAGAGGCGGTCCAGGCGCAGCTGGGCCTGTGCCGGCGCCGCCGCGGGCAGCGGATCGGTGGGGCCGACGATCAAGGCCAGTTGGGGAATCAGCTCGACGATTACGCCCACGCCGCTGCCCAGGGCTTCGTGCAGTTTTGCGGACCATTGCCGCAGGGTTTCTTCCGGCTGGTCCAGCAACTGGCGCACCAGCCCCTGGAAGGCCTGGATCAGCGAGGCATACGGCACGTCGCGCTGGAGCTGGTCAAATTTGCCGGACAGGAAGCGGCCGCGCCGGGCGATGATGGGCTTTTGCACTTCGTTGACGACCGCCGACTTGCCGATACCCGAATGGCCGGCCACCAGCAGCATCTCGCACGTGCCGGCGGCACTGCGCTCAAACGCCGCCAGCAGCGTGGCGATGGCATCCTCGCGCCCGTGCAGCGTTTGTGGAACGAGGAAGCGGCCGTCGTGGTCGGACAGCCTGAGCGCCTGCGCCGGCTTGTTCGCGCGGCAGGCTTCGAGGTCGCTGCGCAAGCCTTGCAGGCTCTGGTAGCGCTGATCGGCATTTTTTTCCAGCAGCCGCTGGATGATCGGCAGCAGCTGGCCGGGCAGGCTTGCCAGCGCCGGGTGCGACCATTCCGGACTGCGCGCAATGTGGCAATGCACGAGTTCCATCTCGTCGCCCGTCTCGAACGGCGCCTGGCCGGTCAGCATTTCGTACAAGGTGGCGCCGAGCGCATAGAAATCGGCGCGCCAATCGACCCGCCGGTTCATGCGCCCCGTCTGCTCCGGCGCCATGTAGCGCAGCGTGCCTTCCAGGGTCTGGAGATTGACGATGCCATGGCTTTCGCAGGGCAGTTCACAGGCGATGCCGAAATCGATCAGCTGCAGCAGGCGCCGTTCGGCATTCCACACCAGATTGGAAGGATTGATATCCTTGTGGATCACGCCCTGACGATGGACCTCGTCCAGCGCCGCGCACAGTTGCAGCGCGATGTCGAAAAAATCGTCCAGCGCCAATGCGGGCTGCGACGGAGTACTGCGCCTCGCCACCTGCGCGCGCAACACCTGGTCGAGCGCCAGGCCGCCGGTATCTTCCAGGATCATCGTCCAGCGCCCGCCGTGCAGCTGCAGCGCCAGCGGATGCGCCACGCCCGGATGGCGGCAGCGGCGAGCAATCGCATACTCGCGCTTGAATTGTGCCAGTTGCTGAAAGGAGGGGAACGGCTGATTCGGCATCTTGACGATCAGCGCAGTGCCATCGGCGGCCCGGGCGCGGTAAACCCGCGAGCGCGTACCGCTGTGCAGCTGTTTGATGATCTCGTGGTCGAAAAGGGAGCGCATGGGCAGGGCTTAGCGGTACACAGACGGTTGCGGGAGCCTTGAGGCGCACATCTCGGAGTACTAGTTGATTGCTAGTATTATATCAGTAGGGAGTTGCGGGGGAGGGCGCGGGGCGATGGGGGCTGTTGTAAAAACGTCAGCGGGGGCAGGCACTGAGGGGGAGCGATGAGGGGATGTGGCACCAGCGCAACCTGGAAACTGGATAATGAGCATGATGGCGCACTTTGTACGCCATCGGAAAAAGAATGTGCAGGCTAATTCGCACAAGCAAACAGTGCGGCTTCCTTTTTTCATGCGTGCTCTGACTCAGCGTGCTCGCGCCCCGCTTACCGGTAAATAGTCAGGTATTTCGCGGGAATGTCGAGCGGGTGGAGCATGCCAGCCAGCGCCAGGTTGATCAGCAGGGCGACCACCAGGCCGACTCCTGCCGGAACGCCGATGGCGAGCCTGCGCACCATTGGCGAGTGCGCTTCGGCTTGCCAATATGCGGCACAGCCCAGGTGCGTGAATAGCGCATACACTGCGAAGAAATAATACGGTGCAAACAACAATTCATATGGCATCAGCACAAAACCGGCTGCGGCATAGTAAAAATTGGTGTCGAGCTTGAGCGCGGCGCGGCCAAACAGGACCGCGCCGACATGAAAAAGCAGGAACAGGGCCAGATAGATCCCTGAGCCGGCCTGCAGCCACGCTACGAACCCGCAGCGTTTTTTCCATCCCCGCAGCACCATCCATATTCCGCTGCCACATTGAAACAGCACGCACGCCAATAGCACCGGCTCGACGACGGCATGTCGATAGAGTGGCCGTGTCGCCTCCATGAAGGCGATGTGCGCATGTGCGCCGGCAATGGCCATCAGGTGATTGACAAGATGCAGCAATATATAGGCCGCCAGGACACATGCCGACAGGCGGTGAAATTTACGAATTGACATATGAATCCATGAGTGAGTGTGATTTTCCCTATGTTGCGCTGGGGCTCCACACCTCATCGAGGGCTACAGATATTGCACCGAAAATTTCATTTATTAATAAATCGTCAATTTCGCGCAAGGCGGACATGGCAGCGGTATTCATCAGACTCCCTCGGTTGGCATCAGATGGAGGTAGTATCGTTTGGTTGTCTAAGCAGGTCTTGAACGTTTGCGACACGCAACAATATTTTTATGACGCTATCGGATGCTGTCCGCCTTGTTGCCTGCGCGTGGCGCTAGCCTCTTGTGTACGAGCCTCGTTGGTGCGCAGCACCGTTTATTTTCCGCCGTTGTGGCCAGCCACCGGTGAAAAGGCGGGGCTTTTGACACGCACTATTTGACAAAAGGACTTGCCGTTCAAGACGGTATCTGACGGATATCCGGCTTGGGCATGGCGGACAGTGAGAGGGTGCGCAGTACTTCCAGGCCTGCCACGAAGGAGTGCCCGCATTCGGGGTTCTGGCACATGCAGGTGATTTCCTTGAACATGGCGGACATCGTGCGGCTCTTGACGGCGCGGACGGTGTACTCGCAATGCGGGCAGGGCAGGCCGATGACTCTCATTTCAGCTTTCTTTCCACTTGGTACAGGGCGCGACCGCGACCTGTCATGTTTTTCGACTGTATGCGTAAGCGCGACTTGACGAGCCATTCAGCCGCCTGATCTATACTTGCCAGCCCCTGGCGTTGGCGCACGAGTTCCAGCACCGCGCGCTCTTCGTCATTGAGGTTAATTTGGTGGTCTGGCATTTTCTGTAACTTTAGAGTTGCTCAAAAGTGACTCGGTTTAAACGCTACGACGCTGTACGCTGTCGATGGTGGAGTCATCCAAGGCGATCACTGCCAAGGCTTCACGCATCACGATCTGGCGCACCAGCACCGCAAGCTCTTCGCCCTGGTAATTGGCGATCGAGGAAACAAGCTGGTGCTCGTAATCGTCCAGGCGCAGCATGACGCGGTGGCTGCGGATACGTTTTGCATCGGGGTACATGACGTTGTCCTTAGTGGGTGGGTTTGGATGCGAGTTCACGCTTGTAGTCGGCGAGGCCGCGCAGGATCAGGAGGCGCAGGAGCCACGCACGTGAGCGCTGTTGAGCCGCGGCAAGAGTTTCGATTTCTTTTACCTCGTCAGGAGCCAGACGAACGCCAAGCGGCTGAGAGGTGACGCCTTTGGTAATGCGTCCGACTTTTGACAAGTTTTTCATAATGTTATGATGTGTAATCGCTACAGGATGGCGTAACTATAGTATGTTAAAGAATACTTGTCAGCGTAGATGTATGGATAAAAATATTTTTGGTGATAGGTTAAGGCAAGAGCGCACGCGCTTGGGCCTTACACAAGAAGCGTTCGCGGCCATTGGTGGCGTGAAAAAACTCGCTCAGATTAATTATGAGCAAGGGAAGACCTTGCCTGATGCCGGCTACATGGTTTCATTGGCCAGCATTGGAGTAGACATCTCGTATGTGATGCTTGGTGTTCCAACAAGTAATTCTTTAACTGACGATGAGAACGAGTTGTTAGTAGGCTATCGACGGCTAGATTTGCGCGGGAGAGCACGTGTGTTGGGAGTTGTCGAAGGCATTGCTGACGCACCTGCTAGCGCTGTCGCTAAGTCTGTAGAACGGCATACTCAAGTCATTGTTCATGACGAGATTGGTCAGCAGATCCACGGGAATATAACTGCGCCGCAAACGATCCATGTAGGTCGTAAAAAAAAATGATCAATGCTATGTAATGGCCGACACAAATCACTCACCGTTTGGCTGTGCTGTACAGTGGATTATCCTCTACTTCGTAGTGTGCATGGTTGCCGTGTGTTTCAAACGATAGAAAAAACATTTGATGAACTAAATTAACTGGAGATTTCATGGCACTTACAGACGAAATTCAAGCTACTAGAAAAAGAGTTGTAACCGATGGATATGAAATGTCACTCGGTGAAATTATCAACTTATACAAGGATGGAGAACTTGTTATTGATCCAGTTTTTCAGCGGCTTTTTCGCTGGGAAGATGAGCGAAAAACACGATTTATTGAATCATTAATTCTCGGAATTCCTATTCCACCAATTTTTGTTTACCAAGATGAAAATGGAGTTTGGGAGCTTATCGATGGGCTTCAGCGCCTATCAACCGTTCTTCAGCTTACTGGCGATCTTAAAGGTGAGCGCGCAGAGCAGTTAGGCCCTCTCGTTTTGAATGGAACTCGATTCTTGCCGAGCCTGGACAAAAAACGTTGGAAAGAGTCTGCTGAAGGTGCAGATGACGGGATTGGACAAGCGCTACAGATAGAGATGAAGCGTGCACGAATTCGTGTGGAAATTCTTAAGGCCGATAGTGATGTCGCCGCGAAATTTGAACTCTTTCAGCGTTTAAATACAGGTGGAGCAGGGCTATCCGAACAGGAAGTGAGAAACAGTATGGCGGTTTCTTTAAATAGGGAGTTTTACAACTGGCTAATGGAACGTTCCATTGATGTTTCCTTTTTAAGAACCACAGATCAAACTGATGTTGCTATCGAGTCGCAAACCGGCGTTGAATTGGCGTTGCGATTTTTTGCATTTAGAAATGTCCCGTATCTAGCTGGTTTAGACGTTCATGAGTATCTCGATGATGCCTTGATAAAAATTGCAACTGATGAGAGTTTTAATATGGACTCTGAAAAAGAAGTATTTTCTAAAACGTTTAAGTTCTTAGATGATGCGTTAGGTAGCATGGCATTTAAGCGCTGGAACGGAACCAGTTTTTCCGGGAAATTCTTAATTTCTGTATTCGAAGTGATGGCTACTGGGGTTTCTTTAAACCTTGAAAAGATCGAAGCCATGTCGCCAGCAGTACGTCATACATTCCTTAATGAAGTCGCTCGAGGGCTTTGGGTTACAGATGCTTTTACACAGAGTTCTGGCGCTGGCATAAGAGGCACCACGCGTCTCTCAAGACTTCTTCCTTTGGCCGCTATTCTCTTGAATCCAACAGGCGCTGGCAATGTCTGATATTAAAACCTTAACCCAGCTTCAGGATGCACTTGATAAAGAGATGGGGTGGAGAGTTAAGGAAATAGGCGCATTTAGATTTGCGTCTAAATCTGTTGGTCAGGAAAAAAAGTTTTTTATTAGGGCCGGAGTGGCAATTCTTTATGCCCATTGGGAAGGGTTTGTAAAAAATGCATCTGAGCATTATTTGAATTATATAAATAACCAAGGGCATACCTATAGGGAGCTGCAAAGTTGCTTTTCGTTGTTTGGTTTGAAAGGTAAGTTGCAGACTCTTGTTAATTCAAGAAAATCTGGCCCGAATCTTGAGGCATTTAACTTTATTTTTTCTGAGCTTGAAAAGAAAGCTAATTTGAATATGTCGTCAGCTATTGATACGGAATCAAATTTGACTTCAAAAGTATTTTCTAATATAGCTGCATCTTTGGATATAAATACAGCCTCTTATGCGACGAAGTTTAATCTTATTGATGAAAGCCTTGTGCATAAGAGAAATAAGGTTGCGCATGGTGAATATCTGGATTTGGGTGGTAGGGAATTTGGTGAGCTTGTTGAGGAGGTTTTGCAGTTGATGCGTGAGTATAAAACCGATATAGAAAACGCTGCCTCGATGAAGAAATATATAAGATCGATTCCGAATTTGTTGCAGGCGTAAACGCGGAATTAATTGAGAGATTTTCCTTTGGTATTGCTCTTATTGGTTTTAACTTAATCTGATGAAAAATGTCATGTGAGTGAAAATTTTCGTGCTACGGCTTCCTGATAGAGGTGGTCACCGTAAAAACCGCTGTATAACTTCCTTGGTGAGAAAAGAGTGAGCGCAAGTACTTATAACGAGTTTCGAAGAATTATATTTTCTGCAGCAAACGACCCACAGAAAGGATTTGCTGTTGCGGGAGAGTGGCTAGAGAATACTTACAAGAAAAAACTTGACCAAAAAAGCTACGCAGGTTTGAAAGCTGAATTAAAATTTTACGAAAAGCATCGACGTGATTTCTTTTTGACTGTTGCTGGCGATGTGGGCGAACACGCCGATTTTGCTGGCAATTATGATGGGGTACCTACTAGATTTGATGTAACTACTAATATCAATTTCAAAAAATTCCGTGATTATGAACCTTACGTCGGCGATGGGATTCGTTACAAGATTGCGTTGTTAGATCAAAAAAATTTCGAAATTGTTGATGTATTTGATCTGGCTTTTGATCGTTGTAAATGTGGTGGGCATTTGATCCCATTCATAAATATGCTTAGTGGTAACTATAATCGTCATGGAGATCCTCTCTGGCATAATGATCAAGCTGAACTGCATATTTGCTCGACATGCCATAACTTTGTTGAGGTTAATCGATTTTATAATCAGGTCCGTTTTAGTCCTCAAGAATATTATAATGACTTATTGGATATTGAAGATTATGAAGAGAGAAATAGGATGTGTAACGAATATTGTGTTGAAAATTACAAATATTTTCGCAGTACCCATCAAGAGAATCTGATGGGCATTGCTGAACCGACATATGTTAATGCTGGCTATAAAGGAGAGGATGGTTATTGGGCTTTAGGTTTTACTTTCCTTAATAGGGCTATTGAAGAGGATTTTTCGGCGCCCATACAGACCGACGGACCATTTGTATAATTGTTGTTGGCATTGGATTGCTCCGTTTTAGAGGAAAATTCTGTTTTAGTGAGGTTGCTATCGATTATTGGACACAATTTTTCTAATCAGATATGAACTATTAATTCCTACTAACTACCGAGGATCGTTGCTAAGGTTCCTCTTTATTTTCGCGGATAATATCCCGTACTTCTTCGATATGCTTCCAAGCATGCAGCGCCGCCCGCTTCGCGGCCTGCTTGCTCTTGTAAACATGCTCCAGCGTCTTGAGCGTACCTGTGGCGCCAGCCTGTTCTTGTCCCGCTTTTTTCTTCTTCGCCGCTACGTCCCTCCACTTCGCCACCACGCCCGTGATGCCTTCGTCCGGGTCTTTCTCTTCCTCGCGCTCGGCCTCGACCGCTTCTTTCTTCGTTTCAAACTCCACGCGCGTGGTAAAGCCGTTGCCACCTAGGCTGTGCGTGACCTTGACCGATAGCCATTCGGTGGCGTCGATCTCGGGCTTGAAGCCTTGCACCGTCACGGGCGATTGCGGGAACACCGCCGGGTTGCCCAGGGCCAGGTTCATCTCAAAGGTGGCCAGGCCGCGCAGGATGCGCTGCCATTCGGCGACGGCCGCCGCGCGCGCGTCTGTTTCATTGGCGAAGGTGGTGCGCAGGCGCTTGCTGTTGCCGGGTACGCCGGCCACGACGCTGCGGCGGCGCGCGTAGCGCTCGTCGTACCAGAAGGCGCGCACGCCCGTGTAGGCGTCGCTTTCGGCGCTGTGGTAGCGGTGGCCATCGCCCAGGGCGCGCGTGATGGGAATCACGGGCAGCGCCTTGCCGTTGGCCGTGCGGCTCTGGTTGATGGGGAGGAACAGCAGGGTGTCGTTCTTGACGGTGGCCACCGCGTCGTATTTCCTGCCGAGCCGGCGCAGGAAGGCCGCATCGCTTTCGTGGGTCTGGTCGATGTGCTCGATGGCCGTGTCGCGCAGGCGCGCGGAAACGCCCGACGCCAGCTCGTTGCGGAAGGCGATGGCCTCGATGATGGCGCCCAAGGTGGTTTTGTGAAAGCTGTGTTCCTGCTGCTGTTTGAAGGTGTCGGCTGGTCGGACTGACCGCAAGCCATTTCCATTCCCTGCGCGTAGTCGTGAAAACGTGAGAAAGCAAGTTCAGCTCACGATTTACGGTGGCGCCGGTGACCTTGTTTCCCCCGGTCATGCGCTGATCGCGCCAGGTGCCGAGCAGTTCGGGCGTCACATTGGCCAGCTTGATATCTTTGATTTTCACGCCGCCAATGAGCACTTCGCCGATGGCAGTGAGGCGCAGCCTTTCCCGGCGCTCGCCGCGCTTGTGGATGGAGATTTCTTCTAGATACCTGTCGAATGCATCGCCGCAGCTTTTCCCGACGACAATGCCACTGTCGGCGCCGCGCCGGATTTCGGTTTTGCGTTCCGACGCCCAGGCCGCAGCTTCGGCCTAGGTGCTGAATGTTTTAGATTCCCGTGTGCCGAGGATGGCGATCTTCGCCCGCCAGCCGCCAACCCGTTTCCTGAGTGAAGCCATGCATTCCTCTCGTTGAGGCGTAATCACGGCGTAAATCTGGCGTAATCGCTACTGGTTTTTGTCGGGTTTAATCTGGATTAAGGGGAATGACGGGACGTAAAAAAAGCCACTAACCCGTTGATTTTATTGGGTTTAATGGCCTTTTTTACGTTTCTGAATTCTGTGCGCTGGTGCCCGGAGCCGGAACCCAATAATGCTTAAAATCAGTCACTTGCCTACAGGAATGGTAAATTTAAGCCAATTAATCGCGTGCCACTGCTTTCCTAATGCGCCAGAACCTTTGGCAACTCTTGCCAATTCGTAGTGTACCGCGGAGTGCGGTTTTCCGACAACATTGCCCAGCGCCTAACCAAGCCTGCAGAACCAAGGTGTACCGTGTCGCGGCCGAACCGTTCATTTAGGGCATCGAGGGCGGCCATGGCACGTACTGATCGAGCACGATCCTGGCCACCATCAAACAAGACACCTTGGCGCTGGGTATCCGGTTGCAGATCCATCAGTATGATCCCGGCTTTCTTGTATTTGAAGCCATTGCGAAAAATCATGGCCAGGCCGTGCAGCGCGGCTCCGGCCAGAACGCGGTTATCGGCGCTGGGCTCGACCAGCGGGATGGTGATGCCGTTAGAGTATTGCTCGTCCTGCTCACGGAACCGGTTTGTTTGCACGAAAACATGAACGGCACCGCACAGGGAGTGCTGTCCGCGCAGCTTCTCGCCGGCGCGCGCGGCGTAGGTCGATATCGATTCGCCCAGCTCGGCCGCCGTCATGACCATGGCGCCGAAGGAGCGCGACGATACAATTTCCTTGCGCGGCGGCGCCACCTCTTCCAGTTCCATGCAGGAAATTCCGCGCAGCTCGTTGCACGTGCGCTCGATCACAACACCGAAATGTGCCCGCATGGTGCTGGGCGGGGCGTTTTTCAAATCTTGAACGGTATTGATGCCCATCGCGCGTAGCTTGGCGCCGATGCGGCGGCCGACGCCCCATACCTCGCCGACGTCAATGCGCTGTAGCAGCCAGGCGGTTCGAGCATCCGACATGGTCGTGAAGTCGGCAACGCTGTCGAATAGGGGAAATTTCTTTGCCACGTGGTTGGCCAATTTGGCCAAGGTCTTCGAATGGCCCACACCCACGCATACGGGTAGGCTGGTCCACTGCGCCACCCTGGCGCGAATATCTTGACCCATGGCGGTTGGGGATGCCCACAGGCCGCCCATGCCTTTCAGGCTGAGAAACGATTCGTCGATTGAGTAGACCTCGACATTGGGACTGTAGGTCCGCAGGATGGTCATAATGCGGTTGCTCATGTCCGCGTACAAAGTATAGTTTGACGATAAGCCAACTATCCCATGTTGGCGCGCCAAGTCGCGCATCTGAAACCAGGGCGCCCCCATTTGCACGCCCAAGGCCTTCACCTCGTTAGACCTGGCCACGGCACAGCCGTCGTTATTCGACAAGACCACCACCGGACGGTCGCGCAAGCGGGGATTGAAGGCACGTTCGCAGCTGACGTACATATTGTTGACGTCGACAAGCGCAAAAATCTGCTTGATCGGGGCGCTCATGTCACACCCGCAGCTTGCGCACGACGCCCGTCACCACGCCCCATATCTGTAGCTCGCTACCTTCAGCCAGGCATATCGCCTTGTACGCTGGATTATCCGGACGCAGCTCCACTTTCCCCCGCTGGCAATACAGGCGCTTGAGGGTGTATTCGGCGTCGATGACGGCAATGACAATGTGGCCGTGCAACGGTGCGACGGAGCGGTCGACCACCACCTTGTCGCCATCCAATATGCCGGCATCGCGCATCGAGTCACCTTCGACCGTGAAAAAGAACGAAGCTGCCTTGTGCTGCACCAGCAGCGCATTCAGGTCCAGGCCATCCTCTGTGTAGTCGGCGGCTGGCGACGGAAACCCAGCGGATATGCGATGGGAAATTTCCGGCTGCGCGCTGGGAAGAGGAAATTGAGCAAGCGGCAAAGGCACTTGCAATACACCAGGCTGGCTTGGTTGAGTAAATATTAATGTTGCATTCATGGCTGGCCAATACTGTGTTTTTATACAGTATATCGGCCGAAGCAAGAAACAGGAAGTATAAAATTGTTTCTAGAAAAGTGAGTCTGGCGGCGTAGCCTCAGCCTTCGCCGCCGGTTTCGCTCTTGTACGAGTGGGCAAAGGATCCGGCTGAGCGACGAGCAGGTCGGAGGGGTACTGTCGATAAACGTCCTGCTCAGTCACCAGCGAGCCGTCCAACCAGCCCTGATACTGGTCCGGATCCAAAATCATCACCATGCGTTTTTCATCGTCAGGCTTGTGGAAGCGCTGCATCAGCGGGTGGCCGTCGGCGTTGATCGTCAGCATCGAGAACGACAACAGCTGGTCCGCCGGGCGATATTCCCAGATACCCGCAATGGCCACCGGGCCGCCATCCGCGCGCTCGATGCGCCAGCGAACAGGCTTGCCGGTTTCGTAATTGGGCTCGAAGAAGTTCGCCGCTGGAATGATGCAGAACTGCTTACGCTTCCAAGCGCTGCGGAAAGAAGGCTTGCTGGCCACCGTCTCGGTGCGCGCGTTGTATGTCTGGCGGGCCAGCTTGTGGTCGGCCCAGTGGGGCACCATGCCGAACATGGCGGACGCGATTTCCAGCTCTCCAAGCACCTCGTGGGAAGTGCGCAAGATAGGAGCCATGTAGCCAGGCCAGGCCTCGAGCGGGAACACCAGTTGCGGTGAAGCCACATGAAAATGGTTATCTATATGAAAATTAGTACTTGGGGTATAGTCTGCGCACATGAAATGTCTTAACCAGTTAAAGTCAAAGAGCGTTACAGAAAAATATTAGACTAGAATAGCAGAAAAATCCACATAAACCCAAAATAGCCAATATGACATCAACTAATTTTGAAAAATTATATAAAAACTTATCCATCGTAAAATTAACAATATTATCAAATATCAGAAAAAGAAAATTTCTCATATTTGTTGTATTGTTCATATTAACCTTGACAGTTTTCGCTGCGAAAAATATTGGAAACAATGGTGAAAATATTAGAACATTTACCATATCGATATGTGGAACATTTATAGGCGCATTGTCCGCTTTTGTTCTTACGATTGTAAGAGAAGAAACAACAAAGAAAAATAATGAGATATCTAGTCTGCACTATGCGTTATTTATTCTGGGAAGGCAATTTAATACATTGATCATATTGAATAAAACCTGCAAGCAGCATAAGGATAAAAGAGAATTGAAACGAGCTCTCGAACTTCCGGCGAACAGACTTCAGGATACCTCTGATCTCAAATTTTCCTATGAAGATTTAAGTTTCTTAAGTGGTGTGGACACTGTCAAGGTTCTGCATCAACTTGGTATCGCTCAGGATTGCTTTTATCAAACTGTAGAGGCGCACAGACATAGGAATGAATATTATGTCGAAACTATACAGCCGATAATTAAAGAAAAAGAAATTCACAAACAAAAACTATCTGAAGAGCAAGTTAAAGATATGTTAGGGGAAGTTGAATCGGAAATAATAATTAGCAACACCAACGATATTTATATATTCATAGAAAATACTATGAGAGTACTAAGTGAAACTCAAATGGAGCTAATAGAAGCCGGGAAGAAAATTTACCCAGGAATAAAACTTCCTAAATTCTCACCGGCAAAAGAATATCTTTAAAAATATTTCCGGATTTCATAAAGTTAAACCGGAAATATGTTATTAAAATAGGCCCACTGGGTCGATGTTCCTATCCCAGCTATAAATAATCAGTTCCCTGCGCTCGACTGCCTTGCCACCACCACCCACGTTGTATTGGATGCCGGTCGTATCCATCTGAAAATCCGCGAACACGCGTCGGATGTCCGGATGATCATTCAAACTCAAGATGGCCTTGCCCTTCAGCCTGGCCATCAACTCGGCCATCTTCTCGTACTGAGCAAATTCAAATTCCACGCCATAGCCCGCCGTCTCCCAGTACGGTGGGTCAAGGTAAAAAAGCGTGTGTGGCCGGTCGTAACGCTCCATGCACTTGTACCAGTCCAGATTCTCGATATAGGCACCAGACAAGCGCAGGTGTGCGGCCGATAAGTTCTCCTCGATGCGCAGCAGGTTGAGCGGCGGCGCGGTCGTGGCCGTACCCCATGTCTGGCCGTCGACCTTGCCGCCGAAGGCATGCTGCTGCAGGTAGAAGAAACGGGCCGCTCGCTGCAGGTCCGTCAGGGTATGCGGCGGCGTTTCCTGCAGCCACTTGAACACCTCACGGCTCGACAGCGCCCACTTGAACTGGCGCACGAATTCCTCCAGGTGATTCTTGACGACCCGGTATAGGTTGATCAGCTCGCCGTTGACGTCGTTGAGCACTTCCACCTCGGCCGGCGGCCGCATGAAGTACAGCGCGGCGCCGCCGGCGAAAACCTCGACGTAGCAAGTGTGGGGTGGAAATTGCGGAATGATGCGGTCGGCCAGGCGTCGTTTGCCGCCGATCCAGGGGATGATGGGTAATGCCAAAATGTGTACCTCCTAGTGTTAAAGTCGAATTCCTCCCATGAGGCAATCCAATCCTACTCACCAGGCTCCACCGGCTGATTGCTGCTGTTAGCGCAGCGACAATCAGCGCTCTGCTTTCTCATCTGGCAGAATGCATCCCGCAATTGCCGCCTCCAGCTCCACTTCATACTTCCTGCCGCGCGGCCAGTCCCGCGCCAGCGCCAGGACGATCTCGCCATCCGTTGCCGCGGGCGCCAGCTGGTCGAATTCGTAGGCCGGCCGCTGCGGTACCGACTTTACACATGGTGTAAAGACGGGAACTTCGACCAGCTGCGGCGCCGGCGGCGCGCTGGCGCAACCGGCCAGCAGCAATACAGGCATCCATTTCATCGCGCACCCTCCAGCAGCAGCCTGACGGCCGGCATCGCCTCATCGCAGGTCGCGGCGCGCGCGCCCGCGATCTGCGCCAGCGCTGCGTCGTACTTCTTGCTCTTGGCAGCGGTGGCCGCCTGCGCCGCTGCGCCGCGCTCCTGTGCCGCCAGGGTTGCCTTGGCCATGCCATCGATGGCGCGGTTTTGTTCGCTGATGGACGCGCGCAACGCAGCGCTGACGCGCTGCTCTTGCGCCAGCGCCGCGCGCGCAGCATCCCGGTCGCCGGCGGCCAGCCACCACCCGGTACCGCTGGAACTAGCCACGAGCAACAGCACGCCGGCCAGTACGATGGTGGCCGCCTTCCATATCCCGCTGACGGCGCCGGCCGCCAACGCGCCCAGGGCGCTCATACGATGCCCGTCACATAGCTGACGCTGCCGCCGGCAAACTTGGCAGTCAGCACCTGGCGCCGCGGCGCACCTGCAGACAGGCCGATATGCACCCACGTTCCCTCGTAGATCAGCTGGTCGAAGGCGATATCGCTTTGCCGGATCAGCAGGGCCAGCGCCTTGGGCACCAGCTTGGCCGTGCTGATATCGGCGGCCAAGCCCAGCACGTGGGCACTGTTGCCGGTGCCGCCCACGGCCTTGTTAAGCGCGGGCGAGCGGTAGCCGCTGGAAATGGCGATGGGTGCGCCCACCAGCGCGCGTACCTGCTCCAGCAGCGCGGCCAGGCGTGTGAGGTTGGCTATGATGGCCGGTGACGGCGCATTGTCGATACCCTTGCGGGTGGCCACCTGTGAGGCGACCAGTTCGGCCAAGCTGAAATGTGGGCTCAGGTTCACAGGCCACCCCGCACGTCCTTGACGATCGCGGCCGCGTCACGCGCCAGCTCGCCAATGTCTTTGTCCTTGCGTTTATCGAGCCAGCGCACCGTGGCGCCCAGCACCCACCAGGCGGGCAATCCGGCGGCCACCATCAGTGGCGCGGCGATGAAGAGGAAGCCCAGGGCCGGGTCGCTGCCATACAGCACGGCAACGGCGCGCGCGCTGTCGAACAGGCCCGGCATCCAGTTACGCACGACCACGACCAGGGCCGGGCCCATCAGGGCGGAAAAGAGAATGGTGACGAAGAAGCGCACGCCCGCTTCCTTGGCTGTTTTTGGCCACATGAACATGAATCCCAGTGAGGTTGCGGCAGCGCCGGCCAGTACCGGGATGCCAAAAATTTTAATCAGTGCGCCGCCGGCGGCGGTGGTTTCGATGGCCATAGTGTCTTTCTTGAAGAGGAGATAGGGGAGGGGGGACGCTTCCGACATTACGGCGATGGCTGTCTCATTTCTAGGGAAAAGTGAGACAGTATTTCCGCCGAAGGAAAATAAAAAAACCCGCCGAAGCGGGTTTGTGACGAAAATGACAGATATGAACTACATGGCTTCCAGAGCAGCAAGGCGCTCCTCTGTTTTTGCGAGGCGGGCCATCAGGCCACGAGCCACAAACATGTTGATCTGGTCAGTGCGCAGAGAATAGAGGCTACCGGCCTCCTTGATCACTACTTGAGAGGCCTCCACGGCATCGGTTTGCGGGACAATAACAGTCCCGTCAGTGTCGACCACATCAGGCTGAGCCGGGATTGCAGCCCGATAACCCAGCTCTTCCTCCCACTGATCGTAGCAAATGAAGCCGTATTCAAACGGGTCAAGCCCATTTTTCTCCATGACGGCAATCGCGCCCTGTACCGTCAGGCCTACGTGCCGGCGCGCGTCCGCACCTTTGGCCTGAATTGACTCGAGCCACTTGTATGTACCGATGCTGTCAGCAATTTCGATTGCTGCTGCGATCTCATTTTCCAGCATCGGGCGAATAGGCGTCTTCAGCGTAGCGTCGGAAGTGTTGATCGCGCCTGTCGAAGAAAACACTACCGACCAGCGCTGTGACGCACCGCCAAGCGCCGTAGTTCCATCGACGGAAGGGAAAATCTGGCCGCGAGTCATCCCCAGGACGTCCGCCATTACCCCGTCTTTCCGCATCGAGAACGTGAACGTGGAATTGGTGGCAGCGTTGTCGCATAGCAGACGACCACACAGCCCATTCGCATTATACGAATCCCAAATGGACGGCAACTGAGCGGCGGACTTTGCAGAAAATACGCCATAGCCATTTAGCCCCTGCGAAATAATCTCGCACGTAGCAACCGATGAGGCTGTAATTTTGGGGACGCTAGTGAAGGTAACATCGCCAGTATTTGAGATGCGGTAGCGCTCGACGCCGTTCGTCGTCATCGCCAGCATGCCTGCAGCCGGGGCACCAATGCCGGTTCCATTGGTGCCAAAATCCATCCCACTCGCTGGTATATGGACAGTCCCTGTAAAGACCGGATTGTCGACTGGCGCCTTCAGCCCGATGGCAGTTTCTTGGGCCGCTGATACCGGCTTCAATGCGTCGCTGGTGTTATCCACGTTGCCCAGGCCCACCATCCCTTTTGTAACGCCTGACACAGTGCCGGCGAACGTCACCCCAGCGGGCGATACCGTGATACTGCCTATGCCATTTGTCACTATCGACAGCACGTTGACGCTTGGCGAATACATGCCGCAACCGGCAGTACCAAAATCCATCCCGCCGGCCGGATTGCGCACGACGCCTTTGAAGACCGGATTATTGATGGGAGCTTTAAGATCAAGAGCGTTTGCCTGCGCTATCGACACAGGTTTTTCTGTATCGCTGGTATTGTCTACTTTACTCAGGCCCACGTCTGCTTTCTTGCCTGACATAGCCACGGCGGCCAACGTTGGCTTGTTGAGGATTCCCCGAATGGAGCCTGGATCTGCAGCCCAGTCAGCCCTGATCGGCTCCAGCTGGCCTTTCGCCAGCAAGTTCAGCTTGTCGAGCCAATCCGGCATGTCTGGGTAAAAAATATCATCCATTACAGTTCCTCGATATCAAGCGATGTGGCATAAGTTTGGAAATACGGTGTCGATACGGCGGCCAGTTCAGCAAGGCGGCCGTACAACTGGTGAGTTTGCTCCAGCTCAGGATCGGCATTCTCGGGAAACAAGCTCACCAGAATCGGCCGGCGCTTGCCGCTGCCGCGCACCAGGCGCCACACCGCGGCGCGATCCACCGGTGTCATGTGCTCGAGCGACAACGACAACTTGCGGTATGTGCTGCCGGCGGCAACGCGCTGCTCACCACCGGCCGTTCTGTAGAGCGTCGACGTATCGAGCGGCGTCACGCTGGCGCCGTAGCTGGCGTTGTTCTCCGGCTCCCAGTAGTTCCCCATCACCAGGCGCGAGAACTCGACGTAGCCGGCCGGATTGCCAGGGTCGGCGAGGTCGATCACAAAATGACGCGCGGTCTTGCGTGGGAACCAGGCCCGCGCATAGGCGCCGCCGCCAAATGAAAAAGCATTGGCTGCCAGTGCTGTGGCCCCAAAGTCCCAGGCGCCCAGCGGCGCATAGCCGCAGGCCAGAATCAGGCCGGTATCAATCGCCGGCACGGTATCGCCTGGCTCGGTATAGCCACGCACACGGATTTTGGCATTCGAAGTCAGGTTGCAAAACGGCAAGACCACGCCGCCGACGATCTCGCCCAGCGGCAGCGTCGCGGTAATGGTCAGGGCCGTGCCGACCGAGCGCAGCACTGAAGACTTACGCTCGCGCTGCAGGTTGGCCGGGCCCAGCAGGCCAGCCTGGCTGGATGCGGTGAGCGCCGCGCGGTCGCCGGCGTTGTCGTAGATGATGCGAAGATTGGTCATATTATGGGAATTGGGAGTTGTCGATCACTGAAAGCCGCGAGTACACCGGCAAACGCCTGGAGTTGTCAATAAAGTAAACCGATCCCGCTTGGGTGATGTATTGGTAGCGATCAGTCGGTATCCGTCGAACCCAGAGCCGCGAGCCAGATGCCCAGTACAGAGCATTGAACTTGAGAATGTCGTAATAATCCTCGAAGATACCCTCCCCGTTATTGAAGGTGCCTTGGTAGTACGCGCCACTAATCGTCCCGCGAGTGTTGGCCAGGATAGACTTGCCCACCAAGTTGAAAGGTGTATCAACGAAGGTGTCGCCTACATTTTCAGGATCATTCCCATTCTGTGCCGGGATATCCACTTTCAGCACCGCCTGCGTATCGTAGGTATTCCCTGCCTGTCGTAGCATGCGCACGGTACTGCAGAAAAGCATCGATCCATCCAGCGCCCGGACTATAATCCCCTTGCCATATGGGGGCGTTGGCAGGTTGAGATCAAGGCGTCCAAATATCCGCAGGCTGAGCCCCATATCTTCCACTACGCCCCCAGCTCCCAAAAGAACGATGCGGGGGCTATAGATGAACGTCGCCCGCCAGGACGAGCCGCCAAGATTCTCCAGTCGACACAAAGCGATTCCAGTCCTGGGCGCACCAGGAGCAGTTCCGACGACGTTATACGGGACATCAAAATACACTTGAGGCACGCCGTTGCAGGAAAAGTCGACCGACGTAAATCGGGCGCCGCTTCCGGTCGGGATGGCCTTCTTGCCTAAATAAACGAACGCACGATGACTGGCATCGATGGTGATGTTCCCCACCGCTAGGTTCTTGGTCTCGATCCCGACTCTCAAAGCTTTGCCCCTGTGTAAAAAACTGATAACAGCCCATTGCTAGCCATGGGAAGCCGGTCATCCTCGTTGTCCGAGAAGACAGTGACGGTAGGTATCCCGGATGGGTAGGAAACCTTGCAACTCAATACGCCACCACCATCGTCCAGCCCATATCCATCACTCTGCCCACCGCCTGCCGGCAGCCCTGGTGCCTGATAGGGCGAGATCAGACTCGCACTGATTTTCTTTCCAGCGTACGCAGGATATGAAAAGGTCCGCGACACGTTCTGCCCTCGAGGGATCACCTCTTGGACAAGCCAAAACAGAGTGGACTCGATTCTTGAATCGTACGTAATGGCATTGCTATTCAAGTCCTTGCACAACACTCCATGGCTGCTCATGCGTCCAGGTCCCCGATTTGCACAACCACGACCTCGGCGCCGCTTGCGTTGATGCCGATTACCTTTTGCACATCGCCACGGATTTCCACACGTGCGCCGCTGGTGCGACTGCGCAGCAAGCCAATCGTGCCAGTAGCCGCCACCAGTTCACCGGAGAACCTCGCGACCGGAGCAGTTGTCGGTGTTCCAGGCGTCACGGTAAGTCCTGGCATCTCAAGAAGGCCCGTACTCGACAGCTGGAAAAAACCACCTGGCACATTGATATTGCCGATAAGCAAACCCTTGTCGCTCAAATGAAAGCCGCTGCCGCCGTTGCTAGGCCATCCGTAATTGTTAGCCGGATACCCGGCGCCACCATGCAGCGTCGCGCTGAAGATATCGCCTGCCGTCACCTTGCCCAGGTCGGCGCTGATTGCGCTCAACTGACCTACTTTAAGTGCGTTGAGGTACGGCGCGGCCCATTTGGTCGTGCCGCTGGCCGGATTGAAAATGCCATCGGACCGGTACAGCGATTCACCAGCGCCAAACAGCGGCGGCGAACCCTCCCATACCGTGCCGGCGCCCCAGGTATCAATCGGCGGATAGGATGCTGCACCCTCCGTGCTGAGCGTCGCCGGCGCGCTGGCCAGGGACAGCAGACTGGTCTTGCTGTAGCAGACCCGTGCTGAATTGCCCGTTACGCCGTCGAAAATCTTGCTGACCGTCTGGCTTGCTGTATAGGTCAAGCCGTCGACCACGATGCTGGCCGTCACCGTCACGCTGTCGCCCACCATGCCGCCATAGGTCATGCTGGCCACGTTGCCGACGCGCGTCAACACGCTGGCATTGCTGGCGGAAAACGCCACCTGGCCCTGCATGTTCACCAGGCCGGCCGTGAAATCGATGCTGACCGGCGCCGCGATTGTCGTAGCCGCCACCTTGAACGCCTGTGCCGTCGCTGCCAGCAGCAGCACGCGGTCGTTGGCCGGCTCGAAGCGCGGGACGGTGTTCATGATCAAGCGGTCACGAGTACCGCCGATAGAGGTCATACCAACACCCCGACGGTGACGCGGCCGGTCAGCCATGACGGCGAAAGAATCACCACCACGCCAGGCGCACCGTCTTGCAGGCCAAAACGTTTATCGCGCAGCACCACGGGCTGCCCAAGTTCCAACAGCATCATCTCCGGCTCTCCATCAAACTCGTAAATCGTGCGTTGCACCTTGTGCAGCGCCAAACGCCGCGTCGCTTCCGCGCGGGCGTCTTCCGTGGTTTTGAGGCAGGTATCGATCTGCGGCGGGTCATCCGTCAAGCGGTAGCGCGCCTTGACCGCCTCATCGACCACCGTTTCCGTCAGCCATTCCGTGGCGTACAGGTCGGCATGCGCGGGCGGGATGCTGGTCGTCAGGTTGGCCTGCACAGTCCAGTTCCGGTCGTAGCCAATCTTGACGGCCGCCACCACGGCCAGGCGCTGCGCAGGGTGCAAAGAATCCTCCAGCATCTGGTCCGGGCCAATCTCAACCGGTACGCCAGCGGCCGGCAGCGCGATCTGGATCAGGCGCAGCTTGCCGGTGCGCGATATCAGCGCCTGCGCACCCACGCTGGCAGCCAACTGCTGGATAGCCTGCGCCTGGTTGGTACGATCCGCTACGTACAAGCCCACCAGCTGCGGATGGGCGGCATCGAAGGCGGCCAGATTGGCCAGGTCCAGGTCGGCGGCAGTGAAGCGGTCGCCTACCTTGCCGTAGCCGGTGGCGATGCGCTGCACCAGCGGTGCGATGCGTGGCGCATAGCCGCCAGCGTTGTCCCCCTGCACGCTGGCCGTCACCACGTTGGCCAGCGGGTTGATGGTCAATTTGAAGCGGCCCGCAGCGTTGTCGATCGTAATCGGGACCGGCTTGCCGTTGGTGCGCACCTCGAATATAGACTCGACACCGCCGAGAAATCCGTATTCCAGCGTCGCCGGGTTCGTCAGCAGCGGCGCTACGTTGTGGCATTCGCCAAGCGGGATGGGCAACGTGACATCCTTGTTCGTCGACACGCCACCCAGCTTGACCTCGGTCATGGGCGTATCCAGGCGTTGCATCTTGTCGCGCAGCGCCAGGTTGAACGAATTGCGGTCCGTACTGCCAATGTCGGCAACGATGCCGTCGAAGACCAGGCGAAAATCCGCGCGCGGCCAGCGCAAGTCGCCCGACCAGACCTTGATCGCCCGATTTCGCCAGACGTCGGCGAGCCAGCCATCGAGCGCGCCATCGGTATTGTCCAGCTCGATATCGCCGCCGGACAATCCCGCCTCGCCCGTCAGGCTGACCTGCTCGGTAAAGGCCAGGCCACCGGTGGCCAGCGGCAGATACTCGGTATTTGCTGGTACTTCAAGCGGTCCGGTGAGGAAAGACCGGGAGGCGATGTACCGCGTCACCTCCTGGCCGGCCACGCTCACTTGAACCTCGATAAGCACCATGCGGATGGCTGACGGTGTCTCCAGCCATTCCAGGAATTGTGCATCTGTCATTTACTGTACTCCACCTGTTTTACCCGAGCGGCTGCTCGAGCAGATTTGTCAACGCCATCCACCACGGTTCTCGCGGCAACGGCGTTTGATTCAACTGTGGCCTTGATAGCGGCACCGGTCTGCTTGTCCTGATCGGCGCGCAAGCCCTTGATCTCGGCTGTTTGGGCATCCAGCCGGGCATTCAACGAGCGGATTTCAGCGACCAAGGCGTCGGAAGCGGCATTCGAGCCAGCCGAATAGCGCATGGCGTCAAAGACTACTGGTGCCGGGGCGCTAGAAAAAGCGACTGGTGCAGCTGCTGCTGGCGCATTGGTAAAATCCACACCAAGCCCGGTGGCCATGCCCATCGCCGCATGCAAGTTGGCGATGGCTTGCGCCACCGTCAGCACGCTGTCGTTGATGGTGATCAGGCCCGATACCTGGGCCTTGATGGCGTCCAGGCTGGCCTGCTGCACGTCGACCTGGGCCGAGGCCCACTTGGCCGCGTCTTCGTTGGCGGCGATGACGCGCGCATAGTCAGCCGCATACTTGGCATCTGAAGCGTTTACCACCTGCGAGGCCGTCAGGAATGCTTGCTCGGCAGCCGATAGGCCAGACTGCGCCGTCGCGTCGCCAGCATTGGCTGCTGCCAGGGTCTTCTCGAACTGGGCGCGCGCCTCGGCATAACGTTGCTCTGGCGTCAGGATGGACTGACTGCCCAAGGCCATGCTGGCGTTCAGGCCGTTGAGCGTGGCCACCCACGACTTCGATTTATCCAGCGCCGTCTGGGCCGCTGCCGATTCCTTTTCGTAGGCCTTGCCCAGCGCATCCTTGGCCGAAACTACCGCCTTTGCCGCCTGCACCTGGTCGAACAGCGCGCGGTTGACGGTGGCGACGCTGGAGCGCTGGATGGCCAGCAGTTCTGTTTCGCTTTTCGTCAGCTCGTTGAGCTGCTTTTGCAAGTCCATGCGCTCGCTGGCGATTTCGCTGGCGGTTTTGACCACGGCAGCGTAATTGCCGGTAGCGGCGGCCAGCTGGCTGCTGTAGTCGGCTGCCGCCTTGAAGGCCGGAGCCAGGGCCAGCAGCTTGATATACAGTTCCTGGTCCGCCGCGCTGGCCAGGTTCAGGCCCAGCACCTTTTTCTTGTAGTCGTCCATGGTCGTGGTGCCGGCCATGCCAAGCTTGCCCAGCGTATCGGCCACGGTCGCCAGCACGGGCGCCATCTGCTCCGCTTCACTCAGGAAGTTTTCGGCAAAGAAGCTAGTCCCGCTGCTGAGCGAGTCCAGGCTACCGGCCAGCTTGATCAGGTTCTCGCGCGCACCAATAGTGGCCACGCCCACGGCGCCAAACGCGTCTTGCGACGTGCGACCGATCAGCTGCAGAGCAGCGTCGACGCCGGCGTAATTCCCGGCTACGCGCTGCAGGGTCGTGCTCAGCTCCTCGTTGCCAACCTTGAACTGGCCAAGGCTCGGGACCAGCTCCAACGCAATCGCGTTGCCTACGCCTTCGAAGAACTTGGTGACGGCACCCAATCTATCCGCTTCCGTGGTGAGGCCGGTGAGGTTGATGTTGAGCGCTTGGGCGCGCGTGGCCAGGCTGGTCGTGTCAACGCCGAGCGTATTGGCCAAGGTAGCCGAGACATTGCGAATTGCAGCATACGTCTCCACAAAAGCATTGGACGTCGTGGCGTCGACGGCTTTGCGGTCCGTGTCCGACTTGTCGCTGCGCAGCCAGCCGCCTTTTTGCGTCCATTTGGCGTACTCGTTGCCGGTAAAGCCGGAACCGGACAGCGTTCCGGTAATGCCAGTCTCGCCATACTTCTTGTCGCTCATGCCGAAGATGCGGTTGCCGAGACCGCCGATCACGCCTCCCAGGGCGCCACCAATGGCCGCACCGATAGGGCCGCCCATGAACGCCCCGGCGATTGCGCCGATGCCTGTACCAGCGTTCACAGTCGAGTTGCTGCCATACTGGCCAGAAATCATCCGACCACCCAGCACGCCAGCAGCGATGCCGGCGGCAGCCGTAACCGCTGCGCCAGCATAGGCGCCGGCCGTAACGGCGCCAGCGCTCCCCACACCGCCCGAAGCTGCATACAGGCCAGCAGCATCTGCTGCGCCCACCAGGCCCGTGCTGCCCAGGCCGGCGCCGAAGGCTTCAATGGCTGTCGAGCCAAACAAGCTGCCCAGGCTGACCACGCTGGTGCCAAGGCCGGCTGTGATACCAGCAAAGCCCTGCGAGGCAATGGTGTAGGCGGTTTTGGCACTTTGCGCCAGGCTAGCAATGCCGCCCAAGCCCCCGCCGGCTGCGCCGCCCGTTAGTCCAATGCCATCGGCTGAGGTAAGGCCGGCTGCCCCAGCCCCGGACACCGACGCACCGATGTTGATAATCCACTTCTTAAGTGTCACCTGGTAGAGCCACGCGAACAAACCGTTTTTTAGTGCGCCCCATATCCGGTCAATAGCAGATATGCCGGAATCTCCAATCGACATAAAGGTATCTTTGGCTGTTGATTCGATCGAATCCCACATTTTGCGGTTGGCTTCAATCTCGGGTTTAGCCAACTGGTTGCTGTACCAGATCGAATATTCTTCCTGTAGACGTTTCTGGGCGTCTGTGCCAGCACCAGCCAAGAAAATGCGCTCTTGCCACATGGTGGCGTCGATTTTGAGCATCGCGGCGGCCCGCGCCTTCTCATCGAACAGTGATTCAGCCGCAAAGCGGCGGTTCTCGTCCGCCAGCTGGGCGGCATAGCCGAGTGCCTTGGTCTGCGCGAGCGTGGCTTGTTCGACGCGAACGCGCGCAGCCGCCTCTTCCGTCAGGCGCTTGATCTGATCATCGGTGACCACCTTGCCTGCTACTTTCTCCTGCAGCAGGAATTTTTCAAGCGCAGTCTGCTCGCGGACTGCCACCATGGCCAATTCACGGGCATCGCTAGACTTGCCCATCATTTGGTACTCCACCACCAGCGCGGCCGCGGAGTCTTGACGCGCCAGAGTGCTTTCCTGGATGTGCGTGGACACATCCTTTTCGGTAGCCCGGGCCTTGGCCACCTTTTCAACAGCCGCCAGCTCGTCCAGCGCGGCGTAGGTTGCCGTCAGATGCGCATCGGCCAATTTAAGTTTGTTGACCTTGCTTGCCTCGTCCAGCTTGATTCGCAGCTTCTGGCTTTCGGTCGCATCGACGTCGGTGGCGTTCTCCAGGCGGCCAGCCTCGATCTTCTCGCGGATGCTCGCAATTAACGTGGAGTATGCCTGTTCCTCTTTTTTGAGGCCGGCAGCAACGCCCTTGTCAGCATATTTAGCCCTTACCAGCTTTTCCATTTCCGGAGGGATTTCCCCGAACTTCTTTTTCAGCTCATCAAGTTCGGCCGCCATTTTCTGAGCGGCCGTACCATTCTGATCGAACCAGGTCTTGATATCCGCGTTACGCGTGAATGCCTTGTTTTTTTGCTGTTCGCTATTAAATGTCTCCATCTCCTGGTTGATTTCGTTCAGTCGACCGCCCCAAACACCCATCAAGGCCGATTTGGCAACAATATCCAAATCGGTACGCTTGCCGATCGAGTTAATTTCAGCCAGGATTCTTTCTCGGTTTTTCTCTCCGTCCGTCTCAGGTGCCGCGCCTGTTGTCATTTTTTTATTTGCAAGCTCGTTGCGCTCCTTGAGCTTTTCAATTTGCTTGTTCAAGTTTGCTAAGTATTCGTCGATTTCCTCAGCTAGCGTTGTCGTTACCGCCTTCTCTGCCTCACTACCTTTGCTGCCCCACAATACCCATGCGGCCGCACCCACGCTAAGCAACGTCGTGATAATCCCGATCGGACCACCCAGGAAGCCCAGCGCCTTGGAAGCAAGGCTCGCAGTGACGGCAGTACGTCCGATCGCGCCATTCAAGCCGTTCGTGGCGGCGGTGCGCGCGCCAGTCGCAGCGGTATCTGCAGTTGTTGCAGCAGTAACCGATGCCGTTGCCGTTGCCAACTGTGCCGAAACGCGCCCAAGAGCGATGCTTGATGCCGTAAGTTCAGCCAATGCTGTCACTCGTGCCTGTTCGGCCACGGCCAGGTCGAGCGTCGATGCACGCTCAACGCGCAAAGCAAAACTTAGCGCGCCGGCGGAAGATGCTGCTGCAATTGCAGCTTCGGCTGCGGCAATATTTGCCTTTGCCTGATTGTATTGAGCGAACACCAATTCGCGCGCCGCGAGCAAAGCTGACTTTTGCGCTACCAGGCCCGCCAATGTCGCTTCAGCCTCGACCAACTTGGCCGAGGTGGATGCTGAAACTGCGGTGGTACTGGCCACAAGAGCCTCGGCCTTAGAAATTAACGCCGCGCGCTCGACAACGAGTAATGCGGCTAATTCGGCATTTGAAGCAAAATAGGCCTGCACCGCTGCGACGCCCATGAAAAAATACCCGGCCATTTTCAAGGTCAACAAACCAGCTGTGGCCGCAAACAACACGTTAATATTGTCAGAAAGCAACTTAATACTTGTGGTTAGAATATTCACGGTGCCATTTGCTTGCGCTTTGATGGCCGTAAATTCCATGAATTCATTTTTCAGCACAGTGAAAGCACCACCGATTGTGGCAACTTTTTTACCTTCCTCGCGCAAGGCTACGAGCGCGTTTGGCAAGACCTCTGCCATAATTTTTGACGTAATCTTTCCCTCACCAGCCAAGCCCTTCAAGGCGCCAATCGGCAATCCCATGCCATCGGCCAGCGCCTTCATCAAACGGGGGGCAGCTTCATTCACCGCATTGAATTCCTCGCCACGAAGCGTGCCAGATGCGAATGCTTGCGACAGTTGCAGCTGTGCCGATGCAGATTCTGTTGCCGTTGCGCCGCTGACCTTCAAGGCCAAATTAACGGTCTCTGTGATTTCAGCAACCTGCTTTTGCGTGGTGCCCAGCTCCCTGGTTCCGTTTGCAATACGGGCATAAAGGGTGCCGGTGCCGTCCAATGCTTGCTGTGAGCTGTTGGCAATACGCTTCACGTCGGCATATGCCGCGTTGTATTCACGTTGAGATACCGTCGCCAGGCGCAACTGGGCGGTGAACTTGGCGTATTCGTCACTCATTTTGACGATGCCAGCCAGGCCGGTGCCCAGGCCGATGGCGCCCAACGCGGCGCCGACCTTGTCGCTGTACGCAGCGATATCCCGAAGAGACGATGTCGACTGTGTGCGCAAGCGATTGAATTCACGGATCGCCTGTGCGGAGTCTGCAGTAATGATGACGCGAGATTCATTTCCCATCGGTCTTTTCTCTCCAGGCGCTCAAGGTCGCCCGTTCCATACATTGAATTTCAAAAAACATACGCTCTTCATCACACCGCTTGACGCGGTTCTTACGCATGACGACCTCTACACCTGGATAGGACAGCCCTGTCGGGCCGGCCATCCCCGCCATCCACTGCGTGCTCACGGCTTGAAACAAATTCCAGCTGGGTAGATTCTCGGGCCATAAATAAAGCTCTTCGCAAACAGCAGCCGCGCGCTTTACCCGTAATCCAAAGGCGGCTGCTGCTGTATCGGTAGATTCCTGCTCCTGCTCTTGATCTTCGTCCGACACGACCAGGCCGAGCGCCACGCAGCGCGCGACCTGACTTAGTTTTTTGCCTTGGCCCCGGCTTCTTTCATGTAGGCGGTGAAGCACAACATACCCATGCCGCTAATGCTGAGCAGGGCCGCCAGCGCTTCTTGGCAAAATTCGGCGGGTTTTTCGTCGTCTTCCAGCACCAGGCGCTGGTCGCGCCAACCCATCGCCACGTCTGCGATAAAATCGTCAACTTGCGTATCGCCGCCGTTCAATGCACTTTTCAGGCCAGCGGTATCCAGACGTTTGCAGATCAGCGAGAATTTAAATGGGATCGCGTTGCCGCTTTCGTTGGTGTGCGAACCAGCTACCGGGACTGCTACCGTATTGCCAACGACGATTTTGTATTGCTTTTTCATAATTTTTCTTTCTGAGGGTAGGGCACTCTGGCACCAAGGGTTTAGAAACTGGTGGCAATGCGGATTTCGTCGTTGCCAGTAATCGGGTTGACCAGCAGCTTGTAGCCGATCATGCGGGCGCCATTAAGATCTTCCTTGGACGGTTCAATGCGCTGCACACCTGGCATGAACACGGCGACGCGACTGCCGGCCACGGTACCGTGGATCATTCCAAGGCTGGTTTTGGCTGTGGCCAGGACTGCAGCCATTGCGGCCACCTCCTGCGCAGCTGTCAATTCCAGTTGCACCGCGCCAGTTACCTTGCGCTCGGTAATCGGTACGGATTCACCACCGAGGAGCGCTTGAAACGGCGAGGTGATACCCAGATCGATCGTCAGCCCCTTACTCGGGTAGGAATCGCCACCGACCAGCGCTGGCGGCGTAGCGGTCGCATGTGTAGCACCCCACATCAGCTTGCCGGAGTTGGCATCCAGCACGATTTCCGGGACTTGCCACTCTTCCAGGTCTGCCGTTGGAGCCGCTGCCACGCCAATGCCACCGTACAGGCAGACGAACTTGCACGAGATGACTGGCTTTTCGCCAACGCTTAACTTCAGCGAAGCGGTACCGCGAGCACCCAAGCCTTTATGCAGCACGCCATCGTCGTACCAGTAAATAGTGGCCGATTCGAAACCGGTTGAAATCGGGACATAGTCCACACGCACACCTGCCGTGATAACCTCGGCGAAACCACAGGCGCGCAGCAGCGGGCCCCATGCGGGGGCGATGCCCAACGTGCCGGCGCCGACCAGCTCGACATCGAAGCCCATCTCGACATAGCGGCTACCGACCAGCTGTTCATCACCGCCCAAAAATGGACGAATGTTGTTGCGGTCGACGTTTTGGGCGTTCAGCGGGTTGATGCTCAGCGTGCTGACCAGCATTGCGTTGGCCGCGCCAGTTGGCACTGCGTCGGCACCGTATACCGGCTCGATCTTGGCGAGGATCGCCGTATTGCGAATGAGGCGAGACATGGATTACTCCTGGTTGGGTTGCGTGGCCGGGGCCGGGGCTGGGTTCTTGATGAGCGATCCGTCAGCACGATTGCGGGTGTAGCTGCCGCCCGCTTTCGGCTCAGCCTGGCGAATCGGCGCTGGCGTATCTTGCGCGGTCGCTGCTGCCGGCTTTGGTAAAACGACATTCATGTCAAAGTCCTTCCTTTGGTTTGATGCTTCACCACGAATTTAGCGGTGATGCAGGCTATTTTTGAATCGAGCTCGTCAACTTCCCACGACAACGTATCGCCCTGCAGCGGCTCGAACGACATGGCAGTACCCCCCAGCGTCGGCGCCAGCGCCAGGCGGTCGAATACATCCACCAGCAACGCATCGGCACCCGCGTCCGGCTCGCTACCCGTGGCGCGTGCATAGCATTCGACGTTGACCAGCGTGGCCCAGGTGGTGGGGCCACCAATAATCTCAGCCAAGGTCGAGGTGCTGCGCTCGACCCGCACTACGACGGCGCTGGACTGGTCCACGCTGATCGGGCGCATACGCGAGCGGTAAATACGGCCGCCCGCCATAGGTGGGTCGACCTGCAGCTGACCGAGAATGGCACCGACGATGGCGAATTGAGCGCTGTTCATGGCCGCTCCAGCAATACAAGCGTGATACCAGTAGGTACTTCGCCATCAGGCTGGCGCTCGGAAACCCGCCAGGACACCGGTTGCCCTGCAGCGCCGATAACGATCTGGATGGTGCTGCCCTCGAAATCAGCCGGCACATCGGCGTTCATGATTTGCATTTGTGGCACAGCGGCGCCCACACGGGCCGGGCCCACCGTAGCGGCCGAGTATTCGGCATCAAAAATGATCGGCACTTGCCGACCATTGATTGTGGCCGTGGCATTGGCCAGTTTTCTATGCGCGGTGCAGTTCATGCGCGCTTCGAGGACGTCGAACATCAGGCGTTGATCTTGATGTTGACCTTGCCGACGCCTGCACCAGCTGGCGCCGCGGCGAAGCCCGCCGCCGTGTTGCCGGCAGCGGTGGTAGTCAGACGATTGTTGGCAGCATCCCAGTACAGCAGGTCGCCAAGGTCGACCACGTCCGTGCCCAGCTTGGCGACTGCAAATACGCCTTCGGCGGTGATCG
Organism: Janthinobacterium sp. SUN033; assembly: GCF_030397595.1. Classification (NCBI taxonomy): domain Bacteria; kingdom Pseudomonadati; phylum Pseudomonadota; class Betaproteobacteria; order Burkholderiales; family Oxalobacteraceae; genus Janthinobacterium; species Janthinobacterium sp. SUN033. The sequence goes on from NZ_JAPQNV010000001.1 coordinate 432,089, forward strand.
CGCCAGTTTCGCCGACGGCGATGTCGGCCAAGGCGATGGCGATGCGCTTGCCGATTACCACCACCGCACCAGACGCGACAGCGGCAGTGGCCGTGTAGCTCAGGACGTTACCTTCTTGAATATAGTTCTTGGCCATGATGGCTCCTATGTCGTGGATGAGTGCGCCGCCGCAGCAGCGCACCAGGTATGCGCGGTTTAGGCGCCCGGGTTCTTGGCCATGGTGCGGAAGTCGAGCGCCTTGACGCCCGCATCCATGCGCACCTTGAATTCGACGCCATCGACGTGCCAGCCGTTTTGCTGCTCCAGCGTCGGCGCTTCGTTGCCGTCGAGGTACTGCACTTCGATGCAGTCATGTTGGTCCTTGCTGGCCACGCCGTACCATGCGGTCGCGGAGTTAGCATCCAGGCGGGCGTCAGCCACGACGTCAAAGGTGCTGCGCACACTGTTGGGCACGGTGTTGTTCTTGTTGGCCGCGCCTACTTCGAACTCGCTCTCGCGCACCACGTTGGCCGTGCCGCGCAGTGCGCGCGGAACGATCAGCGTTTTCACATCGAGATTGAGAATCGAACCGGTGCCATCCTTTTGCAGGCCCATGGCTACTTGCAGGGCGTCAACCGTGGCGGTCGAAATGCCCGCGCCAGGCAGTAAATTCTTGTGATCAGCATGGAACAAGGCAATGCCATCCGACATACGCGGGTTGCTGGTCAAGATCGCATAGACCAGGTCGCCGATGGTGCGGATCGCGGCGCGGCCCATGCGTTTAGGGATTTTGGTGAAAGCGTCGAGGTCGTCGTTGATGATGGCCTGGCGCGTCAGCGAGAACATCTTGCCGTAGGTGGCCAGTTGTACCGATTCGCCACGCTCGCCGATGTCGGCATAGGTGTATTCGGCACCATCCTGGATCTTGTCGAGCGACGGGAAGGTGTTCAGGTCAACGCGCTTGCCGACCTTGAAATCACCCAGCGTGCCTTTGGAGGTCCACAGCTGGAAGGTTTCTTCGGCTTCTTCGTAACCCTTCAGCATGGCCTTTTCGGCGATGTTGCCGAGCAGCATGGGGAAATCGCTGCCGGTATGGGTAAAGGCGGCGGCCACCAGCTTCATTTTGTCCATGCCCTTGGCATTGATGCCGGCCTGGTCCAGGCAGGCGCGGGCAATGTCGAGCATGCTGTAGCTGCGGAAATTGTTGCTGCGGTCATCCTTGCCCAGGCTTGAGCGTGCCAGCACCGACGCCTCGACGCCGGCCCGGAACTTGTCGCGCTCATCTTCGATCGTCACGATGCGGCCGCCGCCCGCCGAACTGGCGCCAGCGCCCAAATGCGCCAGCAGTTTGGTGTTGGCCGCTTCGACCGTGCATTCGGTATCATCGGCGCAGACGGCTGCCAGGACGCTGACTCCTTCAGTCGAGGCGAATTTGGCGAAAGCTGCGCTGATGGAGGTACGACGGGTTTTATCGGCTTCCAGCGCAGCAGCGGCGATCTGCTTGGCCGCAACAGCGGCAGCGGACGGCTCCACGGCTTGCGGATTAAGTGGTTGTGGCACGGCATTCTCCTTCGGGGTGATGGTGGGTTGTGGCGCGACAGATGCCGCAGGACCTGCTGGCAGCGGGAAAGATGCATACCGCGCCTGGATGGATGGGTTGAGGCTGGCCGAGGCAGCCAGCGGCAAGGCAGCGATGGCGGCATCGGCGAATTTGGCGGAGATTGCTTCCTCGGCCGTGTACCAGTGGTCTTTGCCGTCCTGCAGCAAGGCCAGGATTTCGGCTTTGTCACCGCCAGTCTTGGCGATATAGCTGGTGGCCATGGCTTCGGCGTAGCTGTCGAGCATGTCGGCATCTTCGCGCAGTGACGCGCTATTGCCGCCCGTGTACATCCAGGGGGCATGGATCATCAGCATGGCGTTTTCGGCCATTTCGACGGTATCGCCAGCCATCGCGACCAGACTGGCGATGGAAGCAGCAATGCCGTCGATTACGGTGGTGACGGCGGCCGGGTGGCGCTTCAACGCGTTGTAGATGGCCACGCCATCGGTCACGGAACCACCATAGCTATTGATGCGCACGGTCAGCGCGTCGACGTCCAGCAAGCTCACCTCGCGCACAAAGTCCTTGGCCGCGACGGTATCGCCATACCAGCTCTCGCCGATATCGCCATAAATGAGGATTTCGGCGCGAGCTTGAGCGTTGACGCCGGCGGCCGGGCGCGCTTGGGCGCGGATGGTGTACCACTTTTCTGGCGTTGCTGTTGTCGTCGCTTTGGGGCTTGGCATGATGCGTTCCTTAGTCAATGCGCTTAGTGTGTTTGTTTGGGTGTCTCATTTCTACGGAAAAATGAGACACTATTTTTCGAGTGTTGTTAGTGGGCGATTACGCGGGTTCGGAGTCGTCTTTTGGCGGCACGGCCTTGCCCTGGTTGGCGAAATCCGAACCAAAGATCAAGCCTTTTTCCTTGACGGCCTTGCGGTGAGCGTCGATCTGCTCGAGCACATCGCGCGGGTTGGCGCCACGCTTGCGCATCACTTCGACCTCGCTGGCAAAGCCGTCCTGCACCAGGGAATGCCAGGCCAGGGCTTCTTTCAACGGGTCGATCCAGGGCATCGATTGGCCGACAAACAGCGCATCGTCAGCGCTGGCCGGGTCGACATCCTTGGGCATGGGGACGGCACCGGACAGGTGGGCGATCTGCACGAAGTCTTGCCACACGGGCTGCACCAGCTGGCCGACGAATTCATCCGTCAGCACGGCGTAGTTGATCCATTGCTCCACCAGTTCCTGGCGCTGCGCCGAATACGTGCCGTTGTAGTCTCGGGCCAGGCTGGAATAGCTGGCACCGACGCCGGCGGCAACCGCGCGCAGCTGCCCTTGGCGGAAGGTGATCAAATTCGGGTTTGGCCGGTTCGAGTCGATCATGCCAATTTCCTCGCCAACGGCCAGGCTGTCGATGATCATGCCTGGCGCCATGCCAATCTCGCGCGCAGCGGCCGGCGCGCGTGCGCCATTCTCGTCAGGCTGCCCATACAAATCGGGCGAACCGCGCTTGACGTAGGCAGTCAGGCTGGCGGCCACCTTGGCGGCGATGCGCTCGGACTCTTCGTAATCCTTGATGTCCTCCAGGCGCGTGATCACGCTGGCGAATTCGGACACGCCGCGCATCTGGCCGATGCGATCAACGAACGCCAGGTGGTGCATGCGCGCCACTTCGATGCGCTTGACTTCGTAGCCACGCTTGGACCAGGTGCCGGCGCCGGGGAATTCTTTGTATGCCCAGTACGCCAGCGGCCGGCCCCAGGCATTGCACTCGATGCCCTGATAGATATTGCGGGCCTCGTCCTGGTAGTCCATGGGGATCAGGTCAGCTTCCATCATTTCCAGCGAGTACGGCACGCGCGTGCCGTGATCCAGGCCGGCAACCGGACCGATCAAGCGCTGGGAGAATACCTCGCCATCGCGCAGCCAGGTCTTGGCCAGCATGCGCTGCACCTTGGCCCAGTGATGCCGGTGCGTCACTTCAGGGATCAGACACCAGTCGCGGTAGGCGTCGCGCAGCTGCTTGGCGTACTCATCATGGATCGTACCGTCACGGCGCCGCGGTTGCGGCTCGATGCCGATGCCGGTCGGGCCGATGATGTTATTGACCAGGGTGCGCAGCGCGCCGCGGGCGATATCGTGATTTTGTTCCAGGTTGCGCGCCAGGGTGCGCAAGGTCACCGCGCCTTGCTTGACCTGGGTATCGGGTGAGCCGGTATCTTTGGCATGCTTGCGAAGGCGCGACGGCTTGGCCGCCTCGTACTGGTTCAGGACGCGCCGGGCAGCCAGGCGCTTGATGCCGGCATTCGGTGCAAAGAAGGAAATCAGTTGGTCGACAACGTTCATCGACACCGGAATGGCGGCGGCCATTATTGATCACCAAAGCGGGCGAGGGCGAAGCCAAGGCCGCCAATGCTGGGTGTGCGGCCGGCAGCGGCGATTTCGTGGTTTGCAGCCTGCTGCCATTCCTTGCGGCCAATAATTACCGACCCCAGGTCTTCCATGCGCAGGGTGCGGTCGCCCAGTTTGACTTCCTTCCCTTCCAGGATAGCAGCCTCGGCAGCGAGGTATTTGGCGAGCATGTCGGTTGCAATGGTCATCGGGCGATCCTTTTGGTTGATCGCCCGACCTTACGGGGGGGCTTGTCTCATTTCTACGGAAAAATGAGACTATATTTTTCAGCCGCTCTTGATGATCTTGTAGAACTGACCGCGCGAGATCTGAAATTCAGCCTGCAGTTCGCGCCGATTGCGCAGGTTGTAGCGGGTGCGGATGGCCAGCGCGCGCGCTTCCTGGTCGACGCTGCTCTTCTTGATATAGACCTCTTGCCCGCCCCAGGTAGTACGCATGGCGTCTTCGATATCGCGTACCTGGTCTACCGTAAGCAGTTCGCCGCCCAGCGCCGCGCGCACTGCAGTAAGCAGTGAGGCGAGTATGTCTGGCTGATGCGCCTTTTGCTTTTGAATCATTAAAATCCCCTTTGTAACCAATCGTCGGAAGCGAAATTGCTGTTGATGCGTCTTTTTTGTGGTGCTGGCGCCGAGTCGGTCGGCGCCGGTGTCGTGACTGGTGCTGCTGGCTGCGGCGCAGCGCTACTGATCGTTAACGGTGCGGCGAACAGGTCGGCCATCGAAGGCTGCACTTCTTCCTCCAGCTGGTCCCACCACTTCGCCGTTTTCTTCGCCAGTTCGAAATGCGTCTCCAGCCATACGGCGTAGACAGTGCAATCCCAGGCCTCGACGCGCTTGCGGATCGCCGACCAGCGCGATTCCGTTCCACCGGCGGTAATTCGCTCAGCGCGGATTTCACCTGCCATCTGTTTGAAAAATTCATCGGGCAGCTCCTTCGAAAAATGGATGTAGCCGGGGCCCGGCTTGGTGATCTGCAGGCGACCGTAAATCAGATCCTTTGCCAAATTGGTACCGACCTGCCAAAGCAGGGCGCCGTGCTTGCGGATACGGCCACGCCAGTCGATGTCGACCTTGGTGGCGCCGTCCTTGATGTGTTTTTCCTTACCCGAACGGCCCTTGACGGCGAATACGCGGCGCGCGGCATTGGCGGCGCAAAATGCGTAGACCGCATGCGTGTTATGGCCGCCGCTGTCAATGGCGGTACCGTGGATTTTCAGTTCCTGGCCGCTGGCGTGGCGGAATCTGGTCTCAAACAAATACTCGGCGACGTCTGCCCACACGGCATCCTCGTCCGGATTTCCGTAAAAAATGCGGTAGTCGATGATCCAGGTCTGGCAGCCGCGGCCGTAACCCCACACGGCGATCTCGATCCGGTTCGGCTGCGTGTCGGCGCCGGCCAGCAGGCGTACGCAGCCGTGCGGCACCGAACCTAGCTTGTAGGGCTCGGCGCGCTGTTTCAGCTGCTCGGAGTCGGTTTTTTCGACATCCAGTTCCCAGGTGCGGCCCAAGGTGGTGTTGGTGAAGGTTTTCAGCGAGGTGATGTCGCCTTCCTGCGCCTTGTTGTGCGCATTGATAAATTCGCGCACCAGCGTGGCCCAGGTCACCAGTGGGCTGTATGCGGTCCAGACGTGAAAGGCGATGTGGCGCAGCGCACTGATCACGGCGCCGCTTGCGTTGCGGAACACGCCGGCGTGGTCGATCGTGATGCTGGCGTCTTCGTTTTGCCAGCGGCCGTTTGGTGCCGCCGCCAGGTACTGGCCCTGGTCGATCATCGAATCGCAATGCGGGCACATGTGGCGCACGCTGTCCGGATCGTTGTCCAGCCATTTGAAGCCGTGCGTTTCGTCCTTGCCACCCCATGTCAGCGCGTGGAATTCGCCACAGTCGGGGCATGGGATGGAGAACTGGAAGCGCGCGTCGGCCAGGATGAAGCGCGCTTCGATCAGCGAAAAGCCTTTCAGGCCCGGGGTGGAGCCGGCGACCAGCTTCGGAAACGTGGCGCCCTCGACCCGCTTGGCCGCCAGGGTAATCGGATCGCCTTCCTTTTCGATGTCGCTGTCGAAGGCGTCGAGCTCATCGAGCAGCGCGTTGTCGACCGAGATGCGGCGGTAGCTGCGCGCCGCCTTGCCGCCACGCGTGTGCAGGAGGCAGCCCAGGAATTTCTTTTGCAGCAGGGTGTTGTCCTTGTTGCGGGACATGTGAGACGGAAACGCTTTGCGCATGACTTTCACGTCGCGCAACATCGTTTCCAGCTCTGTCTTGACGAATTCGTCGCTGTCACCGTCGGTCGGCTGCCACAGTGCCTGGTTGCGGCGCTTGTGCTCGATGAAATAGGCGATCGCCGCCAGCAGCATCTTGGTGTAGCCGACCCTGGCCGACTTCATGAAATCGACTTCGCGGATATCGTTATTGCTGATGCATGCCATGATGGCGCGTTGGAACGGCCACGCCTCCCAGGCCTGCTCGACGTAGGACGATTCTTTCGACAGGTAAAAGTGCTTGGCAGCCCATTCGTCCAGCGTCATTGGTTCGGGTACACCGAATGTGCCCAGCCCGCGCGTCAGGCAGGCGGACAGTTCAGGCGAGCGCCAGTTGAGGACTTCGGCCAGATTGCTCATTCGCCCTGGTCCTCGATCACCAGGTGCTCAGGGGCAGCACCGTCTTCCTCTTCGTCGTCGCGCAGGTCGGCGAGCGAGATGTTGGCCACGATGTTGCGCACCTTGGCGATCTCTTTTTCGATATTGCCGATCTCATCCGACGACAGCGACGGCACGCGCCGCTTGACCGCGCCCGGGATGGCGTCGAACAGGCCGCCGATGCGCGCGCCAGCCTTCGACAGAACCTCTTCGATCAGCACCACTGGCGCCAGTTCGCCGCGCGTGACGCCGTTCTGCATCTCGATGCGCTCGCGCTGCACCTTGGCCAGCATGGCGCGCTCAGCAACAAGGTCCAGGCCTTCGCCAGACGAGCGGCCGGCTGCAGTTTCCCGCAGGTGCGAGCAGTAGGCATGCAGCATCTGCTGGCCGGACATGCTCGAATCGAGGATGCCGCGCCCGACCAGATTGCCTACCGCCTGCTGACTCACGCCCACCAGCGCGCCGAAGGCGGCTTGTGTCATGGGCATAGATAAATCAGACAACACAACCCCCTTGCAAATACCCTGTGACTAGCGAAAAAAGGGGGTTCGAATTACCCTTGCAAGGGGAAGCTGGGGAGTACCTTTGAGAAATATTTACCCATTGAAATATTTCTATTGATGCATTGTTTCTAGGGCGCAACAAGCGTTTTTGCTCGATGGTTTCCATTGAATTTGATTTCATAATGGCAATCTTTCTTAGTGTCAGCGTGCGGTCCGCAAGGCGTCGACGAAAGCGCGCGCGAACTGTCCTGCAAACTCTTTTTCAACGGTCTTTTCAACCACGTATTCGAAGTCGAAAATCTTGTGATAGCTGGCGTAGCGTACGAAAACCATCACCGGCTTGAGCGATCCAGGGCCACCGCCCCGCATGCTTTGGTACACGCCCAGCGGCATGCGATCGCCTGGCCGGCCGACGAAGTAGCGGAAGCCTGGCTTCTTCTTCGTGCCCATGGCCATCTTGGCGCGGCCTTGGGCCGTCATGTTCGCCTTGTAGCCAGCTTCCGGGAACGAGCGGAAATAGGCCAGGATCTGCACAATCTGGCCTCGGTTCATGTTGCCGTAGCTGTCAAGCTTGGCGCCATTGCCGGGCACGATGCGGTAGCCAGGTGGCAGCGCACCCACCGACTGCATGGCGCGCTCGAAGCGCTTCATGGGCCGCGTACCGCCCTTGATCTGCGGCGCCAGGTAGGTGGCCGCCGGCGTCGCCTTGGCGGCGAAGTCCTTCAGCTTGACTTCGGCGGTGAGGTTGGTCTTGGTGGCCGGCCGCACGAACAGGCTCGACAAGGTGTAAGGCGTCGGGCTGCGGAATATGTCCCGCATCTCGTGCTTGAGCTTGGCGCTTGCCAGCTGGGCCGTTCGCGTTAATGCCACGCGCGTGGCGAACTGCACCTGCTTTGTCCCGGCATCGGCAAACGCCGTCAACTGGCGGATGGCTGGGGCCACGTTGATGGTCATGCGCGCATCCCCAGTTCGCGCTCAGCGCATTCGATGACGAAAATGCTGAACTCCATGCCCGCCTTCTTACGTTCCATGATGCGCCGGGCCCAGCGCCTGCCATCGCCCTGGCCGGCTTCGCCCAGGTTCTTGAGCTTGAACGCGCCGATCAGCTGCTGCGCCTTGCGGCTCGACATCATCGTCTTGCCGGGCGCGGGCAGGGCGACCGGATCTAGTGCTGGAATTGGTGCGATCTCTTCGCGCTCCAATTCGGCAGCGAGTGCGGCTTCCCACCGCGGCCGCAGCACGGCATAGGTGCTGTGCGCGCAGTCGAAAGCGCCCAGCTTGCGCCAGGCCCAGAACACGGCCGGCGACGACCACACGTTCGGCTCGCCGCGATCACGCAGCGCGCCTTGCTCCAGCGCTTCGTGGAACGCCACCGACGGGTCGATGGGCGGCCGACACAACGCCAGGAATTCGGGCAACGTCGGCGGCCAGGCGCGGGTATCCAGCCGCTCGACGCCGCGCGTCAGCTCGGCCGCGGTCAGTACGAACAACTTTTGGGCCCAATGGCGCTTGATACCGTCGGGATCGATGCCTTTCCACTGGTCTGCGAATTTCACGCCATAGCTGAACGCCATCTTGTTGAACAGCGCCTTGACCCACCTTTCCGGGATCGCCTTTTCAGGCCAGGCAAGTGCTTGCTCTTCCAGGGTTGATATCGATAATGTTGATTGATCGTTCATTTTTTTGTGATCCGCTTCCTGTTAATCCATCAAGGGTTTCCTGCCGTGCCTGATCGCGTACTGTCACCGTGCTGCCTGGTGCTGCCCTTGCTGGCGGCAGGGCGCCGGCCACCTGCATGGCCTTGGCCTCGCTTGCCCAACGCTTCAGGATGCTCAACACGTAACCGATGCCGATGCCACCGTTCGGTTTGGACTTTTTCGCCTCAGCGCATGCCGCGAGCGCCGTATCGACGCTGATACCTTGCTCGACCAATGCCAGCAGCCGGGGATCTGCTGGCTGTATTGGTATGCCTGCCTTGCGAAACGCAATGCTCAGCTCGACCGCCGTAGCCGCGCCCGCGCGGTCTATGCTCAGTGCTGGCTGTGCTGGGGGGGGGGTCTGGTTTTGGTTTTGGTTCTGGTTTTGGTTTTGGTTCTGGTTTTGGTTTTGGTTGGCACCATCGCGCACTGTTCCCGCACCCTTCGCGAACTGTTCGGGAGCAGTGCTTGTACTTTGAGCATGCTGCTGTTGCACAAAATCCAGCGTGCTTTGCCCGGCTGCCGCGAGTTCAGCGGCCAGTCGCGCCGCCTCATCGCGCTTTTTCTTCGCTGCCTTGCCACCAGCACTGCTGGCCTCCAAGCCTTCGTAGTACGCCTGGATCTGCGCCTCAGCATCAGCATCCACCCAGCCGGCATCGGTCAGGACGAAAAAGTCTTCCAGCACATTTTGCGCAGCAGCGATTTCTTCGGGTGTGCTTACGCGCAGCAGGCGGAACAGCCTGCCGGTGTCGGCCAGCAGTGGCGCTTCCTTATCGAAATATAGGTCGCGCATATCGCGGTAAATGCCGCGTTCCAGGCGAGACAGATGCAGCGTGCGGGTATTGAAATCGCCGATGTGATGCGGGTAATAATTCATGGGTGACGATTGCCCTGGTCCTTGAAAACTACTATTTTCAGTTTCTTTATCACAATCAATTTCCCTGTGGCAACAAACAGAGCGAAAAAGAGCCGGCCTTCATAATCAGGCCGGCCCAAGTAAATCGGCGTTATCGCTGCCGCGCCGGGTGGAACACCTTGTCGATAACCGCTTTGGTGCGGCTCATGGCGCGCTTGGCCCCTTCGAGCAGGCGCACCACGCGCGCTTTCTTTTCGTGGGCGCGGGCGGTGCGGCGCAGGGCCAGGTCCAGGTTGGCTTGTGTCGGCTGGGCGATTGCGGTGGCAACGGCTGCCAGCGCATCAGCGTCGGCGCTGGCCATCTCGCATACGTCGGACAGGCCGAGGCCGATTTCGTCGGCCGTTTCCAGGGAGCGCACGCACAGGCCGAAGCGATGCAGCAATTCGTTCAGGCAATCCATCCGCTCGGCAGGCGGCAGGCCGGCCAGCACTGACAACATGAAATTGGCCGGCAACAGGTTGTTTTCCTTCGATTCATCATCCAACCAGCGCAGTACGCGGTCGCCGTTGTTTTTCGTGCGCTGGTACTCGTCCGGATGGGGCTCGAAGCGAATTCCGGTGGCAGCTGGACCGCCCACCTCGTCGTGCGCCTGAACGATCACGCTGATCGCGCTGTAGCTCGACAGGCCGGCATCTTTTCGCCAGGAGCTGACGTGTTCGCGCAGGATGCCGATCAGAGTTTTCTTGTGCGAATCGTTCCGCATGCTTTTTTCCTTTTGGTAACTTATGCTGGATGAATGAACATTTTTTCCCTGCTGGCAATACTTACGAACGCTGCTGACTGGATGGCCGAACCAAATGAGGCGGGCACAACTCTTCGTGCAACGCCAGCAGACGGAGGCCAATTGCCAACGTGGGCCTACTACCTCTGCGCCCCAAGCCAAAAGCACAGATCGTTGACTGACTACAAGGAACCCTGTCTGCTAGCGCCTGCTGGGATAGGCCAGTAGCGAGCAATTCTGAGACAATTTTTTTCGTATCCATACCAAATTATTACATATGTATTTTGCTTTAACAATACCTATGTATTTGACCTATTTATTACAATCGTAATATGAAGAAAATATCTGAACGACTTATCTGGGCCCGGGCACAAAAAAGCTTGAGGGACGGAAACGACTTCACGCAAGTCGACCTTGCAACAAGGGCTGGCGTCTCGCAGGGTGCCATCGGCCACTTAGAGTCCGGCCGGACGAGCACGTCGAGAAGCATAACCAGTATCGCAAAAGCCTTAGAAGTTGATCCAGTGTGGCTTGCCGAAGGCAAGGGCGAACCTTTTCCCGTAGCTTGGGGCGCTGTTCCTGAAAATATCGGGAGTATCGGAGTTGTCGTTGCCGAGGAGGGAGATCCAGATTTCTACCAGATACCCAAGGTGCAGCTGCAGCTTTCCGCTGGTATTACAGGGTTCCAAACTGTCCCAGAGATACACGACGGTTCAAAAGTAAGTGTGGCGAAGAACTGGGTAGACAGGAATAAATATCGGCCCAGTGCACTGCTTGCGTTGACAGTAAAAGGCGAGTCCATGGAGCCTAACCTTTATCACGGCGATCTCGTAATTGTAAATACAGATCTAGTAGCTATGTCTGACGGAATGGTATTTGCCGTCAATTATGAAGGTGAAGCAGTAATTAAACGACTATCAAGAGATTTAGGGCAGTGGTGGCTTTGCTCAGATAATCCCGATCAACGAAAATATCACCGCAAAAGCTGTCGCGGTGGAGAGTGTTTAATGATCGGCCGTGTGGTTCGCCGAGAAACAGACAGAATATAATTTTTAGAATTAAAAGATAATCTGATGAGTAAAATAAAATGGTTGGTTTTCTTTTTGGTAATTTCATTCATGATTGGTGCAGTCACACTGTATGCCAAATACGATTCCTGGGTCACCTTACCCAAGGCACGAGAGCCTGTACGGGCGGTTACTAAAGATCCTGAAAGTGCACAATTCAAGGCTGATTACCTCACTAGAGACGGATGGCTTTGTGGCGAAATGAATGCAAAAAACGAATATGGAGCATATGTTGGTTTTAAACGATTTATTTCCAACTCTACGACAGGCAAGATTTATATTGAAGGTTCGGGACATATAGGTCAGCTAAGCACCGAGGAAATCTTAAAGCAACTAGATAAGAAGATTGCGCTGCTTAAAAAGCAAAATGAAATAAAGGCAGCAGGAGGCTCCGTTACGAAATATTCGGATAGTGAACGAGATCGAATAGCACTCCAAGAGGTATTTGAGGATCACTGGGGTGAGATTTGTAATTTGCCACATTGAAATAATTCATGTGTCTAATTTCTGGTGCGGTGCTAGGATGCGCAACCGTCAGTATCTTGCATGTTCGACTTGCACTAGTGCTGGTTGAACTTGAATACATCTACCCGCACCGAGCACGGACGATGCTGGATTTTTTGCAAGGGGCACTTACAGCAACCCCCATCATCCTGCTCTCGCCAAGGATTTTGGGCTTCTCCAGGGCGTACGCAACATTTGACATTGATCTTTTTCTGCAGAAAATCAATGTTGATGAAATAGCATGGCTCGATCTGCCCACCCCAGACAATGTCCGGGCGGCGGAGCTTCCGTTCTAGAAAAAATTCCCCACAGCAACTAGTTACTCATTTCTAGCGTTTCACGTTCGAAAAATCTCAAGCATGCAAAAAAATATTACATACGTATTGTTTAGTTCAAATACGTATGTAATAATTCCTCCATCGACACATCCAGTCACCGATGGAGAGCCCCATGGCACCTCAAACATCTACAACAGCTTCTATCAGTACTTACGCAAACACCGCAAGGGTGCGCCGAGTTGCTCTTGTGCTGTCAAATCGACTTCAACGCAATGCCATGGGCGCTACTTTTAGCTTGGCCAATGTGAACGGCGAAAAAATTGCCTTGGTATCAATTGCCCAGCAAGGCCTCGGATCGACACACCGCGCGGCAATGCGCATGGCGTTGTCCAGCGAGCTGGCGGGCGCGCTTCGCGCAGCCAGCACGGACTATGAGTTGCGCGGTGCGGTGTCGCCCGAAACCATGAACCGTATGCGCCAGCTCCTTGCCACTGTGGACGCATGATGAGCACCTTCACTGTCACCGTACGCCTGGCCGTCATGCTACTGATCACGCCCCAGGCCCTGAGCACTGAACGGCTGTCCGCAATGCTGCTGATCACTTACTCGGCCCTGGGCACCGACAGCGCCGCAGTAATCATGGCCGCTATCGACTGCTTCGGCCCATGCGTCATTACTGCTAAACCACGCTGAAAGCCGCGTATGCGCACCATTTTCAACCTGTTCAGTTTTTACCGCCGCCGCGGCGCCAGCATCTACGTCGCCGCGCGCCAGGCCTTGCACGTATATCGAAACGGATTCTGACATGACAAAAATCGAACCCGACCGCGCCGCGCTGGAAATCGCCTATGGCCAGTTGCACACCACCAGGCCGCTCGACGAGCTGCTCAAGGTGCCAAATCTCCGCGCGACGTTGTACGCGGTGGCGCGCCGGCACATGAAGCGCCGCGACCGGTTCGATCCGAAAAAAATGCAGGCGAACGATAACGATTAATTTCGAGCAACACCAACCGCAGCACCAACCTTAGAAAGCACGCCATGTTTACAACATTGCACGCGCTCACCCAAAGCGCGACGCTGATGATCGTCGTCACCGCCGAGGGCGACGACCTGCGCGTCAGCATCACCCCGACCCAGGCCGGCGACAAGACCAAGGCCCACAAGTTGCAGTCGCTGTCGCTGGTGGCCAGCCCGGCCGAGCTGGACGATGGCTTCGCCGCGGCCATTCAATCCTGGCAGGCGCCGAAGCTGTCGCTGCAGCAGCAGGTCGAGGCCGCGAACGCCGCGGGCGCCGATGCCAGCGCGGCGCCGACCGGCAGCAAAGCGGCGCCGAAGGAAACGACCGTCAAGCGCGCAGGCCCTGGCCGGCCGAAAAAGAACGACAGCCCAGCACCAGGCGGCGAAGTCCCAGCCGGCCCTGATAACGCCAGCCAGAAAGAAAACACGCCGCCTGCCGGCAGTGACGCTGGTGCTGCTGCGGCGACCAGCATGCCACCAGTTGGCGGCACCGAGACCGAAGAGCGCGAAGAAATCATGCCGGAGCCAGCCGGCAACCCTGCCATCACCACCGCCGTCGACACGGCAACCCTCGACCTTTTCTAAGAAAGCTATCCGCCATGGCAATGCAAATCGAAAAACTGATCCGTGAATTCCGTTACAACGGCGTGGTGCTACAGGACCCGAATGGCACCTTCAACCTGGTGCAGGTTCGCGACTTCTACGCCACGGTCTACCCGGAAATCATCAGCGCGGATATCGAGGGACCCGAGCAGCTGGGCGCCAAGGCCGTCTACACGTTCCGCCGCGCCGTCGGCACCAAGGGCTGCGAGCTGACCGGCCTGATCCGCGACGTCGGCGCGCTGCTGCACGCCAACTGGCTCGACAGCGAAGACGCTGAATTCATCAAGGAACTGCAGGCCGCCGTGGGCCGCAACGAGGTGACGTACATCGACTACGATGCGCGCGTGCGCCTGACCGAATTGCACGGCAAACACTGCAGCGTGGCGGCCTGACCATGTTGACGCGCAAAACTGCAATCGCGCAGCTGCGCGAAGCCGGCACGCTGGCTTCAAGCGGCGTGCCGGCAAATACGATTACCCCGGCCGAGGTGGATTCGCCCCTGGCTCACGCGCTGGCCAGTACCCTGGCACGCGACAAAACGCGCAAAAACCCGCGCTTGCTGGCGCCGTCGTTCGCCCACGTGGTGCTGCCATGATGGGGCCGGGCCTGCTGGCGATGCCAACCCTGCATGCGGGCATTCCGTCGGCCGTGCGCTTGCGCGAGCCAAATAGCCTGGTCGCGCCTCTTGCAATTGCGCTGCTGCAGGCAAACCAGATTACCGCAGCCATGCTCAAGCCGCGCCCGAACGCGCTGCTGGTCGAGGTATTTGCGGAACCGGACGAAAGGGCGCTAGCAGCAAAGGCCCTGAGCACCTGGTGGACCTCGATCCAGTATTACTCAAAATATTTCAGCTGGGGCCTGCATGTGCAGCAGCTGCCTGAAGATGGATATCACCACCAGCATGATTCAGGCACCATCTGGTTTTGCATGACCAGGAATACAGACGTTCCGATGCCGCGTTTCGCCCTGGAGCCGCGCATTACCGAGATGGAGCAGCACCTGGCCGGCTTCGGGCAGACAGTGCTGGCCGTACTTTTCGATGCCACGATGTACCTGCCGAATGCGCTGGACCCGTGGCGCGCGGTCAGCGCGGCAGAGTGGCTGCACTGGCACGAATGCCAGACGGACGAAGAATTGCTCGAAGATCAGCGCGAGGAGCGCGGCTACGACACCATCCAGCAGGTGATCGACGATGGCGACATTCTGACGCGCGCCGAATTTTACGGCGACATGCCGCGCTGGGTAACGCACCCAGCACGCGTGCTGTCGCGCGGCGAGATCGTCGCTGCCGCCAGCAACAGCTTTCACCGCGACGTGATTGCCGCTTGCGATGCCATTGCCGCGCTGGTCAACGGCCCGGAATTTACTATTCGGCCACATGAGGTAGGCGCGCACAACTATCCGGCCGACTGCGTTGATGGCTGCATGGTGCTGCTGTGGAGCGATAACGACCAAATCAGCCGCGTGCTCGATGACGAATTGAACATGCACGGCGAATCGGGCGAATACATCGAATTCATCGACGTTCACGGGATGGTGCCGTCGGGCGCCGCCATCAAAAAATATCAATCGCGTACCCGCCAGGTCATGCAATTGGCCCAGCTCACCGAGCGCCTACTGGAACTGATCGGAGAAATTATATGAAAACCGTAGCCATCATAGCCGCCGGCGACACCACGCTGAACCTGAGCGGTGCCTTGCTGCTGTACCAGGCGGACAATCATGGCGGCCCTATCTACGCCACGACGCACGGGATCGTGATCGATGCCAATAACCCTGCGCGCCGCGTGATCGGGCCCGGTGTGCCGATGACGCAATCCGCCCTGGCGGCGTTTGCCGCGCGAGTTAGCGTCAAAACAGCATACGCCGGCTTTGTGCCTGAAAATTTGTTGTACACGGCGCCGAACATGATCGCCTGGTGGACGCCGGCGGCGGTGCGCACCACCTGGTTCAAATCAAATTACCCCGAGATCGGCACCACCCACGGCCCGGCAGCGCATCCGGCCCTGGTGTTTGTTGCCGTGCCCGGCGGATGGTATGTATTCGCGCTGCGCGAGTCGGCCAGGCCTGGCCCCGCGACAACCCTGTATCACGCGCCTCACTTCAATGTATGGGATGGCGGCCGAATTTGCACCGGCAATGTCCCGCTGCCCGAAGCGCTCGCAGCCAGTGCAATACCCGCCTATGAAGACGCGTTTTTTCGCAGCCATTTCACACACTCGAACCGGCAGATACCGCATGCGGTGAGAACCAAGGGTGGCACGAAAGCCCTGTGGGTCAGCCAGCTGGCCAAGCCAGACCCTGACGCTATGCGCAGCGCGCTGGCGTCAACGAAAGAAGATTTACAAAGCGCGATTGCGCGCATCACGCAAAGCAACAGCAACCAATAACCACCCATACCAAAGGACACACGATGAACGGCCAAGATCTTGCAATGAAATTCGATGAACTGCTCAATATCACCAAAACGTCCTACGAGGTGTTCCTGCTGCACACCGAAACGGCGCTGCGCGACGCGCGCCCGCTGCTGCTGGCGGTCGACGAAGAAGCGGCCGATCCGGAAAAACTGGCCATGGATATGGCACTGTTGCGCGCCGCGCCGGTCGTCGTGGTGCCGTTGCACAGCGAGTTTCACGCGCTGGAGGAAGCCGGCCACCGCTTCCTGATGGCTGATGACGGCGTCTACCTGGAGGTGCGCAGGCCGTGGCTGCACATGATCCAGCGGCTGGCGGAGCAAAAAGCGGTGCGCATGCCGTTTGGCGCCATCGTGCCCAAGGTCGAATTCGCGTTCGGCAAGATCGGCACCGCGCTTGCGGAATTGCGCGCTTTTGGTGAGGTGGCGCGCCTGCAGTCCCCGATCGAGAGCGCGGCCAGCTTGATCTGGAACGACGAAACGCGCGAATGGGCCTTGCGCTATCCATTGCCGATCGGCGAACCGACCAGCGGCCACATCCAGTACCAGCAGTTGTTGCTGGCAGAGCGCGAGCACCTGGCCATCGATTTGCACAGCCATGGCGCGCATCCGGCGTCTTTCAGCGAGACCGACAACCTGGACGACGCCGGCAGCGTGAAAATTTCCGGCGTGTACGGCAACCTAGACCAGCAGCTGCCGACGGTCGCATTCCGGCTGTGCGCGCTGGGCCTGTTCATAACGCTGGCGGTACCGGCCGACAAGATTTTCACGGCCGAACTGGCCGCCGCGTAGGAGCCATCGACATGCCCCACATTACTCCCGCCCATTTCCTGCAGCACCAGGTGATGATTCACCTGGTGGGCTGCGGCGGCAACGGCTCGCAAATGCTGACCGGCCTGGCGCGCCTGAACCACGCGCTGACGGCACTGGGCCATCCCGGCCTGAACGTGATCGCGTTCGACCCGGACACGGTCAGCGAGGCCAACATGGGCCGCCAAATGTTTGGCCAGTTCGACGTCGGATCGAGCAAGGCGATCGTACTGGTCAGCCGCATCAACGCTTTTTTCGGCCTGAACTGGGAGGCGCATTTTGGCCTATACGAAGCCGGCAAGGGTGCGCCGGACATGCTGATAGCCTGCGTCGACAGTGCCAAGTCGCGCTACGAAATCGCCAACGGCCGCGCGCTGCGCCATCCGAACAAGCCGTACTACCTGATGGACATGGGCAATCGTGCCGCCGACGGCCAAGTGCTGTTCGGTGAGCTGTCCAATGCCGACGGCAGCCCGGCCCATAAGGCTCCAGTCGGTAGTGCCCGCCTGCCAGACCCGTACCACGTGTTGCCCGAGTTGGTCGACATTCAGGCCATCGAGGACGACACGCCCAGCTGCGGCTTGGCGCAGGCGCTCGAGCGCCAGGAACTATTCATCAACCAGGCAGTGGTCACGCCGGCGCTCTCGATCCTCTGGGAATTCTTCCGGCACGGCCGCTTGACCTGGCACGGCGCCTTCGTCAACCTGCGCACTGGCAGCATGCGGCCATTGCTGGTGAAAGAGCCGGCCCCGGAAGCGGCCGAGGCAGAAGAACTGCGCGTGCGGGTGATGGCATGAGTACACACACACCTGGGCTACTTTTCATGGCCGAAACCTTCCAAGAGGACGGGCCTCCAGAAATTGTGATTCGAGGCATTGGCGGACGCGCTGCCGTAGCGGTCGTCTTGGACTTCGGCAATGCACCCGGGATGCAAGAGGCCAATGCGCAGCGCCTTACTACCTGCTGGAACGCCTGCCTGGGCTTACCGCAGGAAACTCTCGCTGGCGGATGGACGGCGGCTGGCATGAGTACCTACGCGAAAGGCCTGGAAGACAAGCTACGCGTCGCCCGGGCATTGCTTCTGGATCTACAACAATTGAACGACGACGAGGAGGTTGTCGACCATGACGAGGGCATGCCGTGTACGTCGGCAAAGTTCGAAAAGGCGATGGAAGGCGTACGTGAGATTTTGGCTGGAGGCGGACGATGAAGGAGCTTCCTATTTTGTTCAATGCGCCGATGGTGCGCGCGTTGCTCGACGGCAGCAAGACGCAGACGCGCCGGATCATGAAGCCGCAGCCAGAACCAGTACCGCATCGCCCGGGCGATTACCAGTGGCCTTGCAATGCTCTCCAGTCGATGGTGAGCGTAGCGGATACGCGCGCGCCTGGCGCCCACGGCATGGCTGGCGACGCATGCCCGCACGGCGCGCACCGCGATCAAATCTGGGTGCGCGAAACTTTCTTCGCCTACGGCCGCTGGGTAACTCGCTACAGCAAGAAGAAGGGCCGGGACGAAAGGCACTTCATCGATATGACGGCCGAATGCGATCGCACATACCAGTACGACGCCGATTCACCGGACGTACCGGCGGCAGCTGAGCGCGGCGGCGCGCAGCCAGGCTGGTACAAACGCCCGGCCATCTTTATGACTCGCGCGGCGAGCCGGACCCTGCTGGCGATCGTGTCGGTGCGAGTCGAGCGGCTGAACGACTGCAGCGAGGTAGACGCATTGGCCGAGGGCGCCAAGGCTGAGCCGTGCGATCACGTTCGTATGTCTTGCGACGAGATCGGCTGCTGCGGTCCAACGGCCAGGGGCATGTACGCAGCGTTATGGGACCAGATCAATGGCGCCGGCGCCTGGGCTGGCAACCCATGGGTGTGGGTGATCGAATTCAAGCAGGTGCCACAGCACCACCAAAAGTAAAGGATTGGCCATGAACGCCGACAACACCAAAATCAAAATTTTCCAGATCGATGACTGGGCATACGTCGCCGCCGAAACTGAACAAGATGCATGCGACTTTATTGCTATCGATGCGGCGCGGCCGGACGATCCGGAGGCCTGGGAGTGCAGCGAGATGACGCGTGGAAAGCATGCGGATCTGGAGGCACTGCTCGCAGCACACATCGAAAACAGCGGCACGTTCCCCGATCTGATCGGCATTGACGCACATTATCAATAAGGACATCCAATAGTGAACACCTACCAAGAATTCTGCCGCCTGCGCGATCTCCATATTCCAGGCGTGAACGCCCCAAAACACACCGAGGCCGACGCCTTTTACATGGCCGCCGCCCAGCTGGCCGTGCCCGACGGCTACAAAGTGGCGCCGCTTGAGCCGACGCCTGAAATTATCGCCGCTGCCGCAGTTGCCGCCTGGCCGACTGCCAGCCCGGCCGACATTACGCTGGCGCGCCTGGCGGCGCCGATCGTCCTGATGCAGATGGATATGGCGCCGGGCACGACGGTCGAAGCGGTCGCCGGCATGCTGGCCACGATGGCGCCGGCATATCGGGCCATGCTGGCTGCGGCGCCGATTCCGCCAGCGGCCGACCAACACCCTGATGACGCCGCTGTCGATCGATTCGCTGCGGCGATGAAGGAGAAATTGACCCTCACACGAGCAAAGGGCCGCAGCGGCTGGGATGATCCTGATCAGTGCAGCGTCGATGATTTGACGGTCATGCTGCGCAACCAGGCAAACGGCGGGGATCCTGTCGACGCAGGCAACTTCGCAATGATGGTCCACCAGCGCGGCGCCCGCATCGCACCGCCGAAATATGCGCGTGCCGACGCCATTGAGGCTGCCGAGCTGCAAACCGTCTTGATGGATACCTTCGCGCACTGCCGCCCGGAGCACCCGGCCGGCATCACCGCCTGGGCCAAGGCTGCTTTGCTGGAAGTAAAAGATAGCCTTCGCTACCCGTTCACGATGTCGGCAGCCCTCGCCGATGTTCTGGGATTGCCGAATTTCCGTACAGGGCCAATCGCGGACGTTTACCGTGCAGCTGGCGCCGAGATCCGCACCAATTGCGGGGACGAACAGGCTTTCGTGCTCGACCGGTATCTTCGCCTGGCGCTCGAGCACGGCGATGAATGGCGTACGGCTGCCGAGGCCGATCTTAAAGCAGCGTACGCGCGGGCCGAGGCTAGCAGGGCGGTGAAATCATGAGCCGCTTTTCCGACTGCTTCGCGCCCAGGCCTGCGCCGAAGCCAATCAGTGCCGCGCGCTGGGTTCCGTTAGCAAAGAAACACGGCCTGGACATTGACTTCAAAAGCAAGTGCGCCAGCCATGAATTGGCTGTTGAATTTTGGGGTGAAGATTGGTGTTCGCCTGATGTTGGCGCATGCGTTGTCAAGGTGGCGGGAATTATCGATTCGAGCGATCACGGGACTACATTGAAAAAAATAGGAGGGCAATCATGACCACCACCGAAACCGACGTCCTGGCCAAGCTGGCTGAGGCAATCGAAAAAATGCAACGGCCCGTTTTGCCGCTTTCCGTGGACCTTTGGGATACCAACTGCCTGGCTACCTACTTCAAGCGCTCAGCGGCCCGGGTTCGTAGCGACATAGTATGCCTTCCGACGTTCCCTCGACCTATCCGACTGCCAGTGGAGGGACGCTCGCAGGCGCTGTACAAAGCGCGCGAGGTGATCGCATGGACGGAAAAGCACACTTCATAGCTTCGCCGCGATATCGTCGGCAGTTGCGTTGTAATACGTCTGCAACTGCCGTATATCGCGGTGTCCGACCATGCGCGCCAGATCCAGCACACCAAGTTTGCCGGCCAGGCGCGTGATGGCTTCGTGTCTCGTATCATGGAATGTGAGGCCTTTGACACCAGCCCGCTCACGGGCCTTGCGGAAAAGTGCATCGAGGGAGGCGGAGGAGATATCAAAACCGTCGGGCACCATCGCCCATATCTCTTGCGCGCGCGGCGAAAGCGCCACATCCCTAGGAAAACCATTCTTCGTCATTTTCAACCTGGCCACGCGGCCCGATATATCCGCCTTGCCCAGACCGCATATTTCTCCCGCGCGCATAGCCGTTTCAATAGCGAACAGGAAGGCTAGGGCGATGCGATGCTGTTTCGTCGTCGGTACCATGCCGGGGGCCTTTTGATCCCAACCCAGAGCCAAGCAGATGGCTGTGATTTCGTCCTCGCTTATCAGCCTGTCCCTAGGTGGCTTGACCTTCGGCCGTGCCACATCGGTCGTGGGACTCTTCGATAGCCACTTCCATTCCTTGCGCGCCACCGAGAACACGTGCGACAGCAGGTTCATTTCCCGATTTACCGTTGCCCCGGATACGGTCCTGAGCCTCTCATCACGCCAGGCGGCCACGTGGGTTTCATCGACGTCAGCGATTTTCACGGTGCCAAGGGATGTAGCGCCCATGGCGGCCAGACGGTTGACCTCCCAGCGCTTGCCGGCTTTATTCCTGGAAACTTCGCGCTCGTACCGATCAAAAGCATCTTTGCACGTCTCTTCGATAATCTTGGCCTTGCCGTCGGCCAGCTGCACGCGTTGGGTGGCCTCCCAGGCGAGGGCGGCCGCCTTTGTCTCAAAGGTGCCGGATACCCGAACACCCTTGACCATGAGGCGATGTCGCCAAATCTTGCCATCCTTGACCGGAGCTGCCATTTTGGTAAATCCATTGGTAAATTTTGGCAAATGGTAGCAGCATTTCGGTGCCCTATGCCGCATTTTGCTTTTTCTGCAGACGAAAAAAAACCCGCTTTCCCCTATGAAAATAGAGAAAAGCAGGTTTTGTACTACTATGCGTTTTTTGTTCTGAGTGCCCGGAGCCGGAATCGAACCGGCACGCCCTTACAGGCGGGAGATTTTAAGTCTCCAGTGTCTACCAGTTTCACCATCCGGGCAGCGCGGCGAGATTCTAGCACAGGTGATGCCCATAATGCCATCTTGTGCCTGAGCCAGGCTGTCCGGTTTGCGCCGGACAGCTTGGTTTTACCTGCCGGCCGTCAGAACGTCGCCTTGAACTGCACCCCGTACGTGCGCGGTTCGTTGATGATGCCCGTCAGGTTGTCAAAATCGATGGCGCCCAGCGACTGGATCTGGTTGGTGATGTTGCGGCCGTACGCGGAGATTTCGTATTTGTCCCATTTGTAGCCGACGCGCAAGCCGCCTTCCAGCAGTTCCTTGGCCTTGTATTCCTTCGCTTCATACAGGAAGAAGTTGTAGCTGGTGCGATAGGCCCAGTCCGTGTAGGCGTAGAACTCGCCATTGGCGAGGGGAATGCTGTATTTCAGGGTGAAGTTGGTCTGCCATTCCGGCGCGCGGGGCAGCGGGTTGCCGTCGATGTAGGCCGTGCCCTTGAACGGACCGACGGGGTCGGTGACGGTACAGCCGCTGGCCGGGTTGTTTTGCGCATTGCCGCAACTGAGGACGAACAGTTTCTTGTCCTGGATTTCCGTGTGGTTGTAGCTGCCGCCCAGGGTCATGCTGAGCGAATCGCTGAGATTCGCCTGGAAATCCAGTTCCACGCCGCGGCCCGTGGCCTTGTCGGCGTTGATCAGCTGGTTCATATTGACGGCGCCGCTGCCGGCCGTCAGCTGCTTGTCCTTGACGCGGTACTGGAACACGGCCACGCTCAGGCGCGCGCGCTTGTCGAACAGGTCTTGCTTGATGCCCGCCTCGACGGACAGCGCTTTCTCGGCGCCGGCAAACGAAGGGCGGTCGGCCAGGCCGTTCAGGCGGCCCTGCATCGACGGCGCGCGGTAGCCGGTGGCGATGCGCGCGTAGGCATTGGTTTCCGGTGTCAGCACATACGTGCCGCTCAAGTCCCAGCTGACGTTGTGCGAGGTGTCGTGCAAGTTGAATGGGCCGGCCGTGGTCGCTTCCACGCGCTTGGCCGAGAAATCCTTCTTGTCGCTCGTGTAGCGCAGGCCGGCGCGCAGTTTCAGGGCGTCCGAGACCGTGTAGTTGAGCGAGCCGAAGGCCGCATACGACTTCGAGCTCTGGTTTTGCGTGGCGTAGGCGCTGTTTTGCGGATTGCCGGGCGCCAGGCTGTCAAAGCTGATGCTGTCGATCTGGATATCTTCCTTGAAGTAGAATAAGCCGCCTATCCATTGCAGCGGGCCGCGGGCAGACGATTCGGCGCGGAATTCCTGCGAAATCTGCTTGTGGTTGGGAATCACGTCGGCCGTTTCCACGACGAAGGGGATGAAGCCGGGACCCATGGGCGGGGCGTACACGGCGCCATAGCCGCCGTCGACGTCGGCGCGGCTGAAGAAATCGAGTTTTTCGTAACCGGTGATCGAATGCAGGGTGACGCCGGGCAAGTCCCATTTCAGGCGCATGCTGCCGCCCTTGGTTTTCAGGTGCTGGCGGTTGATGCCGTCGGTCGGGTAGGAGTTGTAATCGAAATTGTCGACCAGGTCATTCGTGCCCTGTTTCAGGATGTTGGCGCGGAACAAAGTGGCCGTGCCGTCGAGGTTGCGCGCGTGCACGTTGAACAGGGCCGTGAAGTCGCGCGTGGGCTTGACCAGTACCTGCAGGCGGGCGGCGCTGTCTTCATAGCCTTCGAAGTCGCGCGTGCCGGTGGGGCGCGGGTTGTGCACGCGGTCGTCGCGGCGCTGTGTCTGGCCGGAAAAGCGCAGGGCCACCGTGTCGCTGACGGGCACGTTGAACGCGCCTTCCAGGTTTTTCATGCCATCCTTGCCGAAACCGCCGCTCAGGTAGCCTTCCGTCTTGAAGACGGGCTTGGCGGAATCGAACTTGATCACGCCGGCCGGCGAGTTACGGCCAAATAGGGTGCCTTGCGGGCCGCGCAGCACCTCGACCTGATCCACGTCAAACACGGGAAAACCCTTCAACATGGCGTTTTCCTGCACCACGTCGTCCATCACCAGGCCCACCGGTTGCGAGGCGTTCAGGTCGAAGTCGGTATTGCCCAGGCCGCGAATGTAGAAACGGGGAAAGGTGCGGCCGTAATCCGATTCGACGGAGACGCTGGGCGAACGGCTGTTGAGGAAGCGGATGTCGGCGCCGCCGGCCGTCAGGGTGTCGAGCTTGTCGCCCTTCAGAGTGGCGATGGACATGGGCACGTCCTTGATGTTTTCCGCGCGCCGCTGCGCCGTCACGATCACCGTTTCCAGCTGGCCAGGACCGGCCTGCGCCGCCGGCGCGGCAGGGGCGTCGGCGACAGGCGCCGGGACGCTGTCCTGCGCCATCGCCTGCAGGGGGAAGGCGGCAGTGATTGCCAGGGCAATCAGGGTGTGGCGTATTGTGCTGGCGCGTGTGCTGGCATGCGGTGTCATCATGAAACGGCTCCTGTCGGTGAAGGTTGTTGGGGCGCTGCAAGCTGGCGCTGGCCAGCTGGACGAAAAATCATGCTAGCACGGAAAGTTTTGGTATTCATGCCATTTTTCAGGCGCGCTCATTCAGATGTTTTTCGACTGAATACACGAATAAAATCGTATTTGTCGTCAATATTGGGCGGGTGCATAGTGGAGTGCCGGCAGGCTTGCGCGAGCGCAAAGTGGCCTGGCGTGGCGATGGAGGTTTCCTGCGGAAACGCAAACAGAGGGAGGGCTGTTGCCGTGCAGCCCGCGCCCGGGCACTGGAAATACAACAGCTGCCGCGGATTTTTTTCGGCAGGGGCGTGTTGTTGCTGCGCGACAGGGGACGGTGCCGGTGGCGGCTATCCCCGTGTGCGGATCAGCCGGGAATGGGCGTGCCCTGGTGAAAAATCATTTGCCAGCGGCCATCGCGCCACTTCCACAGCGAACTGCGCAAGCTGGCGCTGGCGGGCAGGGCGCCGCTGGCGTGGCGCTGCGAGCGGTAGCTAACCAAGGCCACATCGTCAGCCAGCAGGCGGGCTTGAAAATCGCTGATGCTGCGCGGACAAAAATCTTCTGCCGGCAAGTCCGCCAGGGTCGCGGCGCGTGTCCAGAGCTTGCCCGAGCTGCCGAATTCGACGAACTCGTCGGCTAGCAGCGCTGCCAGCCTGGCGCTGTCGGCGCGCACGGCCCGGCTTTGCAGCGCCGCTTCCAGCGCCTGCAGCTGCGCCGCCAGGCGTGCGCCGTCCTGCGTCTGCTCCCGCGCGTGGTCCATTGCCAAGGTCTTCAGATGGGGAACGCGCCCGCGCCCGACACATTCAGGCAGGCGACCTTGTCGCTGGAAAAATACTTGATTTGCCCCAGGCCGATGGCGTAGCAGCCGTCGCTGAGCGGGGAAATGGGGCCGGTGAGTTTTTCACCGCTGATCAGGGTGACCACCCAGGGCGTGGTGGCCGGTTTGCCCGCGTGGGCCAGTGCGTGTTGTACCAGGTCTGACATGGAGCCTCCGATGGAAATCAAAGCTCGATGATAGCAGTGCCGCGCGGGCTTGGGCGATGCCGTGCCGGCCTGGCGCGCGGGCTGCGCCATGGCCGCCGCGGCAGGCATGACCGGGCTTCATTATTTATTTGCATAATGGCAATTAAGTGATATAGTTGACAAGCACTCCTGGCGAAAAAGCTTGGCAAGGCAATGTTGATTGATCCTTCTCTGCCGTGCAGCGTTTGTTCCGCCGGCGCCGCGCGCAATACTTTTGAAAGCCGCACCATGTCCAGCCAGTACCCCGACGCACCGCCCCGCTTTTCCATGCCCCCGCCGCCAGTCACCAATACGCCGCTGGAATTCATGCCCACGCACGATCTGTCCTTCTGGGACAGCGATGTGACGTCGGGCTGCATGGTGTCGCTCGATGCCGCCGTGTCGTTCAAGGATGGCTACCCTTCCTTGCGCATCGACCTGCCGGCCGGCTTGCCTGCCGGTACCGTCGTGAAAGTGGGCACGACAGGCGCTGCCGGCAAGGGCCAGCCGCGCATTCCGTTCAACTGGGATTTGCAACGCTTTTCCTTCGCGCTGCGCTCGACGAATGCCGCCATCATGCAGACGGGGGGCATGATTTACCTGGGCAACAGCGATTACAGCAGTTTCTGGTCCGGCTTCCTGAATGCCTTGCATTACGGCGGTTCCGCCGCCGCCGACACCTTGATGTTCGTCAACAATGAGTGGTGGGTGCCCAAGCTGGCCACGCCGCTCGATAGCGAGGGCACGCCCACGGCACAAAACCTGTCGCGCGGGAAATTTACCGTGCAGCTGACCGCCGCCACGACGCAGCCGGAAACCATCTGGCTGGGCATGCTTGCGGCGTTGCCGAAGCGTAAATTGCCCACCGTCATCTTGTCTTTTGACGATGGTTATGCCTCCTGGGATACGTATCTGATGGAGCGGCTGAAATACTATGATTTGCCGGCCTCGTTTGCCATCGTCACTTCCCTGCTGGGGCAGCCCGATTACATGTCGGCCGAGCGCATGAAGGTGCGCTTCGACGATCCGTCGCGCCTGTTCGACTTTACCCTGCACCAGAGCGTGCACGACAATGTGGCGGTTCAGGGTTCGGCCCAGTACGTCACCGCGCTGCAGGTGGGGAGGGACAAGATGCGCGCCGCCGGTATCGGCGGCGACGGGCCATCGCACCATGCGTGGGTCGAATCGCTGTGGACGAATACGGCCATCAACGCTATGCGCGCCGCCGGTTTCCTGTCGGCGCGCGGCGCCGGCTATACGGCCGAGCGCGGCTTCGACCAGATGTTTTTCACTGGCAACGACAAGGATGCCTACATCCTCAACACCTCCACGGTCAACCTGACAAACGACGCCAGCTTTGCGCAAGTCCAGGCGGCGATCCAGACGGCGATGGGCGACGACAGCTTTGTGTTTGTCAACGGCCACGATATCGTCAGGACGCCAACGTCCGATTACCAGACTTCGTATGCGGTCATCGATGAATTGCTGGCATGGCTGGCGGGGCAAGTGGCTGCCGGAGCGCTGCAAGTGGTGTCGCATAGCCGCTGGTTTGCCGATACGACGGGCAGGGTGACGGACCGGCGCTGATCGCCCCGGGAGCAGGGCTGCGCCGGCGCCTCAGGCGTCGGCCAGCAAGTTCTTCGGCAGGGCCACCGACACCAGCTTCCAGTGCCACAGGCCGTCGCGCGCCAGCGTCAGTTCGCCGATATGGCTTTTGCTGTGGGCGCGCTGCACCACGACGCTGTCCCAGGAGGTGTAGCGCAGTTTGTAGTCTGGCTTGGTATTGCGCTTGCGGCCGCTGATGTCGCTGACCTTGGCGAGCGGTTTTTCGTAGCGGTCATTGAGCTTCATCAAGGCGACGATGCCTTCGGGCATCAACATGGTATCGAGCAAGGGGTCGATGACGTCGGGACTGATGTCGTCGGCCACTTCGGGCGCCGAAAACAGGGTGTGCAGTTGTTGCCCGAGGCTGCCGCGCAACTGGGGCAGGTCGATATGCGCAGCGAGGGCCTGGGTATCCTCGTCCATCGTTGCCGTGCGAATCTTGTTCATGGTGAAATACGGGCTGCCATAGAAGACCCCGGCCAGCGCGACCAGTGCCACTACAGCGAGAAGCATCATTCTTTTCATCGTGCGATCTCTCGGATGCCTGGCGACCCGGTGCGCCTGAAGTGTTGGCATTCTACATAATATTTCCCAAAATCAATATAGAGGTTTAAGTAAGTGTTGTTTTAGATCAAGTTTCTTTAAAGTAATTCCGGCGGCAAGGTGATGTCCGTCAGTTTCCAGTCCCAGATGCCATGGCGGCGCAGCAAAAACTGGCTGGCGGCGGGCCCGGCGCCGCTGCGCCGCAGCACCACTTCGTTCCACGAGCGGTACGCCATGCCGAAGTCATGGCGCTTGCCGTCCGCCCCGTGCTTGCCATGCAGGATCAATACCGTGATGCCGGGCGGCGAGACGATGGTGTCGAGCATTTCCTTGAAATCGTCCTCATTGGCCGTTTCGCCGGCCGCCCGCAGCTGGCGCGCCACGCTGGCGCGCACGGCGGGCAGGTCGGCCTGCTGCGCCAGGTTTTCCAGGCGCACGGATTTCGCCGCGATGCTGATGCGGTACATGGCGATATAGGGGCTGACCCAGGTGAAGCCGATGGCGGCGACGGCAAAAATGAGCGCGGTGGCGTACTTTCTTTTCATGGTCCGTGTTTTTGTATGAGCTGTGCCGCCGTGATTTTACCCGGCCAGGGGCGGTGGATGGTGTAGCATTCGTGCCGGCGCGGACCATCGCGCCGCAATATTGAGGACAACCATGAATATCACTATCAATCAGGTGCTGCAGTCGTATATCGACCCGCTCACCGCCAGCGAGTACGCGGCGCTCGAGCGCAGCCTGCTGGCCGAAGGCTGCCGCGATGCGCTGGTGCTGTGGAACGACGTGCTGATCGACGGGCATAACCGCTACGCCATCTGCCGCCAGCATGGCATCGAATTCAAGACCATCCAGAACACCAGCTTTACCTCGCTCGACGATGTCATGCTGTGGATGATCGACAATCACCTGGCGCGCCGCAGCGTGTCGGACTTCCAGCGCGGCGTGCTGGCCCTGCGCAAGAAGGAAATCGTCGCCGCGCGCAGCCCGGCGCCCGTCAGCGCCCAGGATGCGCCGGAAGGCGAAAACGCGCCGAAGGCACCCATGAGCACGCGCGAAGAGGTGGCCAAGGCAGCGAGATTGAGCAGCAACCAGATCAGCCAGATCGAGAAGATCCAGAAGGCGGCGTCGCCGGAACTGGTGGAAGCCGTCCGTTCGGGCACGATCTCGATCAATGCGGCGGCCACCGTGGCATCCCTGCCGCCGGAAGAACAGGTGGCGGCCGTCGCCGGCGGCAAAAAACTGCTGCGCCAGGCGGCCAAGGAAATCCGCGAACAGCGCGCTGCCACGCGCACGCCGCGCGAGCCGAAGGTGCATGTATCGCAGGATACGCCGGAGACGGGCAACGAGCCGTGGGCGGATAACGTGGCCCAGGCGCCGTCCGAAGCGGAACGCCTGCGCGGCGAGATCGCCAGCCTGAAACAGAAGGTGGCGCAGCTGCAGGCGGAAAATGTGGAGTTGAACCAGCGCATCGCGGCCCTGATTGACGCATCCTGATCTGGAGTTTTGGCATGTTACATCGCAGTGCCCTGTTTGCCTCAGTTGCTGTCGCCAGTATTCCCGTGCTGGCCGCACCCGCTGTTTCTGTCAAGGACATGGCCCGCTGGCAGGCGCAGGCGGCCAATGTCAGCATCGCACGCGATACGTGGGGCATTCCCCATGTGACGGGCAAGACGGATGCGGATGCCGTGTTTGGCCTGATGTATGCGCAGGCCGAAGACGATTTCCCCCGCGTGGAACTCAATTACATCAACGCCATGGGGCGCCTGGCGGAAGTGGAGGGCGAACGGGAGCTGTACCGCGACCTGCGCATGAAGCTCTTCATCGACCCGCTTGAGCTGCAGGCGCAGTACCGCGCCAGCCCGGCCTGGCTGCGCAAGTTGATGGACGCCTTTGCCGATGGCCTGAACTTTTACCTGGCCACGCATCCGCAGGTCAAACCGCGGCTGATTACGCATTTCGAGCCGTGGATGGCCTTGAGTTTCAGCGAGGGCAGCATCGGCGGCGATATCGAATCGATCAACCTGGCGCAGCTCGAAGCGTTTTACGGCCAGCAGGCCAGTCCTGCCGCCGTGGCGCTGGCCAGCATCGAGACCGGGTTGGATCCCGAGCCCAGCGGCTCGAACGGTTTCGCCATCGCGCCCGCCATCACCAAAAATGGCCATGCGCTCTTGATGATCAACCCGCACACCTCGTTCTACTTCCGTCCCGAAGTGCAGGTCACCAGCGGCGAAGGCTTGAACGCGTATGGCGCCGTCACCTGGGGCCAGTTCTTCGTCTACCAGGGTTTTAACGACCGCCTGGGCTGGATGCATACCTCGGGCGGCGGCGACGTCATCGACGAATACCTGGAAAGCATCGTCGACAAGGACGGCGCCTGGTTCTACCGCTATGACGGCGGCTTGCGCCCCTTGAAAACCGTGCCCATCACCTTGCCCTACAAACTGGCCGATGGCGGCATGGGGTCGAAAACCATCACCGTCCACTACAGCCACCACGGCCCCATCGTGCGCGCGCAGGATGGTAAATGGGTGGCCGTGCGCCTGATGCATGAACCGTTGAAGGCTTTGATGCAGTCGTACGCGCGCACCAAGGCGCGCGATTATGCTGCGTTTTATCAAACGATGGAATTGCGCACGAATTCGTCGAACAACACGGTGTATGCGGATGCGGATGGCAATATCGCCTACTTTCACGGCAATTTCATCCCCGTGCGCGACCCGCGCTTCAACTGGAAGCAGCCTGTCGACGGCAGCGACCCGGCCACGGAATGGAAAGGGCTGCACACGGTGGCGCAAACCATCACCCTGTTCAATCCGAAGAATGGCTGGATACAGAACACGAACAACTGGCCGTATTCGGCGGCCGGCGCCAACAGTCCGCGCCAGAGCGACTATCCCGCCTACATGTCCGTGTACGGCGAAAACGCGCGCGGCCTGCATGCCGTCAAGGTTTTCCAGAACCAGAAGGATTTCACGCTCGACAAGCTGATCGCCGCCTCGTACGACAGCGAACTGACGGCCTTCGAAGCGCTGTTGCCGCCCCTGTTCGCGGCATACGATGCGCTGCCGGCGGGCGACGCGTACAAGCTGGCGCTGGCCGACAAGGTGGCCTTGCTGCGGGCTTGGGACTGGCGCTATGCGCTGGACTCCACCGCCACCTCGCTGGCCGTGTTCTGGGGCCAGGAGCTGGCCGAGCTGGCAGGAAAACAGGCGCGCGAGCAGGGCGTGCCCGTTGTCGATTTTCTGGCGACGGACAAGGTCACGGCGGCGCAGCGCCTGGCTGCACTGGCGACGGCGGCCGATAAACTGCAGCGCGATTTCGGCAACTGGCAAACGCCGTGGGGCGAGATCAACCGCTTCCAGCGCCTGACGGGGGATGTGGTGCAGCCGTTTGACGATGCGCAAGCCAGCCTGCCCGTGCCTTACGCGTCGGGCAACTGGGGTGCGCTGGCCGCGTATGGACAGAGCAGCAAGAGCACCACGCGACGCATCTATGGCGAGCGCGGCAACAGCTTTGTGGCGGCCGTGGAATTCGGTCCCCGCATCAAGGCGAAAAGCATCCTCGCCGGTGGCCAGAGCGGCGACCCGAAGTCGCCGCACTTCCGGGACCAGGCGGCCATGTATGCGCGCGGCGAATTCAAGGACGTGCTGTTTTATCCCGAGGACGTGGCGAAGCACCTGGAGCGCAGGTACCACCCCGGAAAATAGCCGCCGGGCGTATCAAATCGCGTCGAGCGCCGTGCGCAGGTCATGGCGCAAATCCTCGATATCCTCGATCCCCACCGACAGGCGGATCAAGCCGTCGCCGATGCCCAGCCTGGCCCGCTGCCCGGCCGGGATGCTGGCATGCGTCATCAGGGCAGGGTGCTCGATCAGGCTTTCCACGCCGCCCAGGCTTTCGGCCAGGGCGAACACCTCGCAGCGTTCGAGGAAGCGCCGCGCGCCTGCCAAATCCGTATCGAGGTCGATCGAGATGATGCCGCCGAAGCCATCCATCTGGCGCCGCGCCAGCGCATGCTGCGGGTGCGATGCCAGGCCCGGATAAAACACCTTGCGCACTTCCTTTTGCTGTTCCAGCCACTGCGCCAGGGCCAGGGCGCTTTCGCAATGGCGCTGCATGCGGATGGCCAGGGTCTTCACGCCGCGCAGCGCCAAAAAGCTGTCGAACGGCCCGGCAATCGCGCCCACGGAGTTTTGCAAAAAGCCCAGCTGCTCGCGCCATTCCGCCTGCCGTTCTTCCGCGCCGACGATGGCGATGCCGCCGATGATGTCCGAGTGGCCGTTCAAATACTTGGTGGTCGAATGCACGACGATATCGAAGCCGTGTTCCAGGGGGCGCTGCACCAGCGGGCTGGCGAAGGTGTTATCCGCCACGGCGATGATGCCCCGTTCGCGGCAGATGTCGGCAATGGCGCGCAAATCCGCCAGTTTCAGCATCGGGTTGGTGGGCGTTTCCACCCAAACCATCTTCGTTTCCGGGCGCAACGCGGCCAGCAGGTTTTCCGGATTCGTCAGGTCGACATACGTGAATTCATGACCGGCCGAGCGGCGGCGCACGCGCTCGAATAAACGGTAGGTGCCGCCGTACATGTCGTCGCCGGCGACGATATGGCTGCCCGCGTCCAGCAATTCCAGCACTGACGAGATGGCGGCCAGGCCCGAGGCGAAGGCGAAGGCTGCGCTGCCGCCTTCCAGGTCGGCCACGCAGCGCTCCAGCGCCCAGCGCGTGGGATTGTGCGAGCGGCCGTAGTCCAGGCCTTTATGTACGCCGGGGCTGTCCTGCACGAAGGTGGAGGTGGCGTAAATGGGCGGCATGATGGCGCCCGTCGACGGGTCGGGCGACTGGCCGGCGTGGATGACGCGGGTGGCGAGGCGGCTCTTGCGGGGCGTTTGTTGGCTCAAGATAGTGTCCTGCGTAAGTGGTTGAGAAGGTCGAAGCGGGTGATCAGGCCATAGAAGGCGCTGTCGTCGGCGACGACGGCCGTCAAGCCCCGGTCCAGGGTGGCGCGCAGGGCGGGCAAGCCGCTGGACGGCGCCAGGGTTTCGATCTGCGTCGTCATGGTGGCGCCCACCAGCGAGGCGAAATGCGCGGCGTCGCCGGAAACGTGCAGCAGCAAGTCCGATTCGTCAAGGATGCCGACCAATTGGCCGCCGTCGATGACGGGCAGCTGCGCCAGATCGCTGGCGCGCATGCGGTTGAAGGCCGTGAGCAGGGTGTCGCCCGGCGCCACGCTGACGACGTCGCCCTCGTCGTAGCGGCGTCCGATCAGGTCGCGCAAGTCGCCGGACAAGGCCCGCTGCAGCAGGCCCTGGTCGCGCATCCAGCCGTCGTTGTAGACCTTCGACAGGTAGCGCGTCCCCGTGTCGCACACAAAGGTGACGACGCGTTTGGGCGTGGTCTGTTCGCGGCAGTACTTGAGCGCGGCGGCCAGCAGGGTGCCCGTTGACGAGCCCCCTAAAATGCCTTCGGCCAGCAGCAGGGCGCGCGCGGAATCAAAGCTTTCCTGGTCGCTGATGGTGTAGGCCTTGGTGACGCTGTCCATGTCGGCAATCGAGGGAATGAAGTCTTCGCCGATGCCTTCGACGGCCCACGAGCCGCTCGTGTCCGATACCTTGCCCGTGTCGATGTATTCGGTGAGGATGGAGCCTTGCGGGTCGGCCAGCACGAATTCCAGCTTCGGCTGCGCCTTGCGGAAGTAGCGCGTCAGGCCCGTCAGGGTGCCGGACGAACCGACGCCGACGACGATGGCATCCACGTCATGGCCGCTTTGCTCCCAGATTTCGGGCGCCGTCGTCGTTTCGTGGGCCAGCGGATTGGCGGGATTGTTGAACTGGTCGGCAAAGAAGGCGCCCGGCAGTTCGCGCGCCAGGCGCGCCGCGTAATCCTGGTAGTACTCGGGATGGCCCTTGCCCACGTCCGAGCGCGTGGTGTGCACTTCGGCGCCCAGGGCTTTCAGGTGCAGCACTTTTTCCGTCGACATCTTGTCGGGCACGACAAGGATCACGCGGTAGCCCTTGATGCGGCCCACCAGCGCCAGGCCGATGCCGGTGTTGCCGGCCGTCGCCTCGACGATGGTGCCGCCCGGCTGCAAACGGCCGTCGGCTTCGGCCGCTTCGATGATGGACAGGCCGATGCGGTCCTTGATGGAACCGCCGGGATTTTGCGATTCCAGTTTCAGGAACAGCTGGCACAGGCCCGTGTCGAGCCTGGTCACTTCGACCAGTGGGGTGTTGCCGATCAGCTTGTATAGCGCTGGCGGCTGGGATGGGGATGGCATTCGATCATTCATGGTGGCTCCTGTCAGAGAAATAGCCGCTCCGGATTGTGTCCCGAGCCGCCTTCCGTGCCGCGCAGTGTAGGCGGGTGCACGGGTGCGGCGAACGAATGTTTGCATGCTTGCATATGCGGCTTTCGCATATCGCTTGTGGCGTGCGCGCTTCGAGTATGCGCCGTTTTTAGCCCGCTTGCCGCGCCAGCGGCACGAC
This sequence comes from Janthinobacterium sp. SUN033, assembly GCF_030397595.1. Taxonomy (NCBI): domain Bacteria; kingdom Pseudomonadati; phylum Pseudomonadota; class Betaproteobacteria; order Burkholderiales; family Oxalobacteraceae; genus Janthinobacterium; species Janthinobacterium sp. SUN033. The sequence continues at coordinate 466,146 of NZ_JAPQNV010000001.1, forward strand.
TATTAAGCTGCCGCAAGCCCGCCATTGCGATTTATAATCACGCCTCGAAAAGGAACTAAACAGTATCCTGAAAACCAGACAAACAGGGCAGGCGGCAGTGGCAAAACTTTATTTCCGGTATTCCGCGATGAACGCGGGCAAGTCGACGGCCTTGTTACAGGTCGCGCACAACTATGAAGAGCAGGGCCAGCAGGTGCGCCTGTACACGGCCGCCATCGACAGCCGCTACGGCGTGGGGAGGGTCACTTCGCGCCTGGGCCCGCAGCGCCAGGTCGATATTTTCCATGCCGACACGAATTTCCTCGACGCAATTTCCCAGGTCGCTTGCCTGCTGGTTGACGAAGCGCAATTTCTCAGCACGGCACAAGTGCAACAATTGCACCAGCTGGCGCAAGTGAAGGGCGTGCCCGTCATCTGCTACGGCTTGCGCACGGATTTCAAGGGCGAACCGTTCCCCGGCTCGGCCTATCTGCTGGCGCTGGCCGACGATATCGAGGAATTGAAGAATATCTGCACTTGCGGCAAGAAGGCCACGATGAACATCCGCGTGGATGAGCAGGGCCGCCGCATCAAGGAAGGCGAGCAGATCAGTATTGGCGGCAACGAGAGTTACCGCCAGGCGTGCGGACGCTGTTTCTATGCCTGATTTACAACGCCTAGCAAAACCGTAGCGAGCGGAAGGACGTTGTGGTTGAGAAGCGCAACTGTACGAAGGTACAGTGAGCATCGCAGGCCGCAAATTACGACGCGCAGTAGGTTTTGACAGGTGTTCTTATTCGGCGACGGGCGCGCCCACATCGGCATCGTCCGCCAGCGCCAGGTCGCCCCGCTCGAAGGCGGCGAGGATGTCATTCGCGCGCGCCACGTCGTGTTCGCGCACCATCACGCGGGCGCCGCCGATGGCGGCCGCCAGCAGCATGTCGGCCTGCATGTGCTGGTCATCCGTCAGCAGCACGTCGATGCCGGCGGCGGCCAGGCAGCCGCGGATGACGTGCGCATCCGTGGGGATCATCAGCCGGGCAATTAAAACGTAGTCGTCGTGCATGGTGCCTCCTGGCAAGGTGGATTCATCCCCATCTTAGCACCGGGCTAGTCCTTACAGCTTGAACACGCCCACCACCTGGTTCAGTTCCTGCGCCTGCTCCTGCAAGGCGTCGGCCGCCGCGGCCGCTTCTTCCACCAGGGCCGCGTTCTGCTGGGTCACCTGGTCCATCTGGGCGATGGCCTGGTTGACTTGCTCGATGCCGCTGCGCTGCTCTTCGCTCGCCTGCGCGATTTCGGCCATGATGGTGCTCACTTGCTGCACGCTGGCCACCACCGTGTCCATGGTGGCGCTGGCCTGGCTCACTTGCGCATGGCCCAGGTCCACCGTGCTGGCGGACGCCTGGATCAAATCCTTGATATCTTTCGCCGCTGCCGTCGAGCGCTGCGCCAGGGTGCGCACTTCCGTGGCGACGACGGCAAAGCCGCGTCCCTGTTCACCGGCGCGTGCCGCTTCCACAGCCGCGTTCAAGGCCAGGATATTCGTCTGGAAGGCGATGCCGTCGATGACGCCGATGATGTCGGCGATCTTGCCCGACGAGCTGCGGATGGCGTCCATGGTGCTGGCCACCTGCGCCACGGCCGCGCCGCCTGCCGCTGCCAGGCTGGACGAGTCATGCGCCAGCCGGCTTGCCTGTTGCGCGTGATCAACGTTCTGGCGCACGGTGGAGCTCAGTTCTTCCATCGAGGCGGCCGTTTCTTCCAGCGAGCTGGCTTGCTGCTCCGTGCGGCTCGACAAATCCAGGTTGCCGCTGGCGATTTCACCGGACGCCGTGGCGATCTGCCCGGCGCTGCCGCGTACATTGCTGACCACTTGCGACAGGTTGTCGCTGATGCGGTTCATGGCGAGCAGCAGGCGGCCGATTTCGTCCAGGCTGCTGGTATCGAGGTGCACCGTCAGGTCGCCGGCGGCGATTTGCGCGGCGGCCGTTTCGGCGGCGGCCAGCGGGCGCGACACGAGGGTGCGCACCAGCCAGTACAGCAGCAGGGCGAAGACAAGCAGGGCGATGAAGCCGGAAATGGCCAGCTGGTTGCGCATCTGGCGCGCTTCCAGGGTGATTTCATCCGTGAACGTGCCGCCCGCGATGATCCACTGCCAATCCTTGAATTGACGGTAAAACAGCTGCTTTTCGCGCGCGCTGGCACTCGTTTCGCCCGGCGCCGTCCACGTGTAGCGCATGGCGCCATCCTTTTGCGCCAGCATTTCCTGGATGAACAATCGGCCGTCGCTGGCCTTGAACTCGAGCGCGCTCTTGCCTTCGCTGTTCGGGTGCAGCACCAGGTGGCCGTAATTGGCGCCGGGCGCCGTGTCGACGATATAGATGTAACCCGTCTGGCCGATCTTGACCTGGCGAATCTTCTCTTTCAGCATGGCCAGATTCTTGCTGATATCGAGGCCGATGAACAGCACGCCCACCACCTTGCCGCCCGCATCGCGCACGGGGTCGTATTGCGTGATGTATTGCTTGCCAAACAGGGTTGCCATGCCAACGAAGCGCTGGCCGGCGCGCAGCGGCGCATAGCTGGGATGGTTATGGTCGAGCTGGGTGCCGACGGCCCGTTCGCCATCCTGTTTTTTCAGCGAAGTGCTGATGCGCACGAATTCATCGCCGTTGGCGGCGAAGATGGTGGCGATCACGCCCGTCTGGGCCGTGTAGCGGTCGACCAGGGACGTGTCGAGGTTGAGCACCCTGTTGCCGTTGGCCAGGGCCGGCGTGGCCTTGCCGGCCACGGCCACCATGGCGCCCGTATCGATCGAGAACGGGCCGGGAAATTCGGCCGCGAACAGGCGGGCAAAGCTGGCCGCCTCGTTGACCATGGCGGTATGAAATACTTCCGTGGTCGTCATGACGCTATTGAGTTCGCTGGTGACGGCCGCTTCGGCGCGCTGTTCCAGGGCATTGGAGGTGCGGATGCTGGTCAAGGCCGTCAGGCTGGCGAGGATCAGGCTGACCAGCGCAAACGTGAAGACGGTAATCTTGCCGCCGACACTCCAGTGGCGGGGGGAGAAGGAAATTGTAGGCATAGTGTGAGTCTGGCAAAGGGTAATCAGCTCGGCCATTCCTGGTCATGACATGACACGCGGGGAGGGGATCTGGTGGGGAATGCGCTTGAAACGGAGGCGCGCAGGCTGTCGGGCCGCGCACAGGCAAGCTGAATTTCAGGGCGCGATGATAGCATGTTGCTTGTGTTTTGTTACTAAGTGTTTCCCGCAGGAATCATTTCTTTTGCGTAAAAACATCACCTGCATCAAGGATTGCAAAGACTGACTATTGACTTTTTTGATTTCAATAATGAATGTTTCTGTTCGTCACTGGCGGATGATGTGATTTTTGTCACGAATGTTTCACTTTGTAATGAATGACACGCTGCCTTTAATCCGCGTTTAAGCTTCCAGGAAGAAACTGATATTCCATGGGAGACTGCCAGGCCGTATCCTGTAGAATAATATGCAGACCAGTCGTGTATTCCCCTTACTGTCTTGCTGGCTGGCGCATGCCTATCTGCGCCGCCTGGAATTGATTCAACTAATTTTCGGAGAAGCCGATGAAGAAGCAAATGATGCTGGTCACCCTGGTGCTTGCCCTGTCAGCCCACGCTGGCGCAGCCCAGACGGACAAGAGCGCCGCTCCTCCGCTACCCATGAAGCCGCTGGCCCAGCAAACGCAGGCCGCCTTGTGGGCATCGCGCGTATTGACACGCGTCCATTACAAGGCCATGCCGCTCGACGACGCCATGTCGGAGAAAATCTTCGATCGCTACTTCAAGTCCCTGGACGCGGAAAAACTGTTTTTCGTGCAAGCCGACGTCGACCGTTTCGCGCCGCTGCGCACCAAGCTCGATGACGCCATCATCAATGAAGACTTGACGGCGCCGTTTGCCATCTACAACCTGTACCAGCAGCGTTTCGACGAGCGCATGGCGTATGCGCGTGAATTGCTGAAAACCAAGTTCGACTTCACGGCCGACGAGAGTTACCAGCTCGACCGCGAAAAGGCTGCTTGGCCGAAGAATGACGAGGAAGTGCGCGACCTGTGGCGCAAGCGTGTCAAGAACGACTGGCTGCGCCTGAAACTGGCGGGCAAGGAAGACAAGGCCATCCGCGAGACCCTGGACAAGCGCTATGAAAGCTACACGACCCGTTCGCGCAAGCTCAACAGCGAAGACGTGTTCCAGATTTTCATGAATTCGTACGCCATGTCGATCGAGCCGCATACCAATTACCTGGGCCCGCGCGCGTCGGACAACTTCGACATCGCCATGCGGCTGTCGCTCGAAGGCATCGGCGCCGTGCTGCAGACGCGCGACGAATACACGGTGGTGCGCGAAGTCGTGCCGGGCAGCCCGGCCGGCCTGTCGGGCAAGCTGAAAGTGGGCGACCGCATCGTCGGCGTGGGGCAGGGCGAAAGCGGCCCCATCACCGAAGTGCTGGGCATGCGCATCGACGACGTGGTGCAGCTGATCCGCGGCGCCAAGGATTCCGTGGTGCGCCTCGACATCCTGCCGGCCGACGCCGGCCCGGACGCCAAGCACGTGGTCTTGCCGCTGGTGCGCAAGAAAATCAGCATGGAAGAGCAGGCGGCGAAGAAATCGATCATCGAAGTGCGCGACAACGGCGTCAAGCGCCGCATCGGCGTCATTTCCCTGCCGACGTTCTACCAGGACTTCGAAGCGCGCCGCCGCGGCGACAAGGACTTCAAAAGCGCCACACGCGACGTCAGCCGCTTGCTGGCCGAGTTGAAGAAAGACAAGGTCGACAACGTCCTGATCGACTTGCGCAACAACGGCGGCGGTTCGCTGAACGAAGCCGTCGAACTGACGGGCCTGTTCATCGACAAGGGCCCTGTCGTGATGCAGCGCAATGCCGAAGGCAAGGTCGAAGTGGAAAGCGATACGAATGCCGGCCTGGCCTGGGATGGCCCGATGGGCGTGCTGATCAACCGCGGCTCGGCTTCCGCTTCCGAGATTTTCGCCGCCGCCGTGCAGGACTATGGCCGTGGCGTCATCATCGGCGAAGGCAGCTTCGGCAAGGGCACGGTGCAGACCTTGTTCAACCTTGACCGTTTCGGCGGCAGCGAGAAAGCCCGTTTCGGCGAGCTGAAAATGACCATCGCCCAGTTCTTCCGCATCAATGGCGGCACCACGCAGTTGCGCGGCGTCACGCCAGACATCAAGCTGCCAGCCATGTCGGACGCGGAAAACTTCGGCGAGTCGAGCTATGACAATGCCCTGCCATGGGTCGCGATCAAGCCGGCGTCCTACATACCGACGGGCGACCTGAAGGAGATCGTGCCGCTGCTGGACAAGAAACATGATGCGCGCGTGGCCAAGGACAAGGATTTCCAGTACTTGCTCGATGACATAGCTCTCGTCGTCAAGCAGCGCAAGGAAAATCAGATTTCGCTCAATGAAACCGTGCGCCGCAAGGAGCGCGATGCCCAGGAAGCGCGCGCCAAGGCCCGTGAAAAACGCCTGATCGCGCAGATTTCGAACCCTGCCGACGACCTGGTGGTCATTCCCGATCCGAAGGACGTGCTGAAGGGCGCGAAAGCGGCCAACAAGACGGCCAAGCAGATCGCCGCCGTGAAGGGCGCCTTGCGCACGGACGACGGCTTGCAGGGTGACGAACGGGCGCTGAGCGCCGAACTGGACGCTGAAACGGCCGCGAAGAGCGCGAAGGACGTGCTGTTGAACGAAGCAGCGCGCATCCTGGCCGACGAAGTTGCGCTGATCAAGGCCGATAGCCGCATGGCGTCCAAGGTCTTGCCATATGGCGCGGACAGCAAGGCGACGCCGGTGACGGCAGCGAAATAAGGCTTGTGGTTGCGTAAGAAGCCGGTTCCTTGCGGAGCCGGCTTTTTTTTGCGCCATCAGTTATCTGTCTGGCGTATTTCTATCATTCCAACAATCAATTGGATTGATATGCCGCGACGCAGCATAATGCACTCGTCTCCTCTATTCTCCTCCAAGAAAATAGATTCAGCCCGCTCCCGCAGCGGGCTTTTTTTTTGCCTCAGATTTTGTGCGCGGGCAGTTGTACGTCAGGCTGGGCGGCCAGCAGGGCCGTGATCCAGCCCGCAAACGCCTGCAGCTTGGGCGTGGCCAGCCGGCCTTGCGGCGTCAGCAGGGACATGGGCATGGGCGTCGGCGGGTGATCCGCCAGCACGGCCACCAGGGTGCCGCTGTCGAGGTGCGCGCGCACCTGGTACACGGCCGCCTGCGCCAGTCCCAGTCCTTGCAGCGCGCAAGCGACGCTGGCGTCGGCGTCGTTGACGGCGATGGGGCCGGCCATCGGCACGCGCACCACCTCCTTGCCTTGCAGGAAATCCCAGTCGAAGGCGCGTCCCGTGCGGCCCGAGTAATGCATGATGCCCCGGTGCGCGGCCAGGTCGGTCAGGGTGTGCGGCGTGCCGTGCCGCGCCAGGTAGGCGGGTGAGGCGCACGTGACGAAGCGCATCAGGCCGACCTGTTTGCCGATGAAGGCGGAATCTTGCAAGGTGCCCACGCGCAAGGCGCAATCGATGCCTTCCTGCGTCAGGTCGACCAGGCGGTCAGTCAGGCTCAGCTGCAGTTGCACGTCCGGCCAGGCGGCGTGGAATTGCGCGATATGGGGCATGACGAGGCGCCGGCCCACCGTGTTGGGCAGGTTGATGCGCAGCAAGCCACGGGGTTTTTTCGCGTCCGGACCGCGGAACGCCAGTTCCGCCGTGTCGACGGCTTTTAAAATATCGAGGCAATGGCGGAAGTACTCGGCCCCTTCCGGCGTCAGGGACAAACGGCGCGTAGTGCGCTGCAGCAGTTGCGTGCCCAGGTAGGCTTCCAGCTTTTGCAGGGTGGCCGTCAGCGCGGCGCGCGGCAAATTCAAGGTTTCGGCCGCCTTGGAAAAACTGTTGGCCTCGACGATGCGCACGAAGGTCTGCATGGCCTTGATCTTGTCCATGGGATAGCCTGTCCTTGTATTGTTCATCTTATGTGAAAAGTGTAGGGCGATTATGCCCTAATTATCTTTGCCCCGGTTTTGCCTAGAATGGCGACATCCCTATCGAACCGAGGAAACAACATGAACAAGGCCTCACCTTCTGCTCCCCACGACATTGCGCCCGCCATGGTGCTGCTGCTGGCCATCGCTTCCGGCCTGATCGTCGCCAATCTGTATTACGCGCAAACCCTCGTCGGGCCCATCAGCGCCTCCACGGGCCTGTCGGCCAAGGCGGCCGGGCTGATCGTCACCCTGACGCAAGTCGGCTATACCCTGGGCCTGCTGTTTGTCGTGCCGCTGGGCGACTTGCTGGAAAACCGCCGCCTGATCGTCACTGCCTTGCTGGTGACGGCCACGGCCCTCGTGGCGGCGGCCCTCTCCACGGGCGCCATCGTGTTCCTGGCCGCCGCGCTGGCCATCGGTCTCGGGTCCGTGGCGGCGCAAGTGATCGTGCCGTTTGCCGCCCACCTGTCGCAGGAAGCGACGCGGGGGCAGACGGTGGGCAAGGTGGTCAGCGGCCTGTTGCTGGGCATCATGCTGGCCCGTCCCGTCGCTTCGCTGGTGGCGGCCCATGCGAGCTGGCACGTGGTGTTTGGCGGCGCCGCCGTGCTGATGGTCTTGCTGGCGCTGGTGCTGCGCCGCGCCTTGCCCGTGCGCCAGCCCGTGTCGAGCATGCGCTATCCGGCCTTGATGGCCTCGCTGTGGCATTTGCTGCTGGGCACGCCCGTGCTGCGCCGCCGCGCCGCCTATCATGCGGGCCTGTTCGGCGCCTTCAGCCTGTTCTGGACCGTCACCCCGCTGGTGCTGTCCAGCCCCGCGTTCGGCCTGTCGCAAACGGGCATCGCCATCTTCGCCCTGGTGGGCATGGCGGGCGCTGTCGCTTCGCCCATCGCCGGCCGCCTGGCCGATGCGGGCCACACCTTGCCGGCCACGGCCGCCGCGCTGGCGCTGGGCGTCGTCGCCTTTGCCTTGCCGATGCTGGCGCCCGAGTCGAAACACGTGGCGCTGGGCTTGCTGGTGGTCGCTTCCATCGTGCTCGACATGGGCGTGGCGGCGAATCTGGTGCTGGGCCAGCGCGCCATCTTCAGCCTGGGCGCGGAAGTGCGCGGCCGCCTGAACGGCCTGTATTTCGCCCTGTTCTTCGCCGGCGGCGCAGCCGGCTCGGCCATCGGCGCCTGGGTGTATGCCAGCTATGGCTGGCAAGCAACTTTGCTGACCGGCATGGCGTTTCCGGGCCTGGCCCTGCTGGTATGGCTGGGAGAATTTCTGCCGCTGGCCGCGCGCCGCACGGCTTGAAACCCTGATGGCGGCTCGTTATCACTAGCGGCTATTTCTATCATCATGAAGATAAAGTGGCGTGATATGCCGCGATGCCGCAAGATGCACTTGTCTCCTCTATCTCCTCCAAGGAAATAGATTCAGCCCGCTTCCGTAGCGGGCTTTTTTTTTGTCTTTGCAGATTAAATCACCACCAGATCGAGCGCGCGCATGAAGTTCGCCGCCTGCGCATGCGTGATGACGGCGCCTTTCAGCAAGGACGCTTCGCTCAATTTGAACCCGTCGATATCGGCGCCGCGCAAGTCCGCGCCCTGGAACTTCGCCAGTTTGATGGTGGCGTTGCGCAGGCTGCCCCCTTCGAAGACGGCGTCGCGGAAGTCGCAGCCGGCCAGGTAGGCGTCGGAAAAGTCCAGCTGTTTGAGTATCGCCTTGCGGAACGAGAAGCCGCGCAGGTCGGCGCCCACCAGCAGGCTGTCTTCGAAGGTGAGGCCCAGGTGGGCCACTTCCTCGAACGAGGCGCCCGTCAGCTTGCAGCCGCGGTAGGTGGCCGAGGCCAGCTTGGCGCGCCGCCATTTTGTGTTGTTCAGGTCGCAGCCTTCGAAGCTGGCGTCGACGGCGTCGACGGATTCGAAATCGGCGCTGCCGGCGCGGCAGCGGCGCCAGGTGCTGCGCGCCAGTTTGCTGGCGAACAGATTGGTGTCGGCAAAGGTGCAGCGTTCAAACGTGCAGCCCTGCAGATCGAGGCGCGACAAGTCTTCGCCGTCGAACGCGCAATCGATGAAGTGGCGCACGGGCAGGGCCAGCTGCTGCTCGATGCCGGCGCGGTCCAGGGTCATGTTGCTTACTGCGGTGTCGTGTGTTGCCATCCGTTTTTATTCCTAATCAAAGCAGGGGAGGGATGGCGCGGCGGGAAAATGCACGAACCAGAACACCTCCCCGGCTGGTGTAACAGCCAAGGGTCAGCGCCGTGGGTCCGCGTGGGCGGGAGCATGCCGGACGGTGCCGGGCACTTACCGGGTTACCAACCGGTGCGCTCATTTTCGATCAGCGCGTATTGTAGCTTGTCCGAATCGGCCTTGCCAGTTCCTGCGAAGCCGGGTTAGTATCGTTGCAGGCGCAGCCACTGCGCCAACGTCGCTCGGACGGATCCGGGCGCTTACGTACAGAGATAACCATGACCGATAGCCAAGCTCCGCGCAGCTTTTCGCGCATCAATCGCCTTCCCCCCTACGTTTTCAATATCACCGCCGAACTCAAGATGGCCGCGCGCCGCCGTGGCGAGGATATCATCGACATGTCGATGGGCAATCCCGATGGCGCCACGCCGGCCCACATCGTGGACAAGCTGGTCGAGACGGTGAAACGGCCCGACACGCACGGCTATTCCGCCTCCAAAGGCATTCCGCGGCTGCGCCGCGCGATTGCCCACTGGTACAAGAAGCGCTACGAGGTCGACATCGACCCGGACAGCGAAGCCATCGTCACCATCGGCTCGAAAGAGGGCCTGGCGCACCTGATGCTGGCGACCTTGGACCGTGGCGACACGGTGCTGGTGCCCAATCCCAGCTACCCGATCCACATCTGGGGCGCCGTCATCGCGGGCGCCGATATCCGCTCCGTGCGCATGGGGCCGGGCGTGGATTTCTTTGCCGAACTGGAACGGGCCATCCGCGAAAGCTACCCGAAACCGAAGATGATGGTGCTGGGCTTCCCGTCCAACCCCACGGCGCAATGCGTGGAGCTGGAATTCTTCGAAAGAGTCGTGGCGCTGGCGAAACAGCACAATATCCTGGTGGTGCATGACCTGGCGTATGCCGACATCACCTTCGACGGCTGGAAGGCGCCGTCCATCATGCAGGTGCCGGGCGCGCGCGACGTGGCCGTCGAATTCTTTACCATGTCGAAAAGCTACAACATGGCGGGCTGGCGCATCGGCTTCATGGTGGGCAATGCGGAGCTGGTGGCGGCCTTGGCGCGCATCAAGAGCTACCACGACTACGGCAGTTTTACTCCAGTGCAAGTGGCGGCCATTGCCGCGCTGGAAGGTGACCAAAGTTGCGTGACGGAAATCTGCGCCCAGTACCAGCGCCGCCGCGACGTGCTGGTGAAAGGCTTGCATGAGGCGGGCTGGATGGTGGAAAAACCGAAGGCTTCGATGTATATCTGGGCGCATATCCCGCAAGCGTATCGCCACCTGGGTTCGCTGGAATTTGCCAAGCTGCTGCTGCAAAAAGCGAAGGTGAGCGTGTCGCCCGGCATCGGTTTCGGCGAATACGGCGATGAATACGTGCGCTTCGCCCTGATCGAAAACGAGGCGCGCGTCCGGCAAGCCTTGCGCGGCATCAAGAATATGTTGCGTTCCGGCGACGCAAAAACGGAAACGGCCACGTAAAAGTTGCCGTATGGAATTGTCTGTTGCCCGTAATATCACTGCCGCGTATTTCTGACATCACGAATATAAAGTGGTTTTATATGCTGCAACGCGGCATCATTCATTTGTCTCCTCTATCTCCTCCAAGGAAATAGATTCAGCCCGCTCCCGCAGCGGGCTTTTTTTTGCCTGTCATTCCGCGCGGCTATGCGTCGCCGGCACCTGTAAACCGCCGTACCGCCACCTCCCACTGCTGCATCAGGCTGGCCGCCTGGTCGCGGCCGATGGCGGGCAGGAACGTCCTGTCGGCGCGCCAGTGCGATGCCAGCTCGTCGACGCCACGGTACTGGCCGATGGCCAGGCCCGCCAGGTAGGCCGCGCCCAGGGCCGTCGTTTCGATCACTTGCGGGCGCACCACGGGGATACCCAGCAGGTCGGCCTGGAATTGCAGCAGCAGGTTGTTGGCGCAGGCGCCGCCGTCCACGCGCAGCTCCGTGATGGGCGCTTGCGCGTCGCGCGTCATGGCGCCCAGCAGGGCGGCGCTCTGGAAGGCGATCGCTTCGAGCGCGGCGCGGGCGATATGGCCCACCGTGCTGCCCCGGCTCAGGCCCAGGATGGCGCCTTTCGCCGAGGGCACCCAGTACGGCGCGCCCAGACCCGTAAACGAGGGCACGAAGACCACGCCGCCGGAATCGGGCACGGAGGCGGCCAGGCCTTCCGCTTCGCCCGCGTGGCCGATGGCACCGAGGCCGTCGCGCAGCCACTGCACCACGGCGCCGCCGATGAAGACGCTGCCTTCGAGCGCATACGCGGGCTGCGCGCCCACCTGGCAGGCGGCCGTGCTGATCAGGCCATGCTGCGATTGCGCGCACTGTTCGCCCGTGTTGAGCAGCAAGAAGCAGCCCGTGCCATAGGTATTCTTGGCCATGCCCGGCGTGAAACAGGTCTGGCCGAACAGCGCCGCCTGCTGGTCGCCGGCGATGCCGCCGATGATGACGGGGCTGCCCAGCACCGCCGCATCCGTTTCGCCATACACGTGGCTCGAAGGGTGGACGGACGGCAGCAGGCTCGCTGGGATGCCCAGCCAGTCGAGCAGCTGGGCATCCCAGCAGCCTTCATGCAGGTTCCACAACATGGTGCGCGAAGCGTTGGTGACGTCGCTCACGTGCAGCCGGCCGCCCGTCATCTGCCATGCGAGCCAGGTATCGATGGTGCCGAAGGCCAGTTCGCCGCGCATGGCCCGCGCGCGGACGCCGGGCACGGCGTCGAGTATCCAGCGCAGCTTGGTGCCGGAAAAATACGGGTCGAGCACCAGGCCCGTCTTTGCGTGGATGGCGCCGGCCAGGCCCCGCGCGCGCAAGTCCTCGCACAGGGCCTCCGTGCGGCGGTCTTGCCAGACGATGGCGTTGTAGACGGGTTCGCCCGTGGCGCGGTCCCATACTACCGTCGTTTCGCGCTGGTTGGTGATGCCCAGCGCACCGAGGGCGTCGGCCTGCAAGCCCGTCTTGGCCAGCACTTCGCGGCAGGTAGCCAGCTGGCTGTGCCAGATTTCCATGGGATCGTGCTCGATCCAGCCCGGCTGCGGGAAGAGCTGGCGAAATTCGCGCTGCGCCACGGCGACGATGGCGCCCGTTTCATCGAAGACCATGCTGCGCGAGCTGGAGGTGCCCTGGTCGAGGGCCAGCAAATACGTCATGCCGCCACCTCTTGCGCCGGATGGGCGGCCAGCCATTGCTGCAGGCGCGCCACGTCGGCCGGCGCGCAGCGCAAACCCAGTTTGCTGCGGCGCCACAGGATGTCGTCGCTGCTCCTGGCCCATTCCACTTCGACCAGATAGCACGCTTCGGCCTCGTACAGGCCGGGCGCCAGTTGCGCGCCCAGGTCGGCCATCGACGTGGCGCCCGTCAGCAGGCGCGCGGCGCGGCTGCCATAGGCGCGCGCATAGCGGCGCGCCAGCGCGGCCGGCAGCCAGGCGTGGTCGCGCTGGAAGCGCGCGAGGAAACCGTCGAAATCATGGCTGTCCACGAGTTGATTCACCTGCTGCAGGTCGCCGCCGGGCAGGGGCGCGTGGGCCGTCCAGGCCGGAGAAGCATTGTCCAGCAGGGGCGCCAGCAGGCCCAGCGCCTCCTCGGCCAGCTTGCGGTAGGTGGTGATCTTGCCGCCCCAGATATTGAGCAGGGGCGCGCCCTTTGCTGCTGCGCCGCGCGCCACTTCCAGCAGGTAGTCGCGCGTGACGGCCGACGCGTTTTGCGCGCTGTCGTCGAGCAGGGGGCGCACGCCGGAATACGTCCACACGACGTCGGCGGGGCCGATTTCGCGCTTGAAATAGCGGTTCGCCGCCTGGCACAGGTAATCGATCTCCGCCTGGCTGATCTTCACCTGGCTCACGTCCCCCTTGTATTCCTCGTCGGTGGTGCCGATCAGGGTAAAGTCATCCTGGTAGGGGATGGCGAAGATGATGCGCTGGTCCGGGTTCTGGAAGATGTAGGCGTTCGGATGCTCGAACAGGCGCGGCACGATGATGTGGCTGCCCTTGATCAGGCGCAACCCCTGCGTCTTGCCGCCGCCGGCCGCGCCGGCAAATTGCGCCGTCCACGGTCCCGCCGCGTTGACGATGGCGCGCGCGCGCAAGCTCTTGCGCTGGCCCCCCTCGGCTTGCAGGGTGGCGTGCCAGGCGTCGCCGTCGCGGCGCGCGTCGACGCAAGCCGTGCGCGTGAGGATATGCGCGCCGTGTTCCTGCGCGTCGAGCGCGTTGAGCACCACCAGGCGCGCATCGTCGACCCAGCCGTCGGAATACACGAAGCCCTTGCGGTAGCCGGCCTTCAGCGGCGCGCCCGCCGCATGGCGGTCCAGCGTGATGCCTTGCGAGGCGGGCAGGAAGGCCCGTTTGGCCAGGTGGTCGTACAGGAACAGGCCCGCGCGTATCATCCAGGCGGGGCGCTGGGCTGCATCGTGCGGCATGACGAAGCGCATCGGCCACATGATGTGCGGCGCGGCGCGCAGCAGCACTTCGCGTTCCTGCAGTGCCTTGCGCACCAGCTTGAATTCATAGTATTCGAGGTAGCGCAGGCCGCCGTGTATCAGCTTGGTGGAGGCGGACGAGGTGTGCTGCGCCAGGTCGTGCTGTTCGCACAGCACCACGCGCAAGCCGCGGCCGGCCGCGTCGCGCGCGATGCCGGCGCCATTGATGCCGCCGCCGACGACCAGCAGGTCGCAGTCGGCGGGCAGGGAGGAAAAGCGGGAAGCGGACATGGAAGGTTCGTCTCGTAAAAAAGGTAAACAGTGAAAAGGCGCCGCCTCAGGCGGCCAGGGCCAGCACGGGCGGCAGCACCAGGGCCAGGCCGGCGATCAGCAGCAGCACGAAGACGGCGCGGCGCACGTGCTCGATGGGCAGGCGTGAAGGGTGGCGGCGCGCCAGCCACGTCAGCCCCGTCACCAGCGGCAAGGCTTCCAGGGTCAGCCACAGTGCCGTCAGGCTGAACTGGCCATGCGCCAGCACGAGGGCCAGGCGCAGCACGGCATTCGCGGCAAACAGCACGATCAGCGAATGGCGGATCATGTCGGCCGGCCATGGCTGGCGGTACAGGTGGTAGACCATGGGCGGACCGGCGCTGGCGAACAGGCCGCCCATCACGCCGGACACGCCGCTGAAGAACAGGAAGGCCGACAGGCCGGATGGCCGCGCCCGCGCGCTGGCGCGCAGCACCAGCATGCATGCGCAGACGACGATGGCGCAGCCGAGCAGGAAGCGCAGCAGGGTCACCTGTTGCGCGCTGAACCAGCCCAGCAGGGCCACGCCCGCGCCCACGCCCAGCAGGCTGACGGCCAGCGAAGGGCCGAACACGGGCCAGGCCAACTGCGGGCGCGTGCGGCCAAAGGTGATGGCCGCATTCACAAGCACCAGCACGCTGACCACGTTGGCCACGTCGCCCAGGCTGGCCAGGTGCAGCACGGCCGTCAGGCCCAGCAGGATCAGGCCGAAAGCAAAGCCCGTCAGGTTCTGCGCGACGCTGGCCAGCGCCACGCAGGCCAGGAACAGCAAGTGCGACGCCACGCTCATGCCATGCTCATTTCGCCAGCGACAGGAAGAAATCCTGCTGTGCGCAACCGCGCCGCACGAAGACGGGCGGCTGGCCCAGGGGAGCGTCGACTTCCACGCGCTGGCCGCCTTCGAAGACGGCGCCGCTCCACAGGTGGACCCAGGCGTCGCCCTGCGGCAGGTAGGCGCTCCAGCGCGCAGCGTCCGCCGCATGCACGGGCGCCACCAGCAGGTCGGGACCGAACAGGTACTGGTCCTGGATGGCGTAGGTGGCGCGGTCGTGTTCATAGTGCAGGAACAGGGGGCGCTGCAGCGGCAGGCCGCGCGCCACGGCATCTTCGGCCAGGGCGCGGATGGTGGGCGCCAGCGCCACGTGCAGCCGCGTCATGCGGGCGAAGTGCTGGAACACCTGCTCATCCTGGTAAAACTGGAAGTTTTCGTCCGGGCGGTTGCCTTCGTGCGTGCGCATCATCGATGTGAAGACGGCCATCTCCGTCCAGCGCTGAAACAGTTCGGCCGTGCGCAGGTTGCCGAACAGGCTGGTATAGCCGCCGATGTCGCTGTGGTGGTAGGCGTTGCCCAGCAAGCCGGACGACAGGGCGCCGCAAATCACCGTCTGCAAGCCGTCGTGGCGGCTGAAGTCGACCGACTGGTCGCCCGCCCACAACAGCGGGCAGTGCGCCTGCACGCCCGTGTAGCCGGCGCGCATGAAGAAGGTGGCCTCGCCCGTCTTGCCGGCTGCTTCGATGGCGCGCGCATTGACTTCGGCCCACAGGGTCGGCCAGGCGTTGTGCATCAGGCGCGCATCGACGCCATTGTGCAGGCGCAGGTCGATCGGCAGGTATTCGCCGAAATCGGCCATCCAGCCGGACAGGCCGAAATCGAGCATTTCCTGGCGCAGGATGCGTTCCTCGAACCATTGCGCGGCGGCCGGGTTGGTGAAGTCGACGACGCCGCAATCGAATTCGCCGAAGTCCACCAGGTAGGCGCCGCCATCGATGGCCGTGGCCAAAAAGCCCTGCTGCAGCGCTTCCTGGTACAGGGTGCCGTCGTTGCATAAATACGGATTGACGTAGCCGAGGAAGCGGATGTCCTGTCTGGCCAGGTCCGCGATCCAGTTTTTCAGGTCCGGATAGCGCTGCGGCTGCCAGCGCCAGTCCCAGAACAAACGCTTGCCGAACGACGTCTGGCGCAAGCCCACCCAGTCTTCGCACCACAGGGCGCTGACGGGCAAGCCGTGTTCCTGCGCCTGCGCGAGGATGGTGCGGGCATGCTCTTCGCCGCCTTTCAGGCCCAGCATGGCGCCATTTTGCAGCCAGGCGGGCAATTGCGGCTGGCGGCCGAAGCGTTGCGAGACGACGCCGACCAGGTCGACGAAGGAGTCGGCCAGCATGAATTCCAGGCGCTCGGGCATGGCCCAGAATTGCAGCTCGTGGAAGTCCGGCTGGCGGAAATCGAAGTCCGCATACGCCGTCGTCTCGGCATGCAGGCAGTAGCGCTGCGACGAGATGAAGCTCGGTTGCGGATAATTCGTGTGATAGTAGTCGCCGCCCGATTTCGACGTCACGTCCGCCTGCCACGTCAAATGGGTCGACTTGTCGCGGCCCACGCCCGGCTCCGACGTCCACAGGGGGAAGTGGCGGCCGCGCAGGTCGAAGTACGACATCTGCTCGCCGCAGCCCCATACATGCTCGTCCTGTTCTGCTGGCAGGCGCAGCCACAGCCGGTTCCAGCCCGGCGCCGCGTAGCGCACCACCAGGTGCACGCCATGCGGCGCCGCTTGCACGGCCAGCACCAGCTGCGGCGTGTCGCCCGCATGGCGCGCAAAGCTCAGGGTGGCGCTGTCGCCGCCCTGCGTGACGGCCAGCGCGCGCAGGGCGCTGCGCTCCTCGACGTAATCTTCGATTTCGAAGTTACCTCGGTACATTTCCATGCTTTCGCGGCCCTGGCCGACGAACACGCATGGCGCATCGGCGCCGTGGCGCAGCAGCAAGCGGCCGGCGCAGCGCAGGGCGACGCTGTCATTTTCCTGGTGTAGTGTGTACTGCATGACGATCAACTCCTGTGAAAACCGGCCGCCCGCATGGTGGGTGTGGGGCGGGCCGGCGGTGCCTCAACAAATAAGCACTGAATTAAAAGACGAGGAACATGCCGGCGGTCAGCTCGACGGGGCTGTAGCCGAAGTAGTTATTGTCCCCCCGGAACTGCAATACGCCCAGCTTGGCGTGGCTGTTGTTGGCGATGCGCGTGGCGTACGCGTAGAACGACAGGGTCGGCTGGAAGTTGTACAGGTAGCCCAGCGAGTAGGCCGTCGACGTGGGCTTGCCCACGCCATCGCCCGTGTTGGTGCCGAAAGCGCCCTTGGCGTTGGCGCCGTCATAGCTGATGTGCGCCAGGCTGCCCTCGATGCGGTGCTTGCCGAGGTCGTAGGCGCCCGAGACGCCGAAAGCGTCGGCCGCATAGCCGCCCGCGTTCGACACGCGGTAGGAGGTGTAGGAGCCGCCCAAGGTAAAATCGTTCCACTTGTAGCGCGCGCCGACGATGTCCGTGACCTGGTTGCGCTTGAGGAAGTTCGGCGTGCCCCCCGTGCTGATGTCGTTGCTTTGCAGGTAATCCATGTGCGCATAGCCGAGGAACAGATCGCCCTTCTTGTACAGCACGTTGGCGGCCCAGCTGCGGCCATCGTTTTCCAGGTCGGTGGCGGAAGACGCCTGCTGGCCGGCCGAATACGAGACTTCCGCAGAAATGTTGTTCCAGGTGGGGCTGCGGTAGCGCAGCGCATTGCCGTAGAACAAGGCCGTGCCCGAGTTGTTGCCGGCCAAACTCGTCGTCTTGCTGGCGTTGTTTGTCACGGGGTCCTTCAGGTAGCGGCCCAGGGATTCGGGGCGCGTGAGCGAGAACAGGGCGCTGAAGTCGTTGGCGCCGTAATTGTGCGCCGAGGCCAGGTCGGCGCCCAGCGAGACCCAGAACGGCGCCATGTACATGGTGCCGCCTTCGATCGAGCCCCAGGTGGTCGAGGCAAAGCCGACGGTGGAGCCCCGGTTGAACAGCACGGATGAGGTGGTGTTGTTTTGCGTGCCGCCGCCCGCATTGCCGTTGAACAAGTTCAAGCCCGTCTCGACGCCGAAGATGGCCTTGTACTCATCGCTGAAGACCCAGGCGCCCGTGAGGCCCAGGCGGCTGGCCATCTCGCCCTGGTTCAGGCGGTGGTTGGTCAGCTGGCGCCCGCTGGCATCCTTGCCGCGCGACACCGTATAGCCGATGTCGCCACGGCCGTACAGTTTCCAGTTGAAGCCGGTGGCGGGCTGCATGGGGGCCGCCGCCGACGTTGCCGGTGCGGCCGCCATCGCCGCCGCCGGTGCGGGCTGGGCCGCTTTCGCTTCCATCTGCGCCACCCGGTCCTGCAACTGCGCCAGCATGGCCTTCATGTCGCTGAGCTCGTCAGCGCGTGCGTTAGCGCTAACAAATGGCGCCGCGAGAAGCACGCCGGTGATGGCCGCGGCCAGGGTGGTCTTGCGGAATGTCGTTTGCATGATCTTGTCTCCTGTGTTTTTTATGAGTATGGTTGCTGATCCCTGCCTTGCTTACATTGAAATAATCAAATTCCTCCCATGCACAAGTATTTGATATCGAGGAAGTCGTCCATGCCATAGTGCGAGCCTTCGCGGCCCATGCCCGAATGCTTGACGCCGCCGAACGGCGCCATTTCATTGGCGATCATGCCCGTGTTGATGCCGACCATGCCCACTTCCAGTTCTTCCGCCACGCGCCAGACTCTGCCCAGGTCGCGGCTGTAGAAATAGCCGGCCAGGCCGAACTGCGTGGCGTTGGCCATGGCGACGACTTCCTCTTCGCTGCCGAAGCGGAACAGGGGCGCCAGCGGGGCGAAGGTTTCCTCGGTGGCGACCAGCATGTCGCTGTTCGCTTCCAGCACCACGCTGGGCTCGAAGAAGCTGCCGCCCAGCGCGTGGCGCTTGCCGCCGATGGCCAGTTTGCCGCCCTTGGCCAGCGCGTCGGCGATGTGCTGTTCGATCTTGCGCACGGCGTTTTCATCGATCAGCGGGCCTTGCGTGACGCCTGCTTCGGTGCCGGCCCCCAGTTTCAGCTCGGCTACCTTGGCCACCAGGCGGGCGGCGAAGTCGTCGTAGATGCCGTCCTGCACGTAGATGCGGTTGGCGCAGACGCAGGTCTGGCCGCTGTTGCGGTATTTCGACATCAGCACGCCTTCGACGGCCGCGTCGATGTCGGCATCCTCGAAGACGATGAAGGGCGCGTTGCCGCCCAGTTCCAGCGACAGCTTCTTGATCGTGCCGGCCGCCTCGCGCGACAGCCAGGCGCCCACTTCCGTCGACCCCGTAAACGTGATCTTGCGCACCAGGTCGTTGTGGCACAGTTCCGTGCCGATCGCTTGCGCCGCGCCGGTCACCACATTGAACACGCCGGGCGGCACGCCGGCGCGCAGCGCCAGTTCGGCCAGGGCCAGGGCCGACAGCGGCGTTTGCGACGCCGGTTTCAGGACCATGCTGCAGCCGGCCGCCAGGGCGGGGCCGGCCTTGCGCGTGATCATGCCGTTCGGGAAATTCCACGGCGTGATGGCCGCACACACGCCGATCGGCTGCTTGATGACGACGATGCGCTTGTCGTTCGACGGCGGCGCGATCACGTCGCCATATGCGCGCTTGCCTTCCTCGGCGAACCATTCCAGGTAGGCCGCGTTCGAGACGATCTCGCCCTTGGCTTCGGCCAGCGACTTGCCCTGTTCAGTAGTCAATATCAGCGCCAGGTCGTCCGCGTGCTGCAGGATCAGCGCATGCCAGGCGCGCAGCACCGTGGCGCGCGCCTTGACGGTCTGCTTGCGCCACAGCCGGAAGGCCGCGTGGGCGCTGGCGATGGCGCGCCGCGTCTCGGCGGCGCCCATGCGCGGCACCGTGGCGATCACCGCGCCGGTAGCCGGGTTGGTGACATCGATGGTGGCGCCGTCGTCGGCGTCGCACCAGGCGCCGTCGATCAGGCATTGCTGTTTCAACAGGTTTGCGTCTTGCAGGTTCAACATGAGGGTTCTCCTTGAATGGGGGCTTAGCCAGCTACAGATACTTGCGCGAGGCCCGCATCGACGATGATGTTCTGGCCCGTGATGCCGTCCGAATCGTCGGCCGCCAGGAACAGGGCCGTGCGCGCCACGTGGCCCGCGTCGAGCCGGTATTTCAGGCATTGCAGTTCGATGAAACGGCGGTCTTCTTCCGGATCGCGCCACAGCGCGGCCTGGCGGTCCGTGGCGATGGCGCCCGGCGCGATGGCGTTGACGCGGATATTCTGCTCGCCCAGTTCGCGCGCCAGGGTGCGCGACAGGCCCGCGATGCCCGCCTTGGACGTGGTGTAGCCGACCAGGTTGGGGCGCCCGCGCATCCACGAGATCGAGCCGAGGTTGATGATGGAACCGCCGCCGGCGGCCGCCATGCCGGGCGCCACCTGCTGGATGGCGAACACGTGGTGTTTCAAGTTCAGCGCCAGGCAGTTGTCCCAGTATTCGGGCGTCAGTTCGGCCAGGCTGTGGCGGTCGTCGCGGCCCGCGTTGTTGAGCAGCACGCGGATGGCGCCGAAGTGCGCCTCGACGTCGGCCAGGCTGGCCTGGTAGGCGGCGATGTCGCGGATGTCGCTGTACACGAAACAGGGCGCATGGCGGCACACGGGCGCCAGGCGCGCGGCCAGGGCGGCGCTGGCGTCGCGGTCGATGTCGCAAAAAGCCACTTGCGCGCCTTGCAGGGCGAAGTGCTCGACCAGCGCAGCGCCGATGCCGGAGCCGCCGCCGGAGACGAAGACCACGCGGTCCTGCAGGCTGGGGTAGAGAGTGATGTTGGCGTTCATGCTGTCCTCAGGGTGAAGATCCGGGTATCAATCCCGGTACAGGGGTTCGGGGCGGCCGGCCACGTCCAGGCGCGCGGCAAAGAGGCCGCCCGCCTGCGGCTGGCGCGCCAGTTCGTCGTCGCTTGCGCCTTCGCGCGCGCTGGTGATGTACAGGGTGCGCAGGTCCGCGCCGCCAAAGGCGATCATGGTGGGGCGCGTGACGGGCACGCGCACGATGCCGATGATTTCGCCCTGCGGCGAAAAGCGCAGCACCCGGCCGCCTTCGTATTGCGCGCTCCAGTAGCAGCCTTCCGCATCGAGCGCCGCGCCATCGGGGCGGCCGCCGTACACGGCGTCCTCTCCCTTGGCGGGCAGGCGGGCAAACACCTTGCGCTCGCCCGCCTGGCCGCTGGCCGCGTCAAACGCGAAACGGTAGATCACGTGGTTCGGCGTGTCGGACTGGAACAGGGCTTGGCCATCCGCGGCGAACGCCAGGCCGTTGCTGACCTTGACGCCAAGGCCCTGCCGCGGCCCCCAGCCCAGGCGGGTGGCGCCCCGTTCCAGGCAAAACATGGCAGCCAGTTCCGCCGTGCGCGGCTCGTACATGGCGCCGGCCCAGAAGCGCCCGGCGCTGTCGCAGCGGCCATCGTTGAAACGCATGTCGGCGCTGTCGTAGGGCGCATCGGCCAGCTTGTCGAGCAAGCCTTCCTGCGGATAGAAGCGGTAGAAACCGTCGCGCAGGGCTGCCACCAGGCCGCCCTTTTCAGCCAGGGCGATGCAGCCCGGCTCGCACGGCACCCACCAGACGCGGTCGAGGCCGGTCGCCGGATCGTAGCGGTGCAGGCGGCGTCCGGCGATATCGATCCAGTACAAACACTGTTCGGCCACGCTCCACAGCGGGCATTCGCCCAGCTGGGCGCGCGCGTCGAGGGCCAGTTCGGCTTGCCATTCACGCATGGGTCTCCTCCGCATTTTCCTGCATGGCCAGGCGCATGGCGATGTGCAGCGTCTCGCCGGGCGCCAGCAGGCGCATGCCCGTGTCGTGCGCGCCGCGCGCGGCCAGCGCAAACGCGTTATTGGCGTGCGTGACGGGTTCGATGGCGATGAAGCTGCGTTCGTCGTTGGGCGCGAAGCATACGAGGTGGCGGCAATTGTCGCTGGCCGACAGCTGCACGCTGTAGTCGCCGTAATCGAGGCTGGCGCGGCCCGTCCAGCCGCTGTAGCAATGGTCGCTGCGCCAGCCGGCCACCGGCTGCGGCGTGGCGAATGGCGACGCTTGCGCCACGGGCGCCAAGCCGGCCGGCAGGTGGTCGGCGCCCATGCTCCACACGCCATCCCATTGCGCCTGCAGGCGCAGGCCGGGCGCCAGCGGAAAATAGGGGTGAAAACCCAGGCCGGCGGGCATGGCGCGCGTGTCGTCGTTGCGCACCGATAAGGTCAGGCGCAGGCCGGCAGCGTCGAGCAGCACGGTTTGCCGCGCCTCGCAGGCGAACGGCCAGTCGGCGTCGCCACCGTGCACCAGCAGCAGTTCGGCGCTGTCGTCCGCACGCGCCGCAACGTGCCAGGCGCGCTGCCAGCCGAAGCCGTGGATGCTGTGCGGCTCGGGCGGGAAGTTGGCGCGCAGCGCATGCGTCTGTTCCTGCGCCTGCAGCACGGCGTTGCCGATGCGGTTCGAATACGGCACCAAAGGGTAGCAGGCCATCTGCCGCACGTCGGCAGCGGCGGGCGCGGCGCGCAGGATGTCGCGCCCGCGCCAGCGGAAAGCCGCCAGCGCGCCACCCGTGGCCGGGTGGACGTCGGCGCGGCAGTCGCCGTGCGCCAGGGTGAAGGGAGACTGGTGGTCCATTCTCAGCCCTTCAAGCCGCCCGAGGTCAGGCCGCTGACGACCTTTTCCTGGAAGATCACGATCAGCACGACGATGGGTACGATGGCCACCACCAGTGCCGCCGAAATGATCGGCCACGGGAAGGCGAACTCGCCCTGGTACAGCTGGATGCCGACGGGCAGGGTTCGGTAAGCCACGGCCGAATTCATCGACAGCGCCAGCAGGAACTCGTCCCAGGAATTCACAAACGCGAGGATGGCGGCCGTCGCCACGCCCGGCGCGGCCAGCGGCAGCACGATGCGCCACAGCGCGCTCAACCGGGTGCAGCCGTCGAGCATGGCCGCGTTTTCGATGTCGCGCGGGATATCCTGGAAAAAGCTCACCATCATCAGGGTGCAGATGGGCAGGTTCAGCACCGTGTACGGCAGCACCAGCGCCCAGTAGGAGTTCAGCAAGCCCAGGCTGCGCATGATTTCGAACAGCGGCACCATCAGGGTCACCAGCGGGAACATCGACACGCCGATGATGGCCGTCAGGATCAGGCCGCGGAAGCGCAGGCGCAGGCGGGCGATCGCATACGCGGCCAGCGCGCTGATGAACAGGCTGAGCAGGGTCGACAGGCCGGCCACGATCAGGCTGTTGGTCAGGAACGTCAGCAGCGGCTGATCCTGGAAGGCGGAGATGAAATTGCCGATGGTCGGTTCGTGCGGCCAGTAGGTGATCGGCTTTTGCGTCAGTTCGCTCTCGGTCTTGAGCGAGGTAAACAGGATCCACAGGGCGGGGAAGACGCCGTTGAGGATGACGATCGCGGCGGCGAACCAGCGCAGGCGCTTCGATGAAAACAGGCCGCTCATTCTTTGTCTCCTCTTACATATTTCAGATACACAAACGTGGTGGCCATCGACAGCAGGAACATGAACACCGCCAGGGTCGAGCCGTAGCCCACGTCCAGGTAATCGACGGTATTGGACTGGATGTACATGGCCAGGGTTTTGGTTTCGTCGCCAGGGCCGGGCATGTTGTACGGAATATCGAAGGACTGGATGGCCGTCAGGGTGCGGAAGATCAGCGCCACCAGCATCGATGGCACCAGCAGGGGCAGGGTCACTTCCGTGAATTGCTTCCATTTGCTGGCACCGTCCACTTCGGCCGCTTCATACAGCGAGGCGGGGATGGTTTGCAGGCCGGCCAGTAAAATCAGGGCCATGAACGACGAGGTTTTCCAGATGGTCGTGATGCAGATGGCGGCCATGGTCAGCGCGGGCGAATTGAACCAGATTTGCGGTTCCCAGCCCAGGCCGGGGACCAAGAGGTCGATGCGGCGGATGATGTCGTTCACCAGGCCGTATTCGCTGTGGAAGAACCAGGCGAAGATCAGGCCGACGAAGGCCAGCGGCAGTGCCCACGGCAGCAGCAGCGCCAGGCGCACGGGCCAGCGGTACTTGAACGGCATGTTGGCCAGCATGGCCAGGCCCAGGCCCGCCACCAGCGCGCCCGGCACGGTGACGACGGTGATGATGACGGTGTTTTTCAGCGATTTCCAGAACAGCGCGTCTTCCAGCGCCATCTTGTAGTTGTCCAGGCCCACGAAACTGGGCAGGCTGCCGCCGGACAGGCGGATGTCGAAAAAGCTGTTGTAGATCAATTTGCTGACCGGGTAGGCCACGATCAGCAGTAAAAAGAGAATCGCCGGCGTCAGCAGGACCCAGGCCAGCGTTGTTTCGCTGGGGTCCGTGATGCGGCTTTTCAGGGTGCGTTGCCTCATGATTTCCTCGTCTGTTGCGGTGTGCGTATGCGTGTGCCGCCCGCGCCGCCGTCGTGGCGGCACGGGCGTGATCCCCTTAGCGCAGGATGCGCTTGACGCGGTTTTCGATCTCGCCCACGGCCGCCGCCGGCGTCTTCACGCCCGCCATCACGGCATTCGTGTTGACGCGCACGGCTTCGGACACTTCGCTGTAGCGCGGCGTGACGGGGCGCGAGCGGGCGCTTTGCACCACCGGCAGGGCATCGGCGAACCAGCCATTGGCGGCCAGCACTTCCTTGTCCTGGTAGACGGATGGGTAGACGGGCAGGTTGGACGCCTTGAGGGCCAGCTGCTTCGACACTTCCGGGCTCGACAGCCAGCGCACCAGCTTGGCGGACGCCTCCTTGTTCTTCGAGAACGAGGACACGGCCCATTGCCAGCCGCCGATGCACGAGGCCGGCTTGCCGCCCGCCATGGCCGGCAGGCTGACGACGCCGACTTTATCTTTCACGCTGCTGTCGGCGCCATCCTGGAAGTGATTCCAGGCATAGCCCCAGTTGACGGCGAACAAGACATTGCCTGCCTGGAACTCCTTGCGCGTATCGTCGGTGGCCACTTCGGCGATGTTCTTTTTCGCCACGCCCTGGTCGACGAGCTTGCGCCACATGGCCAGGCCCGCTTCCGCCTTGGGCTTGTCCAGGGTCAATTTGCCGTTGGTGACCAGTTCGCCGCCCTGGCTCCAGTACGGCAGCAAAAAGGTGCAGACGGCGCCTTCGATGGCCTTGCCCTGGAAGCTGATGCCTTGCAATTCCGGATTTTTTTCGCCGGCCTGGATGGTGCGCGCCACGCTGGCCAGCTCATCCCAGGTTTTCGGCGCCGCCAGCTTGTACTTGGCCAGCAAGTCCTTGCGGTAGTAGAGGAACATGGCGTCGGCAAAGGCGGGCAGGGCCATGACCTTGTTGTCGACCATATTCGCTTGCTTGTAGGCGGGCAGGTACTGGCCCATGATCTTGTCGCGGTCGGCGCCCAGGTATTTGTCCAGGCTTTCGATCCAGCCGGCCGACGCGTACTGGGCCGGGCGGATGATATCGATCAGGAACACGTCCAGGGTGGTATCGCCGGCCGACAGCACCGTGTTCAGGTATTTCTGCTGCAATTCGGACGTGGCGCCGCCCGTTTCCAGGTCGATCTTGACACCGGGATTGGCGGCCATGAACTTGGCGAACAGTTCGCGCATGACTTCGGGGCGCTCCTGGCCGCCGACGAACACCTTGACCGTTTGCGCGTGGGCGCTGGTGGCCAAGCCGGTGGCGAGGACGAAAGTGGCGCCGAGCGCCAGGACGAGGGATTTGATACGCATGATGTTGTCTCCTGTTTTTTTGGAATGGGTATGCCGGTCGTTCGCGGCTTATCGGGAGGGCAGTACCGCGCCCCCTTGCGGATCGAACAGATGGAATTTCTCCATGTCCAGCTGTACAGTGACTTGCTGTCCCGGCGCCAGGGCAAACGTAGGCGGCAGGCGCGCCGTCAATTCGCCCCCTTCGCACTGGAAGATGACCAGGGTTTCCGCGCCCAGCGGCTCGACCACCACCACTGTCGCGGCCAGGGCGGCGCTGGCGGGACTGGCCGCTTCCAGCGTGATGTCTTCCGGGCGGATGCCGAATTCCACTGCGCGGCCGTCGAGCTTGCCGCATGCGGCCTGGCGCTCCGGCGGCAGGGCCAGGCGGGCCGCGCCCAGGACGATCTCGGCCTGGCCGGCGACGTTGCGCGCCACCTTGGCGCCGAGGAAGTTCATCGGCGGCGAGCCCGTGAAACCGGCGACGAATTTCGACACGGGCTCGTTGTAGATCTGGTCCGGCGTGCCGACCTGCATGATGTTGCCGCCGGACAGCACGACGATGCGCTCGGCCAGGGTCATCGCCTCGACCTGGTCATGCGTGACGTAAATGGTGGTGGCGCCGATGCGCTGGTGCAGTTTCTTGATTTCCGTGCGCATTTCCGAGCGCAGCAGGGCGTCCAGGTTCGACAGCGGCTCATCGAACAGGAACAGCTTGGCCTGGCGCACGATGGCGCGGCCCATGGCCACGCGCTGGCGCTGGCCGCCGGACAGGGCGCGCGGCTTGCGGTCGAGCAAGTGGTCGATTTTCAGGATGGCGGCGGCGGCGCGCACGCGCTGTTCGATTTCCGCCTTCGGGAACTTGCGCAGTTTTAAGCCAAAGCCCAGGTTGTCGAACACGGACTTGTGCGGATACAGCGCATAGTCCTGGAACACCATGGCGATATCGCGCTCGCGCGGCGGCAAGTCGTTGACGACCTGTCCCTCGATGGAGATGGTGCCGCCCGTGATCGATTCCAGGCCTGCGACCATGCGCATCAGTGTTGATTTTCCGCAACCCGAAGGGCCCACGAAGACGACGAATTCGCCTTGCTTGATTTCCAGGTCGATGCCATGAATGACTTCGACGCCGTTGTCGTACTTCTTGACGACCTTTTCCAGTTTTACACCTGACATGCTTGTCTCCAAAAGATGCGAATGACGCGTCTGAGCGCGTTACGTGCGTTGCAACAGTGCGTTGCAACAGAACAATTAGTAGGCGCCCGTGTCGAGGGCTTTCGCCAGCGACGGTTTCAGGGCCGTGATAAAGGCATTGGCCTGGCGCATCATCATGCCCATGTCCGAAGCGATGGCCACGTAGTCATAGCCGTAACGGATGAAAGTGTGCACCATTTCCGGCGAGGGGCCGACAATGCCGATGGGTTTGCCGATGGCGCGGGCGCGGCGGGCCGCGTCGGCGATCGCCGCCTGCACGTCCGGGTGGCCGATATTGCCGATATGGCCCATGGCGGCCGACAGGTCGCCCGGCCCCACGAACAGGGCGTCGACGCCATCGACGGCGGCGATCTCTTCCAGCTGCGCCAGCGCGGCCGGGGTTTCCAGCTGGATAATCGAGAAGACGGCGCCGTTGGCGCGCGTGGCGTAGTCGGGCACGGTGCCGTAGCGGCTGGCGCGGTGCATGGCGGCAAAACCGCGCGTGCCGGGTACGGCCTGGCCCGGCTGCGGATAGCGGGTGGCGGCCACGGCACTGCGCGCTTCGGCGGCGTTTTCCACGAACGGGAACATCAGGGTTTGCGCGCCGATGTCGAGCGCGCGCTTGATCTGCACCAGGTCGTTCCAGGCCAGGCGCACGACGGGGCAGGCCGGCGTGCCGCCCAAGGCTTGCAGGATCTGGTAGGCATCCTGGTAATCGATGGGCACGTGTTCCATGTCCAGCACCAGCCAGTCGAAGCCGGCGCAGCCCATGGCTTCGGCCGTGACGGGCGTGCCGGCCATCAGCCAGCTGCCCAGCGGTACTGCGTTGTCCGCCAGCAAGGCGCGGAAAGGGTTGTCCAGGATATCCATAGTTGTGCTCTCTATATAGGTAGGGGAGGCGGCGGCATCAGAAAATCGGCGGCTCCGGCGTGGCGGCGTTGCCCAGCAAGAAGTCCAGGTCGCAGCCCTGGTCCGCCTGTGTCACGTGCTCCATGTACAGCTTGGTGTAGCCGCGCGCATATTTCTGCGCCGGCGCCTGCCATTCGGCGCGGCGGCGCGCCAGTTCCTCGTCCGTCACATCCATGTTCAGGGTGCGCGCGGCGATGTCCAGTTCGATCATGTCGCCGTTGCACACGAGGGCCAGGGGGCCGCCGACGGCCGCTTCCGGCGTGACGTGCAGCACGCAGGTGCCGTAATGGGTGCCGCTCATGCGCGCGTCGGAGATGCGTACCATGTCGCGGATGCCTTGCTGCAGCAGCTTTTTCGGCACGGGCAGATTGCCCCATTCCGGCATGCCGGGCGCGCCGATGGGGCCGCCATTGCGCAGGATCAAGACCGTGTTTTCATCGATGTCCAGGTCGGGCGCGTGGATCTGCGCCAGCATTTCCGCGTTCGAGTCGAACACGAGGGCGCGTCCGCGGTGTTTGGCGAACTTCGGATTGGCGGCCGACGGCTTGATGACGGCGCCGCCAGGACACAGGTTGCCGCGCAGCACGGCCAGCGCCGCGCCGTCGGCCACCGGCTGCGACACCTTGCGGATGACGCTGTCGTCCAGGCAGACGGCGTCGGCGATGTTCTCGCCCAGGGTACGGCCCGTCACCGTCAAGGCCGTCAAGTCCAGCTGCGGCATGATTTCCTTGAGCAGGGCCGGCATGCCGCCCGCATAGAAGAAATCTTCCATCAGCTTGTCGCCGGATGGGAACAGGTTGGCGATGACGGGCACTTTTTGCGCCATCGCATCCATTTCATCGAGCGACAGGGCCAGGCCGGCGCGCCCGGCAATGGCGACCAGGTGGATGGCCGCGTTGGTCGAGCCGCCGAGCGCCATATAGGCGGCCACGCCATTCGACAGCGCGGCGCGGGTGAAGAAGCGCGACGGCTTCAAGTCTTCCCACACCATGCCGACGATGCGCTCGCCGCATTGCGAAGCCATGCGCACGTGGTTGGCGTCCATGGCGGGAATGCTGGTGGCGCCTGGCAAGGTAAAGCCCATGGCTTCAACGATGGACGTCATGGTGGACGCTGTGCCCATGGTGTTGCAGGTGCCGGGCGAGCGCGTCATTTTTGCTTCCAGCTTGATCCACTCGGGCTTGGCGATGTCGCCGGCCACGTAGTCGTCCCAGAATTTCTTGGTATGCGTGCCCGCGCCCACGCTCTGGCCACGATAGCGGTCGTTGAGCATGGGGCCGGCAGGACAAAAGATGGCGGGGATGTCCATGCTGATGGCGCCCATCAGCATGCCGGGCGTCGTCTTGTCGCAGCCGCCGAGCAGCACGGCGCCGTCGATGGGTAGCGAGCGCAGCAGTTCTTCCGTTTCCATGGCGAGGAAGTTGCGGTAGATCATGGTGGTGGGCTTGACCATCACTTCGCCCAGCGACAGGGCCGGCAGTTCGACGGGGAAGCCGCCGGCCAGCAGGATGCCCCGTTTGACGGCTTCGGCCCGCTCGCGCAGGTGCGAGTGGCACGGCGACAGGTCGCTCCAGGTATTGATGATGGCGATGACTGGGCGGTCGAGGAATTCCTCGCGGCGCAGGCCCATCTGCTGCAGGCGCTGGCGGTGGGCGAACGAGCGCATGTCGTCTGGGGCCAGCCAGCGCTGGCTGCGCAGGGATTCCAGCGTGCGGCGGGAGGTAGCGGAGCTCAATGTGTGTCCTTTTTGGTTGCCTGGCGCGCTGCGTATGGCGTTCCAGTGCGGCTGTCTCGGGTCTTGCCTGTCGCCTTTGTTAGCGCTAACATTGCAAGTACAGCGAAATATAATTTGAATCGCAGGGGGCTGTCAACAGATTTAATGCAGGGGGAATGCGCGTAGCCATTACACTATCGGCATGATTTCAATGGCACCAATTTCCAGGGTGGAACTTCTGCGGCCCGGCCGGCATGCCTCGCGGTGCGCCGCGGCGCAGCGGCGCCACTCTGGCATCCCCTGTGCCGCCGGCCATGGCATGATGCATGGTGATCACCGATTTTTGAGAAGGCAGTACCCATGAACGACCCAGTACGCAAGCGGCGTGGCCTCGGCCGCAGCACCGTGTTCGATGTGGCCAAATTGGCACAGACCTCGGCCATTTCCGTGTCGCGCTATTTCAAGGAGCCGGACCGCGTGTCGCAGGAAACACGCGAGCGCATCAAGAGCGCCATCGACCAGCTCGGCTATATCCGTAACGAGGCGGCCGGCGGCCTCGCGTCGACCCAGGGCCGCATCGTGGGCGCCATCGTGCCCAGCGTATCGAACTCCATCTTTGCGGAAACCATCCAGGGCTTGTCGACCACCTTGTCGCAGCACAATTACCAGTTGCTGCTGGCCACCCACGATTACTCGATCGAGACGGAAGAAAAGGTGGTGCGCGCCTTTCTCGGCTGGTCGCCACGTGCGCTGGTGCTGACAGGCGCCGACCACAGTGCCGCCACGGAAACCTTGCTGGCCGGCTTGCAGATTCCCGTCATCGAAACGTGGGATATCCGCCCCGAGCGGCCGTATCCGCAAATCGGTTTTTCGCACATCGCCACGGGGCGCGACATGACCTTGTACCTGCACGCGCAAGGCTACCGGCGCATCGTCTACGTCGACAGCGGCATCGGCAGCGATTTCCGCGCGCGCAAGCGGGCCCAGGGCTATGAGGAAACCATGCGGCAGCTGGGTTTGCGTGCGGAAATCGTGCAAGCATCGGTGACGGCGCCGCTCGACGCGGGCGGGCAGGTATTCAGCGAGCAAATGGCGCGCGCCGAGCGTCCCGACGCCCTGTTTTTTGCCAACGACAACATGGCTGCCGGCGCCATCTATGAAGCGGCGCGCCTGGGCATCCGCATTCCCGAGCAATGCGCGGTGGCGGGCTTTGGCGACTTCCCGTTCTCGGAAAAACTCATGCCGGCGCTGACGACGATCCGCGTGCCCCGCTATGACATCGGCCGGCTGGCCGCGCAAGCCATCCTGCAGCGCCTGGGCGAAGTGGATGAGGGCGCGGCGCCGCCAACCCTGGCGCCGCTGGCCTACCAGCTGATCGCGCGGGCCAGCGCCTGAGATGCCCCGGCTGCGACAGATATTGATGAATCATATTTCCATCATCACAACATGCAATTGGCTTGATATGCTGCGATGCGGCATCATTCATCTGTCTCCTCTACTTCCTCACAGGAATTAGATTCAGCCCGCTCCCGCAGCGGGCTTTTTTTTTGCCCCGCCGGTGTTCGAGCATGTATTCACATGAGTATTAATAATGGATGTATGAAGTTTTACCATTATTTTTCATGGAGGAAAGCCTCTATGATGTATTCATACTTCACTAGGAGGCACTACCGCCATGACCGTCACGACACACAATCTGGGCTACCCGCGCATCGGCGCCAAACGCGAATTGAAATTCGCCCTGGAAGATTACTGGAAGGGCGGCAGCACCTTGGCCGCGCTGGAAGGCCAGGGCGCCGAATTGCGCCAGCGCCACTGGCAAGACCAGAATGCGCTGGACCTGGCGCCCGTGGGCGACTTTTCCTTCTACGACCAGGTGCTGGACTTGAGCTTTACCCTCGGCAACCTGCCGCAGCGCGTGCGCGGCCTGACTGGCGCGGCGCTCGATAACTATTTCCGTGTCGCCCGCGGCCGCTCGGCCAGCGACAGCGATTGCAGCTGCGTCCACGCCGGCGAAATGACGAAATGGTTCGACACCAATTACCATTACATCGTGCCGGAATTCGCGGCCGGCACGCAATTCAAGCTCGACAGCAGCCGCCTGTTGCAGCAACTGGCGCAAGCGCGGCAGCTCGGAGTGAAAGCCAAGCCCGTGCTGATCGGGCCCGTCACTTATTTGTGGCTGGGCAAGGCCAAGGACGATTCCGACAAGCTGGCGCTGCTGCAAGGTTTGCTGCCCGTCTACGTGCAACTGCTGCAGGAACTGGCCGCGCAGGGCGTGGAGTGGGTGCAGATCGACGAGCCGATACTCGTCACGGAACTGGGCGGCGCCTGGCAGCAGGCGCTCGTCACGGCCTACGCTGCCTTGAGCAAGGTCAACAGCGTCAAACTGCTGCTGGCCACATATTTCGGCAAGCTGCAAGACAACCTGGCGCTGGCGTGCACGCTGCCCGTGCAGGGCTTGCACCTGGACGCCGTCAACGCCCGCGAGGAAGTCGAGCAAGTGATCGCCCAATTGCCAAGTTCCAATGTCTTGTCGCTGGGCGTGGTGAACGGCCGCAATATCTGGAAGACGGACTTGAACGAGGTGCTGGCGTGGCTGGAACCCGTGCACGCCAGGCTGCAGTCGCGCCTGTGGATCGCGCCGTCGTGCTCCCTGCTGCACGTGCCCGTCGACCTGGACAGCGAACAAAAGCTCGACACGGAGATCAAATCCTGGCTGGCCTTTGCCCGTCAAAAGCTCGATGAAGTACACACCATCGCCGGCGCCCTGAACCAGGGCCGCGCCTGCGTGCAAGCGGCGCTGGATGCTAATCATGCGGCCGTGCAAGCGCGCCGCCAGTCGCCGCGCGTGCATAATCCTCAAGTCAAGGTGGCCGTGGCCCGCATCGACGCCAGCCTGGGCCAGCGCGCCAGCGGCTATGCCGAGCGTGCCGCCAAGCAAGCCGCGCTGCTGCAACTGCCGCTGTACCCGACGACGACCATCGGCTCGTTTCCGCAGACGGCGCCAATCCGCCAGGCCCGCAGCCAGTTCCGCAGCGGGCAGCTGGATGAAGCCGGCTATCAAAAGCTGATGCAGGCGGAAATCGCCCATTGCGTGCAGGAACAGGAAAGCCTGGGCCTGGACGTCTTCGTGCATGGCGAGGCGGAACGCAACGACATGGTGGAATACTTCGGCGAACAGCTCGACGGCTACGCCTTCAGCCAGTTCGGCTGGGTGCAATCATACGGTTCGCGCTGCGTGAAGCCGCCCATTTTGTTCGGCGACATCAGCCGCCCGCGCGCCATGACGGTGGAGTGGAGCACCTATGCCCAGTCGCTGACGGACAAGCCGATGAAAGGCATGCTGACGGGCCCCGTCACCATCCTGAACTGGTCTTTCGTGCGCGACGACCAGCCCCGTTCCGTGTCGTGCCACCAGCTGGCGCTGGCCATGCGCGCCGAGGTGCAGGACCTGGAACAGGCCGGCATCCGCGTAATACAGATCGATGAAGCGGCGCTGCGCGAAGGCTTGCCGCTGCGCAAATCGCAATGGGCCGAGTATCTGCGCTGGGCCGTCGAATCGTTCCGCATCACGGCCAATGGCGTGGCCGATGAAACGCAGATCCACACGCACATGTGCTATTCGGAATTCAACGACATCATCGCGCAGATCGCCGACATGGATGCGGACGTCATCACGATCGAAACGTCGCGTTCCGACATGGAATTACTGGACGCCTTCGATGATTTTAATTACCCGAACGAAATCGGTCCCGGCGTCTACGATATCCACTCGCCCAACATTCCGAGCCAGGAACAGATGGTCAAGCTGATGCGCAAGGCGGCCGAACGCATCCCCGCGCACCGCCTGTGGGTCAACCCCGATTGCGGCCTCAAGACGCGCGGCTGGAAAGAAGTCATTCCCGCGCTGGCCAATATGGTGGCGGCGGCGAAAACCTTGCGCGGCGACAAGGTCTGAGGATGGCGGGGCAGGGGAGGCCTGTTGAGATATAGCGGGATCGTATTTCTATCATCACAACATGCAATTGGATAATGATGCTGCGATGCGGCATCATTCACCTGTCTCCTCTATCTCCTCCAAGGAAATAGATTCAGCCCGCTTCCGTAGCGGGCTTTTTTTTGCCCGTTTCCATCGGCTGATCGCTTACCATACCTTCACGTAATCCTACCCTCAAGAAGGAAACCGCCCGATGATTTCTCCGTTACGCGCCGCCGGCATGCTCGCGCTGATGGCGCTTGGCGCCTGCTCGGCGGAAAAGCACCCGCTCGACCGCCATCTGGCCCAGTTGCGCCCGGTCACGGTCGCAGCGTTGCCCGACATGGGGTGGCCGGCCGGCACGGCGCTGTGCCCGCTGGGTCTTTATCAGAGCGAGCTGAGCGAATCGGCGCCCCATGCAGACCGCGTCAACGCCTTCCTGAAGCAAAAGCAATTTCTGGGGGATGAAGGCCATTGGTCGCTCATCGTCGTCAAGCCGCTACCGGCGGGGGGCGCCGGTATCGAGCAACTGTTTTTCAAGCGTGCAGACTATGACGTGCTCAATGATCCGCAAGTCATCGCGCGCGATGCGCAGACCGTGCCAGCGGGGTTTGCGCCGCAGACTTGCGTAAGCGTGGAGCAAGCCCGCGTGCTGGTGACGCGCGAACAACGATCGCAGCGAAAACTCCTCATTTTCGGAACGTCCTAGGTCAGATATTGATGAAACATATTTCCATCATCACAACATGCAATTGGCTTTATATGTTGCGATACAGCATCATTGCACCTGTCTCCTCTACTTCCTCACAGGAATTAGATTCAGCCCGCTCCCGCAGCGGGCTTTTTTTTGCCCGTTTTATATGTACAAAGCTGCGCACGCTTGCTTGCCATCATCGCCATCGTGTTGCTTTTGTGCATGCTAAACTGGGTCTTCCCCAGACCAAGGTTGCCTGATGCTTCAATTATTTCGCCACACGCTGGAGTCCACGCCCATCCTCGCCCTGTTTCTCGTCATCGGCGCCGGTTATGCGCTGGGGCGCATCAGCATGTTCGGCTTTTCGCTGGGCGTGGGCGGCGTGCTGTTCGCGGGGTTGGCGCTGGGCGCCTTTGCCCCCGGTGCCGTGCCGCCGCCGATGGTCGGCTCCATCGGCTTGCTGCTGTTTCTGTATGGCATAGGCGTGCAGTATGGCGTGCAGTTTTTCGCCGGCTTGCGCGGTGCGGGGCAGAAACATAACCTGATCGCCTTTGCCGCCGTCATGGGCGGTCTGGCCGTGTCCGTCTGGGGCGGGCAGTGGATCGATATCTCGCTGCGCATGGCCAGCGGCGTGTTTGCCGGCGCCATGACCAGCACGGCCGCCCTGCAGGCCGCGCTGGAAGCGTCGCACGGCAATGGCGACGCGGCCGTCGGCTATGCCGTCGCGTACCCGTTCGGCGTCGTCGGCCCCATGCTGGGCCTGTACCTGGCGGGGCGCATATTAAAACCCGTGCTGACGCCGCCGCCGGCGCCCATCGTCGTGTCCGAAATTACCATCGATGAAGCGAAACTGGCGGGTGCGGCCCTGTCCGAACTGGCCGATGGTCCCCTGGCGGGCGTGCAAGTGATCGGCGTGCGCCAGGGTCACCAGAACCGCTTGCCCGATCCGGGCCTCGTGCTCGGCGTGGGCGATGCGCTGATGGTGTCGGGCACGGTGGCGGGCGTGGAAGCGGCGCGCACGGCGCTGGGCCACCTGGATCCGGGCCGCCTGATGAAGGACCGCAGCGCGTTCGATGGCACGGAAGTGTTCGTATCGGATGCGGAAATCGTCGGCGTGCCCCTGGGCGAGCTGAATCTTGGGAAAGATTTTCCCCTGCAGATCGCCTTCATACGCCGCGGCGACGCCATGATCCTGCCGCACCCGTTCCTGACCCTGGAATTCGGCGACAGGGTGATGGCCATTGCACCAGCGAAACATGCAGCCGATGTGCGCAAGCTGTTCGGCAATTCCATCACGGCCACGGCCGAGTTCAGCTATGTCTCGCTGGGCATGGGCATGGTATTGGGTGTATTGCTGGGCCTGGTGCCTATCCCCTTGCCGTGGATAGGCTCGTTCAGCCTGGGCCTGGCGGGCGGTCCGCTGGTGATGGCGCTGATCCTGGGGCGCCTGGGCAGGGTGGGCCGGATCAGCTGGCGCTTGCCGCTGTCGGCCAACCTGGTCATGCGCAACTATGGCTTGACGATTTTCCTCGCCTCCGTCGGCATGGCGTCCGGCTTGCCCTTCGTGCAGCAAGTGGGCGCCGATGGCTTGCCCATGCTGGCGCTGGGGGCCGTGACGGTGCTGGTGGTGGTGGCATTGGTGGTTATCCTGGGCAAGGTCTTCCTGCGCCTGCCGTTTCCCGAGCTGCTGGGCATCGCGGCCGGCGCCACGGGCAACCCGGCCGTGCTGGTGTTCGCCAACCGCCTGGCCAAGTCCGACCGCCCGAACCTGGGCTATGCCATGATTTTCCCCAGCATGACCATCGTCAAGATCGTGGCCGTGCAAGTGCTGCTGCATCTGTACGGGTGATGGCGGCCAGCGTCAATCGCTTGCAGGGCGAAGTTGCTTGTTGGCTTCAATAAAACGGATGCCAAAAGACAACAGCAAGGCGGCCGCGGCGCATCCTGCGGCAAGCCACAGGTTGGCTGAGAGGCCCAGCCTGTCCACTGCCTGGCCACCGGTCCACGCCCCGAGCGCAATGCCGATATTGAAGACACCGACATACAGCGCGGCGACGATCTCCACGGCCCGGGGCGCCGCCTTCAGCATCAAGGTCATCAGGCCGACCGATACGCCACCGTAGGCCAGTCCCCAGGCCAGCAATACCATGCCGCCGCCGATGCCGGAATCGCCGATAGCCAGGAACAGCAGCGGCGTGAGCAGCAGTCCGCCCGAGATGGCGATGATGGTAGTCGCCGTGCGCCGCACGGCAACCACGCCCACCAGGAAGTTTCCAATGATGCCCGCGCAGCCATAGGCAAACAGCAGCGCGCCCAGCCATTGCGCATCAAACCCCGACACGGACAGCAGTAGCGGGCGCACGAAGGTAAAGGCCATGAAATGGCTGGTCACCAGCAACAGAGTCAGAAGCAGCCCCGCCTGCAACTGCCTGTTGCGCAGCTGTCTGCCGAATTGGCGCAAAGTCGCCGCACCGGCCGCGGGCAGGGCGGGAATGACGGCCAGATGCAGCGCCAGTACCAGGCTGCTGAACAGCGCCATGACGCCGAAGGCCCAGCGCCATCCTGCAACGTCGCCGATTTGTGCGCCTAGCGGCACGCCCAGCACGGAAGCTGCCGCCACGCCACCGAAGATGATCGACGTTGCCAGGCCGGTCGAGCGGGAAGGAACCAGGCGGGAAGCGAGGCCGCCGGCGATGGCCCAGATGCCGCCCATGCAAAAACCGACGAGCACACGGGCAGCCAGCATCCACGCCATATTCTGCGCCAGGGCCGAGGCAATGTTCGCGATCACCAACAGACTCAGCAAACCACAGAGAATCTTGCGCCGGTCCAGGCTGCCCGATGCGACCACGACCAGCGGCGCGAACAAGGCCGCCAGCAATGCTGGCAGCGAGATCATCAGGCCGGCGGTTCCCGTGGAGGTGTCCAGCGTGTCTGCAATCGGCGTCAACAGGCCGACCGGGAGCATTTCCGTCGTCACGACCGAAAAGGTGGCCATGCCGACCGCGCCGACCGCCAGCCATGGGTGGCGGACAGTGGTTTCTGTGGCAACGTGGGGAGACGTACTCATGGTTCATATCCTTCATGTGATCATGCGATATACGGCGCCCTGCTTGCAACGAAGGGGCATCAAAGTGATAATACATACAGCGCGTATGAATAGTATATATACATACGTAATGAATGTAAATAATCATACGCTGCGTATGTAAGGAGAGAGTAATGGTTCGTCGCACCCGTGTGGAAATGGAAGAAACCCGCGCATCGTTGCTGGCCACGGCCCGCAAAGTGTTCAGCGAGCGCGGCTATGCCGACACATCGATGGACGACCTGACGGCGCAGGCAGGGCTGACGCGTGGTGCGCTGTATCATCATTTCGGCGACAAGAAGGGCTTGCTGCTGGCCGTGGTGGAGCAGCTCGACGCGGAAATGGATGGCCGCCTGCAAGCCATCTCCGATAGCGCCGCAGACTCGTGGGAAGGCTTTCGCCAGCGCTGCCGTGCCTATCTGGAAATGGCCCTGGAGCCGGAAATTCAGCGCATCGTCTTGCGCGATGCCAGGGCGGTTTTAGGCGGCGCCTCACCGGATTCGCAGCGCCATTGCCTCGAATCGATGCAAGGGCTGATCCAGCAGCTGATTCAGCAAGGCATCGTGGTCGACGCTTGCCCAGAGGCATTGGCTTCGTTGATCTACGGCAGCCTGGCAGAAGCGGCGTTCTGGATCGCAGACGGTGACGAAGGCAATGCGCGCCTGATAAAAGCAATCGCGGCTTTGGAATTGCTGCTGCGGGGGATGTTGCTTCAAAGATAATTGTGTACAGTGGCAATCTCGCCAGAAGCGGACACGTCTGGAGACGTGGATGACGATATTGAGCAGGGTTGGACTTATATAGACATGGAGGAAAAATATGCAAGTCAAGCGTATCGTTGCAAATTTCCCGGCGTCGGATCCGGGCCTGGCGCGGACGTTTTACGAGGACGTGCTGGGTCTGAGCCTGTTGATGGACCATGGCTGGATCATGACGTATGGTTCGCAAAGCGAGATGAGCGTGCAAGTGAGCTTCGCGACGCAAGGCGGCTCGAACACCGCTGTGCCCGATCTTTCCATAGAAGTCGATGACGTGGATGCCGCATTGGCACGCATGCGTGTGGCGGGGTTTCCCATTGAATATGGTCCTGTCGATGAACCTTGGGGTGTCAGGCGGTTTTTCGTGCGCGACCCTTTCGGCAAGCTCATTAATATCCTGTCGCACATATAGGCGAAGTACCTGCGGCAGCAGGCAATCAATTCCGCCCGCTTCCCTTGCGCGCCAGCCTTTGTAAAACCCCTGGCGCCGCTCCCAATCTGTTGTACAATCATTGAGAACGGTCGTGCTTTTTTGTGCGCTGAGCTTCCTTGCGTGCAGTCATCACGGCAACCGATAAGAACAAGGAGACAGACATGGACCTGCATTACACGGCCGGGGAGACGGCGTTCCGCGATACGGTGCGCGCCTTCCTCGACACCCATTTGCCGGCGGACTTGCAGCGCAAGGTGCGCCAGCATCTGCGCCTGAACCGCGACGATTACGTGCGCTGGCACAAGATTGTTGCAAAGCAAGGCTGGGCCGCGCCGGCCTGGCCCGTCGAACATGGCGGCACGGGCTGGACGGCCGTGCAGCGCCACATCTGGGAAGACGAGTGCGCGCGCGCCGCCACGCCGCCCATCCTGCCATTCGGCGTCAACATGGTGGCGCCCGTCATCATGGCCTTCGCCAACGCCGAACAGAAAGCATATTATCTGCCGCGCATCCTCAACTGCGACGACTGGTGGTGCCAGGGCTACTCCGAGCCGGGCGCCGGGTCCGACCTCGCTTCCCTGAAAACCACGGCCCAGCGCGATGGCGACCATTACATCGTCAATGGCCAGAAAACCTGGACGACCCTGGGCCAGCACGCGGACATGATCTTTTGCCTGGTGCGCACGGATAGCACGGTGCGCAAGCAGGAAGGCATCAGTTTCCTGTTGATCGACATGAAAACGCCGGGCATCAACGTGCGTCCCATCATCATGCTCGATGAAGAACATGAAGTGAACGAAGTCTTCTTCGACAACGTGCGCGTGCCCGTCAGCAACCTGGTGGGACAGGAAAACAAGGGCTGGACATACGCCAAGTATCTGCTGGGACACGAGCGCACGGGCATCGCCGCCGTCGGCCGCTCCAAGCGCGAATTGACTTTCCTCAAGCAACTGGCCATGCAGCAAACCAAGCGCGGCGCGCCGCTGCTGCACGATGCCGCCTTCGCGGCCAAGGTCGCTACCCTGGAAATCGAATTGATGGCGCTGGAAATGACGGTCTTGCGCGTCATCAGCGATGAAGGCAAGGGGCCGGGACCGCAGGCGTCGATGCTGAAGGTGCGCGGTTCGGAACTGCAGCAGCAGCTGACGGAACTGATGGTGGAAGCCATCGGCCCGCAAGCCTTGCCCTTCGATCCATCGTTCCTCGACGGCAGCGCGCCGCACAGTGCCGCCGGCGACGACCTGGCAGCGCCCTTGGCCGCGTATTACTTCAATTACCGCAAGACATCGATCTATGGCGGCTCGAATGAAATCCAGAAAAATATCATCACGCAGATGATCCTGGGCCTGTAAGCCAGAAGGAGACGACATGGACTTCCAATTCAATCAGGAACAGCAGCAATTCGCCGATGCGCTCAGGCGCTGGGTCGACAAGGATTACTCGTTTGAAACGCGCAAGCAGATCGTCCACTCGGCCACGGGCGTCTCAAGCGCTGCCTGGGCCACCCTGGCCGAGCTGGGCATGACGGCCTTGCCGCTGCCGGCCGCGGCGGGCGGCTTCGACGGCACGGCCGTGGACATGCTGCTGGTGATGCAGGAACTGGGGCGCGGCCTCGTGGTCGAACCGTATTTCGCCACCATGCTGGGGGCGCGCTTCCTGACCCTGGCGGGCGGCCACGACGCCGTGCTGGAGCAGGTTGCCGGCGGCAGCCTGAAGCTCGCCTGCGCGCTGGGCGAACGCCAGTCGCGCCACGATTTACATGACATCGCCACCACCGCCACGGCCAGCGGCGACGGTTTCGTGCTGGATGGCGAGAAAACCGTCGTCATCCACGGCGCGCAGGCGGGCGCCCTGATCGTTTCCGCGCGCAGCGGCGGCGGCCAGGACGGCACTGACGGCATTTCGCTGTTCCTCGTGCCTGTGGATGCGCCGGGCGTGACCGTGCGCGACTGCCGCACCATCGACGGCCAGCGTGCCGCCACCGTCACCCTCGTGCAAGTGGTGCTGGGGCATGACGCGCTGATCGGTCAGGCGGGGCAGGGCTGGGGCGTGCTGGACGCGGCCGTCGATTACGGCGCGGCCCTGCTGTGCGCGGAAGCCGTGGGCGCCATGGACGCCATCTTCGCCGCCACGCTCGAGTATCTGAAAACGCGCCAGCAGTTCGGCGCGCCGATCGGCAAGTTCCAGGCCTTGCAGCACCGCATGGCCGACATGTTCATCCACCTGGAGCAGGCGCGCTCGATGGCCATGCTGGCCGCCGCCAAGGTCGACAGTGCCGACGCGGCCGAGCGGCGACGCACGGTCTCCGCCGCCAAGGCGAGGGTGGGCCTTGCCGCCACCTTTGTCGGCCAGCAAGCCGTGCAATTGCATGGCGGCATGGGCGTGACGGATGAATTGCCTGCCGCCCACCATTTCAAGCGCCTTTCCATGATCGCCCTGACCCTGGGCGACGTGGAGCACCATATCGAGCGCTTTATCGCCCAGCCGGGCTTTTTGCCGACGGAGACCGCATGACCGCATTGACCGGAATCAAACCCAAGCACTGGTATTTCGAAGATTTTACGCAAGGCCTGGAAATCGACCTGGGCCAGCGCCACGTGACGGAGCGGGAAATCATCGCCTTCGCCACGGATTTCGATCCGCAACCGT
This sequence comes from Janthinobacterium sp. SUN033, assembly GCF_030397595.1. Lineage (NCBI taxonomy): Bacteria > Pseudomonadati > Pseudomonadota > Betaproteobacteria > Burkholderiales > Oxalobacteraceae > Janthinobacterium > Janthinobacterium sp. SUN033. The sequence goes on from NZ_JAPQNV010000001.1 coordinate 507,022, forward strand.
TCCACGTCGACCATGCGGCCGCCGAAAAAACCATCTTCAAGGGCGTCATCGCCAGCGGCTGGCACACGTGCGGCATGATGATGCGCCTGGTGGTGGATAACCTGCTCAAGCACTCGTCCAGCATGGGCTCGCCCGGCCTGGACAGCATCCGCTGGCTCAAGCCCGTGCGCGCGGGCGATACCTTGCAGCTGACCTACCAAGTCAAGGAAGTGCGCCCATCCACGTCGAAACCGGACCGCGGCATCGTCATTTCCGTGTGGAGCGTGCGCAACCAGCACGGCGAAGTGGTGACGACGGTGGAGGGCATGGGCATGTTCGGCCGCCGCCCGGCGGAGCCAGCGGAGCAACACCATGCGTGATATCGCCGGCATCGCCGGTTTCCAGGCCCTGGCAGGACAGCACGTGGCCGTTTCCGACTGGCTGACCATCACCCAGCAGCGCATCGATACCTTTGCCGACGCGACGGACGACCATCAGTGGATCCACGTCGACGCGGAGCGCTGCGCGCGCGAGTCGCCGTATGGCTGCACCGTGGCGCACGGTTTCTTGACCTTGTCCCTGTTGCCCGCCATGCTGCAGGGGGCCTTGCACATGGCCGGCATCCGCATGGCCATCAATTATGGGCTCAACAAGGTGCGCTTCCCCGCGCCCGTGCCCGTGAACAGCCGCCTGCGCGCGCGCCTCGACATCCTCTCCGTCGACGACTTGCCGGAAGGGGCGCAAGTCAACTGGGCCGTCACCATGGAGCGGGAAGGCGACACGAAACCCGTGTGCGTGGCGGAGTTTTTGATGCGCTGTTATCCCTGAGCAGCAAGTTGAACCCGCTTCGCCGGCCGGCAGGCAGTCGTGCGCTTCTGCGCGTGCGCCGGGTGTACGCTGGTGGCGCGCCGGCGTTTTCCGGCGAAGGAGGCGATGATGTCCAACAAGGCAAACAGTGGAAATAGCGGCGCCGGCAAGGGCGCCACGGGCAGCGGCAAGGCGGCCGCCGGGGGCAGCGGCGCTACGGGCAGAGGTCCTGGCCCGGGCAATGCGGGCGGCTGGCCCAGCACGACGGGACGGCCATCGGGGACCAATCGTTCCAATGCCGCGCCGGCAAGGAGCCGCTAGCCGGCACGCTCACTCCTCTTCCGACGCGCAATACCTGTCCCGCCCCGTATGCTTGGCGCGGTACAGCAGGGCGTCGGCGGCGCGGATCAGGGTGCTGGGGTCCATGCCTTCCGTGGGCATGACGCTGGCCATGCCCAGGCTGACGGTGACGTGCGGGCCGACGCTCGATTTGGCATGGGGAATGTCCAGCGCGCGCACTTCGTCGAGGATGCGCTGGGCCACCACTTCGGCGCCGTCGCGCGTTTCCTGCGGCAGCAGGATGATGAATTCCTCGCCGCCGTAGCGCGCCAGCAGGTCGGGCGGGCGCACGGCGCAGCGGCGCAGGGCGGCGCTCACCTGCTGCAGGCACAGGTCGCCCGCCTGGTGGCCGTACGTATCGTTGTAATCCTTGAAATGGTCGATATCGGCCATGATGATGGCCATCGGCACGCCGTCGCGCGCGCAGCGCCGCCATTCGCTGTCCATCGTGTCGTTGAAGCTGCGCCGGTTGGCCACGCCCGTGAGCGAATCCGTCAGCGACAGTTCGCGCATGGCGTCGGCCTGCCGCTTGATGGTCAGCTGGCTGCGCACGCGGGCGCGCACGACGGCCGCGTTGAACGGTTTCGTGATGAAATCGACGGCGCCCGCTTCCAGCGCCCGCGTCTCGTCCTCGGGCTGGTTCAGGGCCGTGACGAAGATGACGGGAATGGCGCTCAGCAGGGCCGATTCGCGCAGCGCGCTGCACACGGCGTAGCCATCCATGCCGGGCATGACGGCGTCGAGCAGGATCAGGTCCGGCAGTTGATTATGCGCAATTTCCAGCGCCTTCACACCGCTGAGGGCGAACAGCACGTCGTGCTCCTCGCGCAGCAGCTGGTGCAGGATCTGGATGTTTTCCATGGCGTCATCGACGATGAGGATGCGCCCGTTCATGGCAAGGTTGGTCCAGCTCACTTGTTTTCCTCTCGTTTCAGCTGATCGAGCACGAGTTTTTCCGCCTCGGCAAAATTCAGCGTTTCAATCGCATGTGCCATCGCCAGCGCCGCTTCCCGGTCTGACTGTTGCAGGGCGGGGTGCAGCGCGTGAAATTGCGCCAGCGCTTTCAGGTTGTTGTTGCGGATCAAGACCAGCAATTCGGCCAGGCCGGCGTGCAGGTCGACGGGCCCGCTGCCGGGCGCGGCCGCCGCCGGCTGGCCGCGCCGCAAGGGCGAAGGCAGGGTGCGCGCCGCTTCGATGACTTCGGCCATCGCCTGTTCCAGGCGGCCCAGCAAGGCGGCCGTGGCGTGCGATTGCCCCGTTTTCAGCGTTTTCTCCGTCTCGGCGGCCAGGCTGGCGATCTGCGTGGCGCCCAGGTTGGCCGCCACGCCGCACACGCGGTGCAGCAGCTGCGCCGCCTGCTGCGCCTGGCCGGCGGCCAGCAGGCGGCGCGTTTCCTCGACGGCGTCGCCTTGCGAATTCTCAAAGCGCTTGAGCAGGGCCAGGAAGGCGCCGTAGTCGCCGCCGAAGCGGTGCAGGGCCGCCGCCAGGTCGATGCCGGGCACCGTGGCGGGCAAGTCCAGCGTCCGCGCGACGGCATCGCCTGCCGGCACGGCGCTGTCGCCACCCAAGGGCGCCGGCACCAGCCGGGTCAGCGTCTGTATCATCTCGTCGACATCGATGGGCTTGGCCACATGCGCATTCATGCCGCTGGCGATGGCGCGCAGGCGGTCTTCGTCCATGGCATTGGCCGTCATGGCGATGATGGGCAAGTCCGGCAAGCCCAGGGCGCGGATGGCCAGGGTGGCGTCGTAGCCGTTCATGACGGGCATCTGCAAATCCATCAGCAGCACGTCCCAGGCGTCCGGCGTGCTGGTGAGCAAGTCGACGGCCAGCCGGCCGTTGGCGGCCACGGTCACGCGCGCGCCCGAATGCAGCAGGATGTATTGCGCCACTTCCTGGTTGATTTCATTGTCTTCCACCAGCAGCACGCGCATGCCGGTGAGCAAACCCGACAAGGGCGTGGACGCGGGCAGCGCCGAAGGGGTGTTGCGGCCTTCGCGCACGGCCGTCACGGCCGCCAGCAGGCGCGCCGGGGTGGCCGGCTTTGAAACGATGCCTGCCAACATCAGGCTGTCGGCCAGGCGTTCGAGGTTTTCGCTATCCTGGTCGGCCACCAGCATGATCACGGGCGGCAGCACCAGGCGTTCGTCGGCGCGCGCCTCGGTGAGCATGGAAATGCCATCCATGCCAGGCATGGCCGCGTCGAGCAGCACCAGGTCCGCCGCCGGCCCGCCGCTGCTGTGGGCGCGCAGCAGGGCCAGACCGGCCGCGCCGCTGTCGGCGCTGCGGCTGTGCCAGCCCTGCGCCGCGCACCACTCTTCCAGCATGGCGCGCACGCTGGCATTGTCGTCGATGATCAGCAGCGACTGGACCCTGGGCGCGCTCTTGCCGGGCGGCTCGGGCGGCGGCGCCACCTTGTCGAAGCGGCAGCCGAAGCGGAAGTCGGAGCCCTTGCCCAGCGTGCTTTTCACGCTGAGGGTGCCGCCCATCAATTCCACCATGCGCCGGCAGATGGCCAGCCCCAGTCCCGTGCCCCCATATTTGCGGCTGGTGCCGCTGTCGCCCTGGGAAAACGCGTCGAAGATGCGTTCCTGCTCGGCCGCGCCGATGCCGATGCCCGTGTCGCGCACGGAAAATTCGAGGGTGGCGCTGTCCGCATCCTCGGCCACCTTGTCGATCGACAACACCACTTCGCCATGCGAGGTGAACTTGACGGCGTTGCCCATCAGGTTGATGAGGATTTGCTCCACGCGCAGGGCGTCGCCGATCAGTTCGTCCGGCACGCCGGGGGCGAGCACGAACACGGGCTCCACGCCGCGCGCCCAGGCGCTGCTGGCCAGCAACACGCCCACGCTGCCCAACATGCGTTCGAGCTGGAAGCGGCGCTGTTCCAGCACCATCTGTCCCGCCTCGATCTTCGAGAAATCGAGCACGTCATTGACGATATTGAGCAGCGACTGCGTCGCCATCTGGATCTTGCCCACATAGCTGCGCTCGCGCCGTTCCAGCGGCGACTCTTCCAGCAGGCGCGCCAGGCCGATGATGGCGTTCATCGGCGTGCGGATTTCATGGCTCATGTTGGCGACGAATTCGCTTTTCGCGACGCTGGCGGCCTCGGCCTTGTCGCGCGCGCGCACCATCTGCTCGTTGAGTTCATGCAGGCGCAATTCCGTGCGCTTGAGTTCGGAAACATCCGAGGCCAGCACGAAGAAGCCGCGCACGCCGCCGCCGTCGTCGAAATCGGGGATGTAGTTGGTCCACGTGTGGCACACCTGGCCGCCGGGATCGAGCAGGTCGCGTTCGAAGCTTTGCGGCCGGCCCGCCAGCACGCCCTCGACGTGGGGCGCATACACGTCGAACAGTTCCTGCCCCAGCAATTCGCTCATGTGGATGCCGGCCAGTTCGGCGCTGCTGCGGCCAAACCATTCGTTATAGAATTTATTTGCAAATCGGCAACGTAAATCGGCGCCCCAGTACGACACCATGCCGGGCAGGTTGTCGGTGACGGTGCGGATGAAGCGTTCGTTCTGTTCCAGGCGCCACGTGGTGGCGTGCAGCACCTCGGTGGCGCGCTTGCGTTCCGTGATGTCGATCGATACCCCCAGCACATGGCTGGCGCGCCCCGCATCGTCGCGCAAGACCACCTTGCGCGTGGTGAAGTGGCGCGTGGTGCCGTCGGCCGTATTGATCGCTTCCTGTTCGATTTCCACCATCTGCCCCGTGGCCAGCAGCTTGCGGTCGGCGCTGACGAAGGCGGACGCCTGCTGCGGCGGGAAGAAATCGTGGTCCGTCTTGCCCAGCAATTGCTCGCGCGAGCGTCCCAGGGTGAGTTCCGCGTGGCGGTTGACCATTTCAAAGCTCAGCTTGTCGGCGCGCTTGACGAAGACCATGGCCGGGATGTTTTCGATGATGGTGCCAAACAAGTGTTTCGAGCGGCGAAATTCCGCTTCGCTGCGCTTGCGCTCGCTAATGTCCAGCCACAGGCCCGATACGCCCAGCAACTGCTGTTCCGGGCCGAAAATCGGGTGGTACGAGACGATCCAGTGACTCAGTTGCTCGCGCTGCCGGCCGCTGTGGCCCTTCAATTCGATGTCGACGATGGGCTGTCCCGTCGCGAGCACCTGACGCACGCAGCGTTCCACCTCCGCCCGCACGGCGTCGTCGAACAGCATGGCGCCCAGGGGGCGGCCCAGGTGCTGCGCCACGCTGGCCCCGTTGATGGCGGCCAGGTAGTGGTTGATCATGACGATGCGCAAGTCCAGGTCCACGAACAGCATGCCGATCGGCGCCGTCGCGTACACGGTTTCCAGCAGGCGCGTGGATTTTTCCAGGGCCAGCGTGCGTTCGGCCACCAGGCTTTCGAGTTGCGTGCGGTGACGCCGCAGGTCGCGTTCCAGCGCGCCCAGGGCGCTGGCCATGTCGGCCGATTCGCGGTCCGCATGCCGGTTCGAGAGCAGGGGTTTGCCTTGCGCCAGCGCATGGATCTGCTGCGTCAGTTCCTGCAGGGTGCTGGCCAGGCGGCCGCCCACGCGCCAGGCCAGGGCGAAGCCGGCGCCCAGCAGCAGCGCCAGGATGAGGGAACCCGTGACTACCGAGCGCAGCAGGGCTTGCGCCACCGTGCTGGTGCGCATGGTGACGGCCACCGTCCAGGCGGCGTCCGGGGCGCGGCGAAAGCCCGTATAGACGTCGATGCCTTCCAGCGTGGCATGGCGCAGCACGCCTTCGCGCGCCTGGCGTATCTGTTCCAGCAGGGGCGCCACCGTGCGCTGCCCCACATAGCGCTGCGGCGCCAGCGTGCGCGCCACGTTGATGCCGTCGGCATTGATGATGGCCGCGCCCAGGTAGGCTGGCAGGTGCAGCTCGCGCAGCAGCACGGCCAGGTAGTCGGGCGGGTACAGGGCCGTCAGCACGTAGGCGCTACCCTGGTTGCGCGGCAAGGGCAGGTTCAGGGCCAGCTGCGGCAGGCTGTCGGGCGCCTTGGTCAGGCTGGTCAGCCGCGGCTTGCCGGAGTCGCGCGTGCGCTCCATGCTGGCGGCCCATTTTTGCGGCAGGGGAGGCGGCGCCTGGCTGGCGGGCAGGGTCGTATTGATCAGCTGGCGGCCCTTGGCGTCGGAGACGATGAAGGCGCTGACGGCCAGGCCAGGCTGCAGCAGGCCGGCGGCCAGGGCCCGCAGGGCGCCGATGTCGTCCGCTTGCAGGGCGGGCGAGCCGGCCAGGATGCGCGCGGCCATCTGGGCGCCGTTCAAGTCGCGTTCGACGGCGGCTGCCACTGCGCGCGCCGCCTGCGCCGTTTCGCTGACAACATGGTCGCGTTCGCGCGTGTAACTTTGCGCCACGAGCAGGAGAAACACGAGCGCCGTCGGAATGACCCAGGCGAGCACCAGCCATGAAATTCTTGAGCGTATCGAAGGCAAATCTTGCACCCGGAAAGCTCCCAGAATGGATGAGTCGACAGGCAGGCTCACGCTGGCGCTGGCTGACCTTGAATGAAAAGATGCTAGACGAAATTGATTCTTCTGACAAGCCTAGTTTCTGGAGTGGAAAAAAGGTTGCGCAAGGCATACAGAGGAGGGGGAACGCCCATCCCGCCATGGCGGCGGGATGGCAAGGCGGGTTTATGGCACCACGGTCAGCACGTCGACATCGATTTCCGGGCTTTCCATGAAATCTTTCTCCACTTCGCCGCGGATTTCCACTTGGGTCTTGGCGTCGATCTTGCGGTTCATGAAGACCTTGTCGTCGATGTCCACGCGGATTTCCGCCGTGCCGTCGGAGAACGTGTATTTCTCCTTGCCCACTTTGCGCAGCAAATGGCCGCGCAGCACGACGGCCTGGTCGTCGACGGGGTTTTTCAGGATGGCGGCCACGCTGCTGGGCGCGGCCGGGCCGGCCGTCGGGCCCACGTATTGGGCGTGCGCGCTGCCGGCCAGCAAGGCGCAGGCGGCCAGGGAGACGATGAGTTTGCGGTGCAGTGGCATGGTATTCCTTTGATAGTGACTGGCGTGTCAGAAGAAAACGGCGGTGCGGGGGATGATAGCACCGGCATTGCCATAGGGCATGTTCGCCCGGACGCTGCCCGTGCTGGCCACGCCATCGTCGAGTTTGCTGTCGATCTGTTCTGCGTAGCTTTCGGGCAAGTTGTCGAAACGGATGCCATTGCCGGCGCGGCCGCCCACTTCGTCGTTGTACAGGTAGACGGCGCCGCCCTGGGCGCTGGTCATGAATTGCGAGGTGCCGTTGAACGAGCCGGTGATGAAGCCGCCCAGGGCCAGGTGCTGCGGCGCCAGGGTGAATTCGCGCGGCTGGCCGTCGCCGATCTGGCCGTCGCCATTGCCGTTGCCGGCCGAATTGGGCACGTGCAGGGTGCCCTGCAGGTCGTCGCCGGGCAGGGCGCGGAACTTGTCCTGGTAGGCGTTGACGGCGGCCGTCAGCGCATTCGATTGCTGGATGATGTTTTTCACCTTGGCGCTGTCGATCAAGCCTTGTCCCTTGAGCACGCCGCCGAGCAGCAAGCCGATGATGACCAGGACGATGGCGATTTCTACGAGCGTAAAGCCGTGCTGGCGGCGTGGGAGCATGGGATTTCCTTGGAAAAAAGTGCGACAACTTGGGTTGGCAGTTTACTGCATTTGATGCCGGGCGCGCATGGCAGGGTCATGGCGTGGCCTTTGCTTTCTTCTTGGCAAGTTCGTCGAGCCGGCGCGCGAGGAAGGCCAGTTCGTGCGGATCGCTGATCTGGCCGCTGGCGAGCAGGCCGCCGATCACCAGGCGGGCGCTGTCGAGCTGGTCCATGTCTTCCAGGATGAACGCTTCCATCTCGCGCACCCAGGATGGCACTTGCGGACCCGTCGCCAGCCGCCGCAGTTCACGCGCATACGACAGGGCCAGCGGCAGGTCGCGCAGCTGGTGCTTCGCCACCAGCGCCGCCTGCGCCATGGCGGGCCAGCGGCGCTGCGGGTCGGCCGCGAAGCTGGCGGCGACAAAGGCCAGCATGCGCCGCACGCGCTGCGGGTCGGCCACGCCCGCGTACACTTCGCTGGCGGCCACCAGCGCATACTGGCTGCGCGGATCGAGCGTTTGCGCCGTTTCCAGCCAGCCGGCCAGGCGGTCATAGTCGAGCTGGCGCCACGGCAGGCTGACACCGGCCTGGTCTTCGAACGACTGCAGGTACAGCAGCATGGCTTTCGACATGGCCAGCGGCTCGCCCAGGCTGGCCAGGCGCGCCACGCCCGCCGGCGGCGCGGCGGGCAGGGGCCGCGCCTGCGCCGGCGCTTGCTGCTGCGCCAGGCGCCAGCCCAGCTGCAGCAGCAGGCATGCCGCCAGCAGCCAGCACAGGGGGCGCGGCACGCTGCTCCAGGGGCGCTGGGCGGCGGCCATCAGATGTTCCTGCGGTAAAAGTCGCACAGCGCGCAACTGGCCAGCAAGGCCACGTAGATGCCGGTTTGCGCCGCCACATTGGCCAGGGCTGGCCAGTCGCCGGTGGCGTACAGCAGCCATTCCGTGCGCGCAAAGGCGTCCAGGCGGGGCAGCAACAGGGCCAGCACGTCGATGGCGCCGGCCGTGGCCCGCTGCACCAGCGAGTCGCCCGCTTGCGGGCCGTGCGCCAGCAGTTGCAGGCTGCCCAGCATGCGCGCCAGCACGTAGAAACCGCTGGTGGCGGCCAGCGCCGGCAGGGCCTGCTGCAGGCTGTCCGCGCACAGCAGGCTGAAGGCGGTGACGATCCACAATTCGCCCAGCAGCGACAGCGCCCACAGCGCGCTTTGCGCGGGCGCGGCGAACAGCGCCATCAGCAGGCCGAACAGCACGGCGGGCACGGCTGCCAGGGCCCCGTAGCCCAGCAGTTTGCCCAGCAGGTAGGCGGCGCGCGGCATGGGCAGCGCCAGCAGCAGTTCCAGGCCCCGGTCGGCCGCTTCGCGCGCCATGCTGGTGATGATGAAGGTGGCGAGCAGGAAGACGCCGGCCAGGCGCAAGGCGGCCGCCAGCAACGCCGCCTGCACGGCGCCGCTTTCCGTCAGCGCCAGTTGCTGCAGGAAGCCGGCCAGGGCGGCGGCGCCGCAGGCGGCCAGCAGGAACAGCCACGGCAGGCGGCTGCGCAGCGCTTCGAGCAAGGTGTAGCGGGCGATGGTGGCGGCGGGCGAGAGCATGGACATCAGCGGGGCAGCCTTTGCGCGGCCACCATGCGGTTGAACAGGATGTTCGGCGACAGCCAGGCGACGATATCGTCGAACTCGCCGCCGGGCTGCTGCGGGCCGCTGGCGGCGCGGCTGATGACGGTGGTGGCGTTCGAGGCATTGTTGCGCTCGTCGACATTGTTGCCGAAAGGCACAGCCTGGCGCTGGCCCTGCACGCCCGTGGCGCCGAAACCGTTCTTGCCGTGCGACATGATCATGGCGGGGATGTCGTTCAAGGCCGTCGCCTGCAGCAGCGCGCCGCCATTGCGCGTGACGATGCTGATGTCGCGCGGCGTCGACAGGCTGAAAAGCTGGCCGCTGTCGCTGAAGGCCGGCGTCACGCTGTAGCGGAACAGATTGTTCCAGCTGTCGCCCTGGCGCAGCCCCAGGGTGGCCCAGGGCAGGAAACCGGCGCGCTTTTCGCCCGTGCAGCGGGTGCCGCGCCGGTCTTCCAGGCCGCTCATGGCGGAGACGGCGGGACAGGGCAGGTAGCCGTAGCGCAGCGCGTAGCCCGTCAGCGCTTCCTTCGCTTCATTCAGCGCCTGTTGCGTCTCGGCCACCTTGCGCTGTTCCAGCTGCACCGTCAAGGGCGTGACCAGGCCGCCTATCATCAGGCCCACGATGACGAGCACGATGGCGATCTCGATCAGGGAAAAGCCGCCCTGGCGGCGCGAAGGATGCGGGCGGGGGCTCATGGCAGGTTGCGCGCGGCGCGCATGCGTTGGTACAGGGTGGGCAAGGTAATCCAGGTGAGCATGTCGTCGAAGGCGCCGCCGGGCAGCGCGGCATTGTCGGTGGCGGGGCGGGCGATGAAACTGCGGCTGGCGCGGTCGTTGGCGGCTTCGTCGAGATTGCCGCGTGCCGTATTGATCTGCGTCACGCCGCTGGCGGCCGTGCCGTAGTGGTCCTTGCCTTGCGAGAACAGCACGACGGGCAGGCATTCGACGCTGACGTCGCACAGTGCCTGGCCCGCGACGAAGGCGAATTCGCCGCGCGCGTCGCGCTCGAGCACGACCCGGTTGGCGACGGCGGAAAACGAGACGATGGGCGCGCGCGCCATTTCCGGCGTGACGCTGTAGCGCAGCAGCTTGCCCCAGGCGTCGCTGCCCGCCACGCCCAGCGCCACCCACGGCAGGAAGCCGCTGCAGGCGGCATCGTCGGCGCAGTCGGCGGCCCGTTCGCGCCCGTCGAGGGCGGAGGCGGCCGGACGGGGCAGGCGGCCATTGACCGCCGCAAAGCCCAGCAAGGCTTCGCGCGCCTGCGCCAGGGTGTCCAGCGTGCGCTGCTGGCGTTCGGCCTCGCCCGTCTTGCGGCCAAAGGCGCTGATCAGCAGGCTGGCCGCGCCCAGGCCCAGCACGGCCACCAGCAGCAACAGGGCGGCGCCGCGCTGGCGACGAGCTTGCCAACGAGCTTGCCGATGAGGTTGACAATGAGCTTGCCGTGGCGTCATGGCGGCGTCTCCTGCGCCTCGGTGACCGTGCCGCTGGCCGGGTCGTAGCGCTGGCCAGGTTTCAGCAGCACCGCCTGGCCATTCGACAGGCGCAGGGTCAGGGTGCCGGGCTTGTCGCGGGCAAGGCGGTTGTGCGGCTCGTTTTGCGCTTCCTGGTTCAGCCAGACGGTGGAGCGGCCGCTGCTGCGCTGCACCACGCCATTCAATTCCACGGGCGGCGCGGGCGGCGGCGGTGGCGGTGGCGCGGGGGCAGCCAGGGCGGGATCGGGTGGCGGCGGCCCGTAGCGCTGCGCGTCGAGCTGGGCGCGCTGCTGGGGCGACAGGAACAAACGTCCCAGCGGCTGTGCCTGCGCCGTGAGTGCGGCGCCGGCCAGCAGCGCGCACAGGATGCGGGCGGACCTCATGGCCGCCCCGGCACGGGCACGCTGTTGACGGTCAGCCACAGCAGTTCGCATTCGGCGCCCAGGGTCGGCACCGCCTCGCCGCCGGCCGCGCCGTGGCGCTTGAGCGTGCAATCCTGCACTGCGAAATAGCCGGCCTGGCGCAAATCGTCAAACAGGTTCAGCAAGTCCATCTCGTGCAGCAAATCCATCTGCAGGCGCATGCGGCTGCCGCGCAGGTGATATTGCCCCATCACCATGGGCAATGGCACGGGCAGCGCTTGCTGCGGGCTGATGTCATAGCTGATCGGCAGCAATTTGCGCTGTTCCTGGCTGCGGCGGATGGCGTCGATCCAGGCCAGGCGGTTTTCTTCGCCGATCAGGCCGCGCTGGCGCAGGGCCAAAAATTGCGGTTCGTAGGCGCGGATTTCCTGCTTTTCCGCTTCCGCGTGGTTGAACAGGGTGGCCGCCGCCGCGCGCGTGTGCTGGGCCAGGTACAGCTGTTGCGCTTCGCGCATGCGATAGGCGGCGGTCAGGCTCAGCAGCAGCAGGCTGGCCAGCAAGGTCAGCGCAAAGCACAGCAGGGCGGCGCGCACCAGGTGCAGTTCGCCAAGCCAGGCGGGCAGGGTGCGCATGGGCGTGCCTGCCCGCTGCATGCCGGGCAGGGGCGGCTGCTTCACGGGGCCGCTCATGGCTGCCACTCCAGCAAGAGGGTAAAGCGGGCCTGGCTGTCCTGCGCCGGCGCGGCGCTCTTGCCGGACAGGGCCGCGCTGGGACGCAGGTCGAGCGGCGTTTCCTCGATCGTCACCTGCATGCGCGGCTGGCGCGCCAGCGTTTGCGCGAAGGCCGTGATGGCGGCCAAGGCGGCGCGGTAGTCATTGTTCGGCATGGCCACGTCCGCTTCCAGGCGCAGCGCCTGCGGCGGCGCGACAGGGATGCCGGCCAGGGCGCTGCGGGGCGGCGCAGTCTGCGGCGGCGGCGGCTGGCCGGCGGCCGCGCGCGCGGGCGCCTGGCCCGCGTGCCAGTGCAGCTGGCCCAGCGCGACCTGCGGCGCCTGGTCCAGCGCGGCGCTCAGCATGCCCAGCAGGCGACCCGGCTCCGGCGCCTGGCTGGCGATCATCTGGCCCAGGGTGACGGCCACTTTCATGTTCTGCGTCTTGGCCGGCGCCGGCGGCTGGGTCGACATGACGCTGCGGTAGCGTTCCTGGTAGGACGCCGTTTCCTGCGCCAGCCGCTGCGTGCTGGCCCCGTCGGCGATGCCGCCAAGCAAATTGATCACGCACCACAGGGCGGCCGACGCACCGATCAGGGCGCTGGCGCCGTACAGCGTCTTGCGCGCGCGCTGGAAGTGGTAATAGCGGGCCAGCGCGCCGGGCGGATAGTGGCTGGACGGCGGATGCTTGCCCAGCAAGGTCAGCAGCAATTCGTCGGCCAGCGCCGGCGTCTGGCGCAAGCCCACCCGTTCGCCGGCCAGCTGCAGGTCGATGAAGTGGTAAGCCACTTCGACGCCGTTGTCGCACAGCAGTTCGAGCTTGGCGATCTGCGCGGCCGGCGCCAGGATGACGGTATTCAGGACGTCGCCGCGCGCCAGCATGCGCGTGCTGGTGAGAAATTGCCGTGTCTTTTCCGTTTCCAGCGCGATATTCACGGCCACGCCGTCGAGCGCGATGGTCGCCGTCTGGCGCGAAAAGCGCAGCTGGCCCTTTTCATAGTAACTTTGCCGCAAGCCGCCCGATTGCTGCGTCACCAGCAGCAAGTGTTCGTGCGCGATCGACAGCTTTTTGACCAGCGCGATACTGAGCAGGCTGGTCGAATAGATGCCGGCCACGGGCACGCGCAAGTGTTCGAGCGCCTCCGTCCACGGTTGCAGCAAGGTGGGATTGGTGAGGGCGAAAAACAGTACCTGGTCGTCGTGGCGGCCCGTGCTTTCGCGCCCCAGCAGGGTGCTGCCCCGGTAGGGCGTGTCGCGGTGTAACTGCTGCTTGCGCCGCTCCAGCAGGGCGCGGCCCGCCTTGCCGCGCACGTGGGGCACGAGCTGATGCTGGAAATCTTCCTCGATCAAGTCCGTCAGCAGGTAGGCGGGCACGTCGAGCCTGCGCTCCTGCGGGTCTTCCAGCCACGCGGCGAAGCCGTCCAGCCCGGCCGCGCTGGCGGGGAAGGCCTGGCCGGGGCCCAGCACGCCGTGGTTCCAGTCGTAGGCGCACAGGGCGTCGCTGGTGAGGTAGAGTAATTGTTTGCGGAACACGGCGGCCTCAGGTTTTGATGGTGCTGATGGTGTCGTAGATCGGCCCCAGCACCGACAGCATGATCCAGCCCAGCAGCAAGCCCAGGATGACCGTCATGGCCGGTTCGATCATGGCTTGCACTTTCTCAATCAACTCCTTCACTTCGCGGTTGTAAAAGTAACTGACATTGCGCAAGGCCGTGTCCAGCGAACCCGTGGACTCGCCCACCTTCAGCATGCGGATCACCAGCGGCGGGAAGATGCCCGTGTGCTGGAAGGCGGCGGTGACGCCGTAACCTTCGCTGATCAGCTGCGCGGCGCGGCGCAGGCCGGCCGCCACCACCTGGTTGCCGGCGATGCCTTCGGACAGGCGGATGCATTCGAGGATGGTGATGCCGGAAGCATACATCAGGGCAAAAAACGTGGCGAAGCGGGCCAGGATGATCTTGTGCAGCACGGGACCGACCAGCCACAGCCGAAGTTTCAAGCCATCCCAGGCGTAGCGGGCCGCCCCGCTGCGGCGGATGAGCGCGCGCAGCCCGAAAAACAGCAGCACGGGCAGGGCCAGCAGCAGATACCAGTAATCGATGAAGACATTCGACACGGCAATGAGCACGCGCGTGTGCAGCGGCAGCTCGCCGCCCATGTTGCGGATGAACGCCGTCAGCTGCGGTACCAGGTAGATCATCAGGAAAAACGTCACGGCCGCCACGACGATGGCGACGACGACGGGGTACATGACGATCTTGCGCGTCTGCGAAGCCAGCTCATCTTGCCATTTCAGGCTTTCCGACAGGTTCTTGAAGACGTCGGCGATCCGGCCGCTCTGTTCTCCCGCCAGTATCAGGCTGGTGAACGTGGCGTCGAAGATGTCGCCATGCTGGGCCAGCGCGCCCGAGAGGGGCAGGCCGCCCTCGATGCTTTCGATCAGGTCCGTGACGACTTCGCGCAGGCGCGGGTGGTCCGTGCTTTCGCGCAAGTCGTTCAAGCCTTCCAGGATGGGTACGCCCGCGCCCGTCAATTGTTCCATGTGGAAGCAGAAATTGATCAGGTCGCGGCGGTGGATGATGCGCTTGCCCAGCAGCACCAGGTACTGGCCCGTGATCTTGCAGTCGATCAAGTCGAGCTGCATGCGGTGCAGGCGCGCTTCCAGGTCCGGCACGTTGGCCGCCTCCATGCTGCCGGGAATCAGGGCGCCGGCCGCATCCATTGCGCGGTAGACATATTGCGCCATCAGGCCAGCCTTTCCGTCAGGTCGACCACGCGGCCCACTTCTTCCAGGGTGGTGACGCCTTCCAGCACGCGGCGCATGCCGTCGTCGACGATGCCCTTGAAGCCGGCCGCGCGCGCCGTAGCCTTGAGCTCGCGCAAACTGGCGCGGCGCGCCGTCAATTCATCGAGTTCGGCCGTCATCTTGAGGATTTCCATGATGGCCAGGCGGCCCTTGTAGCCCTGGTGCGCGCAGCGTTCGCAACCGGCGGCGCGGCAGATGCTGACGGCGGGCGCTTCGGGTGCAAGGCCCAGCAGGCGGCGCTCGATGGTATCGGCGATGACGGTTTCCTTGCAATGTGGACACAAACGGCGCACCAGGCGCTGCGCCACGATGCCGATGATGTTGCCGGCCATGATGTCGGGCAAGATGCCGATGTCGAGCAGGCGCGCCACGGAACCGATGGCCGAGCTCGTATGCAGGGTGGAATACACCTGGTGGCCCGTCATGGCGGCGGCAAACGCCATTTCCGCCGTTTCGCGGTCGCGGATCTCGCCCACGAGGATGATGTCGGGGTCTTGCCGCATCATCGAGCGGATGCCGTCGGCAAAGCCCAGCTTGACGGATTCGTTGACGGAGGTCTGGCGTATCATGTTCATCGGATACTCGACCGGGTCCTCCAGGGTCATGATGTTGACGCTTTCCGTATTGATATGGTTGAGTATCGAATACAGCGTGGTGGTCTTGCCGCTGCCCGTCGGGCCCGTCACGAGGATCACGCCGTCGGGGCGCGCGATCATGAGTTTCAACAAGTTCAATTCCGCCTCGGCCAGGCCCAGCGCGTCCAGCGGCACGATGCCCTTTTGCCGGTCCAGCACGCGCAGCACGACGTTTTCGCCATGCGTGGTGGGCTGCGCCGACGCGCGGAAGTCGATTTGCCGCCCGGAAAACTTGATGCTGATGCGCCCATCCTGCGGCGCGCGCGCCTCGGCGATATTCATGTTCGACATCACCTTCAGGCGCACGGCCATGGCCGGCCAGTACGATTTGTGCAGGCTGCGGATTTGCCGCAGGATGCCGTCGATGCGGTAGCGGATGCGCAGGAACGACTGTTCCGGCTCGAAATGGATGTCCGAGGCGCCGTTCTGCACGGCGTCGGCCAGCAGCGCATCGATCAGGCGCACCATGGGCTGGCTGTATTCGTCCGACGGCGAGGCCATGCTTTGATAGCTGACTTCGCCCGTTTCGATTTCGTGCAGGATGCCGTCGATCGACAGCTCGAAGCCATAGTACTGGTCGATGGCGCGCGAAATGTCCGATTCGTTGACGAGCACGGTGGAAATCGTGATGCCCTTGACCAGCATGGCGCTGATTTGATCGAGCGCAACGATGTTGCTCGTGTCGGCCATGGCCAGGATCAGGTTATCCGCCTGCCGCTCGTAGACGATGGGAAAGACGCGGTAGCGCTTGGCCACGTCCTTCGGTATCAGCTTTAATGCGATGGCGTCGACCACGAGGCTGGACAGGTCCGCGCTGACCTGTTTCAGGTTTTCGCTGAGCGCCTCGCGCACGGTGGCTTCCGTGACAAAACCCAGGGTGATCAGCAGCTTGCCCAGCGGTTCGCTGCTGCGCCGCTGTTCGATCAGGGCGATGCGCAGCTGGTCTTCGCTGATCACGCCTTTCTGGATCAGCAACTTGCCGAGGGGAAGTTTTGCCTGTTCTGCCATGTGATGCTTATTCCTGACGGGGGGTGATGACGGCCGGCTCGGCCGGGGCCGCAGGGGCCGCCAAGTCGCGCAAGCGCGTTTGCACGACGGCCTGGTCGAAGGCGGCGGGCGTCGTTTGCGCCAGGGTCAAGGCGCGCTGGTAATACGTGGCTGCCAGCCGGGGCTGGTTCAGCCGGTCCAGGCCCACGGCCAGGTTGAAGGCATAGTCGGGATTGCCTGGCGCGGCGCCGTAGGCGCGGAAGAATTGCTGCTGCGCTTCGTTCCAGCGGCGCTGCTTGGCGTACACATTGCCCAGTGCAAACAGCACGGGGGCGCTGTCGGGGTTGCGCGCCAGGATGGCTTTCAATTTTGCCTCGCTCTGCGCCACGTCGCCCTGGCGCAGCCCGATCAGGCCGGCCAGCGCCTCGCCATCGTCGGGATTGATTTCCAGCAAACGCACGTACAGGGCCGCCGCCTGCGCGCCCTGGTTTTCGCGCAGGGCCACTGCCGCCAGGCCCAGCAGCGCATCGCGGTTGGTCGCATCCTGCCGCAGCACCGTTTCATATTGCTGACGAGCAAGACCCAACTGGCCGCCGTTGAAGGCTTGGTAGGCTTGCTGCACGTCGGGGTTGATTTGCGGCGCGGCCACGCTGCGCTGCACCTGGATCTGGCTGTTGTCGGGCGCGGCCACCGGTGGCAGGCTGGGCGCTGCGGGCGGCGCCATGTGCGCCAGCTGCGCCGCTACGGCGGCCTGGGCCGCCGCCTGTATCATCGCCTGCTGGTCCTGTGCTGACTCTGGCTGGCGCGCGTCGCGCGGGGTGTCGGGCGGCAGCGCCGCGGGCGTCATGGCGTCCGGCGGCGCGGCACCCGTCGCCGGCACCACCACGACGGGGCCGGCGACGCCGGCCGTGCCCGGGGCATCCGTCAGCGGCATGGGCACGCCGGGCAAGTTGGCGCCCGCGCCGGGGCTGGTGCTGGCGCGCCAGTACCAGTACGCCATGGAGCCGGCCACCAGCAGCAGGATCGCCAGCAGCACGGCCAGGCGCACGGTGACCGGGTCGACGCTGATGGGTCCGGTGGGGCCTTTCGGCGGCGGATTGCTGCGGCTGGCGCGTGGCCGGGCGGGCGGCGCTTCCGGACGGGCGCGCGGCGGCTCGGGGGGCGGGCCTGACTGCGCGCCTTGCTGTGACCCTGGCTGTGGCTCCGGCTGGGCGCCACTGGATGCGGGCTGCGGCGCGGGCGCGTCCGCCAGCGGTTCCAGGCGCAAGGTGCTTGCCGGCTGCACGGGCGCTGGTGCCGGTGCGGGACGGGGCGGCAGGGCGTCGGCCGGCGCCAGTTCCAGCACCTGGTCGTAGGCTTCGGACGGCTTTTCCAGTTCTTCGTCGGAAAGGCTGTTCTGTTTGGCGCGCTCGGCTTTCTTGAGCGCCTGCATCAGCAAGCTCATGGGAAGTCTCCCTGCAAGCGCGCCTGCGGCCGGACGGGCGCCGCTGGCGGGCCATCCGTGTAGGGCTGGGTGTTGAGCGGCGCCTGGCCGGGCAGCAGGTAGCGGTAATCGCGGTAATCGCCCTCGACGCTGGCATCCTTGACGACGACGGGGCGCATGAAGATCACCAGCTCCGTCTTGCTGCTTGCCTCATTGCGGTAGGTAAACAGATTGCCCACCAAGGGCAGGCTGGACAGGCCCGGCACGCCATCCTTGGCATTGTCGATGGAGTCTTGCATCAGGCCGCCCATCACGGCGATCTGGCCATTGCCCACTTTCATGATCGATTCCAGCTCGCGCGCCTGGATCACGGGCACGCGGCTTTGCACGTTGGCCGTGGCCAGGGCCGGATTCGGGTCTTGCACGTAGCCGACGATGCGCGTGATGGTGGGGCGCACGTTGAGGGTCACTTCATCGCTGTCGGAAATCTGCGGCGTGACGCTCATGACGAAGCCGACGGGCACCGTTTCCAGTTTCGATTCATAGGTGGCCGGCGTGGTGATGGTGCCCGTCGAGCTGATCACGGCGGGCGTCACCTTGATGGTAAAGAAGACATTGTTGTCGACCACCTTCAGCATGGCCGTCTGGTTGTTCAGCACGCTGATCTTCGGACTGGACAGCACTTTCACCTTGCCGAACGATTCGAGCAGCTGGATGGTGGTGGAAAAGCTGTCTTTCAGATAATTGAGCAGGAAGATGCCGGGCGTGGCGTTCGGCGTGACGCCGCTGGACAGGCCCGCCGTGCCCACTTGTCCCTGGCGCAATTGCAGGCTGCCCGTCAGGCGCGACCAGTTGATGCCTTGCTGGTATTCATTGCTCAGGCGCACTTCGATGATGGTCGCCTCGATCAGCACTTGCCGCTTGGCACTGTGCAATACCGCGTCGAGGAATTCGGCGATCTTTTCATGCTGGCGCCCCGTGGCGCGCACGGCGATCAGGCCGCCCTCGACGTTGACAACCACGGACGAGGGGCTGCCCTTGTTGGCCAGTTTGAGCAGCGGCATGCCGTTCGCGTCCAGCGGCTGGCCGGGAGCCGCATTCTGGCCGGGCGCCTGCTGTCCCGGCGCATTCTGGCTCCCATTCGGGTTGCCATACGGCATCGGCGGCTGGGCGCCGTACTGGCCGGCCGCACCGGCGGCAGGGTAGGCGCCTGCCTGGTTCTGCTGCTGGCTTTGCTGTCCCTGCTGGCCGGGCATGCTCGTCAATTGCTGGTTCAGCTGCGCCAGCGGGTCCACCTGCACGTCGTTGAGCGTGGTCTCGCGCAGCAGGTCGCGGATATTCTTTTCCAGGCTGTACCAGAAATTATTTTCCGAACGATTCACGACGAGGGTGGTCGAATTGTTATTGCCGTTGCCGCCGCTGCCTTGCGTGCTGCCCACGGGGTTGCTGGCGTTGTTCGACCCGCCGCCCGCCGTGGAGATTTGCGTGGCGATATTCACGCTGCTGTTGGTGCTGCGCGCCATGTTGACGTAATCGACCTTGTAAGTGCGCCAGACGGGCGCGTCGGGCAGCACCGTCAGGTTCTTGCCATCGATTTCGTAGCGCATATCGACTTGCTTGCCGATACGCGCCAGCAATTGCGGCAGGGTCTGGTTCAGCGCATTCAGGGTGACGCTGCCTTCGATCTGCGGGTGGATGTCGATATTCATGCCCGCGTCGCGCGCCAGCGCAAACAGCAGCGATTGCACGGGCACCTTGTGCACGGTGACGCTGTAGGTTTCCACCTTGGGCGCGGGCAGGGGCGCGGCTAGCGCGCTGCTTTGCTGCACCGGTTCGGGAATGACGCCGGCGGCGACGGGCGCGGCATTGAGGTGGGCCGGCGACAGCGGCGTTTGATGCGTGGCGCAGCCGGCCAGCATGGTGCTGCAGGCGAGGGCGACCCAAGAGGTCAGCACAGGAATAGGGTGTTGAGTCATGAAAAGTTCGCCCTTGAAGTCGTGTTGTGCTTTTGTAATTTTACCCAGCATGATCGCTTAAAAGCAATCGGCTGTGCAGGCTTGGGAGGCAATATGCTGAAATAAAGTCAGGGGGCGCCACGCCCCGGTTTTTCCGGTGCCAGGGCTTTTATTTCTGTGCGGATACTGTCTATGTCGCTCAGCAATATTTTCTGCGGCGACGCCGGGGCCAGCCTGGCCCACACGGCTTCGGCGCTGGCCTGGTCGGCAAAGCTGCCATAGACGATGAGCAGGCGCGCGGTGGAGGTCGCGGGCGGCGTATTTGCGGGCGCGGACGCGGTTGCGGGCATGGTGCCAGGCAGGCGAAACACGTGGAGGTCGTGCAGGCCGGTGGCTTGCTGTGCCTGCCGCAGGAAAGTTTCCGCCGCAACTGTCTCGGTGGCGGGCAAGCTGGCGATGTGCAGCACCAGTTGCTTCGGCCCTTGTCGCGCCAGCCAGTCGCGCGATTCGGCCAGTTTGCTGTCGAGCAGCGTCGACGGGGCGGGCTGCGGTGCGCGCACAAGCGCTTCCTTGAGTGTGCCTGGGGCCGCGTCGGCGGGCGCGGCGGAGCGTGCCTGGGATGCGTGGGATGCCTGGCTTGCCGGCGTCGCCATGCTGGCTGTCGCCGCTGTCCGATCCTCGCTGCCTGCCTGCCATTGCCACAGCAGAGCAAAGGCCAGCAACAGCATCAGCGCGCTCAAGGCGCCTGCCAGCAGCTTGCCCGCATGCCAGGGCGGGCGGTAAAAGGGGCTGTCGGCGATGGCCAGGCGCACGTGGCGCGCGCTAATTTCCTGCGCATCGTCCGCAAACGCGGCCAGCAAGGCTTTGTCGGCCAGGATATTGATCCTGCGCACGATACCCTGCGCCGCGCGCGCCAGCCGGCGCTGTGCGGCCGGCGTGAAAACGAGCGGGGCCGTGCGGCCGGCGGCGGCCAGGCGGCATGCCAGATAGTCGTCCAGCAAGGCTGGCGGCAGGCGCGGCACGCTGAAACTGTGGGTGATGCGTTCCTTCAACTGGCGGAACTGGGGCAAGTCCAGGGTGTTCTGCAATTCCGGCTGGCCAAACAGGACGATCTGCAGCAGCTTGTGGCTGGCCGTCTCCAGGTTCGTCAGCAGGCGCAGCGCTTCCAGGGTGGCGCCCGGCATGGCTTGCGCTTCTTCGGCCAGCAACACCACCTGGCGTCCCGCCGCATGCCTGGCGATCAGCTCGCCGTGCAGGGCGCGCAGGACGGCGTCGGCGCGGCAGCCGTCCAGTTCCAGACCCAGTTCGGCGGCGATGGCGTGCAGGACGTCGTCCGGTTCCAGGCGGGGATTGAGCAGGTACAGCACGTCGACTTGGGGCGGCAGGCGGTCGGCCAGCATGCGGCACAGCATGGTCTTGCCGCTGCCCACTTCGCCCGTCAGCTTGATGATGCCTTCGCCTTGCGTGACGGCATACAGCAGCGCAGCGAGCAGCTCGCCCCGCGTATTGCCCGTATAAAAGAAGGCCGGGTCCGGCGTGATGCCGAACGGCGCCGTGCGCAAGCCGAAATGGCGCAGATACATGCCGTGCGGCGAGGGCGCATACGGCCGTCCGGGCGGCGTGGAGGGCGGGGCGTGCGTGTCGGCGTTCATGCTGCGATGCAATTGAGGAAAGCCTGCTCCAGGCTGGCGTCTTGCGCGCCGCCGTGACGCGCGCGGCATTCGCCGGGCGTGCCCGTAAACACGATGCGGCCCCCATGCAGGATGGCCATGCGGTCGCACAATTCTTCCACGTCGGCCAGCGCATGCGAAGTGAGCAGGGCGCCGCGGCCTTGCGTGCGCGCTTGCCGCAAGACTTGCTTGAATTGCGCGCGCGCCTTCGGGTCGAGTCCGCTCATCGGTTCATCGAGCACCAGGTGCGGCTTGCCCGATAGCAAGCATGCGGCCAGCCCCAGTTTTTGCATCATGCCTTTCGAATACTCGCGCGCGGGGCGCAGCAGGGCGTCCGGCGCCAGGTCCAGCGCGTCCAGGGTTTGTTGCAGCGCTTGCGCATCGGGGCGCACCTTGTGCAGGCGCGCCAGGTAGCGCAGGAAGTCGCCGCCCGTCAGGTAATACGGCGCCTGGAAGCGTTCCGGCAGAAACGACAGGGGCTGGCGCGCCGCGCCATGCCGGTGCGGCTGGCCGAAGATGGCGATCTCGCCCCGTTCGGGCGTACAGAAGTCCAGCAGGCATTTCAGCAGGGAAGTCTTGCCTGCGCCATTCACGCCAACCAGGCCGAACAGTTCTCCCGCGCGCACCTGCAGGTCGACGCCGCGCAGCACGGCGCTGCCCGCCAGCTGCAGATGCACGTTGTGGAACTCGATGGCGCAGGCGTTCATAGTGGCAATGGTCGGCAGGCAAGACGGGGGACGAGCGCCATTATTGTCATGGGTGCCGGCGGGCGGCAAGTGTTTCCTTGCCGAGTGTTGAAATGCGCAAAAATCAAATGATGGAATGTATTTTCTTTAAGAAACAACAGGTTCTGGAATAAAATACCCCCGCGCGCCGCTGGCGTGCATCGTCTGATGAATCTGTCGAGGAGCAAGCATGGCAAGGCCAGAGAAAGTCCGGCTCGGTGAAATTTTGGTGCAGCAGAAATTGCTGACGGAAGAACAGTTGGGCCAGGCCTTGACGGAACAGAAACGTTCGGGACGCAAGCTGGGCCGCGTTTTTGTCGAGCACGGCTTCGTCACGGAAGAGCAGATTTCGGGCGCCCTGGCGCGCCAGCTCGACATTCCCTACATCAACCTGAAGTTTTTCAACATCAACCCCGAACTGGTGCGGCTGCTGCCGGAAACCCAGGCGCGGCGCTTCCGCGCGCTGGTGCTGGAAGACCGCCGCGAGGGTTTGCTGGTCGGCATGTCCGATCCCACGGACCTGTTCGCGTACGATGAAATCTCGCGCCTGGTCAAGCGCCATATCGAACTGGCCGTCGTCAATGAGACGGAAGTGCTGGCCGCCATCGACCGCATCTACCGCCGCACGGAAGACATTTCCACCCTGACGCGCGAGCTGGAGCAGGACCTGGGCGACGTTTCCGTCGACTTCGGCGCGCTGGCCGCCAATCCGGGCCTGGAAGAGGCGCCCATCGTCAAGCTGCTGCAATCCGTGTTCGAGGATGCCACGCAGGTGCGCGCCTCGGACATCCACATCGAGCCGCAGGAAGGCCGGCTGCAGATCCGCTTCCGCATCGACGGCGTGCTGCACCTGCAGACGGAAGCGGACAGCAAGATCGCCAGTTCGCTGGCGCTGCGCCTGAAACTGATGTCGGACCTCGATATTTCCGAAAAGCGCCTGCCGCAGGATGGCCGCTTCGCCATCCGCGTGAAAAACCAGCGTATCGACGTGCGTATTTCCACCATGCCGACGCAGTATGGCGAATCGGTGGTGATGCGCTTGTTGAACCAGGGCGGCACGACCTTGCGCCTGGACGCCATCGGCATGCCGCCCGCGCTGGTGGCGCAATTTCGCGCCATTGTCAGCCGCCCGAACGGCCTCGTGCTGGTGACGGGGCCGACCGGCAGCGGCAAGACGACGACCTTGTACTGCGCCTTGTCCGAACTCAATTCCGTGGAAAAAAAGCTCATCACGGTGGAAGACCCCGTCGAGTACCGCTTGCCGGGCATTAACCAGGTGCAAGTAAACGACAAGATCGAGCTGAATTTCGCCAGGGTGCTGCGCTCGGCCCTGCGGCAAGATCCCGACATCGTGCTGGTGGGCGAGATGCGCGACCAGGAAACGGCGCAAATCGGCTTGCGCGCCGCCATGACCGGTCACTTGGTGCTGTCGACCCTGCATACCAACGACGCCATCAGCACGCCGCTGCGCCTGATGGACATGGGCGTGCCCCGCTACATGGTGGGCAGCTCGCTGCAAGCCGTGCTGGCGCAGCGCCTGGTGCGCGTGATCTGCGAAAGCTGCAGCACGCCATACGCGCCCACGCCGAACGAATACGAATGGCTGCGCCTGGAACTGGGCGAGCTGGTCGAACGCAACCAGTATTTCCACGGCAAGGGCTGTTCGCATTGCAACGGCATGGGTTACCGGGGCCGCACGGGCGTGTACGAATTGCTGGAAATCACGCGCGCCGTGGCCGATGCCGCCAACCATGCCGATCCGTCCCACTTCATGAAGGTGGCGACGGCGCAGATGGCGGGCGAAACCCTGCGCCGCCACGCCGTGCAGCTGGTGGTCCAGGGCCGCACGACGGTGATGGAAGCGATGCGCATCAGCAACCAGAGCGAGGATTGAGGTGCCGTTTTTCTCCTACAAGGCGCGCAGCGCCAGCGGCGAACTGTTGACCGGCGTCATGGAAGGCGCCGACAGCGGCGCCGTGGCCGACCAATTGATGGCGGGCGGCAGCACGCCCGTCGACATCAGCGCCACGAAACAGACGGTGACGAAGGCGGGCGCCAACCAACTGGGCTGGTGGGACAAGCTGACCGAGAAAAAGGTCACGCCCATGGACGTGCAATTGTTCAGCCGCCAGCTGTACACCCTGCTCAAGGCGGGCGTGCCCATCATGCGCGGCCTGGCCGGCTTGCAGGAGTCGGCCATCAGTCCCGCATTCGGGCGCATCATCAAGGATGTGCGCGAATCGCTCGACGCGGGCCGCGAACTGTCGGCCGCCATGGCGCGCCATCCCGCCATCTTCACGCCGTTCTACCTGTCGATGGTGCGCGTGGGTGAAATGACGGGGCGCCTCGATGAAGTGTTTTTGCGCCTGTTCGACCACCTGGAATTCGACCGCGACATGCGCGCGCGCGTGAAAACGGCGACGCGCTACCCGACCTTCGTCGTCTTCGCCATGCTGGCCGCCATGGTGGTGGTGAACATCTTCGTCATTCCCCAGTTCGAGAAGGTGTTTGCCAGTTTCCATGCGGAACTGCCCCTGATGACGCGCATCCTGATCGGTATCTCGCGCTTTACGGTGACGTACTGGCCCATTTTGCTGATGCTGGGCGTGGGCGGCTTTTTCGGCTGGCGCGCCTGGCTGCGCACGAAAGAGGGTTTATATAAGTGGGATCGCGCCAAGCTGCGCCTGCCGATCGCCGGCAAGATCATCCTGAAGGGCACGATGGCCCGCTTCGCGCGCAGTTTTGCCCTGTCGAGCACGAGCGGCGTGCCCATCGTGCAGGCGCTGACGGTGGTGTCGCAAACGGTCGACAACACGTATCTGAGCGCGCGCGTGGAGCAGATGCGCGACGGCGTCGAGCGGGGCGAAAGCATCTTGCGCACTTCGGTCGCGGCCAACGTGTTTACGCCCGTGGTGCTGCAGATGATCGCCGTGGGCGAGGAATCCGGTTCGCTCGACGACCTGATGGACGAGATCGCGGACATGTACGAGCGCGAGGTCGATTACGAGCTGAAAACCCTGTCGGCGCAGATCGAGCCGATTTTGATCGTCTTCCTCGGCGCCATGGTGCTGGTGCTGGCGCTGGGCATCTTCCTGCCGATCTGGGACCTGGGCCGGGCGGCCCTGCACTGATGGCAACACCGCTCCGCCAGCGCGGTTTCACCCTGTTCGAGCTGGCGGTGGTGGCGGGCGTGTTCGCCATCCTGACGGCCGTGTTCCTGAACCGGGTCGGCTATTACCAGCGACAGGCGCAGCAGGTGGCCGTGGCGCAGATGCTGGGCGTGCTGCGCACCAGCTTGCGGGTGCAGGTGCTGCACCTGTACCTGGCGGATCGGCGCGACCAGTTGCCGGCGCTGGCGCGGCAAAATCCGTTCGACTGGCTGATGGATAAGCCGGCCAACTACTTGGGCGAGTTCGCGCAGCCGGAGCTTGAAAAATTGCCAGCGGGGAATTGGCTGTACGATAAAAAAGAACAAAAAATCATCTATTTGTTTAGTAATGGCAATATTTTTCCCAGTAAAAGGGTTGATTTAGTGAAATTTAAGGTAACCTTGCCACGTGCGGATGCCGATCTTGACAAGCTCGCCCAGGAACCCGATATCGTGGTGTGGCAATCGCCGGACCCGGCGGCAAACTGACGCGCTTCCTGGTCCGGTGCAGCGACGGTGTCATGGCGTTGGTTTTGAAGTTTTTTTATTTGATTTTGGAGAAAGCAAGAATGAACAAGTCTTTACGTAGTATGAAAAGCGGCGCCCAGGCAGGTTTTACCCTGATCGAATTGATCGTCGTCATCGTGATCCTCGGCATCCTGGCCGCCACGGCAATTCCTAAATTCATCGACATGTCGACCGAGGCGCGCGTGGCCAAGATGCAGGCGGCGGCGGGTGCCTTGAAGTCTGGTTCGGCCCTGTTCCACGCACAATGGTTGGTCAAGGGTTCGCCTGCGGACAGCGTTGCCATCACCATGGAAGGCACGGACGTCAAGGGCGTCAGCGGCTATCCGTCTATCGCTTCGCCTGGCATCGCCGCGGCGGCAGGTGGTCTGCTTGACTACGATACCACCACCACTGCTGCAACGGCGACCGTGTTGACTGTATTGCCTGACAGTAAACATCCAAATTGCAAGGTGACCTATACGGCTGCCGTGGCTGCCGCAGGCACCACACCGGTCCAGCCGCCGGTGGTTGACGCGACGGCCCTGGGCACGCCGGCCAACTGCAGTTAATACAGGCGTGCAGATGCCGTGCCGGCAAACCGGCACGGCCGCGCCATGTTTCCGCCCGCCCAACGCCAGGCTATGCCGGTTGGGCTTTTTTACGGGTATCTCCATTGTCCTTGCCATCGATCATCTTGCCGCAACGTCTGGCGCTACCGCAGGCTAGGCTGCAGTGCCGCCCACGCGGCTTCACCTTGATCGAGCTGGTGGCCGTGCTGGTGCTGGCGGGTTTGCTGGCGACCTTTGCCGTCAACCGGTTTTTCCAGCGCGACACTTTTGACGCGCGCGGTTTTGCCGACCAGGTGACGAATATCGTGCGCTACGGGCAAAAACTTGCGGTGGCGCAAAACCGTGCCGTGTTTGTGCGCATCGATGCCAACAGCGTGGCCCTGTGCTTCGATGCCGTTTGCAGCGCTGACCAGAAAGTGGTGCCGCCCGCGGGCAAGAACAGCGGCAGCAAGGAGACGCAGCAGTATTGCCTGGGGAGCAATTGGCTGTGCGAAGGCCGTCCGTCCAACGTCAAGCTGTCCACCGATGTGACAGGCGAGCCCAGTTTTTATTTCGACGCGCTGGGCAAACCATATGCGCAGAACGATGTGTTCCCGGCGCCATCGGCTTTCCCGGCGCGGCTGAACATCAGTATCCTGGGTGACGGCACGGAGCGCGTCGTCACGGTCGAGGGGGAGACCGGCTATGTCCATTAGCCAGCGGCGCCGGCGTGAACGCGGCGTGACTCTGATCGAACTGGTGCTGTTCATCGTCATCGTCGGCCTGGCCTCGGCCGCCATCCTGGGCGTGATGAGCCTGACGACGCAACACAGCGCCGATCCGCAGCTGCGCAAGCAGGCGCTGGCGATTGCCGAAGGCATGCTGGAAGAAATCCAGCTGGCGCGGTTTACCTATTGCGATCCGCAAGACCCGGCCGCGGAAACGGCGACCAGCCCGGCCGGCTGCGCCATCCCGGAAGGGCCGGGGGAAGAGGCGAACGGCGCGGGGAGGCCGTTCGACAACGTCAACGATTACGTGAGTGCGTATGGCACAGCCACGGAGTACAAGACGGATGCCCAGGGTAATGCCTGGGCTGCCAGCCCCACCCAGAATTACACTGCCTTGGTGACGATCACCGAGCAAGCCCTGAACGGCTTGCCTGCGACGGAAAGCCTGCATATCCAGGTGGTCGTGCCGTATGCCGACCAGCAGATCGTGCTCGACGGCTATCGCGTGCGCTATGCGCCGAATAGTATCCCATGAGTATCCCATGAGAAATTTCTATAACGCCAGGCGCCGCCCGCGCGGCTTTACCCTCGTCGAGATGGTCATCGTGATCGTCATCACGGGCATCATCGGCGCCATGGTCGCCGTCTTCATCCGCGTGCCCGTGCAAGGTTATATCGACACCACCGCGCGCGCCGCGCTGGCCGACACGGCCGACACGGCAGCGCGCCGTCTGACGCGCGACGTGCGCCTGGCCCTGCCCAACAGCGTGCGCGTGTCGAACGACGGCCTGTTCCTGGAATTGCTGCTGACCAAGACGGGCGGACGCTACCTGAGCGACAGCGATCCGTCGGGACTGGGCAGTGTGCTGAGCTTTGAGACCCCTCCCGACACCAGCCTTCCTCTGAACTTTACCGTCGTCGGCGCCATGCCCGCAGATGCGCTGGGCGCGCGCCAGGCGATCAGCGTGGGCGACCAGATCGTCGTCTACAACCTGGGCGGGGCGGGCGCGCCGAACAATGCGTATGCCTGCAGCGCTGCCACCGGCTGCAATCGCGCGCCAGTCACGGGCGTAGCCGGCACTGTCGTCACCTTGGGCAGCTATCCTTTCACGACGGCGCCCGCGCCGCTGCCGTCGCCGTCGAACCGTTTCCAGGTGGTATCGACGCCCGTCACCTATGCGTGCGATCTGAAGAGCGGCACCTTGACCCGTTACGCGGGCTATGTCATCCAGGCTACCCAGCCGGTTGTGGAAAACACGGTCCCGCTGGAGGCGAAGAAGGGAGCACTGCTGGCGCGCCAGGTGACGGCTTGCCGTTTCAGCTATGGCATTTTGGCCAACGTGCAGCGGGGTCTGGTGAATATCGACCTGAGTCTGGGGGCGGCGAACAGCAATACGGGCGTGCTGCGCCTGGTGCAACAGGTACAGGCGAGGAATACGCCATGAGGCGCTTGCTGCGCTGTCGCGCCGGCCGCATGCGCGGTTTCAGCCTCGTCACGGCCATTTTCCTGCTGGTGGTGCTGGCCGCGCTGGCGGCCGTGATGGTGAATATCTCCACTTTCCAGCAGACGGAATCGGCCATGGACGTGCAGGGCGTGCGCGCCGAACAGGCCGCGCGCGCCGGTCTCGAATGGGGGCTGCAGCAGCAGATCAGCGCCGGCCTGACCGCCGGTGCGGCGTGCATCGGTCCGGCCAGTTTCAGCTTGCCGGCGGGCACGACGCTGTCCTCGTTCAGCGTCAGCGTGCAATGCAGCACGGCCACGGGGCCCGGCACCTTGACCAGCTGGACCATTACGGCCACGGCGTGCAACCAGCCGGGCACTGTCGAGCCGTTCTGTCCGAACGCGGGCAACAACGCGGACTATGTTCAGCGCCGCCTGCAAGCCGTGTTGTCGCAGTAAGGTCAACTGCGTGCAAAAAAGATCGCTAATTTATTGTTTTTACACAATAAAGTTGGCTTCATGAATTAAAATTGGCTGGATGCATTAACTGCGCGACAAGATCGGGCAGGCACTTACACTGGATAGGTCGCATGGGTTTATTCGCAAGAGCAAGGAAGTATGAGGGTTGGCTGGCCACGGCGTTTGGCCGGGAAGGCGTCAGCGCTGTCGTTGTCGAACGTCCCGCCGACGGCATGCCGCGCGTGCTGGGCGCCAGTTACCAGGCGGCCGCGCGGCCGGCGCCGGTCGAGGTGCTGGAAAAACTGGGCAAGGACGTGCAGGCGGCAGCGCGCCACTGCACCACCGTGCTGGCCGGCGGCGAGTACCAGTTGCTGTCGCTGGAAGCGCCTGCCGTGCCGCGCGAGGAGCTGAAGACGGCCGTGGGCTGGCGCTTGAAGGACATGCTGGACTTTCCCCTGGCCGAAGCCACCATCGACGTGTTCGACATCCCCGGCGACCCGAACGGCACCCAGCGGGGCAGCAGCGTGTTTGCCGTCGCCGCGCGCAACAGCGCCGTGTCGCGGCGCCAGGCGTTGTACGCCGAATGCAAGATCGGCCTGTCCGTGATCGATATCCCCGAGATGGCGCAGCGCAATATCGCCACCTTGCTGGAAACGCCGGGACGCGGCATCGCCGTGCTGTATTTCGATGGCGACGGTGGCTTGCTGACCATGAGTTTCAATGGCGAGCTGTACCAGGCGCGCCGCATCGACGTGACCCTGACGCAATTGCAGTCACCCGACGCCAGCCAGTATTACGACCGCGTCACCCTGGAACTGCAGCGCTCATTCGACCACTTCGACCGCCAGTTTCATTTCATTTCGCTGGCCCGATTGATGCTGATGACGGGCGCGGCCGACGGCTTGCACGCCTATCTGGCCGACAATCTCTACATGCCGGTCGAGCAGCTGGACCTGGCCACGGTGCTGGACTTGTCGCAGGCCGCCGAATTGTGCGACCCCGCCATGCAGGCGCGCTACTTCCTGGCCATCGGCGCCGGCTTGCGCGAGGTTGGCTTGCATCCGGGCAAGCATGAAGGGAAGGGCGCATGAGCCAGCAGATCAATCTGTTCAATCCCCAGTTTGAACTGCAAAAACACCATATGTCGGCGCGCACGGCCGGCCTGGCCTTGGGCGGCCTGGCGCTGGCCCTGCTGGCCGTGGGCGTGTTGGCCCAGCAAGCCTTGACCGGCCTGGAACGGCGCGAAGCGGGCGTCAAGGCGGCGCTGGTGCAAGGCGAGGCGAAGCGCGACCAGGCTTTGCGCGATTTTCCTCCACGCAAGAAAGATCCGGCCCTGGCGCAGGAACTGGCGGCCGTCGAGGCGCAACGCCAGTTGCTGCAGGATGCGTCGAACGTGCTGGAAAGCGGCAAGCTGGGCAATACCCTCGGCTATGCCGGCTATTTCCGCGCGCTGGCGCAGGCCAGGGTCGAGGGCGTATGGCTGACGGGCGTGGATATCGCCGGCGCCGGCAATGACTTCGGTTTGCAGGGCCGCGCCTTGCACGCGTCGCTGCTGCCCGCGTACATCACGCGCCTGGGCCAGCAGGAAGTACTGCGAGGCAAGACCTTCGCCAGCCTCGACATTAACCAGTCCGGGCAGCCGGCCGTGGCCGAGGGCAAGGCGCCTGGCCTGCCGTATGTCGCGTTCAGCCTGCAGTCGGCCGACCGCGCCGCCGGGCCGGCCGGACCTGCCACGCCGCCGAAACCTGTTACGGAAGGAACACGCTGATGCTGCCCTTGCTGAAGAAATGGGCCGCCGCCTTCGACGCCCTCAGCCTGCGCGAGCGGCTGATGGTGTTCGGCGCCGGTGCTGCCGCCGTCCTGTTCGTGTTTTATTTCATGAGCTTCAATCCCCTGCTGGCGAAACGCGCGGCGCTGGAGGCGAGCATTGCGCAAAAACAAAGCCTCCTGAGTGCCACCGACAAGGAAGTCGAGCTGACCATGCTGGCCCATGCCACCGATCCCGACCAGGAAGCGCGCACGCGCCTGGCGGCCTTGCAGGCGGAAACGGCGTCCCTGGCGCAGGCGCTGCGCGAGAAGCAGCACGGCCTGGTGGCGCCGGAGCGCATGGTCACCTTGCTCGAACACTTGCTGCGCCGGCACGCGGGACTGCGCGTGGTGTCGCTGAAAACCCTGCCCGCCAGCGCCGTGGGCGCGCGCCAGGCCGACAGCGCGAACGGCGATGCGGCGGCCAGGGCGCCGGCCCCGGCGCCACTGCTGCACCAGCATGGCGTGGAAGTGGTGCTGCAAGGCAGTTATGCCGACATGGTGCAATACATGCAGGCGCTGCAAGCGATGCCGACGCGCGTCTTCTGGGGCGCCGCCCACCTCGACGCCGCCAGTTACCCGGGCGCCACCCTGACCCTGACCTTACATACCCTCAGCATGGACGATACATGGATCGCACTCTGACCCTGGGTTCCGCGCTGCTGGCACCCTTCCTGATCCTGAGCCTGGCATCGCCGGGCGCGCAGGCGCAGGCGCTCGACGATCCGACGCGCCCGCCCGCGGCCCTGTGGGCGCCCGCCGACGCCGCGCCCGCCGTCGCGGCCCGGCCGCAGCTGCAATCGGTGCTCGTTTCCACCCAGCCGGGCGGACGCCGCCTGGCCGTCATCGATGGCCAGACGGTCAAGGTGGGCGGCAAGGTGGGCGACGCCGTGGTGGTGGAAATCCGCGACACGGCCGTATTGTTGCGGCGTGGCAAATCACTGGAAACCTTCAAGCTGTATCCCAGCAGCAAGACCAACAACAAGGCCGATCGCAAGACCGATAGCAAGACCGACCGCAAGCAGGAGTAGAAGAAGTGGCCAAGCAACTCAATCAACACAAGGCGAGCATGTTCAAGATCAGTACGATGGCGGCTGTCATCAGCGTCAGCCTGGGCCTGGGCGGCTGCAATGTCGCGCCCGTCAAGCGCGACACCTATAATGCGATCACCGATGCCGTCAAGGGTGCGGCAGCTACCACGGCGCCAGCGGCCCAGCCGGACGCCGTGGAAGCGGCGCTGCTGCCGCCCGTAGCGGCCCTGGCCCAGCAATTGCCGAAGGCCCGCGCCGCGCTCGACGAGCGCTTCAACGTGGCATTCAACAATGTGCCGGCGCGCCAGTTCTTCACTTCCATCGTGGCCGGCACGCGCTACAACATGCTGGTCCATCCCGACATCGGCGGCACGATTTCCGCCAATCTGAAGGACGTGACCCTGTTCCAGGCGCTCGACGCCGTGCGCGAACTGTATGGCTACGATTACAAGGTCGAGGGCACGCAGATCTACATCAAGCCCCTGACCATGCAGACGCGTTTGTTCCATGTCAATTACCTGACGGGCGCGCGCCGCGGCAGTTCCAACCTGCGCGTGTCGTCGACGTCGGTGGGGTCCGTGGGCTCGACCAACTCGGGCGGCTCCGGCAACAGCGGAAATGGCGGCAATAACAATCAGGGCAACAACAACGAGCAGAACCAGCAAACGAATGGCGGCCAGGGCGGCCGTACCCTGGACAGCAGCAACCTGACCACCTCGTCGACGGCCGATTTCTGGCCGGAACTGAAGGCGGCGCTGGAAGCCATCGTCGGCAGCAGCGACGGCGGCCGGCAAGTGGTGCTGAGCCCGCAATCGGGCGTGATCGTCATCCGCGCCATGCCGGAAGAGTTGCGCAATGTCGACATGTATTTGAAGGCCACGCAATTGTCCGTCGACCGCCAGGTGATCCTGGAAGCGAAAATCCTCGAAGTCGAACTCAACGACAACACGCAGACGGGCATCAACTGGGCCTCGTTCGCCTCGATCAAGAGCGGCCACACGAACCGCATCTCGACGGGCTTCATCCAGCCGGGCGGCACCCTGGCGCCGCTGCCGTTCAACGGCGGCCAGCCGCCCAACATGACGAATGGCAGCGGCTTGACGGCCAGCAGCGGCTTTGGCCTCAGCTCGGCGGCGACCTCGGCCGGTTCCATGTTCGGCCTGGCCTTCCAGACGGCCAATTTCGCGGCGATGATTTCCTTCCTGGAATCGCAAGGCTCCGTGCACGTGCTGTCGAGCCCGCGCATCGCCACCATGAACAACCAGAAGGCCGTGCTGAAGATCGGCACGGACGAGTTTTACGTGACGGGCGTGTCGACCACGACGAATACGACGGCCAGCGGCGCGACGACCAGCCCCAACGTGACCTTGCAGCCCTTCTTTTCCGGCGTGGTGCTGGACGTGACGCCGCAGATCGATGCGGATGGCAACATCATCCTGCACGTGCACCCGTCCGTCAGCCAGGTGTCGACCATCAGCAAGGAAATCGACCTGGGCAGCGCCGGTTCCCTGAAACTGCCGCTGGCCGCCTCCAGCACGTCGGAGATGGACAGCATGGTGCGCAGCCAGGATGGCCGTATCGTCGCCATCGGCGGCCTGATGCGCCAGGCTACGACGTCGGACCGCTCGCAAGTGCCGGGCGCGGGCGATATCCCCGTGCTGGGCGCGCTGTTCCGCAACACGGGGCAGGTGATCCAGAAGCGCGAACTGGTGGTGCTGATCAAGCCGACCATCGTCGACGGCGCCAATAGCTGGAACGAGGACTTGCTCGATTCGGGCAAGCGCATCGAGGCGCTCGACCCGCGCCGTCCGTCGGAGCGGCGCTAAATGTACCAGGCCCATTTCGGCTTGCGCGAGGCGCCGTTCGGCCTCACGCCCGATACCAGTTTCTTCTTCAACGGTCCGCAGTCGCAAAAGGCGCTCAACACCTTGCTGGTGGCGGCGCGCAATGGCGAGGGCTTCATCAAGATCACTGGCGAAGTGGGCACCGGCAAGACTTTTCTTTGCCGCAAGTTCATGCAATCCTTGGGGCCGGACTTCGTCACGGCCTACATCCCGAATCCGAACTTGCCGCCCCGTTCGCTGATCCTGGCGCTGGCCGAGGACCTCGATGTCTTGCTGGAAAAGGATATTGAGCAGCATCAGTTGCTGCGCGCACTCAACTTGCGCCTGCTCAACCTGGCGGCGCAAGGCAAGCGCGTGCTGCTGTGCCTGGACGAAGCGCAGGCGATTCCCGTCGACAGCCTGGAAGCGCTGCGCCTGCTGACCAATCTGGAAACGGAAAAGCGCAAGCTGCTGCAGATCGTGCTGTTCGGCCAGCCGGAACTGGACGTCAAGCTGGCCCTGCCGGAAATCCGCCAGCTGGCGCAGCGCATCACCTTTCACTATCACCTGGGGCCCTTGTCGCGCGACGACGTGGATTTCTATGTGGCGCACCGCCTGCGCGTGGCCGGTTTCGACGGCGCGCGCCTGTTCAGCCGTGGCGGCGTGGCCAAGCTGTACCAGGCGTCCGGCGGCATCCCGCGCCTGATCAATATCATGGCGCACAAGGCGCTGATGGTGGCGTATGGCGAAGGGCGGCAGCAGGTCGGCGGCCGCCACGTGGCGCTGGCCGCCAGCGACACCCTGGCCAGCAAGCCGCACCGCTTTTGGCGCAGGCCGTGGCCATGGCTGGCCGGCGCCGGCGTGCTGGCCGCGGCCTGCGGCGCGAGCTGGACTTTATTGAACCGATGACGAAGATGAGCCTGTAGATGAGCCTGATTAACAAGATGTTGCAAGACCTCGATGCCCGCGGCACCCCCGATGGACGCGGCGACGCGGCCGGTATCCGCTCCGTGCCCGAACGCGAGCGGGGCGTCTCGCGCGCGCTGGTCTTCGGCGGTGCGGCCGGCTTGACGGCCGCCGCCATCGCCCTGGGCTGGGTCTACCTGAAGCGCCCGGCCGTGCCGCCCGTGCTGGTCAGCGTGGCCAGTACGCCGGTCCTGGTTCCAGTGCCGGCACCGGCGCCTGTCGTCGTTGTACCCGCGCCCACGCCCGTCGTGGCGGCGGAACCCGAACCCGTATTTCAGGCCGAGGAAGCCACCCCCGCGCCCGCCAAGCTGCGTGCCGCCGACATGCGCCGCATCACGGAACACGCCGCCAAGCCTGCCGCTGCGCCCGTGGTGAAGACGACTGCGTCCGCTGCGAGTGAACGCATCATTGATGGAAAACAAGTCACGCCGCAGCAGCGCGTGGAGAATGAATACCGGCGCGCGCTGGCCCAATTGCAGGATGGCCGCGTGTCCGACGCCATGTTGGCCTTGCAGCAGACCCTGCAGCTGGACCCGCGCCATCAGGGCGCGCGCGAAACGCTGGTGCGCCTGCTGCTGGAAGCACAGCGTCCCGACGAGGCGGCCCGCCAGTTGCAGCTGAGTTTGGCGCTGGACCCGAAACAGCCGGCGCAAGCGATGATGCTGGCCCGTTTGCAGCTGGACAAGGCCAATGGCGGCGCGGCGGCCCTCGATACCCTCATGCGCAGCTTGCCGTACGCCGCCGACAGCGGCGAATACCACGCCTTCCTGGCCGGCGTGCTGCAGCGCGAGCAGCGCTACCGCGAAGCGGCCGAACACTACCAGCTGGCCCTGCAGGCGGCGCCCGACAACAGCGTCTGGTGGATGGGCCTCGGCATCGCCTTGCAAGCCGACAACCACCCGGCCCAGGCGCGCCAGGCGTTCGAGCGCGCCAAGGGCTTGCAAACCCTGTCGCCCCAGCTGCAGGCGTTTGTCGAGCGCAAGCTGGTGCAGCTGACGGCGGCTGAGGCGAAGTAACTATTACCTCAATGAAAGAAACAGCTTGAAGCCTCTGCATCTGCTCATCGTTCTTTGCTGCCTGGCCAACAGCGCACTTGCCGCCCCCGCCAGCGCGCCGGCCAGCTACGTTCTTGAGAATACGGAAGTGCGCGACCTTCGCGCGCAAGCCTTGAAGCGCGATTACCAGCTGTATGTCGCCTTGCCCGATTCCTATCGGCAGGGCAATAAGCGCTATCCGGTGCTGTTCGTTGTCGACGCCAATTATGCATTTCCCGTCGTGCGCAATATCGCGCAGCGCCTGAACAAGCATGCGGGGATGGAAGAAGTCATCGTGGTCGGCTTGTCGTACGCCAACGGCGATGGCGGGGTGTACAGCCGGCGCCGCGACTATACGCCCACCACGCCGCGCAAGCACGATTACCGCTCGGACATGCCGGGGCGGCAGCCCGCGTTCGGCGAAGCGAAGGCGTATGGCCAGTTCATCTCGGGCGAGGTATTTCCCTTTATTGCGCAGCACTATCGCGCGAACATGCAGCGCAAGGTGTTCATCGGCCATTCCTACGGCAGCTTGCTGGGCCTGCAATTCCTGCTGACGGAACCGCGCACCTTCGAGCACTACATCCTCGGCAGCCCGTCGCTGTGGTACGACGCCGGCGTCATGTTCGACCGCGAACAGGCGTATGCGGCCAGCCACAAGGACTTGCCGGCATCCGTGTTCTTCGGCATCGGCGGCCTGGAAAAGCTGGCGGCGGGCAAGAAGCGTTCACGTTCGGAAGAGGACGCCGACATGGTGGCCGACTTGCGCGAATTCGATGGAAAGTTGACATCGCGCAAGTTCCCCAGCTTGAAGACGCGCTTGCGCGTCTTCGCGGATGAAGATCACGCGAGCGTGTTTCCTTTCGTGCTCACGCATGGCTTGCGGGCGTACTTGACGTCCGCAAAATGACGGGCGCTTACGGGCGCATCAATGCCGGCAGGATCAACTTGGTCAGCAATTTTTCGCTGATGCCATGGGCGTCGCGCACCTGGAAGTTGGTCGTGGTGATGACGACCACGGCATCGAGCTCCGGCAGGACGAGCACTTTATTGCCGCCGGAACCCGCCATGCCATAGCTTTGCATCGTGCGGCCATTGGCCGTGAACGGTTGCAGCCACCACAGGTAGCCGTAGTCCATGCCCTCG
Organism: Janthinobacterium sp. SUN033; assembly: GCF_030397595.1. NCBI lineage: Bacteria > Pseudomonadati > Pseudomonadota > Betaproteobacteria > Burkholderiales > Oxalobacteraceae > Janthinobacterium > Janthinobacterium sp. SUN033. Next base: position 543,698 of record NZ_JAPQNV010000001.1, read on the forward strand.
CGCGCGTTGGCGTGGGGCGCGATCGAGCGCTTGACCCATTCGGCCGGCATCACCTGCTTGCCATGCCAGCGCCCGCCGTCGAGGTAGAGCTGGCCAAGCTTCATCAGATCCACGCTGCGCAGCTGCAAGCCTCCGCCTGTCATGGCGCTGCCCTTGGGCTGGAATTGCCATTTCACCTTGTCGATGCCAAGCGGCTTGAACAGGTTGGCGGCGGCGAAGTCCGGCACGCCCTGGCCACTCACCTTTTCAAGCAGCGGTCCCAGCAGGGTTACGCCGGCCGTGCAATAGCTCCAGGCGCGGCCATACGGCGATTGCTCGGGGCGGGGCTGCCATTCGGGAAAGCCGCGGATCGGCAAGTCCGCCACGAAGCGGCTCCAGTCTTCCACCAGATACATGCGCTCTTCGTTGCCGCGCGAATGCTGGTTGTCGTCGTCGCACTCGAGCAGCGAGCTCATGGTCAGGAAATCCTCGACCGTGATCTTGTCCTTGCGCGGGTCGGCATGGGCCAGCGGGCGCAGTTCCGGAAAGTAGGGCAGGACGGGGGTGTCGGCGCGCAAGAGCTTGCGCTCGATGGCCAGGCCGACCAGCATGCCGGCCACCGTCTTGCCCACGGAGCGCGTGTTGCGCAGGCTTTCGGCGCCATCCTTGTCGAAGTAGTGTTCGTAAAGCAGCTTGCCATGCTGCGCCACCACGACGCTGGTGACTTGCTTGAAGTCGCCCGCTTCGATGGCGGTGGTGACGCCGTCCAGCTCGCCTGCGTGGACGTTGCTGCCGAAGGCGAGAAGAAGGGGGAGGTATCGCAACATGGTGTACTCCTGAGTTGGAAAAGTTCAGTCTAGTCTTGTAAATTGGGCATTGTCTTGGACGTTTGAAACATTTGGCGGCGATAGTTGCTGGGCGTCATGCCGTAGCGGGCCTGGAAGGCGCGCGTCATGTGGCTCTGGTCGGCAAAGCCCACGCTCAGCGCCACGTCGGCCATGCTCAGTTCCGGGCGGCGCAGCAAGCCGCTGGCCTGGTCGACGCGGCGCCAGCGCAGCAGGTCGCCCGGCGAACAGCCCCAGGCCTGGCGGAACACGCGGGCCATGTGCACGGGATGCACATCCAGGGCGGCGGCCACGTCGGCGATGCGCAGATGCGTGTCATTGGCCAGGTCCATCACGGCTTCATACGCCTGGTGGGCCCAGCCGGGCAGGGCGGGGCGCGCCTGCCGGGGCGCCTTGTGCAGGCTGGCCAGCATCTCCCACGCGCCCGCTTCGAGCAAGGCGCCGTCGCCGCCGCGGCCCACTTCGCGCGCGAGCCGGAACGCGGCCGCCGCGCTGGCCGTATCGCGCAACACGGTGGCGCACTCCTGGGCCGCATGCAATTCCTCGGCGCCCGACAGCAGGGCAGGGTCGAGCGATACCGTCATGAAACTGCCCTTGCCATCGACGAAGCGGTCGCGGTGCGTCGTGCCGGCAGGATTGAAGACGAGGGTGGGCGAAGGCGCGCGCGGCGGGGCGTGCAGGGCGCTGGAAATATACGTGCCGGACAGAACGAAGACGAAGTGGGCATCGTCATGCCGGTGCGTTTCGACTTCATCCTCGCCACGCGTGGCCTTCAGGCGGCGGATATCGAAGATGCTGCCGCGCGCGCCGTGATGCACGTCGCCATAGAATTGGCCGGATTTGAACTGGAGTGGAGTGGTCATATCGGCATGGTATGTGCGGCCGCCCTGACGGGCGAGCGCGGGACGACGAATGGCGCCAGACGCAGGATGAACGGTCGATTCGGGGGAATGCACGGAATGTGGGACGGCGGCTCAGGCCGGTTTTGCGTGGCCGCTGGCAGGCGTGCAGGGGTGCCGGGGCGGCTATGTGTAAAATTTGCGCAGCGTCCAGATGTCGTCGTCGATACTGGATCGCGCCAGGGGCGAGCCGCTGGAATGCCGGGCGCCGCCCGCCAGGCAGTGCCAGCGTCGTCATGAACTCTCCGACCGCCGGAAGCGGTCATCGATAAGGTCAGGTGCAATGCGTACATTGAATGAATTATTGGATAGTGAAGACCCGGCGTTTCCGCTGATCCGGCAATGGGTCAGCGAGGCCGACATCCCGGTGGAATTGCTGCCGCCCTCGGCCGGCAGGGAAGATGTGCTGCTGAGCCTGCAGGTCACCACGCGTTCCCCCCTTGGCGCGATCGCCTATGAAACGGGCGGCATCCTGGTGGATGACGGCTGGCTGCGGATATTGGGCTCGGGACATGGCAAGCTGGAGCGGAACCTTGCTACGTGGAACGAAGGAAAGGCCGAAGGCTTTCTGTTGGTGGCCGACGACGTGCTCGGCGGCTTTTTTGCCATCAACGGCGGCGCACTCGGGGCCGACCAGGGCAAGATGTATTACCTCGCGCCCGAGACGCTGGCATGGGAAGCGCTGGAGATCGGCTACACGGCGTTCGTCGAATGGGCTTTTACTCGCCAGCTGCGGCAGTTTTACGGCCGGCAGCCCGGCGATGCGCAGGATTTTGACGAATTGCCCGAATTGCCCGAATTGCCTTTGCCCGGCGACCTCTGCCTGAATTTTTATCCATTTCTGTGGACGCAAGAAGGTTCCCTCAAGACCAGCTCGCGGCGCGCCATTCCCGTGGAAGAGCAGTGGGTGCTCAACCTTGATCTGCAACAGAAGTTGCTGGACGCTCCTGCGGGCGCGAACTGAGGCATGGCTTGCGGGCGTCTTTGACGGCATCGCCCTGCGCATCCCGGGCCGGCGAAATGGCGTTTCAACCCCCGATTCGAGCGCTTTGTCGCAATGGCAGGCGCGAGAAAAGGGATAGGGGATAGCATACGATGGGCTTTCTCGCGATGCGCCGCCCGCCAGCGAGTGTCCGATACTGCCGCGGCAGGCATCGGACGCTTCTCAATGACCTCGATCAGGATGAATACGCATGAAATTGACCCTTCCACATGTCCTCTCCACTTGTCTGCTGGGCGCCTTGGGCGTTATCGGCAGCGCGCACGCGGCTCCCGCCGATGCCGAACTGGTCGCCTTGGTGCAGCGCCATGCGCAGGCGCAGAGCAACTTTGATCAAGTGGCCTTGAACGCCATCACGGCGGAGAATTATGTGGAAATATCGCCGGTCGGCGAGGTGGACGGGCGTGCAAAAATGCTCGCCTTCTATGCGCCGGAGCAGAAGCGGCCGAGTCCCCAGCTGCAGGTCGATGAACCGGTGGTGCGCCTGTTTGGCGATACGGCGCTCATCTCGGCGCGTCTGTCCTACCGTCTCAACCAGGATGGGGTAGCCCGCAATTTCGCCCTGCGCGCCGGCTATGTCGCTCGGCTTGTCGACAAGCAATGGCTGCTGGTCAGCGCACAGTACACGGGCATCCGCCCGCCGAAACCGTGAAGTGAGCCGTGCCTGGCGCCCGGCGGTGCCCGGCCAGCCTACAGCCGCGCCTCGTCGCCCCACACGTGCCGCATGCTGAAATGCATGCCGGCATCGTCTTCGTGCAGCGACGAGACGATGGCGAACTGGCTGTCGCCCGTGTCGCGCGGCGTCATCTGCGATAGCTCGGCGGCGGCCAGCGGCGCGCCCAGCGGGTCGCTGAGCGGATGCACGTGGCCGGCGCCCCGTTGCGTCACCACCCCCAGTTCGCCGCTGCGCAGGCGTACCAGGGTGCCGGGCGGATACTTGCCCAGCAGATTGACGAATTGCTCGCCCAGCAGCGGGTCGATGGGCACGCCCTGGTCGAGGAAGATGTGCTGCAGCGCCTGGTCGGGGACGATGGAACGGCGGTAGTTGCGCGCCGAGACGCGGGCGCAATAGCGGTCGGCCAGGCCGATCAGCTTGGCGTTTTGCAGGATTTCATCGGCCGTGCGCCCCTGCGGGTAGCCGCTGCCGTCGTCATTTTCATGGTGCAACAGCACGCAGCTCAGCCATTCCTCGTCATCGACGCCGGCGCAGCGCAGCAATTCCGTGCTTTCCTGCGGATGCTGGCGCACGATGCGCATTTCATCGTCGTTCAGGGGGCCGCGCCGGTCCTGGAAACTGTCGTGGTGGCGCAGCATGCCCACGTTCATCGTCAGCGCGGCCGCGCCGATCAGCAGCAGTTCATCGTGGGACTTGTGCATGCCGCGGCCCACCAGCATGGCCAGCAAGGCCGTTTCGATGCAGTGGCGCACGGCGTAGCTGCCGGCGATCTGGTTGAGCAGGATGCTGGCCAGGGCGATATCGGCATCGTGTTCGAGCGCGCGCAGCAGTTCGCGGGCGATGTCGCGCACGTCGCGCTCGGCATTGCTTTCGCTGCGCAAGTCGAGCAGCAGCCGTTCCAGGCGCTGCGCCGCCTCATTGAGCAAGCGCAAGACGGATGGCTGGTCCGGCGCGCCCACGTACAGGCCCAGCTGCAGCAAACGGCCCAGCTGCGTGCCATCCGTGATGATCTGCCCCTTGCGCAGTTGCGGGCCGGCACTATGGTCAGCCAAAAACAGATCCCAGGGCAGGGGTTCGCCGGGAACCAGGTCGGCCGGGCCGATGCGACGCTGTACCATCTGTCATCCTTTGCCCCGCCGCAGCGAAGCCATGTTCAGTGCTCGGTTATATGCTGCGCAGGCGCTCCAGCGCCAGGCGCAAGGTCTCGTCTTTCTTGGCAAAGCAGAAGCGCACGATGCCCGACTCCTTGCCCTGCACGTAAAACGCGGAAACGGGAATGGCTGCCACCTTGATTTCCGTCGTCAGCCATTCGGCGAACTGCGCTTCGGTCTCTTGCGAAATCGCGTCGTAGCGCACGCACTGGAAATACGTGCCGTCGGCCGGCAGCAGGGTAAAGCGGCTGCCCGCCAGGCCGTCGCGGAACAGGTCGCGCTTGCGCTGGTAAAACGCGGGCAAGTCCAGGTAGGGCTGCGGATTCGCCATGTAGCCGGCGATGCCGTGCTGCATCGGCGTGTTGACGGTAAATACGTTGTACTGGTGCACCTTGCGAAATTCCGCCGTCAGGGCCTTTGGCGCCGCCACGTAGCCGACTTTCCAGCCCGTCACGTGATACGTCTTGCCGAAGCTGGAGACGATGAAGCTGCGCGCCGCCAGTTCCGCGTTGCGCGAAAGCGACGCGTGCGGCACGCCGTCGTACACCATGTGCTCGTACACTTCGTCGGACAGGATCAATATTTGCGTGCCGCGCACGATGTCGGCCAGCGCGGCGATGTCCGCCGGGCGCAAGATCGTGCCCGTCGGATTGTGCGGCGTATTGATGATGATCAAGCGCGTCTTGCTGCTGACGGCGGCGGCCAGCTGGTCCCACGGCACGCTGTAGCCTTGTTCACCCACTTGCATGGACACCAGCACGGGCACGCCGCCGGCCAGGGCGATGGCGGGCAGATAGCTGTCGTAGGCCGGTTCGATGACGATGACTTCGTCGCCCGGATGCACGCAGCACAGGATGGCCGTGGTCAGCGCCTGCGTGGCGCCGGCCGTGACGGTGATTTCCGTGCCCGCGTCATAGTTGTGGCCGTACAAGCTGGCGATTTTCGCGGCGATGGCCTCGCGCAAGGGCGCGGCGCCCGTCATCATCGGATACTGGTTGTGGCCGGCGCGCATGGCGTCGCTGACCAGGTCGACCAGGGCCGGGTCGCAATCGAAGTCGGGAAAGCCCTGGCCCAGGTTGACGGCGCCATGCTGGGCCGCCAGGCTGGACATGCGGGTAAACACGGTGGTGCCCACGAGAGGCAAGCGGGTGGTCAGGGTGGGAGTCGTGCAGGGCAGGGACGGGCTGTTCATGAGCGGTAGGGGCGCGGTGCGGAAAGTGGAATCGTTTCCCATTCTAGCGCAGCGCACCCCGTTGCGTGCGGGGCTTTGGCGCCTCAGCCTGGCAAGGCCCAGCCTTCCGGCACCATGATCTTGAACATGCCGGCCTTGGCCGTCTTGCGGGCCAGTTTCAGCAGGGCCTTGTCCTTGGTGATGAGGATGTCGGCGTTGGCGTCGCGCGCCAGTTCGAGGAACTTCTGGTCATCCTTGTCCGTGCAGACGGGCAGGCGCACGCCGGAGACGGGCGGCGCCACGACCGTGATGTGGGCGTCGAAGCGGGCGGCGGCGACGGCGCGGCTGGCTTCGTCGAGCGGCAAATGTTTGTAATGCAACACGACCAGATATTCCGCGCGGCAATCTTCGCGCGTGATGGCGTGCACGGCGCCGCTTTCCATGGCCGCCAGCAGGGGCGCCCAGCGCGGGTCGTTGAAGACGAACAGGTCGAGGCAAACGTTGGTGTCGAGGACGAGTTTTTGTGGAGCAGGTATCATGTCGGCAATTCTATTCTGTAGTGATAATTTATGTTGATCGTGCTTTCGCCCGCCAAGAGTCTCGACCTGGAGACGCCGCCAACAACCTCGTTGCACAGCACCCCCGATTTTCTTGACCATTCCGCCCAGCTCATAGCCCGCATGCGCCAGTTTTCGCCCGCCGAAGTGGGCAGCCTGATGGGCATTTCCGATGCCTTGTCGGCCCTCAACGTGGCCCGCTACGCTTCCTGGACGCCCAAGCTGGCGGAAGCGCGCCAGGCCATCATGGCTTTCAATGGCGACGTGTATGCCGGTTTCGAGGCGCGCAGCCTGCAGCCGGCCCAGCTCGACTATGCCCAGTCGCGCGTGCGCATCCTGTCGGGCCTGTACGGCTTGCTGCGCCCGCTGGACCTGATCCACCCGCACCGCCTGGAAATGGGCACGCGGCTGTCGACCACGCGCGGCAAGGATCTGTACGCATTCTGGGGCGACACCATCACCAACGGCCTGAACCGCACGGCAAAAGAGCAGGGCGCCAAGGTGCTGGTCAACCTTGCTTCCGAGGAATATTTCAAATCCGTCAAGCCGCGCCAGCTGGACGTGCCCGTCATCGCGCCCGTGTTCGAGGACTGGAAGAACGGCAAATATAAAATCATCTCGTTCTACGCCAAGCGCGCGCGCGGCATGCTGGCCCGCTATGCGGCCGTCAATGCCATCCGCGACCCGCAGCAGCTCAAAGAATTCGACGTCGACGGCTACGGTTTCGTGCCGGAAGCGTCGAACGATACCAGCTGGGTGTTCCGGCGCAAGGTGGGTGTATAAGTAAAAAAACCGGGCGAGCCCGGTTTTTTCTTATCTTACTGCCAGAATTTCCACCACTTGCGTTCCTTGTTCACCCCTTCCGGGCTGAGGAATGCCGTGTTCGGGTAGTTCTTGGTCAGCACGCGCAAGGCATCGTCGCGCAAGTCGGTCAAGCCCAGCTTGTCATATGAGCGGTACATGATGAACAGCGCTTCTTCGATGGCCGGCGAAGCGGCAAAGTCGCTGACCGTCGTTTGCGCGCGGTTGGCGGCGGCCAGGTAGGCGCCGCGGCGGTAGTAATAGCGCGCCACGTGCACTTCGTATTTCGCCATGGCATCGACCAAATAGTTCATGCGGGCCAGCGAATCGGGCGCGTATTTGCTATTTGGAAACTTGTCGACCAGTTGCTTGAAGGCGGCAAACGCTTCGCGCGTGGCTTTCGGATCGCGCTCGGTCGGATCTTGCTCGTACAGGAAGTTCAGGAAGCTGATCTGGTCGTTAAAGCTGATCAGGCCCCGCAAGTAGTACATATAATCCACATTCGCGTGGTTCGGATGCAACTTGATGAAGCGTTCGACGGCAGCCAGTGCCTGAGCCTGGTCTCCCGACTTATAATACGCGTAAGCGATCTCCATCTGCGCTTGCAGAGCATAGTTGCCGAAAGGATAGTTAGCCTCCAGCTTCTGGAACAGGCCGATTGCAGCTTCATAGTGCTGCCCGGCCATTTCTTCACGCGCCTCCGAGTATAATTTCGTAACGGACCAGTTTTTGGTCTCATCCACTTTTTCAGGCAACAAGCTGCAAGCGGACATGCCGAGCAGAACGACTGAAGCGACTACCAACGATAATTTTTTTTGCATGACGTTTTGCAAGAAGGTTTTAACCAAGATTTTACAATAGGCTGATTATAGCCGATGGGAATGCTGTGATATTAACTCCGAAGCCTAATTTGGCTGACCCCGCGTTTGACTCCCTTTCTGACCATGTTGCCGAAGAGGCGTTTGACGGCGATTTTGCCGCCGACGACGTCTTCGAGGAAATGGCCCCGATTACATTGGAACTGACGCCGGACGCCTGCGGCCACCGCCTCGATAAAGTCATCGCCCAGCTGGTGCCGCAATACTCGCGCAGCCGCTTGCAATTGTGGCTGGAAGCCGGTTTCGTGACCGTCGATGGAAAAGTTGCCAAACGCAACATGACCGCCTATGGCGACGAGAAGATCGTCATTCTGCCGCAAAGCGCGCCGGAAGACGAGGCTTTTAAGCCGGAAGCGATGGAATTGAACATCGTGCACGAAGATGAGCATATCATCGTCATCAACAAACCGGCCGGACTGGTCGTGCATCCGGGCCCCGGCAACTGGTCGGGCACCCTGCTCAACGGCCTGCTGCACCACTGCCCGCAACTGGCGGGTGTGCCGCGCGCCGGCATCGTGCACCGCCTGGACAAGGATACGAGCGGTTTGATGGTCGTCGGCAAGACCCTCGCTTCGCAAACGGACCTGGTGCGCCAATTGCAGGCGCGCACCGTCAAGCGCGAATATTTCGCACTCGTGTGGGGCACGCCGAAGGCGGCGGGCACCATCGATGCGTCCATCGCGCGCCACCCGCGCGACCGGGTCAAGATGGCCGTCTCGGAAAACTTCACGGCCAAGCCTGCCATCACGCACTATGAATTGATCGGCAGCGGCGAACTCGACCGCCGTCCTGTAAGCCTGATGCAATGCCGCCTGGAAACAGGCCGCACGCACCAGATCCGCGTGCACATGCAGCATCTGGGCTTTGCGCTGGTCGGTGATTATGTGTACGGCAAGCAGCACCTGGTGTCCGTCTTCTCGCGCCAGGCACTGCAGGCGCGCCGCCTGGGCCTCGTGCATCCGGGCACCCTGGAAGCGTGCGAGTGGATCGTGCCGCTGGCCGACGATTTCGCCCAACTGATCGCCACGGCCGGCATTCCCGAGCCGGAACAGGTCTGATGACGGCTGCCTTGCCTTATATCACTCCCCATTGGCCCGGCCTGCCCGCGAACGTGGGCGCGCTGGCGACCGTGCGCGCGGGCGGCGTCAGCCAGGGCCCGTATGGTGACGGGCAGGGCGGCGGTGGCTTGAACCTGGGTACGCACGTGGGCGACGAGGCCACGCACGTGGCAGCCAACCGCGCGCGGCTGGCGGGCGCCTTGCCATCCGAGCCCGCTTGGCTGTCGCAGGTGCACGGCGTGGCCGTCGCCGATGCTGCCAGCCTGGACGGTTGCGTGCCCGATGCCGACGCCAGCATCGCCACGCAGGCGGGCGCCGTGTGCGTGGTGATGACGGCCGATTGCTTGCCGGTATTGTTTTGTTCGACGGACGGCCTCGTCGTCGGCGCGGCCCACGCGGGCTGGCGCGGCCTGGCCAACGGCGTCTTGCAGCGCACGGTGGACAGCATGCGTGCGCAGGGCGCGACGGATATCCTCGCCTGGCTGGGGCCGGCCATTGGTCCACAGCAATTCGAAGTGGGGCACGATGTGTTGCAAGCGTTTCAAGACGGCGCGCGCGATGATGCTGAGCGGCAAGTGTTGAGCGCTTCCTTCGTCGCCATCGCTGGCAAGCCGGGCAAGTACCTGGCCGACATCTATGCGCTGGCGCGCACCATGCTGCTGCGCGATGGCGTGGCGCAAGTGGCGGGCGGGGAATATTGCACCGTCAGCGATGCGGCGCAGTTTTACTCGTACCGGCGCGATGGCGTCACGGGAAGACAGGCCAGCTTGATCTGGCGCAAATAATCTGCACGGCAGACACTTATGTGTCTGCCGTTTTTGTTTTATCGTCTGCTGAGGCCAGCGCGCGGGCTTGCAGTTCCGCGATGCGCGCCGCCTTGCGTTTGCGTCTCCTTGAGCCCGTCAGATAGAATAGGATGGACAGCGGGATGACGCAGTACAGCACGAAGGTCATCACCCCGGCGACGATGGACGGTTCCGTCAGCGCCATGAGGCCGACGACATAGATCCAGGCAACAGCGGTCATGAGCATCATTGGTATTGGCAGTCAGTAAGAGTTTGCATGCAGGTGGCCCGGAAGTAATTATTTATCAATTCTTGAATGGATTTATATAGCTATGAACATGCCCGATCCTCAAATGATGACCAAGGAATGGATGGCGCAGATCAGCAATCCTGAACAGTGGAAGACGTGGTTCAACATGGTACCGCAGCCCGCCGGCAATCCGATTGCCGGCATTTTGCAGGACGCGGGCGCCAGCATCAAGCCGGAAGCGATCGAGCAACTGAAAAATGCCTACGTGGCCAAGCTGACGGGCTTGTGGGCAGACTTTATGGCCGGCAAGGCGCCGGAATTGAAAGACCGCCGTTTCTCCGCGCCCGCCTGGCACGCCAGCCCCCTGTCTGCCTTCAATGCGGCGGCCTACCTGCTGAACGCCGAATTTCTCAGCGCCATGGCCGACGCTGTGGAAGCGACGCCGCACCAGAAGCAAAAGATTGCGTTTGCCGTGCAACAAATCGTCGACGCCATGTCGCCCGCCAATTTTCTTGCCACCAATCCCGACGCGCAGCAAACCCTGATCGAGACCAAGGGTGAAAGCCTGGCCAAGGGCTTGAGCAACATGCTGGCCGACATGGGCAAGGGGCGCATTTCGCAGTCCGACGAATCGGCCTTCGAAGTGGGCCGCAACGTGGCCACCACGCCGGGCACGGTGGTGTTCGAGAACGCGCTGTTCCAGCTGATCCAGTACACGCCGACGACGGCCACGGTACACCAGCGGCCGCTGCTGATGGTGCCGCCGTGCATCAATAAATTCTATATCCTTGACTTGCAGCCAGAAAACTCGCTCGTGCGCTATGCGGTGGAGCAGGGCAATACCGTGTTCCTGATGTCCTGGCGCAATCCGGACCTGAGCATGCAGCACCTGACGTGGGACGATTACGTCGAGCAAGGCGTGATCGAAGCCATTCGGGTCACGCAGGACATTTCCGGCCAGGACAAGCTCAATATGTTCGGCTTTTGCGTGGGCGGCACCATCGTCTCGACGGCGCTGGCCGTGCTCAAGGCGCGGGGCGAGAATCCGGCCGCCAGCCTGACCTTGCTGACCACCTTCCTCGATTTCTGCGACACGGGCGCGCTCGACGTCTTTATCGACGAGCCGCAAGTGGCGCTGCGCGAGCAGACGCTGGCCAAGGGCGGCCTGATGTCGGGCCGCGACCTGGGCAGCACTTTTTCGAGCCTGCGGCCGAACGACCTCGTGTGGAACTACGTGCAGTCGAATTACCTGAAGGGCAAGGAACCGCCCGCGTTCGACTTGCTGTACTGGAATGGCGACGGCACGGGCTTGCCGGGCCCCATGTTTTGCTGGTATCTGCGCAACACCTACCTGGAAAACAGCCTGAAAGTGCCGGGCAAGCTGACGGTGGCCGGCGAAAAGGTCGACTTGAGCAGCATCGACGCGCCCGCGTTCATCTACGGTTCGCGCGAAGACCATATCGTGCCCTGGGGCGCGGCGTACGCCAGCATGGCCGTGCTGAACCCGAAAAAGCCGAAAGCCAACCGCTTCATCCTCGGCGCCTCGGGCCATATCGCCGGCGTGATCAATCCTGCCTCGAAGAAAAAGCGCAGCTACTGGAGCAATGACGCGGGCAAAGGCGCACGCACGGCGAAAGCCAAGCCCTTGACGGCCGAACAGTGGATGGAAGGCGCGACCGAGCACGTGGGCAGCTGGTGGCCCGAATGGGCGGCTTTCCTGGCCGAACACGGCGGCGCGCAGGTGAAGGCGCCGGGCAAGCCGGGCAACAAACGCCACGCGGCAATCGAGCCGGCGCCGGGGCGGTATGTTAAAGTCAGGGCGGACTAGTTTACAAAAGCTTCTGGCCCGGCAAGACCGGCGTAATCTCCGGTCTTGTCAGGAATCTACTTTTAGTTGCGTTGCAATAAATGCGGGAATCTACTACCCTGATGTGCAATGGAGCCGTTTTCCACTCTATAATGGAAAACGTAGGCAGGTGCGAAAGCGGACCCACGTTCGCTTTTTTTTCGGATTAACTCAGTATGCGCTGCGGCGCAATAAGTGGAACTTGTGATGAGTAGTGCAAAAAAAAGTATAGACCGCCTGATTAAAAAATATCCCAACCGCCGTCTGTATGACACGCAAACCAGTTCCTACATCACCTTGACGGACGTCAAGCAGCTGGTGTTGGACAATGAGGTGTTTACCGTCGTCGATGCCAAGTCCAATGAAGATTTGACGCGCAGCATCTTGCTGCAAATCATTTTGGAAGAGGAAGCGAACGGTGCGCCCATGTTCTCGAGCAGCGTGTTGTCGCAGATCATCCGCTACTATGGCCACGCCATGCAGGGCATGATGGGATCCTACCTGGAAAAGAACGTGCAAGCGTTCACCGATATCCAGCACAAATTCACGGGCACGTCGGCCGGCAGCTTCGAAGGCAAGCCCTTCAGCCCTGAAATGTGGACCCAGTTCATGAATGTCCAGGGCCCGATGATGCAAGGCATGATGAACAACTACATCGACCAGAGCAAGAGTCTGTTCGTGCAGATGCAGGAACAGATGCAGAGCCAGAGCAAGAATCTGTTCGGCACCTTCCCGTTCGTGCCGCCGGTACCTCCAACCGACAAAAAGTAATCGATCCGACACACTCCCGGGCGATTCGATCGCCTGGGAGTTGTATTGGCGTCATCAAAACAGCATAGTTCTGCCAGCAAGGGGCGGCTCGGGGTACAATAGCCGATTCGCCTCACCATTTTACTAGCTGCCAACTATGTCTGAAATTCACCGTATTCCCGTTCCTTCCGCCCAGCCCGAGGCCATGCTGGCCATGCCAGGTGCGGCGCCGAAAGTGGGCTTTGTCTCGCTCGGCTGCCCGAAAGCGCTGGTCGACTCCGAACAAATCCTGACCCAACTGCGCGCCGAAGGCTACGAAACGGCGAAATCCTACGCTGGCGCCGATCTGGTGATCGTCAATACCTGCGGTTTTATCGATGCTGCCGTGCAAGAGTCGCTCGACGCCATCGGCGAAGCGCTGGCTGAAAACGGCAAAGTGATCGTGACCGGCTGCCTGGGCGCCAAGAAAGATGCTGCCGGCGACGACATCATCATGAAGGTGCACCCGAAAGTGCTGTCCGTCACGGGCCCGCACGCGCTGGCCGAAGTGATGGATTCCGTCCACTTCCACCTGCCGAAACCGCATGCGCCTTTCCTCGACCTGGTGCCGCCGCAAGGCGTCAAGCTGACGCCGAAGCATTACGCCTACCTGAAAATTTCCGAAGGCTGCAACCACCGCTGCAGCTTCTGCATCATCCCGTCCATGCGCGGCGACCTCGTCTCGCGCCCGATCGGCGAACTGATGATCGAAGCGGAAAACCTGTTCAAGGCCGGCGTCAAGGAATTGCTGGTCATTTCGCAAGATACCTCGGCGTATGGCGTGGACGTGAAATTCCGCTCCGGCTTCTGGAATGGCCGTCCCGTGAAGACCCACATGACGCAACTGACGGAAGCGCTGGGCGAGCTGGCCAAGTCCTACGGCGCCTGGGTGCGCTTGCACTACGTGTATCCATACCCGCACGTGGACCAGATCATCCCGATGATGAGCGGCGGCCACATCCTGCCATACCTGGACATTCCGATGCAGCATGCGCACCCTGACGTGCTGAAACGCATGAAGCGTCCGGCCAGCGGCGAGAAAAACCTGGACCGCATCCAGGCCTGGCGCGCCATCAACCCGGACCTGACCATCCGCTCGACCTTCATCGCCGGTTTCCCTGGCGAAACGGAAGCGGAATTCGAGTACTTGCTGGACTTCCTCAAGGAAGCACAGATCGACCGCCTCGGTTGCTTCGCGTATTCGCCTGTCGAAGGCGCGACCGCCAACGAAATCGCCAATCCCGTGCCGGAAGAGCTGCGCGAAGAGCGCCGCGGCCGCGTCATGCTGCTGCAGGAAGAAATTTCCAAGAAACGCCTGCAAGCCAAGGTCGGCAAGACCGTGCGCGTGCTGATCGATGAAGTCACCCGCTCCGGCGGCGTGGGCCGCTCGTCCGCCGACGCGCCGGAAATCGACGGCGTCGTGTATGTGAAGCCGCCATTCGAACCGCACCGCAAGCTGGCCGTCGGCCAATTCGTCGATGTGACCATCACCTCGGCCGACGCGCACGACCTCTGGGGTGCTGCCGAGTAAAAAACGTCCATGCCGGCGTTGCGCTGCCTTGCCGTACAGCAAGGTACTGCCTGCGGCAGCGCGCCTTGGCCTGAACGTTTTTACGCGGTGAAGATGATATTTGACAAGGTGTAACACTCTGTCATACGTACGGCGTACAGGGCGTAAAGCCCTTACAATCAAGGCGGACCAGTAATTGCTGGCCCGCCTTTTTATTTGCCGACGACGCCATGACCACACCCAAAACCCCCCAGACGGCGCTGATCCACAGCGATTACCAGGCGCCGCAAGGCTTTGCGGCGTTTCCCAACGCCATCCATCACGCATCGACCGTGCTGTTCAAGGATGTGGCGGCCATGCGCTCGGGCGACTGGAAAGAAAAGAACGCCTACACCTACGGCTTGCACGGCACGCCCACCACCTTCACCCTGGAAGCGCGCCTGGCCGAGATCGAAGGGGGCAAATACTGCCTGCTGGCGCCGTCGGGCCTGGCGGCCATCGCCATGGCGGACTTTGCCCTGCTCAAAACGGGCGATGACGTTTTATTGCCGGAAAACATCTACAACCCGAACCGCGAACTGGGACGCTGGCTGGCGCAGGATTTCGGCATCACGGCCCGCTATTACGATCCGCTCATCGGCGCCGGCATCGCGGGCTTGATCCAGCACAATACCAAGCTGATCTGGACGGAAGCGCCAGGCTCCGTGACGATGGAAGTGCCGGACTTGCCCGCCATTTGCGCGGCCGCCCATGCGCGCGGGGTGCTCGTCGCCCTGGACAACACCTGGTCGGCGGGCCTGGCCCTGCGCGGCTTTGACCTGGGCGTGGACATCATCATGCAGGCGCTGACGAAATACCAGTCGGGCGGCTCGGACGTGCTGATGGGCGCGCTGCTCACGCGCGAGCGGGCGCTGCACGACCGTCTGGCGCAGGCGCACATGCGTCTGGGCATGGGCGTGGGGGCGGACGACGCCTACCTGGTGCTGCGCGGCTTGCCCACGATGAAGCTGCGCTTCGACGCCCACGACCAGGGCGCGCGCACGGTGGCCGCCTGGCTCAAGGGGCGCAGCGAGATCGCCACGGTGCTGCATCCGGCCTTCGACGATTGCCCGGGCCACGCCATCTGGCAGCGCGATTTCACAGGTGCGGGCGGCCTGTTTTCCGTGCTGTTCGATGCCCGCTACACGGAGGCGCAGACGGACCGCTTCGTCGATGCCTTGCAGTTGTTCAAGATTGGCTACAGCTGGGGCGGCGCGAACAGCCTGGTGATGCCGTACCGCATCGCCGCCATGCGCAAGGGCTGGCAGTTGCCGGGCCAGCTGGTGCGCCTGAACGTGGGACTGGAAGATCCGCAGGATCTGATCGCCGATATCGAACGGGCGTTCGCGGCGATGTAGCGGCAAGCGGGCAAGCACGATAGCTTGCCCACAAGTAATTTACAGGGGCACGGGCTTGTTGTTGTTCAAGTCGAGGAAGCCGCGCAGCAGGCGGTAGGCTTTCCACAGCCAGGCCACGCCCCACACGAGGAAGGCCAGCGGGATGCCGATCAGCGTGATCCACAGGATGGCGCCGACGACGATCCAGGCCACGTACCACCAGAAGGAACGGATCATCCAGCTGTGATGGCTGTACACGAAGGTCCCGGCCGCCTCGTCCCGCTTCACATAATTGATGATGAGCGGAATGAAGGAAAACGCGCCCAGCGAAAACACGAAGCTGGCGCCATGTATCAGGTACAACCACCAGGCCAGGTTCTTGGTCTGCTGGAGTTGGGTATCCAAAATAATATCTTGTGACATGAAGGCTCCCGTCGTTGCTCAATTTTTAATTGTAACAAGCAAAGCGGCGCAGGAGCGCAGTCCATGGAAAAAGGCAGAATACATTGTTGAAACGAAATCGCTATCCCACCCTGGCCGCGCGCGCCAGGTCATGGCTGCGCCAGGCTTTGCCGGCCTTGCTGCTGTGCGTCACGGCTGCCCATGCCGCCGGCGCCCCGCTGGAGGCGGAGTTTGCCGCCGGCTTGAAGGACGAGGGCCTGGCGGGCGCCGTCTGGAGTGAAGTCTTGCCTGACGGAACAGTCAAAGTCGGCGCGTCCGGCCTGCGCGATACCGCCAGGCGCATGCCCATGCAGGCGGATACGCGCATGCAGGTGGGTTCCGTGGGCAAGGTGGCGCTGGCGCTGGGCGTCTTGCGCCTGGTCAGCGAAGACCGGCTCACGCTCGATACGCCCCTGCAGCAGGTGCTGCCGGAACTGGCGCTGAAAAACCCGTGGCAAGCCAGCGACCCCGTGCGCATCCGCCACCTGCTGGCGCATACGTCCGGCCTCGACAACGTGCGCTTCTGGCAGGCGTTCAGCCTGAACCCGGCGCCGCAGACGCCGCTGGCCGACGCTTTTGACGGCGACCGCAACCTGCTGCGCGTGCGCGCCCGGCCCGGCAGCCGCTATGCATATTCGAACATGGGCTATGGCTTGCTGGGCATGGTGATCGAGAAAATCACGGGCCAGCCGTACGAGCGCTATCTCGACGCGCAGCTGCTGCAGCCGCTGGGCATGGCGGACAGCACGTTCGCCTTCGTTACGCAAGTGAGCACGCAAATGAGTACGCAAATGAGTACGCAGGCGGGTGCGCAGGCTGATCCGCGCCTGGCCATGGGCTACTTCGAGCATGGCGTGGCGCAGCCGGCCGTGCCCCAGTATTTGCGTCCGGCCGCGCAATTTACCACCACGGCGGCCGACATGGGCAAGCTGGCGCAATTCCTGATGGGCGACGGCAAGCTGCAGGGCAAGCGCTTCATCGACCTGGCGCTGATGGGTGCCTTGTCCGAGCCGGCCGGCACGGATGCGGCGCAGGCGGGCCTGGCCACGGGCCACGGCCTGGCGCTGGCCGTGCGCGACCGCCACAATGTGGTGGGCGCCTGCCATCCGGGCACGGCCGTGGGTTTCCGCGCCATGCTGTGCCTGTATCCGGAGCAGGACAGCGCCTTCTTCGTGGCCTTCAACACGGATGCGGAGCAGGCCGACTATGAACGCTTCAACCGCCTGCTGCTGCGGAACCTGGAACTGCCGCTGCGCGCGCCGGCCCCGCGCGGCACGCCCGCGCCCACGGTGGAAAACTGGCAGGGCGTCTACCTGCCGTCGCCCAGCCCCATGGCCAGCATGGCCTGGGTCGATGCCGTCTTCGGCTTTACGCGCCTGAAATGGGATGGCGAATCGCTGTTCCTGATCCCGTTCCAGGGCGAGCCGAAGGAGCTGGAACCGGTGGGCGGCTTGCTGTTCCGCGCCAGCGACCGCAGCACGCCGTCGCATGTGCTGATGCAGGAGGATGGCAAGCATGTGCTCAGCGACGGCTTGCGCAGCTATGAGCGCGCGTCGATGCTGCGCATGCTGGTGCTGTGGGGCAGCCTGGCCCTGGGAGCGGCGGGCTTGCTGTATGTGCTGGTGGTGGGCGTCTGGCGCGCCGCGCTGCGCAGCCTGGGGCGGGGCGATCACCTGTTCGCGCCCTTGCTGTCGCTGCTGGCGCTGCTCCTGCCGCTGCCGTTTTTCTATTTCCAGTCCTACCTGCGCCTGGGCGACGTCACCATCGCCAGCGTGCTGCTGGCGCTGGCGACGGGCGCGCTGCCGCTGGCGACGGCGTTCGGTCTGGCGCGCTGCTGGCGCAGCCGCGGCACGGCGGCCGAGGCGGGTTCGTGGGCAAAATGGGATTGGGTGGCCTTGCTGGCGGCCTTGCAACTGCTGCTGGTGCTGGCCTGGTGGGGATTGCTGCCGCTGCGCCTGTGGCACCTGTAGCCGGCGCTCAGCGCCAGGCGTGCAGCAGCCGGTGCCACCAGCGTTGCGCTGGCCTGGGCTGGCTGCCATGGCCGGCGCGGCCGGCCCGCTTGGCGCGATAGCTGGCGGCCGCCATGTGCAGGCCGATGCGGTCCATCGCCGCCATCGCGTCCGCCTCCTGCGGCGACAATCCATGCCGCAACGCTTGCGCACGGGGTTCCAGCAGGAAGGCGGCACGCAGGGCGTCGTCCGTGTACAGCCTTGCCAGATAGGTTTCCAGTGCGGGGGAACTCATGCGTTTCGCCCCGCGCGCAAGGCCGTGCGCGCCAGCTCCAGCTGGTCCAGCACGTGCCCGAACGACGGGTAATTGCCGTCGCGTTCGACGATCACCGTCAACGGTTGCGGCGCCTGGCGCGCCAGCACGGTCAACAGGGCGAAGACGGCGGGCGGCACGTCGTGCAGATGGTCGTCCAACAGGCGCTGGCCGCCGCCGGGCGCGTCGATCCAGTGGCCGCCGCTCAGGTGCACGGCGCCGACCCGGGCCAGGGGCAGGCGCAGCAGCAGTTGCTCCGGGTCATGCCCGAAATTGACGGCGTTCGCATACAGATTATGCAGGTCCAGCAGCAGCGGCACTTGCGCGCCGTCAAGGATGTGCGTCAGCCACCCGGCTTCGTCCAGCGTGCTGGCGGGCGGCTGGACCAGGGTGGCGATGTTTTCCATCAGCGGCGCGCTGCCGACGATGCGCGTGGCCAGCGCGATATTGGCGATGGCGCCGGCGGCGCTGTGCGGCGTGCGCGGCGGCGCCGCCAGGTGGCCGATTTCCACGCCGCCGGCGCGCACGAAACTCAGGTGCTCGGACCACGATTCCGCTTGCACCTCCTTCATCAGGCGCGCCATCGCATGCAGGCGGCGCGGGTCGGCGGGAATCGTCGACGCCAAGCCCATGCCCACGCCGTGCAGGCTGACGGGCACCTGGCGCGCCAGGCTGCGCAAGGCGGCGATGCCGGAGCGCGCGGCGTGGTAATAATCGTCGGCGATCACTTCCAGCACGTCGATGTGCGCCAGGTTGGACAGGATGCCGGTCGCCAGTTCGCCGCGCCAGCCCAGGCCGACGCGGTCGCGCGCGCTCCCCTGGCTAGCTGCCACAGCCGCCGCCACCGCCGCAACCGCCGCAGCCGCTGCCGCAGGAAGAACCGTCGCCGCCGCCCGACGAGCCGCCGCCGGAGTCGCCCGAGCTGCCGGACGAGGAGTCGCCGCCGCCGTTTTGCCGCGGTACCGGGTACAGCTGGGTGACATACGCGTACACCGACGGCGGCAGGGCGCCGAGGCCGAAGATGGCCGCCAGCAGGGCCATGTCGGCGCTGCTGCTGCCCGCCTGCAGGCGCGATGAACGCATGTTCAGCCGGCCAAACAGCATGCGCAGGTCGGTCAGCAGCCGCTGCGCGCTCCAGCTGGTCGCCTGGGTGCGCAAGCCGCGCAGCATGAGCAGGAAGATCGCCAGCAGCAGCGCCAGGAACAGCAGGTTGTAGTGCTGGCGGCTGATGGCGATGACGGCCTTGACGGCGGCCACCGTCAGCAGCAGCCAGTGCGCCGTCCAGGTGATGCGTTCGCGCCGGCGCAGCAGCGGCGGGCCGACCAGCAATTGCTGCTGCGTCAAGGTTTCCAGGTAGGCGCGGCACGAGGGCAGCATCTCGGCTTGCACGGCCAGTTCCTTGCTGTGGCCCTGACGGCCCAGGTACAGCTGCAGCACGTCGCGTTCGATGTCATGGCTGGCGAAGCGCAGGCTGTCGGCGCTGGCCGTTTCCAGCAGCGGGCCGTCGGCGCGCAGCAAGCCGCGGTCGACCAGCACGACGGCGGCGACTTTCACGGCTTCGAGGGCGCCGCCGCGCAGGAAGGCGATGCGGTACGGGTCATCGGCCAGCGACAGCTGGGCGTGCGGATTGCGCAATTCCATGCGTATCAGCAGCTCGCGCGCCAGGTAGTACACGAGCGTGCCAAAGACCAGGTAGGCGAGCAGGAACCAGGGCCCGCTCCAGTCGAACGGATTGGCGCCGTTCACCGCATCTGCTCCGCGTGTTCGCGCAAGTGTCCGGTAATCGTCATCAAGCCCGCAAAGGCGGGCAAGGCCTGCCCCGGCGCCAGGCGCGCCGTTTCGCGCGCCGCCGACATGGCTTGCAGGGCCGCGTGCAGGGCTGGCTCGCCCAGCTGGTCGACAAATGCTTCGAGCGCCTGCTTGCCGGACAGCCCGGACTTGCCCTCCAGCTGCGCCAGCGACGCCGCGGACGAGCGCAGGGGGCCGGCTGCGTCGGCGATGGCGCCGGCCAGCTGTTCTTCATTCAGGCTCACCAGCAGATACCGTTCGCGCATGCGCACCTGCTGGTTCAGCAGCACTTGCCGCAAGCGCCGCAGCACGGCGTCGCGGTTCGTGCGCAGGCTGGCGAAAGGGTCGGCGCCGTGCAGCACCTGGTGTCGCGCGATGATGTCGGCGAACTTCACGGCGAAGGCGTCGGCGGCCTGCGTCAATTCGCCCTCGAGCAGGAACATCACCTGCAAATCGATGGCGGCGTGCGCCAGGCGCAAGGGCCCGCGCAGCGCATCGGCCGCCTGCGGCGCAAAGCGCTTGAGCAGCAACAGCAGGTTGACGTCGGAGGTGGCGCGCACCTGGCCATCGGCGGCCGAGCCAAACAGCACGGCGGCGGCAAGGTCGTCACCAAAGGTGTTTTGCGCGGCGGCGACAAACACATCCAGGTGGCGTTGTATCTCTTCTGGCAGCGGTGGCGGCATGCGGTGTTCTTTCACGATGGGTTGGCAGGATGCGCATAAGTTTGCAATATAGCAAACTTATGCCATCGTGCGCGCACCGTCCGCCAGATGGCGCCGACTCAGGTCAATACGTTGAGCAAGCCATCGAGACCCACGAAGTTCAGCGCCACGTCCGCCTGCGAGCGCACCACGGGCTTGGCGCGGAAGGCCACGGACAGGCCGGCGATGCCCATCATTTTCAAGTCGTTGGCGCCGTCGCCCATGACGATGGCCTCGGACGGGGAAATGCCCAGCTCCGCGCACACGCGTTCCACCGTGCGCTGCTTTTCCTCGGCGTCGACGATGCCGCCTAACACCTTGCCCGTCAGCTTGCCGTCGACGATTTCCAGTTCGTTCGCATGCGTGTAATCGAGGCCCAGACGCTCCTTCAGGCGTTCGGTGAAGAAGGTGAAGCCGCCCGACACCAGCAGGGTTTTCAGGCCCGCCTTCTGCACGGCCGCCAGCATGGTTTCCGCGCCCGGCGACAGTTTTAAGCGTTCATCGTAGACGCGCTGCAGGGCCGAGGCATCGAGGCCTTCGAGCAGTGCCACGCGCTGTTTCAGGCTGGAGCTGAAATCGAGTTCGCCCCGCATGGCCGCTTCCGTGATGGCCGCCACCTGCGGTTTCAAGCCCTGCATGTCGGCGATTTCATCGATGCACTCGATGGTGATCAGGGTCGAATCCATGTCCATCGCCACGAGCTTGAATTCGCCGAGCTCGCGCTGGCCCATCATGTAGGTGGCGTCCAGCTGCGCCGCCTGGGCCGCCACTTCGATGGTGGGGCGCAGCGCGGGTGAATAGGCGATCTGCTCGCAGCGCACGGCGTTCGGACCCAGGCGCGTGATGGACGTGGGCGCGGCCAGCGCGGCGATGCGCTCGAGGCGGGCGCTGTCGCCGTCCAGGCCCTGCAGGATCAGATTCATGGTGATGGTCTTGGTATTGGTCATGGGTCAGCCCTGCATAAATGATAGGAATAGTCTAAACCGTCAATTGCTTGATGGTGGTCTTGATCTGCGTCACGCGCGCGGCCAGGTCCGGCATGGCGGCCGTGATTTTCAGCTTGTCCTGGCCATGCAGCTTGATATGGCGGTTTTTCTGGATTAAGTCGATGATGCGCATCGGGTCGATGGGCGGCTTGGCCATGAATTGCAGGGTGGCCGCCTCGCCATGCACGTCGATCTTGACGATGCCCACGGTTTTCGCGGCGATGCGCAGGCGGTGCGTTTCGACCAGGGCCTTGACGGCGTCGGGCAGCTTGCCGAAGCGGTCGATCAGCTCTTCCTGGATATCGTCGATCTTCTCCTGCGTGGCGCAGTTGGCCAGGCGCTTGTAGATCGACAGGCGCTCGTGCACGTCGCCGCAGAAATCGGCCGGCAGCAGGGCCGGCACGTGCAGGTTGATCTCCGTCGTCGACGCCAGCGGCGCGGCCAGGTCCGGCTCCTTGCCCGCTTTCAGCGAGCGCACGGCTTCATTGAGCATGTCCGAATACAGCTGGAAGCCGATTTCCGTCATCTCGCCGGACTGGCTTTCGCCCAGCACTTCGCCGGCGCCGCGGATTTCCAGGTCGTGCATGGCCAGGTAAAAGCCGCTGCCCAGTTCTTCCATCTGCTGGATGGCGTCCAGGCGGCGCTGCGCCAGCTTGGTGAGACCCTGCACGTCGTGCACCAGCAGGTAGGCGTAGGCCTGGTGGTGCGAACGGCCCACGCGGCCGCGCAGCTGGTGCAGCTGCGCCAGGCCGAACTTGTCGGCGCGGTGCATGATGATGGTGTTCGCCGTCGGCACGTCGATGCCCGTCTCGATGATCGTCGTGCACAGCAGGATGTTGAAACGCTGGGCGACGAAGTCGCGCATGACTTTTTCCAGGTCGCGCTCGTGCATCTGGCCGTGCGCAACGGCGATGCGCGCCTCGGGCAGCAATTCCGTCAGCATGGCCAGGCGGTTCTGGATGGTTTCCACCTCGTTGTGCAGGAAGTAGATCTGGCCGCCCCGTTTGAGTTCGCGCAAACACGCTTCGCGGATGATGGCTTCGCCTTCGCTGCGCACGAACGTCTTGATGGCCAGGCGCTTTTGCGGCGCCGTGGCGATGATGGAAAAGTCGCGCAAGCCTTCCAGCGCCATGCCCAAGGTGCGCGGGATCGGCGTGGCCGTCAGGGTCAGCACGTCCACTTCCGCGCGCAGGGCTTTCAAGGCTTCCTTCTGGCGCACGCCGAACCTGTGTTCTTCGTCAATGATGACCAGGCCCAAACGGGTAAACTTCACGTCGTCGGACAGCAGCTTGTGCGTGCCGATGACGATGTCGATGGTGCCGTCGGCCATGCCCTTGAACGCCTGCGTGATCTCCTTGCCGCTGCGGAAGCGCGACAATTCCGCGATGCGCACGGGCCAGTCGGCGAAGCGGTCGGCGAAGGTTTGCGCATGCTGCTCGGCCAGCAGGGTGGTGGGCGCCAGGATGGCCACCTGCTTGCCGCCCATCACGGCGATGAAGGCGGCGCGCAGCGCCACTTCCGTCTTGCCGAAGCCGACGTCGCCGCACACGAGGCGGTCCATCGGTTTGCCGGAAGTCATGTCCTTGATGACGTTGTGGATGGCTTCGGCCTGGTCCGGCGTTTCGTCGAAGCCGAAGCTGTCGGCGAAGCGCTGGTAGTCGTGCGACGAGAATTCGAACGAGTGGCCCTGGCGCAGCGCGCGCCGGGCGTACAGGTTGAGCAGCTCGGCGGCCGTGTCGCGCACCTGTTCGGCCGCGCGTTTCTTCGCTTTTTCCCACTGGCCCGAACCGAGCGAGTGCAAGGGCGCGTCTTCCGGCGAGGCGCCCGAATAGCGGGAAATGACGTGCAGCTGCGATACGGGCACGTACAGCTTGGTGTCCTTCGCATATTCGAGATGCAGAAATTCCGTCTCGCCTTCGCCCAGGTCCATGCTGGTCAGGCCCATGTAGCGCCCGATGCCGTGGTTGATGTGCACGACGGGGTCGCCGATCTTCAGCTCCGACAGGTCGCGCACCATCGATTCGACCTGCGTCACGCCTTCCTGCTTCTTGGTGCCGACGCGGCGGCCGGAACCGGCATACAGTTCCGTCTCCGTGATGAAGGATAAATGACCTTCCGGCGTGAACAGTTCGAAACCCGCGTGCAGCGGCGCCACGCCCAGCATCAGCTTGGCGTCGGACTGCAAAAAGCCGTCGCTGCCTTCCACGGGCGTCAGGTGCAGGTCGTATTCGGTAAAGTACTGCTGCAGGGTTTCGCGGCGGCCGTTCGATTCGGCGCAGATCATCACGCGGCGGCCCGCTTGCAGCAAATAGCTGCGCAGGTTGGCCAGCGGGTCGTCGGCGCGGCGGTTGACGGCGATGTTCGGCACGGGGGCCGACAGTTCGGACGCCAGCGCATCGTTCGATTTGGCGATCGCCAGGCGCGGATACGGCTTGGCCAGGCCGAAGAACTGCTCGTCGGACAGGAACAGCGATTCCGGCGGCAGGATCGGCCGTTCGCGGTCGGCTTTTAAGAAGCGGTAGCGCGACTGCGTATCGGTCCAGAAGCGGCCGATGGCAGAGTCGATTTCGCCCACCAGGGCCAGCGAGGCGTCGGGCGGCAGGTAATCGAACAGGGTGGCCGTCTGTTCGAAGAACAGGGGCAGATAGTATTCGATGCCGGCCGAGGCGATGCCGCTGCTGATGTCCTTGTAGACGACCGAGCGCGATGGGTCGCCCTCGAACTGTTCGCGCCAGCGGTTGCGGAAGGTGGTGCGCGCCGCTTCGTCCATGGGAAATTCGCGCCCCGGCAGCAGCCGCACTTCGTGCACGGGGTACAGCGAGCGCTGGGTGTCGGCGTCAAACGTGCGGATGGTCTCGATGGTGTCGCCGAACAGGTCGAGGCGGTAGGGCAGGGCGGAACCCATGGGGAACAGGTCGAGCAGGCCGCCGCGCACCGAGTATTCGCCGGGCGACATCACTTGCGACACATGGCTGTAGCCGGCCAGGGTCAGCTGCGACTTCAATCGCGCTTCGTCGAGCTTTTCACCCTTCTTGAAGAAGAAGGTGTAGGCGGCCAGGAAGGACGGCGGCGCCAGGCGCACCAGCGCCGTGGTGGCCGGCACGATCAGCACGTCGCACTGGCGCGTCTGGATTTCGTGCAGGGTGGCCAGGCGCTCGGAGACCAGGTCCTGGTGCGGCGAAAAGGCGTCGTAGGGCAGGGTTTCCCAGTCCGGCAGCAGGTGGCAGCGCAGTTCCTTGCCGCCAAACCACGGGATTTCATCGAGCAGGCGCTGGCCGTCGCTGGCCTGCGCCACCACTACGGCCAGCATCTGGCCCCGCGCTTTTAACTCCAGCGCGGCGAGCGCCAGGGCATAGGCGTCGGATGAACCATACAGGGCGGGCAGCGCGTAGCGGTTGCCGGGCTTGGGGAGGGCTTTTGTTAAGTCTAAGGACATGCAGGCGATGACACTAGTGGCAGAGGCAGTTGAGTGGGACAGCTGTGGTGCGCGCAGCGCCGCCAGTGACGGCGCTGACAGGCGAGATTATAGACCATCACTTATATCTCCGCGCTTGAGAAAACCGTCGCGAGCGGCAGTGATTTGTGGCTAAGAAGCGCAACCGTACTTTAGTACGGTGAGCATCGCAGGCCGCAAAGCACGACGCGCAGCAGGTTTTATCCTGCGCGGACATTCGCGATGCCGAACGGGACATGCACCATCGGGATGGTGCCGCCCGCCGATTTGAGGTGGCTCAATTGATCGTCGAAGAAGATATGCGGCTTGAACACGGCCAGCACGCGCGATTTGTCCATGCCGCCGAGGAAAAATGTCTCGTCGGCTGCCACACCCCAGCTTTTCAGGGTCGTCACGACGCGCTCGTGCGAGGGCGCGTTGCGCGCCGTGATGATGGCGATGCGCAGGATCTTTTTATAGCCGGGGTCGCGCCGCTGGGCCCTTTCTTCCAGGCGCTGCATGGTGGCCAGCTTCTGGAACAGGCCGGCCAGCGGGCCTGGGCGGTGCGGCGTACCCACGTTCAGCGTTTCATGGGCGTGGAATTCATCGACGTCATTGTTGCGCTTGAAGACGGTTTCCGCTTCGTCGTCGGCGATCACGCCGTCGAAATCGAAGGCCACGCGCAGTTCTTCGTCGTTTTCGTCGTCTTCCGTGCGCGACGGCAGCACCAGGCCGGCCGGATAGTCGCAGGCCAGGGCGCTGCGCACGTCGCCTTCATTCGCGCTGAGGAACAGCGACGCGTTGAAGGCGGGCAGGTAGGGATACGGCGACTTGCCCGTCATGAAGGCGGCGCGCGAAATGTCCAGGCCGTAGTGAGCGATGCTGTGCATGACGCGCAAGCCCGTTTCCGGCGAATTGCGCGAAAACAGCACCACTTCCACGGGCGACTGGCGCGGGTAATGCTTGTTGATGTTCAGGAAGCGGCGGATGAAGGGGAAGGCCACGCCGCGCGGCAGAACCGTGTCGATGTGCGTCTCCTGGTACTTGCGGTATTCCTCGGGGCCGTTGTCGAGGTAGATCTGGTGCGATTCGGCCAGGTCGAACAGGGCGCTGGAAGCGACCCCGATCACCAGTTTGTGTTCGATAGGATAAGCCATGCTGTACCTGTGGTGTGCGTGTTGGCCATCTTATACGACTATTAACTGCGTAGCCAATAGCGGTGCGCGGGGATTTTTTGCACCAAAGCAGGGCATCGGATGGCTTTTCGATGCCACTGTGCAAGGCGCGCCACAGTCAGGAAATAAATATTGATTTGTATCAAGTATGTAGCAGTCAGCGTCCCCGTTTTCCACTATGCTCCTATTATCAAATCTCGCCAATTGTAACGAAGCGTACGCCCCATCCCCGCCACCTTTATACAAGTGTCAGCTGTTTTACTCGAACATGCCAGCCTCAACCTCGCCAGCAAAAATCGTGATTATATAAAGGGCCTAGCCATGTTTAAGAATTTACTGATCAAATGGAAGTTGGCGACGCTCGTCGCCGTGATGATGGCGGCCTTGCTGGTGGTGGGCATCAGCGGTTACACGGGCATCGCCACCGTCGGCCGCGCCGTCAATGAAATCGGCGTCGTGCGCCTGCCGTCGATCCAGGGTTTGATGATGATCAGCGAAGGCCAGACGGCCGTCGCCGCCGCCACCCTGACGGCCGCCATCTATGAAAACAATTATCAGGCACAGGACAAGTTTGCGGAAGCGCTGCAGCTGCGCACGCGCGCCTGGAACAATATCGAGGCGGGCCGCAAGCTGTACGAACCGCTGCCGCAAACGCCCGAGGAAGCCGTGCTGTGGCAGCGCTTCCAGGGCGAGTGGACGGCCTGGAAGGCGGACGACGACAAGGTGCGCGCCATCCTGCGCCAGCTGGCCGACAACCGCGACGAAGCGCGCCAGAAAGAGCTGTTCGTGGGCTTTTACAAGCAGTACCAGGATTCGCGCGCGCTGTTCGGCAAGGCCGAAGGCACGCTCAACGACATCATCAAGCTCAATAACGGCGTGGCCGATGCCAGCGTCAAGGACGGCAGCGCGGCCGTGATCCGCTCGGAAAGCCTGATGGTCATCCTCGGCTTGCTGGCCTCCGCACTGGGCATTGGCTGCGCCGCCTACATCACGCGCGCCATCACGCAGCCGATCAATTCGGCCGTGAAAGTGGCGCAGACGGTGGCCTCGGGCGACCTGACGAGCCAGATCGAGGTGCACACGACGGAAGAAACGGGCCAGCTGCTGCAGGCGCTGAAGGACATGAATTCCAGCCTGGTCAGCATCGTCGGCCAGGTGCGCAGCGGCACGGAGACCATCGCCACGGCGTCGTCGCAGATTGCCAGCGGCAACCTGGACCTGTCCTCGCGCACGGAAGAGCAAGCCAGCTCGCTGGAAGAGACGGCGTCGTCGATGGAAGAGCTGACTTCCACCGTGCGGCAGAACGCCGACAATGCCCAGCAAGCCAACCAGCTGGCGCTGAGCGCCTCGGGCGTGGCCGTGAAGGGCGGCGCCGTGGTGGGCAAGGTGGTCGAGACCATGGACGCCATCAACGATTCGTCGCGCAAGATCGTCGACATCATTTCCGTCATCGACGGCATCGCCTTCCAGACGAATATCCTGGCGCTGAACGCGGCCGTGGAGGCGGCACGCGCGGGCGAGCAGGGGCGCGGTTTCGCCGTGGTGGCGACGGAAGTGCGTAATCTGGCCCAACGATCGGCTGGCGCGGCGAAAGAAATCAAGACCCTGATCGGCGACTCCGTGGTGGCCGTCGACGCGGGCAGCAAGCTGGTGGCCGAGGCGGGCAGCACGATGGCCGAAATCGTCTCCAGCGTGCAGCGCGTGACGGACATCATGGCGGAAATCAGCCTGGCGACGCAGGAGCAAAGCTCGGGCATCGACCAGATCAACCAGGCCATCGGCCAGATGGACCAGGTGACGCAGCAAAACGCGGCCCTGGTGGAAGAGGCGGCCGCCGCGGCCGAATCGCTGCAGGAGCAATCGGGCCAGCTGGCCGAGGTGGTCAGCGTCTTCAAGCTCGATGGCGTCCAGGCGCCTGCCGCGCGCGCAAACGCGAACGCAAAGCCAGCCGCGCCGCGCGCCGCGGTGGCCAGCGCGGCGCTGAAGCGTCCCGCATCGCGTCCGGCTTCCCGTCCCGCCGCGGGCCGTCCGGCCTTGCACGCCGTGCCGTCCCAGCGCCAGAGCGCGCCGCGCGACGACGAGTGGGAAGTGTTCTGATGGCTTGACGGCGCCTGCATGCGCTAACGGACGGCCGCCTTGCGCGGCCGTTTCTACATGCGCGCACAGGTTCGCACTGCGGTTACTACTTACTAAAAAAACAGCGTTATAAAAATAGCTGTTTTGCCATCTAAGCAAATCTTTTCAAAACTTAACGCGACATTGCTTGTGAGATAACTCACACTGCCTGCCGTACCACCCTTGTTCCCGCCTCGGCCACATCCCGGCTGACCCCTCCGCCTGCTGCGTCCAGCCATTCGTGGCAGGCGGCAGCCATTGCCGTCAGCCTTGCATGCGAGCCCGGCGCAATGACCGATGCACCACACTGAAGGATGCGAATGAAGATGGCAAATATGAAAATCGGCACGCGCCTGCGCTGCTCCTTTGCGTTGTTGACCTTGCTGCTGCTGGCGACCGCCATGCTGGGCATGCTGCGCCTGTCCAGCCTGGAACTGCGCATGCGCGACGTGATCGACGACAAATATCCGAAAACCGTGCTGGCCAACGACATCATCAAGAATGTCAACATCATCGCGCGCTCCTCGCGCAACCTGCTGCTGATGACGGAGCCGCAGCAGCTGGCGCAGGAGCGGGCCACCATCGCCAGGGCGGGCGGCGAAACGGAAAAGGGCCTGGCGCAGCTGGACAAGGTGGTGCTGTCGCCGCAGGGCCGCCAGCAGATGGCGGCCGTGGCGCAGGCGCGCGCCACCTTCAACGGCGGGCGCGACAAAGTGCTGGCCCTGCTGGAACAGGGGGCGCGCGAGGAAGCGAGCAGTTTGCTGCTCGGCACGGTGCGCGGCGACCAGCTGCGCTACATGGCGGCGCTGGAAAGCCTGATCGCGCTCCAGCATGACCTGATGGAGGAGGCGGGCGCCGAGGTCAGCCACGAATACGCGACGGCGCGCAACATGATGCTGGCGTTGAGCGCGCTGGCCGTGCTGTTTTCGCTCGTCACCGCCTGGCTGGTCACGCGCAGCATCGTCAACCCGCTGCGCCATGCCTTGACGGTGGCGCAGACCGTGGCCGCCGGCGACCTGACGTCGACCTTCGGCCGCCACGCGGGCGATGAAACGGGCAAGCTGCTCGATGCGCTGTGCATCATGAATGGCAATCTGCTCGACATCGTGCAGCGGGTGCGCAGCGGCACCGATACCATCGCCACGGCGTCGTCGCAGATCGCGGCCGGCAATATCGACTTGTCGTCGCGCACGGAGGAGCAGGCCAGCTCGCTCGAACAGACGGCGTCGGCCATGGAGGAACTCAGTTCGACGGTGCAGCAGAACGCGGACAATGCCCGCCATGCCAGCGTGCTGGCCGTCGAGGCGGCGAACATCGCCGGCGCCGGCGGGCAAGCCGTGGGACAGGTGATCCATACGATGGACGCCATCAGTGCGTCGTCGGCGCAGATCGCCGACATCATCGGCGTGATCGACATGCTGGCATTCCAGACGAATATCCTGGCCCTGAACGCGGCCGTGGAAGCGGCGCGCGCGGGCGAGCAGGGGCGCGGCTTTGCCGTCGTGGCGACGGAAGTGCGCAACCTGGCGCAACGCAGCGCGGCGGCGGCGCGCGATATCCGCGCCCTGATCGCCAATTCCACGCAGCAGGTGGATGCGGGCGCGGCCCTCGTCGCGCAGGCCGGCGCCACGATGCGGGACGTGGTGGCGGCCGTGGGACGCGTGAGCCAGATGGTGGCCGACATCACGGCCGCCAGCGCCGAGCAAAGCACGGGCATCGGCCAGGTCAGCCAGGCCGTCGTGCAGATGGATGAAGTGACGCAGCAGAACGCCGCCCTGGTGGAAGAGGCGGCGGCCGCGTCGCAATCGCTGGAAGGCGAGGCGGCGAAGCTGCTGCAGGTGGTCAGCGTGTTCCGCCTGCAGCAGGGGCCGGCGCACACCTTGCCGCGCCGGAGCGCGCCGGCCGTGCCGCGCCTGCTGGCCTAGTGGCGCGCCTGGCAAGGTTCTGGCGCGGCTGCGTCGTGCTGTGGCGGGCGCGGCGCCAGGCGCGGGAGGGGCAGGGCGGCAAGCCGAGGGCGTCGGCGCGCAGCCGGGAGTTGCTGGCGCGCCTGGACGGCGCCATCGGCGCCGGCGAATTCCGCTTTCACTACCAGGGCAAGTTTGACACGGCGCAACTGCGCCTGGTCGGCCTGGAAGCGTTGCTGCGCTGGGACCATCCGCGCCACGGCCTGGTCTACCCGAACGAATTCATCGGCCTGGCCGAGCAGACGCAGGCCATCGCCGCGCTGGGCAACTGGGGCATCGATGCGGTTTGCCGCCAGCTGGCGCAGTGGCGCGCGGCGGGCCTGCCTCTGGTGCCGGTCGCGGTGAATGTCTCGGCGCGCCAGCTGTGCCAGCCGCAGTTGCCCGACTTCGTGCTGGATTGCCTGCGGCGCCACGCGATTCCTGCCCGCCTGCTGGAGCTGGAAGTGACGGAAAGCTGCCGCATTGACGACATGGCGCAGGCGGCGCAGGGCTTGCGCCGCCTGCGCGCGCTGGGGCTGGCCCTTTCGCTCGACGATTACGGCACCGGTTATTCGGGCTTGAGCCATGTCCGGATGCTGCCGATTCACACCATCAAGATCGACCGTTCCTTCATCCGCGATGTGGATCGCTGCGGTAGCGACGCCGTGATCGTCGCCTCGACCCTTGCGCTGGCGCGCGGCCTGGGCTTGCTGGCGCTGGCCGAGGGCGTGGAAAACGGTGCACAGCTGGCGCAGTTGCGGCGGCTGGGCTGCCCGCAGGTACAGGGCTTCTATCTGCACCGCCCGGCGCCCGCGGCCGAGGTGGCCGCGCTGCTGTCCGCCGGCCTTGTAACGGTGCCGCAAGATGGCGCCATGCGGCATGGCGCGGATGCTCAGTAGAATATGGCCACTGCAAGCCGCGTGCTTTAACACCTACACCCCCACGCAAGAATGATAAACAGTCCCGTCCCGGCCTATGTCTTCGGCCCGTTTCGCCTTTTGCCGCTAGAACGCCTGCTGTTCGAGGGCGACCGCGCGCTGCGCCTGGGCAGCAGGGCCATGGACTTGCTGCTGGCACTGCTGGAGCGCGCCGGCGACATCGTCGACAAGCATGAACTGGTGGCCATCGTCTGGCCCAATGCCGTGGTCGACGACGCGACCTTGCGCGTCCACCTGGCGGCGTTGCGCAAGGCGCTCGGCGACGGCCGCGACGGCCAGCGCTACATCACCACCATTCCCGGGCGCGGCTACGGCTTCCTGGCGCCGCTGGCGCACACGGGCCGACCGGCGTCCGGTGCGGCGGGCGCCGAGCCGCGGCATAACCTGCCCGTCATGCTGACGCGCATGCTGGGCCGCGCCGAGGTGCTGCAAACGATGGCCAACCAGCTGCTGCAATTGCGCCTGCTGTGCATTGCCGGTCCGGGCGGCATCGGCAAGACCACCCTGGCCGTCGGCCTGGCCACGCGCGTGCTGCGCCGCTATGCCGACGGCGTGTGTTTCGTCGACCTGTCGCCGCTGGACGAGGGCCGCCTGGTGCCGCTGGCGCTGGCCACGGCGCTGGGGGTGGCGGTGCCGGCCGGCGACGCCATGCCGGTCCTGCTGGCCTACCTGCGCCCGCGCCACATGCTGCTTGTGCTCGATAACTGCGAACACGTGATCGGCGCGGCCGCCACGCTGGCCGACGCCTTGCTCAAGGGCGCGCCGCTGCTGCACGTGCTGGCCACCAGCCGCGAGCCGCTGCGCCTCACCAGCGAACAGCTGCAGCGCCTGCCCGCGCTGGAATTGCCGCCTGCCGATGCCGTGCCCGATGCGGCGGCGGCCCGGCATTTCTCCGCGGTGCAGCTGTTTTGCGAACGCTGCGCGGCCGTCGACGATGCCTTCGTGCTGGCCGACGCCGACGTGCCCGTGGTGGTGGACATCTGCCGGCGCCTCGACGGCATCCCGCTGGCGCTGGAGCTGGCGGCCGGGCGCATCGGCCATTTCGGCCTGCACGAACTGCGCCGTCAGCTCGACGACCGCTTTCGCCTGCTCACGCGCGGCGCGCGCAACATGCCCTTGCGCCACCAGACCTTGCGCGCCACGCTGGACTGGAGCTACGGCCTGCTCGACGCGCGCGAGCGCCAGGCGCTGCAGGCGCTGAGCGTGTTCAGGAGCCGCTTCCGCCTGGAGTCGGCCAGCGCCGTGGCGGGATGCGACGTGTTCGACACGCTGGCCGACCTGGCGGCCAAGTCCCTCGTCAGCATCGAGTTTTGCCGCCAGCACGTGTATTACCGGCTGCTCGACACCACGCGCGCCTATGCTGGCGCGCAGCTGTCGGCGGGCGGTGGCGCGGGCGCCGTGCTGCTGCGCCATGCGCGCCATTGCCTGGGACTGGCCGCACGCATCGCCGCCGACTGGGGCAGCATGCCGCCGGCCCAATGGAGCGCGCGCTACGGCCGCCATGTCGACGACCTGCGGGCCGCCATCGACTGGGCCTTCGGCGAGGAGGGCGACGTGGCGCTGGGCGTGGCGCTGACCCTGGCCGCGCAAACCCTGTTCTATCAGCTGTCGCTGATGGATGAATACCGCGTGCGCGTCGAGCGGGCGCTCGAGCGCATGGCCACGCATGCGGTGGACGACCCCGACAGCGAAATGCAGCTGCATGCCTCGCAGGCGCACCTGCTGCTGCATACGCAGGGCATCACCGGCACCATGCTGCGTTCCTTCCAGCGCGGCTATGCGCTGGCCATGCGCACGGACGATGGCAGCCGCCGGGCCGAAGCGATTTGCGGCATGTGGATCTGCTGCCTGAAGCTGGCCGATTTCCAGCGCGCCGACAGTTACGTCATAGAGCTTGCCGTCCTGTGCGCAACGCGCGACGACACGGCGATGCACCTGGTGCTGGCGCGCATGCGTTCCGTGGGCGAGTATGTGCAGGGACGCTACGCGCAGTCGGCGGCGCTGGCGCGCATGGTGCTCGCGCATCCCGAGGGTGCGGCGCAGCTGGGCTTCAACAATGCCTTGCTGGCCGATCACCAGGTGTGCCTGCGCGGCACGCTGGCGCGCTGCCTGTGGATGCAGGGCCGCCCCGACGACGCCCTGGCGCTGGCGCGCGAGGCGGTGACGGTGGGCTTCGAGCACAATGGCGTCACGCTGTGCGTGGCGCTGGCCATCCATGCCATTCCCGTCGCCCTGTGGTGCGGGTGGCGGGAACTGGCGCAGGCGTGGACTTGCCTGCTGTGCGAGCACGCGGCCCGCTATGGCTTGCTGTACTGGAGCGCCTGGGGCGCCGCCTACCAGCGCCTGCTCGACGGGGGCGAGGCGATGACGCCATTTCCCTGGCCTTCGGTGCGCAGCTGGCCGATACAGGTCGATTTGATGGCCACCCTGCACGACGCGGCCGCCGATAGCCAGGCGCTGCGGCGCGCACGCACGGGCCTGGCGCCGTGGAGCGCGCCGGAAGTGCTGCGCCGCGACGCGCACCACCGCTGGCGGGCGCTGGCGCACGACGATGCGGCCGGCCTGGACGCGGTGCGGGTGCAGCTGGAAGAAGCGCTGCAGCTGGCCAGGGGCCAGCAGGCGCCGGGCTGGGAACTGCGCTGCGCCACCAGCCTGGCGGCCGTGCTGCTGGCGCAAGGCCGCGGCGCCGCCGCGCATGCCGTGCTGGCCCCTGTGCATGCGCTCTATAGCCAGGGGCGCGACACGACGGACGTGATGGCGGCGGCAGCGTTGCTGGCGCAGCTGGGCTGAGCGCTATTCGTAGGCGCCCAGCCGGCGCTGCTCCTCCGGCGTGAAACTGGCGTCGCGCAACTGCTGCAGGGCTGCCGCATCCTGCGCGCCGCCGGGCAGGCTGTTTTTTTGCGCCTGGTAGGCGATGATGCGTTGCTGCCACTGCGATTCCTCGCGGTCCAGTTCCGCCAGACGGGCCGCCGCCGCCGGCGTGAAGGTGCTGGCGCGCAGGCGGTAGACTTCATTCTCGCCGCCGCCCTGTGCCCGCAGGGCCTTGACCGATTCATCCAGCCTGGCCACCTGCAGCGGCGCATCGCGTGCGGCGCGCTGGGCGGGCGACATCTTCTGGTCCAGCGCCGTCAGCTGCGCCTGGCGCTGGGCTTCATCGAGCGTCGTGTTGCCGAGGATATCCATGCGCGCCACGGCGTCGTCGTCATACGCATCGCTGGCGCCGAACAGGCCGGCGCTTTCCTCGGGCGTAAAGTAATCGCCGCGCAGGGCGCGCATGGCTTGCAGGCGCGCGCGCGCCGCCACGGCGGGATCAGCTTGCGCCGGCAAGGCCTGTTCCGCGCCGGCCAGCGCCTGCTTGTAGGCCAGATACGCGCCCAGCAGGCGCTTCGCTTCGCGCGCGGGCACGGGCGCCAGGCGCTTGTCCAGCTCCGCCTCGATCTGGCTGCGGATGGCGGCCAGCGGCTTTTCGCCGAGGCCCGCCAGGTAGTAGTCGAACAGGTGGCCCAGTTCCGCGTCGACCACCAGCTTGTCGCCGGCGGCCACCGTCACGTTGCCGTCGGGCCGCGTGCCTTCCATCGAGCGCACGAACGCGAACAGGTCCGGTTCCGTCTTTTCCGGCGGCGGGGCGGGCGGCTCCCCGGGGCGCAGCACCAGGTACAGGGCCAGGGCCGCCAGGCTGCCGCCGATGATCCATTTCGCGTTCGTGCGCATCGTAGGCTCCTTACAGTCCCAGGCCTTGCAGGCGGTTGGCTTGCTGGCGGAAGACCGTGACGGGGTTCGTCTCGAACAGGTTGACGATGCCGACGAACTGGTTGACTTCATCGAGATGGTTCATGGCGTAGTCGTCGCGGATCACCTTGCCCAGGTGGCTGGAGCAGCTGCTGACCAGGCCATCGTTCTTGATGCCGCCGAAGGCCAGGCTGATGGCGGCCAGCAGCGGGTCGCCCACGTCGAGCACATTCGTGTACGGTTGCGCGCCGCTCCATGAAAAGTAGTGCACGCCTTGTACCTGGTAGGCGCCTTCGCCGCAGGCGGAGGTGGGCACGCCTTGCGGGTGGCGGCTGTTGAAGGCCAGCGAACCGGCCGTGGACAGCGAGGCCAGCGAGGCGCCCGCGTTTTGCGGCAAACCCTTGTTGCCCGACAAAATGCCGATCAGGGAGGCGAGCGCGTTGCCCAGCGCGCCGCTGGTGTTGGGTATGGCGCCGCTGAGGATATCGGCCACCTTGGAACCCTTGTTGACGCCGGCCACGCTGGTGACGGACGCCACCAGGTCGGGGCGCACGGAGGCGACATAGCGGGCCGTGGGGCCGCCGTGGCTATGGCCGATCAAATTGACCTTGGCCGCGCCGGTGGCGGCGAGGATTTGCCGCACCTGCGACAGCAGCTGCTCGCCGCGCACTTCCGTGCTGTTGGCGGCCGACACGGTGGTCACATACACTTGCGCGCCGCCGCTGCGCAGGGCGGCGGGGACGCCGTAAAAATATTCGACGGGACCGAGCTTGTCGAAGCCGAACAGGCCGTGCACCAGCACGATCGGGTACTTCGTCTGCGTGTAGCCGGCGGCGCTGGCGCTGCCGGGCAGGATGGCGAGGGAAAGCAGAAGGGTGGATAGCAGTTGCCAAAAGCGAGTCTTCATTTTGTCTCCGTTATGTATTATTAATAGTGGAAATGAGTGGAAATGTCGATGCTGTAGCGATGAACCGCGCGCTCCTGTACATTCTCGATGTATTAAAAATAGCGAGCGCTCGGTTTTTTGAATGTAGCACCGCTGGATTTAAATTGCATTTGAATTGCATGATGCAGCGCAATAACTGTGGGAATTTGACGTTGCTTATATGCCCATTGCATAGTTGAAAAGTCAAATAGTTGTTTTCCTGAGCTATAATCGGCGCGGCATCAGCCGTCCCGCCATCTTGCAATGCCGCGTCCCGGCATGGCATGGATATCGCTCCTACACCGTTACTTGGGAATGCACTTGTCGACCCATTTTAATTTTGAACAGTTTCAGCAGATGACGCCTTTAAATGGCGAAAACATCTGGGAATATATTCTTGACCGCCACGCGGAGCGCATCGGCGTCAAGCGCCGTAAGCCGGCGCTGGAAAATCTTGAACGCATCTTCGTCGCCACCTTCCGCCTGGCGAATGACGTGGGTTTCCGCGCCATGAGCTTGCGTGATTTATGCCGCGAGACCGGCTTGTCGATGGGCGGCCTGTATGGCTACATCACCAGCAAGGATCAACTGGCCGAAATGATCGAGGACGTGGTGCGCCACGCCACGCAAGCCTTGCCCTTGCTGTTTGCCGACGTGAAGTCGCCGCTGGACCGCCTGGAAGCGATGATACGTTCGTCGATCTACCTGTCCGAAGTGCTGCAGCCGTGGTTTTATTTCGTCTTCATGGATTCGCGCGTGCTGCAGGTGGAGCAGCGCAGCATGGCGAAGAATTCGGAACTGTATGTACAGACCCTGATCGCCGCCACCATCGGGGAAATCGAACCGAAGCCGCAGGGCGATCCCACCTTGCTGGCCGCACACTGCCTGGCCCTGTTTCAGGACTGGTACGTGAAACGCTGGAAGTACCGCGCAGCGAAGGTCAATGTCGACGATTTCGCCGATAGCGTCGTCAGTACGGTGCGCGGCTACCTGAGCATGGTCAAGGCGCCGTAAGAACGCCGCCGAAAAAAAAGCCAGGATCGCTCCTGGCTTTTTCACTAGTTCGTTTCCACCGGCACCGTCTCCGGCACTGCCGCCGGATCCGTCGGCGTCTCCGCCTCCATATCCAGCGTCTTGATCCCGTTCATGTCGATGAATTCGTCGTACAGCCACTCGCCGTCGACCTGGCTCAGGCCCGCCGGCACGGCGCGCGTGACTTGCGGGCGCGTCGACAGGGCCGTGCGCATGTAGTCGATCCAGATCGGCATGGCCAGCGAGGAACCGAATTCGCGTCCGCCCAGGGACTTGGGCTCGTCATAGCCCATCCACGCCACCGCCACGATGCCGCCGCCATAGCCGGCGAACCAGCCGTCGACGGCGTCGCTGGTGGTGCCCGTCTTGCCGGCGATGTCGCTGCGGCCCAGTTTTTTCGTCGCCGCCGCGCCCGTGCCGGTGCGCGTGACTTCGCGCAGCATGCTGTCCATCACGAAGGCGTTGCGCGGGTCCAGCGCCAGGGTCTTCTCGTCGTTCGGCGCGGGCGGCTTGGTCTGCATCAGCACCGCCCCCTTGGCGTCGACGATGCGGTCGATCAAATACGGTTCCACCTGGTGGCCGCCATTGGCGAACAGGGCGTAGGCGCCCGCCATCTGCACGGGCGTGACGGAACCCGTGCCCAGCGCCATCGTCAGGTTGCTGGGCTGGCGGGCCGGGTCGAAGCCGAATTTTTCCATGAAGTCGTGCGTGTACGACACGCCCAGCGCGCGCAGGATGCGCACGGAGGCCACGTTCTTCGATTGCGCCAGCGCATAGCGCATGGTGATCGGGCCGTCGAACTTGAAGTCGTCATTCTGCGGCGCCCATACCTTGCCGCCCGCCTGCATTTCCAGGGGCACGTCGTTGATCAGGGTGGCCGGCGAAAAGCCTTTTTCCAGCGCCGCCGAATACACGAAGGGCTTCATGGCCGAACCGGGCTGGCGCCAGGCTTGCGTCACGTGGTTGAACTTTTGCAGGTTGTAGTCGAAGCCGCCCACCATGGCGTGGTAGGCGCCCGTTTCCGCGTCCAGCGAGACGAAGGCGGCGGCCACCAGCGGCACTTGCGTGATGGCCCAGTTGCCCTTGGCGTCCTGGGTGATGCGGATCACGGCGCCCGGGCGCAGCTTGATGCCGGCGCCCGCCTTGGCGGACAAGGCGGGGGCCGCAAAGCGCAAGCCCTCGCCCGTGATGGCCTTGGCGTCGCCGTCGCCGATGTCGGCCACCACCTTGCCGCTGGCCACCTCCGTGACGACGGCGGCGATCAGGCCATCGCTGTCCGGGCGTTTTTGCAGTGCAGCATCGATGGCGTCGTCGCGCTGCTCGGCCTCAAGCGGCATGTCGATGAAGGTTTCCGGGCCGCGGTAGCCGTGGCGCTGGTCGTAGGCGATGACGTTGCGGCGCGTCGAGGCGTAGGCCGCATCCTGGTCCGCCTTCAAGATCGTCGTGTAGACGCTGATGCCCCTGGTGTAGCTGTCTTCCTTGTACTGCGCATACACGGCCTGGCGCGCCAGTTCGGCCACGTATTCGGCGTGCGTGTCGAAACCCTGCTTGCCGCGGCTGTTGATATGCAGCGGCTGCGCCAGCGCCTGCTGGTACTGGCCTTCGCTGATGTAATCGAGGTCGCGCATGCGCTTCAACACCAGTTGCTGGCGCGCGTGCGCCTTTTTCGGATTGCTGATCGGGTTGTGGCGCGAGGGGTTTTGCGGCAGGCCCGCCAGCATGGCCATTTCCGCGATCGACAGTTCGGACAAGGGCTTGCCGAAATACGTCTGCGCCGCGCTGCCGAAGCCGAACGAGCGCTGGCCCAGGTACATCTGGTTCATGTACAGCTCGAGAATCTGGTCTTTCGACAGGGCCGACTCGATCTTCAGGGCCAGCATGATTTCATTGAGCTTGCGCGAAGCGACTTTTTCGCGCGTCAGGAAGAAGTTGCGCGCCACCTGCATGGTGATGGTGGAGCCGCCGCCGTGGCCGAAGCCGTGGCGCAGATTCGACAACACGGCGCCGCCGGCGCGCACGAAGTCGATGCCGTGGTGTTCGTAGAAGCGGCCATCCTCGATGGCCAGCAGGGCCTTCTTCATCATTTCCGGCACTTGCGCAATCGGCACGAAGTCGCGGTGCTCTTCGCCGAATTCGCCGATCAGCACATTGTCGGCCGTGTACACGCGCAGCGGGATCTTCGGCTGGTAGTCCGTAATGACGTCCAGCTCGGGCAGGCGCGGGCGCACATACAGGAACAGGTAGGCGATCAGCAGCAGGGCGGCGGCCAGCGCGGCGCAGCCGGCGAGGATGAAACCGCGCACGGTGGCGCGGCGGGAAGGCCAGGGGAATCCGGTTCGTTTGGCAGTCAAGGCAGTCTCACGTGAGCGTGCAAGGCACGGTGGCAGCGATTATAGACCAATGCGCCGGCGCTTCCCGCGCGGGCAGGGCGGCGGGCTGGCCTCGGGGACCGGGAGCAAAAAACCTTTTCATCGAAACGCGGCTGTGCGATAGTCTCGGCTTCAAGAAAATAGCCCGGGCGTCAATCCGGGCTGTTTATTTTTAAAAATTAAGGAAATATCCATGGCAAAAGATGCAACACCGAGCGTCGTGAGGCCCTACATCCCGGCCGATGCGAAGCTGCCCGAGATGACCTTCCGCGCCCTGTTCATGGGCGTCATCCTGGGGATGGTCTTCGGCGCTTCCTCGCTCTACCTGGTGCTGAAAGTGGGGCTGACCGTCAGCGCCTCGATTCCCGTCGCCGTGATCGCCATCACCCTGTTCGGCCTGGCCAAGAAGGTGGGCGGCAAGGATTCGTCGATCCTGGAAAACAGCATCACGCAAACGGCCGGTTCGGCAGGCGAATCGCTGGCCTTCGGCCTGGGCGTGACCATGCCCGCCATCCTCATCCTCGGCTTCGACCTGGAAATCTCGCGTGTCATGCTGGTCGGCGTCCTCGGCGGCCTGCTGGGCATCCTGATGATGATCCCCATGCGCCGCACCATGATCGTCGACCAGCACAAGGAACTCAAATTCCCCGAAGGCACGGCGTGCGCCGAAGTGCTCAAGGCGGCCGCCACGGAAGAATCGCGCATCGCCGCGGGCGAAAGCATCGAGAAGGATTCGGCTGCCGCGCTGGACGCCAAGCGCCGCGCGAAGATCATCTTCGGCGGTTTCGCCGTCGGCTTGCTGTATAAAGTGTTCAATATCTCGTTCAAGGGCTGGAAGGATACGCCGGGCGTGGAATTTGCCGCGCCGCTCAAGGGCGGCTCCATCGGCGCCGAAATCTCGCCTGAATTGCTGGGCGTGGGCTACATCATCGGCCCGCGCATCGCCGCCACCATGGCGGCCGGCGGCGTGCTGTCGTACCTGCTCCTGATCCCGATGATCAAGTTCTTCGGCGACAGCCTGACCACCGTGCTTTCGCCAGGCACCAAGTTGATCAGCGAAATGGGCGCGGACGACGTGCGCAGCGCCTACGTGCTGTATATCGGCGCGGGCGCCGTGGCCGCCGGCGGCCTGATTTCCCTGGTGCGCGCCATGCCCATGATCTGGCGCAGCCTGTCGGCCGGCCTGAAAGGCATCGGCAAGGGCGTCAAGACCAATTCCACCCTGCGCACGGACCAGGACATCCCCCTGAAATGGGTCGTCATCGGCTGCCTGTCCATCATCGCCGTGATCACCTTCGCCACGCCGCTGCACATGAATTTCCTCGGCGCGCTGCTGATCCTCGTCTTCGGCTTCCTGTTCGCCACCGTGTCGTCGCGCCTGACGGGCGAAATCGGCTCCTCGTCGAACCCGATCTCCGGCATGGCCGTGGCCACCTTGCTGTTCACTTGCCTGATCTTCCTCATCATGGGCTGGACGGGCGGACGTTACTATGTGACGGCCCTGTCGGTGGGCGCCATCGTCTGCATCGCCGCCAGCAATGCGGGCACCACGTCGCAAGACTTGAAAACCGGCTACCTGGTGGGCGCCACGCCGCGCCTGCAGCAGTATGCGATCCTGGCGGGCGCCTTGTCGTCCGCCCTGATCCTCGGTCCGATTCTGCTGAAACTGAACGAGGCGAGCACCGTCTACGTGCCGGCCGCGCAAGTGGCGCCCGGCCTGACGGTCGATGCGTCGAAGCTGACGGTGACGGGCGAGCTGCATGGCCCGCAAGCCGAGACGGACCACAACACGTATAAAGTCTGGCAAAAGACGGATACCGTGGGCGGCCCGGCCGGCAAGTATTTTGTCAAGGATGATGGCCAGCTGGCTTACCTGGTCGATCCGGGCATCAATGGCCATTACAGCAAGCGTCCCGACGGTTCGGAAGTGAAGAAATACGATGCGCCGAAGGCCGTGCTGATGTCCTACATCATCAAGGGCATCCTCGACCAGCAGCTGCCGTGGACCCTGGTGCTGTTCGGCGTGATGATCGCCGTGGTGCTGGAAATGGCCGGCATCCCGTCGCTGGCGTTTTCGGTGGGCGTGTATCTGCCCCTGTCGTCCACCTTGCCGATCTTCGTCGGCGGCCTGGTGCGCTGGCTGGCGGACCGCCGCAACAACAAGCTGGAACACAACGCCAAGCTCAATGAAGAAGAGCGCCAGCTGGCGGGCGATCGCAGCTCGGGCGTGCTGCTGGCGTCCGGCTACATCGCCGGCGGCGCGCTGGCCGGCATCATCATCGCCATTACGGCCGGCGTGCTGACGCACTTCGACCAGATGATGGCCGACTGGGCCGAGCACGGCAACCCGTTCTACGCGGGCCTGCATTCGGATGCGCTGTCGCTGCTGCCGTATGCGCTCATCATCGTGCTGCTGTATATCGTGGCGCGCGAGAAGAAAGCGGGCAGTTCGCAGGCTTGATGTCATAGCCACTCCAAGGAAAACCACCCGGGTCGCACCGGGCGGTTTTTTTATGCGCGCGCATGAGGCGATGGCTGTGATACGGGCCGCGCCGCCAGTTGCGCCGCGCTCGCGTAGATCGTTACGTGCTCGGACGCCAGTTGGCGCAGGTGGTCATAAAAGGCCTGCGCGGGTATGCACCACGACGCCGCGTCGCCCACTTGCCCGTTGACGCGCAGGCCGGCGGCATCGAATTCCCGGTGAAAGTACGCGCGCAGATCCTCCCGGCCGGGATGGTCGATGCGGCGCTGTGCGATGGCCCGATCGAAAGGGCGCACGGGTACGTCCCAGCGCCGGCCAGCGTGGTCCAGGCAAGCCAGCAGCCTTGTCTCTTCCTCCCACACGGGCACGGGAAAGGCCTCGCCCATGGCGTCTTCCAGCGCGTGATAGAACGTGACCGGTCCCATGGAAATGCCCAGGCCCAGCACCTTCGCGTGGTCGCAGCCGATGAAGCGCTGCCAGGGAGAACCCATGCCGAAGATCGAGGGCGCGCGGTGGTGCGCTTCGGTGAGGTCGGCGGCATGGCGGCCCCACGCGCAGACGGAGTGCGTCGGGTGGATGCTGCGCCGGACACCGGGGCTGGCAAGGAAGGCTTCCGGCAGGCGTCCCATGTGCGTGCCGTGGCGGCGCGGGTCGAATACATAATCGGGCATGGCGCAGGCGGCGCGCACGGTGCCGCCCGGCAGATAGTAGGTGGGCAGCAGCAGGGCGCCTTGCGGGCCGACGGCGTCCTGCAGGGCGGCTATCACGGCTGGCGCGCCGCCTTCCACATAGCCCAGGCTTTTCAGCGATGAATGCACGAACAGCGTATCGCCTGGCGCGATGCCCAGCCGCGCAAGATCGGCGGCCAATCCGGCGCGCGTCACGTGGGGGGCATTCTGGCGCACGTGTCGGGCGCCGGCGGCGCGGCGCCATGCTTCCAGCGCGGCCCTGGCGGCGCGTTTCGCCTGTTCAAGCATCGCCTGTTTCCCGCTCTATTTCCACTTCCAGCAGGTTGGCATCGATGCAGAACTTGGCGGCCCAGTTCAGGTAAGCCCAGGTGCCGTAGTCGCCATCGACGGGAAACGAGCCCTTGACGCCGCCGCGCGCGTGCGCGGGACCGTCGATGCTGACCGCGCGCCGCACGTAGCGGTTCAGGCGGCGCCCCGCGTCGAGGT
The DNA here is from genome assembly GCF_030397595.1 of Janthinobacterium sp. SUN033. Lineage (NCBI taxonomy): Bacteria > Pseudomonadati > Pseudomonadota > Betaproteobacteria > Burkholderiales > Oxalobacteraceae > Janthinobacterium > Janthinobacterium sp. SUN033. The sequence goes on from NZ_JAPQNV010000001.1 coordinate 586,763, forward strand.
AGGGCCGCTCGCCCGTGAGCCGATACAGCAGGAACAGACAATGCGCGTTTTGCGCGGAACCCGTGAGGCAGGCGTAGTTCGCTCCCGGCTGGAAGTCCGGGCCGAGGCGGCCGGCCAGGTAGCCGTCGGCCGCCACGGCCCTGGCGACGCTCGCTCCCGTGCGCGCGGCGGCATCCAGCAGGTCGGCGCGCGCCGAAAAGCGGTGCGCTTCGAGCAGGCCGCGCAAGGCGTAGCCGATGGTATGGGTCAGGGGCAGGAGCGGGTTGTCCAGGCAGTTCGACGCGAACCAGCCATTGGAGCGCTGTTTGGTCAACGCCCAGTCGACTTGGCGCAAGCCGGCCGCGCCATAGCCGTGGCCCGGCGCGACGCGGTCCGCTTCGAACAGTCCCCATGCGACATGCGTTTCGTAGGCCTTGTCGCCGGCGCTGGCGAACGGCGTCGGATGGCGGCGCCAGCAGCCGTCCGCATCCTGGCTGTCGCGCAGCCAGCTTGCCGCGCGATGCATGGCGTCTGCATAGGCCGCGCCGTACGCCGCCACGCCGGCGGCCAGGCCGAGCAGGATCTGGCCCGTATTGAAAGTGACGGGCACGCGCGGCGTCGAATCGATCTTCCCGCCCTGGAATCCGCCTTGCGCGAACTGGATGGCCAGGCACCAGTCGAGCATGCGCCGCGCGCGCCCGTGCAGCGCCTCATCCCCACCCTCATCGCCCGTGCGCTGCGCCAGGGCGATGAGGGTGGGGATGATGTAGCCGGTGGTCTCCGGGTAGGAGCTCGACCACCCTGTGACCAGGCTGTAGTCGCGCGCGACGCCGCCGTCGTTTGAGCTGGAATGATCCTGCGCCGCGCATAGCCAGGCCGTGCAGGCATTGACGACGGCTTGCGGGCCGGGGTCGAAGGCGGGCAGGCCGCGCCGGTCCGACAGCCGCTCCATGCGCGCCGCCGCCGGCAGGCTCGCCTGCGGCGACAGCGTGTTCCTGATCTTCGTGAGCAAGGTGCGCATGGCAGTCATGGCCGTAATGGCAGCAGCGGCGTGGTGGTTGGCACAGGTTACTGTAGCGCCGGCAGGGGGCGGGGTTATTGACTTGCCGCAAGGATTGGCCGTCGCATCGCTGCCGCCGGAATTGACGCATAATGGATACTTCACCGTTGTCGACGAGGCCCGCCATGAACAGCGTCACGCTTGAATACACAGTCGTCACCAATCCCGACGCGTTCGTCGGCTTCAAGTATTACGTGAAGGCGGGGCAGGCATTCGATGCCGATGATTTCGCCTACTCCTACAAGCTGAAACGCTCCGACCTGGACCCGGACAGCGTGCTGGCCACGCGCGAGGCGGCGGCGAATTTGCAGCCGGGCGAGTGGCTGAGCGTGTCGCATTCGATTGCGGCGTAGCGCGCAGGTTGCGGGCTTCCTCCCGTCGTACTTTGGCGGCCCGGCAAGCGGGAGATATCGGTGCTGCGGACCGCAAGACCGGAACCGGCTGTTACGTCGGAAGCCAGTGCCAGGGCCGGGTATCGCCGGCACGGATCTTGTCGAGATGCCCACTTCTGCCTATAATTGAGAATAATTCTCATTAAGTTTGTGCTGCCCGCCAGACCCGCCGCTCCATGTCCGCCGACCACGTCTCCCTGCATGATTTCGATGACATCGCCATCCTGTATCGCCAGCACCATGGCTGGCTGCGCGGCTGGCTGCAGCGCAAGGTGGGCAACGCCTTCGACGCGGCCGACCTGGCGCAGGCCACCTTCCTGCGCGTGCTCGCGCCGCAGGGCATGCAGGGGGTGCAGGAGCCGCGCGCCTATCTGACGACGATCGCCCGCAACCTGCTGATCAACCATGTGCGCCGGCGCGCCATCGAGCAAGCCTACCTCGACACCCTTGCCCTGATGCCGGAGCCGGTGGCGCCGCCGCCCGAAGTGCGCCTGATGTTCCTCGAACGGCTGGTGGAGCTGGACCGGCGCCTGGCCGGGCTGCCGGCGCAGGCCCGGCAAGCCTTCCTGCTGGTGCAGCTCGACGGCATGGGGCAGCAGGAGGTCGCCGCCGAACTGGGCATTTCCCTGTCCACCGTCAAGCGCCATCTGGCCAGGGCGGCCCTGCGCTGCTTTTTTCCGGAGCAGCACGATGGATGAAGAGGCAAGCCTCGCCCTGGACGGAACGGGTGCCGCCGCAAGCGTGGCGCCCGCCGTGGCGCAGCGGGCCGTGCAGTGGTGGCTGGCGCTGCAGGGCGGCGACGCCACTGCCGCACAGCTGCAGGCATGGCAGCGCTGGCGCGCCGAGGCGGTCGAACATGAGCGGGCCTGGCAGCGCATCGAGGCCGTCAGCGGCCAGCTGGCCGGCATTCCGCCGCCGCTGGCCAGCGCCGCCCTGGCCGCACCCGCAGGCGCGCAGCGGCGCCGCGCGGTGCGCCTGCTCACGGCGCTGGTGGTGGCGGGCGGCAGCGCCGCCATGCTGCGCCAGACACCGGCGTGGCAGTCGTGGAACGCCGATGCCAGCACGGCCACGGGCGAGCGGCGCACGGTGCGCCTGCCGGACGGCGGCACGCTGGTGCTCAATACCGATAGCGCCATCAAACTGCGCTATGACGCCGACGAGCGCGCGGTGCAGCTGCTGCGCGGCGAGGTGCTGCTGCAGACGGCGCCCGATGCGCAGCAGCGGCCCTTCCGCGTGTACACCGCCGACGGTACGGCGCGCGCGCTGGGCACGCGATTCATCGTGCGCCAGCACGACGGTTTCGTGCAGGTGGGCGTGCTGGAGGGGGCCGTCGAGCTGCGGCCTGCGGCGGCCGACGGCCAGCCACGCGTGCTGCGGGCGGGCGAGGAGGGCAGTTTTACGCGCGACGGCGTGGGCGCGGCGCATGCGCTCGATGCCGGCGCCGGCGCCTGGGCCGACGGCATGCTGGTCGCCGCGCACATGCGCCTGGACGATTTCCTGCTGGAGTTGTCGCGCCACCGGCGCGGCCACCTGGGATGCGATCCGGCGCTCGCGCACATGCTGGTGTCGGGCGCCTATCCGCTGGCCGATACCGACAGGGTGCTATTGGCGCTGGTGGAAGCCTTGCCCGTCGAGCTGCACTACCTGACGCGCTACTGGGTCACCGTGCGGCCGCGCGCGGCGAAAAAATAAACTGAAAATACATGGACTGTTTTTGCACGCTGCCTTGTCAAGGGAAGTGAGGGCGCAGGTATTGGCCCGTTCCACCCATCCCATGATACGAAGGCATGCCATGAACAACCGCAGCACATTCCCCCCATCCACGCGCTTGCTGGCCATGACACCGCTGGCCAGCCTGGCCGGCGCGCCGGCGCAGGCGCAAACGGCCGGACAGGCCGCGTCCTTGCGCCATTACGCCATCCCGGCCGGGCCGCTGGAAGCGACATTGAACCGGCTGGGACGTGAAGCGGGCTTGCTGATCGCCTTTGGCTCGGCCGCGACGGAAGGGCTGCGCAGCGGCGGCGTCAGCGGCAGCTACACGGTGGACGACGCGCTGGCGCGGGCGCTGGCCGGCACCGGGCTCGCTGCCGTGCGCACGGCCGGCGGCGGCTATGCGCTGCGTGCCGCCGCCACGTCCGCTGCCGGCGGGGCGGCGGATGGCGTGCAGATGATGGCGCCCGTGACCATCAGCGCGCAGGCGGAAGGAGAAAACCCGTGGGGCAGGGCCAGCGGCTATGTGGCGCGGCGGGGCAGCACGGCCACCAAGACCGACGCTTCCCTGCTGGAAGTGCCGCAATCGGTCTCCGTCATCACGCGCGACCGCATGGATGACCAGGGGGTGCGCACCCTGAACGACGCCATCCAGTACACGGCCGGCTTGCGCAGCAACACGGCAGGCGCCAATCCCGCCGACGACAGCCTGTCGGTACGGGGCTTCAGCCAGTTTTCGGGCGCGTTCTACCTGGACGGCATGCGCCTGATGCCCATGGGGACGCTGGGCTTTTTCGGCGTGGAGCCGTACGGCGCCGAGCGCGTGGAAGTGCTGAAGGGGCCTTCGTCCGTGTTGTACGGCCAGAATGCGCCGGGCGGCATCGTCAATTTCGTCGCCAAGCGCCCCGCGGCGGACCAGGTGAACCAGGTCGAACTGTCGCTCGGTAGCTACGCGCGCAAGCAGCTGGCCCTCGACGTGGGCGGCAAGCTGGCCGACGACGGCAGCCTGCAGTACCGGCTGGTGGGGCTGGCGCGCCAGGCGGACCAGCAGATCGATTACATGCAGGACGACCGCTACTATCTGGCGCCCAGCCTGACGTGGGCGCCGAGCGCCCGCACCAGCATCACCTTATTGGGCTTTTTCCAGCAGAATCGCGCCATGCAATCGTCGAACGTGCAGTGGGAAGCCTTGAACGGCAGCAATCCCAACGGCCGCCTGCCGCTGACGCGATTCCTGGGCGAGCCCGGCTTCGACCATGAGGAAACGCGCGTCGCGTCGGCGGGCTACGCGGCGCGCCACACGTTCGACAGCGGGTGGACGCTCCGGCAGAACTTCCGCTTCCTGCACGCGAATAACCATGAACAGTATATGTTTCGTTACGGCAACTTAATCGACCATGCAGTCACCAACCGCGAGATCGATACGCGCGACGGCAAGGGCAGCGTGTACTCGCTCGATACCAGCGTGACGGGCCAGGTGGCGACGGGCGCGCTGCGCCATGAGGTGGTTGCCGGCATCGATTACAGCCGCAGCAGTACTTCGTTCAGCTCGTATATCGCCGACGGTCCGCAGATCGATATCTACCGCCCCGTCTACGGCGGCGCGCTGGACCTGGCGGCGCTGGCGCCGGACGCCCTGCGCCGCGAGCATAACCGGCAGCTGGGCGCCTACCTGCAAGACCGCATGCAGTATCGTCAATGGGTTTTCACCGTGGGCGGGCGCCAGGACTGGACGCGCCAGGAACAGCGCAATCTGCTGGTATCGCCGTCTGCCACGACGGTGCGCAAGCCCACGGCATTCACGGGCCGCGCCGGCATCACTTACCTGGCAGCGAACGGCCTGGCGCCTTACGCCAGCTACAGCGAATCGTTCTCGCCCGTCTCCGGCGCCGACCGCCTTGAGCGTCCGTTCGAGCCGGAAACGGCCCGGCAAGTGGAGGTTGGCGTGAAGTACGCGCCTGGCGCGCATCTGTCCGTGACGGCCGCCGCATTCGAACTGCGCCGCCAGAACGTGCTGACGACGGACCCGGACGACCCGAATTTTTCCATCCAGCAGGGGGAGGTGCGCTCGCGCGGCATCGAACTGGAAGTGGCCGCGCAGCCGGGCAGCCAGCTGAAACTGCTGGCGTCCCTCACCTACAATCCCCTGAAGGTGACGAAGGCGAATCCGGACATGTGGGGCACGAACGTGCAGGGCAAGTCGCCGTATGAAGTGCCCCGGCAGATGGCTTCCGCGTGGGCCGACTACGCCTTCGTTGGCGGCTTGCGCGGGCTGTCGGCCGGCGCCGGCGTGCGCCACGTGGGCGCCAGCTGGGGCGACGCGGAGAACACCTTCCAGGTGCCGGCGTTCACCCTGGCCGACCTGTCGCTGCGCTATGATCTGGGCCAGGCGCGCAGCGACTGGCGCGGCCTGAGCGTGAGCATGACGGTGAAGAACCTGTTCGACAAATACCATGTCGCCTCGTGTTTCTCTGCGCGGGCCTGCAATTACGGCGAACAGCGCAATGTCGGCGTGCGCGTGGCCTACCTCTGGTAGCACGCAGCCTTACGCAGGCGCAAACCAGGCGCGCAATTCCGCCTCGGCCCTCTGCGCCGTCGCCTGCGTCAGGGTCAGCACGATGATTTTTTCCCGTGCCGGGCGGTGCCCGTCGTCGCTGGCCAGTTCGATGGCCTGTTCGAAGCTCGTGTAGCCGTGGCCGCATTCATGCGGGCATTGCTGCACGATGCGGGCCGCCTTGCCCGCGTGCCGGTCCGCCAGGTTGACGATGGGGTTGCCGTCATAGAACGGCTGGCCATTGGCGAACGCGGTGCGCAGATACGGCGCGCATTGGCCGTCGAGGAAGGCCAGGCGCGCCTGCCACCAGGCCTCTGCCGCCGCATACGCGGCATGGTCCTCGAGAAAATCGGTAAACAGGAAGTCGTTCATTTTGCTTTCCTCGGCTAGATGCCGAACACTTTCAATATGGCGTCCGTGAACCCCTCGAACCAGCTGCCCACCTTGCCCGGCTGCTTGCCGTGGCGCGGAGTTTCTTCGTACAGGTAGACGCCGTTGTCGCCGTCGAAGCGGTCGTTGAGCAAGGCTTGCTGGCCGCGCAGATACGGGACGAAGGTTTCGCTGCGCAGGGTCGAGTACAGCACGTCGGTGGTGAAACCCAGGGTGGCGGACTGGCTGATGGAGCGCCCCTGGCCGGCCCGCTCCAGGCGCACGCCGCGGCAGCCGCGCACGATCAGGGTGACGGGGCCGCGAAAGACGATGAAGCGCAGCTGCAGGGTGAGCCAGGCATGCAGGCTGCCCAGGCGCCAGTGGCTCGATATCGCCAGCGGCTGATTCGAGTCGCAGACCAGGCCCACGAGTCCCCGTGGCTGGAAGACCAATGCGCTGCCGGCCGGCAGGTGGACGACGGCCACTTCCAGCAGCGGGTCGTCGCTGGCGGAAATCGTCACAGATGCCGGCGCGTCGCTGTGCAGGCGCGTCAGCGCCACCATGCCGGCGGCCAGGCTGGTGAACGGGAAGCGCCAGTCCAGCAGCCATTGCGTGCGCTTGTGCGTGCTGACGGGCGACGATTGCAGGTATTCGGGATGGATCAGCATCTGCTGGCGGGGCTGCAGCAGCAAGCCCTGCGAGACGGCGGAGATGCGCGACTCTCCATGCGGCGGCAGTGGCAGTGAACTGCCCGCGACTTGCAGTTCGCGCGCGATCGACAGCGGCGGCAAACGGGAAGCGACGGGCGCCAGCACGAAGTAAAAGAAGGCCTTGATGGTGGCGGGCAGCAGGATGGCCGACAGTACCAGCAGGGCGGCCGTGGGCGCCACGTCCATGACGGGCGCGCGCCAGCGGGCTATCCAGTTGCGCGCCAGTTGTCCTTCACCGGCCGCGATGGCCTTTTGCACGGGCGCCAGGGCGGCGCTCAAGGCTTGCTCGTCGATGGCAAATGGGGTGGGATGGGGGGCATGCGCGGCATCGCCGGTACGGGCGCGCTGCGCCGCCCAGGCCTGATACGCTTGCAGGTTGATCTCGCGCAAACGCTGGCCTTGCGCTTCCAGCTGCGACAGCTGCGCGTAGGCGTCGCTGCCGGGCAGGCGCGCCGCCAGCGGGTGCTGTGCTTCCAGCTGCCGGCGCTGCTGAAGATTATTTTGCAGTGCAGCATATGCGCCCACGTGTTCCGCGTGCAGGCGCGCCAGCGTGTGCCGCGCATCTTCGCCGCTGATCGCCGCCTGCAGGGCGGTCAGATAGCGGGCTTCCTGCGCCAGCACTTCGATCTCCACGCGGCGCGCCGCTTCCTCCTGCGCGTGCCGGGCCAGGGTGTTCGCGTCGGGCAGGGGAATGGTGAACAGCGACGCTTGCTGCCGCGCGCGCAAGGCCGTCAATTGCGCCTGCACTTGCGCCAGGCGCGCGGCGATGGCCGTGTGCGAGGCCTTTTGCAGGGCGTTGACCCGCGCCGTGGCGGCAGCGGCCAGGCCGGCGCCATGGCTGTCGGCGCCCTCGGCGGCCAGCCTGAGCGCGGCCACGGCCTCGCTGCCGGCGCTGTAGGCGCGCCATTCGGCCAGCAGCAGGCGTCCGGCCAGCAGGATGACGATGAACAGGGCGAACTGCAGCGCGTGGCGCAGCAGGAAGCGCAGGATGGCCGTCAGCAGCTGGCGCAAGGAGGGATCGCCTTAGGTGGCCGCGCTATCGGCGTCGGCGCAGCATTTTTTGTATTTCTTGCCGCTGCCGCAGTGGCACGGGTCGTTGCGGCCCGTCTTCGGTACTTCGCGCAGGACGGTGGCGCCGGGCTGGCTTTGGGCCTGGCTTTTCAGGTGGCGCTGGCGCGCCCAGGCGGCGTTGATGGCGATCACGGATGGAATCACGCCATCCATGGCCGTTTCGGCCGCATCGTCGTCGAGCTCGCCGGCCGTGGCCAGGTACTGGAACGGCGCCAGGTATTCCGGGTGGCTGACGGCCAGGGCCGCCCACTGGGGCTTGTCCAGGCTCGTGCCAAGGATAAAACCGGCGCACCAGGCGGGCACGCTCCATTCGGGGCCGCACACATAGATGGGCTCGAAGCTGTCCGGGTCCTTCGCCAGCCATTCGACCATGTAGGCGTGGTGGCGCTGCGCCAGGCTGGCCGCCCGTTCGCTGGCCTCGTCCTGTGCCGGCAAGGCGCTGCCGGCCGCCTTGTCCCAGACCCAGGGCAGCCATTGTTCCGGCGCGATCTGTTTCGGGCTCAGGGCGACGGCCGTGAGAAAACCTTCCAGCATCGACACGTCCATGGCACGGCCGGCCAGGGCGGGCGCGGCCAGCAGGGTGTCGAGTTCGGCGTATTCGTCGTCGGAGAGGGGCGTGGTGGTGGAGATGCTGGACATGGAATTTTTCAGTAATGTGGGTGGATGGCCGCTGGCCCTGGCGGTATTGTACCGTCCGGCACGGGGGAAACGGCTGCCGAATGAAAAACGGCGGCCCGCAGGCCGCCGTTTTGATCTACAACAAGACGCTTACTTCACGCCGTGCATCAGTTTGTTGATCAGCGGTGCGATCAGGAACAGGATCACGCCGGCGCCCAGCAGGGACCAGAAGCCGAAGGTGTAGCCGGACAGGGCCGACTGTACCGACATGCCGCTTTCGCCGCTGACGTGGCTGGCGAAGATGCCGGACAGGTTGTTGCCGATACCGGTCGACAGGAACCAGCCGCCCATGCCCAGGCCGACCAGGCGTACTGGCGCCAGCTTGGTGACCATCGACAGGCCGATAGGCGACAGGCACAGCTCGCCGATCGATTGCAGCATGTACACGGTCGCCAAGGTCCAGAACGGGATCTTGTTGTCGGCGCCAACCAGGCTCGACAGTGCGAAGATCAGCAGGCCGAAGGCCAGCGCATTGCCCAGCAAGCCCAGGCCGAACTTGCGCGGGATCGAAGGATTGACGTTGTGGCGCGCCAGGAAGACCCAGACGGCGGCGATGATCGGCGCGAAGACGATGATGGCGACCGAATTGACGGTCTGGAAGTAGGCGGTCGGGAAGATGGCGAAGCCCAGGTCGCGGTTGACGATCTTGTCGGCCAGGAAGGTAAACGAGCTGCCTGCCTGTTCGAAGAACATCCAGAACAGGATGTTGAAGACGAAGATCAGCAGCATGGCGATGACGCGGTCGCGCGCCACTTTACCGTTGCGTATGCCTTCGATCATCAGCATCACGGCCAGGCCGACGAACAGCACGGTCAGGACGATTTGCAGCTTTTCAGCGCCGACGGTCAGCAGGAAGTACATCAGCGGGATCACGCACAGGGAGCCGACGGCCACCCAGACGACGCGCATCGGGCTGCCGGCACCGGCTTCCGGTGCGCCGATGCCCTTCAGGGCGCGGCGGCCGATGGCGAACCATACCAGGCTGATCAGCATGCCGAAACCGGAGGCCATGAAGACCATCTTGTACGCAGGCATGTCGCTGGTGCCGAAGATCGACCCGGCCAGCCATTGCGTAAAGACAGGGGCGACCATGGCGCCCATGTTGATACCCATGTAGAAGATCGTGAAGCCACTGTCGCGGCGCGGATCGGCCGTCGTGTACAGCTTGCCGACCATGGTCGAGATGTTCGGCTTGAACATGCCGTTACCGACGATCATGGTGGCCAGGCCCAGGTTGAAGATGTCCTGGTTCGGTACCGAGATGCAGAACAGGCCGGCAGCCATGAAGACGGCGCCCAGCAGGATGGAGCGCTGGTAACCGATGACCCGGTCGGCGATGTAGCCGCCGAACAGGGCGCCGGCGTACACCAGCGCGAGGAAGGAACCGTAGGTAAGGTTGGCCGCTGCCTGTCCCGAACCGTCGCCGCCGTGGAACTGGGCCACGATGTACAGTACCAGCGCCCAGCGAACTCCGTAGAACGCGAAGCGTTCCCAGAATTCAGTCATGAACAACATCCACAATGGGCTTGGATGGCCCATAATCTGCTTGAACTCGGGAATAACGGCTTCCTTGTTGGGCGTAGTCGCACCGCTCATGCGGTTCCTCCTGAAAAATTATTATAGTCAATCGATACAACGAACTTATGGAAGCCTGCGGGCGGCGGGGACTCTCATGAAGAACCTCACGCACGGGAATTCCAATAGGCTGGCATTCTAATCTACAAATTGCGCTGAGCGAAGATTTCGATTCGCATTAGCAAGAATGACTGTTTCATATTGGTCAAACCGGTTTGCAGGCAAGGGCGGCCCCGGCGATTTTGCGGCGGCACAGCACAACTTGCCTGACTTGTCGTATATTGAGGCTGCAAGACCTTCGAGCATCGATTTTTAAAGGGATTTTTCGCATTATGGAACACGACGTTATCGATACTCTGGTTTCACCGGAAGGCCGCCTGGACGTGCTCTCCAAGACTGAAGTCAACAAACTGCTCGACACCAGCCAGGGCGGCCTGTACAACACTTTCCGCCGCTGCGCGCTGGCGGTCCTGAATTGCGGCAGCACCATCGACGATGGCCGCGCCCTGCTGGAGCGCTACCAATCGTTTGAAATCTCCATCATTCAGCGCGAGCGCGGCATCAAGCTCGACATCAAGGGCGCGCCGGCCATCGCCTTTGTCGACGGCAAGATGATCAAGGGCATCCACGAGCACTTGTTTGCCGTGCTGCGCGACATCATCTTCGTCAGCGATGAAGTCACGGGCAACCCGAAATTCGACTTGCAGAGCACGGAAGGCGTGACGGATGCCGTCTTCCACATCCTGCGCAACGCCAACGTGCTGCAAACCCAGCTCAACCCGAACCTGGTCGTGTGCTGGGGCGGCCACTCGATCAACCGCGCCGAATACAATTATTCGAAGGAAGTGGGCTACCAGCTGGGCTTGCGCAGCCTCGACATCTGCACCGGTTGCGGCCCTGGCGCCATGAAGGGCCCCATGAAGGGCGCCACCATCGGCCACGCCAAGCAGCGCCTGCACAATGGACGGTATCTCGGCATCACCGAGCCGGGCATCATCGCGGCCGAGTCGCCGAACCCCATCGTCAATGACCTCGTCATCATGCCGGACATCGAAAAACGCCTGGAAGCGTTCGTGCGCGCGGGCCACGGCATCGTCGTGTTCCCCGGCGGCGCCGGCACGGCCGAAGAGATTCTGTACATCCTCGGTATTTTGTTGCACCCAGACAATGCCGAGATTCCATTCCCGCTGATCTTCACGGGTCCGGAAACGTCGCGCGAGTACTTCGTGCAGATCAATCAGTTCATCAGCGATACCCTGGGTCCGGAAGCGCAGCAGCGCTACAAGATCATCATCGACGACCCGGAACTGGTGGCGCGCGAAATGCTCGAAGGCATCCGCCAGGTGCGCGAATTCCGCAAGGCGCACAGCGACGCGTATTACTTCAATTGGCTGCTGAAGATCGACCACGAATTCCAGAAGCCGTTCCAGCCCACGCATGAAAACATGCGCAACCTGAGCCTGCACAAGAACCAGCCCACGCACTTGCTGGCGGCCCAGCTGCGCCGCGCGTTTTCGGGCGTGGTGGCGGGCAACGTCAAGGATGACGGCATCCGCTCGATCGAAAAGCACGGCAACTTCGAGATCCACGGCGACAAATCCATCGCCGGCCCGATGGATGCGCTGCTCGCTTCCTTCGTGGCGCAGCACCGCATGAAATTGGCGGGCACGGCGTACGTGCCTTGCTATACCGTGGTCCAGTAAGTCGTTTTTCAAGCAGCGCCGCCCGCCCCCTGCGTGTGCAAGGGGAGGGCGGCGCCTTTTCATCCGCGTTCCCAGCCATGCCCCCATCGTGTTCTTTCGCCGCCACAGGCAATCAAATCGCTTGCGTCATCGATTCGTGGGTGCTATCTTTGGAACCGGTTCCAAAATAAAAATATGCATATCAACAGGTAGTGGAGAGCAACCTTGGATTCAGTACGCGGCAATAAAAAGACAGTCTCCGGCGAGCCGGCACGGCCCGTGACCATCGCGCAGGTGGCGCGCGAGGCGGGCGTGTCGAAGACGAGCGTGTCGCGCTTTCTCGGCGGCGAACTGGACGCCCTGTCCGAAAACATCCGCCAGCAGATCACCAGCACCATCGCGCGCCTCGGCTACCAGCCGAACCAGATGGCGCGCGGCCTCAAGCGTGGCCGCACGCGCCTGATCGGCATGGTCGTGGCGGACATGCTGAACCCCTACACGGTGGCCGTGCTGCAAGGCGTGGAAGCGGCTTGCCAGCAACATGGCTATACCTTGATCTTGTGTAATACCGGCAATGACGAACAGCGCGAACGCCAGTCGCTTGCCGCGCTGCGCTCGTACAGCGTGGAAGGGCTGATCGTCAACACGCAGGGGCGCAACATCCAGTCGTCCGACTTGCAGCAGGCGGGCATGCCCATCGTGCTGGTCGACCGCCGCATCGAGGGTAGCGATTTCGACCTGGTGGGCCTGGACAATGTGCAGGCTGGCCGGCTGGCCACCGCGCATCTGATCGAACAGGGTTTCGACGCCATCGCCTTCGTCGCGCCGCCCTTGACGGGCGTCAGTTCGCGGCTGATGCGCGCCGACGGTTTCCAGGCCGTGATGGCCGAACATCCGGATTGCGTGGGCGAAGTGCTGGCGGTGGACCTGGACGACCGGCCCTCCATCGACGCGCAGGTGCGTCTATGCCTGGCGCAGTGGCGCGGCCGCCGCGTGGCGCTGCTGGCGTCGAACGGCATGGTGGCGCTGGAACTGGCGCTGATGCTGCAGCGCCTCGAATTGCGCATGCCGCAGGACGTGGGCTTGCTGGGCTTTGACGAATTGCCGTGGTCGCCGCTGGCGGGCCTGAGCACGATCGAACAGCAGACGTACGAGATCGGCTTTTCGGCGATGACGTGCATGCTGTCGCGCCTGCAGGGCGATCAGTGCCCGCCGCGCGAGGTGCTGTTGCCAGGCAAATTGATTGTGCGCAATTCCACCCGGAGCGGGGAAGTGCGCAAGGACGGCGATTGACGAAAAGAGGGCGTACGCCCTTTTTTTGGGAAGGTAATGGAACCGGTTTCATGAATTGTATTCACACTGGAAAGGGGCGTGGATAGTCAGGCAGGGCAATGGCAGGAGGTTGGTACGACACGGCAAGAGACGATCTGAATCGTCCATTTGACAATATTCCCGGAAGCGCCTCGACGAGGCCGGTACCGGGATCACAGGAGACGGAAACATGAAGATGACGACACTGTTCTATTCGAAAATACTGGCTTGCGCACTGGCAGCCACGTGCGCCCTCGGTGCGGCGGCCGACGCCGGCGCCCAGACGCTTGGCGACTTGATCAAGAAAGGCAAGCTGACCATCGGCGTGGTCAGCGGCACGCCGCCGTTTGGCAGCATCGACGCCAAGGGCGCGCCCGTCGGCTATGACGTCGACGTCGCCAACCTGATCGGCAAATACCTGAACCTGCCCGTGGAAGTGGTGCCCCTGACGGCGCCGTCGCGCGTGCCGTCGCTGGAATCGGGCAAGGTCGATTTCCTCGTGGCAACCCTGGCGCCCACGCCGGAACGGGCCAAGACCCTGATGTTCACCATGCCCTACAGCGCGTTCGAACTGGCCATCGTCGCGCCGGTCGGCGGCAAGCTCAAGGCCCTGGCCGACTTGAAGGGCAAGAAGGTGGGCGTGACGCGCGGCACCACGAATGACACGGCGCTGAGCCGCATGGCCCCGGCCGGCACCAGCATCGTGCGTTTCGAGGATGACGCCACCGTCACCCAGGCCTTGCTCAGCAAGCAGGTCGACGCCGTCTCGATTCCCAGCACGATGGCGCTCGACATCATCAAGACGCGCGGCGCGGGCAAGATCGAGGTCCGCTTCGCCTACTCGCTGCAGCCCAACTCGATGGCCGTGCGCCGCGGCGACTTCGAGCTGCACCAGTGGCTCAACAACTTCATCTACTACGTCAAGCTGAATGGCGAACTCGACGCCATCGCGCGCAAGTGGAGCGGCGCGCCGCTGCCGGCGCTGCCGACCTTCTGATACCGCGACCCGCACAGGGAGAGTGTTCGTCCGCACGGCGCGCCGCCATGGTGGCGCGGCCGGGGATGCGCACGTAGACAAGGAGTTGAGTATGCCGTATGAATTTCATTTCGAACTCGTCATGCAATCGCTGGACCGCCTGCTGTGGGGCGCGGCGCTGACGATACGCCTGAGCGCCCTGTCCATGGTGCTGGGGCTGGCGGTGGGCGTCTGCGCCGCCGTTATCCTGAAGAACGGTCCCGCCTATGCCCGCGCGGCGGTGCGCGCGTATGTCGAGGTGATCCGCAGCACGCCGTTCCTGGTGCAGCTGTTCATCATCTACTTTGGCTTGCCGTCGCTGGGCCTGCAGCTCGACGCCAACGGTGCCGCCCTGGTCGCCATGACGGTCAACCTGGGCGCCTACGCGGCGGAAATCGTGCGCGCCGGCATCGGCGCCGTGCATCCGTCGCAGCTGGAAGCGGCGCAGGCGCTGGGCATGACGCGCTGGCAAGTGATGCGCCACGTGGTGCTGCTGCCGGCGCTGGAAAAGGTGTATCCGGCGCTGGCCAGCCAGTTCACGCTGATGATGCTCGCATCGAGCGTCGTGTCGGCCATTTCCGCCGAAGAGCTGACCGCCGCCGCCCACTTGCTCGACGCGGAAACCTTCCGCAGCTTCGAGATCTACATCGTCGTGATGGTGCTGTACATCCTGCTGGCCCTGCTGTTCCGCTTCGGCTTCTGGGTGCTGGGCCAGATCGTCTTCAAACGCCGCCGCCGTCTTGGCGCGGTGCGCATGGGAGCATGACATGATCAGTGACTTTTCCTGGGATAACCTGCAATTCCTGCTCGAGGCCACGCGCTGGACCATCGGCCTGTCGCTGATCGTCTTTATCACGGGCGGCATCGCCGGCTTCGCGGTGGCGCTGCTGCGCACGGCGCGCAGCCGATTCCTGCGCTGCATCAGCGCCCTGTACATCCAGCTGATCCAGGGTACGCCCGTGCTGATCGTGCTGTTTTTGACCTATTACGGGCTGGCTCTGTTCGGCTACAAGCTGTCGCCGGTCATCGCGGCCGGCGCGGCGATGACGATCTTTGCCAGCGCCTACCTGGGCGAGATCTGGCGCGGCTGCATCGAAGGCGTGCAGCGGCAGCAGTGGGAGGCGTCCGCCGCGCTGGCGCTGAACCGCTACCAGCAGCTGCGCTACGTCATCCTGCCGCAGGCGCTGCGCCATTCGCTGCCGCCGACGGTGGGCTTCATGGTGCAGATCATCAAGAACACTTCGATCACCTCGATCATCGGCGTGGTGGAACTGACGCGGGCAGGGCAACTGGTCAGCAACGCGACCTTCCTGCCTTTCATCGTCTTCCCCATCGTCGCCCTGATCTACTTCGCGCTGTGCTATCCGCTGTCGCGCTACAGCCATTCACTGGAAAGGAAATTCCATGCCCATCGTTGAAATCGACCATATCAGCAAGAGCTTCGGCGCCAACCACGTGCTCAAGGGCGTGTCGTTCGCCGTCGAGAGGGGCCAGGTGATCGCCGTGATCGGCCGCAGCGGCTCCGGCAAGAGCACCATGTTGCGCTGTATCAATGGCCTGGAAACCATCGACAGCGGCAGCATCGTCGTGGCCGGCCACACGCTGACGGCGCGCCAGGAGCATCTGCTCGACTTGCGCAAGGATGTCGGCATGGTCTTCCAGAGCTACAACCTGTTCCCCCACCTGACCGTGGAAGAAAACGTCATGCTGGCGCCGCGCATCGTCAAGAAGGTGCCCGACGCCCAGGGCCGCGCCACGGCGCTGCGCGTGCTCAAGCAGGTGGGCCTGGACCACAAGCGCGAGGCCTATCCCGAGCAGCTGTCGGGCGGCCAGCAGCAGCGCGTGGCGATCGCCCGCTCGCTGGCGATGGAGCCGCAGGTGATGCTGTTCGACGAAGTGACGTCGGCGCTCGACCCGGAATTGACGCAGGAAGTGCTGAAGGTGATGGAAGAGCTGGCGCAGGCGGGCATGACGATGCTGCTGGTGACGCACGAGATGGAGTTCGCGCGGCGCATGGCCGACGTCACCGTCTTCATGCACCAGGGATTGGTGTGGGAGAGCGGGCCGTCGGAAGCCTTTTTCAGCAATCCGCAAACGCCCGAAGCGCGCCAGTTCGTCGGCGCGGGAGCGATCAAGTGAGCCCCGTCCTGGTGGCCGCGTCGGCCTACGGCGCAAGCAGGGTAAGGCAGCTGGGGCAAAGCCAGTTCATCGACGTGGTGGCCGATGCGGGCGGCGCCGGCATCGAGATCCGCCGCGAACTGTTTACTTCCGACTTGCCGGACCTGGCGCGCATGGGCGCGGCGGTGGCCGCGCGCGGCCTGTACTGCGTGTATTCCACGCCCATCGAATTGTGGGGTGCGGACGGCTTGTTGCAGCACGAGCTGCTGCAGCAGATGCTGGACGAGGCGGCGCGGCTGGGAGCGCGCTACCTGAAGGTGTCGCTCGGTCATTACCCGGCCGCGCCGGACCTGGCGGCCTTGCACGCCCAACTGGCGGCGGCGCCCGTGGCGCTGCTGGTGGAAAACGACCAGACGGCCCACGGCGGCAAGCTGGCGACGATGGCGCGCTTCCTGGCGGCGGCGGACGAAGCGGGGCTGCCGGTGGGGCTGACCTTCGACATCGGCAACTGGCGCTGGGTGGGCGAGGATGCGCAGCAGGCGGCGCGCCTGCTGGCGCCGTACGTGCGCTATGTGCATTGCAAGGCTGTCCTTGACGACGGCGGAAGGCTGTCCGCCTGCGCCGTTTCCGACGCCGATCCGGCCTGGCGCGCCGTCTTCGCGCATTTCGCGCCGGGCGTGCAGCGGGCCATCGAATTCCCGCTCGAGGGCGCCGACCTGGTGGCCGAAACGGGCCGCTACATTCAGATGCTGGAGGCAGCATGATGGCGCAGGAATCGAATCAAGGGGCGCACGCGCTCGACGTCGTCACGTATGGCGAGGCGATGGCGATGTTCGTTGCCGAGCAAACGGGCGACCTGGCGGCCGTGGCGCACTTCACGCGCCGCCTGGCCGGCGCCGAGACGAATGTCGCCATCGGCCTGGCGCGCCTGGGCTTGAAGGTCGGCTGGCTGAGCCGGGTGGGCGACGATTCCTTCGGCCGCTTCATCCGCGCCAGCGTGCAGGCCGAAGGCGTCGATTGCAGCCGGGTCGTCACCGTCGCCGGCCAGTCCAGCGCCTTCCTGCTCAAGGAAAAGGCCGAGAATGGCGCCGATCCGCTGGTCGAATACTTCCGCAAGGGGTCCGCCGCCAGCCGGCTGGCGCCCGAGCACTTCGACCCCGCCTATTTCCTGTCCGCGCGCCACCTGCACGCCACGGGCGTGGCCGCGGCGCTGTCCGAGACCAGCCTGGCGTTCGCCGGCCAGGCGCTCGACTTCATGCGCGCCAACGGCCGGAGCGTGTCGTTCGACCCGAATCTGCGGCCCTCGCTGTGGCCGTCGCAAGCCGTCATGGTCGAACAGATCAACCGCCTGGCCGCCAAGGCGGACTGGGTGCTGCCCGGCCTGGGGGAGGGAAAAATCCTCACCGGCCACGACCTGCCGCACGACGTCGCCGGCTTTTACCTGCAGCGGGGTGCGCGGCTGGTGGTCGTCAAGCTGGGCGCCGACGGCGCCTATTACCGCACGGCCGAGGGTGACAGCGGCATGGTGCCGGGCGAGCGCGTGGTCAACGTGGTCGACACGGTGGGCGCCGGCGACGGCTTCGCGGCCGGCCTGGTCAGCGCCTTGCTGGAAGGCTTGCCGCTGGCGCAGGCGGTGGGGCGCGGCAACCGGGTCGGCGCCTTCGCCATCCAGGTGGCCGGCGACATGGAAGGCTTGCCGACCCGCGCCCAGCTCGACGCGCTGGTCCCATCTTGAACCATACAGGGGAAATACTCGTGAAAAAACATGTGGTTGTGTACAAAAAACTGGCCGAGCCGCTGCTGGCGCGCCTGCGCGCCGAATGCGAGGTGACGTATTTCGAGGCGATCGATGCGGGCAACCGCGCCGCATTCGCCGCCGCCATCCGCGGCGCGCATGGCTTGCTGGGCGCCAGCGTGCGCCTGGACCGTGAATTGCTGGACCCGGCGGAAGGGCTGCGCATCATTTCCACCATTTCGGTGGGCGTCGACCAGTTCGACGTCGATTATTTGCGCGAACGGGGCATCCTGCTGGCCAATACGCCGGACGTGCTGACGGAAACGACGGCCGACACGATCTTCGCGCTGATCCTCGCCAGCGCGCGGCGCGTCGTTGAGCTAGCCGAATTCGTCAAGGCGGGACGCTGGACGCGCAGCGTGGGCGAAAGCCAGTATGGCGTCAACGTGCATGGCAAGACCATCGGCATGCTGGGCATGGGCCGCATCGGCCGCGCCGTCGCCCGCCGCGCCGCGCTGGGTTTCGGCATGCAGGTGCTGTACGTGAACGGCGAAGCCGTGCCCGAGGTGGAGGCGGCGCTGGGTGCGCGCCAGGTAGCGCTCGACGACTTGCTGGCCGGGTCGGACTTCGTCTGCGTGGTGCTGCCGCTGACGGCGCAGACGGAACGCATGATGGGCCGGCGCGAGTTCGCGCTGATGCGCCCCGGCGCCATCTTCATCAACGGTTCGCGCGGGCGCATCGTCGACGAGGCGGCGCTGATCGAGGCGCTGCAGCAGGGCAGCATCCACGGCGCCGGTCTCGACGTGTTCGAGCGCGAACCGCTGGCGCCGGACAATCCGCTGCCGCACATGGCGAACGTGGTGGCGCTGCCGCATATCGGCTCGGCCACGCACGAAACGCGCTACGCCATGGCGCAGCAGGCCGTGGACAACCTGCTGGCCGGTTTGCGCGGCGAGCGTCCGCGCCACCTGGTGAGCCAGGGACAGTTTTCACAAGAAGATAGACAGGGCAAGACATGAAGAAGAAGGTAGTAGGGGCAATGATCATCGGCGCCGGCAGCGGCTTGTGCTTCGCGCAGTCGAACGTTGCCGTGTACGGCATCATGGACATGGGCGTGGTGTCCGAGAGCGGCGGCGCCGGCGGCAGGGTGCTCAAGGTGACGAGCGGCATCGCCAATGGCTCGCGGCTCGGTTTCAAGGGCAGCGAAGACCTGGGCGGCGGCATGACGGCGCTGTTTACGATGGATGCGGGCATACTGGCCGACACGGGCGCTTCGGCCCAGGGCGGCCTGCTGTTCGGGCGCCAGGCCTTCGTTGGCCTGGGCGGCGCGGCGGGCACCTTGCGGCTGGGCCGCCAGTACACGTTCATCGACAGCAGCCTGGGGGCGCTGGACCCGTTCTACCTGGGTTTTGCGGGCAGGATGAGCAACGTCTTCACGGCCGGCTACATCAGCCGCGTCGACAACAGCATCACCTACAGCTCGCCCGTGCGCGGCGGCCTTTCCGGCGAACTGGCGTACGGTTTCGGCGAAGTGCCCGGTGATGCTTCGGCCAGGCGCTACACGGGCGCGGCAGCCACCTATGCCAGCGGGCCGCTGTATGTGCGCCTGGCGCACCAGGATGCCAACACCCTGTCAAGCGCGCTGGTGGCGGGCAGGGCGCGCAACACGGTGCTGGGCGCCACCTGGGACTTCGGCGTGGTCAAGGCGCATGGCGCCGTTGCCGTCAGCAAGAGCACGGCGGGCGCCGCCGCCACGGTCGACAGCGCGGACCTGATGCTGGGCGCCACCGTGCCTTTTGGCCCGCACCGCGTCCTGTTCTCGTACGTGCGGCGCGACGACCGGCGCGCCGCCAACGGCGACGCCTCCCAGGTCGGCATCGGCTACACCTACGCGCTGTCGAAGCGCAGCACCTTGTACGCGGCTTACGCGCATATCGACAACCGCAACGGCGCCGCCTACGTGGTGGGCAACGCCACCGACAACGGCACCGGCAACCAGGCCTGGAACCTCGGCCTGCGCCACACTTTTTAACGGGAGAATCGAATGAAGAAAATCGGATGGATACTGGTCGGCGCCAGCACCGTGGCGCGCGAATGGATGGTCGATGCGATCCGCCAGCAGGGCGACGCGGAAGTGCTGGCCGTGGTCAGCCGGGACGCCGCGCGCGGCGCCGCCTTTGCCGAGCAGTTCGGCATCGCCGCCAGCTATACGGACCTCGATGCGGCACTGGCGCATCCGGGCGCGGACGCCGTCTACATCAGCACCACCAACGAGTGGCACATGGCGCAGACCTTGCAGGCGGCGCGCGCCGGCAAGCACGTGCTGTGCGAAAAACCGCTGGCGCTGAACCTGGACGACGCCCGCCGCATGGTCGACGGTTGCGCCGAAGCGGGCGTGGTGCTGGGAATTAACCACCACCTGCGCAACGCCGCCAGCCATGGCAAGATGCGCGAGCTGATTCGCGCCGGCGAGATCGGCCAGCCCTTGTATTGCCGCGTGCTGCACGCGAACAACCTGCCGCAGCACCTGCGCGGCTGGCGCCTGGACGCGCCGGAGTCGGGCGGCGTCACGCTCGACATGTTCGTGCACGACGTCGACACCCTGCGCTTCCTGCTGGATGCGGAGCCGCGCCACGTCACCGCCTGCGCCACCAGCGGCGGCATGACGGTGGCCGGGCTGGAAGAGGGCCTGATGGCCGTCATCGAGTTCGACAACGGCACCCTGGTGCAGGTGCACGACGCGTTCAACGCGCCGTATTCGCTGTCCGGCGTGGAAATCATCGGCACCCAGGGCACGATCTTCGCCACCGGCGTCATGACGCAGCGCCCCGTCGGCACCATCAGCCTGACGCGCGACGGCGGCAGTGTCGACATCCCCGTCGAGCATGAAAACCTGTACGTGCGCTCGGTGCGCGCCTTCCAGCGCGCCATGCGCGGCGAAGGGCAGCCGGCCGCTACCGGCGACGACGGCATGCGCGCGCTGGCCACGGCGCTGGCGGCGCAGCAAGCCAGCCGCAGCCACCAGCGCGTGACCCTGGCCGGCTGACGGCCTGCGACAGACGTAAAAAAGCCGCCTGATCGCAAGATCAGGCGGCTTTTTTTGCCTTGAAGCATCGAACGCCTGAAAAATCGTAGCGAGCGGATGGGAGTTGCGGCTAAGAAGCGCAACTGTGCTATGGCACAGTGAGCATCGCAGGCCGCAAATCGCGACGCGCAGTAGATTTTTCAGGTGTTCATCACTCTTCGCGGCGCAGATGAGGGAACAGCAGGACGTCGCGGATGTTCGGCGAATCCGTGATGATCATCATCAGGCGGTCGATGCCGATGCCGCAGCCGCCGGCTGGCGGCATGCCGTATTCCAGCGCGCGGATGTAGTCGGCGTCGTAGAACATCGCCTCTTCATCGCCGGCGTCCTTGGCGGCGACTTGCGCCAGGAAGCGGGCTGACTGGTCTTCCGCGTCGTTCAACTCGGAGAAGCCGTTGGCGATTTCGCGGCCTACCATGAACAGCTCGAAGCGTTCGGTGATGCCGGCCACCGTGTCGGAAGCGCGCGCCAGTGGCGACACTTCGACCGGGTAGTCGATGATGTAGGTCGGTTCCCACAGCTGCGCTTCAGCCGTTTCTTCGAACAGCGCCAGTTGCAGCGCGCCCAGGCCGGCCGTGGCGAACGGCTTGACGCCGAATTTTTTCAGCTCTTCCTTGATGAATTCGGCATCGTTCAACTGCTCGGCGGTGTAGCCTGGAGCATACTTGTTGATCGCTTCGACGATGGTCAGGCGGTGGAACGGTTTTGCCAGATCCAGTTCGCGGCCGCCGTAGGTCAGGGTAGCGGTGCCGTGCGCGTCGATGGCGGCCTGGCGGATGACGGCTTCCGTGAAGTCCATCAGCCATTTGTAGTCGGTGTAGGCCGCGTAGAATTCCATCATCGTGAATTCAGGGTTGTGACGGATCGACACGCCTTCGTTGCGGAAGTTGCGGTTGATCTCGAACACGCGGTCGAAGCCGCCCACGACCAGGCGCTTCAGGTACAGCTCGGGCGCGATGCGCAGGAACATCTGCATGTCGAGCGCATTGTGGTGCGTGATGAACGGTTTTGCCGCGGCGCCGCCCGGAATCGTGTGCAGCATCGGCGTTTCCACTTCCATGAACTCGTTCTTTTCCATGAAGCGGCGGATCGACGAGATGGCGGCGGTACGCGCCTTGAAGGTGCGGCGCGTCTCTTCGTTCATGATCAGGTCGACGTAGCGCTGGCGGTACTTCGTTTCCTGGTCGGCCAGGCCGTGGAATTTGTCCGGCAGCGGGCGCAGCGACTTGGTGATCAGGCGCAGTTCCGTGACCTTGATGGTCAGTTCGTCCGTCTTGGTCTTGAACAGGGTGCCCGTCACGCCCAGGATATCGCCCAGGTCATAGTGGTGCAGGGCGGCCATGGCCGCTTCGCCGGTCAGGTCCAGGGTGGCGTAGATCTGAATGCGGCCGTCGGCCTTCGGGCCGGAGGCGTCTTGCAGGGTGGCGAAAGCGGCTTTCTTGCCCGCTTCGCGCTTGAGCATCATGCGGCCGGCCAGCACCACGGTGACAGGTTCGGCTTCCAGCTCTTCGCGCGTCTTGCCGCCGTATTGCGCGTGCAGGTCGGCCGCCTTGTGCTCGGGGCGGAAATCGTTCGGGAAGGCGACGCCTTGTTCGCGCAGTGCTGCCAGCTTGACGCGGCGCTCGGCGATGATCTTGTTTTCATCGGGGGCGGCGGCTTGTTCTTGGATATCCGTAGTCATGGTGTTCTTCGTTGGTGATTATTGATGATGTGGCGCCAGCGCTGGCGCCACGCTGGCAAACAGTGCGTCGACGTCGAGTGCGGAGAAATCCGGCACGATGGCAATGACGTTGTCGAAGGCGGCAAACGCCTCGGCCGGCAGGGTGGTGGTGAGCACCACGACGCGCATGCCGGCGCGGCGCGCCGCTTCCACGCCCAGGGGCGCGTCTTCGAAGACGATGCAGTCTTGCGGCAGCGCGCCGGCCAGCAGCGCGCCTTTCAGGAAAACGTCCGGGTGCGGCTTGCCCCGCTCCACGTCGGCGGCGCCGACGATGGCGTCGAAGCGGTGGCGCAGGTCCAGGCCATCGAGCGTGAACGCGATGTTCTCGTCCGGCGCTGCCGTGCCCACCACCAGCCCGACGCCAGCCTGGCGCGCGCTGGCGATCAGCCGGTCGAAGCCAGGCAC
This sequence comes from Janthinobacterium sp. SUN033, assembly GCF_030397595.1. Lineage (NCBI taxonomy): Bacteria > Pseudomonadati > Pseudomonadota > Betaproteobacteria > Burkholderiales > Oxalobacteraceae > Janthinobacterium > Janthinobacterium sp. SUN033. The sequence continues at coordinate 609,932 of NZ_JAPQNV010000001.1, forward strand.
TGTGGCCAGGTGCGGGCCATACAGTTCGCGGTAGACGACTTCCTTTTCCGCCAGCAGGGTGACATGGTCGGCATCCGCGCCCAGGTATTTGGCGATGATTTCGTGCCCCTGCCGTCCCGCCGTGTCGCGGAAAAAGGCGTCCGCGTCCAGCGCATGGCCGTGGCGTTCAAAGAACGCCAGCCACGACGTCGTGTGGAAGGCCATGTTGTCGACGATCGTGCCATCCATGTCGAACAGGAAGGCGCGCTGCGCCGGAGCGGATGCGTTCATTCTTACACGCCTTGCTTGAGCGAGGCGGAGATGAAGTCGTCGATGTCGCCATCGAGCACGCCCTTGGTATTGCCCGTCTCGAAACCGGTGCGCAAGTCCTTGATGCGGGACTGGTCCAGCACGTAGGAGCGGATCTGGTGACCCCAGCCCACGTCCGTCTTCGAGTCTTCCAGCTTCTGCTGCTCGCTCATGCGCTTGCGCAGTTCATGCTCGTACAGCTTCGCTTTCAGCATTTCCATCGCTTCGGCGCGGTTGCGGTGCTGCGAACGGTCGTTCTGGCACTGCACCACGATGCCGGTCGGCGCATGGGTCATGCGGACGGCGGAGTCGGTCTTGTTGATGTGCTGACCGCCGGCGCCCGACGCGCGGTAGGTATCGACGCGGATATCGGCCGGGTTGACGTCGATCTCGATCGAATCGTCGACTTCCGGATACACGAACAGCGACGTAAACGAGGTGTGGCGGCCGTTGGCCGAGTCGAATGGCGACTTGCGCACCAGGCGGTGCACGCCCGTTTCCGTGCGTAGGAAGCCGTAGGCGTGATCGCCCTCGACCTTCAGGGTGGCCGTCTTGATGCCGGCTACCTCGCCGTCGGACTGCTCCAGGATTTCGACCTTGAAGCCCTTGCGTTCGCAATAGCGCAGGTACTGGCGCAGCAGCATTGAGGCCCAGTCCTGGGCTTCCGTACCGCCGGCGCCGGCCTGGATGTCGATGAAGCAGTTGTTCGGGTCCATCGGATTGTTGAACATCCGGCGGAATTCCATGCTTTCGATGACCTTGCGGATTTCCTGCACGTCCTGCTCGATCGCTTCGAGCGTCTCGTCGTCGCCTTCTTCGCGGGCCATGTCGAACAGGTCGCGGGTGTCGCGCAGGTCGGCATCGGCCTTGGCGAGCGTGAAGACGATGGCTTCCAGCGCCTTCTTCTCTTTACCGAGGTCCTGGGCGCGCTTCGGATCGTTCCAGACGGTGGGATCTTCCAGCTCTTCGTTGACTTGCTCTAGTTTCTCCGACTTGACAGTGAAGTCAAAGATACCTCCGAAGTTCGGCTTCGCGGACCGTCAGGTCGTTGAGCAGGGCGGAGATGATATTGATGCGTTCGGCTTCCATAATGTTCTGGTCTTCTATGGTGAAATCAAACCCTGAATTATACGCGAGCGCGGCGCGTTTCCGCTGCCGCCGCGGCGCAATTGCTGCCGCACGGGGCAATAAAATGACGATTTTGCTGTATTTGCGACAATATTTTTGCCTTGATAGGGGCTGCCGTGCTGCGTATGATGCTGGCGATATTGTCTTTCCACAGGAATACATCATGCTTCAACTTCCCCGTCTCGCCCTGTTACCGCTGCTGCTGGCCGGCTGCGGCGCCTTGCCGCCCGCCGCCACGGGACCCGTCCGGTCGCCATCGGCCGCGCCGGCCGGCAGCAGCGCCACCCTGGCCCTGCTGGAGACGACGGACTTGCACGCGAATGTGCTCAGTTATGATTACTACAAGCTGCAGGCGGAACCGTCGATCGGCCTGGAACGCACGGCGGCCTTGATCGCCCAGGCGCGTGCGCAGTTCCCGAACAATCTCTTGCTCGACAACGGCGACACCATCCAGGGCACGGCCCTGGCCGACTACCAGGCATTGGTCAAACCGCTGGCTTGCGACCAGACCCTGGCCATCTACAAGGCCATGAACTTGCTGAAAGTGGACGGCGGCGGCATCGGCAACCACGAATTCAACTACGGCCTGGCGTTTTTGAGCCAGGTGACAGGCAACCGCTTCGACGTCGACAGCGTCGACGCCAGCAAACCGCGCTGCGCCGGTCCCGCATTCCCGCAAGTGCTGGCCAATGTCTACAGCGTCAAGACGGGCCAGCCCCTGTTTGCGCCATATCACATCATCGACAAGCAGATCACGGCCACCGGCCCCGATGGCAAACCGGTGACGAGCACCGTGAAGGTGGGCATCATCAGCTTTGCGCCGCCCACCATCATGGCCTGGGACAAGCGCTGGCTGGAAGGCCGCGTCTACACGCAGGGCGTGCGCGAGACAGCGGAAAAATTCATCCCCGAGATGCGCGCCAGGGGCGCCGAGCTGGTGGTGGCCATTTCGCACGGCGGTCTCGATGACAGCCCGTACTCGCCAACCATGGAAAACGGTAATTACTACCTGTCGCAAGTGCCGGGCGTGGACGCCATGCTGATCGGCCATTCGCACCAGCTGTTCCCGAACGCGGCCAGCACGGTGCCGCAGTTTAATTTGCCCGGCGTCGACAAGGTCAAAGGGCTGGTCAACGGCGTGCCGACCGTGATGGCCAATTTGTGGGGCAAGCACCTGGGCGTGATCGGTTTGCGCCTGCGCCACGACGGCAAGCAGTGGGTGGTCGACAAGAGCGCCACCACGGTGGAAGCGCGCGGCATCCAGAATGCGGACAAGAGTTACGTCCAGCCCGACGCAGCCATCGCCGCACTGGTGGCCGAGGAGCACGCAGCGACGATCGCCTACGTGCAGACACCGGTCGGCGCCACGGACTTCCGCATGTCGACGTATTTTGCCGACGTGGGCGACGTCAGCGCCATCGAAGTGGTGAACCAGGCGCAAGCGGGCTACCTGGCCGCCTACGTGAAGGCGAACCTGCCGCAATATGCCAGTCTGCCCGTACTGTCGATGTCGTCCCCGTTCAAGAGCGGCTCGGCCGGCGTGTCCGACTACACGGACGTCAAGGCGGGCAACGTGGCGCTGAACAACGCGGCCGACCTGTATCTGTATCCGAACGCGCTGTACGGCGTGAAGATGAATGGCGTCGAATTGAAGGCCTGGCTGGAGCAGTCGGCGCGGCGCTTCAATACCATCGATGTCAACAAGACCGAGCCGCAGGAACTGGTCAACACGGCCCATCCGAGCTACAACTTCGATACGCTCACCAGCGCCGACGTGCGCTACCAGATCGACGTCACGCAGCCGCCGGGTCGCCGCATCCAGGGCCTGACGTTCAAGGGCAAGCCGGTGGACGCGGGCCAGGAATTTCTCATCGCGACAAATAACTACCGCGCCAGCGGCGGCGGCAATTTCCCCGGCCTCGACGGCAGCAAGACGGTGGTGGCGTCGCCCGACAACAACCGCGAGCTGCTGATCGCCTACGTCACGCAGCAGAAACACCTGACGCGCGCGAAAAACGGTTCCGCGCGCAGCTGGCGCTTCGCCAGGGTTGCCACGAAAGGCCCCGTGGTCTTCCATTCCGCGCCGAACGTGATCGAGCTGGCGAAGGCGGCCGGCATCGATAACGTCACGCAGTTGAAGCTTGATGACGGTGCCGGCAAGGGCTTTGCGCTGTATCAGCTCGACCTGTCGAAATGAAGGCATGGTTGTTTACCGTTGCCCTGGCCGTATCGCCACTGGCATGGGCAGGGCCGGATGTCACGGCCCAGGCCAAGGTCTTGATGCGCGCGGGCGAGGCGAGCCAGCCGCAGGCGCGCGCCCTGTTCGAGCACGCGGCGGGGCAGGGCGGCGGTCCTGCAGCGTATTACTTGGGATTAATGCACAAGAACGGCATGGGCGGCCCGCAGGACAGCGCCGCCGCGTTGCGCTGGCTGGAACTGGCCGCGCAACGCGGCGTGGCGCCAGCCATGTTCATCGTGGCAAACATGCTGCAGGACGCCGATGAAACACGGGCGCGTCACTGGCTGGATGCCGCCTGCGACCTGGAATACCCGGAAGCGCTGCAGCAGAAATCCGTCGCCCTGGGCGAAGGGCGCATGGGCTATGCGCACAGCGAGGAACAGGCGAACCTGTACCTGAAAATGGCCACGCACGCGATGGGGCACAGGGCCGCAGAGCCGTGATTGTCCGCCAGGTCAGGTTCGCAGGCTATTTGCAGCCTCGGCAATGGCCAGCGGGTTGCGCGACAGCAGGGCGGCGGCCAGGTCCAGCAAGCCTGCCGCCGCCTTGATGGCCGCGTGCGTGTGCCCGATGTCGGCCACGGTTTTCCTGCCTTGGTCGATGGCCGTGTTCACATTGGCCAATGCCTGCTGCGCACTCTGGTTGATCAGGTAGATGCCGTGGGCGCGGAAAAAGGACACCATCTGATCCAGGTGGCTTTCATATTGCTTGAGATCATGCAGCACGGCTGACGGCGTCGGCGGCGTGCGGTCGGTCAGCGCGATGCGCAGCTCCAGTACCTGGTTCGAGGCCTGTGCCAGCTTGTCGGCGATTTCCGTGGTTTGTTTTTCATCGAGTGCGATAACGTTGCCCATGTCCGACTCCTACCAGGGGGATGGTGAATAATTGGCGGCCTGTTTTTGCAGGGTATCGACTTGCTTGGCAAAAGTGTCCAGTTGACGTTCCAATGCCGGGTCTTGCATGGACTTGGCGCGCAAGGTGCTGAGACTGTTTTGCAATTCCGTCATGGCGGCAAGATAGGCCTCGATGACCTTGCCACGCTCCTGCAGCTGCCGCCCGTCAAGGTAGAGCTTGGCCTTCAGATAGTTGCTGGTCACGGGTTCCCTGGCGGCAGCGTTGTCGAGCGAGCGATTCAGGGATGCCAGCGTCAGGCTCTCGTCGTGCAGATTGGCCTGGTAGTTTTGCTGCGCATATTTTTTCAGCGCATTGCTGATGATATAAATATCGTCTTCGCGCGCCAGCAATTCGTTGATTCCCGACTGCTGTCTTTGCTGCGTGACAATCTGGCTGATCAGTGCGCTCAGGCGCGTGACTTTGTCCAGCTGGTCGGCGTCGAGCACCGGCGCCGTGCCGCCGGACTGCTGCAAGGCGCTCAGCGAACCGCCAAGGGCGCCGATCTCCTCCTTGTAGTTCGCCAGCTTGTCGTTGGCCAGCGCGGCAAGTACTTCCGCGTAGCGTTTCAATACATCGTTCAGTTCGGCTGTGCCCGCCAATTGCGCCGCATAGTCCTTGCAGCGCCGGAGCAGGTCCTGTTCCGTTTCCTGCGCAACGTAGGGGCGGTCGGTGATGATGCTGTTGCGCCGTACATTATTGGTGCAACTGCTCATGGAGTGGGTCAGCATGGGTTTGAATACTTCCGTTATCGCCACCGTCTGTCCCGCGAACTTGTCGACCGGCGTGAAGTTCTTGCAGGCGCTACTCATGCCGGCGATCAGCAGGCAGGCGCAGATGCTTGTCATGGGCTGGCGCATAGGGTCTCCATGGTAGGGAAGGGATTGCCGCCATGGCCGGTTGACCCTGGTTCAATGACCATATCACCATTGCATCGCTATACTTTTGACGCAGATCAGACATATGCATCGTGTGTCATGGTGTAGCACCTGTGTCAATTTGCGCCATATTTTCCTTACAAAAGACTGACAACAGGCCTGCAATTGCGGCTTTTCCGCATGTTGCGACGCGTCATATGTAGTTGTTGCTGGTGCATGTTTACTCACCTACAATGATTTATCGATGGGGCGGTTATCCAGCGTACGACTATAAAAATAAGTGGCATTAAAAACGTTGTATCAGAGGAGATGACAATGAATTTGAAACAGAAATTGCTCGTGGCAAGTTTGGTTTTGGGTTTCTCGCAGGCGGCAGTCGCAGCCGACCCCATCAAGATCGGCGTGTCCGGACCGTTTACGGGCGGTTCCGCGCCGATGGGCGTGTCGATGCGCGACGGCGTCAAGCTGGCCGTCGCTGAAATCAATGCCAAAGGTGGCGTACTGGGCCGTTCCCTGCTGCTCATCGAGCGCGATGACGAAGCGAAGAACGAACGCGGCGTGCAGATCGCCCAGGAACTGATCAACAAGGAAAAGGTCGCCGCCACCGTCGGCTACATCAACACGGGCGTGGCCCTCGCTTCGCAGCGCTTCTACCAGGAAGCGAAGATTCCCGTCATGAACAATGTGGCGACGGGCTCCATCGTCACCAAGCAATTCGCCGACCAGCCGGAAAACTACATCTTCCGCAATGCGGCCAATGACACCATCCAGTCCGGCATGATCGTGCATGAGGCGATCGAAAACCGCAAGTTCAAGAAAGTGGCGATCCTGGCCGACTCCACCAACTATGGCCAGCTGGGCCGCGAAGACCTGGAAAAGGCGCTCGACAAGAAGGGCATCAAGCCCGTCGTCGTGGAAAAATACAACATCAAGGACGTCGACATGACGGCCCAGCTGCTGAAAGCCAAGCAGGCGGGGGCGGAAGTCGTGCTGACCTACGGCATCGGCCCGGAACTGGCGCAGATCGCCAACGGCATGGAAAAACTGGGCTGGAAAGTGCCGCTGATCGGCAGCTGGACCCTGGCCATGGGTAACTTCATCGACAACGCGGGCAAGAACGGCAATGGCACGCGCATGCCGCAAACCTTCATCCAGGACGCCAGCACGCCGAAGCGCAAGGCCTTCATCGACGCCTACGTGGCCGCCTACAAGCCATCGGGCGGACGCATGCCGTCGGCCGTTTCGGCTGCGCAAGGCTACGATTCCATCTACCTGCTGGCCGCGGCCATCACGCAGGCGGGCGGCACGGACGGCCCGAAAGTACGCGCCGCGCTGGAAAACCTGAACGAGAAGGTGGAAGGCGCCGTCACCACCTACAACAAACCGTTCAGCAAGACCAACCATGAAGCGATCACGGCCGACCTGACCGTGTTTGGCGAAGTCAAGGACGGCAAGGTCGTCCTCGCGAAATAAGCCTGGCGGACAGTCGCCGCGCAGTGGCCAGCCTTGAGGAATCAGGACTGGCCATTTTTTTCATCTATCGTCTTCCGGGGAATACCATGGAAATTTTCCTGCAGCTCGTCTTCAGCGGCATCGCGCTGGGCATGATCTATGCCGTCATCGCCTTCGGCTACCAGCTGACCTTTGCCACTTCCGGCACCCTCAATTTCGGCCAGGGCGAATCCCTGATGCTGGGCGCGCTCGTGGGCCTTTCCCTGGTGGGCACCATCCACGGCGGGCCGTACATGAGCTATCTGCTGATGATCCCCATCGTCATCGTCTTCGGCGCCTTGCAGGGCGTGTTCGTCGAATGGATAGGCGTGCGGCCCGCCATCAAGATCAAGTCCGAATTCGGCTGGATCATGTCGACCATCGCGCTGGCCATCATTTTCAAGAACGTGGCGGAAAATATCTGGGGCAAGGATGACCTGATGTTCCCGTCGCCGCTGTCGGCCGCGCCGTTCCAGGTATTCGGCGCCAACGTGCAGCAGATGCAGGTGGCCGTCATCGTCGGCGCGCTGGCCATCATGCTGGCCGTGGAAGTATTCAACCGCAAGTCGATCTATGGCAAGGCCGTCGTGGCGACGGCCAACGACCGCGACGCGGCCGGTTTGATGGGCATCAACACGGGCATGGTCATCACCTTTTCCTACGCGCTGTCGTCGGCCACGGCCGCGTTTGCGGGCGTGCTGGTGGCGCCGCTGACCCTGACGGGCGCGACCATGGGCGCTTCGCTGGGCTTGAAAGCGTTTGCCGTGGCCATCATCGGCGGCCTGACCTCGGGCGTGGGCGCCATCGTCGGCGGCCTGATCCTGGGTATCGCCGAGACGACCACCGGCTACTACATCTCCACCGGCTACAAGGAAGTGCCTGGCCTGCTGCTCCTGCTGCTGGTGCTGGCCATCAAGCCGTCCGGCCTGTTCGGCAAAGCCGCGATCAAGAAAGTCTGAGGACGACATGAACAAGAAAATCACCATGCTGGCGTTGAGCGCGGCGGGACTGGCCGTGCTCGCGCTGTTCCCCATCGTCATTCCGAACCCATATTACATCCACCTGGCCGAGACCATATTGATCTATGCCATCCTGCTGTTCGGTCTCGATATCGTCGTCGGCTACACGGGGCAGGTGTCGCTGGGCCACGCGGGCCTGTTCGGCATCGGCTCCTACGCCACGGGCGTGCTGGTGTTCAAGCTGGGCGCGCCGTTCTGGCTGGCCATCCCCGCCAGCATCCTGGGCGCGGCCGTCTTCGGCGCCATCCTGGCCTTGCCGGCCCTGCGCGTGACGGGGCCCTACCTGGCGATGGTGACCCTGGCCTTCGGCACCATCGTGCAAATCCTGATCAATGAAATGAGCTTTCTGACGGAAGGGCCGATGGGCATCAAGATCCACAAGCCCGTCCTGTTCGGCCACAAGCTTTCCGAGGTCGAGTACTACTACATGGTCGCCGCGCTGCTGGTGATCTCGCTGGTGGTGGTGCACCGCATTCTGAAGTCGAACCTGGGCCGCGCCTTCGAAGCCTTGCGCGACAGCCCCATCGCCTCGGATTGCATGGGCGTCTCCGTGTATCGCTACAAGGTCTACGCCTTCGTCATCAGCGCCGGCTTCGCGGGCCTGGCCGGCAGCCTGTATGCGTATTCGGAAGAGTACATTTCGCCCAATACCTACAACTTCGAGTTGACGATATTGTTCCTGCTGGCCGTCATTATGGGCGGGCGCAAGACGCGTTCCGGCGCCCTGATCGGCGCCCTGATCGTCGTCATGCTGCCCAGCCTGCTGTCGGACATCGAATTGTTCCGCAAGATCGCCGTCGGCGCCGCCGTGCTGGGCGTGATCGGATCCATCATCATGCTGGCGAAGAAGCGCTCCACCGTGCGCGGCGTGCTCGTGCCCCTGGTGGCCACCATCGGCCTGGCCGCGTATTCGTACAAGCTGGAAAACATGGTCGACTGGCGCCTGACCATCTTCGGCCTGATGACCTTATTTGTCGTGTACTACCTGCAGGACGGCATCGTCGGCTTCCTGATGAGCTTTATCGGCAAGGGCCGGCGCCATGTGGAAGCCGTCGCTTCGCACGGCGTGGCGCCGTTCGACCACGCCCAGGGCGGGCAGCAGGGCGCGACCTTGCTGCGCGTGGACCAGGCCCTGATGCAGTTCGGCGGCCTGAAAGCGCTGAACCAGGTGGACTTGAACGTCACGCAGGGCTCCGTGCACGGCTTGATCGGGCCGAACGGCTCGGGCAAGAGCACGATGATGAACGTGCTGACTGGGATCTACAAGCCGACGGCGGGCAAGGTGGAATTTGCCGGCGTGGTGATTTCCGGCCGCACGCCGTCCGAAATCGCCCTGGGCGGCGTGGCGCGCACCTTCCAGAACGTGCAACTGTTCGGCGAGATGACGGCGACGGAAAACGTGCTGGTGGGCTTGCACAACACGTTCAAATCGAACGTGCTGGACGTGATGCTGCATACGCCCCGCTACAAGCGCGAAGAGAAGGCGGCGCGCGAGCGGGCCGCCAGCATCCTCGAATTCGTCGGCCTGGCCGACCTGGCCAACGAAGAGGCGCGCAATTTGCCGTACGGCAAGCAGCGGCTGCTGGAAATCGGCCGTGCGCTGGGCCTGAACCCGCGCCTGCTGCTGCTCGACGAGCCGGCGGCGGGCCTGACGGCGCCCGACATCAAGGAACTGATGGCCATCATCCGCAAGATCCGCGAGCACGGCATCACCATCATCCTGATCGAGCATCACATGGACGTGGTGATGGCCCTGTCGGACGTGGTGACGGTGCTGGACTTCGGCCAGAAGATCGCCGAAGGCGTGCCCGCGCTTGTCCAGAGCGACCCGAAAGTGATCGAAGCCTACCTGGGCGGCAGCGCCGAAACCCTGGCGCCAGCGGCGCACTGAGAGGAAGACCATGCTGACCATTAACAATCTGCACGCCGCCTACGGCAAAGTCGAAGTCTTGCACGGCATTTCGCTCGACGTCCCGAAAGGCAAACTGGTGACTCTGATCGGCTCGAACGGGGCCGGCAAGACCACCACCATGCGCGCCATTTCCGGCATGCTCAAACCGAAATCCGGCACTGTCACCCTGGGCGGCAAGGATGTCACGGGGCTCGATTCGCACCGTATCGCCCGCGCGGGACTGGCCCATTCGCCGGAAGGCAGGAGGGTGTTCGCCTCGATGTCGGTGACGGACAACCTGCTGCTGGGCGCCTTCCCCCGTTTTACGCGGGCGCGCCCGAAAGGCGACATCAAGGGAGACCTGGACAAGGCGCTGGAACTGTTCCCCCGCCTGAAGGAGCGGCGCGACCAGCTGGCCGGCACCTTGTCGGGCGGCGAGCAGCAAATGCTGGCCATGGCCCGCGCCGTGATGCTGAACCCGGAAGTCATCCTGCTGGACGAGCCGTCGATGGGCCTGGCGCCGATTCTGGTGGAAGAAGTCTTCCGCATCATCACGCGCTTGAAGGCGGAAGGCGTGACCATGCTGCTGGTCGAACAATTCGCCGCCGCCGCCCTGAACGTGGCCGATTACGGCTACGTGCTGGAAAACGGCAGCATTTCCGTGCACGGGCCGGCGGAAAGCCTGAAAAACGATCCGAAGGTGATCGCGGCCTACCTGGGCGGCGGGCATTGAGCATGGCTGGACAATGCGCTTGCTGCGCATTGTCAAATCCTCTACACTGCGCTTCCCAACCCGCAGTGTAGAAAAAGGCATCATGCGCAGCGCCAACCCGTTCTCCCCGCTTTTACCTCCGCTTTTATCCCCGCTTTTTTTCCTGCTCTTGCCCGCCGCGGCCTGCGCCGACGATGCGCCGCTGCAAAAGGTTGAAATTACCGCCGCCAGCGGCGTGCAGCAGCGGCGCGACGACACGGCTGCAAAGATCATCGTCAGCCGCGACGACCTGGCCCAATATGGCGACAGCAGCCTGGCTGCGACGTTGAAACGCCAGCCCGGCGTCTCCATCGTCGGCGGCGAGGTGCGCATGCGGGGCCTGGGGGCCGGCTACACGCAGATGCTGATCAACGGCGACCCCGCGCCACCGGGTTTTTCCATCGAATCGATCGCACCCGAGATGATCGAGCGCATCGAGATTCTGCGCAGCGCGACGGCCGAATACAGCATGCAAGCCGTCGCCGGCAGCATCAACGTGGTCTTGCGCAAGGGCGCCAGCGGCGCCGAGCGCGAAGGGAAGCTGGGCGCGGGCCGGCAGGATGGCCGCCGGCAACCTGCCGCGTCGCTGCGCGTGGCGGACAAGCTGCCCGGTTTCGCCTACTCGCTGACGGGCGCGCTCGAGCGCACTGCCGACGACGTGGCGGGAAGGATGACTGAAACAAGCGCAGATGCCACCGGCACGCTGCTGGCGCAGCGCACAACGCGCACGCGCAATGCTTCGTCCGTCAACAAGGCCAGCCTGACGCCGCGCCTGCACTGGACCCTGGACAAGGGCGACACCATCACCTGGCAAAGCCTGCTGGACTGGTACCGCACGGGGTTTGACGGCGTGGCGCGCGAAACGACCTTGCTGGGGGCGGCCTCCAGCTATCCGCGCAATGGCGCCACCTCGCAAGCCAGCGTGTTCTCAGCGCGCAGCGATGTGAGCTGGGCGCACGCGCTGGCGGCGGGCAAGCTGACGGCCAGGCTGGGCGTCAACCACAACCGGCGCGACACGGATTATGTTTTCCATGGCGAGACGGCCGCCGGCGCACCCCTGCTGCTGCGCGGCGTGGCTTCCGACGCCATCGACGACAGCGTCAACAGCAGCGGCAAGTACCTGGGCCGGCTCGGTGGCGGCCACGCCTTGAGCCTGGGCTGGGATGGCAGCCTGATACGTCGCAGCGAGTCGCGCCGCCAGCGCGACACGTATCTTGCCGGCGGCGCGCCGTATGCGCTCGATGAAGACTACACGGCCGACGTGCGGCGCCTGGCCCTGTATGCGCAGGATGAATGGGAGGTGACGCCGCGCCTGCAAATGTATGCGGGCGTGCGCTGGGAAGGCTTGCAGACGGCGACCGAGGGCCGCACCTTGAGCGAAGTGCGCACGCGGGCCAGCGTCTGGAGTCCCGTGGCGCAGCTGCTGTGGAAGTTGCCGCAGCAGGAGCGCGACCAGCTGCGGCTGGCGCTGGCGCGCACCTACAAGGCGCCCACCACGCGCAACCTGGTGCCGCGCCGCTACACCGTCAACAATGGCAACAGTGCCAATAATCCCGATTTCCAGGGCAATCCCGACCTGCGCCCGGAACTGGCGTGGGGGCTGGACGCGGCGTATGAAAGCTATTTTGGCAAGAGCGGCGTGGCCAGCCTGTCGGCATTCACGCGGCGCATCAGCGACGTTACCGTGCAGCGCCTGTTCCTGCACGACGGCGTCTGGACGGCCAGCCCGTTCAACAATGGCGCGGCCACGGTGCGCGGCATCGAGCTGGATGTGAAATTTCCCGTGCGGACCTGGTGGGCGCAGGCGCCCGACGTCGACGTGCGCGCCAATGCGGGGCGCAACTGGTCCAAGGTCGCCGCCGTGCCGGGTCCCGGCAACCGACTGGCCAGCCAGGTGCCGGTCACGCTCAACCTGGGACTCGATTACCGGCGCTCGCCGGGGATGAGCATGGGCGGCAATCTGAACGTGCAGACGGGCGGCCTGGCGCGGCTCGATGCGCACGCCGGCAGCCATGCGGGCGTGCGGCGCACCCTCGACGCGTATGCGCTGTGGCAGCCGGACGCGAAAACGCGCGTGCGCCTGTCGGCCGCCAACCTGCTGCACCAGCAACAGGTGCAGGGGCAATCCTGGGGGGATGATGCAGGCCGCAGCGACAGCGTGACGACCCTCGATGGCAGCGTTGCGCTGCGCCTGATGCTCGAGCGCAGCCTGTAGGCATCAGTGTTTGGTGGGCTTTTCCTGCTGCACCAGAATGAACGGGCTGACGACGACGGCCCACAGCGCGGCATCGGCCGCCTGCCAGTCCAGCGCCTGCTGGTCCGACACCTTGGCGACCTTGCCATCGACCATCCATTGCGTGATGGTGGCCTTGTCGTCGTGCGAGATACGCACGGCCACTTCGACCAGGTCCAGCTCATTGGCGACCCAGACAACGTTGCCTTGGGCGAAGTGCTTTTCCAGCTCGCTCCAGGCCAGGCGGGCCGTTTCGCTGTTCACTTTGAGGCGCAGTTCGGTGTCTTTTTCAGGATTGGTTTGCATGCGAAATATCAGGTTGCGGTGAGTCGGGTGCCGGTGCGCGCGGTTTATTTGCCTGGCAAGGCTTCCACCTGCGGCGTCGGCGTACCCCGCCATGTTAACCGATAGGCGGCGCCTTTGCGAACATTGCCGACCAGGGCAGGGCGGAAGCAGGCCAGGTTGGTGCCGCTGGCGTGACGCACGCTGGGGAAGATCACGCCCATGGAGCCGGCTTCGAGCAGGATGGCGGCCAGGTCTTGCGAGGCGATGTAGCTGGCCGGGTCCAGGCAAGCCTGGTAGCGCTGCTGGCCGCGCAAGTCGTGGAAACTGGCGGAAAAATCGGCCAGCAGCGACTGGTAATTGACGCTGTCGTCGAAATAGTCGATTTCCTGGTATTCCACGGTTTTATGGAAAATGATCTCGGCCAGCGCCGTTTTCATGTCGAAGGCGCAATACCAGGCGCCTCGTTCGCCATCGTTGAAGCGCGCCCCTTCCGGGCGGGCATACGTGTAGGCGGCGTTGATGATGCGAAAGTGCGGCACGCCAAAAACCAGCTCGTCCACGCCAATTCCTGGCGCGCCGCCGTACTCGGCCACCAGGCGCGCGTTGGTCGCGTTGTCGAGCTCGAACAGCTCGCGCAGGTGATCGTCGTTCTCGGCCAGGGGCGCCAGCACGGAGTCTTCCATGTCGGCGAAGCGCGAGGGGATCAGGCGGCAAGTGTCGATCTGGCGCAAGGCGGCCAGCGGCGGCAGGTGCTCATTCGGGGCGGCAGGCACGATCACAGCCCTCCGCGGCGCGCGTCGAGCAGCTTGCGCACCGTCTGCATGGCCAGCAAGCCGCCGGCCAGCATCTGCGACAGGGGCGTGCGGCCGCCGAAGATGGGATTCTTGTTGGGCAAACTTACCCATTCGTCGGCCAGCTTGTCGCCGTACAGGATGTGCAAGGCCTTGTAGATGCCCAGCAAATAGGAAATGCGCGTGATGCGGTCCACTTCCAGCACGCGGTCCGGGTGCTTCTTCCACTCGTACCAGGCGCTGCTGGACAGGCCGCCCAGCAATTCGCGCGCATCGTCGTCGCGCAGTTTCCAGGCGGCGGCCAGCTTGAAAAACCCTTTCAAGGCCGCTTGCGACAATCGCTCGCGCTCGGCTTTGGCATTCAGGTCGACGAGCACGGCCGGCTCGAAGCGGCTCTTGGGGTAGGCGTAGGCGAGATTCATGGCATATCCTTCATTAAAACTCTGTATATGGACTATTTATACTCCTTTTCTGGATTCGTTGCAACGGCCGCGCGCATGCAAAACGGGGCGCGCCAGGACGGGAGTCCCGGTGCGCCCCGTTGGCGGGCCGCGTTCGCTTATCTGGCCGTGACGGTGACGGGCACGTTGAGTTGCGCCGTCAAGCCGTTACTGTCCAGCGCCACGACCTTCAGCGCATAGCTGCCGGCCACCGGTTGCGGCCAGGTGGCCGTGATGGTCATGCCGCTCATGGAAAACTGCATGCCCAGCGGCGCGCCGAGGATGGAGATCCACAGGGCGTTCGCGCCGGGAGCCGTCAGCACGATGCTGCCGCTCATGGCCTTGCCGGCCACGCCCGTCATGGCGGCGGCGCTGATCGTGGGGCCGGCGGCGGCGATTTTCACCGTGGCCACGGCCTGGCCCGTCAAGCCCGTCTTGCTATCTTTGGCGATGACGGTCACGCTGTAGCTGCCCAGCACGGGGCTGGCCCAGCTGACGACGCCGGCGGCGCTGACGGCCATGCCGGACGGCGCGCCTGACAGGCTGTACGTGACGGGGTTGGGCGCCACCGTCGTGGCGGTGAATGACAGCGCGACGCCCGGCTTGCCGCTCACGCTGGCCACCGTGACGACGGGGGGCAGCGGGGCGGCGATGGCCACCGTATAGATACCTTTGCCGCTCAGGCCAGTCTTGCTGTCCGTGGCTGTCACGGTGACGGCATAGGTGCCGGCCACGGGCGCGCCCCAGCTCACCAGTCCGGCGCTGCTGATGGTCATGCCGGCCGGCGCGCCGGCGAGCGTGTAGCTGACGGGATTGGGGGCGGAGACGCTGACATTGAACGCCAGGGCCGTGCCAACCTTGCCCGTGATGGCGCCGGCGCCGACGACGGGCGGCGCGACGGGGGTAATGACGATGGCGTACACGCCCTGGCCACTGAGGCCGCTGACGGTATCCTTGGCCACCATGGTCACGGCATACGTGCCCGCGACGGGGGCGGCCCAGCTGACCACGCCCGTGGCGGCGATGCTCATGCCGGCCGGCGCGCCCAGCATGCTGTAGCTGAGGGGATTGGCAGCGGTGGCCGAGACGGTGAACGACAGCGGCTTGCCGGCCGCGCCGCTGATGCTGGCCGGCGCCACCACGGGCGCGGTCGGTGCAATCTGCGTGCCCGACAGGCCGGCCAGCAGGCTTTTCACGTTCGGCGTGCCCAGGCCGCCCAGCGGGTCATAGCCGACCCTGGCCGTGCACACGCTGCACGTGCCGTTGCTGCCGCGCGTGATGTCGGCAAAGCTGCTGGCAAAGGTGCCGGGCACGCTGGCGATCTGGCCGTACAAGATGTTGTGCGGCAAGCCGAGCGCCGCCTTCGCCTGCAGCGCGCGGCTGGCGTTGGCGATGGCGACCAGGCCGGCCCATTGCGGCGTGGACAGGCTGGTGCCGCCAATGCTGAGCCAGCTGGCGGTGCTGCTGCCGGGTGTCATCACGGCCGTGTACTGGCCCGTGGCGGGGTCGGCATTGAAGGCCACGTCGGCCACGTTGCGGCGCAGCAAGTTGGTCAGGCCGGGCACGCTGGCCGTCTGGTAGGCGGGCAGTGCCGTATAGGCGCTGATGCCGCCGCCCGTGCCGGACCAGGCCGTTTCGCTGCGCAGGCCGCTGCCGCTGTAGCTGAGCGTGGTGCCGCCCACGGCCAGCACGTTGGACGACACGGACGGCCAGGACACGCCGCTGCCCGAATCGCCCGTGGCGGCCAGGTAGCTCATGTTCTTGCCCGTGAAGGCGCTGTCGACGGATGCTGTCCAGTTGCCTTCGGCGGCGCCAAAGCTCATCGACACGACGCCAGGCCCCATCTGGTTGGCCAGGCGCACGGCGCCCAGCAGGCTGTTGATGGAAGCGTCGGGCGCCTCGATCAGCACGATGCGCGCCAACGGCGCAGTGGCATGCGCCCACTGCACGTCGAGCGCGATTTCCATGGCCCAGCCCGAGTTATAGGCGGGCGCCGTGGCCGTCATGGTGCTCGTTGGCGTGTTGTAGACAACAGAAAATTCACAGCCGCTGGCCGGGGCGGGCGGCAGGGGCAGGGTGGCATTCGTGGCGATAGCCTTGGTGGTGCAGCCGGGCAAGCCGAATTTCTGGTTGAAGATGGCCAGTTCGGCCGCCGCGTTCGGGTTGTGCATGGCGTCGACGATGTAGATCGTCTGTCCCGTGCCCAGCTGTGCCGCCTGGGCTGGCGTCAGCGCCGTGCCGGCCGCCGGCAGGGCGGGCAAGTCGTAGGCGGCGCGGATTTGCGCGGGAGAATAGGTCGCCACCACGCTGCTGCCGGCCATGGGCGCGGCGATGTCGCCCGCGCCGCCGTCCAGCAAGGGGGCGATATCCTGTGCCGCCTGTTCCGAGGCGGCGATTTTTTGCGCCGTCAGGCGGCGCGTGGTCATTTCCCGCATGGCGCCGGGCACGTTTTGCAAGTGCGGCCGCCAGTGGGCCGAGCCGCTGCTGTTGGCGCTGTCGCGCCCGTCGGGCGCATCGAGCAGGGCCGGGGCCGCATGGAACATCGGTTGCACCACCAGCGCGCCGACGGCGGCGGGGACGACGGGCACCTCGACGGCGAACTGTGTCGCGGCCGTGGCGATGGCGGCGGGCGGCGTCGATGTCTCCTGGCCGGGGCCGCAAGCGGCCAGCAGGAGGACGGTTGTGGCGCCCAGCAGCAGGCGCCCGTGACGGTGATGCGGGGGAATGATTTTTTTCATGGCGAAACTCTCCGAGTTGGGCGAGGGCCACATCTCGACAATGCTTCCAGGCTGGCGCCGCGCGCTGGCGGTCCCGGCCCTGCATTGGCAGCCCCGCTGCCGTGGCGCTTGCGCGCGGTAGGCCGGTGGCTTTGCGTCCCCGCCTTTCGACGGGTTTGCCCTCAAAACTGATCATGCATCATTGGGAATTTCATGATGCGTCATCGATTTTAGTGAATTTGCCAAATAAGTGTTAACTATTTTCAATCAATATTTTTATTTATGCAATAAAATGTGGCAAATTTGCCTATTGATGGATGGAATCTTGTCAGGCTGATTAAGTCTTAAAAGCAAGGTTATCAAGGGTATACCGAGGCGTGACAGTGTTTTTTCACGGCAACGGCGCTTGCACTTTTTGTTTTCTAATGAATCTAACGAATTTGCTG
Organism: Janthinobacterium sp. SUN033; assembly: GCF_030397595.1. Classification (NCBI taxonomy): domain Bacteria; kingdom Pseudomonadati; phylum Pseudomonadota; class Betaproteobacteria; order Burkholderiales; family Oxalobacteraceae; genus Janthinobacterium; species Janthinobacterium sp. SUN033. Next base: position 627,420 of record NZ_JAPQNV010000001.1, read on the forward strand.
AATATGCGATCTTGCCGGTCTCAATCCTCGAACACCATGCCCGGATACGGCGCTGCGCGGCAGGCCGCCAGCATGGGCTTCCAGCCGGTGGCCGTCCGGGTCGAGAAAATACAGGGAATCGCCGGCGCTGCGGTTTTGCTGCCATTCGGGCACGCCGGCGGCGCGCAGGCGGGCGGCAAAGGCGGCGAAGTCTTCCGTGGAAATGGAAAACGCGTAGTGCGTGTAAGCCGGGCTGGCCAGCGCGGCTGTGCCCTGTCCATCCAGCGACAGGCACAGCCACAAATCCCCGGCCGACAGATACGCGCCCCTGTCCCAGCGCGCATGCAGGCGCAGACCCAAGGTGTCGCGGTAAAAGGCCACGCTGCGCGCCAGGTCGCGCACGGACAGGGTGAGGTGGTTCAGGCCGGTCAACATGGGGCTGGATAGCTTTCAGGTGGGGAAGGCCTGTGTCGGCTATCGCCATGATTTGATATCACTTTGTTCCACAGAAGTTTGAGATACAGCAACAAGGCCACAAACCTCACGGCACCTGGCCAAACCGTAGCGAGCGGCAGTGATTTGTGGTCGAGAAGCGCAACCGTACTTCCAGTACGGTGAGCATCGCCGGCCGCAAAGCGCGACGCGCAGTAGGTTTGGGCAGGTGCCATCAGACAGGCTCGGCGTGTTCCACCATGAGTTGTACTTTGGTCGTGCCATTGTATTCATTCGCATCGAGCCGGAAGGCGACCCGCGTGCGCTCGCCCAGGGCGTCCGTGTGGCCGAACCAGATGGCGTCGAAGCGCACGCCGTTCTTTTCCAGCAACAGTTTCAAATGGCGCTCTTTTAATATGCGCTGGCTGACGACGCGGAATTCGTCGCAAAAGACGGGCGGGGCGAAGCCCTGGCCCCACACTTGCTCATCCATCAGCTCGATGAAGGCCGTCGTGTAATACGCGTCTTCCAGCGGGCCGTCCGTTTCCACCACCCGTTCCAGCTGTTGCTGGCTGAGCCAGGCCTGGCCCACGGCTTCGAATGCCTGGGAAAAGGCGTCGAAGGCGTCGGCACGGATGGTCAAGCCGGCCGCCATGGCGTGGCCGCCGAACTTGTCGATCAGGCTGGGCGCCCGTTTCGACACGAGGTCGAGCGCGTCGCGCAAGTGAAAACCGGGGATCGAGCGGCCGGAACCCTTGATCCAGCCGTCGGCGCCCGGCGCGAACGTGATGGTCGGACGATAAAACTTTTCCTTCAGGCGCGAGGCGACGATGCCGATCACGCCCTGGTGCCAGGATTCATCGAAGACGCTGATGGTGCTGCTGTTGGCCGGTTCGAAAGCATCGAGGTGCAGTAAGGCCGTATCCTGCATTTCCGCCTCGATTTCGCGGCGCTTCAGGTTGATGTCGTTGAGTTGCTGGGCCAGCGCCCAGGCGCGGCCTTCGTCGTCCGTGACCAGGCATTCGATGCCCAGGGACATGTCTTGCAGGCGGCCGGCCGCATTCAGGCGCGGTCCCAGGGCAAAACCGAGGTCGAACGGCGTGGCGCTGCGCGCTTCGCGGCCCGCCACGCGGAACAGGGCGGCCACGCCCGCATGCATATTGCCCTTGCGCATGCGCTTGAGACCTTGCGCGACGAGGATGCGGTTGTTGGTATCGAGGCGCACCACGTCGGCCACCGTGCCCAGCGCCACCAGGTCGAGCAGGTTGTCGAGCTTGGGTTGCGTTTGCGCATCAAAGATGCCGCGCCGGCGCAGCTCGGCGCGCAGGGCCAGCAAGACGTAGAACACGACGCCCACGCCTGCCAGGTGTTTACTAGGGAAACCGCAGGCGGGCTGGTTCGGGTTGACGATGACGGCTGCGTCGGGCAGCGTGTCGGCCGGCAAATGGTGGTCGGTGACAACCACCTGGATGCCGCGCCGGTTGGCCTCGGCCACGCCGTCGATGCTGGCGATGCCGTTGTCGACGGTGATGATGATGTCGGGCGACTTTTCGCGCGCGGTGAGCTCGACGATTTCCGGCGTCAGGCCGTAACCGTATTCAAAACGGTTGGGCACGATGAAGTCGACGTCGGCGCCCATGGCGCGCAAGCCGCGGATGGCGACGGCGCAGGCGGTGGCGCCGTCGCAATCGTAGTCGGCCACGATGACCATACGTTTCTTGGCGGCAATGGCGTCGGCCAGGAAGACGCCGGCCGCGCCGATGTGCAGCAAGCCGGACGGCGGTATCAAGTCTTTCGGCTCGATCGAGAGCTCTTTCGCGTCGGACAGGCCGCGCGACGCGTACAAGCGGGCCAGCACGGGGTGGATGCCGCCCTGGCGCAGCAATTCGGATTCGCGGTAAGGGCAGGGACGGGTGGCGATGCGGGTACGGGTCATGATGCTTTCAACTTGTTCAGGGTAATCGCGCGCCAGAATTTGCGCTGCGCATGCTTGCTGGTGGTGCAGTCCAGCCAGGCGTCGCGGTGGCTCAGCACCAGGCGCAACTGGCCCAGGCGGCCATCCTTGAGGGCCGCCAGCAGGGGCGCGAACCAGTCCGCTTCCAGCGCTTGCAACTGTTGCAGCCACATGCCCCATTCCTGCGCCTGCGCCGCTTCGGTCAATCCGCCCAGCACGACGATGGCGTCGGCCTGGTCCGCCAGCACACTGCTTGGACTGGCATCGCGCCGCGCCGGTTCCGCCAGCGCGGCCAGCCAGCCGGGCGCGTCCTTCGTATGCAGGCTGGCCGCGCAGCGCGCAGATGCAGCCAGGCTGCCGCCCCAGATCCAGAAGGAATTGATGGCTTTCAAGCCCCGTTCTTCGCGCGCCGCGTTGACGGGATGTTCATGCCACAGCATCTGCACTTCGTTCTGCAGGCGGCGCGCGGCGCGCGCATGCTCGCCTTCCGGCATCCACACGGACAGGTCTTGCGTGGTGGCGGCGTCCGGCGTGGCGCACTGCAAGTCGCTCCAGCCATCGGCACGCATGAACCAGGTGCCCGCGTCGCCATACGCCAGGGGCTGGCCGATTTCGTCGAAATACGGACGCGCCGTCTCGAACAGCGTGCGGCCATCGGTCTCGCTCAGCTTGAGCTGGCGCAAGTCTTCCAGGCTGATATGGCTGCGGGCGATGGCCAGGTGGGCCGGATGCAGCAGGAAATAGCGCGCGCCCGGTTCCGGCGCCAGGCCGTAGCCGCGCATGGCCTGGGCCGCAAAGGCCGCCTGCGCCGCCTCGCCGTTGGGCGCGGACGACAGGGTCAAGGCATGCGCCAGCCACGCTTCGTGCGGCAGCAGGCGGTTGGCATTGTCAAAAGTTTCCAAATTGCAATCGGAGGTGCGCGACAGCAGGGCCGCCAGGGCGGGTGCCTGCAAGACCTTGAGCAGGTCGGCAGCCAGTTCGGCATTGGGCAAGGCGAAGGGCAGGACGAGGGTAAGTTGATTCATCCCGAGATTGTAGGCGATTGTGGCGGTGGGGGAGTAGTTCCCGCGCTTTTTCCCTTGACGGCGGGTGCGGGAAAAGTCGCGCCACGGTGATGTGTTTCACGCATGAGTGTCATTTGTGTGGCACACTGCGCGCTCGCATATTACGTTGTCGCGGGAGCGCATGAGCATCATCAAACAATTTCCTTTTGAGTGGCAGGTTGGCGTGCGCTATACGCGTGCCGGGAAGCGCAGCGGCCGCAACAGCTTCATTTCCTTCATCTCCCTCATTTCCGTGGCCGGCATCGGCCTGGGCGTGGCCGCCCTGATCGTCGTCCTCTCCGTCATGAACGGCTTCCAGAAGGAAGTCACCGACCGGCTGATGTCGGTGCTGGCCCACGTCGAGGTGTTCGATACCAGCGGCTCGATGCCGAATTGGCAGGCGCAGGAGCGCGCCGCCTACGCCAACCCGCAAGTAAAAGCCGTGTCGCCGTTCGTGGAAACCCAGGGCATGCTGCTCAATGACGAAACCATGCGCCCGTCCGTCGTGCGCGGCGTGCTGCCGCAGCAGGAAGCCACCGTCTCCAGCGTGGCTTCCCAGATGAAGCAGGGCAGTTTCAAGGACCTCACGCCCGGCTCGTACAACATCGTGCTGGGCATCGACCTGGCCAAGGCGCTGGGCGTGCAGGTGGGGCAGAACGTCACCCTGATGCTGGAACGCGAGCCGAAGGCGGGCGACCCGGCCACAGGCATCGTCATGCCGCGCATGCGCGCGCTGAAAGTCGCCGGCATCTTCGAGGCCGGCCACAATGAACTCGATGGCAGCCTGGCGTTTGTCAACATGCAGGATGCGGAGCAGCTGCTGCAGCTCGACGGCCCGTCCGGCCTGCGTTTGCGCCTGCACGACATGAACCAGGCGCCGCAGGTGGCGCGCGAATTGAAGGCGTCGATGCCGGGCCAGCTGTGGATGCGCGACTGGTCGCGCGCCAGTGCCAGCTGGTATGCGCTGGTGCAAAGCCAGAAGAACATGATGTTCATCATCCTCAGCATGATCATCGCCGTGGCCGCGTTCAACCTCGTCTCGACCCTGGTCATGTCGGTCACCGACAAGCAGGCGGACATCGCCATTTTGCGCACCCTGGGCGCCTCGCCGTTCTCGATCATGAAGATCTTCATGATCCAGGGCGCGCTGGTCGGCTTGCTGGGGAGTGCGCTGGGCGTGATCGGCGGCGTCGTGCTGGCGCTGAACGTGGGCGTCATCGTGCCCTTCATCGAAGGCATCTTCGGCCTGCACTTCATCTCGAAGGAAATCTACCAGATCAGCGCCGTGCCGTCGGACGTGCACTGGCTGGACGTGGCGCAGATCGGCCTGATCGCCTTCGGCCTGGCGCTGGTGGCGACCATCTACCCGAGCTGGCGCGCCGCGCGCGTCAAGCCGGCCGAGGCGCTGCGCTACGAATAATTGGCTTGTGTACCGGGGTCGGACCCGTCGGGTCTGACCCCAGCCTTTTGCTGCGGTATGAGTCATTGGCTGATCAACAAACTGCTGGGGTCAGACCCATCGGGTCTGACCCCAGAGAATTAATGAATTAATGAGCATGTTAAAAAATATTCCCTTCGAATGGCTGGTTGGCCTGCGCTACACGCGGGCCGGCAAGCGCAGTGGCCGTAACAGTTTTATCTCCTTCATCTCGCTCATTTCCATGGCCGGCATCGGCCTGGGCGTGGCGGCGCTGATCGTCGTGCTGTCCGTGATGAACGGCTTCCAGAAGGAAGTGACGGACCGCATGCTGTCCGTGCTGGCCCACGTGGAAGTGTTCGACAACAGCGGCAGCATGCCCGACTGGCGCGCCGAAGCGGCGCAGGCGTTCAAGAATCCTGCCGTGAAAGGCGCCGCGCCGTTTGTGGAAACGCAAGGCATGCTGCTGCGCGACGACGCATTGCGCCCCGCCATCGTGCGCGGCGTGCTGCCCGAGGAAGAGCCGAACGTCTCCGACGTGGCCGGCCAGACGCGCATGGGCAGCTTCAAGGCCCTGCAGCCGGGCACCTTCAATATCGTGCTGGGCATCGAGCTGGCGCGCGCCCTGCGCGTCAACCTGGGCGAAAAAGTCACGCTGATGCTGGCGCAGGGCCAGGTCACGCCGGCTGGCGTGCTGCCGCGCATGCGCAGCTTCACCGTCAGCGGCATCTTCCAGGCGGGTCACAATGAATTCGACGCGGGTTTGGCCTTCATCAATATCGAAGACGGCCAGCGCTTGCTGCGCCTGGACGGCCCATCGGGCCTGCGTTTGCGCCTGGCCGACATGAACCAGGCGCCGCAAGTGGCGGCGGAGCTGAAAAAATCCATGCCGGGCGACCTGTGGCTGCGCGACTGGTCCAAGCTGAACGCCAACTGGTTCGCCGCCGTGCAGACGGAAAAGCGTATGATGTTCATCATCCTGACCTTGATCATCGCGGTGGCCGCCTTCAACCTGGTATCGACCCTGGTGATGACGGTGACGGACAAGCAGGCCGATATCGCGATTTTGCGCACCCTGGGCGCCTCGCCTCGTTCCATCATGAAGATTTTCATGATCCAGGGCGCGCTGGTGGGCATCCTGGGCACCATCCTGGGCGTGGGCGGCGGCGTGCTGGTGGCCATGAACATCGACGTCATCGTGCCCTTCATCGAGCATCTGCTGGGCGTGCAGTTCCTCTCCAAGGACATTTACTTCATCAGCACCGTGCCGTCCGACCTGCGCTGGCCCGACGTCACCAAGATCGGCGTGCTGGCCGTGATCCTCGCCTTCCTGGCGACCCTGTACCCAAGCTGGTGGGCTGCCCGCGTGAAACCTGCGGAAGCCCTGCGCTATGAATAAACCACTGACTATGACCATGACCGATCTGAACAAACCTGCCTCCAACGGCGCTTCCGCCGATTCCGCCGTCCTCAGTTGCCGCGGCCTGGGCAAGACTTTCACGCAGGGCAGCTACAAGGTGCAGGTCCTGGCCGGCATCGACATCGACGTCCACCGCGGCGAGCGCGTCGCCATCGTCGGTGCTTCCGGCTCGGGCAAGTCGACCTTGCTGCACCTGCTGGGCGGGCTCGATACGCCCACCAGCGGCAAGGTGACCCTGCTGGGCAAGGATTTCGCCACCCTCAGCGAAAAGGCGCGCGGCGACTTGCGCAACGCCTCGCTGGGTTTCGTCTACCAGTTCCACCACTTGCTGCCCGAGTTTTCCGCGCTGGACAACGTCGCCATGCCGCTGATGATACGGCGCATGAAGCGCGCGCCCGCCACCGAGCTGGCGCAGCAGATCCTCACGCGCGTGAACCTGGCCAAGCGCGTTACGCACACGCCGGGCGAATTGTCGGGCGGCGAGCGCCAGCGCGTGGCCCTGGCCCGCGCCCTCGTCACGCAGCCGGCCTGCGTGCTGGCCGATGAACCGACGGGCAACCTCGATCACGCCACGGCCGAACAGATTTTCGACCTGATGCTGGAATTGTCGCGCACCCTGGGCACGGCCTTCGTCATCGTCACGCACGATATCGAGCTGGCCAAACGCTGCGACCGCGTGCTGCGCCTGACGGACGAAGGGCTGCAGCCGTACCAATACTAGGAATTCGCCATGTGGATCGACACGCACTGCCACCTCGACGCGCATGAATTCGGCAGCGAATCGCTGCAGGTGGCTGCGCGCGCGCAGCAGCAGGGCGTGGGTATGATCGTCATTCCCGCCGTCGAACGGGCCAATTTCAGCATCGTGCGCGATCTGGCGGCAACGGCGCCCAACGCCTGCTATGCCCTTGGTATACACCCGATCTACGTGCCGCACGCCACGGACGACGATTTGATCGCCCTGCGCGAGGCCGTGCAAGCCGCCATGGCCGACCCGAATTTCGTCGCCATCGGCGAAATCGGCCTCGATTTCTTCATTCCCATGCTGTGCGAACCGGCCATGCGCGCCAAACAGGAGCATTTCCTGCGCGAGCAGCTGAAGATTGCCCGCGATTTCGATTTGCCAGTCTTGACGCACGTGCGCCGCTCGCAGGACATCGTCCTCAAGCATGCGCGCCAGATCCGCCCGAACGGCGGCATCGCCCATGCGTTCAATGGCAGCTTCCAGCAGGCGCAGGGTTATATCGACCTCGGTTTCAAGCTGGGGTTTGGCGGCGCCATGACGTTTACGCGCGCGTTGCAGATACGCCGCATGGCCGCCGACCTGCCTTTGGAAGCTATCGTGCTGGAGACGGACGCGCCCGACATTTCCCCCAGCTGGAGCCACCCTGGCCGCAACAGCCCCGAAGAATTGCCGCGCATCGGCGCGGTGCTGGCCGAACTGCGAGGCCTTGATATTGCGCAAGTGGCGCTTGCCACCAGCGCCAACGCGCGCGCCGTGATGCCCCGATTACCCCTGATGGAGTGAGACCATGAACAAGAAAATGCTTGCGGGCGCCCTGGCAGCCTGTATGTCCACCGTGTTGGCGCCCGCCCAGGCGGCGACCGGCGCCCAGTGCGACGGCATGCCGCGCCTCGACGTCACCACGCCGGCCGGCTTTTGCGTGGCCGTGCTGGCCGACGGCCTGAAATTCCCGCGCGGCGTGCTGCCGCTGACGAATGGCGACATCGTCGTCACGGACATGGCGGGATGGGCGCCGAAGCAGGGTAAATTGTGGCTGTTGCAGCCCAAGGCGGCCGGTGGCGGCTACGAGCGCAAGCTGCTGCTCGACAAGCTCGATCGCCCGAACGGCATCGTGCAGGGGCCGGACGGCATGGTCTACGTGGGCGAGGTGGGGCGCATCTTCCGCTTCGACTTGCGCGATCCGGCCCGCGCCATCACCGACGTGATCGGCGGCACGGCCAAGACGCCGCGCCTGCCGGGCCTCGGTTTGCACCTGCTGACGAACATGCGTTTCAGCCCCAAGGGCGACCTGTATGTGAACGTGGGGTCGAGCACCGACCATTGCGAGAACGACGGCAAGGCGCCCGATCCGGCCAAGGCTTGTCCATCGGCGGAAGGCCTTGACGCGCTGGGCGCCATCCGCGAATACACGATGGCGTGGCCGGCCGGCACGGTGACGAGCTGGCGCACGCATGCGCGCGGCTTGCGCAATTCGATGGCGCTGGCCTTCCATCCGGCCACGGGCGAGCTGTGGCAGGCGGAAAACTCGCGCGATGCCATCCAGGCCGCCATGCCGCAGCTGAAAAGCGACGAAAACCTGCCGCATGAAGAACTCAATTTGATCAAGGCCGACCGGCACTATGGCTGGCCGTACTGCTACGACGACAACGTGGCCAGTCCCGAGTATCCGAAGACGGCTTGCGACGCCCAGTATGCGGCGCCGCAGCGCCTGCTGCCCGGCCACGCCGCGCCGCTGGGCATGACCTTTTACACGGCCAGCCGCTACCCGGCGTTGTACAAGAATAGCCTGATCATCGGCTACCACGGCTACCGCAGCAATGGCCACCGCCTGGTGGCCCTGTTGCCCGACAAGGCCGGCGCGCCACTGGGCAAGTCCGTCGAGTTGATCGGCAACTGGGAGCGCAAGGGCAAGCAGGGCAGGGGCGCTCCCGTCGACGTGAAGCAGGGGCAGGATGGCGATATCTATATGGCCGATGACCATAATGGGCTGGTGTTGAAACTGCATTACGAGGCGGGCAAACCGTAATGCATATCGCTTGACCTCGCTCAGTGCGGGGGCTGCCGCATCCTCCTACAATCGGCCTGAGGTTCCCTATCGTCCAGGGGCAACGGGAGGCCGGCGTGAAACCCGCATTCATCAATCTGCGTGAAAATTACTCGAGCGTGGCGGCCGTCGACCAGGCGGCCTTGTTCGGCGAAATCGGCTGGGAAGACTTGATCGGCAAGGACAGCTTTGCCAATACCTGCGCCATCCGCGTCAGCCTGGCCCTGATCAAGGCCGGCGTCCAGGTCAGGGGCCGTATGGCCATCCGCAAGGGGCCGTTCAAGGGCGCGCTGATCGAACCGGGTCAGGCCAAGCTGGCGCACATGCTGGCCAGCCCGTCGATGTTCGGCGCGCCCGAAAAATTCGCCAGGAATGCCGCCATCGCCGGCATCGGCCAGCGCCAGGGCCTCGTCGCCTTCTTCCGCATTCCCGGCTACCTGGGCGGTGCGGGCGGGCATATTGATATCCTGCTGCCATCCATCGGCGTCAAGGAGTGCGGCACCGAATGCTACTGGGAGTGTGCCGAGGTCTGGTTCTGGCCACTCCATTGACGCATGCTTTTTACGCTTGTTTGAACTTCCTCGAACGTCCGCGCGAAGCCGCATTGTGCGCGCGCAGGATGGAGTCGACCCGCTCGGACGCATCGCGCGACAGGTTTTGCGCCACGGCGATATCGGGGAAGAATTCGGGCAGGCGGTAGCTGAGCCACGCATACGCGGAATAGTAGCGGCACGTGTCTTCCACCTGCTGCAGATTCTGCGTGCCGCCGCCGTAGGCGTGCTGGCGCAAGGTAGACGTCTTGCCCTGCGACAGATTCTTCGCCCAGTGTTCCCACGCCGTTTGCAGGGACGGCACCTTGCTCGATATCGGCACCAGCGACAGGGTGAACTTGTCGGCCACGGACAGGGGCAGGGTGTCGAGCCAGATGGCGCGCTCTTTCTGGTCTTCCGTGATGCGGGGGAAGAAAAAGCCGTCCGGCACGTCGATATTGTGGATGAAGCGGCGCAGCAGTTTCGACAGCGACAGCTCGCCCGTCACCGACGAAATGCGGTGCAGGTGTTCCAGCGACGGCGCCACGGCAAAGCCGCTGGTGTTCAGCGGATGCAGCTTTTCCTTCAGCAGGGCGCGCATCACTTCATGCGTCTCGTTGTCGTAGCCGGCCACCAGTCCCTCTTCATGCACGCCGTAGCGGCCCGCGCGCCCGGCGATCTGGCGCGCCAGCGCGGCCGAAATCTCTTCCTCCTCGCGGCCATTGTATTTGACGCAGGTGGTCATGACGATGCGCGCGATCGGCATGTTCAGGCCCATCGCCAGCGCGTCCGTGCCGACGACGATATCGGCCGTGCCGTCGCGGAAGCGCTGCGCCTGCGCGCGCCGCACTTCCGGCGACAGGTTGCCGTACACAGTGGCCACCGACAACCCCGTTTCCGTGATCATGTCGCGCCACATCAGCACTTCGCGGCGCGAAAAGGCGATGACGGCGTCACCGCGGCGCAGGTTGCGCACCTTGCGCACGGCCGTCGGCTCCATCGACAGGGGCGCCATGCGTTTCAGGACATGCACCTCCAGCGGGCAGTCCAGGCGCTCGGCCAGCGCCTCGATGGCGCGCCGCGCTTCGGGCGCCCCTACCAGGTAGACGGTGTGGGCGGGCGCGCCGCAGACGGCCGCCGTCCATGCGGCGCCCCGGTCCGGGTCGGCCAGCATCTGGATTTCATCGATGACGGCCACTTCGACGACGGTTTTCGTGTCCAGCATTTCCACCGTGCTGGCCACGTGCGTGGCGCCGTCGACGACTCTGCGCTCCTCGCCCGTGATCAGGCTCACGGCCAGCGGCTTGCCATGCGGCGCGGCTTCCTGCAGGCGTTCGTAGTTTTCCAGGGCCAGCAGGCGCAAGGGCGCCAGGTAGATGCCGCTCTTTGCCTTGACCAGCGCTTCCATGGCGCGGTGCGTCTTGCCGGAATTCGTGGGCCCGAGCAGGGCGACGAAGCGGCGCGGCAGGCGGCGCGCCATCTCGAACGAGGCGGGATATTCGGCCAGGTTGATGCTCTGGCGCGTGCGCGCCGCATGCTGTTCTTCCTGCTGGCGCTCGATGGCGTGATTGAAGCGCTGGCGGATGCGGTCGAACACCATGCCGGCCGGCTCCGACGTCTGCATGTCGGCCAGCGTGTGCAGGAAGACCATCGGGTCCGTGTCCACGTCTTCGCTCAAGCCCGCGATATCGGCGACGAAATCGATCACATGCTGGCGCAGCTCCTCGAAGACGGCCGCGCTGGCCCGTTCGCGCACCAGGGCCAGCTTGGTCTCGCGGTCCATCTTGCGCCACTTGGCCGGCCGCGCCAGCACGCCCTGGCTTGGTACCAGCGCATACGGCACCACCAGGTGGCCCGCCTTGACGACGCCGGAAAAGCGCACGAAGACGCGGCCTTCCATCTTGACGAGGCGGATATGCTCGGCCAGTTCCCCCAGTTCCGCGACCAGGGTGGCGTCGTTATTGTCTTCAGTGCTGTCGGAAATGTCGGTGGAAGTGTCGGGAGGAAGTGCGGAGGAAGTCATGTCGTGCCTGGGTGTTGAAGTAAGCGAGGCCGATTATACCGTGCGCAGGGTAAAGATTTTGTCCGGCGCGCGGTGCGGACGCTGCAGCAGCGCTGATCTTGAAAGCGGTGATACCTGGGCTGGATAAGCTTCCGGCAAGCGTGGAAAACAGCGCTTCCACGGTATCGCGAATCAGGTTGCCTGGATGCGAAATGGGCAGGCGATATCTGACGGTTTGCGCTTGCCGGTTTTTGCCTGTTGCGCTTATATCCGGCTGAAAAATTATCAAATATATTTTTATTAATAATGTTTAATTTTTTTAATTTAATTGTGGAATCTAAATTATCTTAACATTGATGGTGACAGAGAGTCTGTTTCTATCAGCGCATGGCGACGATATTTGCATGGCGTGCAGATTGTTTTTTTGCGGGGCAGGCTTGCACATATTCGCTTGCGTGCATCGGCAATGAATAAACGCCGCGTTGTTCCAATGGCGCCAGCGGCAGCCGGCGCGCCGATGACGGCCACCGAGACTGCAGATTTGAAATTCAACCTGGCACACAGTGAGCGAACCGCGCCTGCAATGTTGATTGCATGAGCAATTGTGCAGCGGGGTGAAATGAATTGAATTATCTTGACAATTAATAATGGTGAGCTGATCATGGCCTCAGATTTTTCGAGGGAATTTTGGCATGTTTTCAAAAACATCTGAAATCGACGGCGATATGCGGCATTATTTTCGCTGGCGGTCTTGCTATCGGCTGGGGCGTGCCGAATTTATATGAACGGCTGCAGCGTGCGTATGGCGAAAGGAATCGCAGCGCGTATTTTGCCGGCACCGCCACCAAGGTTGTTGTGTATGGCACGCAGACCTGTCCTTATTGCGCGAAAGGGCGCGCCTGTCTCCAGGATTTCCACTTCGCGCTGACGCACAGCCAGCTAGCGATGAACCAGGACATACCTGTGTATGTGGCCCTGCGCCGGAGGATGGCGCGCGCAGGGATTCATCAGCCATCCGACTTGAGGAGAACACCATGAATAAAAAGCTCGCTGCGTTTCTTTTTGCGACCGGTCTCGGTTTAGCCGTGACTGCGACGCCAGCCTTTGCCAGCTGCTATAGCGCCTGCGCCGCCGAATGGCGGGCTTGCATTGCCAGCGGTACGTCTCAAGCCGAGTGCGGCGCCGAGCGGTCCGCCTGCCAGCAAGGCTGCAATTGACAGGAGAGCGCAGCCCGCTAGCGTAGCCTGTTGCCATCGACACCAGCAAGCCATGGCGTCGATGGCAGTTCAGGCGGCACGCGCGCGTACCAGGCGCAGGCCCCAGCCGGTGGCGATCTTGCCATCGCCGTCTTGCAGCGGCGCCATGGCCTCCATGAGCGCGCTGCGCAGGCGCCGCCTGGCGCCGTCATCCAGGCGGTCGATATCGTAGGTGTCCAGCAGGGCGGTCCACAATTCGCCCGGCGTTGGCGTCCATGGCACGTCGATATCGTCAAACGCGACGTCTGCGAAACCGGTATCGAGCAGTTCGCGCCAGCCCGCTTCCGATCCAGCGCGCCGGTCGCCGAAGCGCATGCTTGGCAGCGCGTCACTGGCGATCGGCTTGAACACGCGCATGAAAACGTCGTTGACTTCGCCCAGCAAGAATGTCCGGCCGACGATGGCCGCGAATTGGCCAGCGGGACGCAGCACGCGGCGCATTTCGCGCACGACTTGTTCGATGTCGTCCATCAGCATCAGCGCCATGTGCGAGACGAGATAATCGACGCTGGCCGATGGCAGGTCCAGCGCCTGGGCGCGTCCCAGCAGCAGCCGCACGGAAGCGGGCAGGGCTGCGCGCGCGGCAGCCAGTTCCGTTTCGCTCATGTCGGCGCCGAGCAATTGTAGCCGGGGCTGCCGCCTGGCTGCCAGCAAACTCAGCAGATGGCCATCGCCGCAGGCCAGGTCGAGCACGCTCAATGGCGTGTCCGCGGTTGGTATCAGGCTGGTCAGCACGTCGTAGGACGAGGCCCAGCCGCGGGCGCGGGAACTGGCCGGCAGATGGGAAAACGCGGCGCTGGTGACGCCCACTTGCCTTTGATGAAAGTCCTGCAAATAGGTTTCGGCCGCAGTCAGTGGTGTCATGCAAGGTTCGCAAAGTCATGGCGCCTTAACGCCGGATGGCCATCTTAGCATGCGGAAAGTGTCGCCAGCGGTGGCGGCGGATGGCGTGCAGGGCCGCGTTTATCCACGCCACCATTGCGCCAGATCAGAGGGCAAAAAGTGGGAAAGGGCACAGTAGCTGAATCCCTTTCGCGTCGAGTTCCCATGCGCACCCTGATACTCGGCTTTGCCGCTGGCGCCGCCTGGTTGCAGACGCAGGCAAGCTTGCCGCCGCATGCGGGCGTGCTGCTGTGGGGGATCGCGGGCGCAGGGTGGGCAGCGAGTGTGGCGCTGCGCCGTCACGCGCGTTGGCGTTCTGCTGTTGTGCTCGCCGCTGGCGTAGGACTGGGCTTTTATTGGGCCGCCTGGCTGGCCCAGGCCGCCATGGCGCCGCAGCTGGCGCTGGCCGATGAAGGGCAGGATATTGTTGTCACGGGCACCGTCGCCAGCCTGCCGTACCGTTTCGAGCAGGGCGTGCGTTTTAATTTTGCCGTGGAGAAGGCGGTTGGCGTGCAGGTTCCTCGCTTGATCGCCTTGTCCTGGTACGCGGGTTTTCGCGATGAAGTGACGAACGAGGTGGGCGACGTGCAGCCGGGCGAGCGCTGGCGCCTCACCGTGCGGCTGCAGCGTCCGCACGGCAATGCGAATCCCATGGGCTTCGACTACGAGGCCTGGCTGCTGGAGCAGGGCGTGCGCGCAACGGGCTATGTGCGGCCGCAGCCGCGCGCCGATACGCCGAACGTGCGCCTGGCTGCCTTCGTGCCCGGCTTCGGCAACGTGGTGGAAGCGAGCCGCGCGGCCTTGCGCGCACGCATACTGCGCAGCCTGGAAGATAGGCAGTATGCGGGCGTGATCGTGGCGCTGGTGGTGGGCGACCAGCGCGCCATCCCCCAGTCGGACTGGCAAGTATTCAACCGCACGGGTGTGAGCCACTTGATCTCCATCTCGGGTTTGCACATCACGATGATCGCGGGACTGTTCGCCCTGGGCGCGGGCACGCTGTGGCGGCGCTCGTTTTTTACCGACTGGCAACTGCCCTTGCGGCTGCCGGCGCAAAAGGTGGCGGCGCTGGCCGGCGCGCTGGCAGCGTTCCTGTATGTGCTGCTCGCCGGCTTCGGCGTGCCTGCGCAGCGCACCTTGTATATGTTGCTGGTGGTGGCGCTGGCCCTGTGGCTGGGGCGCATCACCAGCATCGGCCATATCCTGTGCCTGGCGCTGGGCGTGGTGGTGCTGCTCGACCCGTGGGCCGTGCTGTGGCCCGGCTTCTGGCTGTCGTTCGGCGCCGTCGCCACCATGCTGTACGCGACGGCAGGCCGCACCACAGTGCCCTTGCCGCAGCAGGCGGGACGCTGGCGCCGCCTGCGCGCGGCCGTGGCGCTCGGTGCGCACACGCAGTATGTGGTGACGGTGGGGCTGGTACCGTTGACGATGCTGCTGTTCTCGCAAGTGTCGCTGGTTTCTCCCGTCGCCAATGCGCTGGCCATCCCCGTCATCAGCCTGGTCGTCACGCCCCTGTCGCTGGCGGGCAGCCTGCTGCCGGCGCCCCTGTCCGATGGACTGTTGCTGCTGGCGCACGCCATCGTGCAGATGCTGGCACAGGTGCTGGACTGGCTGGGTGCGCGCCGCTTTGCCGTGTGGACGGCGCCCGCGCCGCCAATGTGGAGTTTTTGCTGGGCATTGTTCGGCACGGCATGGCTGCTGGCACCACGGGGATGGCCCCATCGCTGGGCCGGCATGCTGGGCTGGCTGCCCCTGCTGACAGCTTTGCCGTCCAGCCCGCCGCCGGGCCAGTTGTGGGTGACTGCCTTTGACGTGGGACAAGGCATGGCCGTGCTGGTGGAAACGCACGGTCACCGCCTGCTGTATGACGCGGGTCCCGCCTACAGTCTCGATTCCGATGGCGCCAGCAGGGTCATCGTGCCTTACCTGCGCGCGCGCGGCATCGCCAGGCTCGACGGTGTGATCATTTCCCACAGCGACCTCGATCACGCGGGCGGCGCCGTATCCTTGCTGGAAAACGTGCAAGTGGGCTGGCTGGCCTCGTCCCTGTTCGACGGCCACCCGGCCATTGAGGCTCGGCGCCAAGCCCGGCTCCCGTATCTGCATTGCGTGGCGGGCCAGAGCTGGACCTGGGAAGGCGTGCATTTCGCCATGTTGCACCCCTTGCCCGCCAGCCATACGGACATCAGCTTGACGCCGAACGCCCGCAGCTGCACCGTGAAAATCACGGCAGGCAAGCATGCCATCTTGCTGGCCGGCGATATCGAAGCGGCGCAGGAAGCGCAATTACTGGCGCGCTCGATGGAGGGCGACTTGGCGGCCGACGTGCTGCTGGCACCGCACCACGGCAGCGGCACGTCTTCCACGCCGGCGTTTTTGAGCGCCGTGCATCCGGCCCTGGCCATTTTCCAGGTGGGGCACCGCAACCGCTATAAACATCCGAAGGCGCAGGTGTATGCGCGCTATGGCGACATGGGCATTACCCGCTTGCGCACGGATGTGGAGGGGGCGGTGGTGCTGGCGTTTGGGGAGGGGGTAGCTGTGACGCGGTATCGGGCCAGCCGGCCGCGGTACTGGCATGGGCGCTAGTGGATATGCTTTCACTCACCGTTATTTGCATTTATTTTTGAAATGAAAATATCGTAATCGATATATTCAATGAAATAAAGTATCAAAAAATTTAATGTCAAGTTAAAATGGTGTGATATTTTAGATGATGACGATTTTTGTGGGTATTTTTATGTCGCGTCGAGGTGAAGGTGAAATCTTGATTTTGGAAATGGTAAAGCTAGACAATTCACTCAGTAAAGGGAGAAATGTTTAAAATTCGCAATATCTGATGGTGACGTCGGAGGGGAGGTTGTAATGGTGAGAAGTAAAAATTAATGAAATAGTGCTAATCTATTGGCTTGGAAAATATAATTATTAGGGATGATATGAGTTCGCAAAGTAATGATTCGGGAAGTTGGTGGGGATTTTATGCGGTGCGATATGCTATGGGGACAGTGGTTGGTGGGGCTATTTTTTATTTTCTGGCTTCAAAAATTGAAGCACTTAGGCCCATGTTATTCCTGACAGCCGACGGGAAAATTGAAATGCCTCAGATAGTTCTTCTAGCGGCGTATGGGATGACTTATTGCTATATTGCAAGTGCTCCTATTTTAGTGTTTCATGCTAGTCGTTTTCTGATTAGGCTAGAATTTTTTTCTGGTTGGGTTGATTTCTTTATTTCGCTATTTAATTTCATAATACCATTTTCGATATTGTTTTTATTTGGCTATGGTGGTGGGTGGTCGTCATTCTATTGGTCGGTTATGCTCATTACTTCTCTAGTACTTTGGTTTCAGGTTGTAGGTGTGTTTTTTTGCATTAAGAATTCAAGTGCGATGTATAAGTTCTATAAGGTATTGGCGAAGAAAAGAATTAAGGCTGAAGAATTGGGGCTTGCTGATTCATATCGTCATCTTCGTGAACACGGAAATTCTTTTCTCATTGTTGTATTGGAAATTTTTCTGGCGGTGGTTTTGTTTACGATCAGTGGAGTTGCGGAAAATAATTCAGATGCTTCTATGTCATCGGGCGAATTTTTTCAAATCCTATTTGGCTTTCTGTTTTTATGGATGTTTCCTGCAGCATGTGTTTGGCTGATAGGAACGATATTTGAGCGGCGATTGCAGGAAGATACGACTATTTAAACATAATTATTTTGCTTGTCTGGTTCGCTCGTCAGGTATCTCCATCCCTCTTTTTTTTACATACTCCAGAAACAGCCTTGCCCCCTTGGCCATCCTCGACGTGCCGTAGACGGCATGAATGCTGGGGTCCAGCTCCTTCGATGACGTGAGGCGGTACGCCGTGCAGACCCTGCGCAGGGTGCCGTTGGCCACGGCCGGTTCCGCCAGCCAGCTGGCCAGGCGCACGATGCCGGCGCCTTCCAGGGCCGCCTGGAAGGTGGCGATGCCGGAAGTGAAGCGGAAACGGGGCTGCACCTGGTAGCGCACGTTGCGTTCGCTGGAAACGAAATGCCAGTCGCGCAGGATGCGGGGGGCCGAGTGCATGATGATGTCGTGGCCGGCCAGCTCTTCCGGTTCCCCGGGCGCGCCCATGCGTTCTATATAGTCGGGCGAGGCGTACATGTAGCGCCGGTAATTCCACAGGGGGTAGCCGATCAGTTCGCTGGACTGGGGAAAGGCGCCGCGGATGGCGAAGTCCAGCTTTTCCTGGATGGGGTCGATGGATTTGTCCGAGAAATGGATGTCCACCGACACGTTCGGGTAGTCGCGCGAAAATTGCGCCACCACTTTCGGCAGAAAGCCCAGCGACAGGATTTCCGGCGCCGACAGGCGCACCCAGCCTTGCGGCGAATTGCTCAGCTCCGCCAATTGGTCTTCCGCCTCGGCCTGCGTTTCCAGCAAGTGCTTGGCCGACGCGTAATACGTTTCGCCGGCCGTCGTCAGGGTGAACTGCTTTTGCGTGCGCAGGATCAGCTCGGCGCCGATGGCGTCTTCGAGGAACTGGATGGCGCGCGTGACGGCCGACGGCGAGCGCCCCAGCATGCGCGCCGCGTGGATGAAGCTGCGCTTTTCCACCACGGTGCAAAAGGCGCGGATCTCCCACATCAGTTTCATCGACATCGCGTGACTCCCGGCAAAAGAGGCCAGTAGACCGTACGGGGCGCATTCCGTCAAGCGTTACGCCTGATTGCGTTTTCCGCAATATGAAGTTGCATCCGGAAAAATCCACGGCGCCTATACTGCCGCTGTCGCCCATTCCTCATTGCCTATCATGCTGACCATCTCGCTGCTGTGTTTATTTGCCTTCTTTGCCGGCCTGATCGATGCCGCCGTGGGCGGGGGCGGGCTGATACAGCTGCCGGCCCTGTTCAACCTGATGCCGAACATGGCCTCGACCTCCCTGCTGGGCACGAACAAGCTGGCGTCCGCCTGCGGCACCACGTTTGCCGCCCGCTCGTTTGTCGGCAAGGTGCACATCCCGTGGCTGCTGGTGTTGCCGGCCGTGGCCAGTGCCTTTGTCATGTCCTTCATCGGCGCGGCCGCCGTGTCGTATGTGCCGCAGCAGGTCGTGCGCCCCATGGTGCTGGTGTTGATCATCATCATGGCCATCTACACCTTCATCAAGAAGGATTTCGGCACGACACGCGAAGCGCGCCCCATCGGTGGACGCGAACGCATCCTCGCCATCGTCATCGGCGGCGCCATCGGCTTCTATGACGGCCTGTTCGGGCCGGGCACGGGCAGTTTCCTGATTTTCCTGTTCATTCGCGTCTTCGGCTTCGATTTCATCCTCGCTTCGGCCTGCTCGAAACTGGTGAATATCGCCACCAACGTGGCCGCGCTGGCCTTCTTCATTCCCGCCGGTCACGTGGTGTATGCCGTGGCTGCACCGATGGCTGTGTGCAACATCCTGGGCGCCCTGACGGGCACCTGGATCGCCGTGCGCCGCGGCGCCGCCTTCGTGCGCATTCTGTTCCTCGTGTTGCTGGTGCTACTGATCGTCAAGTTGTCCTACGACATCTTCTTCAAGTAAGTTTCTGAACGACAACAAGCCATGAAAACCATCCAGGGCGTGCTGTGGGACAACGATGGCGTGCTGGTCAATACCGAGCAGCTGTTTTATGAAAGCAACCGCGACTTGCTCTTGCCCTACGGCATAGACCTGACGCCGAAGCAATTCTTTGACTGGTTCCTGGACAATAACTACGGCGCCTGGCATGTGCTGCTGGGGCAGGGCCATGGGATCGAGCTGGTCGAGCGCTTGCGGGCCGAGCGCACCGCGCTGTTCGCGCAGCGCCTGCGCCAGGCGCGCCAGCTGGCCATGCCCGGTATCGGGCACGTGCTGGCGGCGCTGCGCCCGCACGTGGCCATGGGCGTGGTCACCAGTGCCTACGAGCAGCATTTCCGGATCAGCCATGCGGCCACGGGCTTGTTGCGCCACTTCGATTTCGTGCTCACGCGTGAAATGTATGGCGAAAGCAAGCCGGCGCCCGACGGTTACCAGCTGGGCTTGCAGCGCCTGGGCCTGGCCGCCGCCGACTGCGTGGCCGTGGAAGACTCGCCGCGCGGCTTGCGCGCCGCCAACGCGGCCGGGCTGGAATGCATCGTCGTGCGCAATCCCATGAATCGTCATTACGCGTTCGACGACGCTTTTTGCGTCGTGGATTCAAACGCCGAGCTGGGCGAAGTGCTGGCGGCGTTCGTGCCCGGCATGGCCCATACGCCCCGGCAATTAGAGTCCTTCCTCTGATACGTCTTGCCGGCATGCCATTACAATTGTTTATCGCATTCACCGGCACCGACCCACGATGACCCTCCCGCAACTGCACTTTGCCCATGCCAACAGTTATCCAGCCGGCACTTACCGCAAGCTGTTTGGCTTGCTGGGACAGCATTACACCGTGCAGGCGCTCGACATGCATGCGCACGATCCAGAATACCCCGTCAGCACGGGCTGGCCAGAGCTGGTGCGCGAGTATATCGACGACCTGGAGCGCCGCTACAGCGCGCCCGTGATCCTCGTCGGCCATTCGCTGGGCGGCATGCTCAGCGTCATGGTGGCCAAGCAGCGGCCTGACCTGGTGCGCTGCGTGGTCTTGCTCGATTCGCCCGTGGTGGCGGGCTGGCGCGCCTTGCTGGTGCGGCTGGCGCGCAACACGGCACTGGGCGAGCGTTACTCTCCCGCCCGTTTTTCCGCCCGGCGGCGCAAGCTGTGGCCCGATGCGCAAGCTGCGTATGAGCATTTTGCCGCCAAGGACATGTTCGCCATCTGGGCGCCGCAAGTCTTGCGCGATTACATCGACAGCGGCCTGGCGCCGCATCCGGACGGGGTGCAGCTGCGCTTTACGCGCGAAGTGGAGACGCAGGTCTACCGCAGCTTGCCGCACCACATCGGCGGTCTCGTTAAGGACGGATTTCCAGTGCCCATCGGTTTTATCGGCGGCACGGAATCGGTGGAATGCCGCCAGGCGGGCTTGACGGCCACGCGCAAGCTGGTCGGCAAATTTTTCCGCCAGGTGCCGGGCGGGCATCTGTTTCCCATGGAAAACCCGGAACTGACGGCGCAAGTGGTGCGCGAGATGATCACCTCGCTGTTGGCTAAACACTAGCCGACTGGCAAGGATTTTCAGCGGGCAAGGGCCAAAAGTGGCGGATTTTCGCGTAAAATCCTGCCATCCGGGCCACGCCTGCAGCAGGCGTGCGGCCCCAGCCATTCCGATATTCTAGAAAGATACCCCTGCGATGACGATTAAAAGCGATAAATGGATACGCCGCATGGCGGAAACAACGGGCATGATCGAGCCGTTCGAACCGGGCCAGGTCAAGGAACGCGACGGCAACCGCATCGTTTCCTACGGCACGTCCAGCTATGGCTATGACATCCGTTGCGCCGACGAGTTCAAGTTGTTCACCAACATCAATACCACCATCGTCGATCCGAAGGATTTCGACGCGAACAATTTCGTCGACGTGTCCGGCAAGGGCTATTGCATCATCCCGCCGAATTCGTTCGCGCTGGCCCGCACCGTCGAGTATTTCCGCATTCCCCGCAACGTGCTGACGATATGCCTGGGCAAGAGCACCTATGCGCGCTGCGGCATCATCGTCAACGTCACCCCGTTCGAACCGGAGTGGGAAGGCTATGTGACCCTGGAGTTTTCCAACACGACACCGCTGCCGGCGAAAATCTACGCCAACGAAGGCGTGGCGCAAGTGCTGTTCTTCGAGTCAGATGAAGTGTGCGAAACGTCGTACAAGGACCGCGGCGGCAAATACCAGGGCCAGGTCGGCGTAACGCTACCCAAGACCTGATTGCGGTGAAGGGAGGGGCGCCAGCCGTCTTTCCCTGTCTTTACCTGCCTTTACACCTGCGGCACTATATCTGCGCCCATGCTTGCCGTTAACCTTGGTATCGAAACACTGAGGAGGCATCATGGTAGCGGCAATCGGTTCAGGCAGCGCGGTCAGCGCGGCCAGTAGCGCCAGTTCGGGCAGCAGTTCGCAGATCGCGGCGCTGCAAAAGCAGATCACGGCGGCGCAAAAGCAGTTGACGGAGTCGCAGAAGGGCGAGCAGACGGAGGCGTCGCAAAAGCTGCAACAGCAACTGGCGCAGCAAATCCAGGCCTTGCAGGCGCAAATTGCCCAGTTGCAAGCTGCCGCCGCGCAGAAAGCGGCGCAGCAAGATGCTCAGCCGGCCAGCAGCGCCGATACGGCGACGAGCCCGGCCAAATCGACTTCGTCCACCCTGGGCAGCATCATCGATACGCAGGCGTAACAGCAACTCCGCGCGTAAAAGACGCCAGGCTCGCCGACAGGTCAGCCTGGCGTTTTGACGGGCAACAACATTTCCACGCACAGTCCGCCACCGCTGCGCAAGCTGGCCCCGATGCGGCCGCCATGGGCGTTGATGACGTGCTGGGCGATGGCCAGGCCCAGGCCATGGCCGTCCGTGCTGTGCTGGGTATTGCTGGCGCGGAAGAATGGTTCAAAAATGCGGGCCAGGTCGGCGCTGGCCACGCCGGGTCCCCGGTCCAGCACGGCGATGCGCAGGCAATCATGCTGGCGCGACAGCTCGACATCGACCGTGCCGCCGTCGGGACTGTGCTTGACAGCATTGCGCACCACGTTTTCCACGGCGCGCGCCAGCAGTTCGGGCTGGCCCGTGACGCAGGCGTCGGCCATGGCAGCGTCGACCGCCAGGTCGATGCCCATCAGGCGCGCCCTGGCTTCATAGCGGGCGTCGTCCACGATGTCGTGCACGAGGTCGGCGATGCCGACGTCTTCGCTGTGCGCGTGCCCCGCGCCCGCTTGCCCGGCGCCCGCTTCCAGCCGCGACAGGGTCAGCAGTTCACCGATCAGTTTATCCATGCGCTCGCTTTCGCGTTCGATGCGCTGCATCGAGGCGGCCATCTTGTCCGGCTGCTGGTGCGCCAGGCCGATGGCGGCCTGCAAGCGCGCCAGCGGCGAGCGCAGCTCATGCGAGACATCATGCAGCAAGCGCCTCTGGCTGTCCATGAGGCTGCGCAAACGGCCCGTCATGCGGTCGAAATCGCGTCCCAGGTCCGTCAATTCATCGCCGCGCTTGCCGCTGGCGTGAAAGCGCGGCGCCAGGTTGCCGTGCGAGGCGGCCTCGAATGCCTGCCGCAGGTCGCGGATGGGGCGCGCAAAATACCAGGCCAGCAAAAAAGCGAACAGCAGGCTGGCGGCGATGGCGGCGGCCAGGGGAATGAAGGTGCGGTAGGGGCTGTCCATGCGCGGGCCGGGCGGCATGCCGCGGCCGAATTCGCCGCGTGGCGGCGGGGCGCCCGCTTCGCTGGGCCGTGGACCTGGTCCCATGGCGCGCGGGCCGCTCAGGGTGACGGCGTTGAGCGTGTCGCGCGCGGCGCCCGCCTCGGCATTGCGGAAGCGTTCGGACGAGGGCAGGAACAGCAGATAGCGCTTGCCGTCGCTGCCGGCCACGTCGCGCACGACGGGATGGGCCTGGCTTTGTTGCAGCATGGCGCGTGCCTTGGCGAGCATGGCGGGATGCACCGTGCGGCCCATCAATTCTTGCCCTTTGGCATCGACAGCAAACACGCGCATGCGTTCGAGCTTGCCCAGGAATTGCCGCAAGGCCTGGCTGCCGCCTGCTTCCACGGTGGCGCTGGCGGCCTCGATGATCATTTGCGCGGGCGGGCTGGTGTCGATGTCGAGGGCCCGTTCCTGCTGCGCGGCCCGGTTTTTCAGCCAGAAGGTGCCGCCGATGCCGATGGTGGCCGTCACTTGCGCCAGCATGATGCACAGAAAAAACTTCCAGAACAGACGGCCCACGCTTACTCCTTGATCAGCTGGTAGCCGAGACGGTACACGGTTTGCAGGCAGGAACGGCCATCGGCCAGGCTGCCCAGCTTGCGGCGCAGGCTGCTCAAGTGCACGTCGATATTGCGGTCGAAGCGGGCCATGGGCCGGCCCAGGCCCAGTTCGGACAGCTGATTCTTGCTCACGGGCTTGCCTGCATGGCGCACCAGCACTTCCAGCAGGTTGAATTCCGTGCTCGTCAGCTCCAGGTGCGCGCCGGCCCAGGCAACGCGGCGCTGTTCCGGCCACATCGTCAACTGGCCCACGGTCAGCGGCGCCAGGCCCGACGTGTCCTGCGGCGCCGCTTGCGCACGGCGCAGGATGGCGCGGATGCGCGCCGTCAGCTCGCGCGGCGTGCACGGTTTTGTCACGTAATCGTCGGCGCCCAGCTCCAGGCCCACGATGCGGTCCGTATCGTCGCCGCGCGCCGTCAGCATCAGGATGGGCAGGTTGCTGCCGGCGCGGATGCGGCGCAGGGTTTCCAGGCCATTCATGCGCGGCATCATGACGTCGAGGATGGCGATGGCGTACAGGCCCGTCAGCGCCTCGGCCGCGCCGCTTTCGCCGTCATGCACGGCGCGGGCGTCAAAACCTTCCTGCGTCAGGTATTCCTGGAACATGCCGACCAGTTCCACGTCGTCATCGATTAACAAAACCTTGCTCATGCCTGTGCTTTTTTCGGGTGAATATCGCCCGATGATAGCAGTCAAAGGGGGCCGTTCAGGGCGGTTTTACCCGCTTTTACATACGTCCGCTTACATTTGCGCACCTTCCTTTACACGCTTTTACGCCGCCCTAACGTTGCTTTACATGCCAGACGCCCACAATCAGGGCTGATCGCCACGAAAGGAAAGCCCGATGAAATACCTGAGTATTGCCATATCCCTGTTGCTGCTGTCCGCCTGCAGCATGCCGCTGCTGGCGCTGGCCCAGCAAGAAGCTGCGCCGGACGGCCCGCCAGCGCGCGCCATGGAAGGGCCGCCGCCCGGCCTGCTTCACGGACCCGGCGGACCCGGTGCGCCGGGCTTGCCGCCATTCCTGCGCGGCATCGACTTGAGCGAAGCGCAGCAGGACAAGATTTTCGCCGCCACCTATGCCCAGGCGCCCTTGCTGCGGGAACAGGAAAAAATCGCCTTCAAGGCTCATGCGCAACTGCGCGCGCTGGCCTCGTCCAGCGCCTATGACGATGCGAAGGCCAGCGCGCTGGCCAGCACGGCGGCGCAAGCCATGGCGCAGATCAGCTTGCAGCAGGCGCGGCTGGAGCAGCAATTGCTGGCCGTGCTGACGCCGGAACAGCGCAAGCAGGCGCAGCAGCGGGGCGACAGCCGCCCCGGCCCGCGCCGTCCCCAATAAGCACAGGAGAGCGAGATGAGCATCAGTGCCTTGAGTTCGACCAGCGCCGCCAGCCAGCTGAGCGCGTTCAGCCGCCTGGGCGGCGGCAGCAATACCGGCAGTACCAGCGGCGCGGGCGGTACGCGGCCGTCAAAACCCGACGATGGCGCATTTCTCGACGCTATTTCCAGCGCCTTGTCATCGATCGGCGTGACGGTCGATGCCAGCGACGGCGATAGCGCGACGGACGGCGCCAGCGCCGCCGGCAGCGGCGACGCGGGCCAGGCGCTGGGCGCCTTCCTGCACCAGCTGATGGGCAGCCTGCATGCGCAGAGCGGTGGCGGTGCTGGCGGGCAAGAAGAGGGGGTAGAGCCGCCTTCGGGGCCGCCACCCGGCGGTGGCGCGCGCGGCGGCCCCGGCAATATCGAGTCGGATTTGCAAAGCCTGCTGCAAAAACTCTCGTCATCCGGCAGCGATGGCAGCGACAGCGCGCAGAGCGCGGACGGCAGCGTGACGGACTTGCAGTCCAGCTTTGCCAGCCTGCTCAGCGCGCTGGGCGGCGATGAGGGCGGCGCGAGCAGCAGCAAACTGAGCAGTTTCCTGCAGGCGCTGTCGGGCAGCCTGGGCGCGGCGAGTGCGGGCGGCAGCCTGTCCGCCAGCGGCAACCTGGTCGATACAACGGCTTGAGCCATGGAACGCAAGCTCGCCATTGCCGTCAGGAAGGCGCTCGCGCAACGGGCCACGCAGGCGCTGTTCCTGTGCGCCAGCCTGAGTCCTGCCCTGGCGAGCTTGCCCTATTTGATGGAATACATATGGACTTACATGATCACGGTCTGGCATCCGACCTCGAAATGATGCGGCAACAGGCGTTTGAACGGCGGCAAGTCCTGCGCTGGCTGCTGGCGGGCGCCGCCACCTTGCCGTTGATGAGCTGCGGCGGCGGTTCGGACGCCGGCGGCACGGCCGCGAGCGGCGGCGTCACAGGTACGTCCGGCGGCGCCGGCAGCGTCACGATACCGACCGCGGGCGCCTGCACGGTGATTCCCGAGGAAACGGGCGGGCCGTATCCGGCCGATGGCACGAACACGAATGGCGGCAGCATCATCAACGTGCTGAACCAGACGGGCGTCGTGCGCAGCGATATCCGCGCCAGTTTCAATGGCGCCACTGGCGTGGCGGCAGGCGTGCCCTTGACCATCAATTTGCAGTTGCTCAACGCCAGCGGCGGCTGCGCCAGCCTGGCCGGCTACGCCGTCTATCTGTGGCATTGCGACCGCGACGGCCTGTATTCGCTGTATTCGAGCGGCGTGACGGCGCAAAATTATTTGCGCGGCGTGCAGGAAACGGATAGCACGGGCAACCTTGCCTTCACCACCATCTTTCCCGGCTGCTACGCGGGACGCATGCCGCACGTGCATTTCGAGGTCTATCCCAGCCTGGCCAAGGCGGCCAGCGCCGTGAACCGCATCAAGACGTCGCAGTTTACCTTCCCGATGGCAACGCTGAACGAGGCTTACGCGGCCAGCGGCTACACGGCCAGCGTGCGCAACCTGGCGCAGATCAGCTATGCCGCCGACAATGTCTTTGCCGACGGCACCAGCTTGCAGATGGCCACGGTGACGGGCAATGCCACCGATGGTTATGTGGTGACCCTGACGGTGGCCGTGAACGGTTAAGTTGCCGTCATGAAACCCAGGTCGCGCCGGCTGAAGTTGCCGATGTTCGGGAACACGTCGGCCAGCTGGCTGTCTGCCACGCCGAACCATTTGGCCAGGGTGGCGCCATACTGGTCGACGGAGGTGGTCGGCAGCAGGGAGCCGGAACCCACGTCCAGCTCATGGCCCAGGCCCGTGGCGGGGAAGGCGCCGTAGATGTCGCGGCCCTTCACGGCGCCGCCCACGACAAAGTGGTGCGCGCCCCAGCCGTGATCCGTGCCGTCGCCGTTGCTGCTGAAGGTACGGCCGAAGTCCGACGCCGTAAACGTCGTCACCTGGCGCCGCACGTCGGCGCCCTGCAGGGTGGCCAGGGTCGCGTCGAAATACGCGAGCGCGTGCGCCAGGCGCGCCATCAGGTCGCCATGCAATTCCTTTTGGCGGTCATGCGTGTCGAAGCTGCCCAGGGTCACATAAAACACTTGCCGTTTCGCCCCCAGGGGACCGCGCCCGCCGATGATGCGCGCCACCGTCTGCAATTGCACGGCCAGCTGGTTGACGCTGGACGCGCCCGTGTTCGGGTTGATGTAGGGCGGCGGATTGGGCACGCCGCCCGCGCCGGCCGCCAGCATGGCGCCGCTCAGCACGCTCTGGCTGGAAATGGCGCGCTGCACCGTCGCCACGTGTTCCTGCTCCATCATGTCGTCGCCCGCCGTGCTGATGATGTCGCGCAAGGCCGTCTCGCCCTCGGTGGTGCCGAACAGGTAGCCGCCGCCGATATTGCGGATCGGCACGGCGCCTGCCTGGCCCACCTGGAACTGGCGCACCTGGCGCCCGCTGAGGAACAGCGCGTTTGACGCGGCCGAGATGGCCGTAAACGTCGCATTCGCGTTGCCCGTGCCGAGCAGGTCGCCCAGGCGTCCGCCCCAGCCGATGCTGGCGCCTTCCGGCAAGCCCGATTGCCAGGTCGATTGCTGGTCGTTATGCGAAAACAGTTTCGGCGGCAGCGCCACATTGCCCGCCTTGTATTGCGCCAGGGTCAGGGGCTGGATCAGGGTACCCACGTTGGCAACGATGGCGGCGCGGCCGCCGTCGAACAGGTCTTTCACGGGAGCGAGGGCGGGATGCAGGGCAAAGCTGCGGCCCGTTTGCACCGTGGCGGGCGTGATCGGCAGCACGCCGCCCGTTTCGCCGACGCCGGGCAGGTGGATCGAATCGTTGCTGCCCGTGTTGCGCAGGCGCAGGTATTCGCTCCACGATGGCGTGTCCGTGGCCAGCACCGTGTTGAAGGAATCGTTGCCGCCGGTCATGAACAGGCAGACGAGGGCCTTGTAGTCGTCGGCGGACTGGGCCGCAGCCTGGCCCATGGCGGCCAGGTTGAGGGCGAATGGCGTGGCCGCGCTGCCGGCCAGGCCCAGCATGGAGCCGAGGAAGCGGCGGCGCGAGAAGTGAGAGGTGATGGTCATGCTGCTTCCTTATTTTTGAACCAGGTATTCAGGCGAGGCCATGGCCAGGAAAATGGCCAGGTGCACGCGGTAGGTTTTTGCCGTCGTCACTTGCGCGGCATTGCTGCCGCTGGCAGGGGGAATCGCGATGCTCGTGACGGCCGCCAGGATCTTGCCGCGCAGCCGGGACGACATATTGCCGGACATTAACAGCAAGTTGACCCGGTCCAGCAAGGCGGCGGGCTGGTCGGCCAAGGCCAGTTCGGCCGAATAATCGGCTTGCACGGCGCTGTTTTCCGCCACGCCGCCGCGGATGGCGTCCTGCATGAAGTTCAGGTAACCGGTGACGGATGGCTCCGACGTGATCTGCATTTCCGGCGCCACCAGGCCCGCCGTCGCCAGCGCCGAATTGGGCGGCACGTACGAGGGGCGGAAGTAGTTGAAGACGGATGGCGCGTTCATGGGATTCTGCCCCAGCCCCGACAGTGGATCGCTCAGGTAATAGATGCGGTACTGCAAGGCTGCATCCTTGGCGTGAAAGGCGCGCATCCAGTTGCCCAGACGCACAAGCGGTTCGCGCAATTTGCCCGTGCGCAGGCTGCTGCCGGCTGGCGCCAGCGCGTCGGGGTCGAGCAGCACGGCGCGGATCACGGCCTGCATGTCGCCGCGCACGCCAGAACCATTGTTGGCGAAGGCGGCCGCAACCCTGCCCACATAGGCCGGGCTGGGGTTGCTGGTCACCAGGCGCTGGATCAGCTGGCGGCCGAAGAAGGGGCCGGCATTCGGATGGTTGAACAGGGTGTCGAGGGCCAGCGCCATGTCCGCTTCGCCGCCGGCGGCGCCCGCCGCGCTCACGCCCAGGAAGCGCTTTTCGCTGGTGGAGTGGTACGCCGCATAGTTCTGCATCGGTTTCCAGTCGCGGTCAGGATCGGCCACGCTGCCAAAGAAACGGTTCGCACCCTGGTCCGGGCCGGCCCAGCTCCAGCCCGTAAATACTTTCGCCAGGCCGCCCACATCGTCGCGCG
This sequence comes from Janthinobacterium sp. SUN033, assembly GCF_030397595.1. NCBI lineage: Bacteria > Pseudomonadati > Pseudomonadota > Betaproteobacteria > Burkholderiales > Oxalobacteraceae > Janthinobacterium > Janthinobacterium sp. SUN033. The sequence goes on from NZ_JAPQNV010000001.1 coordinate 656,429, forward strand.
TGTAGGTGTCGATGGGCTTGCCGCCCGACATTTTCAATGAACCATCCGCATTCAGCTGGTACAGGCCGATGGTAAACAGCTGCATCACTTCGCGCGCGAAATTCTCGTCGGGTGTACGCGTGGCCGATTCCTTCTGGTTGCGCAGGTGCGACAGGTACAGCCCCATCATCGGATGGGTGGCCACGCCCTGCAGCAGGGTGCGGAAGTTGCCGAACGCATGTTGCCCCAGCATGTCGTAATAGCTGGCGACGCCCCGCGTTTGCGTCCATACGCTCTCGTTTTGCGTGGACACGACGAAGATTTCCGACAGGGCAAAGGCCACGCGCTGGCGCAACTGGTCGTCGCCGCGCACGGCTTGCTGCCAGAACGACTCGTAAAAGTCGTTCGGCACGGCCTTGGTGGCCGCCGCGCCCGCAACGGGATACTTGGCGTCGATATATTTGCGGTGCAAGGTTTGCGGCTTGGAAAACTGCGCGCGGAACCAGGCGTCGCTGTCGCTGGCGGCGAGGGCGTCGATGGCCGCCATGTCCGGCCCGAACGTGGCGCGGCCCAGGAAGCGCGACGCTTCCGCGCGCGTGAAGGTGGCTGTCTGGTTGGCCGGGGGCGTGGTCAGGGGCGGTGGCGGGATGGTGTCGCCCGGCTTGGTGCCGGGGGTGGCCGGATCGCCGGGGGCGGTGGTCGCGGGCGGCACGACCGATATGTCCGGGTTCTGGGTGGCGCCGGTCTTGCTGTCGCCGCCACCGCCGCAGGCGGCAAGCAGGCTGAGTAATGTGATGGCCAATAAACGGCGCAAGGTAGGGTCTATCATTTAGTTTCTTTCAGGCAATCAAATTCTGGCCCATTAATTGTAGGGCTTGCCTACCAAAATCCTGTTTCCAATTAACTATTTACGTGTTGGCCACGTTTATTTTTATCGTCCGTTGGCATGATATTGGTGGTGTTTTTGGCGGGGTAGCGCGAAGTTTTCTTTTTAAAAATGAAAAATATTTTTTGCCGATAGCGAGCACTGTGGCGGATAGGCGACGTAATCATTCCTGCCAATTAAGCTTGTTTGAAAGCTCATCTTGACAACGAAACCCGCTTCGCCGGAAACCATGGTTTTTACGCTATCGGCGAAACGCCGTTCGCCATCCTGTCCCATTCTTCCCCTGCGCCGGACTGGCATGGCCCTTGCGTCAGGGAGGCATGGGCCACCCGCCCGCCTTTCACCGGAGCCTGTCATGACCAGCCGCCTGCTCGCCTATCGTCCCGAAATGGAATTGCCTGAAGCGCCGGGCATGCTGCCGCTGCAGCAGGAAGATGCGCTGGCGCTGGCGGCGCAGTTGCTGGAATTGCAGGGGCCGGCCCAATTCGATGCTTTCCTGGCGCGCCAGCTGGGCACCACTGCGGCGGGCCAGCAAGTGCGCGGCACGCCGCTGGAAGGGCCGCTGCGTCAGTTGCTGGGCAAGGTGGTGGCGCCCTTGCTGCCCCTGCATGGTGGCTCGCCGCAGGCGCTCAAGCGGCGCGCTGCGGCCATCTTCGGCATGGAACTGGAAGGATTGAGCCCGGAAGACAAGGAATTCGAACTGGCGCGCCAGGTCGTGCAGCTGATCGATGCCGTCAACGCGGCCCTGGCGCAGGACGGCGTCCTGGGCGCGCGCGACCCCAGGACGCGGGTGGACGCGGCCCTGCTGCAAGTGGCACGCCGCGCGGCGCCAGGCTTGCTCAGGCAGGCGGCGCAAATGCCGGGACGGGACGGTGGCCATTGGCGCCGCGAGGGCGGGCACATCGTCGTGCTCGATTGTTAGCCGGGCTGCTGCTGCGTCCGGCACTGTTGTGTCAACCGAGGTGCTAACTTTGAGGAGTTCATCATGCATGACTTGGATCGTACGACCCTGGAATACGGACAGGAAATGTCCGGCTTTGAAGCGGAACAGTTCGAGTTTGGCCAGGGCGAGTGGAGCGGCGAGGGCGGCGCGAGCGCCATGTTTTCCGAGGACGAGGAGATGGAGCTGGCGAATGAACTGTTGTCGGTCAGCAATGAAGCCGAACTGGAACAGTTTCTCGGCAATTTCCTGCGCAAGGCCGCCTCCGTGGCGGGCGGTATCATCAAGTCGCCCGTGGGACAAGCGATCGGCGGCGTGCTCAAGGGCGTGGCGAAGAAGGCCATTCCCCTGGCGGGCGGCGCCATCGGCGGCTATTTCGGCGGCCCGCTGGGCGCCAAGATCGGCAGCGGCCTGGCCTCGGCCGCCGGCAGCGCCCTGGGGCTGGAAGCGGAAGCGTCGTCGAACGAAGACCGCGAATTCGAGGGCGCCAAGCAGTTCGTGCGCCTGGCGGCCGATACCGTCAACCGCGCCGCGCAAGCGCGCGGCAATGGCGACCCGCGCGCCATCGCCCAGGCGGCGGCCAGCGCGGCGGCGCGCCAGTTCGCGCCAGGCCTGCTGGGCCGGCCGGGCGGCCAGGTCGCCACGCAGAACGGCAGCGGCGCAGCTGCGGGGGGCGTGGCGCCGGCCGGCGTGCGCAGCGGCGCCGGCATGCGCCCATCCAGCGGCCGCTGGGCGCGCCAGGGCCACAAGATCGTCCTGTACGGCGTGTGACATCATGGCCATCGGCGCTTATGCAGCCTGGATGCTGGAGCAGGAGGCGCGCTCGCTGCTGACGCGGCTGGCGCGGCTGGAACCGTTTGCGCTGATCGAGCCGACGGTGCTGGCGGCGTCCCTGATGCCCAGCGCCCAGTCGGCCATCGAAAGCCAGCTGGTGCAGGGCCGGCGCGCCTTGCGGCGCATGGTGGCCCAGTTCCAGTGGTGGCTGCGGCGCGAGCGCGCCGACGGCGCCAGCATGGCCACGGCCGCCGAGGCCCAGCGCCGCTTCACTTTCCTGCGCCTGAAATTCAATGCCGCGCTGACCCAGTTCGACCTGTTCAACGAAGTCATCACCCAGCGCAGCGAGCACAAGACGGGCGTGTGGCTGGCCGGCCTCGACATCGTTGCCGCCGATGCGCTGGCGCTGCCCGGCGATGTCTACCAGGCGCCGCCCGTGATCTGCTACCTGGACCGGGGGCCGGGCGCGGCCATCCGCCGTGCGCGCACGCGCCTGCCGGGCGGCGGCGACAATCCCGTCGCCATCATCCGCCTGCCGCGCGAACGCATGATCGGCAGCGGCATCGCCTCGTCGCTGGTGCACGAGATCGGCCACCAGGGCGCGGCGCTGCTGGACCTGGTGGCGTCCTTGCGGCCCGTGTTGCAGGCCATGCAGCACGGCGGCAGCGGCCTGGTGCATGTGTGGCAGTTGTGGGAGCGGTGGATTTCCGAGATCGTGGCCGACTTCTGGTCGCTGGCGCGGGTCGGCGTGGCCGCCACCCTGGGCCTGATCGGCGTGGTCAGCCTGCCGCGCGTGTTTGTCTTCCGCCTCAATATCGACGATCCCCATCCGGTGCCATGGCTGCGGGTGCGCCTGAGCTGCGCCATGGGACGGGCCTTGTATCCGCATCCGCAGTGGGACCGCCTGGAACAGCTGTGGCTATCGTACTACCCGCTGGCCGGCCTGCCGCCGGCCCGGCAGCGGCTGCTGGAACAGTTGCAGGCCAGTATGGATGCCCTGGTGGGCTTGCTGGTGCAGCACCGGCCGCCGGCCTTGCGCGGCGGCTCGCTGGTCGAAGCCATGGCCGCGCACACGCGCCAGCCGGCCATGCTGGCGCAGCTGTTTCGTAGCTGGACCCTGGCGCCGGCGCAGATGTACCAGGCGACGCCGACCCTGGTGTTCGCCGTGCTGGGCCAGGCGCGCGCCAGCGGCACCTTGAGCCCGGAAGACGAAAGCGAGCTGCTGGGGCGTTTGCTGACCCACTGGGCCCTGCGCAGCACCCTGGACACGTCGGAGCTGTGCGCAGATGTCGTGCGGCATGGCCGCCGGTCCGGCAAGCCGTTTGATTATCCATTGAGGAGAATGACATGAGCAGCAAGATGAGCAGCAATATGGGTGGCAAGATGGGCAGCAGGAGCGGGGCGGCGGGCCAGGCGAACCCGAAACAGCAGGGCGGCAGCATCGTCGTCACCGTGCACGAGCAGGACAGCGGGGCCATGGTCGTCAATGCCGCGATCAGCCTGTACCGGGGCGCCGACGCCGACTGCCATGATTTCAACGCTGCCGCCTGGCAAGCCGACCCCGCCATGCTGGTGGGCGTGCGCTGGACGGATGGCCGTGGCAGCACCGTGTTTGCCGACCTGGCGACGGGCAGCTACGTGGGCGTGTATGGCAATTTCCCCGCCACGGCGCCCCAGTGCGTGACGGTGCAGGCCGGCTGCAGCGCCGTGCTGTGCTTCAAGCCGCAGCTCAACCCGCAGGTGGGGCTGGCCTTCGAAACGCCGGACTGCCATCCCAGCGACTGCAATTTTGGCAGGGTGGGCGACCGCGCCGTGGCCACCGTCTCGTTTGACGGCGATCAAAGCGCCGACGGGCGCGACCAGGTGCAGGTGCTGGCGGCCGCGCCATGGGTGCCCATGCGCGGCACGCCGAACGCCTTTTCCACACCCGTGCGGCGCGCCGGCATGCACCGTTTCATGGCGCAGATGATGCTGTCGCAGCGGCCCGACCTGCGCGGCGCCTTGCCCGTGCCGGAAGGGCTGAGTCCGAACGCCATGCTGGCCGTGGATGCGGAATACGAGACGGAAGAGCGCCAGCCGCAGCCCATCTCGGGCAATGTGGGCGTGTCGCTGACGCGCACGGAAACGGAACCGACGGAAGACTTGCCCCTGTGGACCCTGATACGCAACAGCACCGAGGCGATGTCGTTTACAAATTACCTGCATTTCATGGACAGCCTGTTTTGCGGCGACCTGGCCGCCGTGCGCGGCTTCGAGCAGGAGCGCTTCGTCAAGAAGGCCGACATGTTCCAGCAGCTCAAGCAGCGCCGCGCGCTGCCGTTCTCCGATTCGGACTCCTACCGCGTGCTGAAAGTGGCGACGGAAGCGTTCGTGATGGTCAATTGCGGCGTGCTGAACCAGCCGCTGGCCTTCAATCCGGCCGAAGACAACGCCTATCTGGACCGGCGCGACATCCCCCAGGGGCGCGACCTGGAAACCGTGCTGCGCAACGATTACCTGGAAAACATCGACGGCTTCCAGACCTTGCCCTACCTGGCCGTGATCCGGCGCAAATTGCCCGACATCCCCATCAGCATCCCGCGCGGCCAGGAGGGGGAAGTGGACCTGTGCTTTGGCATCATCCAGGAAAAGCTGGCGAACCCTTGCCTGCTGGAACTGATCTGGTCGTACTGGCACGAAGAGGGCATGCTGGTGCAGACCATGAACGCCATCGCGCAACGCTTCCAGAACCTGCGCGCCCCCGGCGGCGGCCTGGACCCCTTGTCGAACACGGAAATCGACATGCTGCGCCCGCTGAATAACTTGCTCTGGGGCTACACCCAGGATGAGCAGCACCGGCTGACCGTGGTACGCCGCAACTATGAGTATGACCATCACTACGGTGTGCGCCTGGACGGCAAGGCAGTGCAGCACTTCCGGCCGGCCGACAGCCGCTCCAAATTCCTGGAAGCGTTCCACCACCTGCTGCGCCTGCTCACCTCGTTCTACAAGCAGGATGACGACACCACCGTGAAGGCGGATGCCTTCCCCGTGCTGAATGCCTTGAAGGAAATCCATTTGATCCTGTCGCAGGGCGCGCACAACCAGTTCGGCGACTTGCCGTCGACGGCGCGTATCGAGATGCTGATGCAGCAATGGATGCTGGCGCGGCCCGAATTCCGCGAATTCTTGCCGACGCGCGTGATGGTGGCGTATCCGGAACCGTGGATGGACCGGGTCGATGCCATGAAGAAACTGCAGGGTTGGACGGATACGAGCGTGATGCATTTCCGTAACCTGGCCATCTTTGGCGAGCAATTGCTGCTCTCCGTGCGCTATGGCAACTGGAGCGACATCTACGAACCCACGCAGGCGTTCAACTGGGCGCGCTTCTGGCGCCCGCAAGTGCAGGGCTATATCCACGGCTACCGCGCCGCCACCGGGGTCGACCTGTCCGTCGACAGCAGCGACCCGGCGATCGAAGCGACGATGCCCTCGGTATTGCTGCGCCAGCGCCTGAGCCAGCAGCTGCGCAGCGTCTAGGACGGGAGCGGGGCGCGTGCATGCTCGACTTTACCAGTGCGCTGTACCTGGGCATGCGCCATCCGGCGGCTACGCTGGCGCCATGGAGCAGCCTGACCCAGGGCCAGCCGGCCGCGCTGCAGGAGCCGCCAGGCGCGCAAACCCTGGCAGCAAGCCTGGCTGCGCTGCAAGGCTGCGAGGCCGCTTGCGTGCTGCCGTCGACCCTGCACCTGTTCTGGGACCTGTTCGGCATGCTCGCTGCCGAGCGGCTGGTGATCCTCGTCGATGGCGGCAGCTACGCCATCGCGCGCTGGGGCGCCGAGCGGGCGCAGGCGCTGGGCTTGCCCCTGCGCATGTTTCCCTGCGGCGAGATGGCGGTGCTGCGGCGCCTGGCGGCGGACTGGGGCCGGCAGGGACGGCGTCCCCTGATCCTGGCCGATGGCTATGTGCCGGGCAGCGAACAGGTCTTGCCGCTGGCCAGCTACGCGGCCCTGGCGCGCCAGGGGGGCGGCTATCTGCTGCTCGACGACACGCAGGTGCTGGGCGTGATGGGCACGGCTGGTGGCGGCTCGGCGCGGCTGCATGGCTTGCCGGGCGGCTACGACAAGGGGGGCGGTCACCTGATCGTCGGCGCCTCGCTGGCCAAGGGCTTTGGCGTGCCGCTGGCCGTGCTGGCCGGCAGCGGCAACTTGCTGCGGCGCTTCGCGGCGCACAGCCAGACGCGCGTGCATGCCAGTCCGCCTTCGGCAGCCGTGCTGGCGGCGGCGCGGCGCGCCCTGGCGCTCAATGCGCGCCATGGCGACGCCCTGCGCGCCAGGATGGCGGAGCGGGTGGCGCAATGGAGGGCGGGGATGGCGGCGGCCGGCATCGCCTGCCAGGGTGGCAGCTTTCCCGTGCAGCGCCTGCCCGGCCGCGCCCATTTGCAACAGGTCTTGCGCGCAGCGGGCGTGCTGTCGCTGGCGCAAGCGGGGGACGGTCCCGGCGCGCTGACTTTTCTGCTGCGAGCCGACCAGACGTCGCGGCAACTGGAGCAGGCGATGGGCTTGCTTGTACATCACATCAGGAGGCGATATGAACGAAGCGTTTGAAATGCTGCCCTTTGCGGGGCAGCCGGGAGCGGCCGGCGAGCAGGAATGGCAGGGGGAGTGGTCGCCAGAGTGGTCGCAGGAGTGGCAGGGGGAAGAAGAGGGCGAGGCCGAATGGGAGGGCGAGCGCTGGCCCCCCGGTGGCGCGCGCGGGGGCATGCGCAGCGGCGGGCTGCGCGCGCGGCCGCCCCTGCGCGGACAGCGCCGTCCCGCGCCGCCGCGCTACCAGGCGAATCCGGCGCGCAGGCCGCCGCGTCCCGCACCGCCGCCCTTGCCCTATCTGCCGCCGCGCTACCGGGGCTGGGGCGGCTATGTGCCCCTCTACCCGACCCTCTATCCGCAGGCCTATCCCGTGGCGGAGCCGGCGTTTGGCGACCAGCCGGAGCCGGAGCCGGCCATGGATGCGGGCCAGGGACAGGATCAAGGGCAGGACCAGGGCCAGGACGATGACGGGCAACAAGGTGAAATCCCGCCCACCCTGGCCGGCACCATGGGCCGGGTGCCGGAAGCGGCCGCCTTGACCTACCAGGCGCTGGGGACGCTGGCCAATGCGCTGCGCGACCCGAATGGCCGCGGCCCGGGCCTGTATGTGATCGAGTTCGATGCGGGCGGAAGGCGCCGCGCCTACAGCGGCCAGACGGACGATCTGCACCGGCGCCTGCTGCAGCACCGCCTGTGCGGCCAGATGATGGGCGTCGACGTGAGCGGGCATCAGGTGTACGTGGCGGCCCTGTCCTCGGCGGCCCAGCGGCGCCGCATCGAGCAGCGCATCCACGACGACATGTTCGCCAACCAGCGCGGCGTGCTGACGAACCAGCGGCGCGAACTGGAACTGGCCGTGCTGGGCGAAATGTGGAACTGACGACAGCCCGTTCACTACTGCGAAGGAGTGCACCATGCATCAACTTGAATGTGAATGCGCGCAATGCCGCCAGCGGGCCGGCGCCGCGTTTGAAGTGCTGGAGTTTGGCGAAACCTGGTCCGGCAAGGGGAGCGCCCCGGCCCTGTTCAGCGAAGAGGAAGAGTTGCAGCTGGCCATGGAACTGCTGGAAGTGTCCAGCGAGGAGGAGCTGGAACAGTTTCTCGGCAACGTATTCAAGAGCGTGTGGAAGGGCGTCAAGAAGGTGGGTGCTACCATCGCCAAGGTGGCCAAGCCCCTGGGCGGCGCCTTGAAGGCCGTGGCCAAGACGGCCTTGCCCTTTGTCGGCGGCGCCCTCGGTTCGATGATACCGATACCGGGCGTGGGCACGGCGCTCGGTTCGGCCCTGGGGCGCGCCGCCAGCAATGCGCTGGAACTGGAGATGGAAGCCGCAGCGCCGGCCGACCGCGAACTGGAGCTGGCGCGCCGCTTCGTGCGCATCGCGGGGCAGGCGGCGCGCCTGGCGGCCGACGGCGACGGCAGCGCGCGCGCCGTGGAAAGCGCGCTGACGCGGGCCCTGCACCAGCAACTGCCGCACTTCCGTTCGGCCGCGCCGCAGGGCGAGGCGGAGAGCGGGCGCTGGCGCCGGCGCGGCAACCGCATCGTCGTCATGGGCGACTGGCAATAGCGCGGCAAGATGATCATCGACTGTCATTGCCATGCGGGACCGGGCGACGGCTTGAGCGGGCCGTGGGACAGCGATGCGCCGCTGCAAGCCTATCTGCGCCGCGCGCAGGCGGCCGGCATCGCCCGCAGCGTGCTGTTCGCCACCTTCCACTCCGATTACGCCATCGCCAACCATGGCGTGGCGCGCCTGGTCGCCTCCGATCCGCAGCGTTTCTACGGTTTTGCCTTCGTGCATGCGCGGCGCGACCGGGGCCGCGTCATGGACGTGGTCCGCACGGCCGTCGAGCGCTATGGCTTTGTCGGCATCAAGGCGCACCGCCTGGATGCGCGCATCAGCGGCGAAGTGTGCGACGCGGCCCGCTTCTTCGGCTTGCCCGTGCTGTACGACCCGGCCGGCGAGGTGGCCGTGGCCGAACTGCTGGCGCAGCAGTATCCCGACGTCGCTCATCCTGCCCCATCTGGGCAGCTTCGGCGACGACTGGGCGGCGCAGCTGGCGCTGATCGACCATCTGGCGCGCCACCGCAACATCCATGCGGACAGCTCGGGCGTGCGCCGCTTCGACTTGCTGCAGCAGGCCGTGCGCCGCGCGGGGCCGCACAAGGTCCTGTTCGGCTCGGATGGCCCCTGGCTGCATCCGGGGCTGGAATTGCACAAGATTCAGCTGCTGGGCTTGCCGCCGGCCGATGCGGCTTTGATTACGGGTGGCAATTTCTTGCGGCTGGCGCGGCTGGCTTGAGGCAGATCAAGGCGCGGCCGGCGGAATCGCAATCGTAGCGGCAGTCGCGGCTGGCGTCGCGTAGGCGGCCGCCTTGCGGCGTATCTGCAAGGCGCGGTCCGTCACGCCCAGGCGGGCGGCGGCGCGCTGGTTGTTGCCGTGTTCCTCGGCCAGCACGAGGCGGATGGCCATGTCGGTGGCGCAGCGCGCGATGTGCGACAGCTTGCAGCCCTGGGCCAGGGCCCGCCGCACGGCCGCTTCGAAGTACTGGTCGGGCCAGGGCGGGGCCAGCAGCCGTTCTTCGGGGGGCAGGGCGCCGATGGTGATGGGACCGGGGCCGCAATGGCGGTGCCAGATGCGCGTGACGGTCTGGCGCAGCTCGCGCACATTGCCCGGATAGTCGCGCAGCAGCAGGTATTCGCGCACGGCGGCGTCCAGCGGGGGCGGCGGCTGCTGGGCCAGCTCGGCGAGGAAATGCCGGGCCAGCGGCAAAATGTCGTCCTGGCGCTCGCGCAGGGGCGGCGTCTGGCAACGCCAGCCGGCGATGCGGTAATACAGGTCGGCGCGGAAGGCGCCGCGCGCCACCTCGTCTTCCAGTGCGCGGTTGGTGGCGCAGACGAGGCGAAATTGCGTCGGTTGCCAGGTATTGCCTCCCACGCGCTTGTATTTGCGTTCCTGGATGGCGCGCAGCAGCTGCGCCTGCAGGGGCAGCTGCAGTTCGCCCACTTCGTCGAGGAAGAGCACGCCGCCGTCGGCCAGGGCGAAAGCGCCGTCGCGCGGTGCCGCCGCCCCCGTAAACGCGCCCCGTTCATGGCCGAACAGTTCGCTGCCAGCCAGTTCCGGCGACAGGGTGGTGCAGTCGAGGATGGTGAAGTCGCCCCGGCAGTTGCCCAGGCGGTGGACCAGTTGCGCCAGTAAATCCTTGCCCGTGCCCGTCTCACCCGTGATCAGCATCGGGGCCTGGCTGAAGGCGGCCATTTCCACCACCTGGTGCAGCAAGGCGCTCCAGGCTGCACTGTCGCCTACCAGCTGCTGGCGCACGGCGCCCGACGCCAGCAGCTGCGCCACAGCTTGCCAGCGCTGCAGGCGCGCCAGCACCTGGCCCGCATCGACGGCGCCTTTCGGCCACAGCAGCACATCGAGCGCACCAGCGGCCATCAGGGCCCGCTGTTGCGCGCAGCTGGGGGGCTGCTCGCAGGCGGCGATGGCCAGCACGCGGGCATGGCTGCACAGCGCCGGCAGCGCTTGCAGCAGCGCCGTATTGGCTTCGGCGAACAGCACGATGCCCGTTCCATCTTCTTCGCCATCGTGCCGCCGGGCTATAGTTACCTGAGCCTGCTTCAAGGCCGCCGCCAGCATGGCGCCACTGCCAGCCGCCGCCTGCTGCATGATTTCCAGCCACACCTTGAGCGTCATAGGCCTGCCGTCACGATGGCACGAGTCGCCCATCTTAGAAGCCCGATACCCCAGCCGTTTGATCTGGCGCAAGCGTGCGCGCTGGCCCACAATGAAAAACGCCGCCTGATTTGCATCAGGCGGCGCCAGTGAGCGCGGTTCCAGCAACGTCATCAAGCAACGTCACGAGAATGGCTAAAAACGTTCAGGGCAAGGCGCATTGCCGAAGACAGTACGAATAGTACGGCTAGGCAATGCAACGCCGCCATGGACGATTTTTAGGCGTTCTCATCCATCTTGACGCAGTCGACGAAGTAGCCGCGCTTGCCATCGACTTCGCGTTTCACGAGGCCATGCACATCCGTCTCGAAGCCGGGGAAGCGCTCGTTGAAGTCGCGTGCGAAGCGCAGGTAGTCGACGATGGTCTTGTTGAAGCGCTCGCCCGGGATCAGCAGCGGAATGCCCGGCGGGTACGGCGTCAGCAAGATGGACGTGATGCGGCCTTCCAGTTCGTCGATGGCCACGCGTTCGATTTCGCGGTGCGCCATCTTGGCGAACGCGTCCGACGGCTTCATGGCCGGGATCATGTCCGACAGATACATTTCCGTCGTCAGACGGGCCACATCGTAAGCCTTGTAGAAATCGTGGATCTGCTGGCACAGGTCGCGCAAGCCCATTTTTTCGTAGCGTGGGTTGGCCGCCGCAAATTCCGGCAGGATGCGCCACATCGGCTGGTTCTTGTCGTAGTCGTCCTTGAATTGTTGCAAGGCCGTCAACAGGGTATTCCAGCGGCCCTTGGTGATGCCGATGGTAAACATGATGAAGAACGAGTACAGGCCGCATTTTTCAATGATGACGCCGTGCTCGGCCAGGTACTTGGTGACGATGGACGCGGGGATGCCCGTGTCGCCGAACTGGCCGTCCAGCGACAGGCCCGGGTTGACGATGGTCGCCTTGATCGGGTCGAGCATGTTGAAGCCGGGAGCGAGGTCGCCGAAACCGTGCCAGTCATCTTCGGCGCGTATCATCCAGTCTTCCTGCTGGCCCATGCCTTCGTCGTTGAAGCTGGCCGGACCCCACACCTGGAACCACCAGTCCTGGCCCCATTCCTGGTCGATCTTCTTCATGGCGCGGCGGAAATCGAGCGCTTCCATGATCGATTCTTCCACCAGGGCCGTGCCGCCCGGCGCTTCCATCATGGCCGCGGCCACGTCGCACGAGGCGATGATGGAATACTGCGGCGAGGTCGAGGTGTGCATCAGGTAAGCCTCGTTGAAGGCGTCCTGGTCCAGCTTGACCGTGTCCGATTCGCGCACGAGGATTTGCGAGGCCTGCGACAGGCCGGCCAGCAATTTGTGCGTGGACTGGGTCGAGAAGATCATCGATTCCTTGGCGCGCGGACGGTCCTTGCCGATGGCGTGCATATTCTTGTAGAAATCGTGGAAGGTGGCGTGCGGCAGCCACGCTTCATCGAAGTGCAGGGTGTCGATCTTGCCGTCCAGCATTTCGCGCAGGGTTTCCACGTTGTAGATCACGCCATCGTAGGTCGATTGCGTGATGGTCAGGATGCGCGGCTTCTTGTTTTTCGCTTCGCGCGCGAACGGATTCGCCTCGATCTTGCGGGCAATGCTTTCCGGCGTGAATTCATGCAGCGGGATAGGGCCGATGATGCCCAGGTGATTGCGCGTCGGCATCAGGAACACGGGAATGGCGCCGCACATGATGATCGAATGCAAGATTGACTTGTGGCAATTGCGGTCGACGACGACGATGTCGCCTGGCGCCACGGTCGAATGCCACACCATCTTGTTCGAGGTCGAGGTGCCGTTGGTGACGAAATAGCAATGGTCGGCATTGAAGATGCGCGCCGCATTGCGTTCCGACGCGGCGACAGGACCCGTATGGTCGAGCAGCTGGCCCAGTTCCTCGACGGCGTTGCAGACGTCGGCGCGCAGCATGTTTTCACCGAAGAACTGGTGGAACATCTGGCCGATCGGCGACTTCAGGAAGGCCACGCCGCCCGAGTGGCCAGGGCAGTGCCACGAGTAGGAACCGTCGTTGGCGTAGTGCACCAGCGCGCGGAAGAACGGCGGCGACAGGCCATCCAGGTAGGATTTCGCTTCGCGGATGATGTGGCGCGCGACGAATTCCGGCGTATCTTCGAACATGTGGATGAAACCATGCAGTTCGCGCAGGATATCGTTGGGAATATGGCGCGAGGTGCGCGTTTCGCCGTACAGGTAAATAGGAATGTCGGCGTTCTTGTAGCGGATTTCCTCGACGAAGGCGCGCAGCGACTTCAAGGCGTGATCGGTTTCCTCGATGGAACCGGCGCCGAATTCTTCATCGTCGATCGACAGCACGAAGGCTGACGCGCGCGATTGCTGCTGGGCAAATTGCGACAAATCGCCGTAGCTGGTCACGCCCAGCACTTCCATGCCTTCTTTTTCCATTGCGGCGGCAAGGGCGCGAATGCCCAGGCCGGACGTATTTTCAGAACGGAAATCCTCGTCAATGATGACGATGGGGAAACGAAATTTCATGCATGTCTCCAAAAAAGCAAGCCGCCCCTGACAGATGTGAAGGGGCGGACTAGGGCGCGACGGTCAGGCGGTAGTGCAACCCGGCAGCCGCATAAAAAAAATAAGAACGGGATTCTCGCAGAAATGCGGCCTCTGCGGGAAAAAAATATCGCCCCAAAGCGCCACAAGCTTGCGCTAGCGTGACGCAACGGTGTGACAGGGGTATTACAGCAACATTCTGTTAATCAACATCAACCTTATCAGGCTTTGCGTTGCAAGGTGACAAAGGCGTAAGGCAGGCCGGATTTCTCCGAAACATGCGCTTCGCGCGCGGTTTCTTGCCACACGGCATGATCCACGGCGGGGAAAAACGCGTCGCAATCAAAGGTCTGGCCGATTTCCGTGACGATCAGGCGCTGCGCCAGGGCCAGCGACTGTTTATAGATGTCGGCGCCGCCGATGACATAGCCTTCGGCGCCGTCCAGCAGGGCGATGGCCGCTTCCAGCGACGGCGCCGCTTCCACGCCTTCATGGCGCCAGTCCGGATTGCGCGTGATGACGATGTTGCGGCGGTTCGGCAGCGGGCGGCCGATGGAATCGAAGGTCTTGCGGCCCATGAGGATGGGGTGGCCCGTCGTCAAGCGCTTGAAATGCGCCAGGTCTTCCGGCAATTTCCACGGCAGGGTGTTGTCGATGCCGATGCCGCCTTGCTGGTCGGTGGCGACGATGATGGTCAGTAAGCTCATTGGTTCTGTGAAAAAGGTGGGGGCGAGGCCCGATGCCCGTCATTATCGTTGAAATTGCCGGCAGCCTCCAGATGCGCACGCATGGCATGCGCCAGCGCGCCCGGTGCTTCCAGCGGGATCATGTGGCCCGTGTTGTCTTTCAGCAAGTGCAAGGTGGCTTGCGGCAGGCGGGCGGCCATGGCGCGCAGGTCGTCGGGATCGACGAGCTTGTCGTCTTCGGCGCCCACGATCAGCACGGGGAAATCGAGTTCCGGCAAGCGCGCCATCAGGTCGGGACGGTCTATCGTGGTGAGAAATTGCGCCAGCAGCACGTCCTTGCCCAGGTCCAGCCCCATCTGCCGGATCAGGCCCGTGATGGCGCCGTCCTGCAAGTGCGACGGGTGCAGCAATTCGCGCAGGCGCTGGCGCGTGATGCCCGTATAGGCATTGCGCTCGAGCATGGCGACGATGCGCTGGCGCGCTTCGATTTCCGCCGGCAGCAAACCTTTGGCCGAATTGGCGATCAAAGTGAGGGATTTCACACGCTGCGGGTGCGCCAGCGCGTGTTCGAGCGCCAGGTAGGCGCCCAGCGAAAAGCCCACCAGATGGGCTTGCGGAGCGCTGTGGCTGGCGATCATCTGCTGCATCTGCGGGCGCGTGCGCGCCTGGTGCAAGGGCACGTGCCGCAGCTCAAAGGCGTCGCCCAGGGCAGGCGCCAGGCGCGACCACAGGCGTGCGTCGCACAGGGTGCCAGGAATGCAGTCGAGTCGTATATTGATCAAGGACAAACCTAGTGTGAAAAATTTTTGTCGAGCGGCATTATCCGTCATTTTGCGCATGGGGACAGCGGCACGATTTTTCCGTATGGCATTATTTTCAATAGTGCGCGGCTGGCAAGCCGGAACTTTATGGTAGGCTCATGGCTCATCAAGCCGGCGTGCCGGCGACGTGACCTGAAACACCGAATGCAACCCCTACATTAAAGAGGAATTACCATGGCGATCAGTTTGCAAAAAGGCGGCAATGTCAACCTGAGCAAGGAAGCTCCCGGCTTGAAGAAAATCGTGATTGGCCTGGGCTGGGACCCGCGCGCCACCGATGGCGCCGCTTTTGACCTGGACGGCAGCGCTTTCCTGCTGAAAACGGATGGCAAGGCCCGTTCCGATGCCGATTTCATTTTTTATAACAACCTGAAGTCGGCTGACGGCTCCATCGTCCACGCGGGAGACAACACGACCGGCGGCGGCGACGGCGACGACGAGAAAGTGGCCGTCGACCTGGCCAGCGTGCCCGCCGACATCGACAAGATCGCCATCGCCGTCACGATCCACGACGCGGAAAACCGCAAGCAGAACTTCGGCATGGTGGGCAAGGCCTACATCCGCTGCCTGAACGGCGACAACGGCGCGGAAATCGCCCGCTACGACCTGTCGGAAGACGGCTCGACGGAAGCGGCCATGATCTTCGGCGAAATCTACCGCGCCGGCAGCGAATGGAAATTCAAGGCCATCGGCCAGGGTTTCAAGGGCGGCCTGGGACCACTGGCACGCTCGTTCGGCATCAACGCCTAAGAGCTCCGGAAAACGGCCCATGGCGGCGTTGCGTCACCTCGCCGTACTATTCGTACTGTCTTCGGTGACGCGCCTTGCCCTGAACCGTTGTCCGAAGCTCTTTTAGCTTTGTATAGAACCCAAAACGGCAGTCCATGGCGGCGTTGCGCCGCCATGGACTGACTGTACATTCGTACTGTCTTTGGACGACGCGCCTTGCCTTGAGCCGTTGTCCGAAGCTCCCACACCTGAATAAATAATTGCATGGAAAACCTGATCAAGGGGCAGCGCCTGGCGCTGTCCGGCCTCGTCACGGGCAACGTCGTGCAACTGGGACTCGCCAGCGCTGGCGTGCCGCTGGACTTTGCCTGTTTCGGCCTCGACGCCAACGGCAAGCTGTCCGATGACCGCTACATGACTTTCTTTAACCAGCCGCGCACGCCGTGCGGCGGCGTGGAAGCGGCGGCGCCGTCCGGCGATGCGGCCGGTTTCAGCTATCAGCTGGACCGCTTGCCTGCCACCATCGAGCGCCTCGTCGTCACGGCCGCCATCGATGGCGCGGCCACCATGGCGCAGCTGGGCAGCGGCTACCTGCGCTTGCAGGACGGCGGGCGCGAGCTGGCCCGCTACACGTATGCGGGATCTGATTTTGCGCAAGAAAAAGCCGTCATGCTGGGCGAGTTCTACCGCAAGGACGGCGGCTGGCGCTTCATGGCCGTGGGCCAGGGTTTCAATGGCGGCCTGGACGCTCTGGTTGCCCATTTCGGCGGCGAAGTGGCGCAGGCGGCAGCGGAGCCGGCGCCGCCGCCAAAAATTTCCCTGTCGAAAATCTCGCTGACCAAGGCGGGCCAGACGCACAAGGTGTCGCTGCAAAAGGGCGCGGGCGCGCCGGGCAAGCTCACCGTCAAGGCCAGTTGGGTCGATAACGGCGATGGCGACGACGATAATGACGACCTCGATTTAAGAGTCGGCATCCTCTTGCCGAACGGCCAGATGCGCTTCATCCAGGCGCCCGATACGCCGGGCAGCTTCGACGTCATGCCGTATGTGCGCCACCTGGGCGACGTGGCGGGCGCATCGGGCAAGGAACCGGCCACGGAAACGGTGGAAGTCAATCCCGCGCTGGCGCAACAGTACGGCGGCACGGTGGGCCTCGTCTTCAGCGTGTATTCGGCGCTGGCCAATGGCGCCGTGTCGGTCGCTTCCATGCGGCCGAAGATGGTCATGCAATATGGCGAGCAGATCGTCGAGTGCGCGTTCGACTTCCGCCTGTCCAAGGCGGCCGAGGACGATTCCGTCTACACCTATGTGATCGGCATGGCGCGCATCACGCCCGACAGCATCATCCTCGAACCGTCCGGCAAGACGTCGGAACCGGGCAGCGAAGCGACGCCGTGGCTGAGCTGGCAGGGCGAGAACTTGCAACTGGCCTTCAACGGTCCCGTCGTCTTCAAGGGCGAGGACAAGGAAGACGAAGATGATTTCAACGCGGACAATCCGCGCCGCTATATCGCCTAGGAGGCACTGATGGAAACCTTGTCCAAGGGACAGCGCTTGCCGCTGGCCAATCTCGTTCCCGACGGCGTGCTGCAGGTGGGCGTCGCTGCGCAGGGGCTGGCGCTCGACGTGGCCTGTTTCGGCCTCGACGCCAACGGCAAACTGGCCGACGAGCGCTACATGACCTTTTTCAACCAGCCGCGCACGCCGTGCGGCGGCGTGGAAGCGCGGGCCGGCAGCGGCGGCGACATGGCCGAGTTTGCCTTGCAGCTGGCGCGCTTGCCGGCCGGCATAGACCGCCTCGTCGTGACGGCGTCCATCGATGGCGGCGGCGTGATGTCGCAGCTGCAAGCCGGCCACGTGCGCCTGCAGGCGGGCGGACGCGAGCTGGCCCGCTTCGCTTTCGCGGGTAGTGATTTCGCGCAGGAAAAAGCCGTCATGCTGGCGGAAATCTACCGCAAGGATGGCGGCTGGCGCTGCATGGCCGTGGGGCAGGGCTTCAATGGCGGACTCGATGCGCTGGTGCGCCACTTCGGCGGCGAAGTCGACCAGGCTGCTTCTGCTGCCCCTGCGGCGGTTTCGGCCGTCATGCAGGCAAAGATCAACCTGGAAAAACGGGTTGAACGGGAAGCGCCGCAACTGGTCAGCCTCGTCAAGCAGGCGGGCGTGTCGCTGCAGAAAGTGGGTTTGCTTGACCACCGCGCCAAGGTGTGTCTGTGCCTGGATATTTCCGGCTCCATGGGCCGACTATATAAAGAAGGGCTGGTGCAGCGCTTTGCCGAACGCATCCTGGCCCTGGGTTGCAAGTTCGACGACGATGGCGAAATCGATGTTTTCCTGTTCGGCAAGAATGTCCACCATCCGGCGCCCATGGCCTTGAGCAACTGCAATACCTACGTGGGCCAGGCCATACAGCGCCATCCGCTGGAAGGCGATACGCGCTATGGCGCCGCCATGCAGGCGATACGCGCATTTTATTTCCCCGATGGCGCCGGCGGCGAGCGCACGCGGCCCGTCGCCGCGGAATTGCCCGTGTACGTGATGTTCGTCACAGATGGCGGCACCAGCGACCAGGCGACGACGGAGAAACAATTGCGCTGGGCCAGCCATGAACCGATCTTCTGGCAATTCATGGGCATCGGCAAGGGGCGCAAATCGAAAAGCAAGTTCCTCGCCGCCTTTGCCGATTCCGACTTCCCCTTCCTGGAAAAGCTCGACGAATTGCAGGGCCGCCTGGTCGACAATGCCAATTACTTTTCCGTCAGCTCGCCCGACGAGCACAGCGATGCGGAACTGTATGACTTATTGATGACGGAATATCCGGGCTGGCTGAAACTGGCGCGCGGCAAGGGCTTGCTGAGGTAGCGCAAAGGTGGCGCAAAGGTCATCGGATGAGGCTATGCGACCACAAGTGCGAGAGATTTGTAAATTGAAGTAAATAACAATGGTTCGCATTTGCTTTGCTCCTTGCAATCGTGGCATGCTTTGAGAATGTGCTCTCACGCTGCGGCGTAGTGCCTCATCCGTAGCGTCTCGATTATTTTTTAAGCAAATGCATAAAATCCTCTTTCACTGTCTGGCGGGCGGCAGCCTGCTCGTGTCCGGCGCCGCTGTCCAGGCGCAAACCGTCACCGGCGATACCGTCGTCAAGCCCGCACCGGCCAAGGCGACCGCCGTCGATGCTCCCGCTACCGTCAGCGTGACGGCCGAACGTCCCACGGGCCGCATCGACCGGCAAGTTTACGACGTCAAGTCCGACGTGGGCAGCACCAACGGCACGGCGGCCGATGCCTTGAACAATGTGCCTTCGGTGGCCGTCGACCCCGACGGTTCCGTGTCCTTGCGCGGCAGCAGCAATGTGCAGATATTGATCGATGGCAAACCGTCGGCCATGCTGCAGGGCGATTCGCGCGGCGCCACGTTGAACGCCATGGCGGCCGACGATATCGAATCCGTGGAAGTGATCAACAATCCCGGCGCCCAGTTCGGCAACGAAGCCGGTGGCGGCCCGATCCTGAACCTGGTGATGCGGCGCAACCGCAAGCCGGGCGGCTTTGCCACCGTCAACGCGAATGCGGGCATCGCCGGGCGCTACAACAGCTCCGTCTCCGGCACCTACAATGAAGGGCCGTGGGGCTACCAGGGCGGCATCAATGTGCGCCATGACGGCCGCAATTCCGTGGGCGAGGTCAGCCGTGAACGCCTGGACCGCGGCACGGGCGCCTTCGCCCCCAGCAGCCAGAGCTCCACCAACAATGGCTTGAACGATTCGCTGGGCTTGCACGGCACCGTCAATTACAACCTGAATGCCAACGATACCCTGGCCGCCAGCGTGTCGTACAACGGGCGCAGCAACGACCAGCGCTCGCTCGACCGGTATATCAACGGCGACAGCACGGGCAACACCATCGGCGACTATGTGCGCAGCACCGTGCGCAATGGCGACAGCCGCAACTACAGCTGGGGCGGGCGTTACGACCACAAGGGCGAGTTGCCTGGCGAAACCCTGAAAATCGACTTGCGCGTGTCCTCGTCGACCAACGAGAGCGACAGCGATTACGCGAATGCCTATGCGATCGCGCCTGTCAACGCGTTCGACAGCCGCGCGCGCCAGCACAGCGAGACGGGCAACCGCATCGTCGACTTCAGCGGCGACTACGAGCGTCCACTGGCGGGCGGCACGGCCAAGCTGGGCTACAAGGTGGCCGACAACAAGAGCAGTTTCGACACTTTATATACGGATATCAATCCGGCCAGCCTGGCCGAGACCGTCAATCCCATGCGCAGCAACCGTTTCGAGCTCGACGAGCGCACCATCGCGCTGTACGGCTCTTACCAGATGCGCCTGAGCGAACGCTGGGGCGCCCTGGCCGGCTTGCGCGCCGAGTACACGGACTTGAACGTGCGCCAGATCACCAGTGGCGTTGAGGCTGGCAACAATTACGTCAACTATATTCCCAGCCTGTTCGCCACCTATAAAGTCAGCGACGAGAGCAATTTGCGCTTCAGCTACGCGCACCGCATCCGCCGCCCGAATGCGGGCGATTTGAACCCCTACGTGGTCTACCGCGACGAGTTCAATGTGTCGGCCGGCAACCCGAAGCTGAAACCGACGCAGACGGATTCCTTCGAAATCGGCTATGAAACGAAGATCGCGGGCCTGGAAAGCAGCTTGCGCGCCTACCACCGGCGCGACACGGACGCCATCGTCGATTACCGCTATTTTATTAGCGACAATGTGCTGCTGACCACGCGGGAAAACGGCGAAGGCAGCCATTCGAGCGGCCTGGAATTCAGCGTCAGCGGCAAGCTGACGCCGTCCCTGACCCTGAACACGAGCGGCAACCTGGCGCGCAGCCAGCAGACGAGTTCCGACGACCTGGGCAACCGCAGCACGCGCACGGCCAACGCACTGAGCGGCCGCGCGCGCCTCAATTACCAGATCAATGCGGATAACCAGCTGCAACTGGCCCTGCAAATGCAGGGCAAGATGCTGTCGGGACAGGGCTACCGCTCGCCGAACAACACGCTGAACCTCAGTTTACGCCACACGGTGACGCCGCAATTGAGCCTGGTCATGAATGTGACCGATGTGTTCAGCAGCAACAAGATGGAAACCGTCATCAACAGCGCCTCGCTGCGCGAGACGAGCACGCGCCGCTTTGACGGCCGCATGATTTATGTGGGCTTGTCGTATCGGCTGGGCGGCGCCACGTCGGCGGCGAAGGAGGGCGAACGGGAGCCGCGCTTCGGTCCGCCGGGCGGACGGGGGCCAGGCGGACCCGGATCCGGTCCCGGTCCCGGCGGACCGGGCGGCGAAGCAGGCTAGGCCGCCCCCGCGATTTCGTGCAGGAAGTCGATGAAATCGTCCATATGGAGCTCGAAGCGCCATTCGCCTGCGCCATGTCTGGCGCGGTACACGGGCAAGTCGCCGTCGATGCTTCTTTCTTCCAGGTGCACGCAGTACGGGTCGCCGCCCGCATCGGCAATCACCACGAGCTTCGACTGCCAGCTCGCGATGTTGTGATGATGCACGGCATGGACGGCGTAGCCGTGCTGGGCCTTCACCAGCTCCGCCGCGCCGTACAGATGCAGGCCCTGCGGGAAGCGCTTGCCGTCGACATGCACGCGCAGCGGCGAATAGCATTCCAGGAAATGGCGGTAGATTTCCGGCAAGACCCATTGCGCGTCGATCTCGGCCATGTCCTTGGCGCTGGCCATGGTCAGCCAGTTCGACGGTTGCGCCAGGTCTTGCTCGCGCTGGCGCCGCAGCGCCAGTTTCCGCTCCAGGAAGGCGGCTGCTACTTGCAGGCGCGACCGCGGCTTGGCCAGCGTCTCATGCTTGGCGGGCGCCTTGTAGCCTGCACCGTCAGGGTAGCCGTCCGCTTGCCAGTCCAGCACGGCGCTTAGTCGCAGCTGCTCTGCCTTCCAGTGGCCGGGATCGGACGGCAAGTCCTGGTCAAACGGCTGGCGGCTGAACACGGCCAGGCTCTTGATCGCCTTGGCGCGCACTTCCAGCCTGGTGGCGCCGGACGCTGCCAGCGCCACCAGGGGCGCATACGCGTCCACGCCTATACTTTTCAGCAAGCCATCGACGCCCCAGTACGCCAGTGCGGGCTGCTCCAGTGCCCATGCGAAAAAGGCCGCATGTTGACTGCCTTCCACCAGATGCACGATATCCGTCATCAAAAAGGTGCGCCAGTGCAGCAGTTGTCCATCGCGCGCATACGCCGTCAGGATGTCGAGCACGGCCAGCCTGTCGTCCGCGGCATGCTTTTTCAGCAGCCGCTCTTTCAGCCTGGCGAACTTGCTGCCATCCGTTTCGTCAAACAGCTTGCGGTGCAGGGCTGCCAGCGGTGTGACCGCCATCAGACGGCCATCGCCGCCTTGATGGGCGCATGGTGTTCATAGCCTTCCAGCGAGAAATCCGACGGCTCGATCTTTTCCAGCCATTCCGGCTCGTACTTGCCCGTCTTCGCGTAGTCGGGCACGCGCTCGGAAATGACGAAACGGGGCGCCGGGAACGGCGTGCGCTTCAATTGTTCTTCCACCATGTCGAGGTGATTTTCATAGATGTGTGCGTCGCCGATGAAGTAGGTGAACCAGCGCGGCGTGTAGCCCGTCAGGCGCGCCACCAGGTGCAGCAGGGCGGCGCCTTCGGCGATGTTGAAGGGCGTGCCCAGGCCGATATCGTTGCTGCGTACATATAAACACAGCGAAATTTCGCGCGTGCTGGCGTTCGGGATGAACTGGTACAGCAAATGGCAGGCGGGCAGGGCAACAGCGTCCAGTACGGCCGGGTTCCAGCCGTGGAACAGGATGCGGCGGCTGCCCGGGTTGCTCATGATGGTGTCCAGGCATTCGCGCAACTGGTCGACGGCCTTGTACAGCAGCACTTTTTGCACGCCGTTCTCGACGATGGGGGCGACCAAGCTAAAGCCGTTCGCTTGCGCATCGGCGATCTGTGCGGGCTGGTCGGCGTCGAGCAGCTTATATGCGGGCCATTGGCGCCATTGCACGCCGTACACGGGGCCCAGGTCATCCTCGCCTTCGCGGTAGGGGTTGGCCAGCCATTGCGCGTTTTCATTGGCGTTCTGGTCCCAGACCTTGCAGCCCAGGGCGCGGAACTCGGCCGCGTTGCGCGAGGCGCGCAGGAAGGCGCACAGTTCGCCGATCACGGATTTGAAAGCCAGTTTCTTGGTTGTCACGGCAGGGAAGTTGCCGTTGGCCAAGTCGAAACGCATCATGGCGCCCGGCACGCTCAGGGTGCGGATGCCCGTGCGGTTGTCTTGCCAGCTGCCCGTTTCGAGCACGGTCTTGATCAAATCTTGATATTGCTGCATGTATTTCTCCAACGGTAAGGATGGTGATTGTAACGCAGGCGCGACAGGCGGGCCGCGGCCTACGCACATAATTACGCTGCCGTCTTACCTGCAAACATGACTCTGTGGTAATTTGTGTGTCCTTGAAGAAATACATAGAAACGGCAGATGCTGCACCATGTTCTTGCGACAATTTGTAAATAATAATAACGCCGCCGTGGTGGAGATGAGCAGGGCCGATTTTCTCAAGGCTAACCTGCGCCTGATCCTCGCCTGGCCCTTGCTGGGCCTGATCCTGTGCGCGGTATTGTGGACGGCCACCTTGCTGCAGCTGGAAGCGGAAAAGAAGGTGGCGCAGCAGCAGGCGCTCGACAGCGTGTCTTCCTTGTCGAAAGCATATGGCCAGTACCTGCTGCGCACCCTGGAGCAGATGGACCAGCTGACCTTGCAGCTCAAGTATGAATGGGAAAACTCGCGCGGCCAGCTGCGCCTCGATCAATTGAAAACGCAGGGCATGTATGCCTTGCCGCAATTTGCCATCGTCGCCATCCTCGACCGCAAGGGCCATCCCGTGACGGCCACGGCGCCGCTGCAGCGCCTGCGCGTCAACGAGCGCAGCGATTTCCTGTTGCGCCACTGGCGCAGCAATTCCAGCGCGCTGCGCATCGCGCTGGGGAGGGCCAGCGAGGCGGCCCCGTCAGCGCCAGGCGCCGGCGAAAGCCTCGTGCACTTCACGCGCCGGCTGGAAGACGAGGATGGCAATTTCGACGGCGTGCTGCTGATCTCCATCCATTCCAGCTATTTTTCCGAATTCTATAACAGTGTCAATTTTGGCAAGTTCGGCATGTCGGCCATGGTGGGCGAAGAGGGCGAGCTGTTCAGCACGCGCCTGGGTTCGCGCGTGCTGCCGACGCAGAGCGGCCAGGGCACGCCGTTTCTCGACACCAGCTTCCTGGAAACGGAAAGCGGCGCCCTGCATTCGGGCGGCAGGATAGCTTTTTCCGACAAGCAAAATCGCTATGTGGGCTGGCAGGCGCTGAAAGCCTATCCGTTTACGACCGTGGTCGGACTGTCGGACGGCGAAATGCTGCACCCCTACGAGGAAACGCGCACCATTTATATCGGCATCGCCCTGGCCGTCACCGTGCTGCTGCTGGCCTTTGCCGCCGTCGCCACCGTGCTGTCGCTGCGCCTGGCGTGGCGCCACCACCAGTCCGAAGGCGTGCGCAACGCCTACCGCATGGCCACCGAAGGCACGAGCGACGGCTTTTATATCATCGCCGCCCTGCGCGGCGCGGATGGCAGCATCCTCGACTTCGAGATCGTCGACTGCAACGAGCCGGGCGCCGGCTACTTCGGCGTGCGCCGCGAACAGTTGCTGGGCATGCGCCTGCAGTCGCGCGCCCACGAGCCGTATTTTCGCGACTTGATCCATAATTACCGGGCCGCCATGGTCTCCGGCTTTTCCGAGGAAGAGATCGAGTTGCCGGAAGGCAACCCCTTCAAGCTGCGCTGGATACGCCGGCGCCTGGTGCGCAGCGGCGACCGCCTGGCCGTCACCCTGCAAGACATCAGCACGGCCAAGGAGCACGAGCGCGACTTGCGCCGCCTGGCCAATGAGGACGGCTTGACGGGCTTGCCCAACCGCTACTGGCTGCAGCAATTCCTGCCCGGCGCCCTGGGCCGCGCCGCCATCGCGCGGCACATGCTGGCGCTGCTGTTCATCGACCTGGACGGCTTCAAGGATATCAACGACACGCAGGGCCACGCGGAGGGCGACAAGGTGCTGCGCGCCGCCTCCCTGCGCCTGAAGGCCGTGCTGCGGCCGGGCGACCACGTGGTGCGCCTGGGCGGCGACGAATTCGTCGTCGTGCTCGACCCGGTGGAGGACGACAGCCGCGCCGAGCAGGTGGCGCAGCGCATCGCCATCGCCTTCGACGAACCGTTTTACCTGGGCAGCGAACGCCACAAGATGGGCGCCTCGATCGGCATCAGCCTGTATCCGCGCGATGGCGCCGAGACGGAAGTGCTGCTGAAGAACGCCGACATCGCCATGTATGCCGTGAAAGTGGCGGGCAAGGGCCATCATCGCTTTTTCCAGCCGGAATTGTTCGAAACCATCCGCAACCGCCGCGAACTGGAACAAAGCCTGGTGGCGGCGCTGGAGCAGGATCAGTTCCTCGTCGTCTACCAGCCGAGGGTCGACGCCATGAGCGGGCAGCTGTGCAGCATGGAGGCGCTGGTGCGCTGGCACCATCCGCAGCACGGCATGGTGCCGCCGCTGGAATTCATTCCCGTGGCCGAGAGCAGCGGCCTGATTTCCCAGCTGGGCGAAGTCGTCATCGAAAAGGTGTGCCTGCAGATGGCGCGCTGGCAAGCCAGCGGACTGGAACTGGTGCCAGTCTCCATCAACGTCTCGGCGCGCCAGTTCGGCCGCGGCGACGTGCACCAGGTGCTGGCGTCCGCGCTGACGCGCCACCGCATTGATGCGCGCCTGATCGAGGTGGAAATCACGGAATCGGCCATGATGGATGAACAGAACCGCGCCGTGGAGCAGCTGTCCGCCATCCGCGCGCTGGGCGTGCGCCTGCTGGTCGACGATTTCGGCACCGGCTATTCCTCGCTGTCGCAGCTGCAGAAGTTCGCCATGGATGGCTTGAAGATCGACCGCGCCTTCACCATGGAGCTGGGCCGCTCGGAGCAGGGCGAAGTGTTCGTGCGCGCCATCCTGTCGATGGCGCATGCGCTGGGCATGAGCGTGGTGGCCGAAGGGGTGGAGACGCGCGAGCAGCTCGACATCCTGCGCACCCTGCAATGCAATGAGGTGCAGGGCTATTTCATCTCGCGCCCCGTGCCGGCGGAACAGATGCTGTCGCTGATGCATCAGCGCTTTCTGATACCGCTTCCAGCCTCTGCATTGGCACTGTAGAAGGTCGTATGCGCAAGAAAAACAACGCCGTTTCATAAAAAGAGCGAACGTTCGCTTTTTTCTAAAAAATATTATATGCTTCGCTCATGCCGTCAGTGAATTGGAGTTCACGGCGGCAAGAAAAGTGCAAGACGGGGCAGCTGGATATGCCCGCGATAGTGTGCCGAAGACAATTTCATATAATAAAGAGAGACCAACTTGAAACATAAATATCTGCCCCTCCTGATCGTTGCCGCATTCGCCGGCATTTCCTCCACCGCACAAGCATCGGGCTACCGTTTTGGCTCGCAAAGCGTTTCCGCCCAGGGCACGGCCGATGCCAGCGGCGCCGAAGCGGCCGACGCATCGACCATTTTCTACAACCCGGCCGGCCTGTCGCGCCTGGAAGGCACGCAATTCGTTGGCGGCGGCACCCTGGTGGTGCCGCATTCGACCTACACGGATGCGGGTTCGAAGCCTTTCTTCCCTGGTAATCGCACGCCGTACGCGGCCACCAAGGACTATGCGCCGGACGCCGTATTCGCGCCTGCGCTGTACGCCAGCAAGAAAATCAATGACCAGTGGACCGTCGGTGCCGGCCTGTTCGTGCCGTATGGCGCCAAGCTCGACTACGGCAATGACTGGTATGGCCGCTACGCGATCACCAATATCAAGCTCGAAGCCATCGCCCTGAATCCTTCTGTGTCGTTCAAGCTGGACCAGCACCACTCGTTCGGTTTCGGCATCACGGCTGAATACATGAAGGCGGAACTGGGCCAGGGCGTGGACGTGCCGGGTTCGGTTGCCTTCCTGGGCAAGTTCGCGCCTAGCGCATCGCAGGCTTTCCTGGCCAATATCGCCAAGACCCAGGGCCTGGCCGCCGCGCAAGCTGCGGGCGCGGCGTTGCAGGGCCAGATCAAGGATGGCCACGCGTCGATGGATGGTCATGACTGGGGCTTTGGCTTCAATCTCGGCTATCTGTACCAGCTGAACGAAGGCACGCGCTTCGGTATCGCCTACCGCTCGTCGATTTCGCACAAGCTCAAAGGCAGCACCATCTGGGACTTCTCGCAAGTGACGAGCAATCCTGCCGTGAACGGCTTCATCGCCAAGGCCTCGAACAAGGTCAATTCCGAGGCGCTGGTGGAACTGCGCACGCCGGAAACCCTGTCGATCAATGCCTTCCACCAGATGGATGATCGTTGGGCCTTGATGGGCGACGTCACCTGGACCCGCACTTCGCGCCTGCAGAACCTGGACATCCAGTTCCCGCCGACGGCCGAAGGCGCCGAGCGCATCCGCCAGAACTGGAAAGACACCTATCGCGTCTCGCTGGGCACCAACTACAAGTACAGCGAAAACCTGCTGCTGCGCGCCGGTATCGCCCACGACCAGGCGCCAGTACGCAGTGCCGAACTGCGCCACCCGGCCTTGCCGGACAGCGACCGCATGCAGTACTCGATCGGCGCGAACTGGAAGCTGAACGCCAATTCCTCGATCGACCTGGCGTACAGCTATATCGACTTCAAGGACGCCAGTGTCAACTACACGAATGACTGCTCGCCTGTCAAAACTGGCTGCACCGGCAACGGTGAAACCACCAAGGGCCTGTTCAAGACCCGCATGCAGTTGATCGGTCTCGCTTATAACTACAAGTTCTAAGCAGGTAGTGGCGGCCAACCCGGCCGCCATGAAAGAAAAAAAGCGCCTTCGGGCGCTTTTTTTTTTGGTGTCACGATTGTCAATTAATCCCTGGCGCGCATGGCCTGGTCCAGCAGAGTCAAGGCCAGCCGCACGCTGTCGTCGGGCAGTTCCAGCAACTGGTCTCCCACATACCATTCCACCACGCTGTGCCCGGGGAGGGCTGCGTGGCTGGCGCGGCTGAACAGCCAGATGCCGTGGTCGGCGGCCACCTGGTTGCGGATGGCGATGGCCCGTTCGCGCGAGACGGGCAAGTGCAGGTGCAGCATGTTCGCTTGCGGACTGGCGGGATTGACGGCAATGGCCGGGAAGTCGCGCAGCAGCGCGTACAGCCACTGCGTGCGCGCAAAATACCGCGGCATGGCGGCGATGCGCGCGTCGAACTGCATGGCGGCGGCCACCACGTACGGCGTGCGGTGCACGATATTGCCGCCCTGGCGGCGGAACCACTCGCGCGCCCGCTCGACGAACGGGCGGCTGCCGGCCAGCATGGCGCCACCGAGGCCGCCGATGCCCTTGTACAGCGACACGTAGACGGAGTCAAAACCATCGCAGATGGCGGGCAGGGGCTGGCCAAAACCCGCTTGCGCCTCCCACAGGCGCGCGCCATCCATGTGCAGGTGAATATTGTGCTCGCGGCTGTGCTGCTTGATCTGGCTCAAGTCTTCCCAGGAAGGGCACTGGCCGCCGATTTCGCGCATCGGCAGTTCCAGCTGCGCGGCGCCCAGATGATCGGGCACGGCGCGCAACTCGTCCACCGTCCACGGGCGGTGCGGGTCGCCGATCATCAAACCCTTGAAGTGATCGAGCAATTCATGGTTGCCCCGCTCGTGGCGCAGGATGTGCGAGGTCGGGTGCAGCGCCACCAGGCGCGAGCCCCGGTCCTGGCACGCCAGGCGCAGGGCCGTGACCTGCGTCATGGTGCCCGTGATGCAGAACACGGCCGCCTCGAAACCGAGCAGGCCGGCGATCTTGTTCTCGAACTGTTCGATCAGCGCGCCTTCGCCATAGGTATCGTGCGCCACATCGTTGGCGTCGCACCAGGCGGCCATGGCGGCGAAGGTGGCGCTTGGGGCGGGCTGGCGGTGGCCCGGCAGGACGGTGTGGCAGCGCTGGCGCAGCTCAAGCTCGTTCACGGTGGTTTCCTTACAGGGTGGCCGTGGCCAGTTTCGCGCCGAAGCCGATGAACATGGCGCCCACGCCGCCGCCCATGCCGGCCGACAGGCGGCGACGGCGGCGGAAGGTCTCGGCCAGGCGCGCGCCGACAAAAATGATGGCCGTCAGGTAGGTAAAGCTGATCACCTGGCAGATCAGGCCCAGGCCGATGAAGGACAGCACGGGATTCGGGAAGGCCGGGTCGACGAACTGGATGAAGAAGGAAATGAAGAACAAAATGGCCTTCGGGTTCATCAGGCTGATGATCAGCGCCTTGCGGAATGGGTCGCTTTCCTTGACGGGGGTAGGGACGGCCGCCGCTTCGCCTTCGGCCGGTGCCGGCGCGCGCAGCTTGCGCCAGCAGCCGATCAGCATCTGCAGGCCGATCCAGCCCAGGTAGGCCGCGCCGATGTATTTCACCACGTAGAACAGGGCCGGGCTGGCTTTCAGCAGGGACGCCACGCCGCAGGCCGACAGCACCATCAGTATCAGGTCGCCGGCGAAGATACCGAAGGCGCCCTGGTAGGCGGGACGCACGCCGCGCTGGGCGGCGACCGACAGCACATACATGGAATTGGGACCGGGCAGGATGACGATGAAGATGGTCCCCAATAAAAAGGTCCAGAAATCGGTGATGCCCAGGTTGGCGTGGAAAAGTGCGTTCATGGCTGTTTTTGCTTAGTTGATCTGTACGTTGTGAAATTGCAGTGCGGCAAGGTTCGCATAGATGCCTTTCATTGCGACCAGCGACGCATGCGTGCCTGTCTCGACGATCTTGCCGTCTTCCATGACGATGATGCGGTCGGCGCGCTGCACGGTGGCCAGACGGTGGGCGATGATGACCGTGGTGCGGCCTACCATGGCCGCTTCCAGCGCTTTTTGCACCAGGCGTTCCGATTCCGCGTCCAGCGCGCTGGTGGCTTCATCGAGCAGCAGCAGCGGCGGGTTTTTCAGCAGGGCGCGGGCGATGGCGATGCGCTGGCGCTGGCCGCCGGACAGGCGCACGCCCCGTTCGCCGAGGAAGGATTTGTAGCCGTTCGGCAGGCGCTCGATGAATTCGTGGGCGGCCGCCATTTTCGCCGCGGCGATCACTTCCTCGTCGCTGGCGCCGGCGCGGCCGTAGCGGATGTTTTCCATGGCGTCGGCCGAGAAAATCACGGTATCCTGCGGCACGATGCCGATGGCGTCGCGCAGGGTGTGCAAGTCCAGCTGCTTGATATCCACGCCATCGAGGCGGATGCTGCCGCTTTGCGGGTCATAGAAGCGCAGGAACAGCTGGAACAGGGTGGTCTTGCCGGCGCCGGAAGGGCCGACGACGGCCACCGTTTCGCCGGCGCGGATGTCGAGGCTGACGTGATCCAGCGCGTGGGTGTCCGGACGCGACGGGTAGGAGAACATGACATTGTCCAATGTCAAGGCGGCGCCGGTGGCGGCGCGTGCGGGCAGCGGCAGCGGCGTGGCCGGCGAGGCGATTTCCGACTTGACGGCCATCAGTTCCAGCAGGCGTTCGGTGGCGCCGGCGGCGCGCTGCGCTTCGCCCATGACTTCGGACAGGGCGCCGATGGCGCCGGCCACGATGGAGGCGTACAGGATGAACTGGCCCAGGTCGCCGCCCGTCATCGAGCCTTCCAGCACGGCGCGCGCGCCCAGCCACAGCACGAAGACGATGGTGCCGAAGACCAGCAAAATCGCGATCATGGTCAAGAGGGCGCGGGCGCGGATACGGCGCATGGCCGTCATGAAGGCGCCTTCGACGGAGTCGCCAAAGCGTTTCGATTCGATTTTCTCGTGCGTGAACGCTTGCACGGTGGGCATGGCGTTGAGGATTTCGCCGGCCATGGCCGATGCGTCGGCGATGCGGTCCTGCGAGTCGCGCGACAGCTTGCGCACCTTGCGGCCAAACACGATGATGGGCACGACGACGAGTATCAAGAGGCCGATGATGATGCCCGCCAGCTTGGCGCTGGTGACGAACAGCATCACCAGGCCGCCCAGGAACAGCAGCACATTGCGCAGCGCCATGGAGATGCTGGTGCCGACGACGGCCTGTATCAGGGTCGTGTCGGTGGTGATGCGCGACAGGACTTCGCCCGTCTGCGTGGTTTCAAAGAATTCGGGGCTTTGCGTGACGACGTGGCGGTACACGGCGCTGCGGATATCGGCCGTGACGCGCTCGCCCAGCCACGACACCGTGTAAAAGCGCGCGGCCGTGGCCAGCGCCAGGATGGAGGCGACGCCGAACAGGGCGAGGAAGACCAGGTCGACGTGCTGGATGCTCTTCGAGCCGGCCGCGCCGCCGAAACCGAGGTCGATCATCTGCTTGAAGGCGGCGGGAATGGCCAGGGTCGAGGCGGCGGCCACCACCAGCGCGATACCGGCCAGGAAGAACTGCTTGCGGTACGGCGTCAGAAAGGGCATCAAGCCCTTGAAGGCGGCCAGGCTGCCTTTTTTCAGTTCGCGGCTGGTGCCGGTGTCGGGAGTCGATGCGGTGCTTGCTGTACTGGTACTGCCTGTTTCTGTGCTGGTTGTCATTGTTTTTCGCTTTGATTTACTTTTTGCTTGTCCGGGGTCAGTCCCGACGGGTCTGACCCCGGCATTTTATGCATTGCTTATAACTTCATCGGCTGGACGTAGCCCGTCATTTCCAGGTAGGCGCGGCCCACGGGCTGGCCGTCGCGCTCCACCGTCACGGCGCCCTCCCAGTACACGGCGCCCGTCGAGCGGCGCGAATCGAGTTCCTGGTCCGCTTGCAGCGGCTTGATCTGCCAGCGCGTCGCGCCCGTGCGGATCTCGGTGGCGACCGGGTATTCGGCCTGCGTGCGGGGCGAACGCCACAGCTGCGTGGGCGTGAAATCGACGTCGCCAGGGGCGAACTGCGTCATCTTACCGGACGCGTCGCGCCATGTCGCGTGCGCCCATAGTTTAGCACCTGTCTTGCTGCGGATCTGGAAGGCCATCAGGGCGCCGCCGTCGTCGAGGTTGGCGCCTATCCAGTTCCAGCCGCTGGCGTCCGCATCGAGCACCTGGCTGGACCACTCGTGATCGAGCCAGGTGGCGCCCGTCACGGCTTCCGGCTTGCCGCCCGCGCGCGCGATGGTGCCCGTCGTGCGCAGCTGCGGCTTGCTGTAGTAGTAACTCGATTGCGCGGGCCGCGCGCCCTTGCGCGAGTAGCCGCCAACGCCTTGCAGCAGCACGGGCTGGGTGGGCGCGAGGGTCAGCTGCAGGTTGAATTCGCGCGCGGCCAGGCTGACCCGGTAGCTGCCGTCCGTTTGCCGCTGCATGCGCCAGTCGTCGAGTTTGACGTCCGTGTCGCCCACCTTGGCGTAGGCCAGGCCGAACCCCTCGCGCGCGCTTTTCTCGTCGTGCAGCAGCTTGCCCACCTTCGGGTCGGACAGGGCCGCATGGCCGATGATCAGCTGTTTCGGCGCAAACGCGCTGGGGTTGTCCGTATCGGTGGCCGTGGCGCTGCGAAAGAAGGTCACCTGGTAGCCCAGCTGCTCGCCGCCGGCGGTTTTGACCCAGCCCGTGGCGTACCACCACTCCGTTTTATATGCGGGATGGGCGCCGAAGTCGTGCGGCAGGCGCAGGGTCTGGCCGGCCGGCAGCGGCGTGACGGGGGCAAAGGCAGGCGGCGCGGCCAGCGCAGGCAGCGCCAGCGCCAATGACAAGATGAAAATACGACGCATTACCAGTCCTCCCTGACGGCGCGGATGGGGCCAGCGGACAAGGCTTGTCTGCCCGCGATCAGCGCCGTGGCGGCGGCCGCCGTCAGCAGGGCGCCGGCCACGGTGGCGATCAAGGGCCACGGCAAGTGCAGCTGCATGGTCCAGTGGAACGATTGCGGATTGACGATGAAGACGAGCACAAAGCTGATCAGCAGGCCCAGGATGAAACCGGTGGCGATGCCCAGCGCCGTCAGCGCGCCGCCTTCGAGCGCCAGGATGGATAAAATCTGCCCGCGCGTCACGCCCACGTGGCGCAGCATGCCGAATTCGCGGGCGCGCGCCAGGGTTTGCGCGGAAAACGTGGCGGCCACGCCGAACAGGCCGATGACGATGGCGATGGCTTCCAGCAGATAGGTGACGGCGAAGCTGCGGTCGAAAATCTGCAGGCTCAGGGCGCGGATGGCCGACGGGTTCGACACTTCCAGGCTGGCGCCGAAGGGCAAGGCTTTCAGGCGCTGTTGCAGTTCGTCGCCCGTGGCGTCCTTGGCCAGCCACAGGGCGGCGTCGCTGACATCGAGGTCGCCCGTCAGCGCGCGGTAGTCGTCCAGCGGCATCTGGATGGCGCCGGAAGAGCGCGCATAGTCGCGCCAGATGCCGGCGATGAAGAACTTGTGCAAGCCGCCTGCCAGCGGCAGGGCTATCTGCTGGCCCGGTTTGACGTTGTACAGGTCGGCCGCCGCCTCCGACAGCCACACGGGCCGGCTACCTGCCGGCACGGGCAGGGTGTCACCCACCAGTACCATGCTCTTGCCCGGATCGGACAGCAGGATCGGGCGCGCCAGCAGCACCACATTCGGTCGGTCGGGCGCCAGCGACAGCGAGCGCAGGCGCTGGAAATCCACCCTGGCCACTTCGGGCAGGGCGGTGATGCTGGCCTGTTCGCGTGGATTCAAGCCTGCCGTGCCGCCGCTGGCGGCCGTGCGCGCATACACGTCGGCCGGCAAGATCTGCAGCAGCCAGTCGTCGACGGAAACGCGGAAACTCGACACCATGATGGCCATCGCCACCATCAGGCTAAAGCTCGACAGCACGCCGCCGAGGGCGATGCCGGCCTGGCCCGAGGCGTTCGCCAGGCGGGCCAGGGTCAGGCTGCGCACGGGCGCATGCTGGCTGGTGTCCGTGCGCAGCCAGGCGCGCTGCAGGAAGCGGAAGACGACAGCGGCCAGTTGCGGCATCAGGGCGATGGCGCCGATCAGCAGCAGCGCGATGGACAGATAGCCGAACAGGGGCAGCTCGAACACAGGCGGCAGGAAGGTCAGGGCGCCGGCCAGCAGCAGGCAGACCAGCGCGGGCCAGGTTTTCGCCAGGCGCGTCGTCACGACTTCCTCGCTGCCCGATTTCAGGGCGATGGCGGGTGCCGCGCGCGCAGCTTCCAGCGCGGGCGCGGCGCAGCCCAGCAAGGCGACGCCGAGGCCGAGGATAAAGTAGACGAAGGCGGCGACGGGCGTGAACTGCACCTGCGGCTGCACGCCCGCGAAATAGCCGGCGCCCAGGTCGCCGCCGAAGAAGCGCAGGGCCACGGCCGCCATGGCGTAGCCGCCCGCGATGCCCAGGCCGGCGCCGACGATGCCGAGGCTGGCGCCTTCCAGCAGCACCTGGCGCAGCAGCCGGCCCCGTTCCATGCCCAGCACGCGCAGCAGCGCGAACTGGCCGCGGCGGCGGATGACGGACAGCGCCTGCGTGGAAAACACGAGGAAGGCCCCCGTGAACAGGGCGACGAGGGCCAGCACCGTCAGGTTGACCCGGTAGGCGCGGCTGAGGTTATTGTTGCGGCTATTCTGGTTCTCGTCATTCGGCTGGCCCACCTGGAAGCGCCCCGGATACTGCGCTTCCAGCGCCCGCGCCAACTCGGCCTGGAAGGCGTCGCGGTTGACGCCCTGGCGCAGTTTCAGGTCGATGCGCGACAGCTTGCCCAGCTTGTTGAAGCGCCATTGCGCCGCGCCGATATCCATCACGGCGATGCGCTGGCCGGCGCGCGCGCGCTGCAGCGAACCGGCCACGCGCAGCGGCACCGTGCCCGTGCCCGATTGCAGGGCGACCTCGCCGCCTTGGGCTACATTGAGCCAGCGCAAGGCGGCCGGCGACAAAAAGACGGCGTCGTCGGCCAGGGTGTCGAAAGGCTGGCCTTCGGCCGGTGCGCCGATCAGGTCGGGCGAGATGAAGCCGGCGCGGAAGACGTCGAGCGCCAGGATGTGCAGCGGGCCGCCGTCCTTCTTGCCTGCCACCGTGGCCTGCAGTTCCAGCACGGGCGAAGCGACAGCCACGCCGTCGCGCTGCGCCAGCCATGGGTAGATGGCTTCATCGAACAGCGCTTCGCGCCCGGCCACCTGCACGTCGGCCTGGCCGGACAGGCTTTTGACGGCCGTGGAAAATTCATTGAAGGCGGCCGCGTTGATCAGGTGGATGGCAAAGCCCAGCGACACGCCGATGGCGATGGCCAGGATGGCGACGAGGGCGCGCACGGGATGCGCGCGCCATTCGCCCAGCAGCAGCCAGCGCGACAGCAGGCGCGTGCCCGCAGGATCGGCTGCCGGCGCACTCAATGCAGGCATTCGACGGCCAGGCGTTCGCCGGCGCGCCGTGCTTTCAATTGCGCCGCATCGCGGTTCTTGTCGCCCGCGCCGACGGCGTCCTGCGCCGCCCATTTCTGCTCCAGGCGCAGCTGCGCGCAGTGCTTCTCGTGGACTTCCTGCTGCCTGGCGCCCCGTTCGCGCGCCTGGTCTTCCAGCTGCTCCTGCTTCTTGCGCGCCGCTTCCATCTGGCTGGCCACCCGTTCCTGGCGCGTGGCCGCGCCCTTGTCGACGGCGGGCGGCGGCGCGGGGATTTCCAGGATTTGCAGCTGGCCGGCCGTGCAGGGCGTGGCGCTATAGCTGCTCTGGCCATCCTTCACGCACTTGTAGACGTCCTGCGCACTGGCGGAACCGGCCAGCAAGGCCATGGCGCATAGCAGGAGGGATGAGGGCTTCACAATATCTTCCCCGGATTCATGATGTTCTGCGGGTCCAGCGCCTGCTTCACGGCGCGCATCAGCTGCAATTCCAGCGGCGACTTGTAGTGGGCGAGATCCGCCTTTTTCAGCGCGCCGATGCCGTGTTCGGCCGAAATCGAGCCCCCAAAAGCGTGCACCTGGTCATGCACGATGCGGTTGATCGCATCCTGGTTGGCGAGGAAATCCTGGTCCGTCATGCCGGCTGGCGGCGCCACGTTGTAATGCAGGTTGCCGTCGCCCAGGTGGCCGAAGCACACGAGCTGGCAGCCGGGGAAGGCTGACTCGAGGGCCGCATCCGTGATGGCGATGAAATCGGCGATGCGGGAAATGGGCAGAGAGATGTCGTGCTTGATGTTCTTGCCCGCCTGCGCCTGCGCCAGCGGGATGTGCTCGCGCAGCTGCCACAGTCCCTCGGACTGCGCCACGGAACTGGCGACGACGGCGTCTTCGATCAATTCGTCTTCCAGGGCCGCGCCGATGCTCGCTTCCAGCAATTCCACGGCGTGCGCCTCGGACTGGCTGCTGGACAATTCGAGCAGCACATATTGGCCGTGCGCGTCGGCGAAAGGGCGCGGCAGCTGCGGGAACTGCTCCGCCACCAGCTGCAGACAGTACTGCGACATCAGCTCGAACCCCGTCAGGCTGGCGCCGCAATGGTCCTGCATCAGCGAGAGCAGGCGCAGCGCGTGGGCGGGCGAGGGCATGGCGGCCAGCGCCGTGATGCAGGCTTTCGGCTGCGGATACAACTTCATGACCGCGCCGGTAATAATTCCCAGGGTGCCTTCGGCGCCGATGTACAGGTCGCGCAAATCGTAGCCCGTATTGTCCTTGCGCAAGCCGCGCAAGCCGCTCCAGATCTCGCCCTGCGGCGTGACCACTTCCAGGCCCAGGCACAGCTCGCGCGTGTTGCCGTAGCGCAGCACGGCCGTGCCGCCCGCGTTGGTCGCCAGGTTGCCGCCGATGGTGCAACTGCCTTCGGCCGCCAGCGACAGGGGGAACAGGCAACCGGCGGCGCTGGCCGCTTCCTGGATGGTTTGCAGGATGCAGCCCGCGTCCACCGTGATGGTGCGGTTGACGGGATCGAGCGCGCGGATGCCGTTCAGGCGCGCCAGCGACAGCACGATGGCCGTGCCGGCGGCGTCCGGGATGCTGCCCAGGACCAGGCCCGTGTTGCCGCCTTGCGGCACGACGGGGACGCGCCATTGCGCGCAGGCGCGCAGGATTGCTGCCACTTGTTCCACGGTGGCGGGGCGCAGTACGGCCAGGGCCTTGCCCGTGAAACGGTCGCGCCAGTCGGTGAGGAAGGGCGCCGTGTCGGCATCCAGGGTGAGGACGTAGGCGTCGCCCAGCAGGTCGCGGCAGGCGGAGAGGAAGTCGGCTTGGTCAGTCATGGGCTTGTCGTTCATTTCTTGATGCTCACTTTAGTCACTTTTTCCAGCAATTCCCTGGCCATGCGCTTGGCCGCCTTTTTATACGGGCGCAGGTACAGCACGGCGCAGGCAAAATAGATGCAGACGATGGCCGCCTCGCCCCAGGCCATCCGGGCCGAGACGGGGTTCGTGTCGCTGTAGCCGCGCACCACACCTTCCGTGAAGTACAGCAGGATCACCATCGACGACCATTGCAGGGTGTACACGTCGCGCTTGATGACGCCATACAGGGGAATGAGCAGGGGCGCCGCCTTCAGGACGACCCAGGAGCCGCCCGGCTGCAGCGGCGCGACGACGGTTTCCCACAGCACGCACCAGACGATCAGGGTGACGAGGCTGGCGATGGCGCCCCAGTGAAAATACTTGTGCAGTGCGCCGTGCATCACGCGCCCGCCAGTTTCGCGGCGTTTTCCGCCAGGCGCCGGCCCAGGGCGATGGCCAGGCGCTTTTCATCGTCGCTCAGGGCCTTGTCGCCGTCTATGCCCGACCAGTGCGTGGCGCCATACGGCGAGCCGCCCGTGGACGTCGTCATCAGCTCGGGATGCGTGTAGGGCAAGCCCATGACCAGCATGCCGTGATGGAAGAGGGGGATCATCATCGACAGCAGGGTCGATTCCTGGCCGCCGTGCAGGCTGCCCGTGGACGTGAACACGCAGGCGGGCTTGCCGGACAGGCTGCCAGCCAGCCAGTCGCTGGCTGTACCGTCCCAGAAGTACTTCATGGCGGCGGCCATGTTGCCGAAGCGCGTGGGCGAACCCAGGGCCAGGCCCGCGCATTCCTGCAAGTCTTCCAGTTCCACGTAGGGCGCGCCGTCAAGGGGCACTTCCGGCGCCGTCGCTTCCGTCACCGTCGAGACGGCGGGCACGGTGCGCAGTCGGGCGTCGCAACCGGGCACGCTTTCCACTCCCTGGGCTATCAACTCGGCCAACTGGCGCGTGGCGCCATGGCGTGAATAAAACAATACGAGAATAATCAGATTGGTTGGCTTCATCATTGGTATTATAGGGCGCTTTACAGCCTGATACGACTGCTGTCATGGCGCCGTTCTGATTTTGCACATGTTTTCAAAATATATATTCCCGTTCTTTCAATACCTGTGGCGCGCCCTGAGCATCGGGCTGGCCGTCGTGCGCGGCCTGACCTGGTCCGAAACGCGCGACCTGCTGCAATTCGCGCGCCGCCGCGTGCGCGAGGAAAGCCTGCCGCAGGTGGCCGGCAGCCTGACGTTCGCCACCGTGTTTGCGCTGGTGCCGCTGCTGACCCTGGCCCTGGCGATCTTCACCACTTTCCCGCTATTTAATACCTTCCGCCATGCGCTGGAAGATTATTTCGTGCAAAGCGTGATGCCCAAGGGCATATCGAACACCATCCTCGATTATCTGACCACGTTCGCCTCGAAGGCCACGCGCCTGTCGGCCATCGGCGCGGGGGCCCTGATCGTCACGTCGGTGGGCATGATGGGTTTGATCGAGCGCGTCTTCAACCGCATCTGGCGCGTGCGCCAGGAACGCCGCTGGACCAAGCGTCTACTTGTTTACTGGGCCATCGTCACCCTGGGGCCGCTGCTGGTGGGCGTGTCGCTGACGGTGACGTCGCGCCTCTTCATGGCCACCAGCGGCGTGGTGGGCGCCGTGCCTTTCCTGGGCGCCGTGTTTTATACCCTGGTGTCGATCGGCCTGACCATGCTGGCGTTTACCTTGCTGTACATCGCCGTGCCGAACCGCGACGTGGATTGGCGCGACGCGGCCTGGGGCGGCTTGCTGGCGGCGCTGGCGTTCGAGGTGGCCAAGCGGGGCTTCGGCGAATTCATTCAGGAATTTCCCACCTATTCGCGCATCTACGGCGCACTGGCCGCCTTGCCGCTGTTCCTCGTGTGGATTTACCTGAGCTGGATGATCACCCTCGTGGGCGCCTTGCTGGTGGCCGCCTTGCCCGTCGTGAAATACGAACGCTGGTGGTACGAGGCGGCGCCGGGCAGCGAATTCGTCGACGCCGTCGCCATCCTGAAAGTGCTGCACCAGGCTTGCCACTGCGGCGATTCGGCCCTGGTGGGCGCCGCCGAGATCCGCCGCAGCACGCGCCTGGGCTTCGAAGAGATGGAAACCCTGCTCGACAAGATGGTGCAGCAGGGCTGGGTGGGACGAGTCAACGTGGAAGGCGCCGTGCGGGTGCAGTGGGGCAAGCGCGTGGCCGACAGTTCCGACCACTGGGTCTTGCTGGGCAATGTCAACCGCATCAGCCTGGCCGATGTCTACCGCTTGTTCGTCTTCGGCGGCATGCGCGTGAACTCCGGCTATCCGGCCGGTTCCACCAATGAGCGCGATATCCAGGCGGCGGAAGAAGCGGCAGCCCTGGCGGCGCAGGTGGAAAACGCCGTGGAGCAGGGACTGGGCCTGACTTTGGCGCAGCATTTCGGCGCCGTCAAATGTAACTGAACGGTCTTAACTGAGCGGTCTTAGTACACCACGGGCCGCAGGGCCGCCAGCAGCGCGGCTGCCTTGAACGCGGCCGCATCCTGCGCCCGCACCACACCCAGATAATACGTGTCTTCGCCGCCGTGCATGTTGATCAGGCGCAGCTGATGCGGCGCCAGGTGGGCGGCGATGGCGGCCAGGCCCTCGGCCATCGCGTCGCCATCCTCGCGCTCGGCCCAGGAAAAATCGCGCAGCGCGGGCAGGCCGATATGCTGGATTAGGCGCGGCACTTCATCGACGGCTTTCCAGTCCAGGGTGGTGCCGTGGCCCAGCGTGTGGGCGGCCGTGGACCACAGCAGGAAGAAACAGGCCGCTGCGGGCGTGTCGCCTTCGTATTCTTCTTCCGGGTCGTCCTCCGCCAGCTCGTCGAGCGTGATGTCCACGCAGCGCGCGGCCAGGTCCGCGTCGCCCTGCAAGAGCAGGGCGGCCATGCTGCGCAACTGCGCGCGGTCGGCCTTTGCGAGGATTTGCGCGGGCGTAAAGCTGCGGCGCCTGACGGGTTTTTTCTTGCTCAGGCCCATGGCCTCGCTCAACTGGGCCGTGATGGCCGCCTTGAAGTTCTCCACGGTGTCGAACTGTTCCAGCCGCTGGCCCGTGAAATCCATGCTCCAGGCCATGCCATCCTTGACGACATATAAAAAGTCGCTTTGCACGGCCACGCCGCGCAGATGGTGGGCGGGCGGATACAAAGGCACAAACGCCTGCTTGCCGTCCAGGGTCAGCATGCAGGCCAGCCCTTGCGCATCGATGGCGAAGATCAGGTTCTTGCGCAGCCTGGGCGGCGACGACGTCGTGGCGCAATCGATGGCTTCGTACCGGCAGGGCGCCAGCACCTCGCCCTGGCTATTAATCATGCCAAACAGGAAGCGGCCATCGATGCGCTGGCTGACGATGGCGATCTTTTTCTTGGTGCCGAAATCCTGCACGGAGCTGTAGGCGGGCGGCACCACCATCGCGCCCGTGGCGTCCAGCACGCCGTGGACATTGCGCTCGTCCTGTTCGCCCGTCAGGCGCATGAAGTCGATATACCCATCGTCGCGCTGGCACAGGCTGTCCACGCCTTCGAGGAGCCGTGCGCCGTCCGGCAAGCGCCGGAGGCAGGTGGGGCCGTCCGGCGCGACCTGGTGGAGCAGGTGGGGACTGATCACGTACAGGTCGCCGGGCGCGGGCGCCAGCACGACCGTGCCGTTCAGGTCCATGACGCCGTGCGCGTCGGGCTTGTCCGCCGTGGCAAAGGTGATCCAGCCATCGTCCGCGTCGCTGGCGTCCAGGTGAACGAGGCCCCGCGACAGCGGCGCGATCCAGCGGCCGTACGGCGTGACGAGGCCCCGAATGTCCGGCTGTCCCGCCGCAATCACCGCGTAGCACAGCGCGTCTTCCACCCATTCCCGCACTTCCAGGCCTTGCAGGAACGGCAGCGCATTCGCATCCAGTTCCTCGACATCGGCCAGCTGCGCATCGGCCGTGGCCGACCAGTAGCCAATGGCGGGCGATGCGGCGCCGGCGTCCAGCAGGGGCGCCAGCGCTTCCTTGTCGCCGCGCTGCAGGGCAGAGTGCAGGGCTTGCGCCTCGGCGCGCAGGGCTTCGAGCCCGGCCGCGTATTGCGGCGTGTCGATATCGTGCGGGATCAGCTGCACGCAGTCAAACACCAGCCACGCCTGGCCCCCCGCCAGCAGGGCGCTGATGCCGGCGCGCGCGACGATGGCGGCCGCGTCGCGCGGCCTGTCCATCAGGGCGGACAAGGCTTGCCAGCTGGCCTGCGCCTGCGCCATCGGCGCGGCCAGCACGCAGGGGCAGTCTTCGCCATCGCCGTAGATGGGCCAGGCGACGGCTTGCGTGCCGGCGCCGATGAGCAGCTTGAACAGCAT
This sequence comes from Janthinobacterium sp. SUN033, assembly GCF_030397595.1. Classification (NCBI taxonomy): domain Bacteria; kingdom Pseudomonadati; phylum Pseudomonadota; class Betaproteobacteria; order Burkholderiales; family Oxalobacteraceae; genus Janthinobacterium; species Janthinobacterium sp. SUN033. Next base: position 697,617 of record NZ_JAPQNV010000001.1, read on the forward strand.
GGGGGTATCGAGCCGCCATTCGGCCAGGCCCGTGATCGTATCGGTGTCGAAGCCGGCCTGGCCGGGCAGGAAGGCGGTGCTGAACAGGGCTGCGGTATTGATCATTGATATTTATCTAAAAGTGTACGGGATATTCAGGGCGCTGGCGGCATGACCCAGTGCGCCAGCGCGCCGCGCTCCAGCCCCAGGCGTTGCGCCACGGCGGCCGCTTCGAAGGCCCACAGGCCGTAGTAGCCGCCCAGTCCCTGCGCGCGCAAATGGCCGTTGAACCAGTCTTCGCGCACGAGCGCCGTGTGCCAGCCGGCCAGGTAGCGTTGCAGGTGATCGAGCTGCTGCGCGCGGTCGTCCGCGTCGATGCAGTCGTACAGGGCCGTATAGGGTTCGGCGAAATACCATTCGTCGACGGCGGGACGCTGCGGGTCGATGGCGGACAGCAGCGCTTCGTACACGCCATCTTCGCCATCGAAGGCCGTTTGCAGGGCGGCGAGGCGCGTGGCCAGGTCGTGGCGGCCGAACAGCAAGGTCGCGCCCAGCAGCTGCAGGGTGCGCGCGTAATCCGTCAATTGTTCGAAATCAAAGGCGGGCAAGGCGTCGTCAGCGTAGGCCGCGGCCAGGGCCGCGCGCGCCGTTTCGCAGGCGGCGACGGCCGCTTCCAGCGCCGTTTCCACGTCAGGCAAGGACAAGCCTGCCGTGTAGCGCAGCGAGAAGACCTGGTAAGCCGTGCTGGCGGCCGCGCAAGCCCAGTAGGCGTCGTCGCCGCCATCGACTTGCGCCTGCGCCTGCGCGCGGACATAGGCAGCCAGCAGGGCGTCGAGGTAGGCGAGGTTGCGGGCAAAATCGAACGCAGTGTCGTACGTCTCGGGCGGCGCCTGGCGCGGTGCATGGTGCCAGGGTGCGGATGCCGGCGGACAGGCATCGGCGCAATCGCGCTGGATGGCCCAGTCGGCGAAGACTTGTTGCAGATACTGCGCCGTCTCGTCGTCGTGCGCGATGGCGCCCGCGCCCACCAGGGTCGTGCCCAGCAGGGTGTAGCCGGGAAAGCGGCTGCTCTCGTAGGCGATGGTGGTCACGCTCTGGATGGCCTTGCCGTCGCTCAGGTCGCGCACGCGGAAGTACACGTCGTCCCAGCCGGCCAGCGACGGCGCCGCCTGGCCCGCCGCCACGGTGGTCCAGTTGCCGTCGGCCTGTTCTTCATAGGCGTCGAGCAGTTCGTCGATGCCGCCGGGGCGGTCGATGCGGTTGTTGGCGTCGTATTGCAGGCCCAGTTCGGCCGCGAAAGCTGCCGCGTGGCGGCCCGCGAACACCATGTACTGGGCGTTCAGGGTGCCGACCAGCAGGTCGGATTCTTGTCCGGCGAGGCCGAGCGCCTGCGGCAGCCGGTACCAGTGGTGGCCCGGGATGCCGGCCATGGGACCGCCTTCGGCCGCCTGCGGGTTGGTGCAGCGCAGCTGTTCCAGCCATTCATAGCGTTCGCGCCGCGCCGCTTCCGTGCCGCTGCCGCGGCCTGTCAATTCGTCAAACAGGGTATTCAACAACATGGTGCATCTATCCTAAAAAACACGTGCGTGGCGTGGCGTCATGCCGGCGTGCTTTGCGCAAACGCAAACAGCGCGTCGAGCACGGCGTCCGGTTGTTCGGCCATCAATTCGTGCCCGCTGTCGACCTGCACCACCGTGCCATGCGCGATGCTTGAAGTCAGCAAGCGGGTCGATTTGGGCGGCGTCATCATGTCGCGCGCGCCGAAAATGAATAAAGTGGGGCAGTGTACCGAAGCGGCGGCGATTTCGCCGTTCGCGTAGGCATTGCAGGCGAAAAAATCCGTGTGAAACACGTGATCGGGGTTGAGGGCGGCGATGCGCTGCTTCAGGCGCCGCGCGCCGCCCATGGCGTAAAAGCCCGGGCCGGGAAACGACGGCTTTTGCGCGATCGACGAGTGCGACCAGATATTGACCATGTCGATGGCCGCCTGTTCATCGCTCAGCGACGTTTCCAGCAGCGCCGGCGAAACCTTCATCGGGTAGGTGGAGCCCAGCATGGCCAGGTGGCTGATCCGCCCGGGCGCCAGGAATGCCGCTTCCAGCGCGATCAATGAACCCATGCTGTGGCCGGCCAGCATGGCCCTGGGCGCGCCGGCCGCGTCCAGCACGGCCAGGATCCAGCGCGCCAGGTCGGTCACATTGTCCCTGGCCTTGCCCCCGCTGCGGCCATGTCCCGGCAAGTCGACGGCCAGCACGTTCCAGCCGTGGTGGGCAAAGTAGCGCGTTTGCAGGGCCCACACGGAATGGTCGTTCTGTGCGCCGTGGATGAAGACGGCCGTCGGTTGATTCGGGTCAAAAGCTTTGCCGCCCGTGTAGCAGTAGGCGGTGGTATTGTCGATGGTGAACAGCATCTCAGGTGCCTTTCTGCGACAGTTTCAGGCCACGGGCCAGGTCTTCGATCAAATCGTCCGCGTCTTCCAGCCCCACCGATAGACGCATGGTGCCTTGCGTGATGCCCGCCTGCGCCAGCTGATCGTCGGGCACGCGGAAGTGCGTGGTGGAGGCGGGGTGGATGACGAGCGACTTGGCGTCGCCCACGTTGGCCAGGTGCGAAAAGATCTTCAGGCTGTCGACAAAGCGCTGGCCGGCCGCGCGGTCGCCGCGCAGGCGGAAGGTGAACACGCCGCCCGCGCCTTTCGGCAGCAGGGTTTTCGCCAGTTCGTAATCGGGATGCGACGGCAGTTCTGGGTAGGATACGGATTCCACGGCCGGATTGGCCAGCAGGAAGTCGATGATCTTGCGCGTGTTGGCCACGTGGCGATCCATGCGTAAGCCCAGGGTTTCGACGCCTTGCAGGATGGCGAAGGCATTGTGCGGGCTCATGACGGCGCCGAAATCGCGCAAGCCTTCGCGCCGCGCGCGCAGGGCGAACGGCGCCACCGTCGATTCCTCGGCGAAGACCATGCCGTGGAAACCGTCATACGGCTCGCACAGTTCGGCGAAACGCCCCGTCTTGTCATACGCCGCCTGCCAGTCGAAGGTGCCGCCATCGACGAGCAAGCCGCCGATGGCCGTGCCATGGCCGCACAGGAACTTGGTGGCCGAGTGGAAGACCAGGTCGGCGCCATGCTCGAAGGGGCGCAGCAGATACGGCGTGGTAAATGTCGAATCGAGCATCAGCGGCAGGTGGTGCTCGTGCGCCAGGGCGGCAATCCGGGGAATGTCGAGCACGTCGAGGCCGGGATTGCCCAGGGTTTCGGCGAACAGCACTTTCGTATTCGGGCGGATGGCGGCGTGCCAGGCGTCCACGTCGCGCGGGTCGACGAACGTCGTGGCTATGCCGAAGCGTTTCAAGGTGTAGGCCAGCAGGTTCTGCGAGCCGCCGTACAGGGCGCGCGACGCGACGATGTGCGAGCCGGCGCCCGCGATGGTGCATAAACCCAGGTGCATGGCGGCCTGGCCGCTGGCCGTGGCGATGCCGGCGACGCCCCCTTCGAGGGCGGCGATGCGCTCTTCCAGCACGGCGTTGGTGGGATTCGAGATGCGCGAGTACACGTGGCCGGCCCGCTCCATATTGAACAGCGAAGCCGCATGTTCCGAACTCTTGAAGGCAAACGAGGACGTGAAATGGATGGGCGTGGCGCGTGCGCCCGTGGCCGGGTCGGGCGCTGCGCCCGCATGCAGGGATAAAGTGTCGAAACCGGGGTATTTCGGGCCGCTCATGGTGTCTCCGCCAAGTTTTATAGTGGCAAGATCGTAACCTGATTTGCATCTGAGCAAAAGGGCTCGTGTGCAGGGCGCATGGCGCCGTGCTGGCGGGGGGCGTGTGTAACCTGCAGTGTAAAAAAAGTGACCGCTGCGGTGCGGCGGTGGTAGGATACCGGATCAGCGATATTCGGGCTGTTTGACTTGTGCGCGTGCGCCGCGCCGCAGGGAAGGCTGCTACGTGCCAGCGAAATCCTGGGCTTCAGGCGAACTCTCATCGCATGTCCACCAGGAAAGATTTTATGCCCGCAATATCGTTCGACGGCGCCCTTGCCGTACCCGGACCTTCTATCGTCGACGGCCTGTGCCACGCAGGCTGGCTCATGCAAGAGCATTTTATCTCCCCTGAACTGAGCTGCCAGCTGGCCGCCGAATGCGTGCAATCCATGCTCAGCGGCAAGATGAAGGGCGCCGGCGTGGGCAGCGGCCATGCGCCGCTGCTGCAGCCGGACATCCGCGGCGACCATATCGAATGGCTGGAAACGGGCAGGTCAAGCGCTTGCGACCGTTACCTGGAACACATGGAAGCGCTGCGCTGCATGCTCAACCGCGAGCTGTTCCTGGGGCTGGACGAGTACGAAAGCCACTTCGCCCTCTACGCGCCGGGCGCCTTTTACCGGGCCCATCTGGACCGTTTCCGCGATGACGACAAGCGCACCGTGTCCGTCGTGCTGTACCTCAACGACGATTGGCTGCCGGAGCACGGCGGCGCGCTGCGCCTGCACCCGCAGGGCGGCGAGCACATCGATATCGCGCCGCAAGCGGGCCGCATGGCCATGTTCATGTCGGGCGAGATGCTGCACGAAGTGTTGCCGACGGCGCGCGAGCGCCTGTCGATCGCCGGCTGGTTCCGCCGCAGGGCGTGAGAAAAACTACTGTGCGTCGCGGGGCACGGCCGGCGATGCTCACGGTACTCGCGTACCGCTGCGCTTCTCGGCCGCGCCGCGCATCCGCTCGCTACGTTTTTCTTGCCCGACAATCCCCGTCGATTTGATTGCGCGCAAGGCTGGATTTTTCCGCAGGCATAGGCTACAGTCGCAGTAAGGGCTAGAATAACTAAAATACCAATCACGCGGACAGGACGGCCAATATGAAAGTATCTGAAATTCTCCAAGTCAAGGGCAATATCCTCTACACGGTCACGCCTGACCAGCCCCTGCTTGACGCGGCCAATACCATGGCTGAAAAGGACATCGGTTCGCTGGTGGTCATGGAGTTTGGCGACCTGGTCGGCATGCTGACCTTCCGCGAAGTGTTGAACGCGCTGCATGAAAACGCGGGCCAGATCGGCGGCGGCACCGTGCGCAAGCACATGGACGACCACCCGATCACCGTCACGCCTGACACGGAAGTCAATGAAGTGCGCCGCATCATGCTGGAAAAGCATGCGCGCTACCTGCCCGTCATGAATGCCAAGACCTTGCTGGGCGTCATTTCTTTCTACGACGTGGCGCGCGCCGTGCTCGAAGCGCAAAGCTTTGAAAACCAGATGCTCAAGGCCTACATCCGCGACTGGCCGGCCGAAACCACCGACTAAGCTTCACTCATGCAGTAAAAACAACGCCGGCAACTGCCGGCGTTTTGCATTGTCTATCCAGGGTGGCGCCTACGCCGCGCCCTGCAGTGCTTCATTGTTCAGCCAGCTGCCCAGCGCCGTGGCCGTCATGGGGCGGGCGAACAGGAAACCTTGCGCCATCGGGCAGCCCAGCGCCTGCAGGATCTGCGCCTGGCGCTCGTCTTCCACGCCTTCCGCGATGACTGCCAGGCCCAGGTTGCGGCCCAGCTGGATGACCATTTCGGCGATGCTGCTGCCGCGCGCGGAACCCGTGATTTCCGTCACGAAGGCGCGGTCGATCTTCAGGCGATCCACTTGCAGGCGCTGCAAATACGACAGCGAGGAGAAGCCCGTGCCGAAGTCGTCGATGGCGATGCTCACGCCCGTTTGCTTGATCTGCCACAACATCTTGATCAATAAATCAGGCTCTTCCATGGCCATCGATTCCGTGATTTCCAGCTCGATGAACTCGGGCGGCGCCTGCGTCTCTTCCAGCGCGGCGCGCAGCATTTCCAAAAACAGGGGGTGGCGGAATTGCACTTGCGACACGTTGACGGACATGACGAAGTTGCGGTGGCCCTGCTCGCGCAGCAGCACCAGTTCGCGGCATGCCGTGCGCAGCACCCATTCGCCCAGGTCGATGATGATGCCGGAATACTCGGCAATGGGAATAAATCGGTCGGGCGAGATGAACTTGCCGTCCGGCGTCTGCCAGCGCAGCAGCGCTTCGGCGCCCACGGGGCGGCGCGTGGTCAGGTCGATCTGCGGCTGGTAGACGACAAACAGCTGGCCCTGGCTGAAAGCCGTGCGCAGCGCATGCATCATGCGCACCCGTTCGCGGATTTCGATGCCCATGCTGCGCGAGAAATAGAAATGCCCGGCGCGCTGCTGGCTTTTCGCCCGTTTCAGGGCGATATCGGCATCTTTCAGCGCATCGGCGCCCGTGCCCGCATGTTCGCCCAGCCGCACCAGGCCCAGGGTGGCGGACAATTGCACGTCCTGGCCATCGATGCTGAACGGCGCCTGGAACAGGGCCAGGATCTTGGTCGGATTGACTTGCGACGAGTCGCCCAGCACGCAAAAGATGTCGCCGCCCAGGCGCGCCACGGTCAGCTGCGGGCCCAGCTGGGTTTGCAGGCGTCCCGCCACGGCCACGAGCAGCATGTCGCCGAACTGGTGGCCCAGCGCGTCGTTGGTCTCGGCAAAATGGTCGAGGTCCACCAGCGACAGGGTGGCGTCGTCGCGCGCGGGGCCGGCCAGGGTGGCGTCGAGGATTTCCACCAGGCGCGTGCGGTTGGGCAGCTTCGACAATTGGTCGTAGAAGGCGGCATTGTGCAGGTGCGACACCAGTTCGACGTTGTCGAGACCCACGGCGACGTTGCTGCAGAATACTTCCAGCAGGCTTTCATCGATGGCCGAAAGGGGGCGCGGCAGCACCAGGTAGGCGGCCGCGTCGCGGCTGGCCTTGCCCGCGAAGTACAGGGTGGCGTAGTCGTGCGCATACACATTGCGCCGCTGCGCCAGCGTGTGCTCGACGGCGGCCATCACGCGGGGGTTTTGCAGGCCGCACAGGGCGCTGTGCGGCAAGCTGGAAAAGCTGCCCGTGCAGGCCGAGACGAGCAGCTCCCGCGAACCATTGTCCTGCAAGTCCTGCACGCACAGCACGCCGTCGGCGCGGATGCCCAGCAGGTCGGCGATCTGCGCCAGCACGCCGGCCGAGAAGTTTTGCACGCCGTGCAGCGCCATCAGCTGCGTGCTGGCGTGGACGATGCGGTCCAGGCCGCGCCGGCTGCTGCTGATCGAACGGATCTGCTCGTACGAGCGGATGGCTGCCGTCACCGTGGTAAACAGCTTGATGCGCGTCAATTCGGACTTGGTCTTGTAGTCGTTGATGTCGAAATCGCGGATGGCGTCGATTTCCGGCGCATAGCCGGGCTGGCCCGTGCGCAGGATGATGCGCACATCCGTCATCTTGAGGGTTTCGCGGATATAGCGCACCAGGTGCAGGCCCGCGTCATCCTGTTCCATCACCACGTCGAGCAGGATGACGGCGATGTCGTCTTCATGCTTGAGCAGTTCGCGCGCCTGGCCGGCCGAATACGCATGCACGAATTCCAGCGGGCGGTGCTGCATTTCCAGGTTGCCCAGGGCGAAAGTGGTGGTGGAGTGGACGTCTTCATCGTCATCGATGATCATCACCCGCCAGACGCTGCGCGGTGCGACGGCCAGCGGCGCCGCTGGTTGCTCATCGAGGAATACCAGGTCGTCGTGATCGTCCTTGTTGGCGTCAAGGGGGATGATCGGTGCGGGCATGTATAGCTTCTCCAAGATGACTCAGTACGGAATGTGAGCACATCAGAAATGCCCATGGCGTTGTTGCACTGCCTCGCCGTACTCGCGTACTGTCTTCGGCAGTGCGCCTAGCCCTGGGCATTTCTGAAGCGCTCTGGACGCATCGAAAAAACAGCACTCCATATAGCCGAGGCTTGAGTATTTTCTGATGATCGTTCATCCAAGTATATAGCTATTTAATAAGCAAAATGTTTTTTTAAGTCTATTCTGTGGGGCAATATTTCTTGAATTGCATGATTGCAACTCATATTTGGTGTTTTTTATATGAAAAAAAACACGGTATTTGAAAATGGCGATTTTGGCGGGGCAATATCGGCCTTGCTGCGGCATTAGCGGCATGGCATGCCCCGCAGGCTGGTAGAATTGAGTTTTCCAGTCCTCACACTTCCTACTATGTCCGGCAATTCTTTTGGCAAGCTGTTTACTGTTACCACTTTCGGCGAATCGCATGGCCCGGCCATCGGCTGCGTGATCGATGGTTGTCCTCCGGGATTGATCCTGTCGGAAGCCGATATCCAGCCCGAGCTGGACCGCCGCAAGCCCGGCACGTCGCGCCATGTGACGCAGCGCCAGGAATCGGATACGGTGGAAATCCTCTCCGGCGTGTACCAGGGCGTCACGACGGGCACGCCGATTGCCCTGCTGATCCGCAATGAAGACCAGCGCAGCAAGGATTACGGCAATATCGCGGAAAGCTTCCGCCCCGGCCACGCCGACTACACCTACTGGCACAAGTATGGCGTGCGCGATCCGCGCGGCGGCGGACGCTCGTCGGCGCGCCTGACGGCGCCCGTCGTGGGCGCGGCGGCGATCGCCAAGAAATGGCTGCTGCAGCAGTACGGCACCACGTTCAAGGGTTGCATGAGCCAGCTGGGCGACATTCCCGTGCCGTTCCAGTCGTGGGAGCACGTGCATGCGAACCCGTTCTTTGCCGCCAGCGGCGACGCGGACCTGATCGCGCGCATGGAAGAGGCCATGGACCAGCTGCGCCGCGACGGCGATTCCATCGGCGCGCGCATCGACGTGATTGCGCAAAACGTGCCGGTGGGACTGGGCCAGCCCATCTACGACAAGCTGGATGCCGACATCGCCTACGCCATGATGGGCATCAATGCCGTCAAGGGCGTGGAAATCGGCGCCGGTTTCGATTCGGTGGCGCAAAAGGGTTCCGAGCACGGCGACGAACTGACGCCGGAAGGTTTTATCGGCAATAACGCCGGCGGCGTCCTGGGCGGCATTTCGACGGGGCAGGATGTCAAAGTCTCGATCGCCATCAAGCCGACCTCGTCGATCCGCACGCCGCGCCGCTCGATCGACAAGGAGGGCAATCCCGTGATGGTGGAAACGTTCGGCCGCCACGACCCGTGCGTGGGCATCCGCGCCACGCCGATCGCCGAAGCCATGCTGGCGCTGGTGCTGATCGACCACGCCCTGATGCACCGCGCGCAGTGCGGCGATGTCAGCGTGAACACGCCGAAGTTGAAATAATGGACTCTTACCGGATAGACGTGGCCGCGCCACGCGAATCCGGTAGTAAGCGCCTCAAGCCACCTTGTTCGCCACCAGCTCGAGTTGATGGCGCATCTCCACCGACTGCACCAGCAACGCCCGGATATCGTTGATCAGGTTGAACTCCGTCTGGTTCAACTGGATCGGCGGGAAGCTGTCGTCCCAGTCGCCGTATAAAAATCCCGTGGGGTGGCCGTTGGCCGACAGGGGCAGCACGACGAAGCTGCGCGCTTCGGACAGCGTCGCTTTCCACCATTGCGGCAGCTTGGCGGCAAATTTCGGGTCGCGCGCGTTGTCGATGAAGATCACGCGGTCGCTGTTGAGGGCCGCGTGGAAGACGTTCGGTTCATACGCGTCGCCAAACACCATCAGGTCCTGCAAGTCGGCCATGCCTTCGCCCATGCTGATGCGCGCCGAATACAGATGATCCCTGTGGTTGCGCACGAACGCCACCGAGCGCGAAAAATCGAAGCCCTGGTGCAGCGTTTCGAGCGCCATCGAGACCATCTGGCCCGGGCTGGCGCTGCCGATGGCGCCGCGCAGGTCGGCCAGGCCGCCGATCAGCACGCGGTTGCCTTCGGCGCGCATGCGCGTCGACGCCAGCTGGCGCGCGCGCCGCTCGGCCGGTTTCGACAGGGGCGCGATCGACAGGTCGGCCGCCGCCATCGCCTTGGCCTTGTCCACGGCCACCACCAGGTCCGTCGCGGTGATGCCCAGGGTACCCGCATAATCGTCGATCAGCGCGTGCACCTGCGCCGCGCCGGCCGCGTCGTCATGCCACAGCGAGTCGGCGCAGCGCGCCGCCATCGTTGACAGGCCCGCCATCCAGTCGGCGCCGCTGACGGGCGCATTGTCCGGTGACGGATCCATCGGACGCATGCCGTTGATCAGGTGCTGCGGCAAACCCCAGTGGGCGGCCGTGGCATAGCCCACTTCCGGCAGCGACAGGCCGAGGATTTCGCGCGCGGCGGCCGCCTCGTTGCCGGGACCCGCATGCGCCTGCATGCGCGCCCAGAAGTCCGTCATGTAGAACGTCACCATCATGCGGCCCAGCGTGTGCAGCATCGAGCAGACGACGGCTTGCTCCGCCTGCAGGCTGCCGGCGCTGGTGGCCACCTGCTGCGCCACCATCCCGGCCAGCACGGCCTTTTCCATTTCCACGTGGGCGCTGACGGAATCGGGCGACGCCTGCGACAGCTCCTCGATCAGTTTCAGTCCCAGCGCCAGGTGGCCGATGGCGTCGATGCCCAGCACCAGCACGGCTTTCGAGACCGTGTTGACGCGCTGGCCGAAGGCGGAATACATGCCGCTGTTGGCCAGCCGCAGCACCTTGTGCGTGAGGACAGGGTCGGACAGCACCGTTTGCGTGATGTCGAATTCGTGGTCATCCTCGCCGCGCATGGCGCCGAGGATGGCGCTGATGGCCTTCGCGAAGCCGGGCATGTCGCCCTGCTGGCGCGTGCGCGCCCACAGCAGGTCCAGGGTGTTTTTGCCGAGCTGTGTCGGCGCCGTGAAATGACCTGGATTCATTGCACCCCTCCGCGCGGTTCATTGGCAGACGGCGCAGGCACCAGCGCCGCATAGGTTTTGTCGCTCAAGGCCGATAGCGCGGCGTGGGCCGGCATCGGTTTGCCCGTCAGATAGCCTTGCACATACTGGCAGCCGCGCGATTCCATGAAGTGCATCTGCTCCTCGGTTTCCACGCCCTCGGCCACCACGGACAGGTTCAAATGCTTGGCCAGGTCGAGAATGGTGTTGCAGATGGCCGCATCCTTGCTCGATTCGGGCAAGTCCTTGATGAAGGTGCGGTCGATCTTCAGCACGGAAATGGGGAAGCGCTTCAGATACGCGAGCGAAGAATAGCCGGTGCCGAAATCGTCGATGGCGATGCGCGCGCGGCGCTCCGTCATCTTGACGAGGATGGTTTCCGCATGCACGGGGTCGATCATCAGGGTGCCTTCCGTAATTTCCAGCACCAGGTGTTCGCCGGACAGTCCCGAAAACGCGATGGCGTCGTCGAGGATGTCGAGGAATTTGTCGTTGCGGAACTGGCGCGGGCTGATGTTGACGGAGATGTACAGCGGCCGTTTGGCCACTTCCTGGAATTGCTTGAGCTGCACGCAGGCCGCCTTCAGCGCCCAGGCGCCCAGCAGGTTGATCAGCCCATTGGCTTCGGCAATCGGAATGAAGCGCACGGGCGGCACCAGGCCCAGGGTCGGGTGCTTCCAGCGCATCAGGGTTTCGAAACCCTGGATCTGCCGCGTGTGCGCATCGACGATGGGCTGGTAAAAGAGTAAAAACTCGCCTTCGCGCACGGCGTGGAACATGGCCGCTTCCAGCGAAATATCGTGTTCCGACGGGCCGTTCAGGCGCGGGCTGTAGACCAGGCAGCGGGCCTTGCCCGTTTCCTTGGCGCGCGACATGGCCGCATCGGCCAGCGCCACCAGGCGCACTTCATCTTCCGCATGCAGCGGATAGATCGATACGCCGACCGAGGCGCCCACATAGATCGTGTGGCCATCGACTTCGAACGGCGCCTGCAGGGTCGCCAGCAGGCGGCCCGTCACCAGCTTGATCTGCGCGTCCGTGGCGCTGCCGGGCAGCACGGCGACGAATTCATCGCCGCCCACGCGCGCCAGGGTGTCGCTGTCGCGCAGCGTCTTGCGCAGGCGGGCCGCCGCCAGGCGCAGCACGGCGTCGCCGACGGGGTGGCCCAGGCCATCGTTGACCTTTTTAAAGCCATCGAGACCGATCGTGGCGACGGAAAACCCCTGGCCCGAACGGGCGGCCTGGGCGATCACCATGCGGATGCGGTCCGACAGCAGCAAACGGTTCGGCAAGCCCGTGAGCGCATCGTGCGTGGCCATGTGGCGCAGGCGTTCTTCCGTATTGTGCTGGGCCGACGTGTCGCGCCCGACCACCAGCAATTCGGCCACGCCGGCCGCGTTCATATATGAGGACAGGCGCAGCTCGAACCAGATTTCCTGGTCCGGCGTCTGCAGCCGCACTTCCAGGCGGCCCGGTTCTTCCAGGGCGTCTTCCAGCGCCGCCTGCAGCGCCGCGCGCGACGCTTCGGCGGCCAGCGGCAGCAGCAAATGGCCGGACAGGCCCGATGGCGCACCAAACAGGGTGGCCGCGCGTTTGCTGGCGAACAGGATCAGGCCGTCCGTATCGAGCCGGAACACGACGTCGCCTGCCTCTTCCATGAGGTTGTCCAACTCGTGGCGAGCCTCGCGGTGGGCGGCGGATGGGGTACTGGAAAACATCGTGCTGGCTTTTACCTTTTTGTTATCAGTGCCGGCGCTCGCTGCAGGGCAGGGCGCCAACGGAAAGAATGCATCGTGCGTGACGCGTGCCATAGTGGCCGGAAGGCGGCTATCGGAACGCGATCCACACGAAATGTATCATTGAAAAGCACCCGATTACATGAAATAGAGCAACATTGCTTCAGGTTTTGTAAATATTCCTGCCTTCCATGAAAAAAATCATGCCGCGCGACACACGCAGGCATTTTCGTTCCACATGGAAACATTTATCTGCGCTTGCTTCCACTGGCGCGCTTGCCCCGTCATGCGCTTTGCGCTAGTCTGGCTGGCAGACGGTGTTGACGGTGCGCCAGCGACGGCAAGGGCGCCATGATAACAAATCGCGGGAGACCTCCATGAATGCCTTTGACACGCATGAAGTTTTCAACCAGGCCACGCCCTTTGAAAATGTCAATCTGTTCGCCTGCGACCCGGCGCTGATCGAAGCGCTGCTGCGCGAGGGCGGCGGCGCGGCGTTGCAGGAGCTCGACGCGCTGGGCGAAAAGCTGGGGCGCGCCGAGACCTATGCGCTGGCGCGCCTGGCCAATATCCACACGCCCGAGCTGCAGCAGTTCGACCGGGCCGGGCGCCGCATCGACGAGGTGCTGTTCCATCCGGCCTGGCATGAGCTGATGGCCATCCTCGTGGGCGCCGGCGCGCACGCTTCGCCGTGGGCGTCGCCCGGTCCCGGCGCCCAGGTGGCGCGCGCGGCGGCCTATCTATTAGTGGGGCAGGTGGAAAACGGCACGCAGTGTCCCGTGACGATGACGTATGCCTCGGTGCCGGCCTTGCGCCAGGCGCTTGATCTGCCGCAAATCGCGCAGCGCTGGCTGCCGAAAATCCTGTCGCGCGACTACGATCCCCGCTCGCTGCCCGTGGAGCAGAAGCGGGGCGCCCTGGTCGGCATGGGCATGACGGAAAAGCAGGGCGGCTCCGACGTGCGCAGCAACACCACGCGCGCTACGCAGGTGCCGCCGGCCGAGGCGCAAGCGCTGTTCGGCGACGAGGCCGCCGGCGCCTGGCGCATCGTCGGCCACAAGTGGTTTTTCTCGGCGCCGCAGTGCGACGCGCATCTGATCCTGGCGCAGGCGGAAGAGGGCGGATTGTCGTGCTTTTTCCTGCCCCGCTACTTGCCCGACGGCAGCCGCAACGCCATCCGCGTGCAGCGCCTGAAGGATAAGCTGGGCAACCGCTCGAACGCCTCGTCGGAAGTGGAGTTTACGAATGCCTACGGCTGGCTCGTGGGGCAGCCGGGGCGGGGCATCCCCACCATCCTGGAAATGGCCAGTCACACGCGCCTCGACTGCGTGCTGGGCAGCGCCGGCATCATGCGCGCCGCCTTGACGCAGGCGCTGCACCATGCGCGCCAGCGGGCCGTGTTCGGCAAGCCGCTGGCCGAACAGCCGCTGATGCAAAACGTGCTGGCCGACCTGGCGCTGGAATCGGAAGCCGCCACGGCGTTTGCGCTGCGCCTGGCCCGCTGTTTCGATGAAAAGGATGATGCAGGGCAAGCCATGCTGGCGCGCGTGCTCACGCCGGCCGGCAAGTACTGGATATGCAAGCGCGGTCCCGGTTTCGGCTTCGAAGCGATGGAAGTGCTGGGCGGCACCGGTTATGTGGAAGAGGCGCCGCTGGCGCGTCTGTATCGCGAATTGCCCGTCAATTCGATCTGGGAAGGCTCGGGCAACGTCATGTGCCTCGACGTCTTGCGCGCCTTCGGCAAGTCGCCGGCCGCGCGCGACGCGCTGGCGGCCGAGCTGGCGCTGGCCGGCGATGAGCACCCCGCCTTTGCCGCCTACCGCACGCGCCTGCTGGCTGACCTGGATGGGCCGCAGACGGACGAATTTGGCGCGAGGCAACTATCCGAGCGCATCGTGCTGGCCGTGCAGGCGGGATTGCTGCTGCGCCATGCGCCGCCGTTCATCGCGCAAGCGTTCCTGCAGTCGCGGCTGGCGCAGGCGCCGGGCGGGGCGTATGGCCGCTTGCCGGCAGGCACCGATTGCGCGGCCATCCTGGCGCGCGCGCTGCGCGAGTACTGAGTTTGCCTCCGCTTGTGTATGCAATTATTTCGAAAATTCCGGCCACAGGCGGGCTGGGGGCTGGGATAATGCTGCAATCCATCATTTTATCGATACACAGCGCGCTTGCGGCCCAGGCTTGCCGCCGCGCCAGCTAGCATAGAAAGAAAAACAATATGAAACAAGATCCGCGCTTCCCGAATTTGTTCATTACCGATCACCCTTTGATCCAGCACAAACTGAGCCACATGCGCGAGCACGACACGTCGACGCGCACCTTCCGCGAATTGCTCAAGGAAATCACCTTGCTGATGGGCTATGAAATCACGCGCGACCTGCCGCTGACGACGCGCGAAATCAAGACGCCGCTGGTGACCATCGACGCGCCCGTCATCGCCGGCAAGAAACTGGCCATCGTCCCCATCCTGCGCGCCGGCATCGGCATGAGCGATGGCTTGCTGAACCTGGTGCCATCGGCGCGCGTGGGCCACATCGGCGTGTACCGCGACCCGGCCACGCACATGCCCGTGGAATACCTGGTGCGCCTGCCGGACCTGAACGAGCGCACCTTCATCCTGTGCGACCCGATGGTGGCGACCGGCAATTCGGCCGTGTATGCCGTCGACGTGCTGAAAAAACGGGGCGTGACGGACGAGCAGATCATCTTCCTGGCCCTGGTTGCGGCACCGGAAGGCGTGACCGTGTTCCAGAATGTGCATCCGAACGTCAAGATGTTCTGCGCTTCGCTCGATTCGCACCTCGACGACCACGCCTACATCGTGCCGGGCCTGGGCGATGCCGGCGACCGCATCTTCGGCACCAAGTAAACCGGTTCAGGCGAGTATTGCGATGGCAACCTTAATCGACCCGGATTTTCGCGCGCGTTTGCGCGCCCTGAATGAAAAATATGCGGCTGGCGTGCCGGCCCTGATGCAGGCGATCACGCAGGCAAGCGGCCGCTGCGACAGCGAAGGCCCCCGTCTGGAACCGCTGACGGAGCTGCACCGCGCGCTGCACGCGGTGGCCGGCTCGGCCGCCACCTTCGGCTTTGCCGCGCTGGGGCAGGAGTGCCGGCGCCTGGAACAGCTGGTGCGCGCCATGCTCAATGCCCCTGCGCAAGCGGTGGCGGATTGGCCTGGCGTGCGGGCGCAGGTGGCAGCGCTACTGGACTGGGCGGGACGCGACGCGGCGGCCACCCATTTCACCGCCTAGATGACCGCGCCATAGTCATGTGGTTGCAATGATTCATTTGATACAACGCAAAGCACCCGCGTCGCAGATTAGGATATAGTGTGTCCATGCCGCTGGTACAGGGCGCCGCAAGACGGGGATTTGGCTATTAAAGTAGTGTTCGCAAGTTTATTTTGCGAAAGAATGGTTTTTCTCAGTTTTGTTGGTATAATTGGGCATCGTTGGATTCGAGGTAGTAGTGCAGTTTGTCTGTCATTTCTTTCTTGCTTCAAACGATATAACGGGCGCAAGCCCAACTTAACTGAAATAGGAAATTGTAATGGCAACTGGCATCGTAAAATGGTTCAATGATTCGAAGGGTTTCGGCTTTATTACCCCTGACGAAGGCGGCGAAGATCTGTTCGCTCACTTCTCGGCTATCCAGTCGAACGGCTTCAAGTCCCTGCAAGAGAACCAACGCGTTTCTTTTGAAGTGACCGCTGGCCCTAAAGGCAAGCAAGCTTCGAACATTCAGCCAATCTAATACGCTGGATCAAACGAAATAAAGAAATCCTCGGTCTCCGAGGATTTTTTTTCGCCTGAATTTCCGTGAGGCATGGGTTTTGTGTGCGTTTGATGGGCTACGCGGCCTCTGCGCGGCTGTCTTTCGGCTACTTTGCCTCATTGTCGGCGGGTAGGCTTGCCTGGTCAGCGCAAGTCTCTAAGCCGAACTCTGCGGTGTTCCCCTTGATGTCACGACGCCGGACAAAACCGACGCGCAGCAGGTTTGGTCCCGCGTCCTCAGATAGCCCGTTCGCGCCAATAGTCTGGCTGTGAGTATGAGTGCCTTAAAAAATCCACGAACGCCCGTATGCGCAGCGGCAAGTGGCGGCGCTGGGCGAACACGGCGTAGATATCGTTGCCCGGGGCGGCGAACTGGTCCAGCACCGTCACCAGCTGGCCCGAGGCGATCTCGGCGCCCACTTCCCACATCGAGCGCCACGCCAGGCCCTTGCCGGCCAGCGCCCAGTCGTGCAGCACTTCGCCATCGTTGCAGACCATATTGCCGGCCACCTTTAAAATCACATTCTTGCCGTTTTCGCGGAAAGTCCAGCCCCGCTGGCTGCCTTCGCTGCTGATCGCCAGGCAATTGTGCTTCGCCAGGTCGGCCGGGATGCGCGGCGTACCCGCCCGTTTCAAATAGGCGGGCGAGCCGACGAGCACGCGCTGGTTGTCCGCCAGCTTGGTGCTCACGAGCGAGGAATCGGACAGGCTGGCGATGCGGATGGCCACGTCGATGCCTTCGCCGATCAGGTCGACGAGGCGGTCGTTCAGGTTCAGCGACACCGTCACGTCGCGGTGCTCGGCGACAAACGAGGGGATCAGGGGCGCCACATGCTGGCGCCCGAAGCCGGCCGGCGCGGAAATGAGCAAATGGCCGCTGGCCTTCACGCTGCGTTCGGCCACGGCCGCTTCCGCCTCTTCCAGTTCCCCCAGGATGCGCTGGCAATCTTCCAGGAAGGCGGCGCCTTCATTCGTCAAGGCCAGCTTGCGCGTCGTGCGCTGGAGCAATTTGACGCCCAGGCGCTGCTCCAGCGCATCGAGGCGGCGGCCTATCATGGCTGGCGCGATGCCTTCCGCGCGCGCGGCGGCCGACAGGCTGCCCTTGGCCACCACTTCCACGAACGTTGATATTTGTCTGAACTGGCCCATGTTGTGCTCCGCAATGCCATCACTTGTGATAAAAACGCATAGATGAAGTGATTTTTAATCTCGTTTCCATGCCTTATAGTGCAATACTATAGAACAAACGCGCCGGCCGGCAGAGTGTTTTTGCGCCTCTGTCCAGCTTGCCCGCGCAGTCGTTCGGCTTATACTTGGATCACCAGATTACCTTTGCTTATATTTACTAAAAACCGGAGAACTTCATGACGCAGAACACGATTGCACTTCCCGAAGGCATGCAAATCACGGGGGCCATTGCACCCGGCTACGAACAGATCCTGACGCCGGCCGCGCTGGCCTTGGTGGCCAAGCTGACGCGCGCCTTCGAGCCGCGCCGCCAGGAATTGCTGGCCGTGCGCGTGGAGCGGGCCAGGCGCCTCGACGCGGGCGAGCGTCCTGACTTCTTGCCAGAAACCGCACACATCCGCGACGGCGACTGGAAGATCGCGCCGATTCCGAAGGCGCTGGAATGCCGCCGCGTGGAAATCACCGGACCCGTCGAGCGCAAGATGGTCATCAACGCCTTCAATTCCGGCGCGGACAGCTACATGACGGACTTCGAGGATTCGAACACGCCGAACTGGGATAACCAGCTGACGGGCCAGATCAATATGTTCGACGCCGTGCGCAAGACGATTTCGCTGGAGCAAAATGGCAAGTCCTATAAGCTGAACGACAAGATCGCGACGCTCGTCGTGCGTCCGCGCGGCTGGCACCTCGATGAAAAGCACGTGCTGGTCGACGGCAAGCGCATTTCCGGCGGCATTTTCGATTTCGCGCTGTTCATGTTCCATAACGCCAAGGAACAACTGGCGCGCGGCGCCGGCCCGTACTTCTACCTGCCGAAGATGGAATCGCACCTGGAAGCGCGCCTGTGGAACGATATCTTCGTCATGACGCAAAACGAGTTGGGCTTGCCGCAGGGTACGATCAAGGCGACCGTGCTGATCGAAACCATCCTGGCCGCCTTCGAGATGGACGAAATCCTGTACGAGCTGAAAGAGCACAGCTCGGGCTTGAACGCGGGCCGCTGGGATTACATCTTCTCGTGCATCAAGAAATTCAAGCTGGACAAGGACTTCTGCCTGGCCGACCGCGCCAAGGTTACGATGACGGCGCCGTTCATGCGCGCCTACGCCTTGCTGCTGCTGAAAACCTGTCATAAACGTGGCGCACCGGCCATCGGCGGCATGGCAGCCTTGATCCCGATCAAGAACGATCCGGAAAAGAACGACATCGCCATGGGTGGCGTGCGCAACGACAAGGCGCGCGACGCCACCGACGGCTATGACGGCGGCTGGGTGGCCCATCCTGGCCTGGTGGAACTGGCCATGGGCGAGTTCACGAAAGTGCTGGGTGACAAGCCGAACCAGATCGAGAAACAGCGTCCCGACATCGACGTGAAAGCGTCGGACTTGCTGAATTTCCAGCCGGAAGCGCCGATCACGGAAGCGGGCTTGCGTTACAACATCAACGTGGGCATCCACTACCTGGGCAGCTGGCTGGCCGGCAACGGTTGCGTGCCCATCCATAACCTGATGGAAGATGCGGCCACGGCCGAGATCAGCCGTTCGCAAGTGTGGCAATGGATCCGTTCGAGCAAGGGCGTGCTGGAAGATGGCCGCAAGGTGACGGCCGAGATGGTGCGCGCCATGATTCCGGAAGAGCTGGCCAAGGTGCAGCGCGATGCGCCGGGCGGCAACGGCCCGACCTATGTGCGTGCCGGACAAATCTTCGAGGAAATGTCGACGTCGGAATCGTTCGCCGAATTCCTGACCTTGCCGCTGTATGAAGAAATCTGATCTTGATCAAATAGATCGATAAAAAAATCCCGGCGATGCCATAAAGCATCTGCCGGGATTTTTTTATGGCGGAAGGGTGGACTTAAAAGCTGTTTTTCCACATCCGCAAGGCGGCAAATGCTTCCACGGGCGACGCGTCGGTGGCCAGCTTGCCTTCCACCTTCAGGCTGGTCAGGATCGCCGGTTCGCGGTAGCGCAGGAAGGGATTCGTGGCCTTCTCCAGGGCAATGGTCGACGGCACGGTGGACAAGCCTTGCTGGCGTTTTTCCGTGTCGATGGCGATGCGTTCCTGCAAGGCATGGTTGCCCGGTTCGACGGCGTTGGCGAAGCGCAGATTGGACAAGGTGTACTCATGCGCGCAAAATACCTCGGTATCGTCGGGCAGGGCGGCCAGCTTGCCCAGCGAGTCGGCCATCTGGCCCGGCGTGCCTTCGAACAGGCGGCCGCAGCCGCCCGCAAACAGGGTGTCGCCGGAAAACAGCCAGGGTGCGCCGCTGCGCTCGTCGCGCTGGCGCACGTAGGCGATATGCCCCTTCGTATGGCCGGGCACGTCGATGACGGTCAGTTGCAGGCCCAGCTCGGGCACGTGGGCGACATCGCCTTCGGCAAGCGGTTCCGTGATGGCTGTGATAGCCTCATTGCGCGGGCCGAAGACGGGGACGGCGAAATGCTGCAACAATTCAGGTACGCCGCCCGTGTGGTCGGCGTGGTGATGCGTGAGTAAAATGGCGGACAAGGTCAACTGATGGGCTTGCAGCGCATCGAGGATGGCCGTCGCATCGCCGGGGTCGACCACGGCGGCATGGCGGCCGTCATGGATCAGCCACAGGTAATTGTCGGCAAAGGCGGGCACGGCAAGTACCGATAAAGCGTGTTCAGGGGAATGTGTCATGAGCAAAAGAGAAAACTGAATGGACAGTGTGGCATCCGAAAAATCCATTATAGCGCTTGACGGCTGGCTGCAGACACCGGCCGGTCTGTATGTGCGTGCCTGGGAGCAGCAATGCCTCGACAGCCTGACTGTCGATATCTTCGGTTTTAATGCCGTGCAGATCGGCTTGCCCCAGCTCGATGCGCTGGCGGCCAACCGCATGCCGAACAAATGGCTGCTCGATGCGCGCCTGCCGTCGCGTCCGCCGCAGGAAAGCCGCTTGACCCTCGTGTCGGCCTTCGACGAGCTGCCGTTCGACTCGCAAAGCCTGGACCTGGTGGTCTTGCCGCATGTCCTCGAATTTGCCGCCGAGCCGCACCAGGTCTTGCGCGAAGTGGAGCGCGTGCTGATTCCGGAAGGGCGTGTGATCGTCTGCGGCTTCAATCCGGCCAGCCTGTGGGGCATGCGCCAGGGACTGGGGCGGGTCACGGGCCGGCATTATTTGCCGCAGGCCGGCGAGCTGATCTCTATGCCGCGCATGAAAGACTGGTTAAAATTGCTGAACATGGGCGTGAGTCAAAGCCACTTCGGCTGCTACGCGCCTGCCTGCAGGACAGAAAAATGGCTGCGCCGCAACGCCTTCATGGACAAGGCCGGTGCGCGCTGGTGGCCATATCTGGGCGCAGTGTATATAGTGCAGGCGATCAAGCGCGTCAAAGGGATGCGTTTGATCGGTCCGGCGTGGACCAAAAAACCGGCGACGGCGCCCGCAGGCGCACCGGTCACGAATAAAAGGCGGGAACAGCAAGATGGATAAGGTTGAGATTTACGCCGATGGCGCATGCAAGGGCAATCCCGGCACGGGCGGCTGGGGCGCGCTGATGGTGGCCGATGGCGCCAAGAAAGAAATTTACGGCGGGGAACTGAATACGACGAATAACCGCATGGAATTGAAGGCCGTGATCGAAGCCTTGACGGCGCTCAAACGTCCTTGCCAGGTGGTGCTGTATACCGATAGCCAGTACGTGCAAAAGGGCATCAGCGAATGGATTCACGGCTGGAAAGCGCGCGGCTGGAAAACGGCCGCCAAGGCACCCGTGAAAAACGTCGACTTGTGGCAGGCGCTCGATACGGCCCAGGCCGTGCATGAAGTGGAATGGCGCTGGGTGCGCGGCCATAACGGCCATCCGGGCAATGAGCGGGCAGATCAGCTGGCCAACCTGGGCGTGGAAACCGTGCGCGCCTGAGAACGCCCAACCAAACCTGCTGCGCGTCGCGCTTTGCGGCTGGCGATGCTCACCGGCTCGGCGCCCCCGTACCAAGTACGGTTGCGCTTCTCTGCCACAAATCACTGCCGCTCGCTACGGTTTTGTTGAGCATTCGGGCATGCCGTGATGTAATCGGAGGGCACAGGTTTGCTATACTGTGCCCTTCGCTTTTTGCTTTTAAGACTGAATCTGCCATGCGTCAAATTGTCCTCGATACTGAAACCACCGGCCTGAACCCGCGCACGGGCGACCGCATCCTGGAGATCGGGGCGGTCGAACTGAACAACCGCATGTTGACGGGGAATAATTTTCACCATTACATCAATCCCGAGCGCGACTCGGAAGAGGGCGCGCTGGCCGTCCACGGATTGACGACGGAATTCCTTAGCGACAAGCCGAAATTCGCGGAAATTGCCGACGAATTTCGTGCCTACATCGCCGACGCTGAACTGATCATCCACAACGCCCCGTTCGATATCGGCTTCCTGAACGCGGAATTCAAGCGCTTGAACTTGCCGCCAGTCCACGAGCAAGTACATGGTGTGATCGACACCCTGGTGCAGGCGAAGGAAATGCACCCAGGCAAGCGCAACTCGCTCGACGCCTTGTGCGACCGTTATGGCGTCTCGAACGCCCACCGCAAGCTGCACGGCGCGTTGCTTGACTCCGAATTGCTGGCTGACGTCTACCTGGCCATGACGCGTGGGCAAAACAGCCTCAGCATGGAAGAAGAGGTGGAAGTGGCCGCCGACGGCGCCGCCCTGGAAATCGTGCCCCTGGCCGAAGTCATCTTCCAGAGCGCCAGCGCCGACGAACTGGCCGCCCACGAAGCCACCATCGCCGGCCTCGACAAGGCCGCGAAAGGCCAGTGCATCTGGACCGCCGTCACGGCGCCGCCAGCGGCCGCGTGAGAAAAAAGCGGGGCGCGCTAAATTTCCTCTCGCCAGCCCTTGCAGATGCCGCAACACCTATGCGATAATTCGCCTCGCTTCGGGAGGTTAGCTCAGGGGTAGAGCACTGCATTCACACTGCAGGGGTCGCAAGTTCGAAACTTGCACTTCCCACCAAGAATTCGCTGTAAAATCAAGTACTTACATTAAAGCCGACACATTGCGTGATCGGCTTTTTTTGTGCTTGTGTAATTAGCCTGTGTAATTTTATTTTTTGTTTTGTACTAGCACCGATAGCTTATCCAATGCAGCACGCTGCGCATCGACCTGGAGGTGCGCATAGCACTGGGTCGTCTGCACATTGCTGTGACCGAGAATCTTGCTAATAGTATAAAGATCGCCCCCCCAAGCCAAGCATGATGCTGGCACAAGAATGCCGTAGGTCATGAAAGTTCACATGCTCCATACGCGCCTTCACGCGCGCTCGGCGCCAAGCGGATGCCAGGCCTGTTCGACAGCGCGCGCGCCGTCGCCGTGCTGTACGGCAGCGACCTGGCCCTGGGCTTCCTGTTCATCGCCGCGTCGCTGATGGTGGCCGCCGGCTTGCCTGCTTGGTGGGTACTGGGCGCCACGGTGCGCTGGCTCGACAAGCGCCGCGACAAGGACATTGGCGAGCTGGCGCGCGATGCGGCTGCTGTCGTCAAGGACGTGCGGGGTGGGCTTTGAGCGCCATCACGCTGGCCCAGCTGGTGGCCATCATGCCGCTGGCGCGTACGCGCGCGGTTGCCTTCCTGGCGCCGCTGAACGTTTGGTATTACGCCCCCGGCGCGCCAAGCATCGTTCTTGTCCCAGGTCGGGCACGAGTCCGGTCAGCTGCGCTATGTGCGTGAGCTGGCCAGCGGCCAAGCCTACGAAGGGCGCGCCGGCCTGGGCAACACGCAACGCGGCGACGGCGTGCACTTTCGTGGGCGCGGCCTGCTGCAGGTGACCGGCCGCGTCAACTACGCCGCCTGCGGCAAGGCGCTGGGCCTGGATCTGCTGGCAAGCCCGAGCTGCTCGAGCAGACCGTCAACGCCTGCCGCTCGGCCGGCTGGTTCTGGCAGACGAGAGGGCTGAACGCCCTGGCCGACGCTGGCGACCAGGAACGGGTGACGCGCCGCATCAACGGTGGCGTGAACTGCTTGGCTGAGCGCCTGGCCTTGTACCAGGCAGCGTGCAAGGTGCTGGTGTGAGCGCGCTGGTTAAGCTGGCGGGCAGGGTGCCTGGCTGGCTGTACGGCGCCGTGCTGGCATGCGTGCTGGTCGGCGCCGGCATGCTGTACCAGCGAGCGCAGGGCGTCGCCCAAGGCCGCGCAGCCGTGCAAGCGCTGTGGAATACCGACAAGACGACCCGCGCGGCAGCGGAAACGAAGGCGGAGGCGCAGCGCGCCGCCGAGAACCTGGCGCAAGCCAGGCAACAGGCCGTCAAAGCTGCGGCCATCAAGAAAGTCTACGATGACGAAATCAACGATGTGCGCGTTCGTCTTGCTGCGGCTGAGCGCATGCGCAAGCCCGCCTTCTGTGCAAGTGCAGGACCTGCCGCCCAGGCCGGTGCCGTTGGCGCCGAAGGAGGCGCTGCAGCCGATCCCGCCGGTGGGCTACTTCCTGACGCGGTGGCGTGAGATATTCAAGCTTTGATCCTGCAGACGGAGGAAGTGGCCGCGACGGGACGCGCGTGCCAGGCGTTTGTGCGGGATAGTAGCATAGGGCTGTAGCGCTGATTCGGAGTGTTTGCGCAGGTAGGCAGTAGGGGAGTGAGCTAGTCGATTGAGTCTTGATGCCTTCTGATCAACGCAAGTTTAGTGCCTCAGGTGTCTTTGTGCAGTCGAGCGTCCATCTCTCCAGCACGCCGGGGCCGGATAGAGTAAATGCTGTCTAAGTTGATAACTTCGGCTCTTGGTATACACTCAATAGAAGGAAATTGGACGTTAGAAGAGGAGTCTTACCATGAGGCACATCTCTACACTGGCCGTGATCGGTACTGTTCTTTTTATCACGGGAACAGCTGCATCTGCAGGGAATGGCGGCGTTAAGGCCGGTCCGCATTTAGGAACCCCGATCGCAACAACAATGCACACGACGACAACGCACGCAACGACAACTGCACCAGCTTTACCTACCCCATCGCATTCGGGGCAACCAAATCAAAGCTGCGGCAGTGCCACTGCTCCCAATACTCCTGGTAATTCAGCTTCTGCACCTGGGTCAGCTTTCAATCCAGATGGCCAGGCTGGAACAGTATATGCTGGACAGCAGCCACAAAATTCGCGCAATCCTATGAGTGTGTCACAGTATGATGTTGCTTGCGCGAAACAGCCATCTAAGTAAGGTGCAAGCGTAAGGCCGATGCCGCTTTGGCCGGGTTACGAGTTCGAAAAGTTAGCACCGCCGGCGCTGAATTGCGAAAAGGTAAAGGCGTTGGCGCGGGATTGGCCACGTGGTTGGAAGTATGAAGTGGAACTGGAGGCAGTTATTGCGGTCTGCATTCTGCCAGATGAAAAAGCAGAGCGCTGATTGTCGCTGCATCAACAGCGGCAATCAGCCTGGTCAGGCAGATTAGTGGGGACCGGTGGTTTTGAAGGCCAGCAGCAGCTTGACGCTACATTGCCTGGCTAACAGGCTGCCAACCTTTTTCAGTTTTATGCATCGTCATTACACCAGTCATTTCTGCGGTTTTCTCTTCAAACCAAGAGCTCCTATCTACTGGCAAGCCGGCGGGTGTCTTAGCAACCTCCTGGCCTACCGCACTTGCGTGAGCGTTAAACAGGCCAGATGCATATTTCCATCCTGCTTGAGTGCACCCCCTCGAAAAGAAAGCTTGCATTACTTCCCCCTCATTTCTGAGTACTTGTGATCGAGGCACCTTAGCGCGATCCTCTTTCCAAACGCGCGCAAGTTCGTCGAGTTTGTCGCGGCTGCCTTTTGTAGCTGCGGCTCTTTCATCTTGCCATTGGGATTGTGCTGCATCATATTCACGCTGAGCGCTTGGGCTTAATCCACGTGGTATTTCTCTGTAAGGGCTTGTTTCTTGAAACGTAGCTTCGATCTTGGCAATTTCGCTTTCTACCTCGCGGACTTGGCGCTCGTACTCAGCACGTGCAGGACCGAATTCTGCCTCGCGAGCTTTATCCTCGAGCCAAGCATTTTTCAGCTTGGCTAATCCTTCTTTATTTTTTAAGTGCAACACGTACTCGTATTCGACACGGTAGTAACCGTCTTTTTCGTACCCATTTGTTTTATTGATTTTCGCAACTTCGATGTTCTGACAACTCGCAACTGCCGACTCAAGAACCTGTTCAACGTCGCTTGTCGAGGGAGTATTGCTACAGCCGGATAAGATCAACGGGGCAATAATTAAATAGAAGGCTTTCATGTGGCGATTTTTCGAATATTTATTAAAGACCAACTATACAACATTGCCCAGAGGAAATGCAAAGCGCAGGAATTTCTGTACTCTGTCGGGACAGTGCGGGCGGGAAGACGAGCCTACAATGTATCCACCTATGGCGCTGCTGAGCGCATGCGCATGCCTACCTTCTGTGAAGAGCAGGACCTGCTGCCTCGGCCGGTGCCAGTGGCGACGAAGGAAGCGCTGCAGCCGATCCCGCCAGCGGGTTACTTCCTGACGCGGTGGCGCGAGATATTCAAGCCTTGATCTTGCAAACGGAAGAAGTGGCCGCCACAGGCCGGGCATGTCAGGCGTTTGTAAGGGGAAATGGGATGGCTCTTTAACCTGTCCGGGATTATCCGTGCGACAGAAATTAGAGTTGTGATGGGGTGGCGATAGTCTGTTTCCGGTAGGCTGGGCAGGCTCTTGAACGAGGCGTAGTTATCTTGATAAAAGATAAAATTATTGCGTTAAAGAATTTTTTCATGCAAAATAAATATTTTTCAATTTGATAATTTTATGCCGCCGATTACAATAAAAGTTAATTTATACAAGTTGACTGTCGCTGATGTTGCAAGTTCTCTCCCGGATCTGCTTGCGCAAATTGATGGAGATGCATTGGTTGACCGAATTCGGACAACAGGTCGATTTGATGTTCGCTTAGAGCACATTCATGCTCCCCGAAGTGCCGAAAATGATACCGATTTCTGGTTACTCGATTTCATCAAGTTGCGTATGGATCATGGACCAGGGAAGGTCGGGAAAACTACTGCAATTGAAGGTTTTCCATTGGGTGACGACGAAGGTTTCGGAGAAGAAACATCGGTCTTGTTCGATCCGGCGACAAATTATTTGCTTGTTCAGTACAATCATCATGGAGTTCGGGGTGCCTCGATCGCACGTTACCTTAGCAATTATAACCATGCCGATGTGGCGTCCGTGTATGAGATGGACATCAAATTGGACGACTCATCGGAAGCAAAGTTGGCGGCAAGAAACATAATTACAAAAGTGCACTTTAAGATTGCCCCAGCTCAAATGACGGCAGCGCATAGGGTCAATAATGTAAGCCTAGGTAGAGCATTGGCTTTGAATGATGATCAGAGTGGAAATACAGTTGAACTGACAATCTCAGCAAATCGAGGGCAAAACTTGGCGACGCGTAGTGCCAATGGCCTACTGAACTCCTTAAAGTCTCTTATGCGGGCGGATAGGGCGCAGGATACTAATGTTCTAACGCAGTTTGACGTAGAGGCAAAGGCGCAATTGACTGATCGTGCGGAGAAGATTGATATGCTTTTACCAGCTCTTCAGGCTGTTGTTGACGGTGTAGAAATGGGCCCAGACCGTCGTTACACTGTGGCTTCTCGTTGGGCGGCCCTGATCCGTGCTCGACGTGGATGGGCTGCAATTATGAGGCGTTAAGAATATGAGTTTGACTGTAGAGAAATATTACCCGTTTTTTTTATCCGCTGTGGCTGGCTGCCTTTGGTGGTATTTCTCGTTACTGTTACCTGTTGATGAAAAAGAGTTTTTAGCGGCGGCGCTTAGTCTAGGCGCCGTTTTGACAGGATTTATAGCAACAGCTCAGGCGATCTTGATGGCACTTCCGAGTGATAGCGCGATGGGACGGATACGTGCTACGGGCTATTTGCCACACCTAACAAATTATATCGGGACTGCTTTGTATGGCGGTATGGTATTTTGTGCTGTAGATTTGGCGGGTTTTTTTCTTTTGGATAATACTAAAAGACTCCCTGTGTGGTTCTCTGTGGTATGGGCCATCATTGGTATTTTTGCTGCACTTTCGTTCTTTCGTGTGACATCAATAATGTTAAAAATTATGCGACATCCTTAATTTCTGTCTATCTATATTGTTTATTTCAATAAATTCTCAATATCTAATTTATGAAAATATTTTCCAAGGTATTTAGTGGTGACGCTACGAAGGAAAGCTTGATGTCATGGTGACTGGCTGTAGATGAAAATACAGAGACTATTGTGCCGATAAGCGAAAATTCCCTAGGTTTTGCTGAGCGGCATATGCCGAGATGATAATTTCAACTTTTTGGGAATTGGTATGTGCAGAAATTGGAGTCGAGACGTTGCCGTGGTCGTTTGCGGCGTAGAAAATGGCCAGGTTACCGAAAATGGTACCGGCGTGCAGAAATTCGCCAGTCTAGCAGAGGCGCAGGCTGTCTTTCCTGACTTGGATCCTAACGCAAACAGCGCTCGCTTTACGTGGGCGATGGGTAACACCGAAAAAGATGATATGCGATTCGAAACTTATGCAGCGAACAAATTCTATTCCACGTAGCGGATGCTTATTGACAGCCCACTACCAGTCGATGATTGCCCAACATTGCGCCCAGACATTTCCCCGGGTTCCATCTCTCCAATTTCATCGGTATAGGTGTACAGCATGTAGTGCCATCGTATGAAGCACTGATTGTCGCTGCGCCAACAGCGACAATCAGCCTGGGCCAGCTGGTTAGGCCAGTGAACCAAATAGGCTCATGCTGCCTCCGGGAGAGGGGAGTTTGACTCTAACATTAGGAGGTTCACCTTTTGGCTTTTCCAATCATCCCCTGGATTGGCGGCAAACGACGTTTGGCCGACCGCATCATTCCGCAATTTCCGCCACACTCTTGCTACGTCGAGGTTTTTGCCGGCGGCGCTGCGTTGTACTTCATGCGGCCGCCGGCCGAGGTGCTGAACGACGTCAACGGCGAGCTGATCAACCTGTACCGCGTTGTCAAGAATCACCTGGAAGAGTTCGTGCGCCAGTTCAAATGGGCGCTATCGAGCCGCGAGGTGTTCAAGTGGCTGCAGAACACGCCGCCGCATACCCTGACGGACTTGCAGCGTGCGGCCCGCTTTTTCTACCTGCAGCAGCATGCATTGATATTTAATATTAAAGGAGAGAAATATATGGCTTGGAAATTATTTATTTTTAGTTTCGATCCATTGGCAAAGAGAATCCAACTCTGCGTTTAATACTTTGTCCAAGAAGGTTGCGCAGGAAGATGCTAATTTCTTCTGCTCAGAATCGAACTTCGAAACCTCGCCGTGAACAAATTTTGAACGAATTTTATATATATCACGTACGGAGTCCCTTATTTCCTTTCTTTCGGTTGGTGTTTTTCCAATTGTAAAAGCACACCTATCTGAGAGCCGCTCAGTGATTGATCCGTTTTCATTGCCTTCTCCAAGTGAAGCTTCCAGAGCAATACATTTTTTAATAAATTTAATTCGCTCATCATCATCAGCTTCAGCATCAAATGACCATTCTAGCGCACTTCTTATGCCCTTGCAGTTTTCTAAGTTTGTTTTTTCTTCTATTATTTTATAAATGGCAACTAACTTGGATAAATCTTGTGAGCCAGCGCTTTTTGTTTTGTTTTCCGCAGATGAGTTGTAGCTAGTAATTTTCCCTAAATAGTTTGATGTGCTAAGGCCCAGTCGTGCCTTGAACGTTTGATCTTCACAGCCCGTTCTTTTTACAGTTGCAAAGTCGATATCTGGCAAACTAATTCCAAATCTTTTTCTTTCAGGAATTGCGAACATTGGCTTTTTTAAAAATCCAGTTAATCTGCCTAATTCCATGAATATTTTCATTTTTGAAAGTGCGTCATGAATCGCCGATTGGTTTTTGTCCGTAGTCGCATATCCAGAGCTTTTAATCTTCAAATAGTTTT
Source organism: Janthinobacterium sp. SUN033 (assembly GCF_030397595.1). Lineage (NCBI taxonomy): Bacteria > Pseudomonadati > Pseudomonadota > Betaproteobacteria > Burkholderiales > Oxalobacteraceae > Janthinobacterium > Janthinobacterium sp. SUN033. The sequence continues at coordinate 726,949 of NZ_JAPQNV010000001.1, forward strand.
TAAATTCTATACTATTTGTGTTGCCTCTATTTTCTATTCCGATGCCTGTGATATAAGATATGTCTTCTGAAATGTATTGTGATTTTCCAAATTTAATAAATGGAACATCAAAATGTATTTCATATGTAATTGGCAGTGAATCGATTGTAGATAGAACCTTTTTTGAGAATTCCTTACATTCTTCATCCGTTATTCGCGATTCTTCGGGTGGTGCCAGGAATGTGGGCTCTCCGTATTGCACAGAAAGCTGGAGATTTTCTAGTATTAACCAATATAAATCACTATAATCAAAAATCGAGGCTATTTCTTGGTTTTTGAAAATTTCGGTAGAGAGATTTTTTAGTTCCGTCGGCCGGAGGATTGGCATCACTCCTTGTTTTTTGTAATTTTTTAAAATTCCATGCAGGATTTTTTCTATTTTTTCTCTTGCGTTGGGGTGTATGAGTGTTGTCATTTATTGATTAATTTCTTATGATAGGTTATATATTGATGTTGCTGGGATCGATTTAATTTTATCAACTTTCGTAATTATGCACACGTAGTGAGCTGATCGAGCAATGTTTTAGGACCGGATTCTCGCTGCTCGACCTGCCGCCAGAGGCATGGCCCTGTTACATGGCACCAATCCTGCGCAGCTCGCATGAGGTACCCAACGAGCTAGAAGTCGCCCCCGCAATGTTCGGCATGGTACCCCACTGGGCAGACCACAAGCTGGCCCGCCAGACCTACAACGCCCGCACCGAGACGATGGCCAGCAAACCATCCTTCCGCAGCGCATGGAAGCGCAAGCAGTTCTGCATCATCCCGGCCGCCAACTTCTTCGAACCCAACTACGAAATGGCAAGCCCGTGCGCTGGCGCATCGAGCGTGCCGACGGTGGCCCGGTGGCCAGAGCCGGCATATGGGAGTACCGCCCAGAGGATCAGTTGCTGTCGTTCTCGATGCTGACTATCAACGCCGACGGGCATCCGCTGATGCAGCGCTTCCACAAGCCCGATGACGAAAAGCGCATGGTGATGAGCCTTGATCCTGATCAGTGCCTAAGTTGGTTGGACGGTTCTCTGGTGGCGGAGACGAGTGGGGAAGGGTGCGCTCCGGTTTGGCAATTGCCGCGCTGGATATCACAAGCAAACGTAATTGCCGTAATACGGTGCGTCTGGGTTCGGCAGACCTGACGCGGCGGTGGGCTATGCTTTCAGAAAATAGAGCGCCTCGCTACGCAGCGAGCTGGAGTTGCCGAGAGTTATAACCAAGTAGTTGCGCTAGATTTTGATATCTCGGTGCAACTTTTAACGAGCATGGTACTGTCGACGTCCGTGCCCTCTTAGATCGTGCCCTGTCTACCGCCTGTCTTGCCAGGAATGACAACATCCTCCAAATCATTGTTCAGGTGCTCGAACAAGGCTTTGGAGGTTTGGGTGATGGCCTTTTGACGTTGGCATCCCGGTACTGTGCAATACTTACCGTCGGCCAATTCAATATAAGCGGGACAATTCTTGTATTCATGATCAATGCAAGGCATATATCCTCCCAAGTTGTGGATGTTTGCATACTGCCTATATGTACAGATTACACCGCAGCCAGCGGTTTGTTGGAAATATTACATTTATCTCGCGGCATATCGGGGATGGAGGGGCATGCTTGGGGGAGGCTGTTCATTTGGATTTTTCGGCAATTAAGGCAGGATCTCCCGCGCCCCCATCCTCGTGTCGGTATAGTCGTGGTGTCAGCCAGTGCTGGCATACCCTTCCTTGTTTCGTCCAATAGTCATATCTGGAATTGCAGGTCGATGTAACTCCATTGCTTTTGAGCATTTCAGCCCTGTGTAATTTCCTGTGTAATTTGGTGCAATTTCGCGACTTCTCTTGATAGTCATGACGAAACTCTCCCTGTGAGAACCCTGCAAAATGGCGCTTTCAATGGCATTCACACTGCAGGGGTCGCAAGTTCGAAACTTGCACTTCCCACCAGAATTTTCTTTTGTATTCAATGATTTAGAATGTTACATCTTGTCTGAATACGAGCTTGGGGCAAACTTGGGGCAATGGGATTTTTAATCCACTGCCTAGCCTCAACGATACGGCCGCTTCCTGCGGCCGTTTTCACATCAAGCTGGCTTAGAACGCCTGACAGTCCTCTTCCTTGCTTTCAAAGCAACAAGTTCGTACACTAAGGACGCCTAACAAAACCGCTGAATGTATCTCCAGCAGATGAGTATGCAGGCAAGCGAGAGAAGCGCCTGGCGGATATCGGCACGGCGTTCGTAGCGGATGCGTAATCGGCGGAAGCGGTGCAGCCAGCCCAGCGTGCATTCGACTACCCAGCGCCATTTACCCAGGCGTTCGTGCGACTCGATGTGATTGCACCACAACGCTTTACCCGCCCCCCGCCTCACATACATACGCGATAGCAAACGATTCGTATGGCTGCAGGCTGAGGTGGTCGGTCCAGCTGTCACGCTGGGCATAGTTGCTGATCAAGCCTTGCCCGGCAATGCCGTGCAGCATTGCCGGCAGATCCAGTTCGACGTGTTCGCCGGAGAAGTTGTTGACGACAACCAGCTGTTGGCTTCCCAAGCTGCGCCGGTAGGCGAATACCTGCGGATGCTGCTCCAGCAACGGCAGGTAATTTCCGTAAACCATGACGTCCCAGTGCTTGCGCAGTTCGATCAGCTTCTGGTAGTGGAAGAAGACCGAATCGGGTTGTTCCAGTGCGGCCGCGACGTTGATCTCCGGGTAGTTGGGATTCAGCTTGAGCCATGGTGTGCCAGTACTGAAGCCGGCGTTGTGTGTGCTGTTCCACTGCATGGGGGTGCGTGCATTGTCCCGCCCGTTAGCGTGGATGCCGGCCATCATCGTCTCCGGTGGCACGCCGGCGGCCGTGCGTTCACGGTAGAGGTTGAGCGATTCGATGTCGCGATAGTCGTCGATAGAATCGAAACGTACATTGGTCATGCCTATTTCCTCGCCTTGATAGACGTAGGGGGTGCCCTTGAGAAAATGTAGCGCGGTGGCCAGCATCTTGGCCGATTCGACCCGGTAACGGCCGGGGTCGCCGTATTTGGACACGGCGCGCGGCAGGTCGTGGTTATTCCAGAACAGCGAATTCCAGCCGGCATCGGCCAGCTCGGTCTGCCACTTACCGATGATCTGCTTGAATTCGATCAGATCGAACGGCCGCGGCTTCCATTTCCCCTCCCTGGTATCGTGGGTCATGGTGATGTGCTCAAACTGGAAGACCATCGACAGCTCCTGACGCGCCGGGTCGGAATACAGCTTGGCTGTCTCCGGGGTGGCGCTCCAAGTCTCGCCCACCGACAAGACATCGCGTGCCGCCAAGGTCGCTTGGTGCATTTGCTGCAGCAGCGGGTGCAGTCGTGCGCCGTTGGCGATGATCTGCTGGTCGACCTGTTTGCCGATGAGATCGATCACATCCATGCGGAAGCCGCCGATGCCCTTGTCCAACCACCAGTTCATCATGCGATGCACCTCTTCCTGCACCTGGGGATTTTCCCAGTTCAGGTCCGGCTGTCGTTTCGAGAACAGATGGAAGTAATATTCACCGCTGGCGGAATCGTACTCCCATGCACTCCCGCCAAAATACGAACGTTGCTGGTCGGGCGGGGAGCCATCGGCGCCTGCATTGCGCCAGATGTAGTAGTCACGGTAGGGGCTATCCCTGGATTTCTTCGCCTCGACGAACCAAGCATGCTCGTCAGAGGTGTGGTTGACCACAAGATCCATCAGGATACGGATGTCGCGCTTGGCCGCCTCTGCGATCAACTGCTCCATCTCGGCCAATGTGCCGAATTCAGCGGCGATATTCTGATAGTCGGAGATGTCATAGCCGTTATCGTCCATCGGCGACCGGTACACTGGCGACAGCCAGATCAGGTTGATTCCCAGATGTTGCAAGTAGTCCAGTCTGCCGATGATGCCGGCCAGATCACCGACTCCATCGTGATTGCTGTCTTGAAAACTACGTGGGTAGATCTGATACACGACGGCGTTATGCCACCATTTCTTATCCAACATGATTATCTTTCTCGCTTATTGATTGACGGCACTGTCTTGCAACGTGTCAAGGGATCGCCAGGGGGAGGGCAGATCCGATTTCGTTGTTGGATCAGGCAGCTAGGAGACCGCATACCTGGAGCCTGGCATGGCACCCAGGCTCTTAACCCGATCCATCTGTTTCTCATCAGCCAAGAACGATGGATCAGGAGTGTCGTAGGTACCTGCAGCGACTTACCCCGATCACACCGTCCGCTTCTGCTCCGTTTGCGGACGTTGGAGGCACTTGTTTTTAAGTCTGGGGTAAGATTCCGGCTGACCTAATCAGCACCCTAAAGGTGAACAATCGCTGGGCGATTACTGAGTAACGAGCCTCAATAATCACGATTGACCGAGCTGTAGACGCGCCGATTGCCACTCCGGCCAGACAGCTTCTGCGACAATGTCTGGGTAGCCGCGTTCCTCTTCCATCATTTCAGCTTGTGAAACGGGCATCGGCATGCAACTCGCGTTGTCACGGATAGCAATGACTTCGGGCTGTGTCAATGGTCTGCCCAACGTTTTTTCAGCGTGGAGAAGAACGGTCACAAGCGCAGGGATGAAAACCAAGCAGAGACGGTCTTCAGAATCGTGCGTAGGCGGGGACGGCGGCGCTTGCCGCTTTTTGAACATTCCAAACATTTAAATGTAGAAAGACATAAAAATAATAATCAATTAAGTTCTGGCAATGACCGCTTCTGGCTGCTGATTCAATCGGTCAACGCAACACTTTAACTTAAATGCATCGTTGCAGAACAGAAATTATGTGAAAGAGACCTCGAATCGATTGCTCCGCGCTCCGCGAAACCCGGGATTAACGTTGTAAGAGGTTGAGCCACGGAAGAGTGCATGGTAGAACCCGCCAAAGCTCAAGCAGCTTGTGCTTGAATGCGGTAGAAGTCTCCGCAGGGCCAGGGGGATAGACAGGTCAAGCCCGATCACGTCGTTGGATCAGGCAGCTACTAGATTGGACCCCAGGCGTCTGCTAGGACGCCCAGGTCTTTAACACGATCCATCAGTGTTTCATATTTCAAAAAACTATGGATCAGGAGAGTCTAAGTTGCTGGTGGCGATTCACGGTTCTGTGCTATGGGAAAGGGAGACCGTTTAGGCCACGCGCTCGCACTCGGAATGCAGCTCATTTCTGGTCGCCTTTGGCGCTTGCCGTTTCACATCACGGACATGCGGCATTCGCTGCGCCCCCGGTGTTGCAAGCGTTGAGGTAGCTTTGCGCCACTGCGGGCGTCAATTTACCACCCGCCTGGGCGTTTATGAATGCTGTGCGACAAGCGCTTTGACCGTTGGCCCCCGGGACAATCGCTTGAGCGTTCATACGTTGAACATAGCTGACGGGGTTGACGCCACAGAGCAGGGCGTTGTTTTGCGCGACAAACGCTCCGGCAGCGTTCCGGACGATATTGGTCGCTTGTTCGCAGTTGTTGGCCTGAGTACGCACTGTCAGGTGGAGAGGGGTGGGCGGGTTCACGCCATTTGGCAGGAGGCCGAAGGTCAAGTGAACGTCGGGTTGTGCGGCCGTCAATTCGCACACTTGCAGGTTTTGCGTAGCAGGGCTTAGGCTTTTGCAGAGGCCGCTGGCGGCGGCATTGCCATAAAACGCCAGCGATGGGCATCGATTTGGAGTCTGCGCCAAAGCAATGGCGGAGGCGGACAACAGCGAAACGGTCATTGCGGCAAGACGCATCTGGGATTTCATCTTGTTCCTTTCGACTTGGTTGAATGGTTGAGTCTGGTATCTCAAATTGAGGTCTGGTTGGTAGCTCCAAGATATAAGAAGTACAAATCCTACATGTTTCTACTAAAGACAAACTATTCAAATGTAATAATATTATTTTTTTGAAAATATCGTTGATGTGCATCGGTGGTGTCCCGTCCGAACTGAGGACAAGTACGTTTTCCAGCTATCGGTGATGTTATCTGCTGATGCGATAGCCCTCTTGATCCTTTCCTTGAGCGGCAAAATCATCAATCCGGCTGCCGTGCGATCGTCCCGATTGCGGCTCAGTAAGTACGGATCGTCTTCGGTCAAGTGTGGCATGGCGTCAAACAGCGCTGTGATTTGTGCCTCAGTGAAATTCTCCGTTTCTCCATACTTCAGTACACCAAGTGGAACTGCTCCAATTACCATCGTTCGCTAAACGGTCTACACGTTTTTTTAGTATGAATCGGCTAGCCCGGATTGGGCCTGTAGTGGTTTAATGTACCCGGACACTGATTTAGGCGAGAATGCTCGCCATGGAGAGGTGTTTGATGAGCAAGCAAAGACGTACGTTTTCCCCTGAGTTCAAACAGCAGGCAGCATGCTTGGTGCTGGATCAAGGATACAGCCACGTGGAGGCAAGCCGGTCGGTATCGGCGAATCGGTGCTGCGCCGCTGGGTGCAGCAGCTTCAGTTGGAGCGGCAAGGCATCACGCCACAGAGTAAGGCAATGGCGCCTGATCAGCAGCGAATACCGGAACTCGAAGCACGTATTGAGCGTCTCGAGCGGGAGAAGTCCATTTTAAAAAAGGCTACCGCGCTCTTGATGTCGGAAGGGATAGAACGTACGAGGTAATCGATCAGATTTGTGGTGACGAATCAATCGAGTTGATCTGCGCGGTGTTCGACGTGGCGCGGTCATGCCTGTATGCGCATCGGGAGCGCGTCCGCCACATTGATGTTGAGCGCATGGCATTGCGTAGCCGCGTGCACGAGCTGTTTGTCGAGAGTCGCAGTTCGGCGGGAAGTCGCAGCATCAAGGGCATGATGCGCGAGGAAGGCACGGCAATTGGCCGTTTCAAAGTCACTCGTTTGATGGAGGAGTTGGGGCTGGTCTGCAAACAGCCTGGCAGTCATGCCTATAAGCAGGCTACGGTGGAGCGTGTCGATATTCCGAACCACCTCAACCGTGAATTCACAGTGGAGGCGCCAAATCAGGTCTGGTGCGGGGACATCACCTATGTCTGGGCGCAAGGCCAATGGTATTACTTGGCAGTGGTGTTGGATTTATTCGCTCGCCGAGCGGTGGGCTGGGCATTCTCGCGACGACCCGACGCCGACCTTGTTGTGCAAGCGCTGGAAATGGCTTACGAGCAGCGAGGTCGACAGCAGGGGGGGCTGTTTCAATCAGATCCGGGAAGCCAGTACGCCAGCCGAAAATTCCGCCAGCGCTTGTGGCGCTATCGGATATGACAGAGCATGAGCCGTCGGGGAAATTGTTGGGATAACGCCCCGATGGAGCGCCTGTTCCGCAGTTTCAAAACGGAATGGCTGCCGTCAACCGGTTACATGACGGCACAGGAAGCACAACGGGACATCAGCCACTACCTGATGCACCGGTATAACTGGATACGACCACATCAGTTCAACCAGGGACTGGCACCGGCCGTCGCCGAAGAAAAACTTAACGTAGTGTCCGGGATGGGTTGACCACTACACATCAGCCCAGAGGCCGACGAAAGCGGCCAAGAATTACGTTTTGGCCGTCACCATCAAGCCGACTTAAACCTGCGTCGGCCAGCGAAACCGACTATGCCCAAGCCGGCCAGTAACATGGCGTAGGTTTCTGGCTCAGGAACAGGAATGGTGTTATTTGTGAAACTTGCCGTAAATCTCATGTAATACGTCTTGTCCACGCCCCACGGCTGACTTGCGTTAAGGGGATCCACGGCATTCGAATAAACGTGGTTCCCTGTTAACTCGCCATTGTTGTTGGATCCTTGCATCCTGACGTAATACACTGGATTCTGGATGCCTGCAACTGTTAAGTATGCTACGTATTCTTTATTAAGTGGCAATGCCAGATTGAGTCCGGTTGCTTCAAATGCTTTAGTTTTGCCACTGTATGGGATTGGAGCACTCGTGTACAAGGCGGGACCGACGGCTTTGGTTCCGTCCCATGCTGCAATCCCGAATCCGACATAGCCGGTGCCAGAATTTGAAGTGCCATAACCGGAAGATGCATAGAGGGTGAAATCGTTCAGCACTCCGCCTGGAGAAGTAAAGGTTTCTCCATAAGTAGTCGAACCTACTGCGCCCAAGTAACCTAGTTCGCCACCGTTGAACTCGTTGGAAAAGGTTGTTGCTTGTACATGGAAGGAGGCGCACAAAATAATGCTCGGCAGTGCAACTTTGATAGCTGTGTATAAGTTCATCATTTCCCCTATTTTGATGTTAAAAAGATACCGAAATTAATTATACGACAATTTTATTGAAAAATTGCACCAATTAAATTTTTATTAAGAATGAAGGATTTCCTATGCTTACGATTGAAGCCGGCGCCAGCCTGCACGATGCCGTATCGTATGCCAGCGTCGTCGCGGCACATATCGGAGCAGGGTGGCTTTCCCCATGGTCACGGAGACTATCCATCGTGCTGGTTGGGCGCCGCACTCAACGAGCGCGGTGTCGGCATCTGCGTGCGCCTTGAAAAAGGCGGTAACACCGGCTTTGCGTGTGTGCGACTTCCTGCGCTCAGACGATGACGAGCGGATAGTCTCGCTGGCCGCCCCGACCGGTGCGACCGGAACGGCATTGCGCGAGGTGGTGCTGCCGCCGGCGTGGCGCATCAACCGCGCAGCCGCCACTCCATCCTCAAACCGCTACTGCTTGCACTGCTGCTCGGCGCAGACATCGCCAAGCGTCTGCTCGACGCACTGCGATTCATTGCCTACCGCAACTACTCGCACCACCCAGGCATCATCAAATCGAAGCCTCGAGTCCCACGTCCGAAATCGCACAAATCACTAAGTCAGAAGCCGTGCTGAGGCGCGGCGCTGCTAAGTTCGATGGATTGCAGCATGAACCCATGCCTTTAATTCATCCTCCCTTTTATTAAGCAATACTCATTGACTACTCAATGCAAGTGCATTACATTGCTTTAATCGATAGTAGATATCGTATGTTGGTGTCGCAATGCAGGGCATGAGGTAATGCCAAGGGGTATGGCAAATATGAATGAATATTTTGTGGCTGCAAGGGCAACGATCGGCCTGGTCGCTATGATTCACTCCGTTTGGGGAGAAAAACTCATCTTCAATCGACTCCGGTGCGGCAAACTGGCGCCAAGCAATGGCGGCGGCGTGCTCCTTGAGTGGCAGGTACGCATACAAGGGGCCAGCCGGCATGCACTGACCGTCTTCGGCCTCTGTATTGCCGCCGTTCTGCTGCGGTTGGGCTGGCCGGGGCGGCCTTGGTATTTTTTGGTTCCAGGGCCCGGCATTCCGGCTGAGTCTGCCTGCTCGCCGTCGCACTTCTTACATGGTGGGGCCAGACTTGATTGTTTTGCCCCCGACATTCCACTCTTCTTCAAATTTCGATCATGCGTACTTCCAAAGCCCAACAAGCAAAAAACCATCGGCTGATCATTCAGACCGCAGTAGACCTGATGACCCAGCATGGGTTTGAGGGCACCACGATGAAGCAGATCGCGCGTGCCGCCGACGTGGGTGATGCCACCATCTACAAATACTTCCCTACCAAGGAGAAACTGGTAACCGCCTATTTTGAGCAAGCAATTGCAGACGCAGTGGCGCAGGCCGACAAGACGGAGGGGCAGAACGAATTTTCGCTGCAGGAACGTCTGCAACTGGTAGTCAACAGTCTGCTGGAAGGTTTGCTGGCCGACCGTGAATTTGTGGGTCTGGCGCGCGGCATGGTGGAGCGCACTCCCACGCTGCTGTTGGGCGAGCAACTACCCGGCAAGCCTTTGCTCCGGCAAACCTTCGTCCAGATGCTGGAGCAGGCCGAGACGAGCGGTGAAATCGTGTCTTGCGGCTTCAAGCCCAGCCTGGCTGGACTGTTGGCCGACTATGTGTACGGCGTCATTGCGTACTGGCTACGCGACACCTCCGACCAATTTACCAACACCACGCAAATGGTCGATTTGAGCCTGGGCGTGCTGGTATTAGCCTTGCGCAGCGGCCTGGTGGACAAGCTGCTGGAGCTGGGAGGTTTCATGGTGCGCAGCCAGCTTGCGCGCCTGATGCAAGACGGCAATGGCTTGCTGGATCTGCTGCAATTGGCCCGCCGCGGGCTGGGAGGGGTACGTTCATGACGCCCACGACCAAGACGAACACAGTTTCGCAGTTGCCGCGTACCGGGCGTCTTTCGCGTGGGGCGATTGTCGGTATGGCAGTGGCGCGGGCCGGGCTGACCCACCTGGGCCATAAGGCCAAGTCGATCACGTGCGACGAGGCGAAAACGGATCAGGCCCGCATGGCACATGAGGCGGAACTCGGGCGCATCCTGTTTGCCGCGTTGAATCAGCTCAAGGGCACGGCACTCAAAGCCTCGCAGCTGCTCAGCATGGAACTGGGCTTTTTACCCGAGGGCGTGCGCCAGGAACTGGCTCGCGCCCACTACCAGGTCACGCCGCTGAACCGCGCGTTGGTGATCAAAGTGATGCGCCAGGAGTTTGGCCAGGATCCGCAAGCCCTGTTCCAGCAATTCGAGCCTGTCGCCTTTGCTGCCGCCAGTCTGGGGCAGGTCCACGCCGCCGTCATGGCCGACGGTCTGGCAGTGGCCGTCAAGCTCCAATACCCCGGAATGGCGGACTCCATCGGCAGCGACATGCGTATGCTACGCAGCCTGCTGCAAGCCTTGGGGGAACGCTCGGATATGTTGCTCAAAGCCGATATCATCGCGCGCATGATGGATGACATCGAACAGAAACTGGCCGAGGAACTGGACTATTTGCATGAGGCACAGACCATGCAATGGTTTGCACAGCATCTCACGCTGCCGGGCCTGGTGGTCCCCCAGCCGGTAATGGGCCGCACCACACGCCGCGTGCTGACCATGCAACGCCTGCCGGGATTGCATCTCAACGAATGGTTGCTGACCGAACCCGATCAAAACGCACGTGATCAGGCTGGTCAGTTGCTGTTTGATACCTTCTTTCATTGCACCTTTGTGCTGCACCGCTTGCAAGCCGACCCGCATCCGGGCAACTATCTGTTCATGCCGGACGGCCGACTGGGCCTGCTGGACTTTGGCTGCACCCGCGCGCTGGACGCTGATTTTTGCCAAGCGCTCAGCGCGCTCTGGTCGGCACAGTTGCGCGACCCGGCGGACCACCGTGCCATGCAGCAGGCCTATCGGGACCTGGGCCTGATTGGGCCGCATCTGAATGAGCAGGACTTTTGCCAGCAACTGCTGCCGGCAATGGCCGAGCGGCATGCCTGGCAGAAGTTGCCGTTTACCGTGGCGGTGTATGACTTTACGCACCACCCGCCATACCCACGTCCATCAGCCGAACATCATCGCCAGGCACTTTGGCATCTGCAGTCCTTGCCGAAGGAACTGCCCTATGTCGACCGGGCCTATTTAGGTCTGCTCCAGCTTCTCAAAACCCTCGGTGCACGTGTGCGCACCACCAACCCCTGGATTCGTTGAGTGAATACGATATTTCTGCTTACGGGATGCGCGCTCTTCATCATGCTTGGCAGCAGCCACGCCGCGCCGGCGCAATTCCTGGCGGGCCAGCACTGAAGCCCGTCCAATCAGGAAAAAAAGTACTTCATAAACAGAGATTTGGTGGGCTAATTCCCAACTGCGGACTCAAAAAAAGTGTTGCTCGTCCGTGGTCTCATTTTGAATCGACGCAAACGGCGGAGCGCAACATGAAAAAAATAGTCATCGTGATTTTTGATCATTTTACCGATTTGGATTTGTTCTTGATGTGGGACATCCTCGGGAGGAATAAGACGGACTGGCAAGTGAAGATATTGGGAACACAGGAAGAACACCAATCCGCAAACGGCCTTGTTATCAAGACCCACGGGTGCATCAGCGAAGCGAATGACGCAGACGTTGTATTGTTTTCCAGCGGTAAAGTTGGAGTGAAAGGCGCTATCGCCAACCCGGATTTCATGCGTGCATTTTCGCTGAACCCGAACGCGCAGCTCATTGGATCGATCTGTGCCGGCTCGTTCATTCTTGCCAAGTTGGGTCTGCTGGCAATGGCGCCGGCCACGACTCATCCCGATGCCAAAGAGGAACTGCAATCCCTGGGAATTGACGTGCTCGATTTGCCCTTGGTATGCAAAGGGAATGTTGCGACCGCAGGTGGCTGTTTGTCTGCTGTGTATCTAATCGGTTGGGTCGTTGAGACCTTGTTCGGCCGGGAAAAACGTCAAGAAACACTTAGAGAACTTATTCCGGCCGGCCAAAGCGCAATCTATGAACGACTAATTGATACGAGTATCCGAGACGCCATCTCCCCGAAAGTAGGCGTTGGCGCAATATTGGAAAACCGCTTGCAAGCTCCGTCAAGCAGTTTGCCAATCGAGGACGATCCCGTATGAATCTACGTTTCTTTCACCGCACCTCAGCCGTTGTCATTGCTGCATTTGCATGTTTCACAGGACAAACCATCTGATATCGCTATGGCGCATTCCAGCCTATGCGACCACGATGAAAGTATTCCGTCCGCCAGAGCACGTTTGCAAACTTGAATGCGCGCCAATCAAAACAACCGCAGTCCGACCATCGCTCACTTTACAGAGAGAGTTTTATTCATGACAAACGAAGCAAACAAAGTCTTCCTCATTTCCGCACCGGCAGCAGCCATGTCGGCGTCAGGATTGACGCACATTGATTTCTCCGACGGCTATTCCGGTCAGGGGGATAGAACCTACGTTGACGCCGAGCAAGCGGGGCGCGCCGTTTTCGCTGAGCCGCATCGCATGCTCACCTTGCTGATAATTTTGCGCAACGGAATCGTCGCACCGTTCGGATTAAAGAAAAGTATTAGCTTTGGTGATCGCGGGCTGGGGAAGATTGGCATGTTTCCGATTATTTCAAGTACGGAGACTGAAGTCGTCGTCGGTGGTGACGACAAGCATCTGGATTTCCGGATCTGGATAAGCATTCAACCGAGTCTGAAGGGATCGGAAGTGACGGTTTCAACCTTGGTTAAAATAAACAATCTCTTTGGAAGAGTGTATTTGTTTATCATCATGCCGTTTCATAAGCTCCTGACGCGCTCGCTGTTGGAGCGCGCGGTCAACCGGCGCGACTAGGCGCACCGCAAGCCAGAACGGTGACCTCATTGTTGCCGCTAACCGAATATTGACCATATAAACGCAGAGTAGGCCATGGGACATTATCACAGGTCCGACGTTGCGCTCCCATCGGGAATGACCAGTACAAAATCGTAGCCCTGAATCATGCCTTGGACACTGCTGTTTCCATTCGCCAGGGTTTTCGCCGATCCCAGCAAGGGGCGCACGTCGAACAATGACCATTCCTTATGCTCGTTCGCTGCGGCGAAGAAGGGCAATACGCCAGCCATGGCGGACTTGATATCGGTTTTTTCGATTTCTGTTGAGACCGATGCGCGTCCAATTCCAGCAAATTGCGCCTGCTGGCCTTTGGACGCCAGCACCAACACGTGCAGCGATTTCTGCCCGCGGCCTTCCGCATATTCAGCCAAATAATTGCCGATCTCCCGGCTGCCGGCACTCAGCGGGTTATAACCTCGGAATACATGAACTGCACCGGCTTTCAGCAACATTCGCTGTGCAGGCGCAAGCGTCAAATGGCTGGCCACATTTCGCTTCATTAGTTTGGCACGCTGTGTATTGGATGAATATCCCTGTCCCGGAGTTATGTTTTTGCTATAAATGCTGCGGCTTTCGATCAACGAATTTAACATCGCCAAGGCGGGCATGTCCTTGGGGGCCGTGAGCAGCTTCTGTAGCGCGAACAATTCCTCTTCTTTGACTTTCAACATGAAAAGATCACGCGGGTCTCCGCTCGTCGACGCCCGGCCATAGTCATTGTTTTCAAGCTTGCGGAAGGCCTCGATTTTTGATTTCGCCAAAGGACCAAGCGGTTGCCCGGCCATTTGGTCGAGCAAATATTTCGAAGCGCCCATGAGTTCCTGATCCATTCCCACTAATTGGAACGATGGTCCTGCAGCTTTAGCGAAACGGGCCAGGAATTGCGCCTCAGCTTGCCAATTGTAGAAAGCAGTAGCGACCGGATAGGCCTTATTAAATGCTGCTATGCCAGCAACGCCAGTATTGGCCTTCAACGTCTTTGCCAAAGCATCAGCAACAGCCGGCCCATTTTCGACAATCAGTGTCGTAAATCCTTGACTTGCCAATTCTTCAAAATACGCCGCCGAAAAATTCGCAATTTCTGCAATGCCATGGTCCTCGCCGATGAGCACGAATTGGCTCTCCCGACCTGCGTCTATCAATGCTGCCGCGCCGGAACCAACCATCTTTCCATGATCGATTGCGATAGTCGTGCGAAGGGCGGCCAAGCGGTCCGGCAGGGATAGTGGCTGATCCGCCGACAATGCAGGCATGGCCAAGCCGGCCAAAATGATAGAAAGAATTATGGAATGAGTTTTTCGCATTATTTTTCGCAAGAATTGTGTTCTGGTCGGCGATTTCAGTCGCGGGGTATCAGCATGCTACGCGTAATCAGGGTCGGCTGACCTTGAAGGACATTTTCCTTTTATGGATTTTCCATATTGGCTGGAAGGAAGAATTTGCCAATGCTACGGTAAATCAGGTGACGCGACAACTATCCTGACACGGGAAAAAATTAATAATTTCGCAAACGGTCATTGGACAGGACCCTGCCGCCATTAAGGTAGCGGGCGGTTGGCAATGCCAACCGCGCCGCCAGCCGCTAATGCGACAGCACGGAATCGCGCGACCTGTGCCCGAGGTAAGGCAGCAAGCTGAGGAGACCAAGCAGGGCCAGCGCGACGCCGACCCACAGCGGGGAGCGCAGGCCGTAGCCGGCGGCGATGCCGAGGCCGCCTAACCATGATCCGGCGCCCAGGCCGATGTTGATGACGGACGTGTGCACCGTGTTGACCAGCGGCCCCGGGTGGGCGGTCTTCATCACGCGGGCGATGATGGCGGGGTTCATCGACATGCCGACGAGGCCTGTGACGACCAGCAAGGCGACGCTGATGCTCTTGTCGTGCGCAAAGACTGCGAACAGCGCCAGACTGATGCTCAGGATGACCATGCCCCAGACCATGATGACGGTGGTGTAGCGGTCCGCATAGCGGCCGACCACGGCATTGCCCACCACGTTGGCGACGCCGTAGACGCCCAGCAGCCAGGGGATAGCGGATGCGGGAAAGCCGGTAATTTCCGTCAGGATGGTTGCGAAGTAACTGAACGCCGCGAAAATCGCTCCAATGATGAGGCCGCTGCTGGCATACGCTGCCCACAGGTGGCGGTTACGGAATTCCCCCAGCTCATTGCCAAGGCTGACGACTTCGGACGGCTTGGCGCGCGGCACCAGTACGGTGATGAGCGCCAGGCACAAGAGCGCCAGCACCACCACCAGCCAGAAACTGGCGCGCCATCCCAGGTGCTGATCGATGAGCGTGGCGACGGGCACGCCCACCACGGAAGCGAGCATGAGGCCGCCGATCACGACGGCGGCGGCTCGTCCGCGCGCGTTGGGCGCGACGATGTCGGCACAGATCGCCAGGGACAGGCCAAAGCAGGTGGCAGCGGCCACGCCCGTGACTACCCGCGCGATGGCCAGGATGTCATAGCTGGTGGCGGACGCGGCGACTGATTGGGCAAGGACATAAAAGCACAGCAGCCACAGCAGTCCCTTCTTGTTCGGCACGCGCAATTTGAGCAGGATGATGGTGCTCAGCGGTCCGCCGATGACCATGCCCATGGCATAGAGCGAGATCAGATAGCCGATCCGCGTCACCGGTTCGTCCATGGCCAGGGCCAGCGACGGCATCATGCCCGCCACCATGAATTCGGATGTCGTCAACGAAAAGATCGTCAACCCCAGAATGTAAACAACCAGCGGCATAGCAATATCCTTCGAAAGTAATAACTAAAACACTCGCCAGGCGTGGCACGCACCCCGGCCGCATGCGGCCCTTGCGCGCGCCACGTCGTGGTTAGGTGTTGCAAGACGTAAAGACGCTGTCCGGAATGTCGCCGACAAACAGGTTGGGGAAGTCGCGTACCGACAGGTGCTGCGGGTCGTTGCCCGTGATCATGCGCAGCAGGCGGTTGCCGCCGGCCTCCAGGTAAAAGACCGATGACGGCTTGCCTGTTCGCTCCACTACCCAGGCGTCCGCCTCCCGGCCCAGCACGGTGTGGCGGCCGTCGTGGCGGGCGCCGCCGTCCAGCAGCACCGCTTGCGGCAGGAACAGCTCATGGAACGGGATCACTTCATCGGCCAGCGCCGTGCCCTGCAGCTGCTCGCCGGTGGCTTGCGCTTGCCTCGCGTAGGCCACTTTCTGCTTGCGGCTTTGTTCACGCCTGGCGTCGCCGATTTCCGACATCCACAGCAAGTGTCCATGTTCCTTTTCCGACCAGGGGTTGAACAGGCCATCGATGCGGCAGATGTTGCGCGCATAGTCGAACCAGCAATAGCCGGACGTGACCTGGTCATCCGCCTGCATCGGCGTCCAGTAGGAAATATAAGCGCTGCTCCATTGCAGCGGCAGCAGCGGCGGGGCGGGGTGTGTCGGCATGGCAGCTCCCTAGCGGCCCAGCGCGTAGCCGAGGCTGGCCATCAGCGCTTCTTGTAGCGACGGCAAGTCCTTGCGGCGGGCGTCGAAGCTGGCGGTCAGCTCTGCATTGCTCAGTTCGATACGCTCGCCCACGCTTTCAAACCACAGGCGGCTGCTGTTGGCGTGCTCCTTGAACAATTGCATCAGGGGCACGGCGCGGGCATTGAAACTGTCCAGGGCGGCGGCCGTGCTGGCTTCAGTATCGAGGATTTTCACCAGCAGCAGGGCTGCCACCACCGCCATGGTGGTGCCGTGGCCGATGGAAAAATGCCCCGATTGCAGCGCATCGCCCAGCAGGACGAACTTGCCGTCGCAGGCCCGGTCACGGCTGAGAGTCATGAAATTGCGCCAGCCCTGGCCCGGTTGGCTCTGCAGCCTGTGTTCACCGAGTTCGGCTTTGAACGTCCTGGCGATGTACGCGGCTGCATCGCGCTCGGAAAGCGCTTCCAGCCCGGCCTTGGCGTACGTTTCTTCGCTGCATTCGACGATGAAGGTGCTCATCGTGTCCGAGTATTTGTAGGCATGGCCGATGAAAATGCCTTGTTCATTGCTGCGGAACACCAGGTTCATCTGGTCGAACAGCTGGGTGGTGCCGTACCAGATGTATTTGTTGCGGCCGAAATCGATGTGCGGCGCCAGTGCTGGCGGCAAGTCCAGCGATTTGTAATTGACGCCACTCGAGACCACCACCAGGTCGTACCCGGCTTCCAGCTGCGCCTTGTCGTCTGGCGGCGTTTCGTAGCGGATGGCGATGCCGGCCGCCACGCACTTGGCGCGCAGGGCTTGCACCAGGGCCTGGCGTCCGACGCCGCACAGGGTAACACCCGTGCTCATCAGGTTGGGCTGGTCGTGATGCACGAGCTTGAATTCTTCCAGGAACTGCGGATTGAGTCGTTCCGGCTGCTCCAGGTAAGAGAGTGGATTGGCGGGATGGCGCGGCGGCCGTCCCGGCAGCACCACGCCCCAGCCCAGCACTTCCTCCGGCGTATTTTTTTCCGTAATGCTGATATTCCAGCCGGGCTGGGCCTGTTTCATCTGGCTGGCGAAGAGCAGGCCTGCGGGACCTGCGCCGATGACGAGAATGTTCATTAATTTACCCTTCCAAGTTTGTACCAAACGTTTTGTTTCTTCTGGATTTGCTGCAATTCATCGTAGGGAACCGATGTGAAGTACAGTTTCTCCGCCATGTCCGGCGGATAAACACGGGGGAATCTCTTGTGCATGTAGCGCGTGTAGCGCGTCTGCAGGAAGAAAATCAGATTCGGATTGCTCAGCGCTTCATAGTTGGCGATCGCCATGTCCTGCATGGCGTCCGCCTGCACCTTGCGCTGCTGCGTGAACTCGGACAGGGCAGGGCCCAGGGCATTGCCGTGCTTTTCCAGCAAGGAAACGAAGACGTGGACGTCTTCCAGCGCCATGTTCATGCCTTGTCCGAGGAACGGGGCGGTGGCATGCGCCGCATCGCCGATCAGCAGGATATTGGCCTTGTAGTGGAAGGTGCTGGAGCGGACGTTGATGAGGTCGTTGCTGGGCAGCGCCATGAACTGGTCGAGCATCTCCTTGCGGCGTTCCGGCGGCAGGCTGCCGAAGTAGCGGCTGAAGAAGTCGGCCATGGCTTCGCGGTTGAGCGTGCCCAGGCTGGGCGTGCCGGTGTAGGGCAGGCACAGGGCAAAGCTGATGCTGCCGTCCGGGATGGTGGCGGCGCGGCCCGCAAACAGGCCCTTGGAATCCATGCCGAAGAAGTACAGCAAATCCTTGCGGAAACCGAGATCTGCCGCGTGCGGCAACACGAGAGTCTTGTAGCCGTGGCGGAAATAGCTCTGCCTGAACTCGAAACGGCGCATGCCGCTTTGCATGGCGCGCCGCACGGCCGAGTGGGCGCCGTCGGCGCCAATGACCAGGTCGCCATACAGCTGCTGCACGGCGCCGTCCGGGCCCTGGACCAGCACGATCTTTCTTTCCAGATCGACATCCAGGCATTTATGCTCAAAGTAATACTTCACTTCGTGCTTGACGGCATGCCGGTTCAGCAGGCGCTGGAAGGCCGTGCGGTCCAGCGACAGGGGAAACAGGCCTTCGAGCGGCGTCAGTTCGCGTATCCGGTGCCGGCCGCCCACGCTGAATGCCATGCCGACGATGGGTTCGCCGCACTGGTCGAGCTCCTGTTTGCTGATGCCAGCTCCCAGGACGGCCTTGATGCCGCGCACCGTCATGCTCACGCCGATGGCGCGCGAGTTGACCGGGTCGGCGTTGGCGGCATTCTCCAGCAGCGGATCGCCGCGTTTTTCGATGACGTGGACATCGTGCCCCCGTTGCGCCAGATAAATGGCGCTGAGGCTACCTGCCAGGCCTCCGCCGACGATAATGATTTTATGCATTTCAGGCCTCTCTTGACATCTTTCCCCGAGATAAATCGGTAAGTTGCTGATTAAAAAACTCCAACATTTCTATCGGCGCCATGCCGATGACATCGCTCTCCAGGCTGCGCGCGTACTGCGCCAGCGCCAGGCACTTCTGCGCCAGCATGTCGCAGCCCAGGCTGTAGTCGCTGCTGACCTGGCTGCTGACCGGTTCGGGCACGGGCGGTCCCGCATGGCGGCCGGGCACGCCCGATGGCATGTTCATCAGGGCCGCCGACAGGGGGCGCAACAGGCCGGTCATGATGTCGATGGAGGCGTTCATCAGGCGTGAGCGGCGCAGGCTGCCCAGCGGCCGCTGCGCGAAATGGTGGGCCATCAGCAGGAAGGTCAGTTCGTAGCAGCCTTGATACAGCTGCATCAGCGCGCGCGCCGTTTGATCCGTCACCACGCTGCAGTCCGCCCGCGCTTCCAGCACCGGATTCTTCAGCGCCGGCAGCGCCGGCTCGAACGGCTTGCCGCAGGCGGAGAACTTGCCGGCGACGGTGCGCAGCCGCTGGAAGTGCGACGAGGCGAAATGCGGCGAATCGACGGCCACGCCTTCGCCCTGCTCGGTGACGAAGTCGATGGCGAACAGCGCGCTGTCGCGGTCGGACACTTCCAGCTGGTAGCCGGGATAGGCGCGGTTGGTCAGTTCTTTCAGGAACAAATGGTGTTCGCCGCCGCGCTTGCCGCCGCCGCTCTCGAACAGGCCGGGCAGCTCGGCTACGGCCCGGCGGATCGCGATATAGAAGGTGGCAATCGATTTGCCCGGCGTGGGAATGTAGTCGGGCCATTCGAAACGCACGAAACGGGCCAGTACGTGTTCGGAAAATGGCTCGAATGCAAATTCCGTGTCCAGGCCGAAACGCTGGCGCGCCTGCTGGCCCAGCACCGGGGTGCCTCTATGGAACGGTTCGCCGAGCGCCATCAGCACATTGTTGACTAATAAATAGTGAATCATTTCTTCGTGGGCGATTTCCAGCAACATGCCGCGCGTGCCGCTGTTGCGGCGCCGGTCTTCGGCGCCGCAGGCCAGTTCCAGCTCGGCCGGCAGCCAGCGGCCCGCCTGCACCAGCGCCGCCCCTTGCGCATAATTGGGAATGGAATACGCGGCATACAGGTATTGCAGCATGAGCGACAGTTCCAGGTCGATGGCCTTTTTCAGCTCGCCGATCAATTCCGCCTTGCTGCCGATGGCATGCGGCGTGGCCGGTGCCGGCAGCGCCGCCCTGGCCTTTGCCTCGACCTGCGTCAGGTATTTCAGGAACAGGCGCGACTTTGGCAGCGACAGTTCGCGCGTGCTGGGCATGTAGTAGCTCTTGTCGCGGTTCTGCGGATCGCACATCTGCCACATCAGGCGCGCATACGTTTCGCACTTGCACTGGTCCGCCAGGCTGAAGACCTTGTCCGACATGAAGGGATACACGAGCTCGTAGTAACTCATCACATGCCGGTAGAGGAAGGCGTAGTCGACCTGTTCCGCCGGTACGTCGTCGAGGTCCCAGTCGTCGGGCAGCACGCGCACGCCGAGGTATTGTTTGTGCTTGCCCGTCCCCAGCACGATGCGGGTCGCGCCCGGCTGGCGCCCCGTCAGGGTCAGCGCCGTGTAGCCGTGTCCGAGCGGCGACGGTTGCTGTTCCACGGCCAGCAGCGCGCCGTCTTCCGCCTCCGCCAGGGACGGGGGCGCCGCCAGCTCGCCGCGGAAGCGGCTTTGCACGGTGATGGCCTGCGGGAATGCCTCGTGCTTGTTGCGGTTCGGCGCTTCCAGGTACAGCTGGTTGCTGTCCGATTGCGATACCCAGTCAGCCTCGTCCCACTGCGCCTGCGCGCTGCCCAGGCTGAGCGAACCCGCGGCGGGGGCATGTTGCAGCGGCACGTCGAAGACGCCGTGATGGCGCCAGTGGTCGCGGTACAACTGCTCGGGAATGCGCGCCAGCAAGGCGCCGGAGTCATCCTGCAGCAGCAGGTCGCCGAGCGCCTGCTTGCCGCCCATGGCATGCGTGGGATGCTGTTCCGATACGGCGTCCGCGTCGCGCGTGGTGAAGGGGATGGCGGTCGGCATGTTGAACGAGACGCGGTCCGCATGCAGTTTCACCAGCACCGGTCCCAGGCTGGCCTGGCGCGGCTGCAGCAGGCGGCCGGCCGGATAGGTGGCCAGCTCGTCGCGCCGCCACAGGCCGATGCTGCCGGCCAGGTCGTAGAACACGGGCGAGTCCGGTTTTGGCGGCGTCGACATATTGAACAGGCAATACTGCACCGTCAGGCCCAGCACCTCGTCGTCGGCCAGGGCTTGCTGCAAGGCATGCATACTGGCCGGCAACGGCAGGTCCGCATTGAACAGGAAATGCGGGTCTTGCTTGGACACGGAGAACTGGAACAGCCTGGAGCGGCCGATTTCCTCGTCCAGGAAATGTCCGCTGCGTTCCGTGATGTGGCCGCTGCCGAGCCAGCGCACCGAGTGCGCCTGCGCGATGTCGGCGGTAAACAGCGTGGGCGTGTTGGGCGTGGCCAGCTTGTCGCTCAAGGTGAACTGGCCGGCGTAGATCAGCGTGGTGTCGGGCTGGGCCGGGTTGTTGTCGATCCACCTGGCGCGGTTGAAGGTCGTGCGCAGGTACTCGTTGTAGTGGCCCCACAGGCCCAGCCTGGCGCCCACCAGCGGGTCTTGCGTATCGATCTCGCCATCGCGCAGCTGGACGCCCGTGATCCTCGCGTTTTCCCACGAAAAATGATTATTCCCGCAAAAATTGTGGCCTGCCGCCTGGCTGAAGATGCCGTCCGGATCGGGCTTGCCCTTGGCGTTGAAGCGGGGGGTAAGCTGTTTCAGGTGCGCATGGAACTCAGCCGGCGGCCGGCTCAGGTCGACAGGCTCGCCCGCCATCGATACCGTATTCGTGGCGATATCGATGTTGCCGTGCGTATTGCGATTCCCCGTCGGCACATTGGCGCGGGCAAAACCCCGAAAATGCAGACGGGGGAAGTCAAGTAGGCTCATGCGCGCTCGGTCGAGGAAGTGATGAAGGTATCGTTGGCGGCGGCGACGTCTTCCCGTTGATCTAGCCGCTGCAGCAACAGGCCGCTGGCGTGCTGGGCGCTGATCAGGCTGCCTTCCATCCAGCCGCAATGCGCGGTATAGGCATCCGAGCAAGAGATGATGCCGTCCCGGTGCAGCAGGACGGCCGGGTGCTCGGCTTCCGGTTCCACGCAAAACTCGACGCCATGCGGCCAGAACTTGTGGAAGTGCGCCTTGATCGGCGGCAGCGGCTGGCCATCGAGCGGCAGGACGTCTTCCAGGTGGCGGCGGACGCGCTCCAGGTACACCTCTTCACCGAGTTCCAGGCTGTCGCGCCAGTAGGTGGCGCTCTTGCTGTCGGTATAGAACAGCACATACTTGTCGCTCTTGAAGTAGACCTTGCGCAGGGGATTGGCCGCCATCAGCACCTTGTCGGTCAGCCCCAGCGCTTCCCACCAGGCCGTGTCGAACGTGAGGAAGCCCTTGAACAGGGGCAGCGAGTCGTACTGGAACGGGCTCCAGGCGTTCGGGAAATCCAGGTTCAGGCGCGGCATGGCGGACGGCGGGATGGCCATCACCAGGTGGCGCGTGCGGTGCATCTGCGTGTCGCCCTGGTGGCTGAAGGCGAGTACATGGTCGGCGCCGGATTTTTCGACGGACAGCAAGCGGTGTTCCAGGCGGAATTCCACCCCGGCGGCCTGGGCCTGGTACTGCAGCTGGCACAGCAACGCGTGGTAGCCGTCGGTGGCATAGCGCCACTGGTTGGCGGCGTTTTCCGTAAAGTGCTGCGTTTCCGGGTGTTTCTTGATGATGTCGTAGGCCATGGCCGCCGACACCATCGGCAGCAGCAGGGCGTCATAGCCGGTCGCCTTGATGATGTGGGTGGCCTTGGCGGCGCCCAGGTAATGGCTGACGAATTCGAGGAAGGAGTCGTTCGGATGCTCCTTGAGCATCGGGCTCAGGCCATGCAGCGTTGCCTTCAGCTCTTCCAGCACGCTGTCGTGGGAAATGACCTCGGTGAACGGGTAGACGGCATGCGGCAGTCCGCTGCCCTGCATCAGCTGCTGGAAATGCGGATGCAGCTGCGGCGAGTAGCGCGCGGCGCCGAGTTCGGCGATTTCCTCGCCATCGATTTTCCGCGACTGGATGCGGCCGCCGACGGTGGGATTCAGGTCGAAGACCCGGATGCGCAGTTTCCTGCTGGCGGCGGTGTCGATCAGGCGGTTGGCGCAAGTCAAGCCGCCTATGCCGGCGCCTACGATGCAAATGTCAGAATACGTGCTCATACGAAATTCCTTTTTAACGTTCATTAATCAAAAAGCTGCAAAATCGCTAGCAAAAGTTTCCCCTGCACGTGTAGGCAAGGGAGGTGGGACGCTGGGTGTTACCGCACTTGGCGAGCGTTATCGGCTGGGGAATGAAGAGCCTGGCGAGAACTGGCGTTGTTTCTGGAATGGTCGATTCTTGGCTGCAGAGTTTCTGTTTCAAATCAAAGATGGCACCGACAGTAGCCCAGGCATCGGGCAGTCAATTTGATAAATATCAATGTAGTTGTCGTTCGGTGTTGCGTCCTTGTCGACGCAGCGAGGCAGGCGGGATGGCGGCGGCAGTGCGCCGGGCAGTGGCAGGGAGGTATGGAATGCAGCGCGGTGCGGCGTATCGAGCCGCTGCGGGAGTGTCGCCGTTTGCCGATGATGCCAGGACCAGCGGTGGATCCTGGCGCCATCGGCGGTGGCTTGGTCTGCTTCTTGCTATTTTTACTGTGTTTCTACTGTTTCTGCTGTTTCTTGCTTTGCGGCTGGCGCGCAGTGCATGCGCCAGCCGGGCGATGCCCGATGCCGGCGCCCGTCAGAAATCCACGGCGGCCGACAGTTGCACGCTGCGGGGCGCCGATTGGGAGACGGTGCCATACGAAGCCACGCCGGCCCAGTAATGGCGGTCGAACGCGTTCATCAGCCCGCCGCGCAAGGTCGTCGCCTTGCCGGCGATGGCCGTGCGGTAGCGCAAGCCCAGGTCCACCTTGGTCCATGACGGCACCGACTGCAGATTCGTCTGGTCGACAAACTGCTTGCCCGTGTAGCTGACGGCGCCCGTGGCCGTCAGGCCGGGCCAGTACGGCACATCCCATTCGCCGCCCAGGTTGGCCATGGACGTGGGCACGCCCACGGGGCGCTTGCCCATGGTGGCAGCGTTGTTGGTCTTCACCAGGCGCCCGTCGAGCAAGGTGATGCCGGCCAGCAGGCGCACGGCCTTGCTGGCGGCGCCCGACAGGTTCAGTTCCAGGCCCCGGTTGCGCTGCTCGCTGTCCATGCTGTAGACCTTGCCATACAGCTGGCCGCTGGGTTTCGTCACCTGGAACACGGCCAGCGTCGCCAGCACCACGCCGAAATCGGCCTTGGTGCCCACTTCATACTGCTTGCTCCTGTAGGGCGCGAAGACCTGGCCCGCGTTGTCGGCGATGTTGGGCGCGATATCGCCCTTGCTCAAGCCCTCGATATAGTTCGCGTACAGCGACACGTGGCGCAATGGCTTGACGACGATGCCGGCCAGCGGCGTCAGGGCGCCCTGCTTGTAGTGCGTGGTCAGCGCGCCCGTCGTCGCATGGTAGTTTTTCGCTTCGACCAGCTGGCGGCGCACGCCCAGGGTCAGTTGCACGCGCTGGTCCAGCATGTCCAGGGTGTCGGCCACGGCCAGGCTGGACAGGGTGGAGGCGGACAGCTTCGGCGCGCGGGCCGGGGCGGCAATGCCGGGGTCGGCCACGGCGACAGGGTGGTAGATATTCGAGGTGATGAGCTTGCCGGAATTGCTGACGCTGCCAAATTCGTCCTGATAGACATTGCCCATCACGACCAGCGCATGCTCGACGCCGCCCGTGCGAAAGCGCGCGCGCACGCCCGTGTCCGCACTGGCGCGCCGCACGCGGAATTTCCAGTTCATGGGCGTGACCGTCATGTCGCCGGCCGCGCTGGTGATGGTCGGCGTCTGGTCCGAATAGCGCGACACGTCGGAGCGCGTGCCGCCCACGTCGGCAAACACGGTGACGTTGTCGTTCAAGTCGTATTCGACCTTGCCCAGGGTGGCCAGGTCGTTGGATTTCCACCAGCCCCAGGATTGGGCGATGTTGCGGCGGCCGTCGGGCGCTGCCGGCACGGGCAGGCGCGCGGCCACGAGGAAGGGGCGTGTGGGCGCGTCGATCCACTGGTATTGCTCGATCACGTCGAGCGAGGCGCGCAGCCGCTGGCCCTGGTAATCGAGGGCGATGGCCGCCACTTCCGCGCGCGACGTCTGGTGGTCGAGCTGCGTGTGGCCCTGGCGGTGCAAGCCATTGAAGCGGATGCCGAAGCGCCGTTCCTCGCCGAAGCGGCGGCTGACGTCGATGGCCGCGCCAGCCTGCGAGCCCGCGCCGTAATCGACGGTCAGGCGCGTCAGGTCGCGCGGCAAGGAGCGTTTCGGCACGGCGTTGACGACGCCACCCACGCCGCCATTCGGCGACATGCCGTACAGCAAGGCGGCCGGTCCCTTGAGCACTTCCACGCTCTGCAGATACTCCGTAAATAAATGGTAGTTGGGCGAGACGCCATATACGCCGTCGAACGCCACTTCGCTCAGATTGCCCTCGTTGAGGGGAAAGCCGCGGATGAAGAAGGAATCCGTGACGCCGCCGATCTGGCCCGTGAAGCGGGTGGACGGGTCGCCGCCCAGCACCTCGGCCAGGGTCAGCGCCTGCTGGTCCAGCATGCGCTGGCTGGTGTAGCTGTTGACGCTGAACGGCGTATCGAGCAAGTCTTTTTCGCCCAGCATGCCGGCGCGCGCGCTCTTGGCGATCTGTCCGCCGGCGTCCGCTTCGGCTTGTCCGTTGACCAGCACGGTGGCGAGCGGGGCGGATGCATCGGCCGTCGCCTGGGCGATCGCCTGCGGCGTCACGCTGGCGACGAGCAGGCCGGCGAGGATCAATCGGGTGGTGAGGTGGGGGTGGGTGAGTCGGGAATATGGAATGGGCATCAGGGGCAAGCGTATAAAGTTGATAGGGAGGAATTGCACACAAGATATTATAAATGAGAATCATTACGATTTATAATGATTAATATATTCATTACCGCCACGGCCGCATACATGCCGCGCGCATGCCTGGAGGGCATTTCAGCGCGGAAAATGACCATCCTGGGCCTTCAGATCCGGATATTTGCTGTCTTATATAAGATTCGTCGCCATCTGATACACAAACAGCGGCAGGACAGTCTAAAATACGTGGTGGGCAAGCACGGCGTCACCGCCGGCACACTAGCCGTCCAAAGCAAGGCTAACCGTCCTGTGTTTGGAATGAAGAAAGTTAACCACCAGGCATCACCGCATACAAGGGAATGAACATGGCAACACAAAAATCCAAAATCATCTACACGCTGACTGACGAGGCGCCGCTGCTCGCGACGTATTCCCTGCTGCCAATTATCAAAAAATTCACCGCGCCGGCTGGCGTGGACGTGGTCGCCAGCGATATTTCGGTGGCGGCCCGTGTACTGGCTGAATTTCCCGAATTCCTGACGGACGCGCAAAAAGTCCCGAATACCCTGGCTGAACTGGGCAAATTGACCCAGAGTCCTGACACCAACATCATCAAACTGCCGAACATCAGCGCCTCGCAAGGCCAGCTGATCGCCTGCGTGCGCGAATTGCAAGGCCGTGGCTACAAGCTGCCGGATTACCCGGAAGATGCGAAGACGGACGAAGAGAAAGCCCTGAAAGCGCGCTACGGCAAGTGCATCGGCAGCTCGGTCAACCCGGTCTTGCGCGAAGGCAATTCCGACCGCCGCGCACCGAAGGCCGTCAAAGAGTACGCACGCAAGCACCCGCATTCGATGGGTGAGTGGAGCCAGTCGTCGCAAACGCACGTGTCGCACATGCACCATGGCGACTTCTACCACGGCGAAAAATCGCTGACGCTGGAAAAGGCGCGCGACGTCAAGATGGAACTGGTCACGGCCTCGGGCAAGACCATCGTGCTGAAACCGAAGGTTTCCCTGCAAGCGGGCGAAATCATCGACAGCATGTTCATGAGCAAGAAAGCGCTGCTGGAGTTCTACGAGAAGGAAATCGACGACGCCTTCAAGACGGGCGTGATGTTCTCGCTGCACGTCAAGGCGACCATGATGAAAGTGTCGCACCCTATCGTTTTCGGCCATTGCGTGCGTATCTTCTACAAGGACGCGTTCGCCAAGCACGCCGCGCTGTTCGACAAGCTGGGCGTGAATGTCAACAATGGCATGAGCAACCTGTACGACAAGATCGAAACCCTGCCAGCGTCGCAAAAAGATGAAGTGCTGAAAGATTTGCACGCTTGCCACGCCAACCGTCCGGAACTGGCCATGGTCGATTCGGCCAAGGGCATCACCAACTTCCATTCGCCGAACGACATCATCGTCGACGCGTCGATGCCAGCCATGATCCGTATCGGCGGCAAGATGTGGGGCGCCGATGGCCGTCCGAAGGACGTCAAGGCCGTCATGCCGGAATCGACTTTCGCGCGTATCTACCAGGAAATGATCGGCTTCTGCAAATGGCATGGCAACTTCGATCCGAAGACCATGGGCACCGTGCCGAACGTGGGCCTGATGGCGCAGCAAGCGGAAGAATACGGTTCGCACGACAAGACGTTTGAAGTGCCGGAAGGCGGCATCGCCAACATCACCGACCTGGAAACGGGCGAAGTGCTGCTGACGCAAACGGTGGAAGAGGGCGATATCTGGCGCATGTGCCAGGTCAAGGACGCGCCGATCCGCGACTGGGTCAAGCTGGCCGTCACGCGCGCGCGCAATTCGGGCATGCCTGCCGTGTTCTGGCTCGATTCCTACCGTCCGCACGAGAACGAAGTCATCAAGAAGGTACAGGTTTACCTGAAGGAGCACGATACCAAGGGCCTGGACATCCAGATCATGTCGCAAACGCGCGCCATGCGTTACACGCTGGAACGCGCCTTCCGCGGCCTGGACACCATCTCGGTGACCGGCAATATCCTGCGCGACTACCTGACCGACCTGTTCCCGATCCTGGAACTGGGCACGTCCGCCAAGATGCTGTCGATCGTGCCATTGATGGCTGGTGGCGGCATGTACGAAACGGGCGCCGGCGGTTCGGCACCGAAGCACGTCAAGCAGCTGGTGGAAGAAAACCATCTGCGCTGGGATTCGCTGGGCGAGTTCCTGGCCCTGGCCGTGTCGCTGGAAGACATGGGCATCAAGACGGGCAATGCGAAGGCCAAAATCCTCGCGAAAACCCTGGATGAAGCCACCGGCAAGCTGCTGGACAACAACAAGTCGCCATCGCCACGTACCGGCGAGCTGGACAACCGCGGCAGCCATTTCTACCTGGCCATGTACTGGGCGCAAGCCCTGGCTGCGCAGAAGGACGATGCGGAACTGGCAGCGCATTTTGCGCCGGTGGCCAAGGCCCTGGCCGACAACGAAGAAAAGATTGTTGCCGAGCTGAAAGCAGTACAAGGCAAGGAAACGGATATCGGCGGCTACTACCTGCCAGATCCGGCGAAGACGGAAGCCGTCATGCGTCCTAGCGCCAGCCTGAATGCGGTGCTGGACAGCATCTGATGCAGTCTTGACAGGCACTAAGTTCTTGCTTGCTGCCTGATAAAAAAACGCCGCCGGAAGCGATTCCGGCGGCGTTTTTCATTTCCGTGCAGGTTTTTTACTTGTAATGCTTGTAGACCTCGGTGCTGCCATTGTTCTTGACCAGCAAGACGTCATACGCATCCTTGTGCGGTCCTTCCATGCCTGGCGAGCCCATCGGCATTGCCGGCACGGCCAGGCCTTTCGCCTTGGGTTTGTCGCGCAGCAACTGCTTGATCTCGCTGGCCGGCACATGGCCTTCGATGGCGTAGCCGTTGACGAGGCCCGTGTGGCAGGAGCCGAGCGCGTCGGGAATGCCGGCCAGCTTGCGGTATTGCGCCGGCATTTCCACGTTTTTCGCACGGACCGTAAAACCGTTCGCTTCCAGGTGCTTGATCCAGTCGGCACAGCAGCCGCACGAGGCGCTCTTGTAGACTTCGATGACGGGCAGGGCCGCCATGGCGAACGTGGGCAGGCCCAGCATGGCGGCGAAGGCGCCGCGCAATAAGAAATGTTTGATCATGTGTTGCTTTCAGACGGAATAGGGCTATTGTGGCCACCTTGGTTGCCTGCTTGGGACGAGCTTGGAATTTAAGCGGAAAGCGGCCGCGGCGGCCGGCGTTGGCCGTCGGGAATGAATCCCGTCAGCAAGGTGGCCGCAGCGATGGTGACTTGTTGCGTGCCGCTGCAGGCGGCGGCAGGCAGGGCCAGGCCAGGCGGCATCAGCGCGCCCAGGCAAAAGCTGGCGCAGGCGCCGCACGCGGGGTGCTTGGCAGGGGTCTTGTCGTCTTCCGGCGTGCCGGCGTCGTGCGGGATGGCGAAGGATGGCGCAGCGTGATGCTGGCAAGCCGCTGTCATCGCGACGGCAGGCTCGTCAGCGAGCGGCGCGCATAGCCGCGTGGCGCCCGCAGCGGCCGCTTGCAGCGGCACCGCCGCGATCAGCAGCAGGATCAGCCATGTTTTGAAGAGTCTTAGCATCGCCGGAAAGTATAGCATAGGGGCAACTGTCGCCAGGCGCGGGCGTCCGCTAGCGCGAGGCGGCGGCCAGCATTTTCGACGCGTACATGGCGCGGTCCGCATGGCGCAGCAGCAGTTGCATGGTATCGCCGTCTTCCGGATAGTGGGCCACGCCGATGCTGACGGCGATCTGCAAATGCTGTCCGTTGCCCAGGTGCAGCGGCGCAGCCAGGGCCGCGTGGATCTTTTGCTCGATCAGGCTGACGTCGGCCGGCGCGGCATTGCTTTCCAAAAGCACGACGAATTCATCGCCGCCCATCCTGGCCAGGGTGTCGGTTTCGCGCATGCAATCGCGCAGGCGGCTCGCCACCGTTTGCAGCAGCAGGTCGCCGCAGGCATGGCCGTGGTCGTCGTTGACCCGCTTGAAGTTGTCGAGGTCGAGGAAAAGCAGCGACAGCCGGCCTTCCTGGCGGTGCGCGCGCGCAAAGGCCGTGTGCAGGCGGTCGTGGAACAGGCGGCGGTTCGGCAGGCGGGTCAGCTCGTCGTGCATGGCCATGAATTGCATCTGCGTCTGCAACTGCCGGCGTTCGATGGCGGTGGCAAGTTGCTTGGCGACAAATTGCAGCAAATCCTGGTCTTGCTCCGTGCCGATGACGGCATCCTGGCCGCCTTGCAAGGCCAGCGCGCCGATGCTGCCCAGGGAAGAATACAGCGGCACGGCCAGCCAGCACGAGGACAGGGCGCAGGCCGCCGTTTGCAGCGCCGCCGGCAGGCCGGCCAGTTGTCCCGCCTGCAGCAGCAGGGGGCGGCCGCTGCGCAGGACTTCGTCGCACAGCAGGCTGGCCAGCGATGACGTGGGCTGCGGCGCGCTGTCGTCGGCATGCGAGGTCATGGGAGGCTGGGCGCCGTGTTCGTCATGCAGCAGCAAGGTCAGGCTGCGCGTGGGCAAGTGTTCGCCGATGATGTGCTGGATGCGGTGCAGCAAGGCGGACAAGTCTTGCGTCGCCTGCATGGCTTCGGAAATGGCGTACAGCGCGGCCTGCTTTGCCTGCGCCTGTTTCAGCAGGGTGACGTCGCGCGCCACGGCCACGCGCAGCTGGTCGGCGGCGGACCAGCGGGCGGACCACATGATGTGCGCCAGGCTGCCATCTTTGCGCAGGTAGCGGTTCTCGAAGTGCGTCTGCGCATGGCCATCCATGATGGCGCGCGCGGCGGCCAGGGTGCGCGCGCGGTCGGCCGGGGCAACCATGTCGAGCATGAGCTTGCCGATCATTTCCTGCTGCGTGTAGCCGAAGATGCGTTCGCAGGCGGCGCTGACGAAAACAAAGCGCCCCTCCACGTCGACCATGCACACGGCATCGAGCAACAAGTCGGTAAAGCTGGCCAGCGGCGCGCGCAGAATCTTGTGTTCCATAGTGGCATTTTAATGGACATTCCCGGCGGTGATTCAACTTGTTGGGGGTAGGCGAGGTCGGCGGCATGAAAATGTTTCATTTCCCCGACGCTCATGCTTTTCCGTTTCTTGCCGTTAATGCAGTATTGCCATGCAGTACTTGCCATCACGCCAGATAACGTGACGCAAGGTTTGCCTGGCGCCAGGTAATTGCAAAATACTTAACCATATCGAACTTTTATGATGCATCTTCTCTCCATTTGCAAGGTGACAGCGCCATGACCTCCATTTCTCCACTGTCCAACTGGAACAGCGCCCCGTCGCGGGCTGCCGCCGCCACGTCGAACCGCGCGGAGGCGGCAGCGCCGTCGCCCGTATCGACGCCATCGTCCATCGTCGCTCTCAGCCCGGAAAGCGTGAACGACGGCAAGCCGGCGGCGCTCGTCAAACCGCCGATGGTGTGGGAAAGCGCGACGCGCGACAAGGTGAGCGAGGCGATGACGAAGAGTTTTTCTTCGTACGCGTTTGGCGGCCGCTTCAGCGGCCTGGGCGCGGCCATGCTGGGACAGGCCAAGCTGGGAAACTACAATTTCTCGCAGGCGATGCGGCAGCCGCCGCCGAGCACCACGCCGAACATCTATGCGGCGTCCGGCATCGCGCCCGGCAGCCTGCATGGCAATGGCGAAGACCGGGTTTCCCTCAGCATCACGACGAAGAGCGGCGTGGAAGTCAAGCTGTCGCTCGACAGCCAGGGCGACGGCCTGGCCGTGAACATGACGACCAGCGGCGACCTCAGCGACGCTGAAGCGAGCGCCCTGGGCGAGCTGGCAAAAGGTTTCCAGGAAGCCATCGACGGCATGGGACAAAGCACGCCGAAAATCAAGCTGGAAGGCTTGATGCAGTTCGATCAGCAAGTGCTCGAGTCGGTGAAGCTGCATGCGGAAGTCAAGGTGCGCGGCGAAACGGAAAGTACCCAAACCCTGGATTTTCAGGCCGATGGCGCGCAGCGCAAGGTCAGCTTCAGCGGCGAGGCCGGCAGCCTGGACCTGAAGGTCGATACCAGCGCGCTCAATACCCTGGGCAGCCCCGAGCGGCAAGCCAAGGCGCTGGGCAGCTATATGAAGCAATTCGACCAGGCGGCGTCGCGCGGCCATGGCGACGCGGGCCTGGTGGCCATGCTCAAGGATAGCTTCACTGCCTTGCACAGCAATACCGCCGCGCCGCAAGTGGCCACGGACAATCCCGAGACGGGCAAGTGGCGCCTGGCGGCCGAGGACAAGTCCATCCTGACGGGGCTGGCCGATTTCAGCGCCTCCGTGTCGCAGACCGTGAAATTCAGCAATCCCATGCGCAGCGCGGAAAAGGATGGCTTCAATTATGAAGTGTCGCAAAAGACGGAGCAGGCCGGCGCCCGCCAGGACGAGCGCTCGATCAGGCAGCAGCAGCAATCGAAGCTGAGCGCCAGCTACCACCAGACGCTGGTCCCCGGCGTGCCGCTGCGCCTGCTGGACAACACGGAGTCGCAGAACTATACCTACCACCAGATCGAGGATGCGGCCAGCAGCGAGGCGCAAGTGGCTTATAAGGATGGCAAGATGGTGAAGGCGAGCTTGCGGCAGGAGGGCAGCCAGTCCGAACACGTCATGAAGTATTTCCTGGGCAAGCTGCAATCGGACAAGACCACGCCGGGCAATTTCTCCGTGCTGCGCGACTTGCTGCCCGTGCTGGGGCCGTACAAGTCGGGCGAGAAGGAGATGACGCCCGAAGCGCGCCTGGAACAGCGCAGGCAGGCGTTGCTGACCTTGAGCGACGACGTGCTGCTGCAGTCGTATGCGGGCCAGACCATCAGCCTGTGGCAAGCCGATGTGCCGCCCGAGGAGGCGGTCCGTTAATTGCCCCTTGCCTCATATTAAAAAAAGCCCGTCTTCCTGCGAAGACGGGCTTTTTGTTTGATGCGGCGCAAACAGCTTACGCTTTGGCCTTGCTTTGCTTGATCCAGTAACCGACGCCCAGCGCGGCGAGCCACACGGGGATCAGGTAGACGGAGATGCGCAGGCCCGGCGTCAGGTACATGATCACCAGGATGCCGGCCAGGAAGGCCAGGCACAGGTAGTTGGTGAACGGGTAGCCCAGGCTCTGGAACAGGGTCGTCTTGCCTTCGATTTTTTTCTGCGCGCGGAAGCGCAGGTGGATCCAGCTGATCATGGCCCAGTTGATGATCAGCGCCGACACCACGAGTCCCATCAGCACTTCGAACGCTTCGCCCGGCATGAAGTAATTGACCACCACGCAGGCGCCCGTCGCCAGGGCCGACACGCCCAGGGCGACCAGCGGCACGCCGCGGCGGTTCAGGTGCAGCAGCGCGCGCGGCGCATTGCCTTGCTTGGCCAGGCCGAACAGCATGCGCGTGTTGCAGTACACGCCGCTGTTGTAGACGGACAGGGCGGCCGTCAGCACCACCACGTTCAGGGCCGTGGCCACCAGGTTGCTGTCGAGCGCATGGAAGATCAGCACGAAGGGGCTGCCGCCGGTGACGACGTTTTGCCACGGGTACAGCGACAGCAGGATGCCCAGCGCGCCGATATAAAAGATCAGGATGCGGTAGATGGCCTGGTTGGTGGCGCGCGGGATCGTCGTGCTCGGGTCATCCGCCTCGGCCGCCGTGATGCCGACCAGTTCCAGGCCGCCGAACGAGAACATGATGACGGCCATGGCCATCACCAGTCCCTGCCAGCCATTCGGGAAGAAGCCGCCGTGCTGCCACAGGTTGGCCACCGACGCCTGCGGACCCGCGTCGCCGGAGGCCAGCAGGTACGCGCCGAAGACGATCATGCCGATGATGGCGACAACCTTGATGAGGGCAAACCAGAACTCCATCTCGCCGAATGCTTTGACATTCAACAAGCTGATGGCGTTAATCACGCAAAAGAAGACGAGCGCCGACACCCAGGTGGGCACGCCCGGCCACCAGTACTGCACGTAGATGCCGACGGCCGTCAGTTCGGCCATGCTGACGAGCACGTACAGCACCCAGTAATTCCAGCCCGACAGGAAGCCGGGCAGGTGGCCGCAATATTTGTCGGCAAAGTAGCTGAAGGAGCCGGCGACGGGTTCGTCGACCACCATCTCGCCCAGCTGGCGCATGATCAGGAAGGCGATGACGCCGGCGATGCCATAGCCCAGCAGCACTGAAGGGCCGGCCATCTTGATGGTTTGCGCGATGCCCAGAAACAGGCCGGTGCCGATGGCGCCGCCCAGGGCGATGAGCTGGATGTGGCGGCTTTTCAGGCCGCGCTTGAGCTCTTGTGGTTCGGTAATCCCGACTGCCGTCATATGTTTTATCCTGTTTTTACGGGGCTGAGGTCGCTGATTCTAAAGCATGAATGGGCAAATCAGGAGCGAAATGCATGTTGCACTGCGGAGGCGCAAGAAAAGCCCCGCATCTTCGCCGAACGGCGCGCAAAACGGCGGCCCAGGCGTCCGCTTTTACGCGCCGGCCGCGACGATGGCCGGTTCGTACGTGGCCAGGAACTCGGGCGGCAGGCGGCGCGCGCGGCCGCTGCTCAATTCGATGCAGATCAAGTCCCAGCGTCCGCGCACGACGGTGGCGCCGTCGCTGTCGCGGACCAGCTGGAAGCGCCGCTCCATGCTGGAACGGCCATCGCTGGCGCACAGCCAGGTGGCCAGGGTCAGCGCTTCGCCGGCCCGCGTCGGCAGCAAATAGTCGTATTCGCCGCGGCGTATCGCCATGGCCCGGTCCAGGCGCCGGTAATCGTCCAGGTCCAGCCCCAGGGTGGCCGAATGGTGCCAGGCGATATGCTCGCACCAGCGCACGTAGACGGCGTTATTCGTGTGCTGCAAGCCGTCGATGTCGCCCGGTTCGGGCGTGACGGGCAGGGTATGGGCGTGCGGATAATCCCAGTTCAAGAGCATTCCTTTCGATACGGTGGCGGCTGATTGTACGGTCTCGCGGCGCTTTCTGTCTGCGGCGCACGCGTGGAAAAACACTGTTTTTCCCATTGATGTATGATGCATCATAATTTGTCAACGATCAGAAACACGCATGAACCATCCATTGGACACTCTGCTGCACGTCAATCTGGGCAAGTCCGTGTACGCCATGCTGCGCGAAGCGCTGGCGGCCGGGCGCTTCCAGCCGAATGACCGGCTGCGCATCCGCGAACTGGCGCAGCAGCTGGGCACCAGCGTCACGCCTGTGCGCGACGCCATGCTGCAGCTGGTGCAGGAAGAGGCGCTGGTGCTGCGCTCGCCGCGCGACTTCCGCGTGCCCGTGCTGAGCGTGGCGCGCTACCTGGAAATCCGCGCGCTGCGCCTGGAACTGGAAGGACTGGGCGCGGCGGAGGCGGCGCAGCGCATCGACGCCGCCACCCTGGCCGACCTGGAACGCCTGCTGCAGGCGAACGAAGAGGCCATCGCGCGGCACGACCTGGCCGCGGCGCTGCAATGCAACCAGGCGTTTCACCTGGGCCTGGCACAGGCGGCCGGCATGCCGACCTTGAAACGCTTCGTCGACCATCTGTGGATGCAGACGGCGCCCCTGATCGCCGCCGGCTACGCCAGCTTTTCGCCCGACATGCGGGTGGGCCACCACCACGCCATCATCAGCGCGCTGCGCCAGCGCGACAGCGGGGCCGCGCGGCGCGCCATCGAGCAGGACATCCTCGACGGCGGCACGCAGATGCTGGCCTACGTGATGCGCCAGGAGCGCATCCACGCCGGCGCAACCGAAGAAGACAAGGAAGAACATGACGCACATCAAGCACAAGATTGAACAGAACATGGAACAGAAAACCGCCATCGTCACGGGCGCCAGCCGCGGCATCGGCCATGCCGTCGCGGAACGCTTCCGCAGCCTGGGCTGGAGGGTCATCACCGTCTCGCGCAGCCCGATTCCCGGCGGCTGCCCGCGCAGCCAGGAGCACAACACGCATGTGTGCATGGATTTGTCAGACCTGAGCCAGATCGGGCAGATGGTCGAGACGCTGCGCCCCATGCTGGGCGACGCCAAACTGCACGCGCTGGTCAACAATGCGGGCGTGTCGCCGAAGGGGCCGGGCGGTTCGCGCGTCAATTCGCTGACGACGGACATGCAGACCTGGCAGGAAATGTACAACACAAACTTTTTTGCGCCGCTGGCCCTGACGCGCGGTTTCGCGCAGGAATTGTCGAATGCGCACGGCGCCGTCGTGAATCTGTGCTCGATCGCCGGCTACCGCGTGCACCCGTTTGCCGGTTCCGCCTACGCCAGCTCGAAGGCGGCGCTGGCGTCGCTGACGCGCGAAATGGCCAACGACATGGCGCCGCTGAACGTGCGCGTGAACGCCATCGCGCCGGGCGAGATCGACACGGCCATCCTGTCGCCGGGCACTTCGCACATCGTCGACACGCAAATCCCCCTGCGCCGCCTGGGCACGACGGCCGAAGTAGCGGATCTGGTGGAGTTCCTGTGCAGCGAGCGCGCCTCGTACATCACGGGCGCGGAAATCCCCATCGACGGCGGGCAGCGCATTTGATTGAAAAGGAAGATCGCATGACACAACATATCGGCATCGTCGGCTGCTCGGCCGAAGGCGCGGCCCTGTGCTACCGCACGATCTGCGAAGAGGGCGCGCATGCGCTGGGGCCATATGAACACCCGGAAGTATCGATGCACACGCCGTCGCTGGCGCGTTACGTGGATTGCCTGAACGGGGGCGACTTGGCAGGCGTGGCCGAACTGATGCTGGCGTCGGCGCGCAAGCTGGCCGCCGCCGGCGCCGATTTCCTGATCTGCCCCGACAACACCATCCACCAGGCATTCGAGCTGATGGCGCCCCGTTCGCCGCTGCCATGGCTGCATATCGCGGACGTCGTGGCCGCAGAAGCGGCGGCGCGCGGTGTCCAACGGGTGGGCTTGACGGGAACGCGCTGGCTGGTCGACAGCGCCGTCTATCCGGACAGGCTGGCCGCGCGCGGCATCGCCTGCGTGCGGCCCGGCGAGGACGAACGCAGCGAGATCAACCGCATCATCATGGAAGAGCTGGTGCCGGGCGTGGTCAAGGGGGGCAGCGTGGCGCGCTTCCAGGCCATCATCGCCGGCTTGCGGGAGCAGGGCTGCGACGCCGTCATCCTCGGCTGCACGGAGATCCCGCTGATCATCAGCGACGCCAATTCGCCGCTGCCGACGCTCGATTCCACGCGCTTGCTGGCGCGCGCCGCCTTGCGCCAGGCGCTGGAAACCTAGCGTTCCAGCTGCGCCTGCAGCGCGGCCACCACCAGCGCGTGGTCGTCCGCCTGCGCCAGGCCGGAAACGGTGACCGTGCCGACCAGTCCCACGCCGCGTATCAGCAGGGGGAACGCGCCGCCATGGCCCGCGTACTCGATGTCATCGAGGTATTTCACGTCTTCGAAGGTGCTGCCGCGGCTCTTGTACGAGATGCCCATGTAATAGGAGCTGCGGCAAAAGCGCTGCACCGTGTTGTTCTTGCGGCGTATCCAGTCCGCCTGGTCCGCCGTGGCGCCCGTCATGGCGTGGTGGAACAGGATCTGACCGTTGCGCGTGATGTTGACGGTGACGGCCTTGCCCCGCTTGCGCACTTCCTCGACGATCCACAGGCCCACGGCCAGCGCGGCGTCGTTGTCGAAGCGTTCGAATTGCAGGGATTCTTCCTGTTGCGCCAGGGTTTGCAGCAAATCGGCGTAATGATCCATCGTGGAGGAGGGCGGTAGTGGCTGGAAGCGCTACTGTAGCGCACCATGGGCCGGCCGCGCGCGCTTTTTCCGTGGCGCGGCTAAAATAAGCGGCATGACCCTGTCCCTGTTTGCCGATGAAGACCAGATCCCGGCCGGCCCGGCGCCGCTCGTGCCAGGCTCGCGCGCGTCGGTCCTGCTGCGCGGCTTTGCGTTGCCGTATCTGCACGAGATGCTGCCGGCGCTGCACGCCGTCGTGCTGGCGGCGCCCCTGCGCCACATGGCCACGCCGGGCGGCTTGCGCATGTCGGTTGCCATGAGCAATTGCGGCCCCCTGGGATGGGTCACGGATGGGCGCGGCTACCGCTACGCGCGGCACGATCCGGCCAGCGGCCTTCCCTGGCCGCCCATGCCGCCCGTGTTCCTGCGCCTGGCGCGGCAGGCGGCGCTGGCGGCCGGCTATCCCGACTTCACGCCCGACGCCTGCCTCGTCAACCGTTATGCCCCCGGTGCGCGCATGGCCCTGCACCAGGACCGCGACGAATGCGACTTCACCGCGCCCATCGTTTCCGTCTCGCTGGGGCTGCCCGCCACCTTCCTGTTCGGCGGCGCCGGGCGGGCCGACAAGGCGGCGCGCATCGCCTTGCTGCATGGCGACGTGGTGGTGTGGGGCGGCGCCGACCGCCTGCGCTTCCACGGCGTGGCGCCCCTGAAGGAAGGCGAACACGCGCTGCTGGGCGCGCAGCGCATCAATTTGACGTTTCGCAAGGCCAGCTGATCGGTCAATACGCCCCATTAATGCAAGGTGCTTGCAAATGCGGCCGTTTTTCTCCATGATATGCAACTTGTTTGCATATGGAGTGTCCAGCATGAAGCGCGAT
Organism: Janthinobacterium sp. SUN033; assembly: GCF_030397595.1. Taxonomy (NCBI): domain Bacteria; kingdom Pseudomonadati; phylum Pseudomonadota; class Betaproteobacteria; order Burkholderiales; family Oxalobacteraceae; genus Janthinobacterium; species Janthinobacterium sp. SUN033. The sequence goes on from NZ_JAPQNV010000001.1 coordinate 765,469, forward strand.
CCCCTTTCCTCGCCCCTGCCCGACGTGGCGGCCGGCCCCCATCTGGGCAATCCCTTGCCGCTCGAGTGGGTCGGCATGCAGGGCATCGCCTTGCCCCTGTGGCTGGAGGAAGGCGGGCAGGCGCAGCAAGTGCATGCCTGGGCCGATGTGCAGGTCGACTTGCCCGACCCGCGCGTGAAGGGCATCCACATGTCGCGCCTGTATCTGCTGCTCGACGCGTTCGCCGCCGCGCAGCCGCTCGATGCGGCCGCGCTGGCCGCCGTGCTGCGGCGCATGGTGGACAGCCACGCCGATTGCGGCAGCACGCAGGCGAGGCTGGCGCTGGCGTTCCCCCTGCTGCGGCGCCAGCCGGCGCTGCTGACGGCGGGGCTGTCCGGCTGGAAATCGTACCCTGTGCGCCTGCAGGCCAGTGTTTCGCCGCAGGGCTTTGCCTTGTCCTTGACGGTGGAGATCGGCTACTCGTCGACCTGTCCGTGCTCGGCGGCGCTGGCGCGGCAATTGCTCGCCGACGCCTTCGCGGCGCGGTTCGGCGCGGGCCCCATCGACGGCACGGCTGCGCGTGAATGGCTGCGGGAACACGCGAGCCTGGCCACGCCGCACAGCCAGCGCAGCACGGCGACGGTCACCGTGCCCTTGACGGAACAGGCGGAACTGGATCTGTTTCCCCTGATCGACGTGGTGGAAGCGGCGCTGGCGACACCGCTGCAGACGGCCGTGAAACGGGCCGACGAGCAGGCGTTCGCGCGCCTCAATGGTGCTAACCTGATGTATGTGGAAGATGCGGCCCGCCGCGTGCAGGCGGCGCTGGCGCCATTGGTGCCACCGTATGCGCAGGCGCGTGTTACCGTACGGCATATGGAAAGCCTGCATCCGCACGATGCCGTGGCGCAGGCGGGCAAGCTTGCCGGAGATTGGTAGTCAACCACCGTGGAGGAGGGCAACATGCCGGAGAAAATCGAGCGGGACGTCAACGATGACAGCCTGGAAGAGGAACTGGAGCGCGAACGGCGCGAACATGCGCTGATCGACGAGGAAAAGCTGGGCATGGACGAGCTGGAAGAGGAGCACCTGAAGCGGGAACGCCAGCCCGGCGGGCCGGCGGGGCGCTAGCGTCAGGCGCGGGAGTCAAGGCGGCGCGATCATCGCTGGCATCGCGCGGCGCTGCCCGGTACAATTTCGCTTTGTCCTGCTCCCCCAACCCCGGAGGCCCATGAAATATCGCGCATTTTTCCCGTTCATCCTCGGCCTGACAGGCGCCGTCCTGGCCGCCTCGCAAGCCCAGGCCGCCACCATCTGCACCGCCATGGCGGACGCCAAAACGGGCACCGTCTTGCTGCAAGAGGGTAATTGCCTCGACCGCGTCACCCCCGCCTCCACGTTCAAGATCGCACTCAGCCTGATGGGCTATGACGCCGGCTTCCTCAAGGACGAGCGCAAGCCGACCCTGCCGTTCCGCCAGGGCTATGTGGACTGGGGCGGCGAAGCGTGGCGCCAGGAGACGGACCCGTCGCGCTGGATGCAGTATTCCGTCGTCTGGTATTCGCAGCAGATCACGCAGGCGCTGGGCGCCGAGCGCTTCCAGAAATATGCGAAGGCTTTGCGCTATGGCAATGCGGATGTGTCGGGCGATCCGGGCAAGGACAATAGCCTGGAGCGCTCGTGGATCAGCTCTTCGCTGAAGATCTCTCCGCTGGAACAGCTGGGCTTTTTGCGCAAGCTGGTCAACGATCAGTTGCCCGTCACCAAGCAGGCGATGGAGCAGACGCGCCGCCTGACCCGCCTGGCGGACGTGGGCGGCTGGCAAGTGCATGGCAAGACGGGCGCGGCCTTCCCGCGCAAGGCCGACGGCAGCTTTGACGAAGCGCATGGCTACGGCTGGTTCGTGGGCTGGGCCAGCAAGGGCGAGCGCAGCATCGTGTTTGCGCGCCTGGTGCAGGACGAGCAGAAGGGCCAGCAGTCCGCGGGCTTGCGCACGCGCGAGGCCATGCTGAAGGAATTGCCTGCCTTGCTGGAGCAGGCGCAGAAGTGACGGCCAGCATCGTCGCCGCCACCTTCATCGCTTCCGACGGCGAGTACCTGGAAGCCGTCATCGAGGTGGAAGGCCAACGCCTGCACGTGATGGACGAGTTCGGCGGCGGGCAACTGGCCGCCGGCACGCAAGTCCGGCTCGAATTGTGGCCCATGGCCAGCGAGCAGGACGACTGGGACGCCATCTTCGGCGCCAACCCCGGCTGCGTAAAGGGCGTGCACCGGCTCGATGGCTGGCGCTACCTGGCGCTGGGCGTCGTGACCCAGGTCGATCCCGTCATCTGCGATTGCGGCTTGCTGCAACTGGAAAACCCGTTTACGACGCATGATGCGCGCTGCGTGGGCGCGTACGTGGGCGTTACGCTGGCGCGCCTGGATGCTTGCCTGGCGTAAAATCCGGCCCGCTTTGTTGCCCGCCCTATATACTTGCTGAAACGGATCATCCGGCATCAGACAAGGTTACAAGCATGGCATCAGGCATGGAGCAGTTTCAGGAAAAAGCACGGCAGGCATGGACATGGACGCGCGCGCAAGCCGTGCGCGTGGCGGGAGTGGCGTGGACAAAGGCGGTGGCGCTGTACCGGCGCGGCCACGCGCACCTGATGACCTTGCCGCCCGTGCGGCGCGCGCTGGTGCTGGGGCTATGGTCGTTCCTGGCCGTGCTGGCGCTGGTGATCCTGTACATGCTGCTGCTGATCCCCCTGACGCCAAGCATCCACGACTTGCGCCAGGCGCGCGCGGCCGCGCCGAGCACCATGGTCAGCGCGGACGGCGAGGAACTGGCCCGCTTCGACCAGGGCTTGCAGGAGCGGGTCACGTTAAAACAGATTTCGCCGAACGTGATCAGCGCGCTGATTTCGACGGAAGACCACCGTTTCTATGACCACCACGGCATCGATTTCACGCGCACGGCGGGCGCCGTCCTGCATACGGCGGGAGGCAACCCCCAGGGCGGCTCTACCATCACGCAGCAGTTGGCGCGCAATATGTTCCCTGAGGAAATCGGCCGCTCGCGCAACCTGAACCGCAAGCTGAAGGAACTCATCACGGCCCTCAAAATCGAGGCCACCTACAGCAAGACGGAAATCCTGGAAGCCTACCTGAACACGGTACCCTTCCTGTACAACACCTACGGCATCGAAATGGCGGCGCGCACCTATTTCGACAAGCCCGCGTCGCGCCTCGACATCCTGGAAAGCGCCACCCTGGTCGGCATGCTCAAGGGCACGAATTACTACAATCCCGTCGGTAATCCCGAACGATCCTTGCAGCGGCGCAATGTGGTGCTGGGGCAAATGCGCAAACATGACGTCATCGACGAGGCGCGCTACAGGCAGTTGATCAAGCGTCCCCTGCGCCTGCATTTCGAGCGCCAGAGCGAGCGGGCGCAATCGGACAGCCATTTCACGGCGTATGTGCGCAAGTGGCTGATCGACTGGGCCGACGAGAACGACTACAACCTGGAGCGCGACGGCTTGATCGTGCACACCACGCTGGACCAGGATTTGCAGCAGGCGGCCGAGCGCGCCGTCGAGCGCCAGGCGAATGCCTTGCAGGCGATCGCCGACGTGGAATGGAGCCGCGCCGGCGTGCCCTCGTCCACCTCGACGGGCATGTATGCGGGCATGCAGGGCGGCAGCGTGCCATTCGATTATTTCTGGAAATCGCATCCGGCCCTGCTCGACGCCTTCGTGCGCGAGTCGGGCGACTACCGCAAGCTGACGGCGGCCGGCGCCACGCCGGACGACGCGCTGGCGCAACTGAAGGGCGACCGCGCCTTCATGGCGGCCCTGCGCAAGTCGAAGACGCGCCTGGAAGCGGGCTTTGCGGCCATGGACCCGGCCACGGGCGCCGTGCGCGCCTGGGTGGGCAGCCGCGACTTTGCGCGCGAACAGTTCGACCACGTGTCGCAGGCGGCGCGCCAGCCCGGTTCCACCTTCAAGCCCATCGTGTATGGCGCGGCGCTGGAAAAGGGCCTGAGCCCCGAGCACGTCTACCGCGATGCCGTGATGGATATCAAGGCGTCCGACGGCACGATATGGCGCCCGACGGACATGAGCGGCACCACGGGGCGCGACATGACCATGCGCGACGGCCTCGTCTACTCGAAAAACACCATCACGGCGCAAGTGATGCAGGACGTCGGCTTGCCGCCGATCATCAAGCTGGCGCGCGCGCTGGGCATCCGCGACAGCAAGCTGGAAAAAGTGCCGTCGCTGGCGCTGGGCACCAGTCCCGTCACTTTATTGGAAATGGTCAACGCCTACGCCAGCATCGCGGCCCAGGGCGAGGCGCGCCTGCCGTTCGTCGTCACGCACATCACGGACCGCGAAGGCAAGCTCATCGCGCGCTTCGGCGAAGACAAGCCGCAACGCGCGATGAAGGCGGAATCGGCGGCCACCCTGACGGACATGATGCGCGGCGTCATCGACCGCGGCACGGGCACGGCCATCCGCAGCCGCTTCGGCATCCGCTCCGACGTGGCCGGCAAGAGCGGCACCACGCAAAACAATGCGGACGGCTGGTTCATCCTGATGCATCCGGAACTGGTGGGCGGCGCCTGGGTCGGTTTCAATGACGCCAGGGTCACCATGCGCAGCAATTACTGGGGCCAGGGCGGCCACAATGCCGTGCTGGTGGTGGGCGACTTCTTCAAGACGGCGCTCGACACGGGAAAACTGTCGCGCGACGCCATCTTCCCCGGCGGCAAGCCGCCACCGCCGCTGCGCCACGTGGAGCCGGTCGACGAGCCCGCGGACGAACCCGTGGAAGAGCCGGGCGATTTGCTGCAGGAAGGCGCACCGGCCGCGCCGCTGGCCATGCCGGCCGAAGGCGAGGGCGGACAGGAATCGCATGGGAAGGCGGTGCCGGAACCTATGCCGCAGCCAGCACCGGCACCGCAGCCGGCGCTTGCACCGCAAGGTTAATCCGCTGTGTCGATGGGGTTGGAAACGCAATACTTTTGGAAAGCCGCTAACGCGTGAAACCATATATTCAACTTACCATACGCACGAAGGCGTCCACGGCATCATGGGCGCTTGGCGAACAGTTCATCGACACGCTGGAGGAGCACGCCGGATTGCTCTTGCCTGAGCAGATATCGCATAATCCGGATAAATTTACCGAGTCTTACGCCGGAAAAATGGCGATGGAACAGCGCTGGGCAGCGCCTTGTACTTTGCGTTATGGCGGCGGCATGTTTGAAGTGGCGGAACAATTCGCATGGCGACGAAAAAAAACCATCAAATCCAGCGGCTATGTGAGCCACACAAAGCGTAATATTCGTGGCCAGATCGTGCCCGGTGGCGTGAGTTTCACGTCAGCGTATAGCCGGAACATCGATTTTCATATGCTTTTCAAGCAGTGGTGCCATATCTTTCCGCCTCAGATCGCGATGCTGCATCCCTTTCTTCCCCTTGAATTGGCCAACCTTGAACGCTACGATAGTTTTCGCCTGGGATCGTTCAATGCGTCCCTCAGGCCGGATATTCCGGACGTAGCGTGGGCCATGTTCTATGGGCCGGATTTTTGCCAGCGCATCGATGTGGAGCGGCTGCTGGCCGCTGGATTTTTCGTGGAAAAGATGGGTGAGGGTATCCTGGTCAGGGTAACGGAACATATTGACGATGTTGAAAATGATTTCCCAATGTTTTTACGACGGCGCGCGGAACTCAAGGGCCTGTTTCCTGTCGGATTTTTCCTGGATAAGGAGTGAGCTGCAAGAGCCTGGAGCGATAGCTGCGATGCCTATGGCTTTGATGCCTGCCGCCTTCACACCGTATTGCGCCTCAATCCCGCTTCGCGCACGAACACTTGCAGCGCCGCCATTGTTTGCTCGTGCAGCGCTTGCAGCTTCGCTTGCAGTGCTGGCGTGACGGCCAGGCTGCCATCCGCCTGCCGGCGCACGGGCAGGCCCAGCGCCTGCGCCATTTCTACTGGGTAATTCGTGAAGTTGCCGTACGGCCGCTTGCCGTCCACGGACGGGGTGGGCCAATAGCCTTCGGCCAGGTAATCCTCCGCACTGCCCATGCCCAGCATTTCCACCGTCAGCCACGACTGCTGGCGCAGCAGCGTCAGGTGCCGCGCAGTCAGGGTGAACGGCGTTTTACCGTTGGCATAGCTGCCCGGCTTCAGGTCGGCCATCTGCACGAAGTGGGGCAGCAGCAGCGCCGCTTCCATCAGGCGCTGCGCGGCCAGCGCCGCATCCTTGCCGGCGATGACTTGCATGGCCAGTTGCAGGGTATCGCCATTGCCCAGCGGGTGCTCCGGATTGAGCATGGGCGCGCCGCTTTCCACGGGCGACCAGCCGATGTTGAAACGCCGTATCAGCGCCAGGTGGTGCACATTGAGCACCTTGGGCAGCGGAGCGTCGAGGGTGGCCAGGATGCGCTGGCGCACGTCGCGCGGCAGGCCGCCGTCGGCCGCGCGCACGAGCATGGGCGAGCACAGCAGGGCGCCGGCGAGGCGCAGCAGCTGGCGCCGCAGGGGCTGGACCAGGTCCGGCATCACGGCGCCGTCAAGTCCTGGCGCTGGAATTCGATGCGGTTTTCTTGATAAGCCCACTTGGTGTAGGGCCCGAACACGCGCCGGTTTTCCTTGCTGTCGGCATTCGACACTTCGCGCTTCATGCGCCGCACGAGGGCGGGGTCCGTGAGCGGCGCCGTCGTGGCGGCAAATACGTCGTGCCGCACGCTCTGTTTCGCGTCGGCGCCGCGCGAGATGATGGTGAGCTTGCGCGAGGCGGGATCGAAGTACACGCGCATGGCGAAGGTATTCATGTCCTGCAGATACAGGCCGTCGTCGCGCTGCTGGGCATAGAAATAATCGCCGCAGACGGCTTTCGGCTCGCGTTTCCACTCGCACGACAGGACGATCATCAGATGCTGGTCATCGAGTTGCTTGACCGAAATGCGTCCCTTGGAATAGCCCCAGGTGCTGGCCGGCACGGTTGCCGACGAGGCCAGGTTGTAGTCGCCCACGAGTTTGGTCAGGGGAGCTTGCGCCGAGGCGCCGGCGCAGAAAGTAAAGGCGGCGGCCGCAAGGGCGCCTTGTATCTTGGAAAAGGATGTCATGATGGCCATAAAGAAAAGTTGCCATATTATAGATGGCAACTTGCCAAGATGGCCGCGCGCTTGAACGGCGCGCCGGTCGTTACTTCAGCTTGCTTAATTCCGCCACGTCGATCTTGACGGCCTTGCCGTCAGTGGCGGCTACCAGGGTCAGGAAGTGGGGCGTCGCGTAGTGCGCCGTCAGGGCCGCCTTGTCGGTCCATTCTTCCAGCATGATGAAGCGCGTGGGAATCTTGTTGTCGAGGTGCAATTCGTAGCGCAGGCAGCCGCTTTCGGCGCGGCTCGGCGTCACGACGGCTTCCAGGGCGGCGCGCACGGCGTCGGTATGGTCGGCTTGGGCATCGATGGTGGCGACGACGGTCAGGGTCATGGTGGTCCTTGTGTAGTGATGGGGCGGATGCAGCTTAGCGCATCCTGGACTTTCATGCCTGCCATGTCCAGTCTGGCTGCGCCGAAACAGTTTCCGTCGCAGCCAGAAAATCCGCCGCCGCTTACGCTGCCTGCAGCGCGCCGATCTGTTCAAATGCGGCCGTCAACGCCTGCGCCCTGGCGGCGTCGCTGACCTTGACGCCTTCGGCGCGCACGATCTCGATCTGCGTGACGCCGAGGAAGCCGAAGAAGGCGCGCAGATGGCTTTCCTGGTGTTCCAGGGCCGCCATCGGCGTGTCGGCGCCGTAATAGCCGCCGCGCGTCGAGGCGATGATCACGCGCTTGCTGCCCAGCAAGCCTTCGGGGCCGTTGGCGCCATACTGGAACGTTTTGCCGGGCACGGCCAGCGCATCGAGCCACGATTTGAGCTGGCTGGGGATGGCGAAGTTGTACATGGGCGCGCCGATGACGATGACGTCGGCGGCCAGCACTTGCTCCAGCGCGCCGGACAAGACGGCAGCGTCGGCGGCGCCGGGCGCGGCCGTAAATTGCGGCAACGGTTGCGCGGCCAGGTCGCGGTAGTGGGCGACGGCGCCCGGCGCGGCCGCTTGCAGGCGGGCGACGATGGCGGCGGACAATTGGCGGCTGAGGGAATGCTCGCCGAGGATGCTCGAATCGATGTGCAGGATGTTCATGTGGGCCTTCTTGGGTGATATGATCGGGTGGTATGCTTTTGTAACCGAGTTAAATATAGTGACTATCAAATGAACGCACAAGAAGGCACTTTTTCCACACTGGGGCACACGGATGTGACTATTGGCGACGCCGCCGCGCAAGGAGCGGAGCTGGAACGGCGCATGCGCGACGAGGGCGGCCATGCGGGCGTGGCCGCTTCCTGCCGCCCGATCACGGATATCCTGACCCGCGTGGGCGACAAATGGAGCGTGATGGTGGTGATATTGCTGGGCAATGGCACCAAGCGCTTCAACGAGATGCGCCGCCTGATCGGCGGCATCTCGCAGCGCATGCTGACCCTGACCCTGCGCGGGCTGGAGCGCGACGGCCTGGTGACGCGCACCGTGTTTCCCACCGTGCCGCCGCGCGTCGATTACGCCTTGACGGACCTGGGCCGCTCGCTGTTGATCCCCATCAGCGCGCTGGGCGCCTGGGCGCATGGCCACCGCGACGCCATCGATGCGGCGCGGCTGGCGTTCGATGCGAGGGCGGCGAACCAGTTGCCAGCGGCGGAGTAGGCATGGCGCTGCAAACCATTTGGCGAGAAAGTGAAACAATGCCCCAGATACAATTATTCTACCCCCGCAAGGAAGCCGTGGATCTTGCCTTGCTGCTGGCCGTGTGCGATGAGTTGAGCCAGGAGTGGAAAGACCATGCGCTGGGCGTGGAGCCGATGCCCGTGTATGGTGACAATAAATCGCTGGCGGAGCGCTTGCGCGCCAATCCGCACTACGCCTGCAGTTTTGACGTCGCTTGCCGGCTGCTCAGCAGCCAGCGCAATACGCGGCAAACCTCCCGCGCACTGTTCGACCATGTTGACAATGCGCAATGGTTTGAGCGCGTCAAGGCGCCGCATGGCTTGGGCGGCAGAAACGTGGATTGCGTGGAATTTACCGCGCCATGCCTGGCGTACTGGCATGGCTTGCCGGATGGCGTGCGCGCGCAGCTGGCGCTGCAGGCGCAGCAGCTGATCTGCGCCGACGTCGAGCTGGGCACCGGGGAGGACGTGGCGGTGGTCACCATGCAGTGGTCCGATCCGCAGGCGATTGCCGCGCTCGCCAGCACGGTCGAGGTACCGGCAGGCGGCACGCTGGACCGGCGCCAGCTGCTGCAATTGCTGATCGCCGATATCGGCCAGACCCCGTTCCAGCCGCGGTATCGCCGGCAGAATATCGGTGCCCCGGTCACGGGCTGGGACCGGCGCCTGCTCGCGTATTTCTGGCCGCATAAGTCGGTGGGCTATGCCGGCACGGCGCAGAAGACAAAGCCCTTGATTGCGGCGGCCGCGCAGTTGGCCCTTTGCCTGGAGGGCGGGCGCGACTGGGACGGTCAGCAGCAAGGCGAGGCTGTCGATTTGGCGGAGGCGATTTTCCGCTGGGGAGGCGTGCCGCAAAAACACGGCACGGTGACGCCGGCCAATGTCGCAGCCGTGTTCCGCGCCGCGCTGGCCGCGGATGGCAAGGCTGCCGCGCTGATGAACAGCGGCTGGACCAAGGTGGCGGCCTTTGCCACCGCCCACCGCGATCACGCCCGGGGGGCTGGCTGCGCGCAAGTCATCTGGGATAGCCGGGTCGCGACCTCGCTGATTTCGCGTCTCGACCATCTATTGTCGGCCAACGGGCAGTCCGCGCCCGGCAATCTGTTTCCCGGTATCGGCACCGTTGCCGGACGCGGTGGCAGCCGTCCACGCCCGCTTCGGCTGCGCTGGCCCGACGGTTACCGCAAATGGAGCGCGCAAGTGGCCGGCAGTGCGCTGGTCCGCGACATTTGCGGCTTGCTCAATGCCGGAAACCATCCGGCGATGCCCTTGCCAGAGGGCGGCACGGGGCCGTGGACCATGCGCGGCGTTGAAATGGTGCTGTTCATGGATGGTTATTGAGCGTCACCCGCGCCCGTCAGCTGCGCCATCGTCTGGCGCAGCTGACGGTTCGACGCACGACGGATCTGCCTGACTAGAGTCCGGCCGCATCGCTCCGGTAGCGCGCCGGCGGCAGTTCGAACTGGGTCTTGAAGAAGCGGGTGAACGCGCTTTGCGAGGAAAAGCCCAGGCGTTCGCTGATTTCCACCACGCTCAGGCTCGTTTCGCGCAGCAAACGGCGCGATTCGCGGCTCTTGGCGCGCAGTTCCAGCGCGCGGAACGACGTTTTCTCCTGCTGCAGCTGGCGCTGCAGGGTCCAGCGGTTCATCGCCAGGCCGTCGCACAGGGCGGGCAGCAGCGCGGCGCCGTCGGCGTCGGCTTGCTGGCCCAGCAAATCGATGATGGCTTGCTCCACGCGGGCTGAAAACAGCTGCGCGCCCTGCAACTGCTGCAATTGTCCCTGCGCGTGCCGCAGCGCGTGCGGCGCCAGCATGGCGTTGAACTGGGCGAAAGGCCGGTCCAGCGCCGGCGCGTCAAACGTCAGCGTGTTGCGCGCCTGGCCGAAGGTGGCGGCGGCGCCGAAGCACTCGCCAATGGCCGGCGCGAACCACGGCGCCTTGCCCTGGAAACCGGCATGGAAGGCCGTGGCCGCGCCATCGTCGTAGGCGCGCGCCACCAGCGACAGCATGCGGAAATTGGCCAGCGCCTGCATGGCGCCCCCCAGCGGGCAAAACTCGGACAGGTATTCGATCTCGATGCGCGTCCCATTCTCACTCATCAGCATGAAGTCGAATTCGCCGATCAGGCCCCGCAAGTGCAGCAGCTCGTGCAGGGCGCTGCGCAGGGTGGGGCGGTTGAAGCAGACGTGGGCGATGCCCGAGTAATGCGCGAACCAGTGCGTCACGTCGAGGTCGAGCAAGCCGCGGTGCTGCGGCAGCTGCTGGGCGTAGGCCGTCATGCGGCGGTGCCGCTCGGCGTTGATGCGTCCGCCCGGCTCCTCGAGCTGCGCCGGCGTGATGCCCGTCTGCCGGAAAAAGTCGGCGGGGTCGTGGCCATCGGCTTGCATGGCGCGCGCGCATTGCTGCGCGATCCGGTTAGAAACCGTGCGCGTATCGGGTTTGTGCAAGGGTGTCTCCTGCTTGTTGTAGTAATTTTTCACAAATATTAGCACTTTGTAGGAGATTGTTGGTTGTCGTGCCGTCTAACCAAAAATTGTTCTCGCGGGTATAAAACGCGTGCTGTGCGGTCAAGAAACTCACGCATTCTCACGCTATATTGATTTCGGGCTGGCCCTGATGCCACCCGGATACCTACAAAAACAGTCTTGGAGATAATGATGAATTGCACTATGAAACCGATGGCCCGCATGGTCGCCGGCTGCGTCGCCACGCTTGCCCTGGCCGCCTGCGGCAACGACACCGTCAGCGAGGAATACACGCAGCCCGTGTTCGGCGCCACCACCTATAGCCAGCTCAAGGTCGACGGCTATACCTTCAAGGACATGAACCGCAACGGCAAGATCGACCCGTACGAAGACTGGCGCCTGTCCGCCGAGGCGCGCGCCGACGATTTGCTGTCGCGCATGAGCCTCGACGAGAAGGCCGGCCTGATGATGCACGGCACGGCGCCCACCGTGTCCGACCCTTCCGGCATCGGCCTCGGCGGCGCGTATGACTTGACGGCCCTGCAAGACCTGATCGTCAAGCAGTACGTCAACACGTTCATCACGCGCATGGCGGGCGATACGGCCAACATGGCGTCGCAGTACAACAAGGTGCAGGAAATCAGCGAAACGTCGCGCCACGGCATTCCCGTGTCCATCAGCACGGACCCGCGCCACCATTTCCAGTACACGGTGGGCGCCAGCGCCGGCACCAAGGGATTTTCCCAGTGGCCGGAAACCCTGGGCCTGGCCGCCATCGGCGACGATGCGCTGGTGCGCCGCTTCGGCGACATCGCGCGCCAGGAATACCTGGCCGTCGGCATCACGCAAGCGCTGTCGCCGCAGGCGGACCTGGCCACCGAGCCGCGCTGGTCGCGCATCAACGGCACCTTTGGCGAAGATGCGGACCTGGCCAAGCGCATGGTGCAGCACTATATCGAAGGCTTCCAGGACGGCAATACGGGCTTGCATGACGGCAGCGTGGTGGCCGTCGTCAAGCACTGGGTCGGCTACGGCGCCACGAAAGAGGGTTTCGACGGCCACAATTACTATGGCCGCTACATGACTTATCCGGGCAACAACTTCGCCTACCACGTGAAGCCGTTCGAGGGCGCCTTCACGGCCAAGGCGGCCTCCGTCATGCCAACCTACGCGTTGCCGGATGGCAATATCACCATAGCCGGCATCACCTTGGAGCAGGTGGCGGCCGGTTTCAGCAAGACCATGCTGACGGACTTGCTGCGAGGTAAATACGGCTTCGAAGGCGTGATCCTGTCCGACTGGGGCATCACTTCCGACTGCGACGCCAACTGCCGCAACGGCACGCCGGCCGGCGTGGCGCCTTCCTTCATCGGCTTCGGCACGCCGTGGGGCATGGAAAACGCCACCAAGGCCGAGCGTTACGTGAAAGCCGTCACGGCCGGGATGGACCAGTTTGGCGGCGTGACGGAAGCGCCGTACCTGACGCAAGCCGTGCAGCGGGGCCAGTTGACGGAAGCGCGCATCAACGCGTCGGCGCGGCGCATCCTGATCCAGAAATTCAAGCAAGGCCTGTTTGAACACCCATTCGTCGATGCGGCCAAGGCGGCGACCACGGTGGGCAAGGCGGACTTCATTGAGGCGGGCCTGGAAGCCCAGCGCCGCTCGCTAGTCTTGCTGGAAAACAAGGACAAGGTCTTGCCGCTGGCAACCTCCGTCAAGAAGGTCTACCTGTACGGCATCGATGCGGCCGTGGCGAAGCAGTATGGCTACACGGTGGTCGCCACGCCGCAGGAAGCGGACGTGGCCCTGCTGCGCGTGGCCGCGCCGTATGAAATCCTGCACCCGAACTACATCTTCGGCAGCATGCAGCACGAAGGACGCCTGAATTATGTCGATGGCGACGCCGACTACGAAGCCATCAAGAACGCGGCGAAATACGCGCCGAAGACGGTGGTGACGGTCTATCTGGACCGCCCGGCCATCCTCGGCAACGTGCAGGACAAGGCCAGCGCCATCCTCGCCAACTTTGGCGTCAGCGACGGCGCGCTGTTCGATGTCTTGACGGGCAAGGCCAAACCGCAAGGCAAGCTGCCGTTCGAACTGCCATCGTCGATGGCCGAAGTGCAGGTGCAGAAATCGGACGTGCCGTATGACACGGCCCATCCGCTGTACAAGTTCGGTTACGGGCTGGGGTACTGATAACGCCCCTGTCGTCAGCGCAGCGTGATCCAGCTGCGCTCCTGCACGGAGCGCAGCGCGGCGGCTATCAGCCGGTCCACTTCGTAGCCGTCGCGGAAGGTGGGCCAGACCGGCTTGCCGCCGGCGATCGCCTGCAGAAAATCGCGCGCCTCGATGACGATTTGTTCGTTGTAGCCCGTGCCGTGCCCGGCTCCCTGGCTGAACGCCAGGTAGTCGGGGTGGGCGGGTCCCATCAGCAGGCGCTGGAAACCATGGCGTTGCGCGGGGCGGCTGGCGTCGTACAGCCACAGCTCATTCTGGCTTTCCTGATCAAACGCAATGGCGCCTTTCGTCCCCGTGATACGGTAGGTGTAGCCCATCTTGCGCCCGGCCGCCACGCGGCTGAAGGTCAGCGCGCCCAGCGCGCCGCTGGCAAAGCGCAGCATCAGATTCCCCTGGTCGTCGTTGTCCACCGCTTCCATGCCATGCGGGCCGTCGCGCCGCGCATGCACGGTATTCATGTCGGCCACCAGCGAGTCGACGGGGCCGCCCAGGCGCAGGGCCAGGTTGAGCAGGTGCGAACCCACGTCGGCCAGCGCGCCGGCGCGCGTTGCCGTGGCTTCCCGCGTGCGCCAGGAGGCGGGTGCGCGCGGGTCGTGCAGGTAGTCTTCCACGTGCTCGGCGGCGACGTGGATGATGTCGCCGATTTCCCCCGATTCGATGATCTGCCGCGCCAGCTGGCTGGCGGGCGTGCGGATGTAGTTGTAGCCGACCATGTTGGCCACGCCCGCGCTTTCCGCCGCCTGCGCCAGCAGCAAGGATTCGGCGGCCGTCATGCCCAGCGGCTTTTCGCAAAACACGGGTTTGCCCAGGGCCAGCGCCGCCAGCACGATGTCCTTGTGCGTGGCGGGCGGCGTGGCGACGACGATGGCGTCGATGGCGGGGTCATTGACCAGTGCGCGCCAGTCGCCGGTGGACCTGTTCCAGCCCAGTTCCCGCGCGCTGCGCGCCGCGCCTTCTTCGCTGCTGGTGGCGATGCAGGCGCAGACGGGGTTGCGGGCCGTGGGAAAGATGCTGCGCACGGTCTTGTAGGCGATGGTGTGGGCCTTGCCCATGTAGCCGGCGCCGATCAGGCCGATGTGGATGTCTTGCATAGGGAGTCTCCGAGGGTGACGCGTAGGGGATTCAGGCTTGCTGGCGCCAGGCGTGGCTGTCCAGGGCGTCGAGGAAGCGGGCCGCGGGCCAGTCCTGCGCCAGCGCTTCGCGCATGAGCTGCTGCTGCGTGGGCGGCGCCATGCCATCGATGGGCTGGTCGCGGTCCAGGTTACTGGGAAAGGCATAGCCTTCGGCGCAGGCGGCGATCGCGTGGCCGACGCCAGCGTCATCCAGGGCACCCTGCGCGCGCAGCGCCTGCAAGGCGGGATATAGCGCGGCGCTCATGGCGCGGCGGTCCAGCGTTTCCATGGCGCGCCCGAATGGCGACGACACTTGCAGCAGCTTGGCCATGCGGCGGATGTCGGGCGAACGGTTATGCCCGGCCGCGTGGAACAGGGCGGGATTGAAGAACACGGCGTCGCCTTTCGACAGCGGCAGCTGCACGCAATGCCGGGCAAAATAGTCGCGGAACGGCCGCTGCTGCCAGGCGAGAAAACCGGCCCGGTAGCGCTGCGAATAAGGCAGGTACAGGGTGGGACCGGATTCCAGCGGCATGTCGCAATGGGCGACGGCGCCCTGCAGGGTCAAGAGGGCAGACATCTGGTGCACGGGCGCGGGATAGGCGGCGCAGGCGGCGGCGCTCTGGAAGCCCAGGTGATAGTCGCGGTGCGGCGCCTGGGCGGCCCCGCCGGGATTGACGACGTTTACTTGCGCCGTCATCTGGTAGGCGGGCCCCAGCCAGGCCTCGGATATCCAGGCGAAGACGGGATTGGCGTAGTAGCGCGCGAACGTTTTGGGCGCGCGCAGGCAAAGCTTTTGCTGGGCGTTCCAGATGCGGTCATTCGCGCCCGGCCTGGCGAAATGGTCGCCTGCCGTCTGGCCGCTGGCATGCTGTCCGGCGATCAGGTCGCGGAACACGCGATTCGCCTGTTCCAGCGTCTCCATGTCGGTGACGGCCCGTTTGAGCACGATGACGCCGGGACCGTCCATCAGCGCCTTGCCCCATTCGGCCTGCAGCGCGCGCAGCGACGCCGGATTGGCAGCCAGTTCGCGCACTGCATCGCAGTCGTAGACGAGGATATTTTCCTGCACCGCGGCGGCGTGCGGATAGTCGGCCAGCGCCGTGCGGCAACTGACGGTGCCGATGAAGTCTTGCAGGTCGCAGCTTTCCGGCGTCAGCCAATACGGGACGGGCGGCTGGGCGCCGGCGTTGGTGGTGTGCATGCGGTGTCTCCTGATTATTTAAGTTGTAGAATCAGTATAGGGATGAAAATCCGCATTTTTCATCAGAAAATCCATCAAAAAACCATCAATCCGAAATGGAGAGCACGTGACGCATCCTTTCCCCGTCAAGGTCGTGGCGCTGCAGGCCGGCGTCAGCGTGGCCACGGTCGACCGCGTGATCAGGCAGCGCGGCGGCGTGCACGCCAATACGGTGCGCCGCGTGATGCAGGCGCTGGATGAACTGGCGCGGCAAAGCACGCAGGTGGGCCTGTCCGGCAGAAAATTCATGCTCGACGTGCTGATGGTGGCGCCGCGCCGCTTTACGGATGCCGTGCGCGCCGCGCTGGAGGCGGAGCTGCCGTCGCTGCATCCGGCCGTGCTGCGTTCGCGCTTTCACCTGCATGAAACCCTGGAGGTGGACGGCATCGTCGACCTGCTGGAACGCATCCGCAAGAACGGCAGCCACGGCGTGCTGCTCAAGGCGCCGGATGTGCCGCCAGTGGCCGAGGCGGTGAACCGGCTGGCGGCGGCCGGCATCCCTGTGGTGACCCTGGTGACGGACTTGCCGGCTTCCGCGCGCCGCAGCTATGTGGGCATGGATAACCGGGCGGCGGGCGAGACGGCCGCCTATCTGATCGGCCAGTGGCTGGGCGGCGCGAAAAAGAGACGGCAGGTGCTGGTGACCCTGAGCAGCAACCGCTTTCATGGCGAGGAAGAGCGCGAGATCGGCTTTCGCCGCGCGCTGCGCGAACGGCATCGGCACTTGAGCGTCGTCGAAGTGAGCGAAGGCCACGGCATCGACGGCGCCACGGGCGCGCTGGTGCGGCAGGCGCTGGCCGACCATCCGGGCATCGCCGCCGTGTATTCCATCGGCGGCGGGAATGCCGCCATCGTGCAGGCGTTCTCCAAAGCGGGCCGGCCTTGCCAGGTCTTCATCGGCCATGACCTCGACGCGGACAACCTGGCGCTGCTCAAGTCTGGCGCCATCCACGCCGTGCTGCACCACGACCTGGGCCAGGACATGCGCCGCGCCTGCCAGGAAATCCTGCGGGCGCAGGGCGCGCTGCCGGCATTGGCGCAGCCGGCCTGCCTGTCCGCCATCCAGATCGTCACGCCGTGGAACCTGCCCGCCCTGAATGGCCTGAATTGACAGGCATGCGAGGCTGGCCGATACTCGCCGCTTCGCTCATCGCTCACCTTTGAAGGAATCCCCCGATGTCCGTCATCCCGAAATTGCATCAGACCGTGCTTGCCGCCTTACTCTCCACCGCGTTTGCCATGCCGGCCATGGCCGCCGCCCCCGCAGCTGCGGCAGCCCCGTCGGCCTGGGTCGAGGCCAGCAACCGCAACGCGGCCATCGTGCTGGCGGCGCAGGCGCAGTTCTCGCCTGAAAACGCTTCCGACACGGGCCTGGCGCAGTACGACGGCCTGGCTGCCGACCTGGGACCCAATATCGTCGAACGCCAGGTGGCGGCCATGCAGCAGGCGCGCGCGCAATTGCAGCAAAAGCTGGAACTTGAACGCGACGAACGCATTCGCCAGGACCTGGAGATTTTGATCGGCGCCGTCGACCAGGAAATCGCTGGCACCCAGCTGGAAGCCAAGTACGCCTTGCCGTGGGTTGATGTGCCGCAAATGGTCTTTGGCAGCATGCAAAGCCTGCTGCAGGAACAGCGCCCGGCCGCGCGCCGCGCCAAGGCGCTGGAACGGCTGCAGCGCTACGTCGGGCAATACCCGGGCAGCACGCCGATCACGCAGCAGGCGAAGGCGCGCTTCACGGAGCAAATCGGCAAACCCGGCCTGGCGGGACCCGTGCGCCTGCAGGTGGAGCAGTCGCTGGAAAACGTGCCGACGTATGTCGCCGGTATCCGCAAGCTGTTCGCCGACATGCAGATCGCGGGCGCGGAGAGTGCGCTGGCGGCCATGGAACAGCAGCTGACCGAGTATGCGGCGTGGGAAAAGCAGGTGGTGCTGCCCCTGTCGCGCACGGATTTCCGCATGGCGCCCGAGCTGTATGCGTTTCGCCTGAAGCAGGTGGGCATCGATATCGAGCCGCGCGCGCTGGTCGAACGGGCGCAGGTGGCTTACCTGGAAACGCGCGCCGCCATGCAGGCGCTGGCGCCCGTCGTGGCGGAGAGAATGTCGCTCAAGAGTGTCGACGGCAGCGATTACCGCCAGGTGCTGCGCGCGCTGAAAAGCGCGTCGATTCCCAACGAGCAGCTCGAAGCGCATTACAAGGGCGTCAATACGCAGCTCGAAGAACGCATCGCCCGGCAGCGCGTGGTCGATATTCCTGCGCGCGCCATGACCATGCGCCTGGCGTCCGCCGCCGAATCGGCGGCCCAGCCGGCGCCGCATATGCGTCCGCCTCCGCTGATCGGCAATACGGGAGAACACGGCCAGTTCGTCCTCCCCGTCAGCAATCCCGCCGCCAGCGGCAAGGGCGAGGCGTATGACGATTTCAATTTCGCGGGCGCCGCCTGGACCCTGAGCGCGCACGAGGGCCGCCCTGGCCACGAGCTGCAGTTCAGCGCCATGGTGGAGCGGGGCGTGTCGCAGGCGCGCAGCCTGTACGCGTTCAACAGCGTCAACGTGGAAGGCTGGGCGCTGTACGCGGAAGCAGAGATGATTCCCTACGAGCCGGCCGAAGGCCAGTTCATCGCGCTGCAGTTCCGCATGCTGCGCGCGGCGCGCGCCATGCTCGACCCGATGCTGAACCTGGGGCAAGTCACGCGCGAAGAAGCGGGCCGTATCCTGACGGAAGAAGTGATGCTGTCGAAACCGATGGCGCGTCAGGAGCTGGACCGCTACACCTTCAATGCGCCGGGCCAGGCGGGCAGCTATTTCTATGGCTACACGCGCATCCTGCAACTGCGCGCGGAAACGGAGCTGGCGCTGGGAGACAGATTCGACCGCCTGGCATTCAATAATTTCCTGCTTGGGCAGGGCTTGCTGCCGCCGGACTTGCTGGCCAAGGCCGTGCGCGAACACTTCATCCCCGCACAGAGAAAAGCCAGGGGCTGACGGCGGTCTCCTGCGCATGCCATACTGGCGCCCTTGAATGAAAACGTGAGAGTGGCAGGCATGTGGCGTGGGATTGTATGTGGTGTGCTGGCCGGCGCCTTTTGGGGCGCCGTTTTCATTGTGCCCGTCTTGCTGCCGGATTTTTCCCCGATCGAGCTGATGGTGGGGCGTTACATCTGCTATGGCGCGCTGGCGGCCGGCCTGATGCTGCCGCGCCTCTTGCCACTGCTGCGGCGCTTGCGGCGCAGCGACTGGCTGGCCATGCTGCGCCAGGCGCTGGCCGGCAATGTCGTGTATTACCTGCTGCTGGCCTACGGCGTCAAACTGGCCGGCGTGGCGCCCACTTCCCTGATCATCGGCTTGCTGCCCCTGAGCGTCACCATCCTGGGCCGCAAGGACCACGGCGCGCTGCCGCTGCGCCAGCTGGCCTGGCCGCTGCTGGTGGTAGCGCTGGGTATCGCCTGTATCAATGTCGATATCTTCAGCCATGCAGGCGGCGCGGGCGGCGCCGGTCTGGCGCACAAGCTGGCCGGCGTGCTGTGCGCCGTTGGCGCGCTCGCCTGCTGGACCTGGTATGCGCTCGACAATGCCCGTTTCCTCAAGCGCCACGCGCATTTCAGTTCCGTGGAATGGGCCATGCTGTATGGCCTGGCCAGCGGCGTCATCGCCCTGGCCGTTGGCGCCGCGATGCTGGCGCTGCAGCAGGCAAGCGGCGCCGACGACGCGCCGGCGCGCGACTGGCACCGCTACTGGCTCGTGTGTTTGCTGCTGGCGCTGGGCGCTTCCGTGATCGGCAATTACCTGTGGAACCTGGCGTCGCGCCTGGTGCCGGTCACCTTGTCGGGCCAGCTGATCCTGTCGGAGACCCTGTTCGCGCTGCTGTACGGCTTCGTCTACGCGCAGCGCATGCCGCGGCCCCTGGAATGGGCCGCCATGGTCTTGCTGACGGCGGGCGTGCTGTGGTCCGTGCGGCGGCATGCGCAATAGGAGGGAGCAGGGCAGGAGGCAGGACGGACGTAGCGAAAAATACATCGTTGCCGGCCTGCCGTTTGCAGTGGGCGAGCCGTATAATTACGCTAATTTTCCGCCCACCCAGGGAGTTCCGCTTGCAGCTACCGATCCGTTATCCGAACATGCCGCAACTGCTGCTGAAGGCCCGCGACAGCCTGCTCCAGCATTTCCGTCCCATCCTCAATCACTTCGGCGTGACGGAGCAGCAGTGGCGCATCATGCGCGCGCTGAACGAAAGCCCGACCCTGGAACCGCGCGAACTGTGCGAGATCTGCCAGATTTCCAGTCCCAGCATGAGCGGCATCCTGGCGCGCATGGAAGAAATCGGCTTGATCGGGCGCAGCAAGTTCGAA
This sequence comes from Janthinobacterium sp. SUN033, assembly GCF_030397595.1. Lineage (NCBI taxonomy): Bacteria > Pseudomonadati > Pseudomonadota > Betaproteobacteria > Burkholderiales > Oxalobacteraceae > Janthinobacterium > Janthinobacterium sp. SUN033. The sequence continues at coordinate 785,617 of NZ_JAPQNV010000001.1, forward strand.
GGCGACCAGCGCCGCCGCAAGGTGCACCTGTCGGAAGCGGGCGCCAGCCTGCTGTTGCAGATGGGCAAGCTGATTGACCTGCAATATGAACACCTGGAAGCGGCCTACGGCAAGCAGGTGTTCGAAGACATGCGCCGCACCTTGGAAGCCTTCATTGCCCTCGAGACCCTGCCGGTGGCGCCCGCCATCCTGCGCTGACCATCCCGCTTTTCCCCCGTTTTCCCGCCTGCCTGATTAGCCACCGGGCGCGTGTTTTTCGACACGCGCCGCCGCTGCTTTCCCCATGCCTGTTCCGCGTATTTCCGCATCCTGCCGGGCTTGTGTCCGCATACCTGACGGTTTTGCTATAAGACACAAGAAAGTTTTGCTATAAGACTACGCCTTACAGTCAATCACTTACATGTGAGTAAATAAGCGTATAATTTGCTCCACTTGATCCAAATCAAGAAGAAAAGCGGACGCCCCACGCGCTGTATGGGGCCGCAACGCGGCGCCTCGCCAGTATGTCGCCATCACGGCGGTAATGCCGGCCGGGCGTACTATAAAACAGGAAAGTCAGGAAAAAATGAACACTACATGCATGCGCGCTGCGGCGCTGGCCGTCTCCACGCTCATCGGCGCAAACGTTTGCGCCCAAAGCAATGTCAGTATTTACGGCGTGGTCGACGCGGCCATGGCGTACACCAGCAACCAGGGCGGCAATTCGAACACCTACATGCGCAGCGGCAACTTGTCCGCCAGCAAGATCGGTTTCCAGGGCGTGGAAGACCTGGGCGGCGACCTGAAGGCGCTGTTCCTGCTGGAAAACGGCTTTGAAAGCGACACGGGCGCGCAAAGTTCGGCCAGCTCCCTGTTCAACCGTCAGGCTTACGTGGGCTTGCAATCGGCAGCCTACGGTAGCGTCACGGCCGGCCGCCAGTACACGCCGTACTACCTGCTGGTGGGCTCGCTGGCGTCGAGCAACGTGTTGACGGGCGCCACCGGCGCCCACCCTGGCGATATCGACGGCCTCGATACGACCGTGCGCATCAGCAATTCCGTCACCTACAGCATGCCGGCCTGGCGCGGCCTGCAGGCCAGCGCGCAGTACGGCTTTGGCGAAGCGGCAGACGGCAACGCCGTGGGCAGCAGCTTCAGCGCCGCCGTCAAGTACAGCACCTCGCCAGCCGAATTCGCGCTCGGCTACCTGAAACTGAAAAACGGCCAGAACAATGCCAGCGCCATGGCCATGAGCACCCAGGGCGGCTGGAACGGCAATGCTTCGGGCAGCTTCGGCATTTCCGCCATCAACCAGGGCTACGCCTCGGCTGAAAGCGTGCAATTCATCGCCGCCAGCGCGCGCTACACCATGGGCAAGTGGATGGTGGGTGCCAACGCCAGCAACGTGCAATACGAGGCGGGCAGCCGCTCGGCCTTCCGCGACACGGCCATCTTCAACACGGCCGGCCTGATCTCCAGCTACCAGTTGACGCCGCAGTGGTTCCTGGCCGCCGGCTACAGCGACACCTTCGCCAGCCACGCCAACGGCATCGCCGACCGCGCGCGCTACCGCCAGCTGTCGTTCGAACAGACGTATGCGCTGTCGAAGCGCACCGCGATCTACCTGATCGAGGCGCGCCAGCTGGCGCGCGGCCAGACCCTGGGCCAGGACGGCGCCATCGTCAACGCCGTCGCCTCGGTCGGCGATTCGCAAAACGGCACGCCATCGTCGACCGGCGGCCAGACGGTGGTCATGGTCGGTCTCAAGCATTCTTTCTGAACGGTTGCTGAACTCACGGGAGCTTCAAGTGGACGCTACACATCACAAGGAGGGCCGCGGCCCTCTCAATCCCGGCCGCCGCATGGTGCTGGCCGGCTTGCTGTCGGCTTCGGCCGCGGCGCTGATTCCCTGGGCGCTGGCAGAACCGGTCGCCAATGCGGAGCAGGGCGCCTTCCTGGGCGTGTCGGCCATGCTGGTGGGGCGGCAAGTGCTCGACCCCGTGCTGGCCAACCGCCTGTATGACGCACTGGTGGCGCAGGATACGGCCTTCCCGGCGAAGGTGCGCGCGCTGCTGGCCCTGATCAATGCGCAAGGCTTGCAGGCGGCCGGCCTGCAGGAAGCGCTCGACGGGCTGGACCCGGCCCAGTCGCCGCTGGCTGCCTTGCCGCGCCAGATCGCCAGCGCCTGGTACCTGGGCATCGTCGGCACGGGCGAGGCGGCCGTCTGCGTCGCCTACGAGCAGGCGTTGAACGCGGCCGTCGTGGCCGACGTGCTGAAACCTCCCACGTATTCCTACGGCGCCTACGGCAGCTGGGCCAGAAAACCAATTTAAGGAGCCATCATGGCTGAAGAACTCTCTGCCGATTACCTCGTGATCGGTTCCGGCATCATCGGCTCCCTGGCCGCGCGCAAGCTCGCGCTGGCCGGCGCCTCGGTGCTGATCCTGGAAGCGGGACCGCGCGTGTCGCGCGGCGAAATCGTCGCCCGTTTCCGCAACACGACGCGCCGCAGCGACTGGATGTCGCCGTATCCGTCCGTCGCCACGGCGCCGCACCCGATCTACCAGCCGACCGATAACGGCTACCTGGTGCAGGCCGGCCCGTATCCATACCCGGCCGAATACATCCGCCAGTTCGGCGGCACGTCGTGGCACTGGGCCGCGCAGGCGTGGCGCAATGTGCCGAACGATTTCCGCATCCATACGCTGTATGGCGTGGGCGTCGACTGGCCGATCAGCTACGAAGACCTGGAGCCGTTTTACCAGGAAGCGGAAGAGATCATGGGCGTCTCGGGCGCCGAGAACACGGGTTCGCCGCGCAAGCAGACGTTTCCGATGGACCCCGTGACGGAGCCGTACGCCATGCGCCGCATCCGCGAGCGCCTCGACCCCACCTTCAAGGTCGTCGGCAACACGGTGGCGCGCAACAGCGTCAGCTACGATGGCCGCCCGGCCTGCTGCGGCAACAACAGCTGCCAGCCGATCTGCCCCATCGACGCGCAATACCACGGCGGCATCGCCGCGCAGCAGGCGGAGGACGCGGGCGTCAAGATCGTCTGCAATGCCAACGTCTACAAGCTGGAACACGACGCGCAGGGCCGCATCACGGCCGCGCTGTATTACGACGTCGACAAGAAAAGCCACCGGGTCACGGCCAAGACTTTTATCCTCGCCGCCAACGGCATCGAAAGCCCGCGTCTGCTGCTCGTTTCCGCCTCAGATAAATACCCGAACGGCCTGGCCAACAGCAGCGACATGGTGGGCCGCAACCTGATGGACCACCCGAGCACCTCGATCACCTTCGACGCCGATGAAGACTTGTGGCTGGGCCGGGGCCCGCAAAGCCCCAATTCCATCAACACCATGCGCGATGGCGACTTCCGCAGCGAGCACTCGCCGTACCGCCTGGATTTCACGAACATCTCCCGCGTCGACGGCGCCACCAGGGAATTGATCGGCAAGGGCGTGTTTGGCGAAGCATTCGAGCAGCAGCTGCGTTTCCGCTCGGCCCGCGAAATGAGCCTGAAAAACGTGCTGGAAGTGCTGCCGAACCCGGAGAACCGCATTGCCCTGAGCAGCGAAAAGGATGCCATGGGCATCCCCAAGCCGCAGGCGCACTATTCGATCGACGAGTACACGAAGCGTGGCCATGAGCGCTCGAAGCAGGATTTCGAGAAGATCGCCAAGCTGATGGGCGGCACCAATCTGCGCCACAGCAAGGAAGGCGTGTTCGCCAACAATCAGCATATCTGCGGCACCCTGTCGATGGGTTCCGACCCCGCCAAGGCCGTGTGCGACCAGTGGGGCCGCACCTTCGACCACGCCAACCTGTTCCTGTGCAGCACCGGCGTGCTGCCCACGTCCGGCACCTGCAACTCGACGGAAAACGGCCTGGCCGTGGCGCTGCGCACCGTCAAGCACATCCTCGACGAACAACAGGGAGGCACAGCATGATGGCGGCCTTCAGACTGACGGCGGGCGCCGTCTTGCTGTCTCTCGCGGCCATGCCCGTGCTGGCGGCCGACAAGGGCGTGCCCGATGCGGCGGCGATCGAACGCGGCCGCTACCTGGCGACGGCCGGCGACTGCATCGCCTGCCATAGCGTGCCTGGCGGCAAACCGATGGCGGGCGGGCTGTCCCTGGCGACGCCATTGGGCGCCATTGTCGCCACCAATATCACGCCGTCGAAAACGCACGGCATCGGCAATTACACGCTCAAGCAGTTTTCCGACGCCGTGCGCCATGGCGTGCGGGCCGACGGCGCCAACCTGTACCCGGCCATGCCCTACACGGCCTACGCCAAGGTGACGGACGAGGACACGGCGGCCCTGTATGACTACTTCATGCACGGCGTGGCGGCCGTGGATGCGGCGCCGGCACAGACGACGGACTTGCCGTTCCCGTTCAACATCCGCCTGTCGATGGCGGGCTGGAACATGCTCTTCCTCGACAAGAAGCCCTTCGTCGCCGATACGGCGAAAAGCATGGAGTGGAACCGGGGCGCCTACCTGGCGCAAGGCCTGGCCCACTGCACCACCTGCCACACGCCGCGCAATGCGCTGATGGCCGAGCAGCTGTCGAAGGAGCTGGGCGGCGCCGACCTGGGTACGTGGCATGCGCCGAACATCACGTCGGATATCAACAGCGGCGTGGGCGGCTGGAGCCAGCAGGAACTGGTCGATTACCTGCGCACGGGCCGCACCGCGAACAAGGCGCAAGCGGCGGGACCGATGGCCGAAGTCATCGACCATAGCCTGAAGCACCTGAACGACGCGGACTTGCACGCCATCGCGCACTACGTCAAGAGCGTGCCGGCCATCCGCGACAAGGCAGATACGCAGCCGGTGACGCAATGGGGCAAGGCGGGCGACGAGCTGGCCAGCATCCGCGGCGTGCCGCTGCCGCAAAACCTGAACAAGATGTCGGGTGCGCAGCTGTACGATGCGCAGTGCGCCAGCTGCCACCAGGCCAGGGGCGAGGGCAGTTTCGACGGCAGCCTGCCGCCGCTGTTCCACAACTCGGTGACGGGCCGCAGCAACAGCAACAACCTGGTGATGGCCATCCTCGACGGCGTGGAGCGGCAGGATGGCAGGGGTGCCCATGCGGGTCACCTGATGCCTGCCTTCCGCCAGACCCTGTCGGACGAACAGATCGTCACCCTGGGCAATTACGTGCAGAAGATGTACGGCAATCCCGCCATCAAGGTGACGGCGGAGCAGGTGACGACCTTGCGCAACGGCGGCGCACCGTCCAACCTGATCGGCCTGGCCCGCGCGGGCATCATCGTCGGCGTGCTGGTGCTGCTGGCATTGCTGCTGTGGTGGCGGGGACGCCGGCGCAAGCAGGCGTAGAAGCAGCCGCGAATAACAGGCGCTGAAGTACAGACGCTGAAGTACAGGCAGGGGCCAGGCTGAATAGTCCGGCCCCTTTTTTTACGTCTTGATATTGCAACTGGTTTGCATCTGTGTAAATTATGTACTATCATTAGTTACATGAGACGCGACAGCAAACTATCATCGATCCTCCATGTGCTGCTGCACATGGCCCACGCGGGACGCCCGATGACGTCCGAGGAACTCTCCACCTACCTGGACACCAATCCCGTGCTGGTGCGGCGCGTGATGGCCGGCTTGCGCGAGCGGGGCTACGTGGCCTCGGTCAAGGGCCACGGCGGCGGCTGGCGCATCGTCTGCGACCTGCACCGCGTCACCCTGCACGACATTTACGTGGCCGTGGGGTCGCCCACCGTCTTCGCCATGGGCAACCGCGTCGATCAGCCGGGCTGCCTGGTCGAGCAGGTGGTCAACCAGTCGCTGGCCGGCGCCTTCGACGAAGCCGAGGCGCTGCTGATCCGGCGCTTTGGCGCCGTCACCCTGGCCGACCTGGCCGAACGTTTCAGCCAACAATACGCCGCACACCAAGGAGCACCGCATGACCATTCCTGAATCCCAGGGCGGCGCCACGCCAGCCGCCGCATTCGACGCCGCATTCGACGTCATCATCGTCGGCGGCAGCTACGCGGGCCTGTCGGCCGCCACGCAACTGGCGCGCGCCCGCCGCCGCGTACTGGTGGTCGATGGCGGCCAGCGCCGCAACCGCTACGCCAGCCATTCCCACGGCTTCCTGACCCAGGACGGCAGCGGGACGGCCGCCATCGCGGCCGAGGGTAAGGCGCAGCTGATGGCGTATGCCACCGTCGCCTGGCTGGATGGCACGGCCGTGCAGGCAGCGGCCAGCAGCGATGGCGATGGCTACGACGTGACCCTGGCGGACGGCATGCGCGTGCGGGGCCGCCGGCTGGTGCTGGCCACCGGGGTGATCGACGAATTGCCGCCCGTCGATGGCCTGGCCGAGCGCTGGGGCCGCAGCGTCTTCCACTGCCCGTATTGCCACGGCTATGAACTGGAGCAGGGCGCCATCGGCGTGCTGGCCACCGGCCCCCTCTCCATGCACCATGCGCTGATGCTGCCCGACTGGGGCACGGTCACTTTCTTTCTCAACGGTGCGTTCGAGCCCGATGGCGCGCAGCTGGAGCAGCTGGCCGCGCGCGGCGTCACGGTAGTGCGCGCGCCCGTGGCGCGGATCGCCGGCGTGGCCGACGTGGTCATGCAGGATGGCAGCCGCCATGCGATGGCCGGCCTGTTCGTGGCGACCCGCACCCGCCTGGCCAGTTCCCTGGCCGGTGAGCTGGGCTGCGCGCAGGAAGAGGGCGCCATGGGCCCGTTCGTGCCCACCGACGAGCAAAAGGCCAGCAGCGTGCCTGGCGTATTTTGCTGCGGCGACGCGGGGCGCATGGCCGGCAGCGTGGCGTTCGCGGTGGCCGATGGCGCCATGGCTGGCGTGGCGGCGCACCGCTCGCTGATGTTCGGACTGGCCCCGGCGGCGTAATGCCGGGGCCGTGGTGCGTGCTGGCGCTCAGGCGGCAAAACCGCCATCGATCTTCAGTCCTGCGCCCGTGACGAACGCCGCTTCCGGGCTGGCCAGGTAGGCCACCATACCGGCGATTTCATCGGCCGTGCCGTGGCGGGGCAGGGCCATCAGGCCGTGCATCAGGTCGGCGAAGTCGCCCGTCGGCGGGTTCATGTCCGTGGCGACGGGACCCGGTTCCACGTTGTTGATGGTGATGCCGCGCGGACCCAGGTCGCGCGACAGGCCTTGCGTCAGGCCGCTCAGCGCCGATTTGCTCATGGCGTAGGCGGCCGCGCCGCCGAACGGCATGCGGTGCGCATTCGTGCTGCCGATGTTGATGATGCGTCCGCCCGTCTGCATGTGCGCCACGGCCGCCTTGATGGCGACGAAGACGGCGCGCACGTTGACGTTCAATGTCTTGTCGAAGTCTGCCAGCGAGAAATCGTCGATGGCGCCGGGCAGGAACACGCCCGCGTTGTTGACGAGGATATCGATACGGCCAAACTGCGCCGCCACCTTGTCGATGGCGGCCGTCAGGGCGGTGGCGTCGGCCGCATCGGCTTGCACGCCCAGGGCCTTGCCGCCGCTTGTCTCCACCGTGGCGGCCAGCGCCTGCGCTTCGGCGGCCGAGCTTTGATACGTGAAGACGACGTTGGCGCCCTGGCTGGCCAGGCGGCGCACGATGGCGGCGCCGATGCCGCGCGAGCCGCCCGTCACAAACGCGATCTTGTCTTGCAGTGGCAGGGAGGTGCTGGTGGTGGTTTGGGTTTGCATGATGTGCTTTCTAAGTGAGGAATCGAGGAGTTCAGTATCTGCCTTTCATTCCTGCCGCGCTAGCCATGAATCGCTACAATCACTTTCAACCATTGGTATCAGCTGAGCGGGTAGAATAGGCGCATGGACGCCCTCAATCACTTGCAATCCTTCGTGCTGTCTGCCGAGCTGGGCAGCTTTTCCGCCGCCGCGCGCCGCCTGGGCCTGACGCCGGCCGCCGTCAGCAAGAACGTGGCGCGCCTGGAAGCGAGCCTGGGATTGCGGCTGTTCCAGCGCAGCACGCGCCGCCTGACCCTGACGGAAGGGGGCGAGCGTTTCCTGCAGCAGATAGGCGGCGCCCTGTCCACCCTGCGCGAGGCGATCGCTGGCGTGGCGGAAGAGGGCGGCCAGCCGGCCGGCATCCTGAAAATCAGCATGGCGCCGTCGTTCGGGCGCAGCTACGTGGTGCCACTGCTGGGCGACTTCATCGCGCGCCACCCGGGCGTGGTGCCCGACTGCCATTTCGACAACCGGCAAGTCGACTTGATCGGCGAAGGCTTTGATGTCGCCATCGGCGGCGGCATCGAGCTGACGCCGGGCGTGGTGGCGCGCGAGCTGGGCCACGCCCACATCGTCGCCACGGCGTCGCCCGCCTTCATGCAGGGCAAGGCCATGCCCAGGCATCCGTCGGACCTGGCGCAATTCGACGGCGTGGCGCGCCGCTCGGCCGGCAGCGGCAGGCTGCGCAGCTGGATATTGCGCGACGGCTCGGGCGGCGAAGGCGTGGCCGAATGCCGGCCGCGCGCCATCTTCGACGACCCGGAAGCGATGGCGCAGGCGGCCATCCTGGGCGTCGGCGTGGCGCTGCTGCCCATGCCGCACGCGCTGGCCCACTTGCGCAGCGGCGCCCTGGTCCGGCTGCTGCCAGGCTGGCACGCCGATTCCGGCCCCTTGTCCGTGTACTATCCCAGCAAGAAGCTCTTGCCCGCGAAGACGCGCGTGTTCGTCGATTTCCTGCTGGAGCAGTTCCGTCAGCGCGATTTCGCTGCGCAGATGCGGCCCGATTAAACGATGAACAATTCCCATGCATAGTAATTACAGCCTGTTTTACACCTTCGACGGCGACCGGCCGGCCCGCTTCCGGGAAGCGCGCGTCTTCGGCACGACTGTCTGGACGGCCAGCGGCACGGCCATGACCTGGGGCGAGGAGACGCGCAACGACTACGCAAGGGAAGCCGAAGCGTACGCCGTCTACCTGGCGCATGGCCGGGCCGCGCTGGCCGACGGCTACGTGCTGGCGCGCGAAAGCGTCATCGACCCGGCCGTCTTCGATTTCGCGCTGCTGCAAACCCTGGTGGCGGATGCCGCGCGCCTGGCTGTCGAAGCCGCGCGCCGCGCGCATCCCGACCAGCACATCGACGCTTTCGCGTTGGTGAGCGACGACAGCGCCATGACGATAGGCTGCATGGCCAACAGCCGCGAAGCGCTGGCCGCCTCGGAATACGACGAGGAGATGCTGTGGAATCCCGCCGAATGGGCGTTCGACGACGGCGGCGCGTATTTCGACAGCGCCTACCGCCTGCTCTTGCAGGCGCACCGCGACTTGCCGTTCGACATGGACTTCGCCACCTTCCGCAGCGGCGTGTTCGACGCCTGCATCGCGGCGCTGGCGCAGCTTGACGCCGAAGGGGTATTCGGCACGGGCGCTCGGCGTGACGAGAGCGTGCTGCTGTTCGAGGTCAGCGACAGCGAAGCGGTGGAAGGCGCGATGGCGCGTTTGAATCCGCCGGCGGTGGTGGCGCGGTTCGAGGCGTGGATGGCCAGCTGGGCCGATTAGGTTCTACGCCGCCACCAGCCTGAGTCTCGTAATCTCCGCCGGCGCGCCGATGCGTTTCGGCGGCCCCCAGTAGCCCGTGCCGCGGCTCACGTAAATCCACAGGCGGCCTTGCCGGTGCAGGCCCGCCACGTAGGGCTGCTGCAGCGGCACGAACAGATTCCACGGCCAGAACTGGCCGCCGTGCGTGTGGCCGGACAATTGCAGGTCGTAGCCGGCCGCTTCCGCCTCGGGCGCGCTGCGCGGCTGGTGCGCCAGCAGGATGCGGGGGATATCGGCCGGCGCGCCGGCGATGGCCGCTTGCGGGTCGCTTTTCTGCGCCGGATCGAAGGCGGCCGCGTTGAAGTCGGTGATGCCGGCCAGCGCCAGGCGCGCGTCGTCGCGGTCGAGGACGACATGTTCATTCATCAGCACGCGCAAGCCCAGACGGCGAAATTCCGCCACCCACGGTGCGGCGCCCGAATAGTATTCGTGGTTGCCCGTGACGAGGAAGACGCCGTGGCGCGCGCGCAGCTCGCCCAGCGGCGCCGTGTGGCTGCCCAGTTGCGCCACCGTGCCGTCGACTACGTCGCCCGTGATGGCGATGAGGTCCGCCTGCAGGCCGTTGGCGCGCGCGACGATGGCCTGCACGTAGGCGCGCTTGATGGTGGCGCCCACGTGGATGTCGCTCAGTTGCACGATGGTGTAGCCCTGCAAGGCGGCCGGCAGGCCCGCGATGGGCACGTCGACCTCGCGCACGCGCGCCACCCGGCGGGCATTGATGAAGCCGACGACGGTGGCCAGCAGCGCCAGGAGCAGCACAAGCACGGCGGACGCCTGCGCGTGCGGGCGGGTGGCGGGAATCAGCATCAGCAGTGCGCGCAGCGCGGTCAGCACGAACAGCGAGGAAAAAAAGCCCATGCACAGCGAGCCGGCCCAGCTCAGACGGTCGGCCAGGCGCGCATCGTTGGTGACGGTGCGGGCAAAGATCGTCATCGGCATGAGCATGGTCGACGCCAGCAGGACCAGGCCGCCCAGCAGCCAGCCGGCCAGGCCGACGGGGAGCGACGGCAGCAGCAGCCAGCCCAGGAGGGCGTGCAGGGCGCCCAGTATCATGGTGATGCGCAGCAGCGGCGTGCGGGTTGTCATGTCATGCTTCCAGAGGTGAGGCGGCCGCCGATTATAGCCGACGCCTTGGCCGCAGGCAGCCGCCACCCCGCTCAGGGGGCGATATGCAATCCCAGCATGGCCAGCTTGCCGAAATCGACGGGTTTGGCGAAGTGTTCGTTGAAACCGGCCTGTAGGGCCGCCTGGCGGTCGTGTTCCTGGCCGTAGCCGGTCAGCGCGACGAGCAGGAATTGCTGCGGTATCGGCAGCTGGCGCATTTTGACGGCCACGTCGTAGCCGCTCATGTCGGGCAGGCCGATGTCGAGAAAGACGATGTCGGGCTTGAATTCCAGCGTGCGCTCGGTGGCTTGCGTGCCTGTGTAGGCCGTGCGCACCGTGTGGCCGTACATTTCCAGCAGTTCGGCCAGGGTGTCGGCCGCATCGCGGTTGTCGTCGACGACGAGGATGCGCTGGCTGCCGCCGGTGGCGGCCTGCGGCGCCGGCACGGCCGCCAGCGGCACGTTGGCGTCGAGCGGCAGCAGGACTTCGAAGGTGCTGCCCAGCCCTACGCCGGGGCTGCGCACGCTGACCTGGCCGCCGTGCAGGGTCACCAGGTTGCGCACCAGCGACAGGCCGATGCCCAGGCCATCCTGCACCCGGTCGGGCGAGTGGCCGCTTTGCTCGAACAGGCCGAAGATGCTGTCGATGCTGGCCGCGGCGATGCCGATGCCGTTGTCGCTGAGGCGGATGCGCACATTGTCGCCTTCGCGTTCGGCGGTAATGGCGATGCGCCCGCCCGGCGCCGTGAACTTGGCCGCGTTGAGCAGCAGGTTGGCGACGATCTGCGACAGGCGCACGGCGTCGCCGCAGACCCACAGTTCTTCCCGGGGCAGGTTGACGTCCAGCGCATGGCCGCGCGCCTCGATGCTGTGCGAACTCGTTTCCAGCGCGCTGCGGATGACGCTGGCCAGGCTTACGCTTTCCCATTGCAGCGAGATTTTGCCCTGCGAAATGCGCGACACGTCGAGCAGGTCGTCCACCAGGCGCACCAGGTGATCGGTATGGCGGGCGATGGTGCGGCGCGCATTGTCCTGCACGGCCGGCACGACGGGGTCGAGCTTGCACAGCAGGGCCAGCGCCGTGCGGATGGGGCCCAGCGGGTTGCGCAATTCGTGCGCCAGGGTGGCCAGGAATTCATCCTTGCGGCGGTCCACGTCGCGCAGCGCGCGCTCGACGCGGCCCAGGCGCAGCAGCGCCTTGACGTTGGCGATCAGTTCATCGGCCTCGATCGGCTCGACCAGGTAATTGTCGGCGCCGCCGTCCAGGGCGCGGATCTTGTCGGCCGTGCCGATGCAGGAAGCCGACGTTTGCAGCACCAGGATGGTGTTCGTCTCGGCGCCGCCCTTCAACTGGCGGCACACCTCCAGGCCGTTGATGTCGGGCAGCTTGACGTCGAGCAGGATCAGGTTGGGGCGGTCGTGGCGGGCGCGCAGCAGCGCGTCGCCACCGTTTGACGCTTCGATGACCTTGAAACCGGCGCGTTGGAGGATGCGCGACTTGGCGTAGCGGGCGCCATCGCTGTCATCGACGTTCAGGATCAGAGCATCGCTGTTGTTATCCGGTAGCATGCGCATTGTCCCAGGTGGTTGTGCCTTGCGGCGGAACCGGCTCTTGCCGGTGGTGTGGATTGCCGATCAGCGCGCGCAGGGTCGCCAGCAATTGCTGGCGCGGCAGCGGTTTCACGTAGTAGGCGTCGGCGCCCAGGGCCAGGCCCTTGCGCACGTCGTCGATCTCGGTGGCGACGATGACGGGCACCTGGCGCCGCAGCGGGTCGTTTTTCAGCTCGGCCAGCCAGTGCCAGGCCGTTTCGCCGTGCAGCAGGATATCGAGGATGACGGCGGCGGGGCGCTGCTGTTCCCAGCGCTCCTGCGCCTCGCGCACGCTGCGCGCGGGGACGACGCGAAATTCGCTGCCGGCCAGGAATTTTTCATACAACAGGCGCACGGGGGGATTGTCTTCCACCACCAGCACGGCGATGCGCTGGTCGTTGCCATTGTCGTTGGCCGGCGCGCACGGGGGCAGGCTGCCTTCGGGCGCGTGGTAGCTGGCGGGCAGGACGACGGAAAACAGCGAACCGTGGCCCGGCGTGCTTTCCACGCTCACCGTGCCATTGAGCAGGGTGGCCAGGTTGCGGCACAGGGGCAAGCCCAGACCCGTGCCCTTGACCTTGCGCTGCATATGGTTTTCCACCTGGCTGAATTCCTCGAAGATCATCTGCACGTCTTCGGCGGCGATGCCCAGGCCCGTGTCGGAGACGGAAAAGCGGATCGCGTCCTGCTCCGGCAAGGGCGTGGCGCTGACGACGATGGCGCCCGCTTCCGTGAACTTGAGGGCGTTGGAAATGAAGTTGCGCAGGATTTGCGACAGCTTGCCTTCATCCGTGTGGATGTGCAGCGCCGGATCGGGGTCGATGAAGGTCAAGGTGAGCGTATCGGACACCAGCAGCGGGCGCAGCATGCCGCGCAGGGCGCTGAACAGGTCCGCCACCTGGAAACTGTTGGCGTGCACGTCGACCTTGCCCGCCTCGATCTTGGCCAGGTCCAGCAGGTCGTTCACCAGGTCGCTCAGGCTGACGGCGCTTTGCAGGATGAACAGCACCTGTTTTTCCTGTTCCTCCGACAGATCTCCGTCGATGCGGTCGAGCAGCAGCTTGGACAGGGCGCGGATGGAGCTGAGCGGCGTGCGGAATTCATGGCTCATGTTCGACAGGAAGCGCGATTTCATCTGGTCGGCGCGGCGCAGGTGGTCGGCCTTTTCGTCCAGTTCCGCGAACAGCGCCACCACGCCGCGATTGGTGTCTTCCAGTTCGCGTGTCAGCTGCAGCAGGTCGTCCTGCCGCGTCTTCAGTTCGGCCAGGGTGGTCAGCAGCTCGCGGTTCTGCTGCTGCACTTCCGACAGCGTGATGTCCGGCGGCAGCGCCTGCAGGCTGCCGGACAGCGTGCCGATCTTGCCGCCGTCGAGCAGGGGCGCGTCGCGCGGGAACAGCTTGTGCAGGGTGATCTGTGTGCCATCGCCCGGCGCGCTGCGGATATGGCAGCGGTCCATCAGGCGCTGCGCGCCCAGGATGCCCAGGCCCATGCCCGTCGGCGAGCGGTAGGTGCCAGCCAGTATCTGTTCCAGCTGCGCGATGCCGGGGCCCTGGTCCTCGATGCGGATGCTGAGCACCTGCGGCGCCGTCTGGCCATCGATGGCGAAATGCACCTTGCCGCTGCCGGCGTAGTTGTAGACGTTGCGCGCCAGTTCCGATACGGCCGTGGCGATGCGCACCTGGTCCTGCACGCCGAAGCCGCACAGGGCGGCGATCTGCCGCGCGCGCTGGCGCGCGCCCACCACATCGAGTTCGCTGCCGATATGGGCCGTCAATATGCGTCGTGTCATGTCGTTTCGCTCCTTTCCCCCGTCACGGCCTGCTGTTCCTCGTGTTCGCGCAGCACCACCACCGTGACGTCGTCGCGCCCGCGCGCAAAGTCGCGGTACAGCACGGCGGCGACGAGGCTGGGGTGGCAGTGCGCCAGGCCCGGATACTGTTCCAGGTCCCAGCGCGTGTGCAGGCCGTCGCTATGCATGATCAGTGTTGCGCCAGGCTGCCACGGATAGCAGAATTCCTGCACCTTGCGCAGGTTGCTTCCGACGATGCCGTTGTGCGACAGCAAATGCCGGCGCTGCCGCGCATCGAAGGCGCAGGCGGCGATATTGCCCACGCCCGCGTAGCGCAACTGACGGCGCGCGCTGTCGATATGCGCCAGGGCCAGGGCCGCGCCGCGCGTGGCGCGCAGGGCGCCGTTGGCCAGCTCGATGAAGGGGGCGGGCAGCGGCGGCAGTCCCGGCGTGTCGTGTTCCAGCAGGGCGCTGGCGCGTTCCGAGGCGCGCGCCGCGAGCGGGCCGTGGCCCAGGCCATCGGCCACCATCAGGCTCAGTTCATGGCCTTCGCAGACCACGTTCCAGGCGTCGCCGCATACCTGTTCCGAGGCCAGCGGCAGGCAGACGGCGCCGATCTGCCAGTTCGGGCTGGCCGGGATGGCGCTGCTGGCGTTCGGCCCCCAGACCACCATCATCAGCACCGTGCCCTTGCCGGGCGCGGTGTACAGGTCGAATTCCTGGCTCAGGCGGCGTATCGCGCCCAATCCCACGCCGTAGGTGCCCGTGGTGGAATGGCCATCCTGCATGTGCTGGCGCACATTTGCCATGCCGGGGCCGCTGTCGATGGCCAGCACTTCGATGCCGCTGGTGCCGCCGCGCAGCACCTTGCGCAGCAGGATTTCGCCGCGCTGCGCGTGCTTGACGATGTTGGTCGCCGCTTCGCTGATGATGATGGCCAGCTGGCCCGTGCGCACGTCGTCGAAACCGATGTGGCGCGCCAGTTCGTTGCCGGCGCGGCGGGCCGTGGCGATTTCGCTCGGTTCGCCGACGGAAAAACGGCGTTGCCTGGCAATGTCAGGGGCTTGCTCGAGGTGGTTCAAAACAGCTTCCATTTCGCGATAGTGACAGTGGTGCCCGCGCCGGGCGCCGTGTCGATGTGAAAGGCGTCGGCCAGGCGCTTGGCGCCACCCAGCCCCAGTCCCAGCCCGCCGCCGCTGGTATAGCCATCGGTTAGCGCCAGGGGAATATCGTCGATGCCCGGTCCCGCATCGACAAAGCGCAGTTCCAGCCCCTGGCGCGCGCCATCGCTGACGCGCGCGATGCGCGCTTCGCCGCCGCCGCCGTAGCGCAGGGTGTTGCGCGCCAGTTCGCTGGCCGCCGTAATGATCTTGGTCTGTTCGATCAGGCCAAACCCCATGGCGACCATGCTGTCGCGTACCTGTTTGCGCAGCCGTACGACGTCTTCGTCGCTGTGCAGAGGCAGAATCTGCTGCGCCCCGGCCTGCGCCCGTTCCTGTGCCTGCGCGCCTAGCACGGCGCCCCCGTCATGCGCATGCGCCGCCCCGTTCCAGCAGCTTGATCCCCCGTTCCACGTTCAGGGCCGTGCTGACGCCTTCCAGGGTCAGGCCCAGTTCCACCAGGGTGATGGCGACGGCCGGCTGCATGCCGACGACGACGGTGCGCGCGTCGAGGATTTTCGCCATCGCCGCCGTGTTGCTGATCATGCGGCCGATGAAGGAATCGACGATGTCGAGCGCGGAAATGTCGATCAGCACGCCCGTGGCGCGGTCCGTCACGATGCGGGTGGTCAGGTCGTCCTGCAAGGTCATCGCCAGGCGGTCATGCATGTCCACCTGGATCGTCACCAGCAGCAGCCGGCCCATGCGTAAAATGGGGATTCTTTCCATAGGCGCCTCAGTGTTGTTGCTGCTGGTAGGTGATGCTGGAGCCCGTGCGCTTCAGGGCCACGACGAAGGCGTCGGCCAGGGTAGCCTTGGTCATCACGTCTTCCAGGTTCACGCCCAGGTGCACGATGGTTTGCGCGATCTGCGGGCGGATGCCGCTGATGATGCAGTCGGCGCCCATCAGGCGCGCGGCGGCGATGGTTTTCAGCAGGTGCTGCGCCACCAGGGTGTCGACGGTGGGCACGCCCGTGATGTCGATGATGGCGATCAGCGCGCCCGTGTCGACGATTTTTTGCAGCAGGCTTTCCATCACCACCTGCGTGCGCGCGCTGTCGAGGGTGCCGATCAGGGGCAGGGCCAGCACGTTTTGCCACAGCTGCACCACGGGCGTGGACAGTTCCAGCAATTCCTGCTGCTGGCGCAATATCACCTGTTCGCGCGCCTTCTGGTAGATGGCGATGGTGAGCAAACCCAGCTCGTCGAACAATTTGCTGGTGCTGACGATGGCGTCGCCCAGTTCCTGCGGCTGCGCCGTGATTTCCTGGCGCAGGTAGGCGAACAGCGGTTCCTTGAGCGAGAACATGAAGCTTGCCGTGTCGATCGGCGAATAGCCCTGGCGCACGCGCGACTGCGATATTTCCGCCAGCAGCTGGCGCGTGTCGTCCCAGGCGCCGCCTTCGATGTCGAACGAGTCGCCGCTTTCCAGCGCGCCCGCCAGCAGCGGCAGGAATTGCGACGCCTGCTGGCGCAGCTCGTTTTCGGCGATCTTGTCGCGCCGCACCAGGCGGGCGATCAGGCCGGCCATCCAGCCGTCCAGCAATGCCGTGTGGTGTTCGTTGATGATGCCGGCCAGTTGCTGCGCCTGGCTTGTGCCCGTCTTGACCGTGTCCGTCTTCATACTCATGCTCATCCTTGGCTGGAGTGGAGGGTGCGGCGCGGCCGCAAGCGGGCACGCGCTGTGATGAATAAATTATAGGCAGGCGTGGCCATAGCTTGTGTTCTGTGCCGCACATAGTGGCGCATGTCGATGTACATTCTTGTGGGAAACATTGGCGTCCTTAAAGATGTATGTAGTTTGCATGTTTAAGCGAATTCCGCTACACTGGGAACACTCAACAAGAGAAAAACATCATGAATATCGACAAATTCAAACAGCAGCACCTGGCCATCCTGGCCGCCATCGATGACTTGCGCCAGCTGGCGCGCGGCGGTGTCGGCGCGCAGGCGCAGGCCATTGCCGACCAGATCATCGCCATGAGCGGCTTGATCAAGCTGCACCTGGCCGTCGAGCAGCGCTACCTGTATCCGGCCGCGCAGGCGTGCGGCGTGGCCGAGGTGGCCCGGCTGGGACGCCAGTACGAAAACGAGATGCACGGCATCGCCGGCGCCTACCTGGATTTTGCCGGCCGCTGGAATACGCCCGTGCGCCTGGAAGCCGAACCGGAAGCCTTCCGCAGCGAAGCCAATACCGTGCTGCACGCGCTGTTCCAGCGCATGCGGCGCGAAGACCACGATCTGTATCCGGCCATTGAATCGCTGGCCTGACACCGCTTACTAATAGATACATTAATAGATACACAGGAGTTTTACATGCTGACCCAAGAACAACGCGCCATCATCACGGCCACCGTCCCCATCCTCGAGCAGGGCGGCGAAGCGCTGACCCGCCATTTCTACAAGAATCTGTTCCGCGACCATCCCGAAGTGCTGCCGTACTTTAACCAGGCGCACCAGCACAGCGGCGACCAGCAGCGCGCGCTGGCCAATGGCGTGCTGATGTATGCCAAAAATATCGACAAGCTTGCCGCGCTGGGCGACCTGGTGGCCACCATCGTCAACAAGCACGTGGCCTTGCAGATTCGCGCCGAGCACTATCCGCTGGTGGGCGCCAGCCTGTTGCAAGCCATCCGCGAAGTGCTGGGGGCCGAGGTGGCCAGCGACGCCGTCATCGACGCCTGGGGCGCGGCCTACGGCCAGCTGGCCGACATCCTGGCCGGCGAGGAAGGGCGCATCTACAAGGCGCAAGCGGCCGCGCCAGGCGGCTGGAGCGGCGTGCGTGACTTTATCGTGCGCGGCAAGAGCGTGGAAAGCGCCGAGATCACGTCCTTCCTGCTGGCGCCGGCCGATGGCCAGCCCGTGCTCGACTTTGCGCCAGGTCAATACATTGGCGTGCTGGCCACCGTCGATGGCGTGCCCATGCGCCGCCAGTATTCCCTGTCCGCCGCCAGCAATGGCCAGACTTACCGCATCAGCGTCAAGCGCGAAGAGGGCGGCAAGGTATCGAATTTCTTCCACGACCACGTGCAGGCGGGCGACACCGTGCAGCTGACGCCGCCATCGGGCGACTTCGTGCTGACGGAGAGCGACAAGCCGCTGGTGCTGATCAGCGGCGGCGTCGGCATTACGCCCACCCTGGCCATGCTGACGGCGGCCCTGCGCGGCAAGCGTCCCGTGCATTTCATCCACGCGGCGCGCAACCACGGCGTGCATGCATTCCGCGCGCAGATCGATGCACTGGCCGCGCAGCACCCGCAGCTGCAGCGTTATTACTGCTATGCGGAACATGGCGGCGAACACGATGCGCCGGGCGCCGCCGCGCCGGACGCCGTCGGCTTGCTGAATAAAGAGCAGTTGAACAGCTGGCTGCCGGCCTCGCGCGACGTCGACGCCTACTTCCTGGGGCCGCAGCCATTCATGCGGGCCGTCAAGCAATACTTGCGCGAACTGGGCGTGCCGGAACAGCAGACGCACCACGAGTTCTTCGGACCGGCTGCCGCCTTGAATTGATTCTTTGCCTGCCTTGTGTTGTCCCGGCGAGAAAAAACGCTGCCGTAAGGGGCGGGTAAGCCTCGCACTGTACTGTGAATCCAAGCTCGAAAACAAAAGAGCAGCTTTTACATAACAGGAGGCAACACAATGCATGACGATCTCGTTCAAAAAATCAAGAGCGACCCCAACTATCACCAACTGGTCAAGGTGCGTTCCCGCTTCGGCTGGGCGCTGACGGGCCTGATGATGCTGGTGTACTACGGTTACATCCTGCTCATTGCCTTCAACAAGGAATTTCTTGCCACTAAGACGGGCACCGGCGTGATGACCTGGGGCATGCCGATCGGCCTGTTCGTCATCGTGTTTACCGTGCTGGTCACGGGCATCTATGTGCGCCGCGCCAACAAGCAATTCGATGACTTGAGCAACGCCATCCAGGCACGGGTGCAAGCATGAGCGGCACCACATTGACGCAACGCAAACTCTCCTGCCTGGCAAGCCTGGCCTTGCTGGCGGGCGCCAGCAGCAGCGTGCTGGCGGCCGGCGCCGACCTGGGCCAGGCGGTCAAGCAGCCGACCAACTGGACGGCGATCATCATGTTCGCCGCCTTCGTCATCTTCACGCTGTTCGTCACCAAGTGGGCGGCCGCGAAAACCAAGTCGGCTTCCGATTTCTACACGGCCGGCGGCGGCATCACGGGCTTCCAGAATGGCCTGGCCATCGCGGGCGACTACATGTCGGCCGCTTCCTTCCTCGGCATTTCCGCCGCCGTCTTTTTGAACGGCTACGATGGCCTGATCTACGCCATCGGCTTTCTCGTCGGCTGGCCCGTCATCACCTTTTTGATGGCGGAGCGCCTGCGCAACCTGGGCCGCTTCACCTTTGCCGACGTGGCCGCCTACCGCTTCAAGCAGGCGCCGATCCGCATTTTCTCCGCGTCCGGTACCCTGGTCGTCGTGGCCTTTTATCTGATTGCGCAGATGGTGGGCGCGGGCCAGCTGATCAAGCTGCTGTTCGGCCTGGAATACTGGATCGCCGTCGTCCTGGTCGGCACCCTGATGATGATTTACGTGCTGTTTGGCGGCATGACGGCCACCACCTGGGTACAGATCATCAAGGCTGTGATGCTGCTGGGTGGCGCCACCTTCATGGCCGTGGCCGTGCTGGCGCAGTTCAACTTCAGCCCGGAAGCGCTGTTCGCCAAGTCGGTGGACGTGCACGCCACCAAGGAAGCCATCATGGGCCCCGGTTCCTTCATCAAGGATCCTATTTCCGCCATTTCGTTCGGCATGGCGCTGATGTTTGGCACGGCCGGCTTGCCGCACATCCTGATGCGTTTCTTCACGGTGCCCAGCGCCAAGGAAGCGCGCAAATCCGTGTTCTGGGCCACCACCTGGATCGCCTATTTCTACATTCTGACCTTCATCATCGGCTTTGGCGCCATCGTGCTGGTGAGTACCAATCCCGAGTTCAAGGATGCCGCAGGTAAATTGCTGGGTGGCAACAACATGGCGGCCGTGCACTTGGCCAAGGCCGTGGGCGGCAATGTCTTCCTCGGCTTCATGTCGGCGGTCGCGTTTGCCACCATCCTGGCCGTCGTGGCGGGCTTGACCCTGTCGGGCGCGTCGGCCGTGTCGCACGACCTGTATGCCACCGTCATCAAGAAGGGCAAGGCCACGGGCGCCAACGAATTGAAAGTGTCGCGCGTGACGACGATCGTGCTGGGCATCATCGCCGTGGTGCTGGGTATCGCCTTTGAAAAGCAGAACATCGCCTTCATGGTTTCGCTGGCCTTCGCCATCGCCGCCTCGGCCAACTTCCCCGTGCTGTTCATGTCGGTGCTGTGGAAGGATTGCACCACGCGGGGCGCCACCATCGGCGGCTTCCTGGGCTTGATCACGGCCGTCGCGCTGACGGTGGTGTCGAAGTCCGTGTGGGTCGACGTGCTGGGCCATGGCGAAGCGCTGTTCCCGTATGCGTCGCCGGCGCTGTTCTCAATGACGGCCGGCTTCGTCGGCATCTGGCTGTTCTCGGTGCTCGACAAGAGCCCCCGCGCGCGCATCGACCGCGCCGGTTACGAAGCGCAGCAAATGCGTTCGGAAACGGGCATCGGCGCGGCAGGCGCCAGCGCGCATTGATGTAAACAGGAGTTGTTGAAGGAAACAATGCCCGGTTCGCCGGGCATTGTTGTTTTTGGCGCGCTTACTTTGCCACGCGCAGGGGGATGACGCCCGCCGCCAGCGCCGGCGCGCCCGGCGTTGCGTCGAGTATCGATGCCAGCGTCACCGTGTCGAGCACGGCCAGGAAGGCGGCCGTGGCCTGGCCCAGCTTGGCCTTCAGCAGGCAATCGGGCGTGAGCGGACAGGTATTATTTTCCTTGTTGAAACATTCCGCCATGAAAAAATCGTTTTCCGTTTCGCGCACGACGGTGCCGATATTGATCTCGGCCGGGTCGCGCGCCAGGCGCAGGCCGCCATTTCTCCCACGCACCGTTTCCACGATGCCCGACAGGCCCAGCTGGTGCACCACCTTCATCAAATGATTTTTCGAGATGGAGTGCAGGTCGGCAATGTCCTGGATGGTCACGAGCCGGTCGCGGTGCACGCCCAGGTACATCAGGGTGCGCAGGGTGTAGTCAGTGTAGGCAGTCAGTCGCATGGGAGAAGGGAGTAAAACACCCGACAAACCTGCTGCGCGTCGCGACTTGCGGCCTCCGATGCTCACTGTGCATCCGCACAGTTCCGCTTCTCGGCCACAACTCACATCCGCTCGCTACGGTTTTGTCCGGCGTGTGAAAGATGTGGATTACATCCTTGTTTCAGCCGCCAGCATACAGGAGAGCGCCGGCCATGTGTGTTGCGCCGTCACTTTTCAGCCTCGAAAGACAAAAGTTGATTGCCTTTCGCTTAAATGCGTAGTAAATTTTCATATTGTTGCCCTGGCAAACAGCTCGTAAGCCCTTGTCGGCCCTTTGGGTATGATTTTTATTGATGGAAATCAAGAGGATGGTGAAGCAATAAGGTAAATTTACTACAAATTCGACGATGGGCGTTTCCCGGGCCGGGAAGCGCGTACTACGCAATCTGTGCGGTGCCGCCGTGGCCGCCCCAGGAAATGAATACCATGCAAATGAATGAAGTGAAAGACGAGCTGCTGAGCAGCGATATCCGCCAGCTGGGCCGTCTGCTGGGCGACGCCATCCGCAACCACCTGGGCGACCCCGCCTTCGAACGCATCGAACATGTGCGCCAGCTGGCCATCCGTTTCCGCCGCGACAATGATGAAGCGGCGCGCGCGCAGCTGTCGGACGCGCTGCAAGCGCTGTCGCAGGAAGAAACCACGCAATTGACGCGCGCTTTCAGCTATTTCTCGCTGCTGGCCAATATTGCGGAAGATCAACATCACATCCGCCGCACGCGCGCCCATCTGATCGCCGGCTCGCCGCCGCGCCAGGGTAGCCTCAGCCATGCCGTCGGCAATGTGTTTGACGCGGGCAAGGCCGATGCGCTGGAGACGTTCTTCGACGATGCGTTCGTCAGCCCCGTCTTCACGGCGCATCCGACGGAAGTGCAGCGCAAGAGCATCCAGAATTGCCAGATGGCTATCGCGCGCCTGTTGAGCGAGCGCGACCGCGTGCAAATGACGCCGGAAGAAGCGGAACAGAACGAAGAAGCGCTGGGCCGCGGCATCGTCACCCTGTGGCAGACGCGTCTGTTGCGCACGAGCAAGCTGTCCGTCATGGATGAAGTGGCCAATGGCCTGTCGTTCTACGACCACACGATCTTGCGCGAATTGCCTAAATTGTATTCTTCGCTGGAAACCATGCTGGCCCAGCGCGATGCCCGCTGGGAAGATGCGGAATTGCCCAATTTCATGAAGGTGGGCAGCTGGATAGGCGGCGACCGCGACGGCAACCCGTTCGTCACGGCCGACATCCTGCGCAGCACCCTGCAAACGCAGGCCGACAAGGTACTCGATTTTTACCTGGGCGAATTGCGCAAGCTCGCTTCGCAACTGTCGCTGGCGCAAATACTCAATGCCTGCAGCGAGCCGCTGCGCGCGCTGGCCGAACGCTCGGCCGACGCCTCGCCGCACCGCGTCGACGAGCCGTACCGCCGCGCCTTGCACGGTATCCACGCGCGCCTGGACGCCACGCGCGTCGTGCTGTCCAAGAAGGGTGACAATGCGGGCAAGCAGGCAGACGGCGTGCAGCCTTACGCTGCGGCATCTGACCTGCTGGCCGACCTGGACGTGGTCCAGCATTCGCTCGTCAGCAATGGCTTGCGCGCGCTGGCCCGTGGCCGGCTGCGCCAGCTGCGCCGCGCCGTGAAGGTGTTCGGCTTTTCGCTGGCGCCGCTCGATTTGCGCCAGAATTCCGACGTGCACGAGCGCGTCGTGGGCGAACTGTTCGCGGGCGCCCAGCCTGGCCTCGTCTACCTGGACCTCGATGAAGAGCAGCGCATCAGCTTGCTGTTGGCCGAGCTGGAGTCGCCACGCCTGCTGACGTCGCCGTATGCGCAATACTCGGAGGAAACGACGTCCGAACTCGACATCTTCCGCGCCGTGCGCGCAGCCCACGTCAAATATGGCCGAGAATCGGTGCCGAACTGCATCATCTCCAAGGCGGCCAGCGTCTCGGACTTGCTGGAAGTGGCCTTGCTGCTGAAGGAAGTGGGCTTGCTGCGCCAGGGCAGCCGCGAAGTGGACGTCAACATCATCCCCCTGTTTGAAACCATAGCCGACTTGCGCGCCGGCCCCGCCATCATGGCGCGCGCGTTCGGCTTGCCGTTCTACCGTGGCTTGCTGGCATCGCGCGCGGACCAGCAGGAAGTCATGCTCGGTTACTCGGACAGCAACAAGGACGGCGGCTTTTTGACGTCCGGCTGGGAGCTCTACAAGGCCGAGATCGAGTTGGTGACGGTCTTCAAGCAAGAACAGATCAAGCTGCGGTTGTTCCACGGCCGCGGCGGTTCCGTGGGCCGCGGCGGCGGACCCAGCTACGAAGCCATCCTGGCCCAGCCGGCCGGCGCCGTGCAGGGACAGATCCGTTTGACGGAGCAGGGCGAAGTCATCACGGCCAAGTATGCGAACCCGGAAGTGGGGCGCCGCAACCTGGAAGTGCTGGTGGCCGCCACCATCCAGTCGACCCTGCTGCCGCAGGCGCAATTGCAGCCGAAAGCTTCGGCCGGCGCGGGCCACCTGGCTGCCATGGAAGAGCTGTCCGGCACGGCCCTGAACGCCTACCGCGACCTCGTGTATGGCACGGATGGCTTCGAGCAGTATTTCTGGGAATCGACGGTGATCGCGGAGATTGCCGCGCTGAATATCGGCAGCCGTCCCGCCTCGCGCAAGAAATCCACGTCCATCGAGGATTTGCGCGCCATTCCCTGGGTCTTGAGCTGGGCGCAATGCCGTTTGATGCTGCCGGGCTGGTTCGGTTTCGGTTCCGCCGTGCAAGCCTACCTGGCCGCCCATCCGGCCGACGGGGCAGACGTGCTGCGCGGCATGTACACGGATTGGCCTTTCTTCACGTCCCTGCTGTCGAACATGGATATGGTGCTGGCCAAGAGCGATATCGCCATCGCCGGCAAGTATGCGGAACTGGTCAAGGACAAGGCCTTGCGCGACGCCATCTTTACGCGCATCCGCGCTGAATATGCGGCCACCCTGGACGCCTTGAAGCTGATCACGGGCCAGGAAGAGTTGCAGCAAGCCAATCCGTTGATGCAGCGCTCGATACGCAACCGTTTCCCGTACATCGATCCGCTCAACCACGTGCAGGTGGAACTGCTGAAACGCTTCCGCGAGGGCAAGCAGGACGCGGCGGCGCGCACGGGCATCCATTTGTCGATTAATGGCATCGCGGCGGGACTGAGAAATAGTGGTTAAGTAAGTCATTCAAACAATATCAAGGAGACAGCATGACCATCAAAGTTGCCATCAATGGCTATGGCCGCATCGGCCGCAATGTCTTGCGCGCGTTTTATGAAGGCGGCAAGCAGCAGGATATCGAGATCGTCGCCATCAACGACCTGGGCGACGCCAAGTCGAATGCGCATTTGACGCGCTACGATACGGTGCACGGCAAGTTTCCCGGCGTCGTCACCATCGACGGCGACAATATGCTCGTCAATGGCGACCGCATCCGCGTCTTCGCGCAGCGCGACCCGGCCCTGATTCCCTGGGGCGAACTCGGTGTCGACGTCGTGCTCGAATGCACGGGTTTCTTCACCACCAAGGAAAAAGCGTCGGCCCACTTGAAGGGCGGGGCGAAGAAAGTCATCATTTCCGCGCCGGGCGGCAAGGACGTGGACGCCACCATCGTGTTCGGCGTCAACCAGCACGTGTTGAAAGCCTCGGATACGGTCATTTCGAATGCTTCGTGCACGACGAATTGCCTCGCGCCCTTGGTGAAACCGCTGAACGACGCCATCGGCATCGAATCGGGCCTGATGACCACCGTGCACGCCTACACGAATGACCAGGTATTGAGCGACGTGATGCATGAAGACTTGCGCCGCGCCCGTTCGGCCACGCATTCGATGATCCCCACCAAGACGGGCGCGGCGGCCGCCGTCGGCCTCGTCTTGCCGGAACTGAATGGCAAGCTGGACGGCTTTGCCGTGCGCGTGCCGACGATCAACGTGTCGCTGGTCGACCTGTCCTTCATCGCCAGGCGCGATACCACGGTCGAGGAAGTCAACGCCTTGCTGAAAACGGCGTCGGAAGGCGCCTTGAAGGGCATTCTCACGTACCAGACGGAACCGCTCGTTTCCATCGATTTCAACCATAACCCGGCCTCGTCGAACTTCGATTCGACCCTGACCAAGGTCTCGGGCCGCCTCGTGAAGGTGTCGTCGTGGTACGACAACGAGTGGGGCTTCTCGAACCGCATGTTGGACACCACGGTCGCCCTGATGGCGGCCAAGTAAGAACGTAGTACCGCTGATCCAGCGCACCAGGACGGCCGGCCCACAAGGCCGGCCCTTGTAGCAGCACGAACTTTATAGAAAGCAGCACACCATGACCATGCAAGTACAGCAACGCGCCACCAAGATCGTTTCCACCATCGGCCCCGCTTCGAACGATATCGATACCCTGGTCCGCATGTTCAAGGCCGGCGTCGACGTCGTGCGCTTGAACTTTTCGCATGGCAAGGCGCAAGACCATATCGACCGCGCCCGCATGGTGCGCGAAGCGGCAGCCCTGTGCGGCCGCGAAGTGGCCATCATGGCCGACTTGCAAGGCCCGAAGATTCGCGTCGGCAAGTTTGAAGAAGGCAAGATTTTCCTGGAAAACGGCGCCAAGTTCATCCTCGACGCGAAATGGGGCGAAAACGGCGAGCTGGGCAACATCGAGCGCTGCGGCCTCGACTACAAGGAATTGCCGCGCGACTTGCGCGCCGCTGACGTATTGTTGCTCAACGATGGCCTCATCGTCTTGACGGTGGACAAGGTCGTCGGCAGCGAAATCCACACGACGGTGAAAATCGGCGGCGAATTGTCGAACAACAAGGGCATCAACCGCCAGGGCGGCGGCTTGTCGGCTCCGGCCCTGACGGCGAAAGACATGGAAGACGTCAAGACGGCGATGAGCTTCCAGGCCGATTACGTGGCCGTGTCCTTCCCGAAAAACGCCACCGACATGGTCATGGCGCGCCAGCTGGCCAATATCGCGGGCGAAGCGTGGGACCACAAGCCGATGATGATCGCCAAGATCGAGCGCGCGGAAGCTATTCCTGCGCTGCAAGAAATTCTCGACGCGTCCGACGGCATCATGGTGGCCCGCGGCGACCTGGCCGTCGAGGTGGGCAATGCGGCCGTGCCGGCCCTGCAAAAGCGCATGATCAAGATGGCGCGCGCGTCGAACAAGTTGGCGATTACGGCCACGCAGATGATGGAATCGATGATCGTCAACGCCGTGCCGACCCGCGCGGAAGTGTCCGACGTGGCCAATGCCGTGCTGGACGGCACGGATGCCGTCATGACGTCGGCGGAAACGGCCTCGGGCCGCTATCCGATCGAAACGGTGGAAGCGATGGCCGCCATCTGCCTGGACGCGGAAAAGTGGGACACCTGCAAGCTGGATGCCGATTTCCTCAATGCCACGTTCTCGCGCATCGACCAGTCGATCGCCTACGGCGCCCTGTTTACGGCCCATCACCTGCGCGTAAAAGCCATCGCCACCCTGACGGAATCGGGTTCCACGGCGCTGTGGATGAGCCGTTGCAACATCGACATCCCCATCGTCGCGCTGACCCCGAGCGTGGGCACGCGCCGCAAGCTGGCCCTGTACCGCAACGTCAGCACCTTGGAATTGACGTCCGGCACGGACCGCGACAAGGTTTTGCAACAGGCGGAAGATTTGCTGGTGGAGCATAAAGTCGTGGCCAAGGGCGACACCGTCGTGCTGACCTGGGGCGAGCCGATGGGCAAGGTCGGCGGCACGAACGCGCTGAAGATCATGAAGATCGGCCAGCACTGACCGCATCGCTGGCCGGCTGCCGCCTGCAGTCTTAAGAATGACTGAAAGCGGGGTGCCTGGCCGCCCATCGCAATGGCAGATGCCTGATTTGCCATTGCGATGGCCACATTTCCGTGTCAGCATGGTTTACTGCCTTCCAAGGCGCTTCCGGAGTCCATGATGACTACCTACCTGCCGGCACTGATCTGGTCCCTGTCGGCCTTCGCTTGTCTCTTCATCGCCAAACGCCGTTCCTTGAAAACAACTACCGTCAGGTCCATCCTGGTGGTATTTCTGGGGCCGTTTGCCATTCCTTTCGTGCTGGCGGCCAAGTCCCAGAAACCCCATCTGGCATGATCGCCCGCCACGGCTACCGATACGCGCTGAACGGCCAGCCGCCGCGCTGAAACAACAGTTTGCCGGACGGGATGGGCGCCGGCATTGACGCCGCGGGCAATGATTTGTGATAATGAGAATTATTATCAATTGAGTCGCTTGCCTTGCGGCCGGCCAGCGTCCTGGCCGTGCCTTGCCTTGAGCGCATCGGAGTCCCTAGTGAACATTGCGCAATCCGGCGAATCGATCGCAGTCATTTACAGCAATCACCACGGCTGGCTGATGCGCTGGCTGCGCGCCAAGCTGCAGTGCGCCGACCATGCGGCCGACCTGGCGCAGGATACCTTCGTGCGCCTGCTGACGGCGCCGCCGGAAGGCCGGCAGACCATGCGCGAGCCGCGCGCCTACCTGACCACCGTGGCGCAGCGCCTGCTGATCGACCATTACCGGCGTCTGTCGCTGGAGCAAGCGTGGCTGGAAACCCTGGCGCAGCAGCCCGATCTGCTGATGCAGTCGCCCGAGGAGAGTTTGCTGGTGCGCGAAGCCCTGCAGCGCATCGATGCCATGCTCGACGGCTTGCCGCCGCTGGTGCGCAATGCCTTCCTGTTGGCGCATGTCGATGGCCTCGGCTACGGGGAAATCGCCCGGCGCCTGGCCGTGAGCGAGCGCAGCATCAAGCGCTACATGGTGCAGGCGTTCGAGCGCTGCATCCTGCTGATCCTGTGAGCACCGCCAGGACGGCGGCCATCGATCCCCGCGCCGCGCGGGCGGCGGCGCAATGGCTGGTGCGCCTGCACGCGGGCCCCTTGACTGCAGGCGAGCAGCAGGCGTTCCAGGCCTGGCGCGCCAGCGATCCCGCGCACGAAGCGGCCTGGCAGCGGGCCGAGCTGGTGTGCAGCGCCCTGGCCGGCGTGCCGCCCGCGCTGCGCCAGGCGGCGGATGCGGCGCCGCAATCGCCGCGGCGGCGTGCCGTCCTCTACGGCCTGGCCGGGCTGATCGCGGCCGCCCCCGCGCTGTGGCTGGCCAGCCAGTCGGCGCCCTGGCAAGCGTGGCGCGCCGCGATCCGCACGGCGCGCGGTGAAATCCGGCATATGGCATTACCCGACGGCACGCAACTGGTGCTCAATACGGACACGGCCATCGACGTGCGTTTTGACGACGCGGCCCGGCTGGTGGCCTTGCATGCGGGCGAAATCCACGTTGCCACGGCACACGATGCGGCCGTGCCGGCGCGACCGTTCCTCGTGCGCAGCAGCAATGGCACCGTGCGCGCGCTGGGCACGCACTTCAGCGTGCGCCACCTTGGCAGCGTGCTGGCGCCGCGCACCGAGGTGGGCGTCAGCGAGGGCGCCGTCGAGATCGAACCATCGCAGGCGCCCGACGGCTTGCGCACGATCAATGCGGGCCGGCAGGGCAGTTTCGACGACGTGGCCGTTTCCGCCCTGACGCCGTCGTCACCCCATGCGGACGCCTGGCTGCGGGGCATGCTGATCGCCGAACGCATGCCGCTAGGGGAGGTGCTGGAACAGGTGGCGCGCTATCGCTATGGCGTGCTGCGCTGCGATCCGGCGCTGGCGGCCTTGCCCGTGGACGGCATTTTCCAGTTGAACGACCCGGACAACATCCTGCTCCTGCTGCAACGTTCCCTGCCGATCCGGCTGGCGCGCCGCACGCGCTACTGGATCAGTGTCGAGGCAGCCTGAAGAAATTATTTGCCGCTTGCCTGTCCCTTTTTTGAGATTGCTTCGTCATACAAGGTAGAGAACGAACAATCCGAACCATCGAAAGGGTTTTACATGGCTGTGCAGCACCGCTTATTTTCCCCGTGGACGCCACTCGCGCTCCATCCCACCACGGGCGCCGTGCGCGCCGCGCTGGTCTTGCTGCTTGCCGTGGGCGCGGCTGGCGCCGGCTTCCCGCAGACTGCGCTGGCCGCTGAAGCCGGCCCGTCCGCAAGCGTGCGCGACTACAGCATTCCCGCCGGCAGCCTGCGCAGCGCATTGGCATCGTTCGCCATCGCCGCCGGCGTGAACCTGTCCACCCAGGGCGTGGCGCTCGACGGCCTGGCGACGCCGGGCTTGCAGGGGCGCCATGGCGTTGCCGCCGGCCTGCAACAATTGCTGCAAGGCAGCGGCCTGGAGGTGACGGATGGTGGCAAGGGCAATTATCTGTTGCGCAAGATCAATACCAATACGGCCGATGGGGGCCTGGCCAGCATGCCCGCCGTCGTCGTCAGCGCCGAGGCGGACCGCGCCACGGAAGGCACGGGCTTGTATACCTCGCGCAATCTGTCGACGGCCACGGGCTTGAACCTGTCGCAGCGCCACACGCCGCAAACGGTCAGCGTCATTTCGCGCCAGCAAATGGAAGATTTCGATCTGACCACCCTGCAGGACGTGGCGCGCGCCACGCCCGGCCTGTATGGCAAGACGCAGGGCGTGTCCGACCAGGAAACCACGTATTTTGCGCGCGGCTTCGCCTTGAGCCACATCAATGTCGATGGCTTGCCGCTGGACGTCACGGGTTTCAATGAGCGCAACGTCTCCGCCGACATGCTGATGTACGACCGCGTGGAAGTGGTGCGCGGCGCCACGGGCCTGATGGAAGGGGCGGGTGCGCCGTCGGGCAGCATCAACATGATACGCAAGCGCCCGACGGCCACGCCCTTGCTGGACGCATCCATTCACCTGGGCAGCTGGAAGGACCGGCAATTGACGGTGGACACCAGCAATGCCCTGAACGCATCGGGCAGCGTGCGCGGGCGCGTGGCGGCCAGTCTGCGCGACAGCGACAGCTTCGTCGACGTGGTCAACAACAAGAACAGCACGGTATATGCGATCGTCGAGACGGACCTGACGCCATCGACCACGGCCGGCATCGGCTTTTCGCGCCAGCACAGCCGCACTGACGGCGTGTTCGTCGGCTTGCCGACCTTGCCCGACGGCCGTCACATGGACTTGCCCCGCTCGACTTTCCTGAATAATGCCGATTCCTTCCAGAAGCGCGACAACAACGTCGTCTTCGCCGACCTGGAAACGAAGCTGGCGCAGGGCTGGCGCAGCCGCTTCGCCATCACGCATATCGACGCCTCGTCGAGCACGCGCAATACCACCAACGGCCGCGTCGCTGGCGAAACGTTTTTGCTGGAACAGTCGGAAACGGGCTGGAAGTACAACACGCAGCAAGTGGTGGCGGACTGGCGCCTGAGCGGCCCTGTCACCTGGTTCGGCCGCCAGCATGACGTCATCGTCGGCGCCAGCTACCGCCACGACGATTCGGACGCGGGTCAGAGCTGGGAAGGCGCGCAGACGCGCGTGTTCGACATCCGCCACTGGAATCCCCGCGCCTACCGCATGAACGGCGCGCCGTTCGAGCCCTACAACTGGGGCCGCAAGACGGACGAGAAGGGGCTGTATGCGGCAGGCAACTTCAGCCTGGCCGATCCGCTGCGCCTGGTGCTGGGCGGGCGCTTCGGCTGGTATGCGCAGGATGTCACGGGCTGGTATGCCGCCAATCCGACGTGGCGCCGCGACCTGACGGAAAACGCGAAATTCACCCCGTACGCGGGCCTCGTCTACGACCTGGACCCGCATCACTCCGTGTATGCGAGCGGCACGCAGATATTCCAGCCGCAAAGCGTGCTCGATGTCAAAGGCAATGGCTTGCCGCCGTTGAGCGGCACCAACCTGGAAGTGGGCGTCAAGGGAGAATATTTTGGCGGCAGGCTCAACGCCAGCGGCGCCTTGTTCCGCATCAAGCAAAACAACCGCGCCATGACCGACGAAGTCAATTGCCCCACGGGCGGCTCCATCTATTGCGCCCGCGCGGCCGGGCAGGTGCAGAGCGAAGGCGTCGACTTGCAATTGTCGGGCTCGCCATTGCCTGGCTGGCAGATCTCGGGTGGTTACACCCATGTGCTGGCCAAGTACACGAAGGACAGCGTGGCCGCCAACATCGGTCAGCGCATCGCCACGGACGAGCCGAAGCAATTGTTCAAGCTGTACACGAACGTGCAGCTGAGCGGCAGCCTGGCGCGCTGGAACCTGGGCGCCTCCGTGTATGCGCAGGACAAGATCGACCGCCGCGACAAGGCTTACCTGACGCAGCAGGGCGGGTACGCCATCGTCGGGCTGACGGCCGGCTATCGGATCAGCGAGCAGCTGCAGCTGCGCGCGAGCATCGACAACGTGCTCGATCGCCGCTACTACCAGGCGCTCGGCTATTCCTGGTCCGGCGGGCTGGCGCGCTACGGCGCGCCGCGCAGCGTACTTGTCTCGTTGAACTACAAGATGTAGCCGTTGCGCCAGCGGAGCGCGCCCGTCCGGGCGCCTCTGCTACACTGCCGCCGTCTTTATCTTTCCACTTTGCCATGACCGCCATGCCTCTCCTCACGCCCCTGAAAAGCGCTTTCCAGCAATCGCGCGCCGAGAATAACATCGAGCTGATCCTGCCCGAATTGCTGGCCGCGCAATTGCACGTCGTCATCGGCGGGCAAAGCGAGCAGATCGACCTGTTCCTCGTGCCGTCGCCGAATCCCGAGCGCCGCTGCGTGACGGTGGCGGAAGATCCCGCCTTCCTGGCCGGCATCAATTTCCCCAAGATTCCCGTCACGGGCGCGCAGCTGCTCGCCTCGATTCCCCCCGAGATCGAAATCGTCCTGCTGCATGGCGATGGCGCCAATTACCTGACGCGCGAGCAACTGGCGTGGTTCCGCGGCATGCTGGCGCAGAACGCTTGAGCGGCAGTCCCGCCAGGCCTTGCAAGCCGGCGCGCGCCGAATGGATACGCTTTGCGCCGGCCGACGATGTCAGCTGCCATGCGGCGATGATGGCCAATATGCGTCCCGTGCTGTGGCGCAGCGTGCTGCTGGGCGGTTGCGTCCTGATCCTTGCCTTCATCGTGCAAGCCGTCTGGCGCGACGTGCCGTATGCGGGCGAGGCGGTGCTGCTGGGCCTGCCGGCGCTGACCGCCTGGATCGTCGGCGTGCTTTTTCTGCCGGGCCCCGATCTGTCTTTTCATGTCGAGATCAATGATGCGGGCGTGTTGCTGCGCCGGCTGGCGCGGGGCTTGCCCGGCCATGACAAGGTGCTGCAACTGGCGCCGCAGCAGATGCGCGCGCTGGAGGTGGTCACTTATGCGGGCGCGGTGGATGTCTACCGCGGCGGACCGCCGATGGCGCGCGTGGAGCTGCTGCTGCACACGACCCTCGACGATTGCCCGCTGATCCGCGTGGTGGGCATGGATCTGCCCGTGCCGCAGCGCTGGTCGTTGCGGCAGATCAAGGACGAGCTGGGCCGCCGCTGTACACTGGCCGGTATCCCTGTGAGCGAGCGCGCCGGTGCGACCTATCAGGCCTCTTCCGCCATACGCGCGCTGTGGCCGCCAGCCTGAACGGGCGAGTGCTGTCGCATCGCGACCTCAGAATATTGTGTTTCTTGCTATAGTATTGCTGAAGTCCTATGAATATGTTCGCAAAGCAACTATACTCATGGCTCTTTAAAAAATCATCGTCACGCTGGCGGCCAGCCATCCGCGCCAGAGTTCGTACGCATTCCGCTTTTTCACTCTGTAAAAAGCACCTTTCCCCCGCGCGGCAGGCGCGGGCGTGATGACCGAGCCTTGCCCTGGTCGACTGCTACCGTTGTCATTTCCGCTGTGTTGCCGCTTTAGTAAAAAGCGTGGCGCCGGCGCGCGCGGTGCGCCGTCATGTTTTGCGACGTCACGTTTCACTCACCTTATGCCACGACAGTATGTTTAGTTCCATCTTTGCCGTATCGACCGATACCATGCAGTACATCTACGGCACGCACAACGCCTGGCTGGTGCTGTTTTCCATCGGCATCGCCATCTTTGCCTCGTTCATGGCCTTGCAGATCGCCGGCATGGCGCGCAGCAGCGAGCGCGGCTTCCAGCGCCAGACGGCCATCATCACGGGTGCCATTGCGCTCGGCGGCGGCATCTGGTCGATGCACTTCATCGGCATGCTGGCTTTCGACATCTGCACGCGCGTCTCCTTCGACCCCAGCCTGACCTTGCTTTCCATGCTGCCCGGCGTGGCCGCTTCGTGGGTGGCGCTGCACATGCTGGCGCGCCCGAGCATCAACTGGCGCCAGCTGGTGGTGGGCGGCGTGCTCGTCGGCGTGGGCATCGGCTCCATGCATTACAGCGGCATGGCCGCCATGCAGACGTCGCTGACCCTGCATTACCAGCCCTGGCTGTTTGCCCTGTCGCTGGTGGTGGCCGTCGTCATGGCCATGCTGGCGCTGTGGATACGCTTCGGCCTGAGCGCCATGCGTTTGCGCATGAGTCCCCTGGCGTCCTTGCTGGTCAGCAGTGCCGTCATGGGCTTGGCCATTTCCGGCATGCATTACACAGGCATGCTGGCGGCGCGCTTTTCCGGCACCCCCACGGCAGGCGACAACACGATCACGGTGCAAGCTTCGTTCGTGGCCCTGGCCGTGGCGCTGATCACCGTCACCCTGACGGTGTTTGTCGCCGCCGCGAACGGCTTGCTGCGCTACCGCC
Source organism: Janthinobacterium sp. SUN033 (assembly GCF_030397595.1). Lineage (NCBI taxonomy): Bacteria > Pseudomonadati > Pseudomonadota > Betaproteobacteria > Burkholderiales > Oxalobacteraceae > Janthinobacterium > Janthinobacterium sp. SUN033. The sequence continues at coordinate 819,594 of NZ_JAPQNV010000001.1, forward strand.
AGCTGCTGCGCCATGCCAGCGCCAGCGAATCGCGCCTGCGCGCCATCGTCGATACGGCGGCCGACGGCTTGATTACCATCGATGGCCAGGGCAAGGTGCGCTCCTTCAATCCCGCCGCGGAAAGCCTGTTCGGCTGGCGCGAAGCGGAGATCGTGGGGCGCGACGCCAGCGTGCTGCTGCAGCCGTCCGAAGCGGCCGAGTACGAGGGTTATCTGCGCGACTACCTGGAAACGGGCGCCTCGCGCATCCTCGACAGCGGACGCGAACTCGATGGCTGCCACAAGGATGGCGCCGTGCTGCCCATGCGCGTGGCGATCGGCAAGATCGACACGCCGGGCCAGCCCCTGTTCGTGGCGTTTGTCACGGACATGCGCTCGTCGCGCAGCATGGAGCAGGCGCTCAAGGACAGCGAGCGCCAGTACCGCACCCTGATCCGCAATATCCCCGGCGTGTCCTTCCACTGCAGCTTCGCGCCCGAATGGAAGATGATCTTCATCAGCGACGCCGTCTTCAACCTGACGGGCTGGATGCCGCAGGATTTCGTCGAGGGCCGCGTCAGGCTGTTCGACCTCGTGCACCCGGACGACCGCCAGCGCGTCAACGACACCTGCGTGCAGGCGGCCGGCGAAAAGCGCGACTTCGAGAACGTCTACCGCCTGATCCACCGCGACGGGCGCGAGCGCTGGGTGCGCGAAAGCAGCGGCCCCGTGCTCGACAACGACGGCGTGGTGCGCTGGATCGACGGCGTCATCCTCGACATCACGGAAAGCGAATTGCGCAACGCCGAGTATGAAGGCAAGGTGACGGCCATCTCGCGCGCGACGGCCGTCGCGGAATTCGACCTGCAGGGGCGCATCCTGGCGGCCAACGAGAACTTCCTCGACCTGATCGGCTACCGGTCCGACGACGTGCTGGGCTTGCACCACAGCATCTTCTGCGAGCCCGGCTATGTGACCTCGCCCGACTACATCGCGTTCTGGCAGCACCTGGCGCAGGGTGAATTCAATACGGGCGAGTACAAGCGCATCGGCAAGGATGGCCGGGAAGTGTGGATACAGGCGTCGTACAACCCGATCTTCAATACGGACGGCAAGCCGTTCAAGGTGGTCAAGCTGGCCACCGACGTGAGCGAACGGCGCGCCATGCAGGAAAACCTGCGCGCGGCAAAAGACCGCGCCGAGCTGGCCGCCGAATCGAAGACCAGCTTCCTGGCCAACATGAGCCATGAAATCCGCACGCCGATGAACGCCATCATCGGCTTTACGGAAGTGCTGCTGGGGACGGCCCTGGACAGCCTGCAGCGCCGCCACTTGGGCACGGTGCGCCAGTCGGCCCGTTCCCTGCTTGAACTGCTCAACGACATCCTCGACACGGCCAAGCTGGAAAAAGGCGCCACCGAGCTGGAACTGGTGGACTTTTCGCTGCCCGACCTGGTCGACCACGTGGCCGCGTCGCTGCGCATCACGGCCCATGCGCGCGACCTGGTGCTGCATGTCGACATCGACCCGGGCATGGGCCAGTTCTTCCTGGGCGACGCGCGCCGGGTGCAGCAGGTGCTGACGAATTTGATCGGCAACGCCGTCAAGTTCACGGAAGTGGGCCATGTGCGCGTGGCCGTCGGCATGCAGGGCGAGCAGGTGCATATCGCCGTGCACGATACGGGCATCGGCATCCCCGCCGACCGCCTGGACAAGATATTCGCGCCGTTCACGCAGGCCGATTCCTCGATGAGCCGGCGCTTTGGCGGCACGGGCCTGGGCACGACGATTTCGCTGCAGCTGGTCGAGCTGATGAAAGGCACCATCACGGTGGAAAGCACCCTGGGCGTGGGCAGCGTGTTCCACGTGCTGCTGCCGCTGGCGCCGGGCAAGGCCGTGGCGCGCCGCAGCGAGCAGCCCGTGGTGGCCTTGCCGCCGCTGCGCATCCTGGCGGCCGACGACGTGCCGCAGAACGTGGAGCTGCTCCTGATCAGCCTGGGCGCGGCCGGCCACCAGGTGATCGCCGCCAGCGATGGCGAGAGCGCCGTGCGCGAATTCGGCAAGGGCAGCTTCGACATCGTCCTGATGGACGTGCAGATGCCGCGCATGGATGGCCTGGAAGCGACGCGCCTGATCCGCGTGCACGAGCGCGAGCAGGGCCTGAAGGCGACGCCCATCATCGCCCTGACGGCCAGCGTGCTGGAACAGGACCGGCGCGCCGCGCAGACGGCCGGCATGAACGGTTTCGCCTCGAAGCCGCTGGAAATGCACAAGCTGACGGCGGAAATCGCCCGCCTGCTCGATATCGCCGTGGCCATGCCGCCGCCGGCGGCCGGTGCGGCGGCGCGTGCCGCTGCCGGCCAGGTGGACTGGCAGCGCGGCATCGCCCTGTGGGGCGGCCGCGAAGCCCTGCAGCGGGCCATCGCGCGCTTCGTGCAGGCCAATGGCGACTGCGCCGCCATGCTGGCGGCGGAACTGGAACGCGGCGGCAGCAGCGTGGCCGGCCACCTGTTGCACCGTATCAAGGGCGCGGCGGGCAATCTGTGCCTGGTGCAGGTCGAAAGTCTGCTGGGGCGCATCGAACAAGCGATTGCGCGCCAGTTGCCGGTGACCGAATTGCTGGTGCAGCTGGCGGCCGCCTTCATGGCGCTGGCCGGCGAGCTGGAAGAGGCGGGCATGCCGGCCGTGGCCATGCAGGCGCCGGCCGCCAGCGCGCCCCTCGATGCAGCCGCCGCTGGCGCCTTGCTGCGGCAAGCTATCGCCAGCCTGGAAGGCGGGCAGCTGGACGACGCCTTGATGGCGCAGATCGCCGCCATGCTGGCGCCGCACGGCCAGCAGCCGCGCCTGCAGGCGCTGGCCAGCGCCATCGACGACTTTGAATTTGCGCGTGCCGCGGGCGTGCTGCGCCAGCTGCTGGCGTGGCTGGAAGCGCCAACGCCTGCCGACCTTTCCTGATATTGGGCTAACGATGACCTTACACGAAGACAAACCGATCCTGCTGCTGGTCGACGATGAAGCGACGAATCTGCAGGTGCTGCGCCAGATTTTGCAGGACGATTACCGGCTGCTGTATGCCAAGGATGGCGAGAAGGCGCTGGAACTGGCGCAGAACAACCCCGTCGAACTGATCCTGCTCGACATCATGATGCCCGCCATGACGGGCTATGAAGTGTGCCGCCAGCTGAAGGCCATGCCGGCCACCGCGTCCATCCCCGTCATTTTTGTGACGGCCCTGTGCGACGTGAAGGACGAGGCGGACGGCTTCGACGCGGGCGCCGTCGACTACATCACGAAACCCGTCAGCCCGCCCATCGTGCGCGCCCGCGTGCGCACGCATCTGTCGCTGGTGGACGCCGAGGAATTGCGCCGCTCGCGCCTGCAGGTGATCCAGACCCTGGGCCAGGCGGCCGAGTACAAGGACAACGAGACGGGCATGCACGTCATCCGCATGAGCTATTACGCGCGCCAGCTGGCGCTGGCGGCCGGCTACAGCGCGGGCAGGGCGGAAGACTTGCTCAACGCGGCGCCCATGCACGACGTGGGCAAGATCGGCATCCCCGACGCCATCCTGCAAAAACCGGGCAAGCTCGATGCGGACGAATGGAAAGTCATGCGCAGCCACGCGGAAATCGGCGCGGCCATCATCGGCGAGCACGCGGGCGGCCTCTTGAAAATGGCGCGCACGATCGCCTTGACGCACCATGAAAAATGGGATGGCAGCGGCTATCCGCAAGGCTTGAAGGGCGAGGAAATCCCCCACGAAGGCCGCATCGTCGCCATCGCCGACGTCTTCGACGCGCTCACCAGCGAACGCCCGTACAAGCGCGCCTGGACGGTCGACGAAGCCATCGCCACCATGCAGCGCGACAGCGGCACGCACTTCGACCCGCAACTGCTGGCGCTGTTCATCGAACAGCTGCCGGCCATGCTGGAAATCAAGGACAAGTGGCGCGAGCCGGCGTAGGGGAGGCAGGTCAGGGCGGATCCACGCGCAGGCGATCGGCAAGCAGGCGTGCACAGGCCGCGGTGTCGCCGAATCGCACGTGTTGGCACGCCATGTCGCTGCCCAGCTTGCTCATGTGGCGCGATGAAATGGCATACGCAAGTTTGCCGGGCTGGCGGCGCGATGGATACATGAAACCGTGAATCGCGCCGGCTTCCTGCGCAATGATCCGATCCAGCTGCCAGCCCAGCCATTGGCACCAGCCGTGATCGGGGCTGCGCAATTGGTCATAGATGCCCAGCCGGCTGGCGGCCAGGCCCGTCAGGTCGAGCAGCCGCAGTGGCACGCTGAATGACAGCGTCGCGATCAGCGCTTGTTGCGCATTGTGCTCGATGTAAAAGGTGCCCGGGCGCGTGGCATCATTACGGCAAAGCTGGGCTTCCCAGGCTGCCGTGTAGGCATCGTCCGCGATATACACCCAGTGATAGGGGAAGCCGTGCGCATTGGCCAGCTCGGCCGGCGGACCGAAGCGGTAGGTCCGTTCAACCTTCGCCGGCCAGATGGATGCCGTGTTCCACGCCGCGCGCACGAGAGCCTGGCCGGCCTGAAGGATGATGATATTGCTCAATAATTCAGTGCGCAGCGATGCCAATGCCGGCAGGCGTGCGGCCATGTCTGGCGGAACTGGTGTTTCTTGCAGTTCAGGCGTCATGCGGGACTAGCCTATGATGTCAGCCATGCCCCTATGCTGCCACTTTGCCGATGCCATGACCTTGCGTAATCTCTCGCTGGCCGGCAGATCCAGCAGCGCCTGCTGGCTGGGATGCACTGCGGGCCGCGTTTCAAACGATTTGCCTGCGAGCATCTCTGCTGGCGAAAGTTCGTTGAGTTCGTCTGCGCTGCTGATCCAGAAGGCATGGATTTCACTGCTCGGCTGGCCGGCCAGGATGGCCAGCACGGGCGCGATCAATTCCGGCACGGGCTGTACAAATTGCCATGCCGGAAACTCCTTGCCGATACTGCGTCCCTTGGGCGTCACGCAATAAAACCGCAGGCTTTCCACGGCGCGATACAGCGACGCTTGCGACAGTTCCACCCATCCCTGGCCAATGACTTCTGAAACCTTGAGTTTTGATGCAGGAAGTCGCAGCAGGATCGATGGCGGCGTGGCGACCAGCGAGGCGCGCGCCGCATGGAGTGCGCGCGTGGCCAGGTCGATCAGGCGCTCGCGCTCGGGACCGTGCGCCAGCATGTCGAGTTGCGCACCCACCAACTGCGAGAATTGTTCCACTGCCCGCAAGTCCCTATCTGTCCATTCCTGTAGGTCGGGCGCCAGGGTGCTGTGAGTCAGATGTGCTGTCATGTTCACTCCTCGGATAAATGCGGCTGACATCTCACTCACAAGATTATCATGTTTCGCAACTTTATCAAGCGAGCAGCGCACTTTTCCCGCATCAGGCAGCTGGATATGCGGCCGCGCGGTCATGGTCATTGCTTTCTTGCATCTGGATTGGCGCCGTGGCGATGCCTTATGGCAAGCTGTCCGGCAGCCGCAAAATCCGCCGTATCTCCAGGATCGCCTGCGGGCTTTCCTGCACACTGTGCCACGACGGGATGACTTTTTCGGACAACGCGCCGTCGAGGTGGGCGCTGGCGTAGGGCACCACGCCGTCGCTTGATTCGGCCAGCGGCAGGTCCGGCGTGTCGTTGCCCATGATGGAGTAGTAGCGCACTTTCGGGCTGATGGGCAGGTCGGCCACCAGGCGCACGAACGGGTCCTTGTCGCTGAGGTTATCGATGCTGTTGGGGATGCGCAGAGGCTCGCTGCTGCCCGTGTCGAGCTGCGCCAGGCTGCCGGCCGCGTCGGACAACTGGTCGAGCATGGTGATGGGCAAGGTGACGAGGTTGGCGATCCAGCGCGCCACCTTGTGGTTGGCGAACGAGGTGCCGCGGTGCGGCGCGGCGATGAAGATGGCGCGGTTCACCTGCGGCATGGCCGTGAAATTCAGGTAGGGCGCCAGGCCCGCGCGCACTTTTTCCGCCTTCTTGCCCTTCAAATTGTATTCTTCCGTGATGGCGTCGAGCAGGGTGTTGCTGGCGTCGGACACCATCAGGCGCGCCAGCACGCCGCCCATGCTGTGGCCGATCAAGACCATGTCGTTGGCGGCGTCCGCCTTGCCAGCCGGGTCGAACTGCGCCAGGGTGGCGGCAAGCGCCTGGCGGATGGCGGCGTTGTTGGCCGCCAGCGGTGCATTGCTCGGGTAGTACACTTGCCAGATCTGGTAGCGGCGGCGCAGCTGTTCGTCGCCCATCAGTTCATTTGCCACGTTGATCCACGCTTCCGGGCTGCTGGCCAGGCCGTGCAGCATGACGATGGTGCGCTTGTTCGGGTCGTAGGGCTGCATCAGGTGCACCTGCGGGCGCGAAATGCCGTCGGCGCGGCCGAACAGGGTGCGCAGCGCCTGCACGCCGAAGCCGGAACGGGCCAGCCACAAGCCATAGCCGGCCGTGAAATTGGCCGCCACCGGCAGTTCCTGGCCCGCCATGCGCGTCGATTCGCTGCGCGTCGGGTCGACCAGCATCACCAGCAGCTGCTGCGTCGCCAGCACTTCCTGCAGGCTGTTGCCGTCGAAGCGGATCAGCGCCGTGACGACGGGGAAGCGGGTTTCCTGGTAGGGCACATAGTCGCCTTTCGACGCCTGGGGCTTGGGCATGACGGCCACCAGGTCGGCGCCGAAGCCGTCGCGCCGGTACACATTGCGCAGGCCGGAAAACGACAGCGAGGTGGCCGGCAGCAGCTCTTCGGGCAAGGTGCCGTCTTCGGGCAGGCGCAGGGCCGACAATTCGCTGTCGATCTGCCAGCCGGCGACGCGGATCACATGGCCGTCGGGACGGTATTCGCCGCGGTGGCGGAACAGGTTGCCGACGGCCTTTTGCACGGCGTAGTTGTAGTAGTCGCGGATCTGCGTCTGGCGTTCCTCGAAGGCGCGCTGGCCCGGTGTGCGCGTCGTGTAGAACAGGTAGGCATACGCATAGCGGGCCGATTCGAGCCAGGCGGCCAGCCGTTCGGCGCTGGCGTGGCCGCCCTGTTTTTCTTCCGCCAGCGCGCTTTCCAGCCACAATTCGGACAGGGTGGCCAGGCGCTGCTCGTCGCTGAGCAGCTCGGAGCGGGCCAGGTCGGCGCGGCAGCTGCCCGTATTGACTTCGCAGGCGGCGATGTCGCTGCCGATGATGCGCAGCACCTCGCTGGCTGCGGCGCTCAATTTCCCCGTGGTGAGGATGTCGCCGCGCCGCTGCTGCAGGTAGTCGGCCGGCGAGATCGCGCTGACGGTGACGGCGGCGCAGCCGCTCAGGAGCGCCGCGGCGCACAGGAGGGCGCATACGCGCAGACGCCGCATCAGCATGGCCGGTCGGCGCCTAGAACGAGTAGACCAGGGTCAGCGACGTTTGCGTATCCGTGTTCTTCTTGTCGTCCGGTACGCGCGTGTCGTTGCGGGCGCTGAAGGCGGCCTTCATCTGCATGGTGCCGTTGATTTTCGTGCTGAGCGCCGTCTCGGCGATCGAGTGGGTGTTCGAGGTGCCCCGTTCCACGCTGATCGTCTGCGTAAACATGGCCGACTGGCTGATCTTCCACTTCATGGCGGCCGCGCCGCGCACCGTCAGGCCGTGTTCCGATTCGCCCGCGTCGTTGGTGCCGCTGAAATAGCCGGGACCGATTTCCACGTCGACGCTTTTGTCGCTCGACTGGTACCAGCGCGAGCCATGACCGACGGCCAGGGTCGAGTACTTGGTGTAGGCGCCGAACTTGTCGTTCACGTGCGAGGCCAGCACGAACAGTTTTTCATGGTCGGCCATCAGCTTGTAGGCGGCCTTGGCGGAGGCGGAAAAGCGTTCCGCCGAGCGTTCGCGCACTTTCTCGCCGTCGTCGTTCGTCGTTTCGTCTTCCTTGAAGTAGCCGCTGAAGATGTACTGGTTGCTCCAGTCGTCGAGCTCCTGGCGCGCGTCGATCTTGCCCGTGACGGAGGTGCCGACCGTGTTGCCCGAGGTGGTGATGGCGCCCAGTTCGGCGGAAGTGCTCCAGCTGCCGATGGGGATTTCATCGAACAGCATGCTTTGCTTGGTGTCGGCGGCGGCGGCGCTGCCGCAGGTGATGGCCAGCGCCAGTGCGAGAGAGTGGGTCGGTTTCATGGCTGTATTTGTCTGTGGCGCGCGCCGGGCGTGCCTGCTGTTCGTTAATGGCAGTGGTGGCTATGCAGGCCGCGGCAAGCCGGGAGGCGCCGATAAACCTGCGCACATGCGCGCGCGGGCGCGGCCAAAAAATGTCGAGGCTGTATTGTACCCGACCCTGCCATCGTTCGCCGCACGCGGCGGCGCGCATGAATGCTGCTATATTATGAGAAATATTGCAAACTTGGCATGCATGGATGATGACGATGAAAATGGCACGCAAGCTTGTTACTCTGATATGGCTGTGCGGTGCGGCGCCGGCGGGCGCGCAGGCGCCCGAAGCGGCGCCGGTACAGGGTCCTGGGCCGGCACCGCAACTGACGCAAACGATGATACGCGATGCCGTGCGCGCCGTGCTGGAGGAAGAGGCGCAGGTGCGCGACTCTTTGCCGCAGCCGGCCATGCAGCAGGTGACGATACGCGCCGACAGAAAATATGAGCAGTTTGCCGCCGCCTTTGCCGAAGCGAAGGTACCCGACTGCCTGCACGCCGATGGCTTGAAGCGCGAGCCTACCGGCATCGGCCCGCTCGCCATCGGCGGCGTGTATGCCTTGCCCTTCGTGGCAATCGCCAAGCTGCGCGGGAAATGTAGCTAGCGGGGACGCCGCCCGGTGGCGCGGCCGCGCGGCGGGGCTGGCAAGTGGCGCGCGCCTGGCGTATGCTGCGCATGTTTGCTGTCCCGCTCTTTACAAGGAATTCCCGTGCGCTGCCTGGTCATCGAAGACGAAGCTGAAACTTCCCGCTATATCTGTGCCGGCCTTCGCGAGGCTGGCCACGACGTCACCGCCTGCGACAATGGCATCGACGGCATGCGCCTGGCCTGCGGCGAAGACTGGGATGCGCTGGTGCTCGACCGCCTGCTGCCCGGCGAGATCGACGGCCTGGCCATCGTCGCGCGCCTGCGCGGCATGGGCCGCAACACGCCCGTGCTGGTGCTGTCGGCCCTGTCCAGCGTCGACGAGCGCGTGCGCGGCTTGCGCAGCGGCGGCGACGATTATTTGTCAAAACCGTTCGCCATCGCCGAACTGCTGGCGCGCATCGAGGCGCTGCTGCGGCGCGCCGCGCCCGTGCCCGAATCGACGCAGCTGCAGGTGGCCGACCTGGTGCTCGACATGCGCACCATGCGCGTGACGCGCGCCAACCGGCAAATCGCCCTGCAGCCGCGCGAATTCCGCCTGCTCGAATACCTGATGCGCCACCAGGGCCAGTCCGTCACGCGCGCCATGCTGCTCGAAGCCGTGTGGGACTACCATTTCGACCCGCAGACCAACGTCATCGACGTGCAGGTGAGCCGCTTGCGCACCAAGGTGGACAAGGAATTTTCGCCACCGCTGATCCACACGGTGCGCGGCGTCGGCTACACCCTGGGCGTGATCGACAGTGCGTAACTGGCACCGCTCGATCGCGGCCCGCCTGGCGCTCGGCTATGGCGTGCTGGTGGTCGTCTCGATCAGCATCGTCTGCGCCGTGTTCTATTTCGGCACCATCGGCGTGCTCGATCGCAGCGTGGACCGCAAGCTGACCCTGCTCTCGGAGCGCCTCGCCGCCCTGTACCAGCAGGACGACGCCAGCCGCACGACGGCGGAAATCGCCCATTTGCTGACCGACCGCACCGACAGCGACACGGAAATCTTCCTGCTGGTGGGCGCCGACGGCCGCCGCGTGGCGGGCAATCTGTCGTCCTGGCCCGACGTGGGCAGCCCCGTGGGCCGCTTGCTGCACCGCGACGTCACGCGCGAAGGGCGCCGGGTGCCCGCGCGCATGCTGATCCGCGACCTGGAGGGCGGCGCGCGCCTGTTCGTCGGGCGCGACATGGAAGAGGGCAAGTCGATCCGCACCCTGGTGCTGCGCTCCCTGGCCTATGGCGGCGGGGTGGCCATCCTGCTGGTGGTGGCGGGCGCCTGGCTGTTCCGCCGCCAGCTCGAGGCGCGCATCGGCCAGATCCGCCGCACGGCAGGGGAAATCGAGGCGGGCGACCTGAGTCGGCGCATTCCCGTCTCCAGCGAGGATGAATTCGGCTTGCTGAGCCGCGACATCAACCGCATGCTCGACCGCATCGAACATTTGATGGAAGGCGTGCGCCACGTGTCGAACGCCATCGCGCACGACTTGCGCACGCCGCTGGCGCGCATCCGCAACAAGCTCGATGGCGCCTTGCGCCAGCATCAGGACGTGGCCGGCTACGAGAGCGCGGCGCAGGCGGCCATCGACGACATCGACGACCTGACGCGCGTGTTCGACAAGCTGCTGCAGATCGCGGCGGCCGAATCGGGCATGCGCCCGGAGAATTTCGACGACATCGACTTGCAGCAGATCGGCGCCGATATCGTGGAAATGTACGAAGCCACGGCCGACGAGCAGGGCGTGCTGCTGGTGCAGATGTATGGCGAAGGCGTGCCAGCGCGCGGCGACCGCAATCTGCTGGGCAGCGCCCTGGCCAGCCTGGTCGACAACGCCATCAAGTACGCGGGCCCGGGCGCCACGGTGGAAGTGTCGGCCGGCAGCGATGAACGGGGCAGCTGGCTGGCGGTGCGCGACAACGGCCCCGGCGTGCCGACGGAAGAATTGCCGAAGCTGACGCAGCGCTTCTACCGGCTCGACAAGAGCCGCCACTTGCCCGGCAATGGCCTGGGCCTGTCCATCGTGGCGGCCATCGCGGCCCTGCACGGCGGCAGCCTGGATATCGAGGATGCGGCGCCGGGCCTGCGCCTGCGCTTGCGGCTGCTGCGCTAGGCTGCCAGTGCCCGTGGCATATCCGCACATTACCAACTTGTAACCCCCTTCATTTTCGCCTCCCCCTATCATCCGCTTTACCCCGCGTAGAGCGGCTGCGTGCGCGCAGCGGCCCGTGCCGGGCTGCCTGCGGCCGTCGCCGCGTCCCGTTCAGTAGAGCCGTTTCATGCATACATTTACCGCCACCGGCGACAACGCCGCGCCGCCACCGGCGCCACTGCGCCAGCATGGCCACCGGATCAAGGCGGCGCTGGGCGCGCTCGTCTTCCCCCTGCAGCGCGCGCGCTGGCAAGCGGTCATCGCCGCGACGCCGGGCCTGGCGGCGCTGGCGCAAGCCCATCCCAGCCTGCGCTACAAGATCTATCGTCCCTACGCCAGCCGCCAGCTGGGCTGCGCGGCGAGGGTGGATCTGCTGTGCGGGCATTACCGTTTTCTGTGGCAGGCTGGCGCGCGGCCGCTGGTGGAGTACGCGGCGCGGCGCGCGCTGGTGCTGGCCAGCATCGAAGGCAAGGATGGCGCCAGCTACCGCTTGCAGCTGACGGCCATCCATGACAGCCATCGAGAAGGGGAGCTGTGCCTGCGCCTGACGCGCGACGGCGTGCCGCTGTACCTGGCCAGTTTCCTGTTCCGGCCCCAGCCTGGCGGCGCCGTCATCCAGCTGGGCGCCTTGCAGGGCTTGCGCTCGCCCGCCGGCGCGCAGGCGGTGAAGGAGGCCACGCGGGCGCTGCACGGCTGCCGGCCGAAAAACCTGATGGTGGCCGCCTTGCGCGACCTGGGCGACTTTTTCGGCTGCGGCCACCTGGACCTGGTCAGCAACGCCAACCGCATCGCGCTGAACTGGCGCCGCCGCCGGCATATCTCCTGCGATTACGACCTGGCGTGGCGGGAACTGCATGCGCTGCCCACCAGCGACGGCAATTACCGCCTGCCTTGCGGCCCTTGCCGGATGCCGGACCTGGAGCTGGTGCCGTCGAAAAAGCGCGCGGACGCGCGCCGCCGCGGCGCCATGCTGGTGCAGCTGGCGGCCGACATGCGCTGGCAAGTGGCGGCCCTGCTGCACGCGCAATGACGGCGCAGGGCGGGGTTTCTTGACCTGCGCGGCTTTTTTGCCGGGCAGCCCGGCGCAATCGGCGCGATCGGCGTATACTGAGCGGCGTTGTTAACCTGAAGCCAGTCATCCCATGCCAGCACAATTCCCCACTTCGCGCATGCGCCGCCTGCGCGCGACCCCGCAACTGCGCGAGCTGTTCCGCGAAACCGAGATCAATCCGCGCGACCTGGTCCTGCCGATCTTCGTCGACGAAGGCAGCAGCGAATTTATCGACATCAAGTCCATGCCCGGCGTGCGCCGCATTCCTGAAGCGAAGCTGGCGCAGGAAGTCGAGCGCTATGCGCGCGCCGGTCTGCGCTCCGTCATGACCTTCGGCATTTCGCACCACAAGGACAGCCACGGCACGGACACCCTGAACCCGGACGGCCTGGTGGCGCGCATGTCGCGCATCATCAAGGACGCCGTGCCGGAAATGGTGGTCATGTCCGACACCTGCTTCTGCGAATACACGGACCACGGCCATTGCGGCATCCTGCATGGCGACACGGTCGACAATGACAGTACGGTGCTCAACCTGGGCAAGCAGGCCGTCATCGCGGCCCAGGCGGGTGCCGACATCATCGCCCCGTCGGCGGCCATGGATGGCCAGGTGGCGGCGATCCGCGGCGCGCTCGACGCGGCCGGTTTCCACGACACGCCCGTGATGGCGTATTCCACCAAGTTCGCCTCCGGCCTGTACGGCCCGTTCCGCGACGCGGCCGGCAGCACCCTGAAGGGCGACCGCAAGACCTACCAGATGGACCCGATGAACCGCCGCGAAGCGGTGCGCGAATCGCTGATCGACGAAGCCGAAGGCGCCGACGCGCTGATGGTGAAACCGGCCGGCGCCTACCTGGACATCATCCGCGACCTGCGCGAAGTGACGCGTTTGCCGATCGGCGCCTACCAGGTCAGCGGCGAGTACGCGATGATCAAGTTCGCCGCGCAGGCGGGCGCCATCGACGAGCGCCGCGTGGTGCAGGAAACCCTGGGCGCCATCAAGCGCGCGGGCGCGGACATGATCTTTACGTACTTCGCGATGGATGTGCTGAATAATCCGTACTAAGTAAACACGGGGCAGGGCGGCCGCCTTTTCAGCTATCATGGCGCGCTGCCCAACCTGAATTTGCTTATGCCCCTGAAAATCTCCCGCATCCTGCACGCCGGCTATGTCTTCGAGTGCGAAGGCACGGCCATCGCCTTCGATCCCATCGTCGAAAACCCGTTCAGCCGCAACTGCCACGCGTTTCCGCCCGTGCGTTTCGACCTGGACGCCGTGCGCCGGCTGCGCTGGGATGCCGTCTTCATCTCGCACTTCCACGACGACCACTGCTCGCTCGACAGCCTCGATGCGCTCGACCGCGCCACGCCCATCTACCTGTACTGCGTCTTCGACGAACTGTTCGCGATGCTGCGCGCGCTCGGTTTCACGCGGGTGGAGAAGCTGCACGTGGACGTGCCCGTGCAGGTGGGCAGCATCGAGGTGATCCCGCGCCGCGCGCTGGACGACGATGTCGACTCGCTGTTCCAGGTGCGCGCAGCGGGCTTGAATGTGCTCAACGTCGTCGATTCCTGGATCGGCCCCGAGACATTGGCGCAGCTGGCCGCGTTTGCGCCCTGGGACATGGTGCTGTGGCCGTTCCAGACCATGCGCGAGATCGCCGTCATCGCACCGTCGCAAGCGGCGCGGGGCCCGGTGGAACTTCCCGACGACTGGGTGCCGCAGCTGCGCGCGCTGGCGCCCCGTTACCTCGTGCCCAGCTCTTGCCAGTTCGTGCAGGAAGACTGGTCCTGGTACAACCATGCGATGTTCCCGATTACTTACCGCCGCTTTGCCGATGAAATGGGCGCCGCGCTGCCCGAGACGCACATCTTCCGCCTCGATCCATCGACGGCCGTGCTGCTCGATGCACACGGCATGGCGCCGGCCGCGCCGCTGCCCTGGGTCATTCCCGTGGGGCCGCAGGACGTGGATTTCGACTACCGCCCGGAGGCGCTCGCGCCCGCCACGGCGGACATCGCCCGCCGTTTCGCGCCCTTGAACGATGCCGACACGGCGCTGGTGCTGGATTTCTGTCATCGCGGCTTGCTCGAACGCTACCGCGACATGGAGCTGCCCGAGGACAGTTATTTCCAGGCCCCGCGCGTGTGGCGCCTGGCGCTGTACGGCCATGACGGCGCGGCCACCATCCTGCATTACCGCACGCATGGCGACTTGATCGACCTCGTGCCGGACACGGGCGAGGCGCCGGGCTGGACGACGCAAGTGCCGCTTGTGAAATGCCACGCGGCGCTGGTGCTCGGTGAATCGCTGACGTCGATGTACATGCGCATCAACGATGGTCCTTTCGACGAAGCCACGTGCGCCGAACTGGTGGAAGCCGACATCGTCGACGATCCCTTGATCCGTTGCCTGTTCAACGACGCCATCGGCGCCTATCAGGCGGCGCAGCTCAAGCGCTTGCTGGCCCGCTGAAGAAAATCGCGCGACAGGGTAAGATAAACGATTAATCCCAGTATCTCAGATCAAGGAATGATCAACATGACACAAAACAAGGAAACCGCGATCCTGGCCGGCGGCTGCTTCTGGGGCGTGCAAGACTTGCTGCGCCGCTATCCGGGCGTGATCGCCACGCGCGTGGGCTACAGCGGCGGCGACGTGGCCAACGCCACCTACCGCAACCATGGCACGCATGCGGAAGCGATCGAGATCATTTTCGACCCGCACACCATCAGCTACCGCAAAATCCTGGAATTTTTCTTCCAGATCCACGACCCCAGCACGGAAAACCGCCAGGGTAACGACCGCGGCACCAGCTACCGCTCGGCCATCTTTTATACGAGCGATGAGCAAAAACGGGTGGCCGAGGACACGATCCGCGACGTCGACGCCTCCGGCCTGTGGCCCGGCAAGGTGGTGACGGAAGTGGCGCCGGCCGGCCCGTTCTGGGAAGCGGAACCGGAGCACCAGGATTATCTGCAGCGCTTGCCGCACGGCTACACTTGCCATTACATCCGGCCGGACTGGGTCTTGCCGCAACGCGGGCAGTAAGGAGCCGGGCATGCGTTACTGGCGCGTCGAGCGGCCGCCGGCGGAAGGGCAGCTGGACTTCGGGCGTACCCTGGAGCTGATGGCGGCCATCGGCCATGCCGACGTGAACGCGGTCGCCGGGGCCATCCTGAAGACGGTCAGCACGGTCGCGCCCATTGCCCAGTGCACGATCTTTGCCTATGAATTCGGCAACCGCCCCCGCACCGTTGCCGTGGCCGACCGGCGCGGCGGGCGCTTTTTGCAGGATATCGCCGACAGCTACGCCCGCCATTACTATGCGCTCGATGGCAACCAGCGCGTGATCGCCCCGGTGCCGGGGCGGAAAATCGATCCCGCCATCGTGCTGCACCAGCAGGCCAGCGACGAGATCGACCATCCCGGCTACCGCGCTGTCTGCTACCAGAAACCGAATGTGTCGGACCGCCTGTCCCTGCTGGTGCAGCCGGCCAGCGATATCTGGCTGTCCGTCAATTTCTACCGCGACAGCAGCCAGGGCCAGTTCCAGCCCGGCGAAGTGGCGGGCATCGAAACCCTGTCACCGCTGTTTGCCCATGCCGTCAAGCATCACTACAGCTTGAAGGGCCAGGCCACGCAAAGCGTCGCGCCGCTGATGCTGGCAAGGCTGCGCCAGCATTGCCCCGCCCTGAGCAAGCGCGAACTGGACGTGCTGCGCTGCGTGCTCGAAGGACTCACGGCCGTGGAAATAGCCGAGACCATGGGCGTGCAGCCATCGAGCGTCATCACCTACCAGAAGCGCGCCTATAAACGCCTGGGCATTTCCAGCCAGCGGCAACTGTTTGCGCTGTGCATGGCGCCAGACCCTTAGTCCTTTTGGCGTAGGGCTGGCTTCGCCTTTTTGACTGTTTTAGCCGCGAAACGTCCCCAAAATGGGGACAAGGTTTGCGGCGCGCGTCTGCATACTGTGTTGCAAGCCGGGATCACCCGGCCGCTCTCACCCAATAACAATAGCAAGGGGAGAGCGACACCTTATGGAGACCAGCATGACCATCGCCCACGCGGCCACCCCCGCCACCCCCGTGCCCGTCCTCGACGCGGCCAACCTGCAACTGGAACAGCAAGTGATGCGCAAGGTGTCGCGCCATCTGCTGGGCTTTCTGTTCCTGCTGTTCGTGTTTTCCTTTCTTGACCGTATCAACATCGGCTTCGCCGGCCTGACCATGATGCAAGACCTGGGCCTGTCCGGCACCCAGTTCGGTTTTGCCACCACCCTGTTCTACATCGCCTACATCGCTTGCAGCATCCCCAGCAACATCGTGCTGGCCCGCATCGGCGCCCGTCAATGGATAGGCTCCATGATGATCGCCTGGGGCCTGGCCTCGACGGCGACCCTGTTCGCCAGCGGCCCGGCCAGCCTGTATGCGCTGCGTTTTTTGGTGGGCGTGACGGAGGCGGGCTTCCTGCCCGGCATGCTGCTGTATCTGACCTACTGGTTTCCCAGCGCTTACCGGGCGCGGGCGAATGCCCTGTTCATGATCGCCATGCCCGTCACGGCCGCCATCGGCTCGGCCCTGTCGGGCTTGATCCTGGGGCTCGATGGCCACTGGGGCTTGAAGGGCTGGCAATGGCTGTTCTTGCTCGAAGGCATGCCTTCCGTGCTGCTGGGCCTGGCCGTGTACGGCTACCTGGACGACTCGCCCGCCAAGGCGAACTGGCTGGGCAAGCTGGAACAGCAAGTGCTGGCGCGCATGCTGGCGACCGAGCAGAAGCCTGTTGCGCCGCAGCAAAAAACCTCGGTGCTGGCGGAAATGCTGTCGCCCACCGTGCTGAAATTCGGCATCGCCTATTTCTGCCTGGTCAACACCCTGGCGATGGTGGCCGTGTGGACGCCATTGATCGTGAAAAGTTTCAATAGCAATGCCAGCAACACGCAAATCGGCTTGCTGGCGGCTATCCCGCAAGTGTGCACCGTGATCGGCATGATCGCCTGGGGCCGCCGCTCGGACCGCCTGCAGGAACGCCGCTGGCACATCGTCTGGCCCATGCTGCTGTCGGCCGCCGGCTGGCTCTGCACGGCCTATGCAAGCAATCCCGTGCTGCAACTGCTGGGCGTGTGCATGGCCTCGACGGGCGCTTATACGGCCATGTCCGTCTTCTGGACGACGCCGGACCGGGCCCTGAGCCTGGGCGCGCGCGCCATCGGCATCGCCGTCATCAATGCCACGGGCAATATCGGCTCGGCCCTGAATCCCGTCGTCGTGGGCTGGCTGAAGGATATCACGCACAGCTTTGCCACCGGCTTGCTGTACGCCAGCGTCCTGCTGGTGGCGGGCGCGGCCATCGTGCTGACCCTGCCCATCGCGCGCGGCGGCAAAGACCATACTTGATCGAAGAGGACCCATCATGAGCGACACGTTTCACCCTTATCCCCATGTGCCGAAGGTGTATCCGCCCGGCAAACCGGCCGGCGCCGCCACGCAGCATGTCCCGGTCCTGATCGTCGGCGGCGGCCCCGTGGGCCTGGCCACGGCTCTGGGCCTGGCCCGCCACGGCGTGCGCTCGGTGCTGATCGAGGCGGACGACGGCGTGTGCACGGGCAGCCGCGCCATCTGCATCTCGCGGCGCAGCCTGGAAATCATCGAACGCCTGGGCGCGCTCGACGGTTTTATCAGCAAGGGCTTGCCGTGGGCGGGCGGGCGCAGCTTTTATCGCGACGAGGAAGTGCTGCACTTTACGATGCCGCAAGACGCGAACCAGAAGTTGCCGCCGATGGTTAACCTGGCGCAATACCATATCGAGCAATTCCTGCTCGATGCGGCCGAGCGCCAGCCGGAATTGATCGATATCCGCTGGCAAACGCGGGTGACTGGCGTGGACAAGCGCGCCGGCGGCGCCAGCGTCACCGTGGCCACGCCCGACGAATCCTACAAAATCGAGGCGGACTGGCTGGTGGCGGCCGACGGCGGGCGCAGCGTGGTGCGCGAGGCGCTGGGCCTCAAATTGCAGGGCACCAGCTATGAAGGGCGCTATGTGATCGTCGATATCCACCTGAAGAGCGAGCGCCCGACGGAGCGCCTCGCGTATTTCGACCCGCCGTCGAATCCAGGCTCGACCGTGCTGGTGCACAAGCAGCCCGACGATATCTGGCGCATCGATTACCAGTTGCGCGACGACGAGGATGCGCAGGCGGCCGTGCTGCTGGAAAACGTGGCGCCCCGCGTGGACAGCCTGCTGGCCATGATGGGGGAGACGGCGCCGTGGCATCCCGTGTGGATCACCATCTACAAGGCCAATGCGCTGACCCTGGAAAAATACCGGCATGGCCCCGTGCTGTTCGCGGGCGATGCGGCCCACCTCGTGCCCATCTTCGGCGTGCGCGGAGCCAATTCCGGCATCGACGATGCGGACAACCTGGCCTGGAAGCTGGCCTACGTGGTCAAGGGCCAGGCGCCGCATGCCTTGCTGGACAGCTATTCGGACGAGCGCGTGTTCGCCGCCCGTGAAAACTTGCGTCACGGCACCAAAAGCACGGAATTCATGGCGCCGCCTACTTTCGCTTTTGATTTGATGCGCACGGCCGTGCTGGGGCTGGCGGGCAAGCATGCGCACGTGCGCTCCCTGATCAACCCGCGCCAGACCAGCGCCATCGCGTATGCGCTGTCGGCCCTGAATGCGCCGGACCCCGACACGTTTGCCGCCGGCCCCGCTCCGGGCACGGTCTTGCCGGAATGCCCGCTGGCGCTGGCGTACGACGGCGGGCAAAAAGCGGGGTATATTACCGATTTGCTCAAGCGCGCCGATGGCCATTTCACGGGGCTGTACTTCAGCGAGGACGGGGCCATTCCCGCTGAATTGCTGGTGCTGGGCGAGACCTTGCCGCTGACGAGCGTGGCGATTTCCCGCGGCGTGGCGCAGGAGTGCGCCTGGGACCACACGGCGCAGGTATTCTCGCTGTTCGACGCGCAGCCTGGCACGTTTTACCTCGTGCGCCCGGACGGCCACGTGCTGGGACGCTGGCGGCAAGTGCAGGCGGGGCAGGTGGCGGCAGCGCTGGCGGCGGCCGGCATCGCCCAATCACAGTGACAAGGAGACAATATGACCGATATCGAACTGGATAATTTGTACACGGAGCTGTGCCACACCATGGGCGGCCTGGGCGAACAGCGTTCGCCCCTGTTCCTCGCCCGTTTCGCCTTGCTGGCCATGGGCGCCATCGGCAAGGCCGACGTGGTGCAGGGCTTGCTGCGCGACGCGGCCGACGGCCTGGCAGAGCCGGCATGATAGGCGCTGGCTACCAAAGCGGCTTCGGCAACGAGTTTGCCACGGAAGCCGTGCCCGGCGCCTTGCCGCAGGGGCAGAATTCGCCGCAGCAGGCGCCGCTGGGCCTGTACGCGGAACAATTGTCGGGCACGGCCTTCACGGCGCCGCGCGCGCAGAACCGGCGCTCGTGGTTGTACCGCATCCGCCCCGCCAGCCAGCATCCGCCGTTTACCTTGCTGGAAAACACCCGCATCGTCAGCGACTTCCACGGCATGCCGCCGACGCCGCCGAACCAGTTGCGCTGGGATCCGCTGCCGCTGCCCGACAGCGCCACGGCGGTGGATTTCATCGACGGCTGGCAGACCATGGCCGGCAACGGCAGCGCCGAAACGATGAGCGGCTGCGCCATCCACGTGTATGCGGCCAACCGCTCCATGCAGCGCTTCTTTTACTCGGCCGATGGCGAATTGCTGGTCGTGCCGCAGCAAGGCCGGCTGGCCATTGCCACGGAACTGGGCTTGATCGAGCTGGAACCGCAGGAAATCGCCGTCATCCCCCGCGGCGTGCGTTTCCGCGTGACCCTGCCCGATGGCGCGGCGCGCGGTTATGTGTGCGAAAACTTCGGCACGGCCTTCCGCCTGCCCGACATGGGCCCCATCGGTTCGAACGGCCTGGCCAACAGCCGCGATTTCCTCACGCCGCACGCGGCGTATGAAGACATCGACGGCGCATGCGAACTGCTGGCCAAGTTCGGCGGCCATTTGTGGCGCACGACCCTCGATCATTCGCCGCTGGACGTGGTGGCCTGGCATGGCAATTACGCGCCGTACAAATATGACCTGCGCCGCTTCAACACCATCGGCTCGATCAGCTACGACCACCCCGACCCGTCGATCTTCCTCGTGCTGCAGGCGCCCAGCGAAAATCCCCTGTTCGGCGCCATCGACTTCGCCATCTTCCCACCCCGCTGGCTGGCGGCCGAGCATACCTTCCGGCCGCCGTGGTTCCACCGCAACGTGGCCAGCGAATTCATGGGACTGATCCACGGCGTGTACGATGCCAAGGCGGCCGGTTTCGTGCCGGGCGGCGCCAGCCTGCACAACTGCATGTCCGGCCACGGCCCCGATGCGCAGACCTTCGACAAGGCGTCGCACAGCGACACGTCCGCGCCCGTGAAGGTGGGCGACACCATGGCCTTCATGTTCGAGACGCGCACCATCCTCAAGCCCACGCCATTCGCGCTGGACGGCGGCCTGCTGCAAAACGACTATTTCGTGTGCTGGCAAGGCTTGCGCAAGCATTTCGATCCGGAGCAGGCGTAGACAGCCAATCAAAACCTGCTGCGCATCGTAATTTTTACTGCCTCGGCGGCCCCGTACTCCGTACAGTTGCGCTTCTCGAGCCGACACGGGCGCCGAGTCTTTCTTTCGCTCGTTACGGTTGTGTCAGGCGTTGTTAGTCAAACATTAGTCGCGCAGTCCGCGCCCGCGCCTGTGCGATAAATCTTGCCAAGTTGAAATTATCAATATACCATCCACCTTGCATCGAGCACGCGATTTTTTCTGTACCCGCTAGTCGAAGAAATGAACTGCTGAAAGGGCTGTATGGACCACTTTCCGGAGAACTTCGCCCGTCGTCGTGCCCTTCGAGGCATCGGTGCTCTCGCGGTTGGCACAACCGTCGGCTTGTCAGGCTGTTGCTTGCTCAAGCCATGTCCCATAGATTGCGTAAACAGTCCTGACATTAACTTGCCGACGGGACCTTTGACCATCGATGCCCACTGCCACATTTTCAATGGCACGGATATCCCTGTCATGGACTTTGTGGGAAAGGTGCTGGTTGGGGAGGCCAGCCCGCTGGGACCTGCGGCAATGGCTGTCGGTGCGCTGCTACAAGGCCTTGCGTGGTCATTGGCGCCTTCGGGTAATGTGGAACTGCAGACGCTCCGGGAGTTGTCCCCCCAACTGGCTGCTTGTACAACCGAGCAGGCCAAGATTGAGGTCATTTCACAGCTGCGACGAAACGCATATGCAGCCGGTACGGCTTCCTTGAAGACCGCTGCCGCTACCTCCCCCCTGTACCTGCCATTCATTGTGGAAAAACAAAGCAAGCTCCTTGTTCCCGATATGCAGACCCGTTTGCAAGTCGAGGCCCTGGAAATTATTGACAAGCTTCCTGCCACGATTCCCGATTTGGACAAGGACGCTCCAGAGCCATTGGACATGCTGAGTGGAGACAGGTCGGTGATGGGTGTAATTAAATTCATCCTTCAAAATTTCCAATACCGGTATGTAAATATTCAGCAATATCTGCGCACATTTAATGTTCCCGGGGTTCGAACGGTGGACCTCCTTATGCCCAGCATGGTCGATTATTCGTGGTGGATCTCAAAGGGGAAAACAACAGGGACGACGCTCGAAACGCAGGTCAAGGTCATGGAGCAGTTGTCCATTATGACGGGAGGGAGAATGCACGGATTCGTGCCATTCTGTCCGTTGCGAGAAGTGGCGTTCGGCAAGGGGGAATCAGCTACCAGTTCTTTTGCTCTTGTCCAGGGCGCGCTTGATGAACATGGATTTATCGGCGTCAAGTTATACCCACCAATGGGCTTTGCCGCGCTGGGAAATCAGTATATTCAAGATGCGGAGCCCGATTTCTGGAAGCGTTGTTGGTTGCCGGAGTGGGTACAAAATACCCCTGATTTGGGAAGGTTGCTTGATGACGCCTTGCGCCGGCTTTATGGCTACTGTGAAGAGCATGGTGTACCTGTCATGGCGCACACGGGTCTTTCTAACGGGCCCAGCATGGCCTTCAAGAATCTGGCCGGCTCCAGATACTGGGCGTGCGTCTTGAAGGAGTTTCCACGCCTGCGTATCAACTTCGGACATTTTGGCGACACGTCAATCGTGAAAGACCAGCGTGCAGGATTCTCCCTTGCCGAAGCATTTGCAAAGGAAATGAATCCAAGCGGACCTGGGGAATTCGCGTACGCCGATGCTGGATTCTTTACCGAGGTGATATCGG
Organism: Janthinobacterium sp. SUN033; assembly: GCF_030397595.1. Taxonomy (NCBI): domain Bacteria; kingdom Pseudomonadati; phylum Pseudomonadota; class Betaproteobacteria; order Burkholderiales; family Oxalobacteraceae; genus Janthinobacterium; species Janthinobacterium sp. SUN033. The sequence goes on from NZ_JAPQNV010000001.1 coordinate 841,859, forward strand.
ACCAGGCTGAACTCAAGGCCGATCTGCAAAAGCTCTATGACCTTACCGCCCAAAAGGGTTCTGCATCGTTGGCGAATCGCTTTTTATATGGCACAGACTGGGAAATGAGCCTGACAGCCAGCTCAATTGGAAGCTATTTGAGCGATTTTATGAAACTTTTCAAAGAGCTTGAAGAACTGCCATCTCTCAGAGACGAAACCGCGACGACGCTCTCGAATAAATTCTTTGGCGATAACGCCGTACGTTACGCAGGCTTGTCCCGAGGCGGGAAAACGCGTTTGAGGTTGCAGACATTCTATGACAAACATGGCGTAAAGCCGCCTGCCTGGTTGTTGAAAGTTGATGATCGATTCGGTTAGCGGAAAAGAGCATGGTGCGGGTGTCCGAAATTTCACTTTCAAAATTTGGAGATTATCGATGTCTAACAGACTCCGGCAGTCGGTTGCTATCATTTTCTCGCTCATGGCTATGGGAGCCTCGGCAGCGGATATCGATATGGAAAAAATCCAGCAAGAAATTCCTGCGGCAAAAGATGAATCCATATCCGTTATTTGTGAGAGATGCAATTCTGATTTCAAGATAAGCGAGCATAAAATACTGCTGGATGGCCTGAGCAGCCGGAGGTATGTGCGCCAAATGCAAATTGCACTTTACATGCAAGATATCGTTCATCAGACTGCATCAAAAGCCCACTTCGACAACTGTGATTTTTCCGGAGCTATCGCTTATATTGCACAACTTAAAGCCGAACTGGACGAGCACGCTGAAGCGGCCACGGTTCTTCTCATGGCAAAAAAACCATTGTTGGTGAATCTGGAACTGAATCTGGCCTTCCTGTCCCTGGGACAGGCACTGCATGGAATTCAGGACTTCTATGCTCACACGAATTATGTCGAAATCAATATCGATCATGCCAGCGCTTTATCGGACTTCAAGGTTGTCAAAACCTGGGGAGACCAGGCAGAAGAGAATATTCAAAAATGGCAAGAGGTGGGTCTAAAATCTGGATACGTGAGTTGGGGGGCACCAAAGAAATGTGCTGTTCCATATGAAACGCATGGAGAGATGGCTAAAGACTCAAAGGAAACTGATCGAGGGAAAAAAACTATTTCAAAGTTTGGTAATGTTACCCATTTTGAAGTGGCTCAGGGACTTGCCAAAGATGCTTCAAAGAAATTTATTCTTGACGTATTCGCAGAGTGGCCGATTTTAAACGCAGTAAGTCAGGGAACGATTACACTCGATGTGTTGGTGGACAGCCGGGCGACCGTTTTGAAGTAGCGACGAAACAAATCCCGGCAAGGTCAGTGTTGAAGTCGGGGAGGGATGACGCCATCGCCAGCCAAAGTGCGCCGTTTGCGACAAAACAGCGTTCACTCCCGGCTCTTCGCATATGCAAATTCCGGATAAGCTAGCGCGGCACCATTCGTTCACGCCTGGAGATGGAGCGCGGTATAGTCGGCCCATGGAACTCTTAGCCCACAACTTCAGCAGCGATTTCGCGCGCAGCGCCCACCTGGCCCGCGGCGCGGGCGACGACGGCGACAGCGAGGCGCTGGTCGCCTTCCGCGACCCGCAGCAAATGAGCTTGCTGGTACGCGCCACGGCCTTTGTCTTTGCCGACCCCCGTTCGCGCCAGTTGCACGAGCTGATCGAACGCATTGCCCCCAGCGAGGCGACGGTGCTGATCACGGGCGAAACGGGGACGGGAAAAGAACTGATTGCGCGTCACGTGCACGGCTTGAGCGGCCGCGCCGAACAGACCTTCGTGGCGATCAACTGCGGCGCGTTTTCCGAAACCCTCGTCGAGAGCGAGCTGTTTGGCTATGAAAAGGGCGCGTTTACGGGCGCGCAGCAGGGCAAGCCTGGCTGGTTCGAGACGGCCAGCGGCGGCACCCTGTTCCTCGATGAAATCGGCGACTTGCCGCTGGCGATGCAGGTCAAGCTGCTGCGCGTGCTGCAGGAGCGCGAAGTGGTGCGCCTGGGCGCGCGGCGCGCCATCCCCATCGACGTGCGCCTGATCGCCGCCACCAACGTGGACCTGGCCGAGGCCGTGCGGGCAGGGCGCTTCCGCGAAGACCTGTATTACCGCCTGCAGGTGATCGGCCTGCCGCTGCGCCCCTTGCGCGAGCGCCCGGGCGACGTCATGCCGCTGACGCGCCACTTCATGGCCATCTATGCGCAGCGCCTGCACCTGGGCGAGGTGGAACTGGGCCTGGACGCGCAAGAGGCCTTGCTGGCCTACCCATGGCCGGGCAACATCCGCGAACTGGAAAACGTCATTCACCGCGCGCTGCTCGTGTGCCGCAGCGGCGTCGTGCGGGCCGAGGATTTGAGCCTGTCGGGCTGGCACAGGGCGCCCGCTGCCGCACCTGTCCCCACGCCTGTCTCCGTGCCTGTGCCAGACGCCTGGGCGGGCGGCGCCGACATCGCCTATGCGGCCCACGGCACTGCCGGCCAGGACGATTTATTGGCGGCCGAGCGCTTCGCCCGCGCCTGGCAAGCCTTGCTCGACTCGGGCGAAGCCGTGGAATTCGAGGCGATGCAGCAGGAACTGGTGCGCGCCGCGTGGGAGCGCAATGAGCGCAACCAGGTGCGCACGGCCAGGCACTTGAATTTGAGCCGCAACATCCTGCGCACTTTCCTGAAAAAGGCGGGCGCCATCGACTAGGCGCATGCGCGACCTCCCGGAGCCGGACCCGCAGCGATGCGGCTCCGGCTTTTTTCATGGCTGCTGCGCGCGCAGCATATTGCTGCCATGGGGGCAGCGGATTGCTGCCAAATCAACAGCGGCGGGCAGCGGCGGGCCTCTGCGGCATGGCATGTTTTCTGCGAGGAGGGTAGGGCAGGCCGCTGCGCGATGCGCATACGGCCTTTTCTTCGACCCACGACAGGAGTCCACGCATGACCATAGAATTCATCTGGCAATTGCCCACCAGCGGCGATGGCCGTTACGCGGCGCCCGGTATCACGCGTCGCGGCGAACGGGCCGCCGGCGCGCCCAGCCCCCTGCAGGCGGGCGTGAGCGACCCGCGCGGCGCGCGTCCGCCATTCAATTATTTCGATTATTTGCACCAGATCGCCCGCGCGGCCGATCTTTCCGGCTTCGACGGTATCCAGGTGCGCCACGATACGCAGGGCGATGAAAGCTGGATCGTCGCCGGCTACCTGGCCCGCAGCACGCGCCACCTGAAACTGATCGCGGAATTCGACGCGGCCTGGGGTTCGGCCGTGTATGCGGCAAAGAACGCCGTCAGCTTCCAGCGCTTCACGGGGGGACGCTTCGCCTGGCAGATCGGCCCTGGCGGCGACGCGGCAGCGCGCCGGCGCCAGGGCGATGCGGCGCCGGAGGCCGACATCCTGCCCCGCATCGATGAATTCATCACGGTGGCGCGCGGCGTGCAGAATACGTCGCCGTTCAGCTTCAAGGGCAAGTTCTTCGAAGTGCAGGACGGGGGCTTCAAAGGGCCGCTGGCGAACCATCCCGTGAACGGCATCTATCTGACGGGCGAGTCGCCTGAAGCGCTGGCCCTGTCGGCGCGCCAGGCCGACGTGCACGTGTTCGACGCGGCGCCCGTGGCGCACTTGCAGCCCGCCATCGGCAGCCTGCACACGCAGGCGCGCCAGCTGGGCCGCGCCGTGGCGGCGGGCTTGCGTATCGACGTGCTGGCCCGCGAAACGTTCGACGAAGCCTTGCGCGATGCGCGCCGCTACCGCAGCGGGGCGGGGTTGCCTGACGATGCCCCGTCGGCTGATGGCACGGCGGGCGGTGCAGCCTTGTTCTGGCCCGGCTTTGCGCAAGCGCAAACGGGCGCCCGCGGGGCCCTGGTCGGCAGCCATGCACAGGTCGCCGCAGCGCTCGAAGCCTACGCGCAGGCCGGTGTGTCCAGCTTCGTGCTGGCGGCCATTCCCCATTTCGAGGAAGCCTACCGCATCGGCGAGCACGTGCTGCCCCGCGTGCGGGCAGCGTTGCGCGCCCAGCTGCAAGCGGCTTGAGTCCCCGTATCCAACCTATTCAAGGAGTACCCATATGGCTATCGATTTTTTCTGGCGCATCCCCACGCATGGCGAACCGAGTTCGCACCGCGCCCGCACGCCGTTTCGCGGCGACTGGTTTCCCGGCAATGACAACCTGCGCCAGGCCGGCCTCGGTGGCGGCGGCGCCGACGGTTTTACGTATATCGACTACCTGGCGGAAATCGCCCGCGCGGCGGAATTGTCCGGCTTCCAGGGTGGTTTGATACCGTCTTTCCCCATGACGGACGAACCGTGGGCCATTTCCGCGCTGCTGGCGCGCGAAACGAGCACTTTCCGCTTCATGATCCCGTTCCAGCCCGGCTTCCTGAATCCCGTGGTGGCCGCGCGCATAACCGCCAGCCTGCAGCGGGCCACGGGCGGGAGGGCCCTGTACAACGTGATCACGGGCGGCGGCGGTCCGGCGCAGCTGTGGTGGGGCGATTCGGCCGGCCACGACGACCGCTATACGCGCACGACGGAATTTCTCGACGTGGTGCGCGGCGTGTGGCGCGGCGGGCCGTTTTCCTACCAGGGCAAGTTCTACCAGGTGGAGGATGCGGGCCTGGCCACGCCGCTGTCGGAGCAGGATTTCCCCGAGATTTACTTTTCCGGCTCGTCCGACGCGGCCCTCGGTTCCGCGTCCAAGCATGCCGATTACTACCTGACGTGGCTGGAGCCGTTCGAGCAGCTGCGCGAGAAATTCGCCCGCGTGCATGAAAAGACGGCGCTGCTGGGCCGCAAGATCAAGTGCGCCGTGCGCGTCGACATCGTCGCCCGCGCCACGGAAGAGGAGGCGTGGGACGAAGTGCGCAAGGGTTTCGAGGCCGTCGATGCGGCCACCCTGCGCCAGTTCCTGGGGGCGGATGGCGGCGATTCCGTGGGCGCGGCGCGCCAGCGGGGCAACCGCCCGACGACCCTGAACAGCTACAAGGACTTGATCACGGCGCCGAACATCTGGTCCGGCTTCAACCTGCTGCGCGGCGGCCAGACGCAGGGCATCGTCGGCAGCTACCAGCAGGTGGCCGAACGCCTGGACGAACTGGTGCAGCTGGGCGCCGACGCCTTCATCCTGGCCAGCACGCCGCACCTGGAAGAAGCGTACAGGGTGGGCGAGGAAGTGCTGCCCCTCGTGCGTGGCCACACGGCGGCACTGCTGCGCGCCGCCTGAGTATCCCCTGTTGCCGCGACAGCAGCGCCACCGCCTGCTGTCGCGCAGGCAGCACGCGGCGGCGCCGCTGCTGCCAAATCAACAGCACTATCATGGCGATAGTCTTCCTTTGAAATCAATCACTTAATGACGATTTTGCTGCGCTGCGGCAGCGGGCATGCCCCTTGCAATACAGGTCATCACCATCTCGCGTTTTGACTTTACTCAAGGATAATCACCCATGCGCCGTTCGACTGCCCCCGCCGCCTTTTCCTCTTTCCCCTTTCACTTGACGCCAGTGCGCCGCGCGCTGCGCTCGGCCTTCGCCATCGGCGGCCTGATGCTCGTCCATGGCATGGCCCATGCCGAAGCGCCCGGCGCCGAGGTCATCGCCGCGGCCGACGCGAACGGCGCCGGCGAGGGCGCCGCGCTGCAATCGGTGACGGTGACGGCGCAAAAACGCGAAGAATCCGCGCAGAAGGTGCCGAGCGCGATCACGGTCCTGGGCGGCAAGGAGCTGCTCGACACGGGCATCGGCCGCTCGGCCAGCGAAATCCTCAATTACGTGCCGAACGCCTCGGCCGGCACGCAGCAGCATGGCCGTCCGCGCTGGTGGATACGCGGCGTCGGTGCGGGCCAACAGCAGATCGACTTTCCGAATCCCGTCGGCTTTTACCTCGACGACGTCTACATCAGCAATTCCAGCGCCACGGGCTTTCCCTTGTTCGACCTGGACCGGGTGGAAGTGCTGCGCGGCCCGCAAGGCACCCTGTGGGGCAAGAACACGACGGGCGGCGCTATCAACGTGATTTCGCGCAAACCGTCGTTCAAGTCCAGCGGCTACGCCAAGGTCGATTACAGCAGCTACGACACCAAGCTGGCCGAAGGGGCCATCGGCGGCGCGCTGGTCGACGAGGTGCTGGCGGGGCGCTTGTCCTTCCACACGGAGCAGCAGGACAAGGGCCGCTTCCACAACCAGTTTACGGGCGAACGCGATGGAAAGCTCAAGGACAGCGCCATCCGCGGCCAGCTCAAGGCCCTGATCGGACGCGATTTGACGGCCAATCTGAACCTGCATTATCGCGACTACACGACCAAGGGCGCCACCACCACCGTGGCCAGCTATGGCGCGAATGGCGTGTACCGCAATGGCTACATCCCCAGCACGAATCCCGATGACGTGAGCACGAATGCGCCGGCCGACAGCGACGTGAAACAGGGCGGCGCGCAGCTGAACCTGGAATATGCGCTGGGCGAGCTGACCCTAACGTCGATCACCGGCTATGAAAACTTCCGCAACGAGGCGACGGGCGACAGCGACAACACGCCGCTGGAAGTGGGCCGCAGCCGCTCGAAGGCGAGCAGCCGCCAGGTATCGCAGGAGCTGCGCCTGACGTCGCCGCAAAACGGCGCCGTGAGCTGGGTGGCGGGCCTGTTCTACTTCAATGAAAAGATCGATTCCGATTCGGCTGGCGCGCGCCTGCCCAACGGTACCGTGCCGGCGCTGGCGGGCAGCACACAGCCCGTCGGCTACAACCGCACCGTCTACCAGCACAAGGCGCGCAGCGCGGCCATCTTCGGCAGCACGACCGTCAACTTCAGCGAGCAGTTCCTGTCCACCTTCGGCTTGCGCTGGACGACGGAAACCAAGGACCTCGATTTGCAGCGCGTGCAGGCCGCATCGAACACGGTGACGTTTGGCGATGCATCGAACTGGTGGAACACGGTCAAGGGCGGCAATTACGCGGCCGCTTCCGTGGCCAACAACAATTTCACGTCGAACCCGTCGACCACGTGGAATGCGCTGACGTATGACGTGACGCCCGAATACCGCTTCAGCCGCACCCTGCGCGGCTACCTGAAATACGCGCACGGCATCAAGTCGGGCGGCTACAACACGAGCGCCACGGACGTGCGCGCCCTGAACACGGTCAAGCCGGAAACCCTGAATTCCTTCGAGGCGGGCATCAAGTCGGAATGGCTGGACGGGCGCCTGAATTTCAACGCCAACGTCTTCCACTATGACTACAAGAACGTGCAGGTGAATATCACGGGCGTGTACAACGGCGACCCCACGCAAAGCGTCAATTACCTGCAAAACGTGCGCAAGGCTCACGTGAACGGTGCGGAATTCGAGCTCGAGGCGCAGCCGACGGACAACCTGCACCTCAACGCCAATATCGGCCTGCTGCGCACGGAATTCGACGATTTCGCCATCCAGAACAATGGCGGCGACCGCTCCGGCAATGAATTCGTGCGCTCGCCCCACGTAACGGCCTTGCTGGCTGCCGACTACCGCTACCCGCTGGGCAATGGCGCGCAACTGGTCTTCAGCGGCGACGTGCGCTATACGTCGAAGCAGTACTACTATGTCGACCCGCAAAATGCCGCGCGCGACCTGCTGAACCAGGGCGGCTTCGCGCTGGCCAATGCGCGCCTGTCGTACGTGCTCCCGGGCGGCAAGCAGCGCATCACGGCATATGCGAACAACCTGGCCGACAAGGTCTACCGCAACCATACGCTCACCAGCTTCGTGCCGGGCGCTGTGAATGGCGACACCGTCATCATCGGCCAGGGCCGCACGGTAGGGGCGTCGTACACGCTGCAGTTCTGAGCGTGACCGCCTGATGTAGAAAGGCCGGCGATTGCGCCGGCCTTGTCGTTTATGGCGCCAGCTTACGCCGCCGCTTGCAGCAGCGCCTCGAGGCGCCGCTGCGCCTCTTCCAAAGGCCGGCGGTCGATCCACGCCTCGATATCCACGTCGCGGTCGAGGAAACCGTGCTGCAGCTGGAAATTCTTCTGCTGGCGGAACAGCGCCACCTTGTCGTCGGACAGGTCGGGCGCCAGGGTCAGGTGAAAACCGTCGCGGTAGGCTTCGGCCACGGCGTCGGCGCCGGCCCGCGTCTCGCCCTGCAGGATGGCCAGCACGTCGGCCTGGTGGCTGCGGGCCCAGTGCGCGGCGCGCAGGGTTTGCGTCAGGAAGCGCACGACCAGCTCGAAATGCTGCTCCAGCATGGTCTCATGCACGGTGATCGGCCGCGGCGTGCCGTTATTCACGCGGAAGCGCCGGTCGGGCAGGGCGTCGATGTCTATGCCCACTTCCAGCCCCGCCGCGCGGGCCGCCTCGGCCGCCGCCGCGCCTTTTACGTAGACGGCATCGACTTCGCCGCGCAGCAGCGGCGCGATGCCTTGCCACAGTCCCGCGCCGAGATTGGCTTGCGCCGGCGCCTCGCCGCCCACTTCCACCAGCTGCACGTCGTCGAGCGTGAGGCCGGCCGACGCCAGCACGCCCTTGTAGCCGGCCAGGCTCATGCCGCGCGCGATGCTGCGTCCGCGCCGGTTGTCGCGCAAGTCCTCGGCGCGGAAGACGGGCAGCGCCAGACGCTTGCCCTGCAGCTGCGCGGGCGTCGCGATGCCGGAGCCGGGGCGCACGAGGATGGCTTGCCACTCGTCGATCCAGGTCAGGCCGATCAGCCGCGTGGGCGCCCCTTGCGCGCGCGCGGGCAGGGCCAGCAGGTTGCCGCCTTCGCGCACGAGCGTGGACAGGCCGTGGTCGTAATGGTGGCGCGCCAGCTCGCCGCCCACTTCCTGCAGGGTCTTTAACGCGATGCCGTCGCGGGCGAATTCCTCGTCCAGCCAACCCAGTTTGTAGGCCAGGCCCGTGGCCGTGGGCACGGGGCAGCGGGTGAACCAGACGGTATCGGCGGCGGGGGATGGTGCGGTAGTCATGGGATTCCTTCGTGGTGGTGGAAGCCTGGAACCGTGCAGGAAACGTGCCCGCGCCGCTTGCTGGCTGGCCGACAGCGCGTGCGGACGGTGCTGCTGCCGCGCCAGCAGCCGCTGTTGCGCAGGCAGCAGCCATGCACCACTTTCCCCGCGCTGGCGCTGGCACGCGTCTTGCGAAAGTAGAGGCAGGACTGACCCGTATTCCAACCCCAACGAATGGAGCATGACATGACGGACGTGGCACAAGCGGAAGCACAACAAGTACAGGTGCAGGAGTTGACGGCGGCCGAACTGGCCTTCGTGGAGCAGGTGCGCCGCGATGCGCAGATCGCCTTCGACGGCTTGCGCGAGACGGGCAGCCTGACGGCCAATGGCACGGTGGGCTTCGTCGAGCGCACGCCGGGCGGCGACAAGGTGGTGGTGGTCAACGATCCGGGCCCGTTCCGCCGCGGCCAAGCCCTGAAGGCGGCCGTGCTGGCGCTCGACGGCACGGTGCTCGCGGGCGACGCGAACAACGGCGGCGCGCGCTACTTAAAACTGTTCCGCGAGCGGCCGGAGGTCACGTCGATCTCGCACGTGCACTCGCCGTCGCTGGGCGCATGGGCGCAGACGCACCGCACCCTGCCGATCCGCTACGTGCCCGTGCAGCGCTACCAGCTGGTGCGCGAAATTCCCATCTATATCGACCGCCGCCAGCCGGAAGTCGATTTCATCCTCGGTGAAATCGCCCGCAACACGCATGCGACGGCCATCCTGGAAGCGAATGGCGGCGCCACCGTGTGGGGCAAACAGGGCTTGCTGAAGCTGGCCGAGTTCATCCTGCTGCTGGAAGAGGGCGCGAAGATCCAGATCGCGGCCGAAGCCATCGGCGGTTCGCGCGATTTCGGTCCCGGCGTGCTGCTGCAGCAATGGAAGATGAGCAAGCTGATCGACACGGCGCGCGCGCTGTCCTTGTTACCCGCCACCGACCTGGTGTAACCCTTTCACGAACAGGCCCGCAATGTCATTGAAATTCTTACGTTTGAGCTGGCGCAAGGCAGTCGCCGCCGCCATGGCGGCCAGCCTGCTGGCGCCAGCGATGGCGGCGGCCGCCGATCCGCTGCCGACCGCCGTGCGCATCGCCGTCGTGGCCCGCACGGCGCCGTCCGGCAAGACCGTGTTTGCCGGTTCCGCCGCCCAGGTGGCATCGACTGGGTGGCTGGCCGCCGAACTGGGCAAGCTGGGCGTGAAGCTGGAATGGGTGCCCGTCACCACCAATTCCGTGGCGACGCAGGTCAATGAAGCGTTTGCCAACCATTCGATCGATCTGGCCCAGTATGGCGACTTGCCGTCGATTATCGCGAATGCCTCGGGCTTGCAGACGCGGCTGATCTTGCCCGGCGGCAGCGCCAACAATACCTATCTGGTGGTGCCGAACGCTTCCACGGCGAAATCGATCCAGGATTTGAAGGGCAAGAAGATCGCCCTGCACCGTGGCCGGCCGTGGGAATACCCGTTCGCGCGCCTGCTGGAAGCGAATGGCATGACCTTGCGCGACGTCAAGATACTCAACCTGAATCCGCAGGCGGGCGCGGCGGCCGTGGCGACGGGCGGCGCGGATGCCTTCTTTACCCTCAGCGACGCCTTCTTGCTGGAAGATAAAAAGGTCGGCAAGATCATCTGGTCGAGCAAGGCGCCGCCGCAGGATTGGAAGATGCGCGCCGAGCTGTGGGCCGACAGCGGCTTCCTGCAACGCTGGCCGCAGCTGGCCCAGCTGGTGGTGACGGCCTATGTGCGCGAACACCACCGGGCCGCCGGCGCGGGCGGCGAAGACGAATACGTACGCACGGAGGCGGCTGCGGGCCAGGTGGAAAGCGTGGTGCGGCGCGAACTGGCGGGCGACCACACGCCGTGGCAGGCGCGCTGGTCGCCCTTGTTTACGGCCAGCCTGCGCCAGCATTATGTGGGCGAGGCCGCATATGCGAAGAGCGCGGGCTTGATCGGGCGGCCCCTGCAAGTCGACAGCCTGTTTGCGCCCCAGTTCGTCAACACGGCGCTGGCGCAGCTGAAACTGCAAACGTACTGGGCGCCATGACTTCCATCGCCCGCGCCATCGCCTTGCCGCGCACCCCCGCGCCAGCGCGTGCAGCCTCAGTCCCCTTGCTGCAGCGCTTTATCCGTTCACCCTGGTCCGTGTGGGCGTCGCCGCTGGCCTTGCTGCTGCTGTGGACGGCCGCCACCACCTTCGAGTGGATGCCAGCGCACATCTTGATGTCGCCATGGCAAGTTCTTCTGACGGCGCGCGACCTGGCCGAAAGCGGCGAACTGGGCCAGCACCTGGGCATCAGCCTGTTCCGCCTGCTGGCCGGCTTCGGCCTGGGCGCCAGCTGCGGCCTGGCCTTTGGCGTCGTGCTGGGGCTGTCCCCTGGCTTGCGCGCCTATGTCGACCCCGCCTTCAATGTCTTGCGCCAGTTGCCGACCGTCGCCTTGATCCCCTTGTTCATCTTGCTGTTCGGCATAGGCGAGAGTTTTAAAGTGTTTATTGTCGCCAAGGCCAGTTTCTTCATCGTCGCGCTGGCCGTGCATGACGCCATCCGCAACCTGTCGCAGCGCTACTTTGAGGTGGCGCAAGTGTATTGCTTTTCGCGCTGGCAGCGCATCCGCCTGATTGTCTTGCCGGCCATCGTGCCGGCCGCGCTGACGGGCATGCGCATCGCCCTGTCGCGCTCGTGGATGGTGCTGGTGGGCGCGGAATTGCTGGCCGCGGACAGCGGCTTGGGCCAGATGATGGAAATGGGCCGGCAAATGTTCCGCCTCGACGTGGTGATGGTGGGCGTGGTGCTGACGGGCGTGATCGGCTTTGGCCTGGACCGGGCTTGCCACGCGCTGGAAGCACGGCTGATGCGCTGGAAACGTAGTGGCGATGGTAAGGGAGGCGCCACATGAAACAACGTTTGATCCAGATCATCAAGGGCGCGCTGTTGCCGCTGGCCTTGCTGGGCGCCTGGCAATGGGCGTCCGGCCAGGGCGCGGCGGCCGCGTATATCTTTGTCTCCCTGGGCGACCTGGCGCACAGCTTGCGCGACCTGGTGATCACGGGCGAGCTGTGGGTGCACCTGTGCGCCAGCCTGGGCCGTACCCTGGCTGGCTTGTTGCTGGGCGGCAGCGCCGGCATCATCACGGGCGCGCTGATGGCGCAGTCGCCGCTGGCGGACCGATTGATCGGCCCCCTGTTCCACGGCATCCGGCAAGTACCGTTGCTGGGCCTGATTCCCTTGCTGGGCTTGTGGGTGGGCAATGGCGACGGCGCCAAGCTGCTGGTGATCGCCATCGCCGCCTTCTATCCTACCGTGCTCAACACCTATGCGGGCATGCGCCAGGTGGAAGGGCGCTTGCGCGAAGTGGGGCAAGTGCTGACCCTGACGCGCTGGCAGACCTTGCGCCAGATCTTGTTGCCGGGCGCCATGCCGGCCATCGTCACGGGTGTCACGCATGCACTGGCGTTCGCCTGGCTCGCTTGCCTGGGCGGCGAGCTGCTGTTTTCAGCCGGTCCCGGCATGGGTTCATTGCTGCTCAATGGCGAAGTGTCGGGCCGCATGGATGTCGTCTTGCTGGCCGTGCTCGTGATCGCCTTGCTGGCGCAGGCGATGAACGTGGCGTTTGCGCGCCTCGCGCGCCTGCTGGTGAAGGGGCGCAGCAGTGAGTGAATCCCTGCCATTCCAACCGGACGCGGCCGTCAGCGCCCGCGAAGGGGAGTTACGCGCCTTCTTGCTGCGCTTTATCGGCCTGACCCTGCTGTCGGGCGTGACCATCGGCATGAACAAGGTGCTGGCCACCTTGCTGGGACTGCATTTGCACGTGAGCAACTTTCAGCTGGCCGCGATCAGCAGCGCGGAAACCCTGGCCATGGCGCTGGGCACCATTCCTGCCGGCTACATCTTGTCGCGCGGCAATCCGAAGCATCTGTACGCGGGTGTCAGCCTGAGCCTGGCGCTGGCCTTTTGCGTGCTGCCGTGGCTGCCCGGCTGGCAATGGGTGGCCTTGCTGATGTTTCTCGTCGGCCTGTGCATTTCCCTGCGCATCGTGGCCATGAGCACCGTGTTTCTCGTGCGCTTGCCGGAACTGGGGCAGGGCAAGGCGGGCTGGTACAAGGGGACGTTGATACTCGGCATGCAGTTCCTGGGGCCCCTGTGCGGCAATTACCTGATCGCGCAACTGGGGCTGAAGGCGGGATTTTTGATTTCGGCCCTGATGTTCGCCATCCTGGCCGTGCTGGGCTGGCAAGTGTTGCCTGACAATACGGCGCCGCGCAAGCAGGCGGGCCACTCCACGCTGCCGGGCGCGGCCAGCCTGCGCGAACTGCTGCGCCTGCCCATCGTGCGCGTGACTTATCTGTTTGAAATCCTCGCCAGCTTCACGGCGTCCAGCGTGGGCGTGTTTTCCATCTTGCTGGCCATCCGCGTGCTGCACTGGCCTCCTCACCACTCCGTCTGGCTGATGGCCGTGCAGGGACTGAGCTGTGTACTCGTGCTGCTGTTACTGGGGCGTTTCGTGCTGGCCAGCCGCTACCGCGAGCAACTATATGGCGGCGCCCACCTGGCCATCATGGCGGCCTTGCTGATCCTCGGCCTGTGGCCTTCCAGCATCGCCTACCTGGGTGCCTCCGTGCTGCTGGGGCTGGGACTGGGCGTGAATAACCTCGTCAATACGGACAATATCGCCCGCGCGCCCGTCGACAAGGCCCGCGTTTCCGCCCATCTGACCCTGTTCGGCATGGTGGGCGGCACGGCCGGCGCGCTGGCGGCGGGCCGCCTGGCCGACTTGACGGGCTTGCGCAATGTGTTCCTGATCTGGCTATTTCCCTGGTTGGCCGCCTGGCTGGTTTTCCACGGCAGCCGCTGGCTGCGCCGCTCGCCGCCCGCTGCCATTCCTTCCCTCGCCCCCACCGCAGAGAGTGCGCCATGAATGATTTTGTTTCCCCATCGGCCTTGTCGCCGCAACAGCAGCACCTGAGCGGCGGCTTGCAAGTGCAGCACGTGAGCAAGTCGTTTTCCCTGAAAGGCGCGCCGCTGCCCGTGCTCGACGATATTTCGCTGACCATCGCGCCAGGCGAATTCGTCGCCATCGTGGGCGCCTCAGGTTGCGGTAAATCAACCCTGCTGCGCCTGCTGGCGGGCCTGGACACGGATTACACGGGCTTGCTGCTGCACGATGGCGTGCCTATCCGTGGCACGGATTTGCGCCGGGGCCTCGTGTTCCAAGATCACCGCCTGTTCCCCTGGCTGACGGTGCAGCAAAACGTGGCCGTGGCTTTCAGCAATACCAAGGTGCCGCTGGCCGAGCGCGAAGCCCGCGTGGCGGCGGAAATCACGCGCGTGGGCCTCGATGGCTATGCGGATGCCTATCCGCATCAGTTATCTGGCGGCATGTCGCAGCGGGCGGCGATTGCCCGCGCCCTCGTCGGGCGGCCCGACGTGCTGCTGCTGGACGAACCGCTGGGCGCGCTCGACGCGCTGACCCGCTTGCGCCTGCAGCAAGAGCTGCGCCGCCTGTGGCAGGACGAGGGCATCACCATGGTGATGGTCACGCATGACATCGATGAAGCCGTCTACCTGGCCGACCGCATCGTCGTGCTCGATGCGCGTCCCGGCAAGGTGCGGCGGGTGCAGGACGTGCCGCTGGCCCACCCGCGCCAGCGCGGCTCGGCCGGCTTTGTCGCCATCCGCGACGGCTTGCATGCGGATTTCAGCGACCTCGACGAATCGCACGCGCCCGTGGCGCGGGAAGAACACCCCAGCAGCTCGTGGGATGGCAATGAATGGGCGCGCAGGATGGCGCTGTAGTTTTTTTGATATCCATCAACCTGGAGATACAAGATGAGCAATAGCAACGCACTCGACACCCTGTGGTACACGCGCTGCCCCGTCCCCACGGGCCTGGGGATAGCCCTGCAGCAAGGCTGGCTGGAAGAAGCCTTGCGCGCCGACGGCACCGGCTTGCGCTCGCTGCGCGAATCGGACCAGGAAGCCGTGCGCGAATCGCATTTCGACCATACCCTGCAGAACTCCGTGCGTCACGGCGGCAATATTCCCGCCCTGTGGGCGCGCGCGGCGGGGCGCGACACCCGCGTGATCGGCCTGTCGTGGTCGGACGAGACGCAGCTGATATTGACCTTGCCCGGCAGCGGCATCCAGACGGTGCGCGACTTGAAGGGCCGGCGCTTCGGCTTGCCATTGTGGAGCAAGGCGCAGATCGACTTTGCGCGCGCGCAAGCCTTGCGGGGGCTGGAAAATGCGCTGAGCCTGGAAGGGCTGGCCGTGGCGGACGTGGAACTGGTCGATTATGTGGTCAATACGGGCCAGAGTGAGGCGGCGCCGGAAAAGGGCGCGGCGACGAATCTGTTCAGCGGCGCCCGGCGCGGCGGGCAAAGCCCGGAATTGCTGGGCCTCTTGCGGGGCGAGGTGGACGCCATCTTCCTGAAAGGCGCGTCGGCCGCCCAGCTGGCGCAGCAGTTCGGCTTGCATACGGTGATCGACACGGGCATCCACCCGGAACCCTTGATCCGCGCCAACAACGGCACGCCGCGCACCCTGAGCGTGGATGCGCACTTGCTGGACAACCATTTTGCTTCCGCCGTCACCCTGGTCGACCAGGTGCTGCGGGCCGAAGCGTGGGCGCGCGGCCATGCGGACGAGACGCGCCGTTTCCTCGCGCGCGAATCGAATGCCAGCGAGCACTGGGTGCAAGTGGCCTACGGCAAGGATGCGCATCTGCGCCTGGACACGGACCTGGCGGAAACGTCGATCGCGGGCTTGCAGGATTTCAGCGATTTCCTGTTCCGCTGGAACTTCCTGCCCAGCAAGGTCGACGTGCGCGCGTGGATCGACCCCCGTCCTTTCGAAGCGGCGCTGGCGCACGCGCGCCGGGCGGCTTGAGCGGGAAGTACGTCAACAGTGGCCATGCTTGATGATGAGGAGAATGCGATGCGGCGACGCACGGTGATGGGCGGGCTGGCGCTGCTGCCCCTGGCGGGACAGGCAGTGTCGGCGGCGAAGGCGGGGGCGCCGCCGGCGGCCCTGCGCATCGCCTCGACGGGTTTTGCAGAGAATGGCAAGGCGGAACTGGGCGGCATCGCTTACCGGGTGCAGCAGGAAGGCTGGCTGGCGCGCGAACTGAAGCAGCGGGGCGTGCGGCTGGAATGGCTGCCCGTCACGGGCGACACGGGCGCCACGATGAATGAAGCGTTCGCCAGCGGACGCATCGACATGGCCGCGTATGGCGACTTGCCGTCCGTCATACTCAACGCGGGCGGCGTGCGCACGCAGGTGATCGTGCCTGCGGGGAGGGGTACGGACCAGTTCCTGCTCGTGCCCACCGGTTCGCGCGCCACGTCGCTGGCCGAGCTGAAAGGCAAGCGCATCAGCGTGCACCGGGGCCGGCCGTGGGAACTGGGCTTGCGCCAGCTGATCGCCGACCAGCGCATGTCGCCCACGGATTTCCGCCTGATTAATATGGATCTCAAACCGGGCACGGCTGCGCTGGCCACGGGCGCCGTCGACGCCTTGTTCATGATCAATGGCTATCCGCTGGAAGACAAGGGCATCGGCCGCATCATCTGGTCCAGCAAGGGCTTACCCGAGCGTAAAATGCGCGCGGAACTGTGGGCGCGGCGCGATTTTACGCAAGCCCATCCCGACATCGCGGAACTCGTGGCCACGGCCTGGCTGCGGGCCCAGCACTGGGCGGCGCTCGACGGCAACCGCGAAGCGATCATCAAGGATGGCACGCGCAACGGCACGCCCGACAGCGTGGTGCGGCGCAGCTACGATGATCCGGGCTTGCAGTGGAAGGAGCGCTGGTCGCCCCTGTATGACGACGCCGTGTACCGCCATTACCGCCGGGTGCTGGCGTTTGCGCAGGAACAAAAGCTGATCCGGCAACCGTTGACGGCGGAAGAATTGCTGGAGCCGCGTTTCGTCGCGGCCGGCTTGAAAAAGCTGGGGCTGGCCAATTACTGGGAACCGGCCAAGGTGTAGCGTCAGCGCGGGACGTGGCTCAATGGGGCAGGCATACGCGTCCCGCCACGTTGATCACGTCGTCGCCCGCATGTGCGCGCAGTTGCAGCAGCATCAGGGCCACGCCCAGCATCAGCGCGGCTGCGCAGAGTTTCTTGTGCATCGTCTTTTCCGTTTTTATGCTCGATGGAGCTTGGTTGTCATATTTACAGCCATATTATTGCCGAAATTCATGTGTGCGGGCTGAGCTTGTGCCAAGCGTGCTTTACAATTATGCATCTTGCGCATCCGCGCCATCTGAATGCTATGCATAGTATGTGAAGGGAATGACAAGCCTGTGACTTCCAAGCCGATCAAGATCGCCGCCACCGTTGTCGTGGCACTCGCCGCTGGGGCCGGCATTTATACGTACACCCGTCCCGCCGCTACGGCCACGCCGGGCGCTCCCGCCGCGGGCAATCCGGCCGCCGCTCCCCAATCGACCGTCGACACGGCCGCCGTGGCCGCCCAATTCCGCGAATTGCTGGGTAATTTCCGCAAGATTATCGTGTTGCTGGCCGACGAGCAAACTCTGCCCGAAGGGGCGCGCGATGAAGCCCGCAAAGTGGGGCAGGCGCTGTTCCATGAAAACCAGGAGCGCATCGCCAGGCTCGATCTTGTGCTGGATCAATTGACGGCGCCCACCAATCCGGGCCGCTTCGAGGCGCTCGACAGTTTATTGACCTATATCGAATCCGATCCCGGCCTGTACGACGCGGACCGCCTGGCGTTCCGCGAACTGCTGCAAAGCATGCTGGCCGACGTGGCCAAGGATTCGTCCCTGCCCGCGATCAAGCTGCACAAGCGCATTTCCGAAGACCTCGACGCGCTGGGCGAGATCGAGCGCAACTACGAGAAGGAAATCCGGCAAATCTTCGGCAACCTGGGCCAGCGCGCCATCGAACTCAAGCGTGAACGGTGGGACGATTACGTGGCGCAGCTGAAAAAACTCTACAGCCGCGAACAGATTCTCAAGGAAAACGGCATCGTCGTGCCCTATGCAACACCGCCGGCTGGCTCCGTGCCCGAAGCCAAGCCCGCACCCAAGAAGGACGAAGCGGAAATCTTCGGCCTCGGCTTGCCGAAGAAAACCATCGTGCTGACCTTCGACGACGGCCCGCACCGCCGCTACACGGAAGAAATCAGCGCCATCCTGAAACAGTATGGCGTGCCGGCCGTGTTCTTCAACGTGGGCCGCAACCTGGGCAGTCTGGACGCGGAAGGCCACGCCAAGCTGGGCGCGGGCGCGGAAGTGAGCCGCAAGCTGATGAAAGAAGGCTATGCCGTGGGCAACCACAGTTTCAGCCACGCACAATTGTCGAAACAGACAGGCGACAAGCTGAAAGGCGAAATCCTCGGCACCGATACGCTGTTGAAGGCCATCAGCCCCGAGCGGGCCGCGCTGTTCCGCTTTCCGTATGGTGCGCGCAACAGCGAAGGTATGGCCGCGCTGGCCGATGCGCATTTGAAATCCGTGATGTGGAATATCGATTCGCTGGACTGGGCCGACCCCGTGCCCAGCTCGATCACCAATCGCGTGCTGGCATCCGTCGACAAAGCGGGACGGGGCATCGTCCTGTTCCACGACATCCACGAACGCACGGTGAAAGCCTTGCCGGCCGTGCTCGACAAGCTGATTGCCGAAGGCTATCAATTCGCGGGCTGGGATGGCACGAGCTTCCAGGTCGCGAAAAGCACGGCCCCGGCGCCGGAAAAGGTGCCCGTCACCACCGGTTACGCCAATTCCTGGGCCGTCGTGATCGGCATCGACGATTACGCGAAATGGCCGAAATTGCAATATGCGGTGCGCGATGCGCAAGGCATCCGCGAGACGCTGATCGAGAAATTCGCGTTCGCGCCCGAGCGTGTCGTGACCCTGAAAAATGGCGAAGCGACGCGCAACAATATCCTGGCCGCCTTCCACGACAAGCTGGCGCATGGCGGCGTGCAAAAGAATGACCGCATCTTCGTCTTTTTCGCGGGCCATGGCGCCACGCGCAAGCTCAGTTCCGGACGCGACCTCGGCTACATCGTGCCCGTCGATTCCGACCCGGCGCAATTTGCCACGGATGCGATTCCAATGACGGAAATCCAGAATATCGCGGAATCGCTGACGGCCAAGCATGCGTTCTTCGTCATGGATGCCTGCTACAGCGGCCTGGGCCTGACGCGCGGCGCCGGTTCCAGCTCGTTCTTGCGCGACAACGCCAAGCGCATCGGCCGGCAAATGCTGACGGCGGGCGGCGGCGACCAGCTGGTGGCCGATGGCGGACCGAACGGCCACTCCGTGTTCACGTGGACCTTGCTGCAAGGCTTGGCGGGCAAGGGCGACCTGAATGGCGACGGCCTCATCACGGCCACGGAACTGGCCGCCTATGTGGCGCCGGCCGTGTCCAGCGTCTCGAACCAGACCCCTGCGTTTGGCAGCCTGCCTGGCTCGGAAGGGGGCGATTTCGTCTTTGAATTGCCGGGCGAGACAGAATTCCTCAGCCCGAACACGACGCAGCTGTCGACGGAAGCCATTGCCCTGAACAGCAAGCTGGACGCCAAACCGGCAGCGGCCAGCGTCACGGTGAAGGATTTGCAGGGCGGCGAACAGAAGATCGTCACGCCTGGCGCCGTGCCGTCGTCCACGCGCCAGCTGGCGCAACGGGCCAACGACCGGGGCTTGCAGCTGTACAAGGAGAAACAGTATGCGGCGGCGGAAGCGCAATTTACGGAAGCGCTGAAATTGCGCCCCGACTTTGCGCTGGCGGCGAACAACCTGGGCTTTGTCTTCTACAAGCAGGAAAAATACCGCGAAGCGGCCCGCTGGTTTGAAAACACGGTCAAAATGGACCCGTCGCGCGCCATTGCCTACCTGAACCTGGGCGACGCGTATGCCAAGGCCGGCGATGCCGCCAAGGCGAAAGCGGCCTATAAAACCTATCTGGAACTGGCGCCGACGGCTTCGACGGCGCCGGCCGTGCGGCAAAAGATGGAGAAGCTGTAAGCGTGTCCGACAGCGTGCCCATCGTCCACGTATTTGCCTGCAACGGGCGCTTTCCCAGCTGGGAAGCGCTGCAGGCTTATCTGTCGCCCACGTACACGGAAGACGGCGATGCCGTACCGTCGCCATTCTTCATGGAAACGGGCCTCACGTCCTATGAGCCGGCCTGTTTCGAGAGCGCCATGCTGGCGTCGGCCGCGCCGCTGGCGCAGCTGCTCGATGGCGCGTCGTATGGCGACAGCTGGCTGGCGCAGGCATGCGCGGATGCGCAGGCGCAGGGCGTGCTGGCCGATGCCAGCGTGTGCGTGTTTGCGCCGAATCAGCTGGCGCACCCGCAGCGCAGTTCGCTGCATTACGTGGGCAGTTACTGTTACTGCGTGGAAGACTGAGCGCCATCCCCCCGTTCCTCATGCAATAGCTTGTTGACGCTGGCCAGCAGGCTGGTGCCCGAGGTGGTGATGAAGCGTGCGCCGGCCGCTTCCGCTTCCGTGCCGTAGCTGGCGATCGTATCTTTGCTGCAATACACGATGATGGGCAGTCCGGGCTGGGCTTGCTGCACTTCGCGCACCGTGCGTATGCCCGCATCCTTGATGCGCCGGCGGTTTTCCACCCGCGCCATGTCCGTGATGAGCAGCGCATAGGGCTTTTGTTGCAGCATGGACAGCGCCTGCCGCGTCGAGACCGCCTGGTCCACCTTGATGTTTTCCCGTTCCAGCTGTTCCACCAGCAAGGTATTGTTGCGCGGATGGTCGTCCAGCCACAGCACCAGGCTGGCGGGTTTTTTCTCCGCAGGCATGCCGGCCAGGGCCGTGACGGCCGCGCCCTCGCACGGCGGATGGGCCAGCAACAGCTGCGTCACGGCTTCCTGCATGTCCTCCAGCGATTTCTGCTGCAAACGGCTCAGTTCCGCCACTTCGATTTCCTTGCCGCTTTGCAGGCGCACGGATTCGTTCTTGACCATGCTGTCGGCCCGCTTGATCATGATGGACAGGTAAATACGCGTGAGCAGGTAGCCGATCAGAAAACCATGCACGGAAAAGAACAGCATGATGCCGCCCACGACGGCCATGGCTGTGGGCGTGTCCGTGTCCAGGCTCGGTGCGATGAAGGCGGCCATGTTGCGCGCGCTGCCGGGCAGGCTTTTGAGTTCGATCAAGCCCACGCCGACGATGATTTTCGTCAGCCAGTCCGAAACTTCCACCAGATTCGAATTGATTTCCATGGGCGTGGGCGTGCCCAGGAACAGGGTATTGCTGGCGTTGCCCGTCGCCGCATCGGCCCCGGCGGCCGGCGGCTCGTCCGTGGCGCGGTCCTTGCCATTGCTGCGCTCGTCGTGCGGCGCCATGTTGACGGTGCCCGAGGGCAGGGTGCGCGGTATGCCGAACAGGAATCCCAGCAGCATGCCGCTGACGCAAAAGCCCAGGCTCCACAGCAGGGCCGGCACGGCATGGTAGTAGGGCGGCAACAGGGCGCCCGCCAGCACGGCCAGCAGCCCCGCCAGCAGGATGAACAGCAGGATATACGGCAGCACGTCGCGCTTGCGCACGTCGGAAGGGGGACTGCCTGCCTTGCCGGTGCTGTCGTTCAGGTTCACGCTCGCTCCTTGAAAAGGCTGAATCCAGGCGCCCATCCACCGCGTATATATAGCCAGCAGGAGCCCGTACTGACATCATAAAAACTGGAGACGCGATGCTATTGAGAAAACGCAAACTGGTGGCAGCTTGTGCACTGGCATTGTTGGGCATGGGGCGCCAAGTGGCGGCGCAAGTTCCGGCCGACGGGGCCACAGGGGCCGACGCGTCGCGCACCGTGCGCGTGACGGGCCACTATGACAACGCCGTCGGCACGTCGGACGCGGCCAGCCAGGGCGTCATCACCAATGAACTGATCGTCAACCGGCCCGCCTTGCGCACGGGCGAGTTGCTGGAATTCGTGCCGGGACTGATCGTCACCCAGCACAGCGGTGACGGCAAGGCCAACCAGTATTTCCTGCGCGGCTTTAACCTCGACCATGGCACGGATTTTGCCACCTACGTCGACGGCATGCCTGTCAACATGCGCACGCATGCGCATGGGCAAGGCTATTCCGACCTCAATTTCCTCATTCCCGAACTGGTGCAGCGCATCGATTACAAGAAGGGGCCGTATTTCGCCGGCGAAGGCGATTTTTCCTCGGCAGGCAGCGCCCGCATCCGTCTGGCCGACAAATTGCCGCAAGGCCAGGCCAGCGTATCCGTCGGCCAGCATGGCTATGTGCGCGGCGTCGTCGCCGATTCAGTCGCTGCCGGGCCGGGCACCTTGCTGTATGGCCTGGAAGTGAACCGCAACAACGGTCCCTGGGACGTGCCGGAAAACGTGCGCAAATATAGCGGCGTGCTGCGCTACAGCCAGGGCACGCCGGACGACGGCTTCAGCGTGACGGGCATGGCGTACAAGAACAGCTGGAATGCCACGGACCAGGTGCCGCTGCGCGCCGTGGCGTCGGGCCAGATCGGCCGTTTCGGCTCACTGGCGCCCAGCGACGGCGGCGACACGTCGCGCTACAGCCTGTCGTACGCCATGCGCAAGCGCACGGAGAAGGGGCTGTTCGAACTGGATGCTTACCTGATCCGCTCGCAACTGGAGCTGAACAGCGATTTCACCTATTTCCTCGCCAATCCGGCCGCCGGCGACCAGTTCCAGCAAAGCGAGCGGCGCACGGTGGCGGGCGTGAACGCGGCCGAAAGCTGGAGTACGGAGCTGGCGGGACTGCCCATGCGCAACAAGGTTGGCGTGCAGGCCCGCTACGACCGCTTGTCGCCCGTGGGCCTGTACAACACGGTGGATCGGGTACGGCAGAGTCCGGTGCGCGAAGACAGCGTGCGCGAAGCCAGCATCGGCCTGTACGGCGAAAACACCGTGCAATGGCTGCCGTGGCTGCGTTCTGTGGCGGGCTTGCGCTACGACGCCTACCGTTTCAATGTGGCCAGCAGCATAGCTGGCAACAGCGGCGCGGCGAACGACCACGTGGTGTCGCCCAAGCTGTCCCTGATTCTTGGTCCGTGGAGCAAGACGGAATTCTTCGTGAACTATGGCAAAGGTTTTCATAGCAACGATGCACGGGGCACGACGCAGACGCGCCTGCCTGACGGGCAAGCTGCCACGCCCGTGACGCCCCTGGTGCCGACGAAAGGCGTGGAACTGGGTGCGCGCACGGAATGGCTGCCGGGCCTGCAAAGTTCGCTGGCCCTGTGGCGCCTCGATATCGCGTCGGAACTGCTGTTCGTCGGCGACGCGGGCGAGACGGAAGCGAGCCGCGCCAGCCATCGCCACGGCATCGAGTGGAACAACCATTACATCGCCGCGCCGTGGCTGCTGTTCGACCTGGACCTGGCCGCTTCGCGCTCGCGCTATACGCAAAACGATCCGGCGGGCAACCACATCCCCGGCGCCATCGACAAGGTGGCTTCGTTCGGCGTGACGGTGACGGACCAGGGCCCGTGGTCGGGCGCTTTTCAATTGCGCTATTTCGGCCCCCGTCCCTTGATCGAGGACAATAGCGTGCGCTCCGCTTCGACTACACTGGCATATGCGCGCCTGGCGTACCAGCTCAACCGCAAGACGCGGCTGTCGCTCGACGTGTTCAACCTGTTTGACAAGCGCGCCAGCGATATCGATTATTACTATGCGTCGCGCCTGCCTGGCGAGGCGGCGGACGGGGTGAACGACCGGCATTTCCATCCGGTCGAACCCCGTTCCGTACGCCTGACCTTGTCATATGCGTTCTGATAACGGTAGACTGGGGCATGACCGATCATTTAGTAAATACCAGTAAATTTCTTTCCCTCATATTGCGCCATGCCCCAGAAAAAATCGGCCTCGCGCTCGATAGCAACGGCTGGGCCGACATCGGCCAGCTGCTGGCGCAATCGGCCCGGCATGGCCGCCGCCTTTCCCGTGAACAATTGGATGACGTGGTGGCGCGCGACAGCAAGACGCGCTACGCCATCAGTGCCGACGGCTTGCGCATCCGCGCCAACCAGGGCCATTCCCTGGCCGCCGTCGATATCGCTCTGCCGCCCGCCACGCCGCCTGCCATGCTGTACCACGGCACGGCCAGCCGCTTTGTCGAAGCGATTCGTGCCGGCGGTTTGTTGCCGGGATCGCGCAACCACGTGCACCTGTCGTCCAGCCGCGAAACGGCCGTCGCCGTGGGCGCGCGCCACGGCAAGCCCGTCGTGCTGACGGTGGATGCGGCCGCCATGCAGGCGCAGGGCCACGTGTTTTATGTGTCCGACAACGGCGTGTGGCTGACTGACGCCGTGCCGCAGACCTTCATCACTTTTCCCTGAGGGGCGCTTCCACGCCCGAATAGGCCAGCACGGCGTCGGGCAGGCGCGCGCCCCGGATAGGAATGGCCGCGACAGCCTGGTTCAGCTCGGCTACTTCTCCCGACGTCAACCGCACGTGCGCCGCACCGATATTGTCCAGCAGGTGCGCCATCTGCGTGGTGCCGGGAATCGGCACGATCCACGGCCGCTGCGCCATCAGCCAGGCCAGGGCGATCTGCGCCGGTGTCACCTGCTTGCGCGTGGCCCAGCTATTCACCAGGGCCACCAGCGCCAGGTTGTGCGGCAGGTTTTCCGGTGAAAAACGCGATTCGAGCTGGCGGATGTCGCCGTCGGCAAAGCGGGTCTTCGCGTCGATGGCGCCTGCCAGGAAGCCCACGCCCAGCGGGCTCCACGGCACGAAGCCGATGCCCAGTTCCTCGCACAGGGCCAGCACGCCATCTTCCGGCCCGCGCCACAGCATCGAGTATTCGCTTTGCACGGCGGAAACGGGCAGGGCGGCATGGGCGCGCCGCAGCGTTGATAATCCCATCTCGGACAAGCCCCAGTGCAGCACCTTGCCTTCTTTCATGAGGTCCCGCACGGCGCCGGCCACGTCCTCGATCGGCACTTGCGGGTCGACCCGGTGCTGGTACAGCAAGTCGATGCGGTCCGTGCGCAGGCGTTGCAGCATGCCTTCGACGGCCAGCTTGATGTGCGCGGGGCGGCTGTTCAAGCCCGGACGGCGCTGGCCCGTCTGCTGGTCGATGTCCCAGCCGAACTTGGTGGCGATGACGATGTCGTTGCGAAACGGCGCCACGCCTACGCCCAGTATCCGCTCCACCTCGTGCGGTCCGTACGCCTCGGCCGCGTCAAACAAGGTGACGCCCCGCTCGAACGCCGTGCGGATGATCCTGTGCATCTCCGGGCGGCTGGGGATCGTCGTCTGGTAGGTGCGGCTCATGTTTTGCACGCCCAGGCCCAGGCTCGATACTTCCAGCTGGCCCAGCTTGCGGCGGTTCGCCACCGTTGCCTGCACCGTCCGGTCCTGCGCCTGGCCGATCAACGGTGCGGCGGCCAGGCCGCCCGCCGCCAGCAGGAAGTCGCGACGGTCCGTGGGCGTGTCGTGTTTGCTTGTCATGAAGCTATCCCTTCAGATATCGAGCTTGCGTGCCGCCATCCACTGGACGATGGCCGGGTCGCGGTGCGAAAAGAAGCTGCTGCTGCCCGTTTCCAGGGTGGCGATGGCGGCCATGTCCGCTTCGTCCAGGTCGAAATCGTCAATTTCCAGGTTTTCCGCCATGCGCTCGCGGCGCACGGTCTTGGCCAGCACGGCGATGCCCCGGTGCGTCAGCCAGCGCAGGACGACCTGGCCGACGGACTTGCCGTGCTTGCCAGCGATGCCCAGCAGCAATTCATTGTGGAACAGGTTGTTGCGGCCCTCGGCGAATGGCGCCCACGCCTGCGGCTGCACGCCGTGCTCGAGCATGAAGGCCACGCTGTCCGCCTGCTGGTGGAAGGGGTTGATCTCGATCTGGTTGACGGCGGGCGCGATGTCGTTGAAGGCGATGAGGTCCATCAAGCGGTCCGCATGAAAATTGCTCACGCCGATGGCGCGCAGCTTGCCGCTGCGATACGCATCCTGCATGGCGCGCCACGATCCGTGTACGTCGCCGAACGGCTGGTGGATCAGGAACAAGTCCAGGTAATCGAGCTGCAGACGCTGCAGCGACTGCTCGATGGCCTGTGCCGTGCGCTCGTAGCCCGTGTCCTGCACCCACAGCTTGCTGGTGACGAACAGTTCCTCGCGCGCGACGCCGCTGCGGGCGATGCCCTGGCCGACGGCCGCTTCGTTCAGGTAGGAAGCGGCCGTGTCGATCAGGCGGTAGCCGGCGGCGATGGCGTCGATGACGCTGCGCTCGCATTCGGCGGGGTCGGGAATCTGGAAGACGCCGTAGCCGGCGACGGGCATGGTGATGCCGTTATTCAGGGTGACGCGGTTCATCGCAAGCTCCTTCAGTCATTAACAGGAGCTACTGTACGGCGTCTGCCACCTATTGATAAGCCGTTGGAATCGGCATGCTCTTATTAGCTGCGCTAATGAATGAGGGCTTTGGCTTTGGCTTGCCCCTGGCGCTTGCGGCGCCAGATCAGCACGCCCGATACGCTCAAGCCGGCCACCAGCACGCCCATGGCGCAGATGAACATCTTAAAAGGCCAGCCCCACATCGAGGCCATGTGCAGGGCGCTGATCCAGCTGCGGATGGTGTCGCCGCTGGCCGCGCCCGTGGGCAGCCACGCGGCCAGTTGCCGGCCGCTGGCCGCGTCGAAGAAGACGGTGGTGAGGCCCTTGTGGGCGCGCACGTCGCGGCTGCTGCGCACGTTGTAGCTGTACACGCCCAGCGCGCGTTCGTAGGACAGCGCGTTTTCCTCGACGATGGCGAACGCGTGCCGCTGCGCCAGCGCGTGCATCAACAGGCGCCCCTGCGTGCGCGCGGCCGGCCAGTCCAGGTGCGGGCCCGGCGACGGCGTGTGCCGCGCCACCGCTTCCTCGGCCCCCTGGTGCGGGAACAGCGGCTGCATCACGGCCGCATACACGCCGTACAGGTTGAAGGCGACGCCGCTCCAGGCAAACACCAGCAGCATGGCCCACAGCCACAGGCCGCCCGCGCGGTGCAGGTCGAATACCAGTTTATAGCTGCCGCCGTGGCGGCGCAGCAGCCAGGACGGGCGCCAGCGCCGCAGCCACGGTTTGCCGCCCGGCGAGCGTTTTTTCAGGCGCGCGGGGAAGGTCAGGGCGGCGCCGATGAAGCAATCGACCGTCCACACGATGGCGACCAGGCCGAAGATGAGCAAGCCCGTGTCGCCCAGCGCCAGCGCGTAATGCAGGCGCTCGATGAAGGGCAGCAGGTTGATGGCGCCCTGGCTTATCGCGCCCCAGCGACGCTGGCCCAGCACGGCGCCCGTGTAGGGATCGACAAACACTTCGTCGCTGGCCAGCGGCGCGGAGTCCGCCGGGCGCAGGTAGAACACCATGCTGCGGCCGGGCGGCGCGGACAGGGGCGCGTACGTGACGTTCGCCTGGGGAAAGCGCGTAGCGACGGACTCGCGCAGCAGCAGGGCGTCGAGCGGCGCCGCGCCCGGCGTTGGCGGCGCTGCGCGGAAGACGGCGGGCAGCATGGCCGCTTCCAGTTCATCCTTCCATGCGAGCGCGCTGCCCGTGACGCCGGCCACGATGAGGAAGCCGGCCATCAGCAGGCCCGCGTAGCGGTGCAGCGCCGCCAGTGCGGGGCGCATGTGCAGCGATGGCATCAGAACCTGTACATCGCGCTGACGTTGGCCGTGCGTTCGGCATTGCGGTAGCACAGGCCCGGCAGGTAGCCGCAGTCGTACAGGGTCTGCTTGTCGAGCACATTGTTGACGTTGAGGGAAAACTGCCACGGCCCGCGCGACACGCCCAGCGCCGCATCCCACTGCGTCAGGCCGCCATTGCGGATGTTCAGATTGTCGCCGTCGGAGTTCGAGCGCATGGCGCCGAGAAAGCGCATGCCCAGCGCCGCATACGCGGGCAAGGCCGTGCCCAGGTTGAACGCCTGGCGCGCCCAGGCCGAGGCGCTGTGGCGCGGCGCGCCCGACTGCTGCAAGCCAAGGTCGCCGTTATTGCTTTTCCTGACCTCCGTATCGAGGTAGGTGTATTGCGCGATCAGGCTCAGACGGCTGGCGAACTCCGTGCGCGCTTCCAGTTCCAGGCCGCGCGAGCCCACTTGCCCCGTCTGCAGCAGGCTGCCCGGGTTGCCGATGTCGGAGGTGGTGACGTTGTCGCGCACCAGGTCGAAGACGGCGGCCGTGTAGCTGGCGCGCTGGCCCGCGGGTTCGTAGCGCACTCCAGCCTCGAATTGCTTGCCGCGCGACGGCTTCAGGGCGTCGCCGTTGGCCGTGATGCCCAGTTCGGGCGAGAACGAGGTGGCGTAGCTGACATACGGCGCCCAGCCGCCATCGAACAGGTAGACGGCGCCCACGCGGCCCGTGGTGGCCGACGGCGACTGGTGGTAGTCCGCTTTCACGCTGCCGGCATGGAGGTCGGTGACGTCGCGCGATTGCGTCGCCTTGTCGCGGCGCAGGCCCGCCGTCACGACCCAGCGGTCCCATTTGATTTGATCCTGCGCATACAGGCCCAGTTGGCGCGACGGTGCGTCCGCGCGGGTCGGCGACTTGGCCGGGACCAGGGGCTGCTTGCCATACACGGGCTGGTACAGGTCGATCGGCTCGATAAAGCCCTGCTGGTGGCGGTATTCGTCCGTGTTGCGGATGTTCGCGTAATCGACGCCCAGCAGCACCTGGTGCGCCAGGCTGCCCGTGGCGAAGCGCGCCTGCAGCTGGGTATCGGCGAACAGGCTTTTCGACGCCGTATCGACGGGCATGAAATAGCGCTTCACCGTGCCATCGTCATTCAAGCCCAGGGGGAACATGTCCGTGCGGTCGTTCTTCAGGTGCGTGTAGCGCAGGTTCTGGCGCAGCGACCACGTATCGTTGAACGCATGCTCGAACTCGTAGCCCAGCATGGTATTGCGGCGCTTGAAGCGGTTGTCGTCGCCCATCAGGTTGACACCGGGGTCGACCTGGCCGCGCGGGCCCGGCGCCAGCAGCTGGTTGGGAAACGCGTATTGCTGGTTGTCCTGCTCGTAGCGGGCCAGGAGGGTCAAACGCGTGGCCGGTCCTGCCTGCCAAGTGAGGGACGGAGCGAAGTACAGGCGGTTGTCGCGGTCGCGATCCAACCGCGTGTCCGCTTGGCGGCCCAGCATGACGACCCGCCAAGTCCAGGCGCCCGGCGCGTCGAGCGTGCCGCCAACGTCGGCTTTCAGCTGGCGGCGCTGGTAGCTGCCGTACTCGATGCCCACTTCGCGCACGGCGTCCGCGCTGGGACGCTTGCTGACGGCGTTGACCATGCCGCCCGGCGGAATCTGCCCGTACAGCACGGAGGCGGGGCCGCGCAGCACTTCCAGGCGTTCCAGGCCATACGGCTCGATGGAGGCGCCAAACGTGCGGCCCGAATTGCGCAAGCCATCTTGCAGGATGCCGTTCGTTTCGATGGTGAAGCCGCGCAGCAGCGAGGAATCGTCGCTGCCCAGCGGGCGCTGGTTTGGCGTCACGCCCGCCGTGTAGCGCAGGGTCTCGTCGAGCGATTCGGCGTTGCGGTCGCTGATTTCATCGGCCGTGACGACGGACACGGATTGCGGGTTTTCATTTAAGGCCGTATCCATCTTGGTGGCCGAGGCGGCGCGCCGCGCCACGTAGCCGCGCACGGGGCCCGTCGCCGTTTCGCGTTCGGCCGTGGCATTGATGGTGATGGCGGGCAGGGTGGCGCTGGCCTGCGCCGCCTGTGCGCTTGCCGGCGCCGGCAATGGCGTTGCCGAGGCGTCCGCCCGCAGCGCATAGGCGCCGTTGGCGCCCGCCACGACGCGCACGCCCTGGCCGCGCAGCAGTTCGTCGAAGCCCTGGCGCACGGTATAGCTGCCCGCCAGGCCGCCGCTGCGCTTGCCCTGCAAGAGGGCCGCGTCGGCCGACAGTTCCACGCCGGCCGCGCTGGCGAACGCGGTCAAGGCCCGCTCCAGCGGCCCGGCGGGGATCGCGTAGGGGCGCTTGGCTTGCGCATTCTCAAGCGTTTGCGCGTGGGCGGCAGGGGCCGTGACGGCCACGGCGCCCATGGCGGCGCCAGCCAGGAACAGGGCCTGGATGGCGACGGCGAGGGGAAATGGACGCAGCGTGGGTGCGGTCGGGCGAGGGGGCATGGTGCAGATCCTTGGAAAGTGGAAGGAAAAAATCGGTTCTTCCCGTATTCCGAACGAAAAGCCAAAACCCTCAAGGTTTTTTCATTTATTTTGCCTATATTTTTCAGGATGCCTGGCGCGGCCCCACGCTGACCCAGTAGCGCGTGCGGTAGCGCAGCTGCACGGGCAGGCTCAGGGCCAGGTTGGCCAGCGAGCGGTCCGTGTCGCGCAGCGAATACACGCCCGTCACGCGCAGGCCGGCGATGGAGGCGTCGCAGCGCAGCACGCCGTGACGGTAGCGTCCCAGCTCGGCCAGCAGTTCGCCCAGCGGCATGCGTTCGGCCACCAGGCGGCCATCGGCCCAGGCGGCGGCGCTGTCTTCCACCTTGCCGATGTCTTGCACTGCGCGGCGCGTATAGCCGGCCTGCTGGCCCGCCTGCAGGTGCACCGGCGCGGCGCCGTCCTGCCGCGGCTGCAGGGCGACGGCGCCCTGGAACACGGCCACCTTGCTGGCGTCGGCATCGAGGCGCACGCCAAAGCGCGTGCCCAGCGCCGTGGCCGTGCCTTGCGGCGTCGCCACCAGCAGCGGACGGTAGACAGGTGCCGTTTCGTGCGTGCTGGTGACGAGGATGGCCCCCGCGCGCAGCACGATGCGCCGTTCGCCGGCGCTGTATGCCACGTCGATGGCGCTGGCCGTGTCCAGCACCACCTGCGTGCCGTCGGCCAGCACGATGGCGCGCGTCTCGCCCACAGCCGTGCGGTAATCGCTGGCCGCGCGCTGCCACAGGCCCGATTCGTGCGCCAGCAGGGCCGTGCCGCCGCCCGCCGCGATCAATCCCAGCAGCTGCAAGGCGCGCCGGCGGCCGGCGGCATGGCGCTGGGCCGGCGCCAGCGCACCGCGTGCCACCTCGCGGGGCAGGGCCTCGAATTGGCGGGCGAAGCGTTGCAGCCGGGCCCAGGCCCGTTCGTGCTCGGGGTGGGCGGCGCGCCAGGCGGCGCAGGCGTCGGCATCGGCCGCGCTGGCGTCTTCCGCCCATAGCCGCGCCATCCACTCGGCGGCGCGCTGCAGCACGGCGGGGGCGATGGGAGCACTGTCCAGTTGGGGGTTCATGCGCATTGCGCCATGCAGCAGGCCAGCAGCGCGCGGGCGATGTATTTTTCCACGGACGAGACGGAAACGTCGAGGCGCGCGGCGATGTCGGCGTAGGCCATGCCTTCGAGCTTGCACAGCAAAAAGGCGTCGCGCACCTTGTTCGGCAGGCTGGCCAGGATGGCGTCGATTTCCATCAGCGCTTCGACGATCAGCGCGCGCATTTCCGGCGTCGGCACGAGCGCTTCCGGCTGCGCGGCGATGGCGTCCGCGTAGGCTGACTCGATATGCCGGCGGCGGAACAGGTCGACCACCAGGCCGTTGGCGATCTGCGCCAGGTGCTGGCGCGATTCCACGGGAGCGGGCGCGCGGCCCCGCGCGAGGATGCGCAGATACGTGTCGTGCGCCAGGTCGGCCGCGTCGAAGGCGTTGCCCAGCTTGCGGCGCAGCCAGCCCTGCAGCCAGCCATGGTGGTCGCTGTAGAGAACTTCGATTTGCCGATGCAGTTCCAGTTCGGGGCGTAGCATGCAACCTTTCCATGCCACGGTCCACAGGACACACAGGCCTTGATGCGATTGAGAATTGTTCGTATTGTAGCCCGATTGCCGGGACTTGTGGCCCGGCAGTGGCTGTCCAGCAACGCTATCGGGCGGCCATCACGTTGAAATCAGCTTGATATCGGCCACCCGCTCCACCAGCCACACGCAAGCGACCAGGGCGATGGCCAGCGAGCCGACGGTCAGCACTTGCCGGTACAGCCACGTCTTGCGCAGCAGCCAGGCGAGCGGCAGGAAGGCGGCGACGATGGCCAGCTGGCCGATTTCCACGCCCACGTTGAAGCCGAACAGGCTGGCCAGCAGGGAACCTTGCGGCAAGCCCAGGTCGCGCAGCACGCTGGCGAAGCCGAAACCGTGGATCAGCCCGAATATGAAGGCGGCCACGGGGCGCTTGCCGCGGAACAGGGGCAGCAGGTTGTTCAGCGCGGCCAGGATCACGGAAGCGGCAATCGCCGATTCCACCCAGCGCGACGGCAGCGAAACGAGCGACAGGCTGGCCAGGGTCAATGTGATGGAATGGGCCAGCGTGAACGCCGTGACGACTTTCAGCACGTCATAAAAAGCCGCTTTCAAGCCTTGCCGCTGTTCGCGCAAGCCCGGCAGCAGCACGGCCGGCAGCAGCAGGGACAGCAGGAACAGGATATGGTCGTAGCCGATCCAGATATGCCAGATGCCGTGTTTGACATACGCGCCGAACTGCGCCAGGCGGTCGGGGGCGGCCAGGGACAGCGTCTGGCGGGGGCTGTCCGGGTCGAAGATGGCCGTTTGCGTGGCGCCGCCGCTGTCGATCTTGAGCAGCCCCTTGTGCTGCGGGTCGAGGTCGGCGAACAGCGTGTAGCCGACGCTCAAGGTGGCTGGCGCGGCGTTGCCGGGGCAGGTGGCCGCAAAGCGCAGCACGCTGTAGGCGCCGTCCGTATGCTGGTCGATCAGCTGCTCGACGGCCTTCAAGGGGCAGGCGCCCCGGTCGCTGGCCAGCTGCAGGCGCTGCAGCGCATAGGCGGCGATGGCCGCGTGGCGCGCGCGTATCTCATCCCAGGTCAGCGCGCCGTCGCCATTGCCATCGAGGCCGATGGCGAAATCGAGGTCGCGCAGGGCGATGTCCCATTGCCCGTCGATCTGCTGGCCGTGCACGGCCAGGCTCAGGTAGCTGTCGCTGGGCTTGTGCGCCTGCGCGGGGGCCAGCCAGGCGCACAGGGTGAGCAGCAACGCGAGCATGCGGGCGTTCACAGCGCACCTGCTTTCTTTGCGGCACTAAGTTTTTGCCCATCCTGCGGCCCCAGCTGCCTGACGAGGCGCTGCAGGGCCACGTCTTCCACGCCATGCGCCGTGATCCAGGCCAGCACCGGTTGCGCCGCCGCGTAGTTGCGCGCGGCCACGGATGCTTCCAGCAAGATGCGCATGTCGGGCACTTCCTTCTGGATGGCCCAGTTTTTCTGCGCCAGTTGCAGGGCGGCCGGCACATCCTGTTGCAGGAACAGGGCGAAACGGGCCTGTTCCCGCTGGTGCACGGTGTCGCCGCGTTGCATGGCGGCATTGAAGCGGGCTGCCAGTTCCGCCTTTGCCGCCTGGAAGGCCGTCTGCTGGCCGGGCAGCGCCTGCAGGGCCAGCGCGTAGCGCAGCAGCAGGGCGTCGATGCGTTGCTGCTCTTTCAGCAATTTGGCGACTTCCTGCGGGCGCTGCCGGTCGAGCAGGAAATCCGCGTAGGCGCCCAGCAGATAGCTGTCGCGCGGCTGCCGCGCCAGCGCCGTCGTGTAGCGCGCCTCGGCCAGCGCCGCCTCTCCGCGCCGCGTGGCCATTTCCGCCAGCAGGGTTGCGGCCCAGCTGTCGAGCTCCGGCGCCGCGCCGGCGCTGCGTTGCAGGGTCAGGTCCAGCAAGCGCTCGCTGCTGGCGGCGCGGCCCGTGACGCTGGCGATACTGGCAAGGCAGGTGACGGTGACGAGCTGCGTCGTCAGGGCCGACAGGCGCGCGCAGGCCGCCGTCGCCTGGGCGTAGTCGCCCTGCACGGTGAGGACGGTGGCGCGCGTCAGCCAGGCCTGGCCGTTTTGCGGTTGCTGGGCGATGACGGCGTCGAGGTCTTGCAGGGCCGGGCCGAAATGGTGGGTGCTTTGCAGGATGGTGGCGCGCAGCAGGCGCACGGGGACGGGCGGCGCCGCTTGCCGCCACCAGGGCGCCAGCGCCGCCTGCGCGTAACCCAGGTAGCGCGGGTCCGTTTCGCTGCGCGCCAGGGCAATGTAGCGCTGGGCCAGGCTGGTGGCCAGGGCAAGGTCTTGCGGCGTGTCATTCAGTTGCTGGCGCAGGCCGCGCAAGGCCAGCTGCGTGGCGTCGGCGCGGCGCGGCAATTGCTCGATGACGGCGCTGCCGTCTTTCGGCGTGTAGGGCGCGGCCGGCGCCAGTACGGGCAGGCAGGCGCACAGCAGGGAAATCGGTGTTTTCATCGTGGACGCCATCGACGGTGGAGTAGGGCGGCAAGGGCGGGCGCCGGAGAACGCTGTCTCCGGCGCCCGCACTCGGTGACCGCGCGTTACAGCGGTACCGGCTCCGTATTTTCCGGAGAGGTCGCCATGATGGCGTCGATGGCGACGCCGTCCTTGTCATCGCTGGTGGTCAGGATGACGTTGCTGACGGCCACATAGAAGGCGTCGAGCAAGACCACGGGCGGAGGGGTGACGCCGCCGTCGCCGTTATCGCCGCCGTGGCTGCTGCCGCCGCCACCGCAGCCGGCCAGCAGGGTGGTGAGCGCCAGGGCGCCGCATGCATGGAGCTTTTTCATCGTATTCTCCTCGTAGGCTTACAGTTGCGGCGAACCGGCGATGGGGTTTTTCAGGTAGGGAAAACCTGCCGTGAAGTAGGTTTCATCGAGGAAAGCGCCGTCCGTGAAGTGCAGGCCGCCGGCCGGGGCGTCGGCCGGGGCGCAGCCGATGTTCAGGGTGCACAGCTTGCCCATGGCCACGCGCAGCACCACGTCGACCACGTCGTCGCCGGGGCGGCGGCCGTTCGGGAAGCCCGCGTTATCGCCGTCGATCACGCCCAAGCGCTTTTGCGCGCCGACGGCGGTGGGGGCGATCGAGGTGTTCAGGCGCAGCATTTCAGAGGCGACGACCGTCGCTGGCTGGTTCACGCCCTTGATGCCTGTCAGGAAAGTCGCCACCAGGTCGTTGCGGGGGAAGTTGGTGGGCGCCTTGGCGCCTGCCGAGCCGAACAGCACTTCCACCAGGGCCGGCGCCGTGGGGTTGGTGACGTAGTCGGCAAATTGCGCATCGCCCGACGGTTTGCTGGCGTTGAAGCGGTCCTTGTCCTTCAGGCCGATGACCAGTTCATTCACCAGCGGCATGCCCAGGCGCGACACTTGCACCCATGCGCCGCCTTCCTTCGAGGCCGTGGTGGCCGTGCCCGGCGCCGGGTTCAGCAAACGTCCCTGGCGCAGGCTGGCCGTGGTCCAGCCGCCGATGACGGGGTCGCTGCCGGCCGTCAGGCAGGCGGTCGGCACTTCCATCTCGATGGCCGTGACGTTTTTCCGGGCCAGGTCATCCTTGGCGGCCGACTCCGCATTCGCGGCGAATTCCGTGGCGGGCGCCTTGATATTGATCAAGTCGAACGTTTCGCCCAGGTTCACGACGAACGGGTCCTTGCGCTGGCCGACGAACATGCGCGCCGGCGTGGCGCAGCCGGGAATATTGACGGCATACACATGTTGCGCAGCATACGCAGCATAGTTGGGGATGGACTTGTTGCCGATATTGTCGACGGGCTTGTCGAAGGTCGTGCCGCCGCCGCTGGCGTTGGTGACGGCGCTCCTGGTGCCCGTGCGGCGGTCGCCCCGCACCACGGTGACGCTGTACGTTTCGCGCACGTTCAGGCCGGCCGGATTGACGCTGTCGATGGCGCCGCCGTTGATGACGAGCGGAATCGAGACTTTCTTGCCGCCCACGGTGAACTGGCCATCCTTGATGGTGTTGGTGAAGCGGAACTGGAAGGTGAGGTCTTCCTTGCCGTCGCCATTGTTGTCGATATGGATTTCGTACAGGGCGTTGGGGTCCATGGCGAAGTAATTCGGGCCGCCATACGCGTCCTGCAGGGGAATGTAGTCGGCCACCAGGGTGGTGTAGGCGCCGCGGCCCGCCTCATAGCTGCGGAACATATAGAAGTCGGTGGCGTCGACTTTGGGATTTTGCGTGATGAATGGCGCTTCGCGGTGGCTGGAAGCGTGGGCCGCTGGCGCGATGGCCAACGTGACGGATACGGCGAGCAGGTTGCCCATGAGGGCGGCGCCCAGCGCGGTTTTCGAGTGTGACAAGGACATTTCGATTCTCCCGATTTTTGTTAGCGTTGACAGACAAGTCCAAGAAACTGCAGGCTGCCTGACTTATACGCACGGGGAACGAAAACGGATTCACTGCGTCGAAAAGGAGGTCATTGGCTCACCAGGCCAGCACCTTGGGGCCAAGGGCCGCGCCGATGGCGGTGGGTACCAGCATGCCCAGCACGTACCAGAAACCGACGAAGCTGGCCGCCAGCTCGGGGCAATGCAGGCAATAGACGAGCGCCGCCATGGCGCCGGCCGCAAAACCGGCAGCCGCGCCCGCCAGGCGCAGGCGCGTGGGCGCCAGCTGGCGCATCAGGCGCAGCACGGCGGCCAGGATGGGCAGGGAAAGGGTGGCGATCAGCAAAGGGCAGCTGCGCCAGGTGGCGCCCCAGAACAGCTCGGCGCGTTGCCCGGGCGGGGCTTCCTGCAGGATGAGGGCGCCCAGCGCCCACATCAGCAGCAGGGGCAGGGCGAGCAGCAGGGGCAGGGCGCGCGTCGGCGCACCGGGCATGCACAGGCGGCGGCTGGCTTGCCAGGCCGCCAGGCAGAGGCAGGCGACAAAGCCCACCTTGACCCAGAAATCGGGCAACCGGGCCAGCTGTTCCAGGTTGGGCCGCACGCCCAGCAACATGGCCATCAGCGCCACGCTGCCCAGTACGCCGGCGCTCAAAGTGCCCGCGGCGCGCCAGCGGGCGCCCGGGGGCGGCGCGGCGGCCACGTCGGGGCCGCTGGCCAGCATGGCGATCAAGTCATCGGTTTTCATGGTGTCGTTATCCTCAAGTTGGCTGCCAGTGCCTTCAAGCCGCGATGCACGGCCACTTTGACGCTGGCTTCCGAAATCTGCATGGCCGCCGCCGTGTCGCGCACGGACCAGCCGTCGAGCTTGGTATGCACGATGGCGTCGCGCTGCTGCGCCGGCAAGCTGGCCAGCAATTTGCCCAGGTCGCGGCTGGCTTCGGCCGCCTCGGCATCGGCGCTGGAAAACAGTTCCTGCGCGCTATCTTCTTCGTCGTACGGCAAGTGCTGCGCTTCGCGCCGTCCATGCCGGCGCAGCCAGTCGATCAATTTATAGCGGGCGATCGCATGGATCCACGACGTCAGCGGCACGCCCGTGTCATACGTCAGCCGCTGGTTGTGGATGGCCAGCAGACACTCCTGCACCAGGTCTTCCACCTCGTCCGGCCAGCGCTGCAGGCGGCGCCGCAGGAATGCGCGCAAATGGCTGCTGCTGGCCTGCAAGAAACTGCGATACGCCGCCGCATCGCCATCGAGCCCGCGCAGCATCAAGCCATGCAGCCGCAATTCCGTGCCATGCAGGTGCTCGCTTACAGGTATTCGTTGCATGCAGGCCTTTGGTGACAGGCGTTGAAAAAAATAAATATCACTAATTTTGCCGGCGGCTGTAACCAATCCGGCCATTGCGGCGAATTGACAGGCAAGCACGCTTCTTCATTCACTATAACGGGTAGTCATCATGCATATCAAGCACCGCCTTGCCGCCAGCCTCGTTCCGCTCTGCCTGTGGGCCGCGACGGCACCCGCGTACGCGCAGCTGGCGGCCGGCCAGCGCTGCGCCGTGCAAAGCGGGCCGCAGACGGCGGCGCTGGTGGAGCTGTACAGCAGCGAAGGCTGCTCCAGCTGCCCGCCCGCCGACCAGCGCCTGAGCGCCTTGCGCAAGGAAGCGGGGGCGGCCAGCCTGGTCGTGCCGCTGGCCCTGCACGTCACGTACTGGGACCAGATCGGCTGGACGGACCCGCTGGCGCAGGCGCAATTCGATGCGCGCCAGGCCGAATTGCTGCGCCACCAGCCCCGCCACGTGGCCTACACGCCCCAATTCTTTGTGGGCGGCACGGAATTGCGCGGCTGGGATACGCAACTGCCGGCCGCCATCCGCCGCATCAACGCGACCGCCGCGCCCGTTAATATCAGCCTGTCCGCCACGCCTGGGCCTGGTGGAAAATTATTGCTGGAAGCCAATGCCAGCGCGCCGGATGGGCAGACGGGCGGCCAGCTGTACGTGGCCATCAGCGAAAGCGCCATCGTTTCGAAAGTGCTGCGCGGCGAAAACCGCGGCGCCACCCTGCATCACGATGCGGCCGTGCGCCTGTGGCTGGGACCCGTTGCGCTGGCGCAAGGCCGCGCCCGGCTGCACCGCGAAGTCAACTTGCCCGCCAGCTGGCGCCCGGAGCAGCTGCAAGTGGTCGCCTTCGTGCAGCGGCCCGACAGCAGCGCCATTCTGCAAGCCGTCAGCACGGCATCCTGCGCGAAGGGAGTGATGTGATGAACGGACAAGCGAGCGTGATCCACCCCGCCTGGCTGCGCCTGACGCACTGGCTCAATGCCGTGGCCGTCGTGGTGCTGGCCACCAGCGGCTGGCGCATCTATAACGCGGCGCCATTTT
Organism: Janthinobacterium sp. SUN033; assembly: GCF_030397595.1. Taxonomy (NCBI): domain Bacteria; kingdom Pseudomonadati; phylum Pseudomonadota; class Betaproteobacteria; order Burkholderiales; family Oxalobacteraceae; genus Janthinobacterium; species Janthinobacterium sp. SUN033. The sequence goes on from NZ_JAPQNV010000001.1 coordinate 880,197, forward strand.
TCCCCTTCGAGCTGCCGCGCGCGCTGACCCTGGGAGGCTGGCTGGGCGGCGCCCTGCAATGGCATTTCGCCGCCATGTGGCTGCTGGTGGCCAATGGCTTGCTGTATCTGATCATCAATATCGCCTCGGGACGGCTGCGGCGCCAGTTCTTTCCCCTGACGCCGCGCCTGTTGCTGGCCGATTTTGTCGCTGCGCTGAAGGGCAAGCTGGCCCATGCGGACCCGCGCCGCTACAACATGGTGCAGCGCGCCGCCTACCTGTTCGTCATGCTCGACTGCATCGTGCTGGTGCTGTCCGGCCTGGTGCTGTGGAAGTCCGTGCAATTCCCCCTGCTGCGCGAGCTCATCGGCGGCTACGAGAGTGCGCGCAGGGTCCACTTCATCGCCATGGCGCTGCTGACGGGCTTTGTCGGCGTGCACTTGCTGATGGTGGCGCTGGTGCCGCGCACCTTGGTCGCCATGCTGCGCGGCCGCTAAGGAGACGATCATGAAAAAAACCATCCTCGTGCCAAGGCAGGGCCAGGCTATGCTGGACGACGCCTTGCGCCAGATCAAGCAACCGTCGCGCCGTTTGTTCCTGCAGCGCAGCCTGACCCTGGGCGGCTTGTCCTTGTTGACCGGTTGCAACGTCAGCGACCCGTCCGGCATCGAGACGGCGCTGGCGGCCGTGTCGCGCTTCAACGACAGGGTACAGGGCTGGCTGTTCGACCCGACCAAGCTGGCGCCGACCTACCCGGACTCCATGATCACGCGGCCGTTTCCCTTCAACGCGTATTACGGCGAAGATGAAGTGGAAGAAGTCGATGGCGACGCCTGGCGCCTGGAATTGAGCGGCTTGATCGCCGACAGGAAGCCGTGGAGCTTGCCGCAATTGCGCGCCTTGCCGCAGGAAACCCAGATCACGCGCCACATCTGCGTGGAAGGCTGGAGCGCCATCGGCAAGTGGGGCGGCGTGCCGTTTGCCCACTTCCTGAAGCGGGTCGGCGCCGACACGACGGCGAAATACATCGGCTTCAAGTGCGCCGACGATTATTTCACCAGCATCGACATGGCCACGGCCCTGCATCCGCAAACCATCATGGCCCTGAGCTACGACGGCCAGGAATTGCCGCCCAAGTACGGCTACCCGATGAAATTGCGCATGCCGACCAAGCTGGGCTACAAGAATCCCAAGCACATCCAGGCCATTTTCGTGACGAATACGTATCCGGGAGGGTATTGGGAGAATCAGGGCTACAACTGGTTCGGCGGTTCCTAGGATGGCCGGAGAGGCGGCCAGTGCGTAATCGTACTGCCTGCGGCAATGCGCCTGGCCCTGACCACCTCCCGGCCTTCCTATTATTTATCAGCAAGCAGCACCCGTAGCACCGCAGTCGCTTTCACACCGGGCATTTGCCCAACTAACCCAGAGACAAGGACTTATCATGAAAACCACGATCACCACCTTCGCCGCCATCCTCGCTTCCGCCATCCTCATGTCGGGCGCCGCGTTTGCCCAGGATGCCATGAAGAAAGACGCCATGGCCAAGGACGCCTCGGCCGACGCCATGCACAAGGACGCCATGGGCAAGGACGGCATGCACAAGCCGATGGCGAAGAAACACATGAAGAAGGACCACATGGCCAAGGATGGCATGGCGAAAGATGCCATGGCAAAAGACGGCATGAAAAAGGATGAGATGAAAAAGGATGGCATGGCCAAGGATGCAATGGCCAAGTAAGTGGGCAAGCAAGGTTTTGCATGGGCAGGCGCACCATCCTCGCCGGGTGGCGCGCCTGCCGTCGTTTCGCCAGCGGCTTGCTGGTGTTCATGGCAATTTGCTAAAATTGAAAACTTATTTAATAGCAATTGCTGGAGTCACGATGCCGATGCATGAAGCAAGCTTCCCATTACGCTGTGCGGCAGCGGTGCTGGCCATCCTGCCCGGGCTTGGCCAGGCGATGCCGGGCGCGACCTGTCCGCCGCAAGTGTATCCGCACGAGGCACGCCTGTATGAACTGGAAGGTAAAACGAGCGTGCGCTTTTCCGTAGAGCAGGATGGCAAGGTGGCAACGGCATCCGTGGCACGCAGTTCGGGGTGGAAAGTGTTGGACGATGCGGCGCTGAGCAATGTGCGGCAGTGCGTGTTCCCTGCTGATAGAGCGGCCAAGGAAAATTTTAGTGTTCAATATGTATGGGACCTGGACGATACCGAGCTCTTGCGTCCCTTGCTGGTACCCGGCAGCTGCCAGCCTTCCCAGCGCGTCCAGGGCTATAACAATCTCGACAAATCGGCCAGCAATGACAGCGGCGTCGTGCTGCGCATGTTTATCGGCAGTGAAGGCGCCCCTGCACGCATCGTGGCCGAAGCGCCAGGCCTGCCAGCGGAACTGGTCGAGGCGGCGGTTACCTATGTGCAGGGTTGCCGTTTTGCCATCGATCCTGAAGTTGGCGGCACGCGTAGCTGGAGCACGTATGGCAAGGTGCTGCTGCGCCGCCAGCCCCTGTAGTAAGCTTGCACTGTCCACATCGTTTTCCTGCCGAAGTCATGACTGAACCATCCGCCGCTGCCACCGTATCGTCCCCCTCCGACAAATCGATCCGCCGCCGCTCGCTGTTCGCCGCCTGCAGCGCGCATGCCGTGCATGACGGCTTGACGGATGTCATCTATGTGCTCCTGCCCATCTGGCAGGCGCAGTTTGCCATCAGTTACGCCATGGTGGGCCTGTTGCGCGGTTCCTACTCGGGCATGATGGCCGGATTCCAGCTGCTGGCCAGCCGCCTGGCGAAGCGCTGGGGCCGCGAACGCATGCTCGTGGGCGGCACGGCGCTGGCCGGCGTCGCCTACCTGATCGCGGGGCAGGCGGGCGGCCTGGCCGTCTTGCTGATCGCCTTGCTGCTGGGCGGCCTGGGCGCCAGCACGCAGCATCCGCTGGCGTCTTCCATCGTCACCGACACGCACGAGGCGGGCGGCGGCGTGAAGGAGGCGCTGTCGCACTACAACTTTGCCGGCGATATCGGCAAGACCCTGATTCCCGCGCTGGTGGGCTTGCTGTTATTGGTGTGCAGCTGGCAAGCCAGCGTCTCCTTGCTGGGCTTGCTGGGCCTGGCGGCGGCCGGCTTGCTGTGGTGGCTGCTGCCGAAACCGGGCGAGCTGCAGGCGGGCGCGAAGAAGGCGGGCAAGACCATCGCCGGCAGCGGCTCGAAGGCGAGCTTTCGCGCCTTGCTGGCCACGGGCACCCTGGACAGCGCCGTGCGCATGGGTTTTCTCACCTTTTTGCCATTCTTGCTGAAAAGCAAGGGCGCGGGCACGGCCGGCATCGGCGTGGCGCTATCGCTGCTGTTCGTGGGCGGCGCCTTCGGCAAGTTGCTGTGCGGCTACCTGGGCGCGCGTATCGGCATGATGAAGACCGTGTGGCTGACGGAATCGATGACATCGCTGCTGATCGTGCTGGCCCTGTGGCTGCCGCTGGCCGGCGTCATGGCCATGCTGCCCCTGCTGGGACTGGCGCTCAATGGCACTTCATCCGTGCTGTATGGCGTGGTGCCGGAACTGGCCGAACCCGGCAAGCGCGAGCATGCGTTCGCCCTGTTCTACACGGGCAGCATCGGCGGCGGGGCGCTGTCGCCCGTGCTGTTCGGCGCGCTGGGCGACCATACGAGCGTGCACACGGCCTTGCTGGCGCTGGCGGCCGTATTGCTGCTGACCTTGCCGCTGGCGTGGAAGGTGCAGCGGGGCCTGGCGCACGGCGGCGCCGCATGAGGGGACGCTTCGCATGAGCCTGCCATTGCCGCGCGATAAACACGATACGCGCACCGCGCGAGCCCTGATCGCCTTGAGCTGGGAGGAAGTCCATCCAGCCATGCCGCAGATCCTGGAATGGGTGCAGGATGTCAATTGGCCGGTGGCCGGCGTGCTCCTGCCTTATCTGGCCGGCATCGGGCCGCGCCTCGCGCCCTATATAAAAACGGTGCTGGCCGGTAATGACGAACAATGGAAGTATTTTGTATTGCAAGGCATCGTGCGCCATTCACGGGATCTGGCACTCGAATTGGACGGGGAATTGCAACGCTTCGCCCATGCACCGACAATGGGAGAACGGGAAGAAGGCGTGGCCGAGGTGGCCCGGGAAATTCTGCAATGCCAGATAATAACTGCGGCCGGCCAGCAATCAGGGGCATTATTGTAAGAAATCAGTATTGAATGTGCGTGCGTGTGGCCATTCCAGTAATAGATAGGAGACAATCCGGTCCGAATATATTTCGACCTCCGGGTTGTAAAACCCTCCCTATCATTTAACAGGAAGATTACATGGGTAATTTTAGTATCCCGCACACCAATAAAGCACTCGCCGTGTATTTTCACGGCAAGATGGTGCCTAGGTTGTTTGCGGTATTTGCGGCGATCCTGGCGGCAGTGGCAGGTTTTGTCTTGTACCTGAGCACGACCATCCCTCAGAAAACACTGACCGATACGCAGGCCATGACCTTGCGTAATGGCGCCAAGCTGGGCACGCACAGCAATTTGACTATTCTGTATGGCACGGCGGCTTTTCTATTGCTGCTCGCCGTGCTGGTGCTGGTCATGCGCGCGATAATGCTCAAGCGGCGGAAAAGCCGTTTTGAATTGCATGAAGACGGTGTGGTGCATGAATTGAACGGCATTCGCAGCTACGCCGCCTTTGCCGATATCGAGGACCTGTATCTGTTTGCCGGCGGCTCCACCGCCATGACCGGCATGATCAATAACTTTGCCTACCGCACGGGCGCCGACCAGCCCTGGATATGGGCTACCGGAGAACTCAAGCGCTTTGACGAATTCATGGACGAATTTCGCTCCCGTTACCTGGATTACCGCATGCCCGTCTTGAAGCAAAAGCTGGCGGACGGCGAGCGCGTGACTTTCCGCTACATCAGCAGCGGCGAGGTATACAAGAAACGCTTGTTCGGCAATTTCCTGAATGTCAAGACACAGGAACTGGCCTTCTCGGCGCAGGGCTTGCATGTGGACGGCGTCACCTGGCCTGGCGCCAGCCTGAAGTGCATGAATCAGAATGACTGGACCGAGAGATTGACGATCAAGGATGCGGCGGGTACGACAGTCTTTTCATGCATCGGCACGGGTATCCTGAGTTTCGACCTGTTTGCCAATATGATAGACGACGAGATTAATCAAGCGTCGTAATTCCGGCGGAAATAAGCCTCCCGATACGGGGAGGCTTGCGACCGGCTTATCCCGGTCGGCGGCCAAATGCAGATAAAAAATGAAAACACAGTTACTGTCGAATGACGAATATCAAAAAACCTTCCATGCGCCTATGCTGAAGGTGACCGAGACCGCCAGGGAAGTCGTCGATCTTTGGGCATATGCCGATCTGGTCATCGGGAGTGACTTTGGCGACGCCGCGGACTGGAATTGGCAGGTCGCGCATATTTATGAGTCGTCAGATGGAAAGTTTCAGCACATCGGCATTCCCGTTCCCCGCGATGATACTTATCTGACTGTGATCGTCGATATACACGGCAGAAAAATCCTGGGGCATGTTTTTCTTGATTTGCGCGCCAGGCAGTCAAGCCGCAGTGAGGAATAACAGGCAGCGATTGGTGCTCCATGTCGCATTGATAAGTTACTGGCAAGCCGATACGGCATGACTTGCCCGCCAGTCCCCCCATCGTCTACACTCGCCGCATGAAAAATTTTGAAAAGCGGCGCGACCGCTATGACTTGTTCCGGGCATTCGACAATCCCCTCGTCAACATCAACTTCCAGCTCGACGTGCCGGATTTCCGGCCCTGGTGCAAGGAACGGAAAATCCCCGTGTTTCATTTTTTCCTGTTTTGCCTGCTCAATACGGTCAGGGATATCGATCAGTTCATGTATCGCATCTACCAGGGCGAAGTGATCAGGATCGACGATTTTCCCGCTTCCTATACCGTCATCAATGGCGACGATAACCTCAATTACACGCGTTTCACGATGACGGACCAGCTCGACCTGTTCATCGAACGCAGCCTGGCAGCCAAGCGTTTCGCGGAAGCCAGCTCCGCGCTGATCAATACGGGCGAGGGGGAAACCGAGCGCGAGCAGCGCAACAATATCTTCATCACTTGCCTGCCGTGGCTGGAGCTGGCGGCCATCGAACACCCGATCCACCGCCACCGCGATGCCGATATCCCGACCTTTACCTGGGGCAAGTTTGGCCCCGCGCAAGAGGATGGCCGCATGCGGGTGCCGTTTTCCGCGCAAGCGCACCATGGCTTTGTCGATGGCTACCACGTGCAGAAACTGGCGCAGGCATTGTCGCAGCGCATCGCCGCCATTATTGCCTAGGCCAGATAGTCGCTGGGCGCCTGGCCCAGTACGCGGCGGAAGGCGGCCGTGAAGGCGCTGGGGCTGGCATAGCCGAGGTCGAGCGCGACACGGGTGACGGCTTGCCCGTCCGCCAGCCGCGTGATGGCCGCCAGCAGGCACGCTTGCTGGCGCCATTGGGCAAAGGCCAGCCCCGTCTGGGCGCGGAATTGCCGCGTAAAGGTGCGCCGGCTCATGCCGGCCTGCGCCGCCATCGCATCCAGGCTGCTGTCCAGGCTTGGTTGCCGCAGCATGTCCAGGCACAGGCGCGCCAGCCGGGGTTCCTGCGGCAGCGGGGCGCTCAGGGGCAGGGGGCTGGCAGCGGCAATCTCGTCGAGCAGCAAGGCCATCAGTCGTCCGGGGCGCGATGCTTCGACGTACAAGGCTTCCACGGTCACGGCTTCGGCCAGCAACTGGCGCAGCAGCGGCGAGGCGTCCAGCACCTGGCAGTGGGGCGGCAAGCCCATCCCGGCGATGGCCGGTGCGTCGATAAACACATTGTGCATGGTCACGGCGCCATGCATGCGCATGCCGTGCGAAAGCCGGGCCGGCACCCAGCAAGCCCGCTGCGGCGGCACCAGCCAGTTGCCTTGCGGCGTGTGCACGCTGATGACCCCGCGCGCCGCATAGGCGAATTGCCCGCGCGCATGGCTATGGCTGGGAAAGACGGCATCGGCGGCATGGTCGCGCGCCGTGGCGATCAAAGGGCGGGGCACTTCCGTATAAAAATCATCCATGGCCCATACTCTATAGTATTTGACCTGCCATCGAAGGCGGGCCGCTTGCCGGCCGCATACCATCACACTCTTTTCAGGAGTGAACATGCACAATACCTATCATCGCGTGGGCCATGGCCCGCACGCCGTCATCGTCCTGCATGGCTGGTTTGGCGACGCCCACGCTTTTTCCCCGATGGAAGCGGGTCTCGACGGCGGCGCTTTCAGCTATGTCTTCATGGACAATCGCGGCTATGGCGGCATGCGCGGCGCGGCGGGTGAGTATTCGATGGAAGAGGTCGCCCGCGACGCGCTGGCCTTGGCCGATGCGCTCGGTTTTGCCACCTTCAGCGTGGTGGGCCATTCGATGGGCGGCATGGCGCTGGAACGGCTGGCCTTGATGGCGCCCTTGCGCTTGCGCAAACTGGTGGCCGTGGCGCCCGTGCCCAGCTGCGGCGTGGCGTTCGACGGGGCGGCGCGGCAATTGTTTCTCGACGCCAGCGGCAACCAGCAGGCGCGGCGCGCCATCATCGACCGCAGCACGGGCGGACGCTTGCCTGCCGCCTGGCTGGACTGGAAGGCGCAATATTCGTGGGAGAGTGCGGATCGGGCCGCGTTTGCACGCTACTTCCTCGCGTGGAGCGGGACGGATTTCAGTGAAGAAATCAAGGCGGCGCGCGTGGCACTGCCGTTGCTGGCGCTGGTGGGGGAGCACGACCCCCGTTTTGACGCGGCCCTGATGCACCGCACGTATCTGGCGTGGTACCCGCAAGCCCGGCTCGAGGTGCTGGGCAATGCGGGACACTATCCGATGAATGAAACGCCGCTGGCCCTGGCGGCCAGCATCGAGGCGTTCTTGACGGAAAAAGACTAGTTACGCGGCCTTGCTGCGCAGGCGCAGCAGGCTCAGGCCCAGCAAGACGAAGGCGCCGCCTGTGATGCGGTTGAACAGCTTGGCGCGGCCCGGCGTGGCCAGCTGGGTTTTCAGCAGGCGCGCCAGGTTGGCGTAGAACAAGTGGGCCAGCATGGCGCAGGCGACAAACGAGGTCGTCAGCACGGTGAACTGGATGGCCACCGGTTCGCCCGGCGTGATGAATTGCGGGAACAATGCCGAAAAGAACAGGATGGCTTTCGGATTCGTCAGCGCCACCGTCAAGCCCTGGCGAAACAGTTTCCAGAACGTGTTGGGATTCGCCGCGCCGGATGCCACGGGCGCATCGGCCACGACGCTGGTCTTGCTGCGCCATTGCTTGATGCCCAGGAATACCAGGTACAGGGCGCCAGCCAGTTTCAGCAGCATGAAGGCCGTGGCCGAGGTGGCCAGCACGACGCCCATGCCGGCCATGGCCACGCCGGAAATGATGAACAAGCCGAAACCATTGCCCATGCTGCTGATCATGGCGCGGCGCGGTCCGACGGCGATGGCGTTCGAGATGGCCAGCAAGACGGCCGGGCCGGGAGAAAACGTGACGAGCAGGGCGACGCTGCAGAAAAGCAGCCAGTTCGAGAGATGCATGGGTGTTCCTGGGTGGGGCCGGAGCCGGATTGAGAGTCAAAACACGCTTATTGTACGAAGTTTTCGACTCCCGTGTCGGCTACCCCGGCCCGACACGGGCGAGTGTCATGCAAACAGGCTGGCGACCACATGGTTGATGGCGGCGCCACCGGCGATCAGCCAGCAGAACAGCAGGCCGGCCAGCAGCAGGGGCTTGATGCCGGCGCGGCGGATGGCCGACATGTGCGTGGTCAAGCCCAGGGCCGCCATGGCCATGGCGAGCATGGCCGTGTCGATATCGGTGATGGTGGCCACCATGCTTGCCGGCAGCAGGCCCAGCGAATTGAAGGCGACCACGCCGATGAAGATGAAGGCGAACCAGGGGATGGCCAGCTTGGCCGCCTTGTCGTGGCTGCCGTTGCCGCTCCTGGCCTTGCTGCGCGCCAGGACCGCCGACAGGATGACGAGAAACGGCGCCAGCATCATCACGCGCACCATCTTGGCGATCACGGCCGCATTCGCCGCCTCTTGCCCGATCGACTTGCCAGCCGCCACCACTTGCGCCACTTCATGCACGGTCGAACCGATGTACACGCCGAACGCGGTGGGCGTGGCGCCCAGCACCTGCCAGTCCAGGTTCCACCGGTACAGCAAGGGATACAGGAAGATGGCGATGGTGCCGAACACAACAACGGTGGAGACAGCCACGGTGACATCCTCGCTGCGCCCCTTGACGACGGGCTCGGTCGCCATCACGGCCGCCGCGCCGCAGATGGAGCTGCCCGCGCCGATCAAGATGGCGCTGTTGCGTTCCAGTTTGAATACGGTGGTGCCAAGGAACATGGCCAGGCCAAACGTGGACGCCAGCACCAGCGCGTCGATGGCGATGCCGGCCAGGCCCACCTGGCCGATATCCTGGAAGGTCAGGCGGAAGCCGTAGAGGATGATGCCCAGTCGCAATAATGTCTGCTTGGAAAAGGCCACGCCCGCGCCGCAGGTGGGCGCCAGGCGGCCATACACGCTGTTGCCCAGCACGATGCCGAGCATGATGGCCAGGGTGAGCGCGCTCATGCCGTGGCTTTGCATCCATTCCAGCTTGCCCAGCGCAATGGCGCCATAGGCGATCACGCCGCTGAGCAGCAGGCCCGGCAGCAGGCGGCCGTAGCGGTCGCTGAAACTTGTTGTATTGGTGCTTGAGAGGGAAGACATGCCGTACTCCATGTTTTTATGCGTATGGCATGACTGTACAGTTCGTCGATTAAATGGTAAAACGGATTGTTTTTGTATGTTTAACCGACAAAATAGGTAAATAAAATGGCGTTGACCTTGCGGCAATTGCAGATTTTCCTGGCCGTGGCGGACACGGGCAGCACCAGCGCGGCGGCCGAACACATTGCGCTGTCGCAATCGGCCACCAGCGCGGCCCTGAATGAACTGGAAGCGCTGCTGGGCGCGCAACTGTTCGACCGGGTGGGCAAGCGATTGCTGCTCAACGACAATGGCCGCTTGCTGTTGCCGCAGGCGCGGCAGATGCGCGACGGGGCCGCCAGCATCGAGCGCCAGTTCGCGGGCGCCGACCCGTCCGTGCCCATCAGCCTGCAAATCGGCGCCAGCACCACCATCGGCATTTATTTGCTGCCGCAGATCCTGGCGCAGGCGGCGCAGCAGTACGGCCGCAGCATTCCCCAGGTGACCATTGCCAACACGGCCGACGTCGCGGCCGCCGTGGCGGAATTCCGTGTCGATATCGGCCTGATCGAAGGTCCGTGCCACGAAGCGGGCTTGCTGGTGGAACCGTGGCTGACGGACCAGATGCTGATCGTGGCCGCGCCCACGCATCCGCTGGCGCAACTGCGCCATCTGCTCAGTTTTACGGAGCTGAACCAGGCCGGCTGGCTGCTGCGCGAAGCGGGCTCGGGCACGCGTGAAGCCGTGGAGCAGGCGCTGGTGCCGTATCTGCACTATCTGCGCGCCGCGGGCGAGTTCAGCAACTCGGAAGCGATCAAGTATGGCGCGGCGTCCGGGCTGGGCATCGCCTGCCTGTCGCGGGTGGTGGTGGCCGATTTGCTGGCCAGCGGGCAATTGGTGGAACTGGAAACCATGCTGCCGCCATTGGAGCGCAACTTTTATCTGATTCGCCAGTCCAAAAAGATCCTTTCGCCCCGTTTGACGGGTTTCCTGGAATTGTGCCGCCACGCGTCGCGCATGGCGGGGTAACGCGCTCAAACTGCTTGACTGTTTTTCATATGAGGGATAAATTCCCATATATGGAAAATTCAGCGCTCACAGAGAACGATACGGAACAGCGGCTGGCGGCCCGTTTAAAACAGTTGCGTGTGGAGCGGGGCTGGTCGCTGGACCAGCTGGCCAGTGCCAGCCAGGTCAGCCGCGCGACTTTATCGCGCCTGGAAAATGGCGAAGTCAGCCCGACGACAAACGTGCTGGGCAAGCTGTGCGCCGCGTATGGCTTGGCCATGTCGCGCCTGCTGCGCATGGTGGAAGACGATTTTCCGCCCCTGCTGCGGCGGGCCCAGCAAAGCGTGTGGGCAGACCCGGATACCGGTTTTATCCGCCGCTCCGTCTCGCCACCGGCGCGGGCGCTGGCCGGCGAAGCGCTCGAATGCGAGCTGGGCGCGGGCGTGACGATCGCCTACGCGGCCTCGCCCCGGCCCGGCATGGAACATCATTTGTTGCTGCAGGAAGGCAAGCTGAACGTGATGGTCGACGGCCGCTCGCACGACTTGCTGGCCGGCGATTGCCTGCGTTACCAGCTGCACGGCGCCAGCGCCTTCATGACGCCGCCGGACAGCGGCGCCCGCTATTTTCTCTTTCTTGTCTGAGGTCGCCATGCCCGCATCGCTACGCCATTTTTCATCCGCCGACATTCTCGAACGCTTGCCGGAGCTGGGCGCGCTGCTGCAGGCATGCGTGCACGACGGCGCCAGCATCGGTTTTATCTTGCCGTTCGACACGGCGGCCAGCCAGGCGTTCTGGACGGATAACGTCTTGCCGGCCGTCACGCGCGGCGTGCGCCTGCTGCTGGTGGCCGAGGTGGAAGGGACGGTGGCGGGCGCCGTGCAGCTGGACTGGGATACCAATCCCAACCAGATGCACCGGGCCGAAGTGCGCAAGCTGCTGGTCGCGCCCGCTTTTCGCCGGCGCGGCCTTGCGCGCCGGCTGATGCAGGCGCTGGAAGAGCAGGCGCGCCTCTTGCCGCGCAGCTTGCTGACCCTGGACACGCGCAGCAGCGACCATGCCGAACCGCTGTATTTGTCGCTCGGCTACGTGGCTGCGGGCAGCATCCCCGGCTATGCGCTGGCGCCGGCCGGCGACCGGCTGGACGCCACCACGGTCATGTACAAGCAGCTATAGCGATTTTGTCGCGGCGCGGCGATGAGCTGGGGAACTCAGGCTTTCAGCCGCGCTCTAACGCTTGCGGCAGTGCGGTTTGCCGGCGCGGTGACGGCGTGCGTGGCCTGTGCGGCTACCAGGCTGATGCCGTGCGCGGCTTGGGCTGACACTTGATCACGGCTCAGCTTGAAGATGCCAACCGTGCCTGACAGCAGCGTGGCGCGCTGCTGCATGCTGGCCGCCGCGGACGATGCCTGTTCCACCAGGGCCGCGTTTTGTTGCGTTACCTGTTCCATTTGCACGATGGCGGCATTGACTTGTTCGATGCCGGACAATTGCTCGCCGCTGGCCATGCTGATTTCGCCCATGATGTCCGTTACGCGGTGCACGCTGGCCACGATTTCGCGCATGGTGGCGCCGGCCGTGTCGACCAGGCGCGCGCCTGCGTCGACCCGATCGACGGAGTCGCCGATCAGTTGCTTGATTTCCCTGGCCGCGCCGGCCGAGCGTTGCGCCAGCGTGCGGACTTCAGCGGCCACGACGGCAAAGCCGCGCCCTTGCTCTCCGGCGCGCGCCGCTTCCACGGCCGCGTTCAAGGCCAGGATATTCGTCTGGAAGGCGATGGCGTCGATGACGCCGATGATGTCAACGATCTTTTTCGACGAAGCGTTGATCGAGCTCATGGTATCGACCACTTGCGCCACCACCGTGCCCCCTTTGCCTGCCACTGCGGCGGCCGATTGCGCCAGTTGATTGGCCTGCCGCGCGTTATCCGCATTTTGCTTGACGGTGCCCGTCAGCTCGTCCATCGAGGCGGCCGTGCGTTCCAGCGAACTGGCTTGCGCCTGTGTGCGCTGCGACAAGTCCAGGTTGCCGGCGGCGATTTCGCCCGAGGCGCCCGCGATGTCGTGCGTGCCGCCGCGTACCTCGCCCACAATCGTGATCAAGCTGGCATTCATGTCTTTCAGGGCTTGCAGCAGTTGCCCCACTTCATCGCGGGAATCGACGCGGATATGCTCGCTCAAGTCGCCGCCAGCCACCTTGCGCGCCACTTTGACGGCATGCCGCAAGGGCCGCACGATGCCGCTGCTGATGAACCAGGCCGTCGCCAGGCTCAACACGCCGCCGACCAGGCCCAGCGCAATGATCAGCACGCTGGTATCGTGCGCGCGGGCCATGGCCGCCTCCGCCGCCGTGCGCATCTGCGCCGATTGCGTGGCGATCTGCTGGTCGAGTTCGCGCAGGGCGGGTTGTTCTTGCGTACTGTTGCGCGTGGCCTGCAATTGCGCGATGCGCGCATAGCGCTGGTTCACGCTGCTATCGATTTCCCCGCTCACGGTCGACAACTGCCACGTGCTGATGACCACCACCACGGCCAGTAAAAGCGAAGTGAGCAAAAAGCCTGTGGTCAGGCGCACACCGATACGTATATTTGAAATATTCATGTCCCCTCAGCTGTTGTCCCATGGTGGCCGTCTCCCATGCCTGCGGCATGGCGTGGCGCTTGTCCCCTGAAGTTGCTGGGGTGAAATGAGTGTAGCAGTGCGGTACTAAGTAATCTATAAATATTTCCATATTGGAATTAGTCACTGCCTGTTTAGCAACAGCGGCATGATTTGTTGCCAGATAAAATCACTCGTCGTATTACAGACGCGTCCTACCTCGATACCCGGTATCGTCCGACTGGCGCATGCCGGTGCAGCGCCTACACTGTTCCTTGCACAGACCCGACGGCGGGTCTTTCTTCTTATTCACAGGAGGCTGACATGGCGAATATCCAGGCAGGATCGGACGGTGCGGCAAATGAGGAAATGTCGGCCAAGCGCCTGAACGTGGTCGACTGGATCTCGATGATCCTGCTGATCGTGGGCGGCTTGAACTGGGCGCTGGTGGGCTTGTTCGATATCGATATCGTGGCCCGCATCCTGGGCGCCATGTCGACGGCGTCGCGCGGCGTGTACGTGCTGGTGGGACTGGCGGCGCTGTATTCCATCTATCTGTGCGTGCGCAAGCTGCCGGCCAAGCCCTAGAGTCGTCTGCGCGACTATGAGGCGGCGCACAAGAAGCGCAAGGGCGTGCTGCAAGCGCCGGGAATTGGATCTGGCGTCACGGGCCTGATGCCGCCTTGTGCGCGTGCATGTGCCTGCATGCGTGCAGGCTGGCACTCGGCCAGCTTGGACGCTGAAGTTATTGCATGTGCTTATTGCATGCGCTTACTGCGTGCGCAGGTAGGCCAGCAAATCGGCCACTTGCTGGGCGTTACCGATGCCCCAGAAGCGCATGTTGTTGCCAGGAATGAAATCGCTCGGCGCTTTCAGGAAGCCGGCCAGGTTTTGCTCGGTCCAGACGATATTCGCGTTTTTCATGGCCGCCGAGTATTTATAGTCGGTGGTGGCACCGGCCTTGCGGCCGATCACGCCCGTCAGCTTGGGGCCGAAGCCGCCGCGCGCCGATGGCCCCACCTGGTGGCAAGAGGCGCACTTGCGAAAAGCGGCCTTGCCCGCTTCGGCATTGCCCGTGAGGGCGGCAGGAGCGGCCGCCTGTGCGGCGGCGACTGGCGCAAGCAGCAAGGCTGCGGTGGCGAGAGGGGAAAACCAGCGAAAAAGAAATGGATAGGTCATCGTTGAGGCGGAAGTGCACGATATGGCAAGCAATGACGTATTTTACAGGCGGGCATCAAAACCTGTCCGTCAGCGGCGCAGCGATGCCCGGCGGCGCAGGAATGGCTGCGGGAATGGCGGCAGGAAGGGAAGCGCGCAGGAATCGATACGGGATGGCCTGAATGCCGCTAGCGCTTGCCGCCCTGTGCGCCCAGCGCCGCCATGGCCGACGCGAACACGATGCAGGCGATGGCCAGCCATTGGGTTAGGCTCAGCAGTTCTCCCAGCACGGCCATGGCGGCCAGCGCGCTGACGGCCGGCGCCGCGCTGCTGAACATACCGAACACCCCTTGCGGCAAGCGGCGCAAGGCAAAGATTTCCAGAGAGTACGGCAGGGCGCTGGACAGCATGGCAATGGCCAGGCCCATCAAGGCAATCGATGGCGCCAGCAAGGCCGTGCCCGAGTAGGTGATGCCGATGGGGACCGTCACCATGGCCGCCACCGTCATGCCCCAGGCCACGGCTTGCCCACCTTGCAAGGTCGAGGCCCGCTTGCCGAAGATGATATACAGCGCCCAGCACAGCGCCGCCCCCAGCGCATACGCCACGCCGACCGGGTCCAGGCTGCCTGGACTGCCTTGCAGCGGCAACAGTAAATACAAGCCAAACACGGCGCACGCCACCGCCAGCAAATCGCGCGGCCGCCGCGACGACAGCATGGCCACGGCCAGCGGCCCTGTTACCTCGATGGCGACGGCGATACCGATCGGTATCAACGCAAACGCCCGGTAAATCAGCAAATTCATCAACCCCAGCACGGAACCATAGACCAGCAAATTCAGCACATCCTTGCGCGTCAGCCGGTAGCGCCACGGCCGAAAGATGGCCAGCAGGATCAGCGCGGAAAACCCCACGCGATACGCCGTGATCCCTTCCACGCCAATGACGGGAAACAGATTCTTCGCAATCGCCGCCCCCAGATTGACGGAAATCTGCCCTCCCAGGACGGCCAGGGAAGGGAGCAGGATGCTGTCGGGGAGGGAAGAGGTCGAGGCGGGGGAGGTCATGGGACGGTATTTTAATATGCCTGAGGCTGGCAGTCGCTGGCAGATTGGTAAGCCGGGGAGATTTAACGAGGTAGTTGCTGACATGACTGGTGCATCGCGGCTTGTTTTTCGATATCATGTTGCAAAATACGCTACAGTTGTAAAATTGTTTACTAATGATCGGGAGCAGCCGCTCCTAATCGAACAGTCTTTACCATTAGCACATTAAAGACTGATACTAATGTTAATCGGCATTTCGACTAAAAGAGTCGGCAATCGGCCATGAGCT
Organism: Janthinobacterium sp. SUN033; assembly: GCF_030397595.1. NCBI lineage: Bacteria > Pseudomonadati > Pseudomonadota > Betaproteobacteria > Burkholderiales > Oxalobacteraceae > Janthinobacterium > Janthinobacterium sp. SUN033. The sequence goes on from NZ_JAPQNV010000001.1 coordinate 896,022, forward strand.
GACATTGGTAATCTGCAGAGTTATTAGATGAAGGGAATACAGTGTTTCTTGATGCGTGGTTGAAACTCAGTATTTTTTGGCCGATTATTTTTCTTGCTATCCTGCTGGGGGGGCTCTTGTATGCAGTCGCATTGTTTCGCGCTATCATGGCCTGTCGCAGGCTATTGCGTGAGGGCGAGTTAGAGCAGTTCTGGCTCACGGCGGTTCTGGTGATATTGTTGACTGTGCCCGTTGCCGCGCTAATCTTTTGATGGAACGCCTTAGGATGACAGTGACCGGCCAGAAGCGGACGACTGACTTACCCTTCTTTACTCAATCTAAGTATGCAAAGTTACGTAAAAAGACACTGGGACGAGACTAGAGGCGACATGTACGATGCATGGGGCACGTCCTGGTGGTACTTTGAAGTCGATGGTGCAGGCCGGGTTACCCGACAAATTGAACAGTACGATTCTGGTCCTCTGCTTTGCTATAGTGCCGAGCATGAGAGCGACGAATTTGGCGGGATATCAGAAAAGCCTCTCGATTTAACGGAGCCAGGGTACAGTGTGATCTCCCATCAAGAGTTCGAGTCAATTTGGAGAGCCGCGTAGTGCTTCCGTTATCGGCCAAAACCGGACGCTCAAAATCCACCTCTAGTTAAGAAAATCGGATAAGAAAATTGATGAACCGCCTGGAGCTCAAGTCACCGCATGAAGGTTCGTTGTTGACTTTCACTATTACAAACAAGTTTGAAGAAGGCATTGACTTTAATGTGCGGGTTGACACGCCTGTCTTCTCAGGCACTGCTCCATCATCGACATTCATGGCGGCTCCGCTTGCAGCGTGGTTTCAAGATATGGCCGATGACTGGAAAGGCTGGAAAGGCGAAAAGAAGTGGGGAGACCTCGAGAGTCGTGTTCTGTTAACTGCGACCAGCGACTCAACGGGACACATAAAAATGAAAGTGACCTTGATGGGACCGGACTATGATTCTGAGCTGCGCGTGAATATCATGTTTGAGGCAGGACAGTTAGAAGGTGTGGCGCGTGATGTTGCCCTTCTTTTCCCATAGTCTAGTATCGGCCAAGAGCGGACGGCCCTTGGCCCGAAATGCATCTATGCTGATGCTGGAATCATTCAAATGCAACATAAAATTCGAATTGCAGCCGCTGGAAACACGCTCGCTCCTGCGTTGGGAATCTTGCAAAAACTTGGCTATGCGGTGACTCGAGACAGGACGGCTGAACAGCAATATCAAGCGGAAAATGATACTTGTATTTTTGTCGCTGATGACCCATTGACTCTACTGGGTCTAGTAAAGATTTACGAGGAACGTGGTGCTGACTGGCAACCGAGTGACGAAGAAGTGCAGCGCTTGCTTTTGCTCGACGAATGTGAGGAATGACGGCCGAGTTCGGCCAAGAGCAGACGGCCTCGCAATTTTTATCTCATAGGAATAAATGAAGCACTTTATTAATGCGCAACTAGGGAGCGACGACTTTCGTCAGCAGTTTGCTGCAATACGGAACGCGTTTCTCTTGCGAATTGAAGAGGCCGCATCCTTGATGCCAAGCTGTGAGTTTCGTGCTTGCGACATTTCTGGGGAGCCGATCGCTTGGGTATGGAATGCAGAAGTATTTCAAAATACTGGCGTGGCGGGCTCACTGGTAGACGCAAAGGGCTTCGCTGCAAACATGATTAACTCCGGGATGAAGTTTGCTTTTGGTACTTGCCAGCACGACGGCAAGGAAATCATTTGGCTGACAACTTGGGAAGAACCTGAACAAGACCCAGTGTGGCCGAGCGGAGTGAAGATTCTGAAAAGTGAAGCGCACGACGGAGTTCAGATCGGGATACGCAAGTAGAAGGGCGGCGACTAAAAACGGCCAAAAGCGGACGCTGCGTTAGATCTACACCCGGCCATGATTGAACCGACAGATATGTGCAACAAGAAAATAACGATAGATCTTACCTACGCGAAGAATACATTGTTCGTTCGTCAATCCGTTGCGGTCGCTTTTGGTGTGCCAATCGATAGGGAAATAACTTGGGTCTTCCTTCGAGATCTGCTCTGTAATTCCAGCGAGTTTGCATTACCTGCGCAGGTGTTAGTCTGTGGCCTGCCAAGTGCTAGCGGCGCGATTGGAGATGAGATTCGAATGCTCCGCACCTTTCTCCGCGCGCTTGCGACAACGCGAAGCATCGAAGTTCAGATTATTTTGCACGATTAAACATATAGCGCTCTCCCCCTACTCTTGGGGCGACAGTTGCCATACACGGTATGGCTGAGATCGGCCAGAAGCGGTCGGTGAGTCTACCCATGATAAATTGGAGACACAATGTATATTCAAGAAGTCGAAATTTTTTCTGATGCATCGAACGCCGTTGTAATGCGCCATCCACAGCGTAATTTCCCCGGGTGCCTGATTCAAGGCGATACACTGAGTGTCTTGCTTCGGTCTCTTAAAGTAGTACAGTCTGAAGCGGCGTGCCTAAGTGAAGAGGCTGCAGGAGAACTCGCGGACACTGTTGAGCAGCTATCTGACCTGGTGTCTCACTACAAAGTCACGTTAATGAGCAGCAATATCTCTCTTCCGTTTAGCGACTGAGCATCTTCGATCTTTCGTGAAAACGGCGAGCATCTGCTTCGGGGCGAACCCCGCCAACAGCGGCAACCGGCCAACAGCGGACGTAACCAATCGGATAGAGTCGAAAATATGTCAGAAATATTACAGCTCAGAGCAGTCGCCCAAATCGCGCTAACGACGCATATCACTCCGAGGGTTAGAAGTATCTCTTTGAACCTTGACTTATCGTTTCAAAAAGTTCGCTTCCGAGTCTATACGGACGGAGCCTTACCTGAGTCTGCTTTGCAAGCATTAAGCTGTGCGGTGACAGAGATTCAAGCTTCCTTAAACTATGAAGTTGACGAGGAGTATCTCGTAATGCCAGAACCGGAACCGATGGAATACCTTCCAATTGTGGTTTATATTCGTTGCGAAGATGCGTGGGTTGACCGAACATGACAGCAACCGGCCACAAGCGGTCATTCGCGGCAGCGTGACAATTTGTGAGTTTTTCTGCTTAGCAATCCGCTATGCTCTGGTGCCGCTACCGGCCAAAGACAGACGCCGATGAGCATATTTTTCGATTCACGGAGGGCAATATCAAAACACTTGCACGCGCCATAATATTCGCCACACAATATATAGATAGTCGAGCCGGCGACGCCTCGGACGAAGATGTCGCGGCACTCGAAGAGATTTCAGCGGAGTTGAAAAAATGTTCCGTCGAGGAAAAAAACTGCCTTATCCAAGCCGCAAAAGAGCTCGGAGTTGAATCTTGGCTGGATGAAATGGGCATTGATTAAGTGCGCAGAAAAGGATATTGGAAGGCTGCTGTCGGCCACAAGCGGACGTAGTGAGAATGAGGACAGATGGTTATGCTTCCAGCTATACAGATCTTCACAGCCATCATCAGTGCAGCGTGCGCCGTTATGATCGCCTTGTATGCAACGTGGTTGTTGATGCATCGGCTGAGGCAACGAGAGTCCAAACGCCTCGCGTTTAGAAATTGGCTTCGTCATCTCTTCGAGGCTGTTATGGGCCTCTAAGATTTATAGTGCTTGCAGCGGGGTGAATGGCCGCACGCGGAACCTGGCAACGGCGGCAACCGGCTGCGGATTCAATCGGTGGTCGCAACACTCAAACCTAAATTCCTAGGTGACAGGAGTGTTGAAGATGAAACAGAAACCACGCATTTATTACACCGAGACGCAGAAGGCCTTGATGTGGGAACGCTGGAAGCAAGGCGACTCTCTGCAGATGATAGCCCAGCTGTTTAATCGGAATCACTCGTCGATACAGCGGATTCTGGCTGAATCTGGTGGCATACGGCCAGCGCAGCGATGCCGTTCCAGACTGGCGCTGACGCTGGCCGAGCGCGAGGAGGTATCGCGTGCCATCGTTACTGGCGTATCCATTCGCGCACTTGCCAGACGCCTCGGACGCGCACCATCGACCATCAGCAGGGAACTCAAGCGCAATGGTGGCCGCGAAGCATATCGTGCAACTCAGGCGGATCAGCATGCTTGGGATCAGACGCGGCGCCCCAAACCTTGTAAGCTGACGAAGAACCGCATGCTGGCCAACATGGTTGCCAGCAAGCTCCAATTGCAGTGGTCGCCGGAACAGATTGCTGGTTGGCTCAAGCAGCTGTTCACGAGCCACGAGGAGTATCACGTGTCGCACGAAACCATTTACCGCAGCCTCTATATTCAGGCCCGAGGCGCCCTAAAGAAGGAGTTACTGGAGCACTTGCGCCGGACGCGCGCCATGCGCCGCTCACGTCATCACACCCAAAAGACGGACAACCACGGCAGAATTGTCGACGCCGTGCCGATCAGCGAGCGTCCAGCGACGGCAGCGGATCGAGCAGTGCCCGGGCATTGGGAGGGGGACCTGCTCTGCGGCAGCCACAACAGCCAGATCGTGACGTTGGTTGAGCGCCAGACGCGCTATGTCATGCTGATAAAAGTCGTTGCCAAAAATACCGAAACGGTGGTCAACGCATTGATCGACAATGCCCGCAGGCTGCCTCAGGAACTATATAAGTCACTGACCTGGGATCGTGGCAGCGAGCTCGCCGGGCATAAACGCTTTACATTGGCCACCGATATCCAGGTCTACTTCTGCGATCCACAGAATCCATGGCAGCGCGGTTCAAATGAAAATACCAATGGCCTGTTGCGCCAGTATTTCCCCAAGGGGCTGGATATTTCTACTTATTCACAAGAGCAACTCGATGCGGTAGCCAGACGACTCAACGAGCGCCCCAGGAAGACGCTACACTACCAAACACCGGCTCAACAATTTGAACAGTGTGTTGCGTTGACCGATTGAATCCACAGGCGCAAGCGGACATTACAAGTTTTATCTGTTTTTCGGATAAACGCTTCTTTCTTGCATTCATTGGCATTATTAAAGGTGGTAAAGTTTAATGTCATTGCTGTGCGCATTGATAATAGTTAAATTAATATGGTGAAGACACGGCAATCCTGCATTTCTTGCTGTTTATCGCGCCGTCTATTTGCTTGTAACTCAGGAGAAGTATTGAATGACTTTTTTTAGTATCGGCAACACCAATTTTGAAGTGGATGTAGCGAAATCAAGCATTAGTCTGGAAGCCCATGGCAGCGGCATGCTGGAGCTGAATATCGATATCCATGGCGACGATGATGTGTTCATGCGCTTGACCGAGCCGGAGGATGCGGAATGGTCGTGGGCGCTGTATCCGCCGGTTTTTTTCCTGCATGGCTTGCGCATACAGGAAGGGCAGGGAGGAGCGTTTGCGATCGGGATGCTGGATATGCATCCCGAGGCGGAGGAATCGGGTATCTATATGATGGAATATGGTGACGTGTCGGCCGTCAACATCATTGAATTGTCGGCGGATCGACTAGCCGTGTCGGGTAGGGTGGACTTGTGCGGCAAGCGCCTGCCATTTCATATCGATATGCCGCGCAGATAGTATCGGGGCCGGGCTCCTCGGGATTGGAATGCGCCCCATTGAGGCGCATTCCCCCGGCGGACCGGCCCCGCTCCAGTCTGATTAGTCCAGCTTCAACGCCTTCGCCACATCCCCCCACGCCACATACTTGAAGTTCTGCGGTCCATCGGGCAGGCGCTTGTAGCCGTCCTGGATTACCAGCATGCCTTGCGCGTACGCGCCGCCCAGGTTGGCGGAGGTGACGTCCAGACCATCCGTTTCCGAGGTGCCGTCGATGCCGGCGGGCAGGTTGAAGCCCACCTTGAAGCGGCCGCGCACTGTATATGGCGCTTGCGCGTCGAGCACCACGTAGCTGCTGTCGCCCTGGCTGGAAACGATCAGGTAGCCGCTGTCCGGCTTGGCGCCTGGCTGGCGGTAGATGGCCATGCCTTCCACGTCGGCCGTCAGGTTCGCGCCCACGGGCAAGACCATGGTGAGGGCGTCCGGTTTGGCGGCGTCGGCCGAGGTGGTCCAGATGCCGCGCGTTTCCTCGCCCAAGAAGAGGCGGGCGTTGACATCGTCGGCCACGCAGCCTTCCGGTTGGGTGGCGACCTTGAAGCTGCGCAAGAGGGTGGCGCTGAACTTGTTGCCGTTCAAGCCAATGCTGTATTGCTGGAAAGTGCCATCCTTGTCGTTGATGAACGCTTGCACGCCGCCGCTGGCCGGCTGGTACAAGCACATGCCGTAGATGCTTTTCAATCCCGTAGGGAAGCGGCCCGCTTCCGCCACGTCGCCGCTGGCATTGATGGTGAACAACATCATGCTGTTATCGTCGCGCTGGGTGGCGACGGCCAGGTCGACCTTGCTGCCGCCCAACTGGATATTCTGCCGCACGTCGACGTTGTTCAGGCGGCCCACTTCCAGCAGCTGGGTCTGTTTGCCTTGCAGGTCGTAGACCAATAAGCCTTGCTTCTTGTTGGTGCCGAGGATGCGTGCGTCGGCCGGATTGCTGGACAGCCAGATGGCCGGATCGTCGGCCGCGTCGCCCTGGCGCGCCATCGGCTCCGTCTGGGCTTGCGGGGCGATGATGGCCACGGCAGGCTGCGTTTCCGCTTTGCCAGCCCATTTCAAGGGCCGCGTTTGCCAACCATTCTTGCCGCGCAGCAGCAAGGAGTCCTTGTCCAGCGCCAGTTGGCTTTCACCCTTGCGCACGTTCAAGGCGACGGCTTGGGCTGGCTGCGCCGTCCATTGACTTCCCTGGCGGGAGAACAGATGCAGCTTGTCTGCCTTGCCGTCGAGCACGGCCACGCCGCCCGGCAGCACGGCCAGTGCACCGGCGCCACCGTCCAGCTGGCCATACGGCTTGCGCAGGGCGACTACTTCGCGCTTGCCCATGCCTTCGGACTCGGCGTCATACGCCCACACGCCCATGTTGGCCTCGCTCACCAGCAGGCGATGGGCGCCATCGTCGACCCGGCAATGCTTGGCGTGCGGCGGCAAGGCCAGTTTGCGCACCAGGCTGCGCTGCTCGCCCTGCATCACCCACTGTTCCGCTTGTCCATCCTTGCCGATCAAGAACAGATGGGCCAGCTGCTGGGCGTCGCGGTACAGGCACGACGCTTCCACGGAAAATGTCGGCACGGGAAATGGCGCCAGCTTGATCAGCTTGCCGGCTTGCACGTCGACGGAGACGGGCAGCGGGCGCTGCGTGTCCGCTTCCAGGAAGACGGCCAGCACCTTGTTGCCATCGCTGCGCGTGTCCAGTTGCTTGGCGCGCACGGCGATACGGTCCTGTTCCTGGCCGGCTGCGTTGAACAGGCGCAAGCCGTGCTTGTCGAGTAGCAGCCACCCGCCGCCGGGCAGGCGCGACAGTTCTTCCGCTTCCTGCGTGAAGGAAGGCACAGTGTTGGCAGGCGCGGCTTGCGCCGTGCCCGCGAGGCAAAAGGCAGCCAGCAGGGCGCTGCAGAGTACGGTTTTTTTCATATTGTTGGAAATCATCATCAGAAGGCGCTGGCTTTCAGGCTCACTTTGAAAGTGCGGCCATATTGTTCGTTTTGCACGTTGTATTGCTTCGTGCCCTGGTAAACATAGTATTTTTCGTTGTTCAAGTTGGCCGCCTCGAACATCAGCTGGAATTGCTTGTTGATCTGGTACGACAGCGAGAAATCGAGCTGCTTCTGGCCGGCGACGATATGGTCCTGGCTTTGATCGAGGATGTCGTTGCCCATTTCCAGCAGGTAAGGCGACTTGTAGTTGAGGGCCAGGCGGGCGCTGACCGGGCCTGTTTCATAGCCCAGCATCAAGTTCATCACCTGGTTCGACTGGCCCGGCAGGCGGATGTCGCGGTTCAGCTGTTTGTTGCTGGCTTTGTCGAAGCGGCCGATTTGCGCGCTTGAGGTGCTCAGGGTGCCGTTCACGCCGACGAGGAAACGATTGAAGGGCGCCGGCAGCATGCGCAGCGGCTGCATGTAGGCCAGTTCGATGCCTTTCACCTTGGCCGCGTCGCCATTCGCATACGAGGTGGCCGTCGTGTAGCCGGCCCACTGTCCCGTGCCGGCCAGGTTCGTCGTGTACGTGAAATTCTTGATGTCCTTGTAGAAACCATACGCCGACATCACGCCGTCATTGCCCAGCACGCGCTCGATGCCGAGGTCGAGGTTGTTGGCCTTCAGCGGCTTCAAGTCCGGGTTGCCGATCACGGCTTCCGTGTTGCTGGCCAGGCTGATGCCGGGCGCCAGCTGGCTGAAGTTGGCGCGCACGACGGCTTGCGTCCAGGCGGCCCGCACGCTGGTATGTTGATCCAGGTCATAACGGGTTTGCAGGTTTGGCAGCCAATTGGTGTACGAGCGTTCGCGCGTCAAGGCTGTGGCGACGCCGGCGCTATCCACCTGCGAGCCGGCCGCTTCGAAACTGGTGCGCTCGGCGCGCACGCCGCCCAGGATGTGCCAGGCGTCGAAGTCATAGCTGTTCTGCACATACATGGCGTTGATGTCTTCATGCATGCGGTAGTCGTTGATGATGGACTCGGTCGCCAGGCGCGCCTTGGCGCGGTCCAGTCCCGCCACGCGGGCGCGGATCAGGGCCGGGTCCAGGGCCACGCCGATGTTGCCCAGGTCATAGTCGAGCGTGTGGCCTTGCACGAAATTGCTCATCGAGGTGGAACCGGCGCCCCAATAATTGCCGCTCGATGCCTTGCTGCTGTTATATGCCCATTGATCCGTGTCATTGGTTTTTTCGCGGCGGCTGACTTTTGCGCCGAACTTCAGGGTGGCGATGTCGAACTTGTGCGCCAGGTCGATGCGCGCGTGGTGTTCATTGTCCTTCGAATAGCGTTTTTGCAGGGTGATGGCGTTGAGCGCGTAGCTGGCCGGGTCGTACAGCGAGGCGGGGCCGCTCAATTTCGGTTCCTGCGTATCCGTGAAACTGATGCCGGCGAAATTGCTGGTGCCGCGGAAACGGCCGTCGTTCAGGGATTCCGGCGTGTCTTCCGTGGCGCGGCTCAGGCCGCCTTTCACGTCCAGGGTCCAGTCGCCCGATTTCTGCTGCGTGCCCAGCACGAGCGAACGCACTTGCTGCGTGTACTTGCGCTGGCGGATGCGGCGCTCGGCGCGCGCGCTGGCCGTCTGGCCTTCCGCCAAGCTGCCGCCCGCGATATTGCTGATGGTCAAGCGGTCGCGTACTTCATTGTCGGAAAATTCGCTGAGGAACGAGCGCAGGAACCAGCTGTTGCCCGCTTTGGGACGGTAATCGAGGTTGACGGCCAGCGCGCCGCGCTTGCGCACGGGCAGGTAGTCGCGCAATTCCAGGCCCGACAATTTACCCTTGCTCCAGGCGCCGCCCGTTTCCACGTCATCCGAGCCGAACGAGCGCTTTTCCGCGCTCAGGCCGGCTGCAACGCCCAGCTTGCCGTCGAGGAAGCGCTGGGCCCACAGGGCGCCACCGCTGGGACTGGTCTTGCCCGTCTTTTCGTCAATGCTGGCGCCCACGTTGGCCGACAGCAGCTTGCCCGGCAAGTCGAAGGCGGACAGCGATTTGACTTCGACGGTGGCGCCCAGCGAGTTGGCGTCCATTTCCGGCAGCAAGGTCTTCGAGACTTCCAGCGTGCGGATCAGGCCGGCAGGCAGGATGTCCAGCGCCACGGCGCGGCGGCCCGCTTCCGGCGACGGCACCAGCGCGCCGTTGATGGTGACGGCGTTCAAGTCCGGGCCCAGGCCGCGCACGGTGATGTAGCGGCCTTCGCCCTGGTCGCGCTGCACGGACACGCCCGGCAAGCGGGCCAGCGCCTCGGCCGCGTTTTTGTCCGGCAAGCCGCCGATATCGTCGCTGCTGATGACGCTGATGATGTTGTCGGCTTTCTCTTGCGCGGCGATGGCGTTGCGCAGGCTGGCGCGCTGGCCGCTGACGACCACGGTGGCGGCCGGCTGGCCATCCGCATCTTGCGCTTGCGCATGGCTTTGGCCGCTGAAGACGGCCATGATGCCGAGGGCCACGGCCGTCAGGCGCAGCGGGGAGGGGAACGATGTGTGCATGGTTTTCATGAAGAGCTCGGTTAGGGGAAGGAACCGGGCGGATTCTAGGCAGCAAATATGACGGTTGCGTGACAGGCAAGGGCTTGCCACCTTGAAAACAACGCCATGGGAGCGCTTTCCCGCTGGAAATGAATCATGATGAGCTGAAATGACCTGCCAGCGCAGGGCGCATGGGATGCGGCTTGCCGGATTTGCATCGGCTGCGCTGTTAATGATGAGCCGTTTGCACCTGCCGCACGGGCGTGGGGCATGTCATCGTGCCGTCATGGGCGGGCGCTATCGTGGCGACAGCACCACTTTTAAAGGTTTCCCACATGCTGCCGTTGCACCGTAACAGCCTGATTGCCGCAGCGCTCGCGTTGCCCTTGTTCTTGTTCCTGTACGCCACACTGGGGCACCTTAAACCGTTTGCCATCTGGAAGTGGATGGATATCGTCTGCGAAGGCGGCACGGCCGTCATGGCGGGCATCTGGTTCTTGTTTACCCTCAGCAGCCGTCCCCGCGGGCGGGTGACGCGCCTGATCGCCGGCGGCCTGTGCGCCATCATGCTGGGCTCCTGGGCCGATTGCCTGGACGAATTCTTTGCCGTCGATAAGAGCGCCGTGTGGGATAACTGGCTGGAAGCCTTGATTCCGTTCGGCATGCTGGTGCTGACGATGGGCATGTATTACTGGCGCCAGGAACAGTTCCGCCTGAACGAGCACCTGCAAAAGCGCGAGCGCCTTTTCCGCGACCACCGCGCCTTCGACCGCATCACGCAGCTGGCCGACGCCAGCTACCTGCGCACGCAGATGCGCCTGGAACAGGAGCGCCGGCCCGGCCTCGATTGCGCGCTGGTCTTGCTCGACATCGACAGCTTTCATTTGATTAACCGCGAATACGGCCACCGCGAAGGCGACCGCGTGCTGCAAGCCGTGGGCCACATGCTGCTGTTGAACTTGCGCAATGACGACTTGCTGTGCCGCTATGCGGGCGACCGCTTCGCCGTGCTGATGCCGGGCGTGTCGCGCGAGGATGCGGCCGCGAAGGCGCGCCACCTGTGCGCCATGGTGGGACAGATGCGCCACCACGCCAACGACAACCGCGAAATCCGCCTGAGCCTGCGGCATGCGTGCGCGCTCACGGATGGCGTGCCGGAAGTGGTGTTGGCCGAGCTGAGCCGGGCCGTGGAAACGCCCGGCCGCGGCGCCGGCCCCAGGGCCAGCACCGCCGCGCCTGCCTGATGCCGCTGAACCAGCAGGGCGACCCCAGCATCGCGGCCCATCACCAGCCGGCGCTGGTGCTCGATTATGCGCGCAGCCGCGAACTGGCCGTGGCGCCGCTGCTCAAGGGCACGGGCCTCGATGGCGGCGCGCTGCCGTCCGCGGAAAGCCAGGTCAGCGCCGCGCAATACCTGCAATTGCTGGCCAACGTGGCGCGCGGCCTGGACAGTGCCGATACCAGCTTCATGCTGGGCCAGCAAATGCTGCCCGGCCATTACGGCGCGGCCAGCCACGCCTTGCTGCAGGCGCAGAATCTGCGCCAGGCGCTAGGCATCCTGTGCGAATTCCACACCTTGCTGTGTCCGCTGTTGCAGCCGCGCTTGCGCGAGGCGGGCGACATGCATGTGCTGTACTGGGTCGATGCGTTCGGTGCGCCCAGCCAGCTGCCTTTTCTGGTGGAGATGCACATGACGGCGCTGGCGGCCATGTGCCGCTGGCTGGCCGGCGAAGCGCTGCCGTGGCGCTTTTGCTTCAACCGGGCGCGGCCCCGCCACGTCGAGCAGCACGAGGTGCACCTGGGCCAGGCGCTGCGCTTCGATTGCCAGGTCGACGCCATGCTCATCGATTCCAGCTGGCTGGATAAACCCTGGCCGCGCGGCAATGCCACGGCGGCGGCGCTGGCCTTGCGCGCGGCCGCCGTGGCGCCCGTGCCGGCGGCGAGCCTGCTCGGCGCGCTGTACGACTATCTGCTGGCCAATATCCGCTGTGCGCCGACCCTGGAACGCACGGCGCAGGAGTTCGGCGTCAGTCCCGCCACCCTGAAACGCCACCTGGCGCGCCATGGCACGCATTTCCAGGCCGAGCTGGACCAGGTGCGCGCGCACAAGGCGATCTATCTGTTCCAGGCGCATGGCTACGACAACGACGCCGTGGCCGCCTATCTTGGCTTTCATGATGCCACCAACTTCCGCCGCTCGTTCAAGCGCTGGACGGGCCAAACGCCGCAGTTGCTGCGCCATGCTTTGGCCCTTTTTGTGGCAGGTTGACCGCCGGCGTTGCGCGCCAGCGCCACGGACAGTCGTTCCTGAGGGAACAATTGCCCGTTCTGCTACATCCATAGTACACTCGATCAGAGAGCGAACAGACGCGCTTTGAGGCGCTCCGGCACGGCGTCAAACGACGCCGCAATACCGTCATCTTGATGGCGGTGCCGGCGGCAGACGACCGGTGTGCCGTGCCTTAACCCAGCCTGGAAACTGGCGTCACCCGTGGGGTGCGCCGGAAACCGGGCAACTTGATAATGCTCAATCGTGTATTCACAATCGCAGATCGATCCAGTCGTCAGTTTCCGCAACACCCAGGGTGAGGCGGTGCGCGGCACGATTTTCAACTTGCAGCGCAATTCGCTGGTCATGGAAATCTATAATCCATACTCGATTGTGCAGGTCAGCGAGGTGCTCAATGACGTGACGGTGCGCATGGGGGCGAAAAACGCCTACGTGGGCAAGGCCGTCGTCATCAGCAGCGTCAACACGGGCCTGACCGCCATCGTTTCCGTGACCCTGATCGACGAGTGGCGCGAGCTGAGCGACGTGGTGGTGGTCAAGGGCGCCGTGCAGAAAGAGTCCAGCGCCTTTGTCGCCGGCTGGGGCGAGCGTTTCCGCATCCGCCGCGACTACCAGATCGTCGTCAACGAAATGCGCGCCTTCCTGTCGGAAGTGTCGCGCTGGGTCGAGCAAGTCGACTTGTCCGACTCGCTGCCCAAGGAAAACGGCCGGCTGCGCCCCGATATCTTCGACGAGCTGGCCTTGCCACTGATGGAGCAAACCCAGCTGTACCTGCGCCAGCTCGAAGTGGAAGCCTCGCTCGTCGAGGAAGAGCGGGCGCCCGCGCACCGCGCCTTCGCCCAGGCGGCGCTGCATCCCTTGATCCTGCGCGCGCCGTTCGTCTTCCGCACGTTTACCAAGCCGCTCGGTTACGCGGGCGATTACCAGATGGTCAACCAGCTGCTGGACGACCCGCGCCAGGGGCCGAGCACGTACTTTCAGATCGTCAATGCGGCCTTCTTGCAGGCGGCCGTGGCCACAGCGCACCGCAACCGCATCGATATCCTGACGGAATTCCTGTCGCAAAAGGCGGCCGTGGCGCGCGCTGCCGGGCGCGTGTATAAAGTGCTCAACGTGGGCTGCGGCCCGGCCATCGAGGTGCAGCGCTTCCTGGAAACGTGCCCGGACGCGCAGTGGCTGGCCTTCGAACTGGTCGACTTCAGCAGCGAGACCCTGGACTGGACGCGCGCGCGCCTGACCACCATCATGCAGCGCACGGGGCGCGTGGTCGAGATCGATTATGTACACGATTCCGTGCACAACCTGCTCAAGCGCCGTCATGGCGCCGGTATCACGGGCTTGCCCGGCAGTTTCGACGCCGTGTATTGCGCCGGCCTGTTCGACTATCTGTCCGACAAGGTGTGCGCGCGCCTGCTGATGCATTTCGCCTCGCGCGTGGGACCGGGCGGACGTTTGCTCGTCACCAATGTGCACGCGAACAACCCCGGCAAGTTCGGCATGGAGCATTTGCTGGAATGGCATTTGATCTATCGCAATGAAGAGGGCCTGTCGGCCTTGCTGCCCGAGCACGCGACGGACCCGCTGATCTATGTCGATGCCACGGGCGTGAATGTGTTCGCGGAAGTGAGCATTCCTTGATGGATACTCCAGGCCTGCACGCCGGCTACACGGCCGTTTTGCGCGACTTCCGCCTGGAATTCAGCCGCGGCGGGGCGTACACGGGCATCGTGCTGATCCTGCTTGGCATGGGCCTCGATTCGGCCCTGTATCCGGACAAGCAGTCGGCGTTCACCACTGCGCGCATCCTCGTGTCCGTGCTGATCTTTTGCGTCGTGCTGGCCATGCGCACGCGCTGGGCGCAGGACCGCATCCAGGGCTTGACCTTTGTCTGGCTGATCCTGCCGCAAATCATGATCGCCTGGATGATCGCCGTCACGGAAGGCGCCACCTCGATCTATTACGTGGGCATGACCCTGGCCATCTATTCGTCGGGCATCGTGCTGGCCTTCGGCTTGTGGCAGAATATGGTTTTCGGCGCCATCTCCTGCCTGCTGTATGTGGGCGCCTGTGCCTGGCATGCGGGCGGCTTCGACCTGGCGGGTACGTTTGTCGTCAATTGCTTGTTCCTTATCATGTCGGCCAGCATCAGTGCCGTGTTTACCTATTTCAATGAGCGCGCCCGCTTCATGCTGTTCCAGCTGAAGGCGGAAGTGGCGCAAAAGAACACCCAACTGGAAGAAACCAACAAAAGTCTGGCCGATATCAAGGGGCAGATGCTGCAGCAGGAGAAAATGGCCGCCATCGGCACCCTGGCCGCCGGCATGCTGCATGAAGTCAATAACCCCGTGAATTTCTGCATGATGGCCATCGAGGTGGCCATCGAAGACCCGGCCGCCAAGCAAAGCGCGCTCGTCAGCGAATGCCTGGCCGACGCCAAGCAGGGCATGCTGCGCGTGCAGCACATCGTCTCCGACTTGAAGACCTTTGCCTACCGCAAGAGCGGCAACCAGCTGGAAACGGGACACTTCCAGTTCCGCAGCGCGCTCGACGCGGCCATCCGCCTGGTGGGCCATGAAACGAAGAATGTCAGCATCAGCCACGACTTGCCGGTCGACACCCTGGTGCGCGGCGACGAAGCGGCCATCGTGGGCGTGCTGATCAACTTGCTGGGCAATGCCGTGCTGTCCATGCGCAAGGGCAATGCGCCGCCGTTCGAGATCCGCATCACGGCCCACTGGGACGAGAACCGCCTGCGCATCAGCGTGCGCGACAACGGTCCCGGCATCGCCCCGGAAAACCTGGCGCGCGTGTTCGAGCCGTTCTTTACCACGCGCGAAGTGGGGCAGGGACTGGGCCTGGGCCTGAGCATCAGCTATGGCGTGATCGAGCGCCACGGCGGCACCCTCACGGCCGAAAGCGTGCTGGGGGAATGGGCCAGCATGAATTTCGACTTGCAGCGCTCCGATTGGGAGGGCCGTTAGCATGGATAACGATAGCCGCGCCAGCGTGCTGTACGTGGATGATGAAGCGCTCGCCTGCAAGTATTTCGAACGCGCCGCCGGGGCCCGCTACCGCGTGCTGACGGCGCTCAGCGTCGATGCGGCGCTCGCCTTGCTGGCAGACGAGGCCGGCCAGATCGATGTGCTCGTCACCGATTACCGCATGCCGGACCGCCTGGGCAGCGAATTGCTGCAGGAAGTGGCGCAGCGCTATCCGCACATCGTCTGCATGCTCGTCACCGCGTATGCGGACAAGGATGTGCTGCTCGAACTGATCAACGGCGGCGCGGTGTTCCGCCTGCTGGAAAAACCGCTCGACCTGGCCGCCATGCAGACGGCGCTGCAACTGGCCGTGCAGACGGGACGCGAGCGCGCCGCGCGCCGCCAGGGCCTGGTGGCGATGGAGGAATCGCTGGCGTTTCTTGCGCATGAATTGAACACGCCGCTGGCGGCCATCGCCAATTTTGCGCGCGGCATCGCCCGGCGCGCGCAGGCGGAGGCGGCGCCGCAGGCCGAGATCGGCGAAGCGGCCGCCTTGATGCACGACAATGCGCGCTATTGCCTGTCGGTCCTGGCCAGCTTTGTCGACACGGTGCGCCTGGCCAGCGCCGGGCCCGGCATGCAGGGCGGACGCCGCGCCGGTAGCGCGCGCCAGCTGCTGACCACCTTGCTCGACAGCTATCCCTTGAGCACGGCCCAGCGCGCCGCCATCACGGTGGACGTGGGCGACGATTTCTCCATTGCCGAGTCGCCCAATTGCGTCGCGCTGATCCTGTCGTCCGTGCTGGCGAATGCCTTGCGCTCGGCCGGCGAGCAGACTCATCCGGCGATCGGCATCCGCATCGACGCCGGCCGCATCATGGTGCGCGACAATGGCGCCGGCATCGCCCCCGAGATAGTCGAACAGCTGTTGATCGACCCCGTCAGTGCCAACGGCGACGAAGGCAAGGGCTGGGGCATGGTGTTTTGCCACCGCATGATGCAGTCGTTCGGCGGCAACCTCGACATCGCCACCGAGTTTGGCACTTCCACCACGGTAACCCTGAATTTTCCAGTACATATAAGGAACGAGCATGATTGACGCCAATCTGCGTTTACCGGCTCAGCGTGAGCCGGCGCAAGGCTTGCCGACGATACTCTATGTCGATGACGAGGCCAACGCCCTCAAATACTTCCAGCGCGCCATCGCGCCGCTGGCCGACGTGCTGACGGCGACCTCGGTCGAGGAGGGCAAGCGCATCCTGGACGAGCAGGCCGACCGCATCGCCGTGCTGGTGTCGGACCAGCGCATGCCGGGCGCCTATGGCAACGAGCTGCTGTCGTACGCCTGGGACCGCCATCCGCACATCGTGCGCATCCTGACCACCGCGTATTCCGAGCTTGAGCACACGGTGGAAGCCGTCAACCAGGGGCAGATCCACCGCTACATCCAGAAGCCGTGGGATATCGCGGCCCTGCGCATGGAACTCAAGCAGGCGCTGGAACTGGCGCGCTTGCGCAACGAGCACGCCCAATTGCTGCGCGAAAAGCTGATGGTGCGCCAGCGGCAAGCCGTCGCCAACCGCATCGGCAGCCTGTACGCGTTGTGCGCCAGCCTGGCCGGTCCGGAACAGCAGCTGCCCGTGGAAGCGTATTTGTCGGCGGCCCTGACGGCCGGCGTCACGCCGCCGGAGCCGGACTGGCTGTTGATGGATTATGCCGACCTGGTCAGTTCAGAAGCCTTCCGCGGCACGGCCTTTGCCGCCGCCGTGCGCCAGCAGCTCGACACGCTCGAGCGCGAGCATCCGGGGCGCGGCGTGGAACAGGCGATCGACATGCTGCTGCCCGTGTTTGGTGCGGCGCTGCAAAACCAGGGCGGCACGGCGCTGTTCCTCGATGGCCGCCTGCTGACGGAATTCCTGGAAACGCCCACCACCACGCCCGTCTCGGCGATCCACTCGTTCTGGCTGGCCAGCTTGCTGTGGCTGGCGCGGCGCGGCTGGTCCTTGCAGTTGAGTAAAACGGAAATGGGCTTGCAGGGCAAGGTGGTGCAGGCTGAACCGGCGCTCACGCCGGATCACCTGGCGGCCTGGATCGAGCAGTTCTGAGCCGGCTGCCCCGCAAGGGGCGGCGCCAATGACAACAGGGCCGCGCGGCCCTGTTTTTCATCGCGACGGGAAAGGCTTAGCGCTCTGCCGCCGCCTTCAGGTTGTTCAAGCCCTTCTCGAAATCCTTGCCGATCATGGTATCCATGCTGACGAAGACCGTCATGACCTTGCTCACGTAAGGGCTGGGACCTGTCATGGTCCAGTTCACCTTGGTGCTGTCGCCCTCGGGTGTCATGGCAAACGTGGTGGTGTTGTGGCTTTCGAACGGCTTGAGGAAGTCCAGCTTGATGACGGTGCGCTCGGGCTGGGCCGCTTCCGTGATTTCCATGCGGCCGGCGCCCACCTTGTCATTGCCCGTCCAAGCATATTGCGCGCCCAGGCCATTGGCGGGGCCCGTAAACGTGCGGCGCATGGCCGGATCGAGCTTTTCCCACGGCGACCAGGCTGCCCAGTAGTGGAAGTCCGTGATCAGGGCGGCGATTTTCTCGGGCGGTGCCTTGATGGTGATTTCGCGCTGGACACTGAAAGTGTCGGGTTTGGTGGTGGCATAGCCGAGGATGGCGGCGACGACGACAACGATCAGCAGCAGGGTTTTTTTGATCATATGCTCTCCAAATCTTGAATGGTCGATGCGAACGAATCAAGGCAATCTTAGCAGATATGAATGGCTGTGCGCGGCCTGTTGGCCTTTATTTGCGCCAGCTCTGCACAGGGCCGCCCGCACGCCCGCCTGCACGACCGTTCGCCGCCGCGCACGCCAGGTTGGTGCGGGTTTGTGGCGAGGGCCGCCGTCCGCTAGAATGCTGGCCTGCAAAGATTTCAGAGGGAAATATGTTTCAACGATCGATCGCCGGGCTGACCCTGGCGTGCGGCCTGCTGGCTTCCGCCTTTGCCGCGAACCTGGCGCATGCCGATGCCTGTCCCGCCCACTACGTCGATGGCCGCAAGCCGGAAATCACCAACCCCAAGCTGGACGTGGCGACCAGGGAGCTGTGCTACAACGTGTTTGGCGTGATGCATTCGGGGATTACGCGCACGCCCCTGTGGTCGGCTGAACACTTGACGGCGAACAACCTGGAAGCGGCGCAGGACTTGTCGCGCGAAAATTCCTTCCACGCGGAACGCAAGCTGCCCGCCGCCCAGCGCGCCGAGCTGGCCGATTATGCGCGCAGCGGCTTCGACCGTGGCCACATGGCGCCGAACGGCGACATGCCGGACCGCCAGAGCCAGCGCGACAGCTTTACCCTGGCCAACATGGTGCCGCAGGATGCGCGCAACAACCGCTATGTGTGGGCCGGCATCGAGGGCGCCGTGCGCAAGATGGCGAAGAAAGAGGGCGACCTGTACGTGATCACGGGCCCGGCTTTCATTGGCGGCAACCTGCGCAAGGTGGGAAGAGTCATTGTGCCCAGCCATCTGTACAAGGCCGTGTACAGCCCGCGCCAGCGCGCCGGCGCCGCCTACTTCATTGAAAACGTCGATACCAAGGCGTATGAAGTGCTGAGCATTGCGCAACTGGAAGACAGGATAGGCATCGATCTGTTACCGTCGCTGACGCGCCAGCAAAAGTTGCGCATGCTGAGTTTGCCCAAGATCAATAGCAAGTCGAAAAAATAATCCCTTTGAGAGGAAATCCCATGTGCGCAAAGAAATTCGTCCCGTACGCCAATGAAAGCGATGTGCTGGAGATCGGCAGCCTGAGCATCGAAAACAGGATCGACCGCATCAGCATCAGCGGCGACATCGACCTGACCCTGGACAAGCCGGGCCTGGCGCTGGCGAAACAGTTGCAAAAACTGCTGGGCGACGTGGTGGCGCAACTGGAAAAGCAGGACTTGCCCGACCAGCTGCCGCCGCCCGAAGTGACGTCGGTGGCCAATCCCTTCGAGTGATGCTGGCGGGGACGTCTACGGCGCCGCCTTGGCGGCGCGATAGTAGCCTTTCCTGTTGATCTCTTCCGGCGCGTTCGCCACTTCATACGCGGTCAAGGCGATGGCGATGGCCGAGTATTGCTGTGCCGCGCTGAAAGGCTGCACGTTGTCGTAGGTGTCGAGCACCGTGTGATGCACGCGCGCATAGTCGAAATCGCCGAGCACGGTAAATTTCGGCGTCGGCACGCCATGCAGGCTGAAGACGGCGTCATCGCTGCCGGCCCGCGCGCTCATCGCCTTGCTGGCGTCGCGCGGCACGTCATTGATGCTGCTGGCGAAGCCGAACACGGGATGGATGTCTTGCAGTGCCAGCTCGACCCGGCCAAACACGCTCTTCCAGGCCGAGGGAATGGCGATGCCGTCGATGGCGCCGGGCCGCCCGTCGCGGTTGAGCATCATGACGATATGCTCCAATTGCCCCGCATGCCGCTCGGCAAACGCGAACGATCCCTTGCGGCCGATTTCCTCCGCGCCGAAGGCCACCAGCATGATGGTGCGGCGCGGCTTCGCCCCGGAGAGCGCCAGGAGGCGCATCGCTTCCAGCATCGTGGCCACGCCGCCGCCATTGTCGGCCGCGCCCGTGCCGCCGTCATAGCTGTCGAGGTGGGCGCCGATCAGCACGATTTCCTCCGGCTTTTCCGTGCCCGGAATGCGGGCGACGACGTTGTGATACGTCACCGGGCCCGGATAGAACCAGTTGCGGACGTCAAACTCCAGGGTGACGGCTTCGCCGCGCGCCAGGCGCTGGCGGATGTCGGCGTACTGAGGCGCGGCCAGCTTGATGTCGGGCAAGGTCGGCAGGGCCGCCCACGCGGCGGGCGCGGCGCTGGCGGCATACAGCGGTTCTTCGCCGGACTGGATGGTGCCGAGGGCGCCCGCCTGCATCAGCACGCGGGTGATGGCCCTGGGCTGGTGGATGGTGCTGCCATCGCGCCCGCCGCCCCCGTTTTCACCGCCGATCAGCACCCATTTGCCCTTGAATTGCGCGGCGCGCGCCTGCGCCTCTTCCAGGGTGGCCGGTCCCATCATGGCCAGGCCCTGCTGCACGCCGCGCGTGCCGGCCGAATAGGCGGGCGTCGCCAGGCGCAGCGGCTGTTCCTCGGGCGCCAGCATCTTGCCCGACCACGGGCCGCGGTTGAAGCCGACGGGCACCTGGCCCGCTTCTTCCAGCTCCGCTTGCACGCCCCATTGCCGCAGTTGCATGCGCGCCCATTGCGCCGCATGCGTGTAGGCGTCGCTGCCGGCCATGCGGCCGCCGAAGCGGTTGCTGAGGATGTCGAGCCAGTCCATCGCGCGCGGCTCGCCGGTGCCCAGCGCCACGATCCGGCGCGCCGTGGCGTCGTTGGACGGCGACGTTGCGGCGTCGATGCCGGCATTTCTGCCGGACAGTGTGGCGAGGAAGGCGGGCAGCCTGTCTTGCCGGCGCGCCGCCAGCGCCGCATCCAGCTTCGCGGAACGGTTCAGCTTATCCTGGCGCAACAGGGTTTCGTAGGCGTGCAGCACGCCCTGCATGGCCGCCAGGTCGCTGGCGCTCTGCTGCCCAGCCTGCTCCGGGTGTTCGATCTGGAAGGCCATCGCGCTGGCCAGGTATTGAAAGACCGTTGCCTCGCGGATGGCCGGCCGGCTGGCGATGGAGAGCCAGCTTTCCAGCGCGCTGGCCGGTAAGGTGAAGTCGGGAATCGCTTCTATCCATGCGCCCAGCCAGGCGCCGTCGCGCTGTTGCACGGCCAGGGGAGCGCGCTGCGCCTCGTTCGCCATCCGCACCACGCGCGCGCGCTCGGCCGGCGTGGAAGGGCCGCGCGCGGCGCCGCTTGCCGCCGTCGCCAGCGCTGCGGCCGGCAGCGCGGGCGCCACATAGCGTTCCTTGAGCCGCGTGCCGGTCACGGGCTTGGGTTCGTTCTCATCGGTTTCGACCAGGCGCTCGCCGCTCAGCACGTTGCCCTTGGCTTGCAGGGTCCAGCGTATCGTCACGTCGGTGCTGATCTCCTTGCCGTTGCGCTCCGTGCTGACGCGCTTGCCGCCATGCCGGAAGACGGCGCCGGCGGGGCCGGCCGTGCCGTCGACCGTGCGGGGCGGCGTGAGCTGGCCCCCTTCGTCGAGCCACGCGATCGTCGCGCGCAAGCCGCCTTGCTCTTCGCTGATGTCGAGGATGCCCGTGTCGATCAGGTCGACCTCGACGCCATTCGTCGTGGTCGTGCCCGTCGCCGTCTGGAATTGCCACTGTCCGGCGAGGGCCGGCGCTTGCGCGTACAGGGCGCCCGGCAGCGCGGCAGCGGCGAGGAAGCAGGTGGCGTAAAGGTGGGGATGGAACAGGTGCATGGTTGTCCTTGTCATGGTTTTCACTCGGGAAGAGTCGAAAAACAGTATGGGGATAACCAGATTGCCAAGATGCTACTTTCCGACCAAGGCCGGGATTTGCGGAATGAAGGCGGGTTTGGCCGCGCCGAATGCCAGACCAACCCCATCCGGCAAGCTGCACCGGACGAGGTTGATCTGGCACAAACTTACCTGGCGAAGGCCTGCGCCGCCGGCGTGACGGTGACGGCTGCCGGCTTGATGTCCAGCTTCATCGCGCCGATGACCTTGTCTTCATCGAGCAGGGCCTGCGGCTTGTTGCCGTCGTACTTGATGGGCGAAAACGCGTCGCTGACGAGCTTATCCTTCAAGCCTGCCGCATCCTTGGCGACGATGACCACGGACAGGTTCTTCGCCGACAGGTGCTGTTTGATGGCGCGGTTGACGTCGGCCAGCGTCAGTTTCGACAAGCCGTCTCGCATCAGCTTGGTGAACTCGGGCGTGCCATACCATTGCGAGTCGAGTGCATAGCCCAGCTGCTGGTCTTGCGTCGAGGTCATGACAAACACGTTCTTCATCAGGTAGTCGCGCGTGGTGGCGAAATCGTCCTGCGTCAAGCCATTGTCGATCAGCTTGCCCAGCTCCGTCAGGGCCACGCGCAGGGCGAAATGGGCGTTGTCCGGCGCCACGGGGCGGATCCAGATTTCGAACAGCTGCGCCTTGCGGCCCAGGTTCGGGTTCGGGAAGAACTGGTACATGCCGCGCGGGAAGGCTTCGATGTACGCGTAATCGCCATAGTTCATGCCGCGGATTTCGCGGATGCGCTGGTACAGGTAGGAATTCGAGGCGCGGTGCTCACCCAGCCACGTCTTCGCCAGCCACAGGGCGGGGAAGTCCGGGTGCGTGCGCGTCACGTCCAGCGGCAAGCCGAAGGAAATGGCCGTGGCGCGCGTGTTTTTCTCGATGATTTCCACTTCCAGTCCCTGCGCCTTGCGGCCCGCGGGTTTCACGGTGGCGGGCAAGCCGGGGCCGGCCGGCAAGCTTGCCAGCGCCTGCGTCAGCGAGGCCGTCATGGCGTCCGACACGTCGCCGGAAATGCCGACCTTGACGGCGCCTTGCGCATACGCGCTCTTCCAGAACTGTTTCACGTCGTCGAGGGTGATGGCGTCGATGCCGGCGACCGTGCCCAGCACGGGGTGGCCGTACGGCGTGCCCGCATACACATTCGTTTGCAGGCGTTCCTTGGCGAATTCCTCTTCGTTATTGTCCTTCAGGTCCAGCAGCAGCGCGTTCTTTTGCGCATCCTTCAGGCGGCGGAAGTCGTCTTCGCGAAAACCGGGCGAGAGCAGCAGCGGCAGGGCGATGGCGTTGAACTGGGTCCAGTTATCCCGGTGGATGGAACCCGTAAACGTCGTCATTTCCTTGTCCGTCTGCTGGCTGAAACTGCCGGCCAGCGGGAACAGGGCCTGGTTGACTTCGTCGATCTTGCGCTCGGACGAACCACCGGACGCCACCATGGACGCCGTCAGCGCGGCCAGGCCTTCCTTGCCTTGCGGGTCTTGCGCGGAACCGGCCGTAAACAGCAGCTTGTAGCGGATTTGCGGCAGCGCCGACTTTTGCACCAGCACGTCGAACTTCGCGGTCGGGGCGGCCGGCAGCAGGCTGGCCAGCGTCGGCGTGGCGGCGATGGCGGCGGCCATCGGCTGGTGCGACAGGGTCGTCACCACCAGGCCCTCGTCCGTCAGGTATTTGCGCGCGGCCGCCTGCAGGTCGGCCGGCGTGAGCGTATCGATCAGGCGGTAGTACTGGTTGATGGTGGCATACGAGCGGTCGAAATGCACGAAGGAAGCCAGGGTGCCGGCGATCTGCTCCGTGTTGTCGAGCGAGCGGATCAATCCGTATTTTTCCGCCGACTTGGCGTCCGCCAGGTCTTTGTCGCTGACGGGCGTATCGCGCAGCTGCGCCACGGTGGCCAGGATGGCGTTGCGCACGTAGACGGCGTCGTCGATGTTTTTCACGCGCGCGCCCAGCACGGCCAGGGTCGGGTCGACCCGGTCCGGCGTCATGTCGAACAACTGGTCGACCTTTTGCTCGTTCTGCACCAGGCGTTTATATAAAGGCGAGGTGCGGCCGAACGACAGCGACAGCAGGGTCGCCAGCGCCGCCTGGTCCTTGTCCTTCACGGAAAACGCGGGCGCGTGGAAGCCCACGGCCACCCACGGCAGGGTCGGCGTGGGCCAGGCCACATGCTTGTAGACGGGGCCGCGTGGCTTTGGTTCCACGGGCACGGCCGCCTGCTGCTTGCCGCGCTGCCAGTTGCTCCAGTATTTTTCCACCAGCGCGATCGCTTGCTGCGGTTCCACGTCGCCGGCGATGATGATGGTGGTGCGCTCGGGACGGTACCAGCGGTCGAAGAAGAGCTTCGAATACGCGTACTGGTTCGGCATGTCTTCGATGTCCTGAATGAAACCCATCGTCGTGTGCTTGTAGGTATGCGTCGTGTAGGCGCTGTCGCGCATCACTTCAAACAGTTTCGACACGGGATTGGCGCTGTTCTTGTTGTATTCGCCCAGCACGGCCCGCGATTCCGTCTTGAACGCGTCTTCCGCATAGTCGAGGTGCTGGAAGCGGTCCGCTTCCACCTTCAGCACGGTTTCCAGGTCTTGCTTGGCAAACGTCGTGTGGTAATTGGTCAAGTCGTCGCTCGTATACGCATTCTGGCGCGCGCCGGCGCGGGTGATGACTTCCTGGTATTTCTCGGGCGGATACGCCTTGGTGCCGCGGAACATCATGTGTTCGAAGAAGTGGGCGAAACCGGACTTGCCCGGCTCGACTTCGTTGCGCGAACCCGTCTGCACGGGAATCTGCAGCGAGACGAGGTTCGGGAAGCCGGTCGGCACGATGATGATCTTCAAGCCGTTGGGCAAGGTCTTTTCCGTCGCCTTGAATGGCAGCAGATCGGCCTTGCTGGCCGCGGCGCCATGGGCGGCGGCCGGTTTGACGGGCGCGGCGCCCAGGTTCGACGCGGCCATGGCCGACAGGGCCAGGGCGAAAGCGGGTAATAAAGCGGGCATGATTCTTGACACGAAGGCTCCTTCTTTTTTGGATGTTATGAAAGTGCAACGCCGCAGCATAGAATATTCGTGCCGCCCTGCATAGGGGCTAACAGTCGGGCCGCAGGATGCGCGCCGTCAAGTGGGCGAGGAAGTCGCGTTTGGTGGGCAGGAACATGCGGATGTACACGGTGTCGTGCGCGCGGTCATGGTGGTAGACGACGCGGATCTCTTCGCACAGGCGTTGCCGCACATCCATGCCGACTTCGCGGGCGGCCTCGACGGGCGTGCCGCTGTCGGGGAAGGTCTTGAGATCGGCGAATAATTGCCGGAAAGCTGCGATGAACTGCGCGTACGCTGCCGCCGTGTGGTGCGCCTTGCAGTCGCTGCGCAGCTCGTTGAAATCGGCTTGCGCGCTTTTCAGCACGACGATGCGCGCCATGTCAGTCCTGATCGAGGCTGGCCAGGAAGTCTTCTTCGGACACCACGTCGCCGCGCGCGATGTCCTGGTTGCCCATGGCGATCAGTTTCATGAATGCATGCTGCTCCTGCATCTGCCGCGCTTGCCGCTTGCCTTCCTGATACGCGTGCATGGACAGCACGACCATTTTCGCTTCGCCATTTTGCGTGATGATGATGGGTTCGTCCTGGCCCGCGTCGAAGCTGTTGACGATGTCCGTCGTATGGGCCTTGAGATAGGAAATCGGCTTGATGCGTTCCTTGAGGTCCATGGCGGCTCCGAATGCGAAAAACTGTGATAGGACTAAATATACACCAAATTTGGTCGTGCTTCCCTGTTGCCTACGTGAGCGTCGTTTCCGGCAGGCTGATGCGGTTGCGGCCCAGGTGCTTGGCGCGGTACAGGGCGCAGTCGGCCGTGTGGATCAGCTGTCCCAGTTCCGTGCCGGGGCCGGGCAGGGCCGTGGCGGCGCCGATGCTGACGGTGACGCAGGCGCCGTCGGGACGCTTGCGGGGCAGTTGCAGCCGTTCCACGCGCTGGCGGATGCGTTCGGCCACGATGGCCGCGCCCTTGAGCGACTGGTTCGGCAGGATCACGGCAAATTCTTCGCCGCCATAGCGGGCCACCAGGTCGTTCGTGCGCATTTCGCTGGCCACGGCGCCGGCCACCTTGCGCAGGCACAGGTCGCCGCCCTGGTGGCCGTGGCTGTCGTTGTATTCCTTGAAATTGTCGACGTCGACCATCAGCAGCGACAGGGGCTGGCCCTGCCGCTGGGCGCGTTGCCACTCGGCCAGGATGGTGTCGTCGAAGCAGCGCCGGTTTGCCAGGCCCGTCAGGCCGTCGCGCGTGGCCAGGCGTTCCAGTTCCACGTGCGCGCGTTTTTCATCCGTCATGTCGCGCAGGGTTTCGACGACGGCGATCAGCTCGTCGTGATTGCCATAGATGGGACTGGCATCGACGGCCAGGTAGCGCCGCCGCCCCGTGCGCGGCATGTCGCACCAGTTTTCCGCGCACAGATTGCCGCCCGTGCTGCTGCGGTATTGCTGCTGGGCGTGCAGCGCGCGCATGTCGCCGCCGCGCCCGGCCAGCAGCAGGTCGGCCAGGGTGGGGCGCTCGTCGTTGTAGAAGCAGCGGCCCGGCTCGCGCGTGTGCAGCACTTCGGCCGCCGGCACGCCCGTCAGCTGCTCGCAGGCGCGGTTCCAGATCATGACCTGGCCATGCACGTCGAGGACAAAGGTGGGCACCACCAGCAATTCCATCATCTTGACGGCAAAACCCTGAGCTGCATCGCAGGGCGATGCGCTGGCATGAGCATGGCTATCCGGCATGTAAGCATCCTTCTTGGGGTGAATGGGGCTGGCTCGTTGGCCATGATGCAGCGCAGCGGGACGGAGGGTGTTGATATTGAGCAATATTTATGGTGCCACGATCAGTCGTGCAGCACGGGCGCCTCCTCGCAGGCGGCCAGCGGCAGGGACAGGCGCAAGGTGGTGCCGGCGCCGCTGCGGCTTTCGATGTGCAGGCTGCCGCCGGCGGCGGCCACGCGCTCATGCATGCCGGACAGGCCGCAACCGAGGCGCGGTGGCGAGCCCGACAGCCCGACGCCGTCATCGCTGATGCGGCATGCCAGGGTGGCCCCCGCTTGCTGCAGGCTCAGCTGGACATGCGTGGCGCGCGCATGGCGGGCGATGTTCGCCAGCGCTTCCTGCAGCACGTGATACAGCAGGGGGCCGTGCGCGCTGCCGGCGGCGGCGTCGAGCCGGTAGTCGCAGCTGCAATCGATGCCCGTGGTGCGCTTGAAATCGGCCAGCAAGCCGTCGCACGCCGCTTGCAGGCCCGCGTCGAGGGCGGGCGGGCGCAGGTCGTGGATGACGCAGCGCAGCGCCGCGATGCTGAGGTCGATATTGCGCGCCATCATGTCCAGTTGGCGCGCCAGCAAGGGGGCGGCGTCGTGCGTGCTGGTCTGCAGCATGGCCAGGTCGATTTTCAGGGTCAGCAGATGCTGGCCCAGGTCGTCGTGGATGTCGCGCCCGATGCGCAGGCGTTCCTGCGCGCGCGCCTTGTGCTGTTCGCCGGCCAGGCGCGCCTGTTCCGCCTCCGCGCGCAACTGCTCCAGTGCCTGCAGGCGCAGCGCCAGGCGGTGCTGGCGCCACAGCAGCAGCGCCAGCGCGCCGAGCAGGACGGCACAGGCCAGCATCAAGGGGGAGGGCGTGCCGGCCTGCTGCATCGGCCCGGCGGCATGGCTGGCGTGCAGGGCCGCGAGTGCGGCCGCCGCCAGGCAGGCCAGAATACTCAGGCGGTACGGCGGGCGTAGCCAGCGTTGCGGCATGTCCATGCTCCCTTAATGTTTTCCATCAGGCAATGTTCTTACAGAAAATATATTAACTTGGGATCATTTACATTGTCTAAACGCAAAAGCCGCGCAGTTATGCCTGCCCATGTCGATTTCCGGCCCCGGACGCCGCAGCGGCAGGCGGCGGGCACGGCATTTGCACGGGAAGTGTCGCGGCGGCATATAATAGAGGGTTGTCAATCGGCTTTTGCGGTAACGGCGCCACGCGCCAGCCCCGATGCGTTCGCCCTGCGCGATGACGCCAGCCAGCTCTTAGGAAATACAGTGACTTATAGCATCAAAGAGATTTTTTATACCCTGCAGGGCGAAGGTGCGCACGCGGGCCGTCCGGCCGTGTTTTGCCGCTTTTCCGGCTGCAACCTGTGGACGGGCCGCGAAAGCGACCGCGCCACGGCCGTGTGCCAGTTCTGCGATACGGATTTCGTCGGCACGGACGGCGAACTGGGCGGCAAGTTCAAGACGCCGCAGGAATTGGCCGCGCTGATCGACAGCCTGTGGCCCGCCAGCTACGCGCCCAGCAAATACGTGGTGTTTACGGGCGGCGAACCGCTGCTGCAACTGGATGCGGCGCTGATCGACGCCATGCATGCGGTCGGCTTCACCATCGCCATCGAAACTAACGGCACCTTGCCCGTGCCGGCCGGCGTGGACTGGATCTGCGTCAGCCCGAAGATGGGTTCCACCCTGGTGGTGCACAAAGGCAATGAAATCAAGGTGGTCATCCCCCAGTTCCAGCAAGACCTGGCCGCCTACGAACAACTGGACTTCGAGAACTTCTTCGTGCAGGCGATGGACGGCCCCCTGGCCGCGCACAACATGAAGCTGGCCATCGAAACATGCAAAAGCAACCCGAAGTGGAAGCTGAGCCTGCAAACCCATAAACTCCTGCAAATCCCTTAAAACAAATAATATGCTGACTATCACACGCAAGCTCGAATTCGACGCGGGCCACCGCATTCCCGACCACAAAAGCCAGTGCCGCAACCTGCACGGTCACCGCTACACGGTGGAAATCACCCTGGTCGGCAAGGTCATCGAAGCGGAAGGCAATTCCGACAATGGCATGATCATGGACTTTTCCGACGTGAAAACCCTGGCCAAGCAGCACCTGGTCGATGTGTGGGACCACGCCTTCCTCGTCTACGAAAAAGATACGGCCGTGCGCGACTTCCTGGCCAGCCTGCCCGACCATAAAACCGTCGTCATCGACCGCATTCCGACCGTGGAAAACCTGGCGCGCATCGCCTTCGAGATCCTGAAAGCCGCATTTACCGACCATTTCGGCACGGGCTTGCACCTGCATAAGCTGGTGCTGCATGAAACGCCGAATTGCTGGGCAGAAGTGACCGATGACTGAAACGCACGCTAGCGCGCAGGACGCGCGCTACATGCAGCTGGCCCTGGAACAGGCCCAGCACGCATGGGACCTGGGTGAAGTGCCCGTCGGCGCCGTCGTCGTCAAGGATGGGGTAGTCATCGCCGTCGGCTACAACCAGCCCATCGGCCGCCACGACCCCACGGCGCATGCGGAAGTCATGGCCTTGCGCGCGGCCGCCGAAAAGCTGGGCAACTACCGCTTGCCCGGCTGCGAACTGTACGTGACCCTGGAACCGTGCGTGATGTGCTCGGGCGCCATGCTGCATGCGCGCCTGGCGCGCGTCGTGTACGGCGCGGGCGACCCGAAGACGGGCGCCTGCGGTTCCGTGCTGAACCTGTTCGCGCAGCCGGCGCTGAACCACCAGACGGCCATCGCTGGCGGCGTGCTGGCCGACGAGTGCGGCGCTTTCCTCAAGCGTTTTTTTGCCGAGCGCCGCCGTGCGCAGGCGGAAGCGCGCAAGCTGGCCCATCCTCCGGCCTGATTTTGGCCCAGTCAGGGCAGGGCCGCCATGGCCTTGTCCCGCGCGTCTGCCATGCCAGCCACCCCGGCTGGCATTTTTCATAATTGTTGCGAAATAACATCTGTCTAGACCACTTTGCCATTCTCAAATGAGAATGATTCGTGTTACAGTATTGTTTTCGCCAGCAAACTTTCCTTATACATCGTTAACACTTTCGTTATCGATCCGGGTTCAAGAGCCAGCCTTTACTCTTCCACCGGATCATCATGACTACTGTGCCTACGCAGCGCCTCGCTGCACCCGTCGTATCCCCAGCTCACCTGCCTGTCCGCCGCCATAACCTGGTGCTGCGCGCAGCCTTGCTGGGCCTGTTCGCCGCGCCGCTGCTGCCCGTGGCCGCGCAAAACGCCGCCATCAATGCAGGCACGGCCGCGCAGGAACCGGCCAAGCTGCCTGTCTTCCCGGAAATCGTCGTGAACGCCAAACAGGATTACGAGCGCCGCGCGGGCACCAAGACGGTGATCCGCAGCGACGACCTGGAGCGCCGCAACGTGACGGACATGGCCGGCGTCGTGCGCTATCAGCCGCTGATCAGCACGTCAATGGCGGCCTCGGGCGGCGGCGGCATGTGGGATGGCGCGGGCAATACCGGTTACAACATCCGCGGCCTGGAAGGCAACCGGGTCAGCCTGGAACTCGACGGCATTTCCCTGCCCGACGCGGCACCCAAGCCGGACAGCAGTAACATGAACGCCTTCGGCATGGGCCGCGATTATTTTGATCCAGAAACTTTCCGCGAAGTGCGCATCGATTCGGGCACGACGGCCGTCAGCGGCGCCAATCCCGGCCTGGGCGGCGGCGTGGCCTTCATCACCAAGTCGCCCGAAGATTACCTGGGCGAAGGGGTGGACCATTATGTGGCGTATAAATACGGCCGCGCCACGGTGGACCGCAGCAATGCGCACACCCTGACGGGCGCCGCCAAGATCGGCGCCAATCTGCAAGGCCTGGCCGTGTACGTGCACCGCGATGGCGAGCAGCTGGACAGCCGCGGCAGCGCCACCGTCAACCCGGATGACTGGCATTCGAACGCCTTGCTGTCGAAGCTGGTGTGGGCCTTGCCGGGCGAACAAAAGCTGGACTTGACGGTCGACATGTTCGAACGCAAGAACAAGCGCGACCTCAACAATAAAGTCAGCGCCATGTACCCGGACGGCGTGCAGCAGGATTCCACCACCAAGCGCACCCGCGTCAGCCTGGGCCACGAGGTGGTGCTGAAGGATTTCGCCCTGTTCGACCGCCTGACCTCGAAAGTCTATCTGCAGAATGCGAAGATCGAGGACAAGAGCAAAGGCCGCTATGTCTACCGCGGCAACTCCCAGCGCGCCATCGACACCAGCTTCAAGAATGACAGCATCGGCCTGACCTCGGAAGCGTTCAAGCAGCTCAACGCCGACAACGCGCTGCTGTACGGCGTGCAGCTGGAACAGGCCAAATCGCGCCGCCCCTGGATGGAAGACCGCACCCTCATCGCCACGGGCGAGCACCAGATCACGCGCAAGAACCGCATGGCCGACATGGATGCCACCAAGCTGGCCCTGTACGTGCGCGACGACCTCAGTTTCGACCTGGGCGGCAAGAAAGCCGTGCTGACGCCGGGCCTGCGTGCCGACTACCGCAAGCTGGAGCCGAAAAACCTGCAAAACTACCTGATCGGCGTGCCGAATGCGGCCAAGGAAGTGCGCAAGGAGAGCGATTCCTACTTCACGCCGAGCCTGAGCCTGTCCGTGGAAGTGCTGCCGCAAATGCAAGCCTACGCCACGTTCACGCGCGGCACGCGCCTGCCGACGGCGATCGAACGCACGGGTACCTATGATTCCATCAGCTATACGGGCACGGGGAATGGCTATGCCGTGCTGGGCAATCCGAATCTGGGCAAGGAAACCAGCAAGGCGTATGAACTGGGGCTTAAAGGCGACGTGACCAGGGGCTTGAGCATGCAGGCGTCCGTCTACCAGACGGAGTACAAGAACATGATCGAGTACGTGGCGCAAGAGCTGGATCCGGTGAATTACCCGACCCTCACCCTGGGCCTGTTCCGTCCGGAAAACATCGGCAATGCGCGCACCTGGGGCGCCGAGCTGAGCCTGCGCGCGGAGTTGGGAACCTGGTTGCCGGCCATGCAGGGCTACCGCGTCGACCTGGCCACGGGCGTGGCCAAGGGCCGCTCCTTCAATACCCTGACGGGCGAGAGCGGCGGCCTGGCCTCGGTGGCGCCGGCCAAGACGGCGCTGACCTTCGGCTATGACCATACGAACAAGTTGTTCGGCCTGGAACTGACGGCGCTGCATGCCGGCGAGAAACAGGCGCCGAACGATTTGCTGATGGGCGGGACCGCGCCGCTCTTCAAGGTGCCGTCGTACACCATCTTCGACCTGTCGACCTACTGGAACGTGCACAAGAACGCCAAGATCATCGTCGGCGTGTACAACTTGACGGATCGCAAGTACTGGGATTACGCCGCCGCGCGCAGCCTGGCCGCCGGCACCACGGCTGCCAGCCGCCTGGAGATCGAGCGCTACGCCAAGCCGGGCCGCAACGTCGCCGCCAGCCTCAGCGTCAACTATTGATTTTTACCGGGGAGGGGTGCTTGCCCCTCTTTTTTTCCATGTTTGATTGAATGGTCTCTCTATGAAGTTATCCAAACTCGTTCTATCCCTGCTAGGCAGCCTGCTGATCGCAAACGCATACGCGGCCCCAGCCACTTTGGCGGAACGCTGGTCCACCTTGCGCACGGAGCAGCCGAAGCTGCAGATCCGCGACGCGGCGCGCGCGCTGGGTGTATCCGAAGCGCAATTGCTGGCAACCAACATCGGCAAGGGTGTCACGCGCCTGCAGGCCGACGGCAACCAGCCGCGCGAAATCATGCGCGCCGCGCTGGACCTGGGCACCGTGCAAGCGATCACGCGCAATGAAAACGGCGTCATCGAAACGACGGGCGTCGCCAGCAAATTCAAGCAGGCGGGCGACAAGTCCGAGCAGGCCGACGCCAAGGACCCGGAAACGGAAGCGCGCCAGCGCAATATCGCGGGCGGTTATCTGGGCGGCCAGATCGACCTGCGTTTCCACTTTGAAAACTGGAAATACGCATTTGCGGTAGAACAAGCAGGCCGCGATGGCAAGCCGACGCGCAGCCTGCAATTCTTCGACGCCAACGGCACGGCCGTGCACAAGATCTACCTGCGCAACGAGCCGGGCGTGGCCGTCTACGATAAATTGGTGGCCACCTTCCGCATGCCCCAGCAAAGCGCGGAGCTGAACGTGCTGGCCGTGGCGCCGAAAGCGGCGGAAAAGCCGGATGCCGAGATCGACGTCAAGGAATTCCAGCTGGCCTGGAAAGACATGACGGACGTGCACCAGTTTGCGCAAATCATGCGCGAATTCCACCTGTCGCGCGAACAGGCCCTGCGCCTGGCGCCGGCCGGCGTGGTCGAACGCGTGACGCCAGCGGCGCTGCGCACCCTGCTGGAAAACGCGGCCAAGGACAAGGTCGCCATTATGGTGTTCCTGGGCAATGAAGGCTTGACGCAGATCTACAGCGGCAAGATCGGGAAAACCATGGCCGCCGGCGGCTTCTTCAACGTGCTGGACCCGGACTTCAACCTGCATATCCGCGACACGGCCCTGCGCAGCGGCTGGATCGTCAAGCGCGGCGGCGTCACTTCCGTCGAGTTCTTCGACAACGATGGCACGCAAGTGGTCTCCTTCTTCGGCGTGCGCGAGCGCGGCAAACCGCAGCCGCAAAGCTGGGTGGACCTGGCCGATTCCTTGCCTAAGGCCAAGTAAGCAGTAGCGATGATTCTGCACGGTTGCCGCGCGCCGTACCGGCGCGGCAACACTTCAGCTTGTGTACCGCGTGCCGGTCTCATGTCTGAAGCACAATAGTGGTATGCTGATTGCAAGGCCGCAGCGATCGTGCCTGCGTGCTGGTTCCTGAAGAGAGGCAATCATGGCAACCATCATGGCGAACGGCCTCAACATAGCTTATGAGAGCCACGGCAACCCCGATGACCCGTGCGTGCTGCTGGTCATGGGCCTGGGCATGCAACTGATCGCCTGGCCGGCGGACTTCGTCGAAGGCATCGTCGAGCAAGGCTTCCGGGTGGTGCGTTTCGACAACCGCGACAGCGGCCTGTCGAGCAAGATGGCGCTGGCGGGCAAGCCGTATCTGCCGCTGGCCTACGTGAAAAACCTGCTGGGCTGGCCCCTCAAGACTTCCTACACCCTCGATGACATGGCGGACGATGCGCTGGGCTTGCTGGCATCCCTGCGGATTGCCCAGGCGCACGTGATCGGCGTGTCGATGGGCGGCATGATCGCGCAAGTGATGGCGGCGCGCGCGCCGCTGCAGGTGCTCAGCCTGACCTCCATCATGTCGAGCAGCGGCCGGCGCGGCTTGCCCGGCCCCACGCGGGCCGCGCGCAATGCGCTGCTGCAACGCTCGAAACGCAACGCCAGCCGCGCCGAACTGATGGCGCACATGGCCGCCACCGTGCGCGTGATCGGCAGTCCCGCTTATCCCGTGTCGGAAAAACTGCTGTACCAGCGTATCGAAGCGGCACTGCAGCGGGGCAGTTGCCCCGAAGGCGTGGCGCGGCAAATGGTGGCGATCGCCGCCTCGGGCGAGCGCACGGCCTTGCTGCCAAGCATCAGTTGTCCGGCGCTGGTGATCCATGGCGCGGCCGACCCCTTGATCCCCGTCGCCTGCGGCATCGATACGGCGGCGCTGATCCCCGGCGCCCGGCTGGAAGTGATCGAAGGCATGGGGCACGACATGCCGCCCCAGCTGATCGAGCGCCTGCTCGCCTTGATCGATGTGCATCTGCAAGGTAAGATGGCGCCCCAGATGCGCTCCCAGCCAGCTTGAGCCAGGCGCGCCCACCACTTGACTAGCCAGGCATATTTTGAAGACACCTGAGATTGGCATCGCCATCGTCGCGCCGGGCGGTTGTGCGCCCGACGAGGCGGCTTTGGCGCGCGGCATCGCCCGCTTGCAGGCGCAAGGCGCCACCGTCCACAATTACTACGACCCCGACCGCACATTCCAGCGCTTCGGCGGCACGGATGCGGGCCGCCTGGCGCAGCTGAACGCGGCGGCCGCCGACCCGGCCGTGCAGGTGGTGATCGCCTTGCGCGGCAGCTACGGCATCAGCCGCATCCTGCCCGATATCGATTTCGACCGCATGGCGGACAGCGGCAAGCTGTTTGTCGGCTACAGCGATTTTACGGCCTTCCACATGGGCTTGCTGGCAAAAACGGGGCGCGCCAGCTTTGCCGGCCCCATGATCTGCGATGATTTTATCCGCGACGAGCCCGAGCAATTTACGCTGGATCAACTATGGTCGTGCCTGGCCGGTCCCACGCACACGGTCGCGGGCGCGGCGGCGGGCAATCCGCAGGTCGAGCTGAGCGGGCAACTGTGGGGCGGCAATCTGGCCATGCTGGTTCACTTGCTGGGCACGCCATATTTCCCCCAGATCGATGGCGGCATCCTGTTCCTGGAAGACGTCAACGAACACCCATATCGGGTTGAGCGCATGCTGCTGCAACTGCTGCACGCGGGCGTGATCCAGCGCCAGCAAGCGGTCGTGCTCGGTGACTTTTCCGGCTATAAACTGAGCCCCATGGACAAGGGCTACGATGTCGACGCCATGCTGGCCTACGTGCGCGAGCGCCTGCCCGTGCCCGTGCTGACGGGACTGGAATTCGGCCACATCCGCCGCCGCGTCACCTTGCCGTTCGGCGGCCAGGCGCGGCTGCAATCGGATGCGTCCGGTTTCAGCCTGCAGGTGGGCGATTACCCGACCCTGGCGCGCCCCTGAACGTCCTGCACTCCGTGGGCGCCAAGCCCGGACGCCTGCTGCAGCTCGATGTGTTGCGCGGCATCGCCGTGTTTGGCATCTTGCTGGTGAATATCTGGTCGTTCGCCTGGGGCAGCCTGTCCTTGCGCTACGGCACCTTGCCGGCGCAGCCGCCCGTGCTCGACCAGCTCGTCATTTTTGGCGTGGCGGCGTTGGCGCAATTCAAGTTTTACCCCATCTTCGCCTTTCTGTTCGGCGCCGGTTTTGCCTTGCAGACACGTTCCCTGCGGCGCCAGCTGGGGAGCTGGGAGGCGGCGCAAGCGGCTTACCGGCGCCGTTTGCGCTGGCTGCTCGTGTTCGGCCTGCTGCACGGCTTCTGCATCTGGAGCGGCGACGTGCTGACCTCGTATGCCGTCGCCGGCATGCTGGTCCTGCCCCTGCTGTCCGCCAGGCTCAGCCGCGTGCGCAACCGCGCCTGGCTGGTGGCGGCCGGTTTTCTATTATTCATGTGCCTGTTGATTCCTGTGGGCCAGCAGGGTGGCGCGCCGGACATCGCGCGCGACCTGCAAGCCTTTGCGGAGCGCTACGCGGTCTACACGCAGGGCGGCGCATGGGCAGTCGCCAGGCTGCGGGCCAACGATTTCCTCGTGTCCTTGCTGTACTCGGCCGTCATGTTGCCGCATATCATCGTGCTGTTCTTGCTGGGCATCTTGTCCGTGCGTTTCGGCTGGCTGACGCAGCCGCAGCGCCACCAGCGCCTGTGGCGGCGGGTGCGTGCCGTGGGACTGGGAGCGGGCTTGCCGTTCAACCTGCTGGCGGCGGGAGCCGTCGCGTGGCAGGTGGCCGATCCGTATCAAACCGTGTTTGACACGGCCCTGTTCGAAGTGGGCCTGTTCGCCGGCGGACCCGTGCTGGCGGCCGGCTATGTGGCCGCGCTGATGCTGGCCGGCCCCTTCATGCTGCGCTGGCTCGGCGCATGGCTGGCGCCCGTGGGACGCATGGCGCTGAGCAATTACCTGCTGCAATCGCTGATCGGCACCTGGCTGCTGCAGGGGCCGGGCCTGGGCTGGGGCGCAACACTGCGTCCCGCCGAGATGCTGGGCCTGGCGGTCGTGATGATGGCGGGGCAGGTGCTGCTGAGCCGCTACTGGCTGCGCCATTTCAGGCAAGGTCCCATGGAAGCGCTGTGGCGCAGCCTGGCGCGCCTGCCTTAATCCGTACCCCAGTCGAATGCACTTTGCGCCGCGGCCGGCGGCGGCTTGGCCCTGGCGGACGGCACCAGCGGATTGTCGACGGCATGCCATTCGAACAAGTCCACGTCGAGCATGCAGGTGCGCGCCAGGTGCAGCGCCTGCTCGGGCGTCAGGGCGGGGTCCAGCCAGCGGTGCGCGTCTTCCCTGCTGACGGCCACGGGGCGGCGGTCGTGGATGTCGACCATGCCGCCCATGCTGTCGGCCGTCACCAGTACGAAGCCCGCTTCTTCCCGATTGACCTTGTAGGGACCGAACTGGGCCAGCGCCAGCAGGAACAGGGGCGCGCGGTCCTTGCGGTGGATGTGCCACGGCTGCTTGCCGCCTTTCTCACCCGTCCATTCATACCAGCCGGAAACGCAGACGATGCCGCGCCCCGCGCGCAGCAAGGGTTTCCAGTAGGCGCCGGCGAGCTTTTCCAGGCGGGCATTGATGGCGATGGGGATTTTTTTCTTGCCGGGAGCGGGCGTGGCCGCGGCGGCCCAGGCGGGGCGGTAGCCCCAGAAGACATCGTCGACCCGGTGCACGCCATCCTGGATGTGCAGGATGGGCCGGTAGGTGCCGGGCGAGACGTTCAGGTGCGCTTCCGCCTCGCTGTCGAACACCGCGTCGGTCCAGCCGAAGGATGACGCCAGCACGCGCGCCGTGTCATTTTGATCGAATCGTCCACACATGGGAAAATCATACCCGATCGCCTGCCGGCGCGAGCGCGGCGCGTGCCCTTTTCGTGAGTGTGGTCAAACGTACAGACGTGGGCGGCCGCAAGGCGCACAGTGGAAACCAGTCAGGTCCCTGACGCTTCTTGCATCGGAGGAATTATGCCTTTTGAAAATCCCACCATCCACAAAGGTTTTACCATCAGCGCCACGGCCAGCCAGCGCCGCGATGGCCGCTGGGTCGGCTCGTATGTCAGCCAGAACCAGGCGTGCGGCGCATATGCGGACACCTGCGATTACGACGATTGCAGCAATGAAAAAGAGGCGCAGCAACTGGCGCTGTCCGTCGGCTGGCGTTTGGCCGATGGCATACCGGTACGCTGAAGCGGCCTTAGCGCTTTCCCCGCAGGGCCAGCAGCAAGCCCGCGAACGGCAGCAGCAGGGCGGCGCCCAGCCGTACGGAAGTCAGGGAAGCGATCTCCACGCCCAGCACATGGGGCAAGGCCAGCAGCAACAGGGGAGCGGGCACGGCAATCGCGAAAAAGAACAGGTACCACGAATAGCCATTTTTCTTGGCCAACAAGGCAATCAGGGCGCAGCCGACGAGGAAGAGCAGCGGCAAGTTCACATATTCCATGGTGCTGAGTTTTCATCCGGGAAAGCGCGTCATTATACGCGCGCCCGGGGCGCCGGTTTGGCTTGCCGGCGTCAGTTGCCGACGAAATCCGGCGGCTGCGGCGCCTGCGTACCGGCCTGTGTACCGGCCTGCGTATCCGCGAGCGGCACCTCGGCCGGCAGCAGCGCCTTGATGGCGCCGTTATAGATGAGTTCCTGGGCGTACGCCGAGGCCTCGATCAAGGCCGCATGCACGGATTTGAAACTGCTCGGCGTTTCAATCAGCACGGGCTTGGCATACGCCTGCAAGGTATCGCCGCGTTTGCTGATCAAGATCATGCCCCGGTAGCGCCCATCCTTCTCCAGCGCCCCCGTCACATGAAATTCATAACCCCTGATCTGGTGTTTTTGTTCCTGATCCATGTCTCCCGCCTCCAATTCCATTGTCACGGCATTGGGCCATCAATTCGATAGGAACAGCAGAGTGTTTGACCTGAATCAAGACCGCCATTTCAAGCCACGATTCGACGCAGGTCTCGGCGCTTGTCGCAAGCGTAGCGGATGTGTGGCTGAGAAGCGCAACCGCACTGACGTGCCGTGAGCATCGCCAGCCGCAAAGCGCCCCGCGCAGTAGCTTGCGGCTGCCGTCATCACCCCGCGCGGATGGCACGGATTTGCTGGGCCGTTTCTTCGATCTCCCGATACGCTTCCTGGATATAGCCATTGATCGGGTGCCCGTCCATCCACTCGAAATAGGCGCGCTCGTCGTGTTTGATGGCAAAAGGGACGTGGTGGTCGCGTATCGATTCGGCCGTTTCGCGCACCAGCGCGGCAAAAAGCAGCTCCAGAGTTTCCATGATGGTCACCTTGCGAGACAGGAATGCAGAGCCTTGAATGTAGCACAAAGTGGCGCGTCGCCTGCGCCGCCGGCCATGGCGTGCGCAGGCCTTGCCCGGCCTCAGGCCGGATGGCCGAGATGCTCGTACAGGATCACGCAGCCGATGACGATCAGCACCAGGCCGCCCACCAGCTCGGCGCGCCGGCCCGCCACCGTGCCCAGCACGCGGCCCAGCATCACGCCCAGGGTGACCATGACGAAGGTGGAAAAGCCGATGGCGGCGGCCGTCACGACGATGTTGGCGCCCAGCAAAGCCAGGCCCGCGCCCACCACCATGGCGTCGATGCTGGTGGCCAGGCCCGTCACGGCCAGCACCCAGAACGAGTGCGACTGGGCCGGCGCTTCTTCTTCGTCGGCATCGGAAAGGGCATTGCGTATCATCAGCAAGCCGATGATGCCCAGCAGGCTGAAGGCGATCCAGTGATCCCACGCTTCCACGTAGGGCGCGGCCACGCTGCCCAGGGCCCAGCCGATGATGGGCGTGATGGCTTCGATGACGCCAAAGATCAGCCCCGTGCGCAGCGCTTCGCGCCATTGCGGCTTGTGCAGGGCGGCGCCCTTGCCCACGGCGGCCGCGAAGGCATCGGTGGACATGGCAAGCGAGAGGGCGGCGGTGGCGGCGAAATTCATCGTTGGCTTTCAGTAAAACCTGGCTGGGATAATAAAGCAGCAACGCCGAAGAAAACCGTAGCGAGCGGAAGGGAGTTGCGGTCGAGAAGCGCAACTGTACGCAGGTACAGTGAGCATCGCAGGCCGTAAATCACGACGCGCAGTAGGTTTTATAGGCGTTTAACGCAAACCCGGCGATTTTACCCTACGTACAAGACGATCAAGGAAGCGACCAGGCAATATGCGCCAAAGAAATGCCAGCGCCCCTGTTCCAGCCAGCGCGACAGCCAGAGCAGGGCCAGCAAGCCGGCCAGGAACGACAGCAGCATGCCCAGCAGGCTGGGGCCGAGCAGGTGCAGCAGGCTGTTGCCGTGTTCCAGATGGTCGAGGCTGCCGTTTGCCACGGCCTGGTAGAAGCGCCAGCCTTCCTTGACCAGCACGGCCGGCGTCAGCACGACGGCCAGGGCGAAGCTGAATTCTTCCGCGCGGCGCTGCGGCACGCCCATGGCGATGCCGGCGGAAATGGTGGCGCCCGAGCGGGAAAAGCCCCGGAATGGCAGGCACAGTCCCTGCACGGCGCCGATCACCATTGCCTTGCCGATGGACAAGGTGCCATGCTGGCGCGCCTGCAGGCGCGACGACACAATGATCAGCACGCCTGCGGCGGCCAGGGCGGCGGCCATCAGTTTCGCGTTGCCGAACAGGTGCTCGATTTCAAAGCCGGGCGCATCCTTGCTCATGACGTGCGTAATGCCTTTCAGCAAGCCGAAGCCGACGATGCCCGTCAGGGCCGTGGCGGCCACGAGCAGCAGCACATTGCTGCGGAAGGCGGTGGCCGAGCTGAAATACGTGGCGCGCCAGGATTTCCAGAAATACACGATGACGGCGAACATGGTGCCCGTGTGCAGCATCACCAGCAGCATGGTCAGCTCCGGCGACGTCGGGTCCAGGCCCATCAGCTTTTCCGCCATGATGACGTGGGCGGAGCTGGACACGGGCAGCAGCTCGGCGAAGCCCTGGACGATGGAAAGAATAAATAATTGTAAAAAACTCATGGATATCTGTACTCGGCGGGGTGAAGAAGGGCCGCCGATTTTACCCGCCGGATGTGGCGGGCACGTCCCGCGCCAGATTACAGTTTGTCCATGTTGGCGCAGACGAGGGCGGCGCCCAGCGCCATCAGGACCGCGCCGATCAGCCGGTCGATGCTCCGCTGGTGGCTGACCATGCGCATGCGGAAGCGCGCTTGCGAGAAAAAGACGGCCACCAGGGCGAACCAGGCCAGGTGGATGGCGGACATGCACAGCCCGTAGCCGAACTGGACTGCCAACGGCGTGCCGGGCTGCACCACCTGGGTATAGGTGCTGATGACAAACAGGGTCGTTTTCGGGTTCAGGGCATTGGTCAGTAAGCCGTTGAGCAAGATTTGACGCCGGGGCACGCTGGCGCCGCCGTGCAGGTCGATGACGAGTCCGGCGTTGTTGGCCCAGGTTTTCCAGCCGATCACGGCCAGGTAGAGGGCGCCGGCCAGCTTGATCGCCGTAAATAGTCCAGGCGAACCGGCGATGAGCAGCGCTACGCCAAACATCGTATAGAACACGTGCACTTGCACGCCCAGCGCGATGCCGAGCGCGGCCAGCAGGCCGGCACGGCGGCCATGCAGATAGCTGTTGCGCGTGACCATCGCGAAATCGGGGCCGGGGACGATGGAGGCCAGCAGGGTAATCAGGGCAACGGCAAGCAATGCAATCATGTGTCTTCCTTGGGCAGTGGTGGCGCCCGCACGGCCATCGGTGAGTATTTCTCGCCTGTTGGGCAAGGGCGCG
Source organism: Janthinobacterium sp. SUN033 (assembly GCF_030397595.1). Lineage (NCBI taxonomy): Bacteria > Pseudomonadati > Pseudomonadota > Betaproteobacteria > Burkholderiales > Oxalobacteraceae > Janthinobacterium > Janthinobacterium sp. SUN033. Next base: position 937,020 of record NZ_JAPQNV010000001.1, read on the forward strand.
GCGCGCATGCGGGCTGCCGGAAGACAAATTATCGCTAGAATGGCGTTCCATGAAAAACGATGATATCTTGCGGATATGTGTGAGAAAAAGTGACAGATCATGACTAGACAGACGGCGCTGGGCACCTTGCGGTTCTTCGAGGCTGCGGCCAGGCTGGGCAGTTTCGTCCAGGCGGCCGCGGAGCTGCACGTCACGCACGGGGCCGTCAGCCGGCAAATCCGCCTGCTGGAAACGTCGCTGGGCACGCCCCTGTTCGAACGCCGCAACCGCGGCGTGTTCCTCCTGCCGGCGGGCGCGCAGCTGCGCGATGCCGTCCAGCAAGCGTTCGAGCGGCTCGACGCCGCCCTCGACGCCGTGCGCCAGCCGGTGCGCCAGGGGCCGCTGGTGGTGTCGTGCGAGCCGACGATCGCGATGAAATGGCTGATACCGCGCCTCGGCGACTTTTACCAGCGGCATCCCGAGGTGCCGCTGCACCTGTTCGCCTCGGGCGGGCCGGTGGCGTTCCAGCGCGACGCGGTGGACGTGGCGCTGCGCCGCAACGATTTTCTGTGGGATGCGGGCTTGCATGCGGAAAAGGTATGCGATGAATGGATCGCGCCCGTGTGCGCGCCGGCCCTGCTGGGGCAAGGCAGGCTGGACCTGTCCGCGCAGCGCCTGCTGCACACGGCGTCGCGCCCGGCCGCCTGGGCCCACTGGCGTGCCGCCGGCAAGGATGCCGACGGCGGCGGCCAGGGCGGCAGCCAGGCCTACGAGCACTTCTATCTGAGCCTGCAAGCGGCTTGCGCCGGCCTCGGCGTGGCCATCGGCTCAGTCTTCATGGCGCGCGAAGACCTCGACAGCGGGCGCCTGGTCGCGCCCTACGGTTTCCGGCGCGACGGCAGCGCCTATTTCCTGCTGTCGCCGCTGCCATTCGATGGCGATGCGCGCCGCACCACCTTGCTGCACTGGCTGCGCGAGCAGATGGGGCAGGCGTTGCCGGCGCCGTAGCCGTCTTGCTTATTGCGGCGGCGTGGCCGGCTTGAAGACGCTGCGAAACGCTTTCAGGGCGGCCGGGTGATAGATCGTGCCGTGGGTTTCTTCCGGCATCTTTTCCACATGCCATTGCAAGCCGCGCGGCGCCTGTTTTTCCAGCACGTCGGCCAAGCGCTGCACTTCCACGGCGATGCCTGCTTCGCTGCTGGACGCCAGGTACAGGCTGTGCTTGCCCGGCGTGCCTTTCGCCAGCAGGGCTGCCGCCTGGCGCGGCAGGGCGCCATGATTCCACCACAGGCTGGGGTCGAACGCCACGTAATGGTCGAACAGCTGCGGTTCCAGCAGATAGGTTTCCACCACGAACAGGCCACCCAGCGATTCGCCGACGATGGCCGTCTCGCCCGTCGTGCGGTAGCGGCGCTTGATTTCCGGCATCAGCTCATCGCGGATGAAGGCCCGGTAGGCGGACGCGCCACCCACGACGGGAGCGATCTTGCGATCTTCCGCATTCCCGGTCGGCCCCGTCAGGTCGCGCCGGCGCTGCGTGTTTTGCATGCCGACCAGCATGAAGGGGCGCATCGTCCCATTCGCCACTGACACTTGCAGCAAGCCGGCCACGTGCAAAAAGTCTTCGGCCACGCCGCCGTCGGGCATGTACAGCACGGGCAGCGGGGCGTCGGGCGGCGTATCCCAGGCGCGCGCCATGTACACATTGATGTGGCGTTTTTCCTTCAGCGCCTGCGAATCGATGCTGAAACTTTCGCCGATGACGAGCGGCGTGGCTGCGCTGGAGGAAGCGGTAGCGGCGGGCGCGGCATTGGCGAGGTGGAAGGGACTGGACAGCAGCAGGGCGGCGGTAAGGTGCAGTGCAAGGCAAGAGCGGCGCATGGTTTCCTGTAATAAGTAAGTTTGGATCGATGGCATGTACTCGTATAGACATGCCATCAAGCAATTCTATCTCATCTGTCTTGTCTTTGATGCAGCCTTACTTGATCGTCAATAGTTTTCGCTCGCGCACGATACCGGCCTTGTCGATCGTGTAGGCGACCAGCAGCGCGCCATCGTCGGCGCAGGCGTGGCAGGTGATCAGGGGCGTGGAAAACAGCACGCTCTGGCCGCCATCGCCGGTGGCCGTGCTGCCGACGAACTCGGCGGGCGCGAACGGCACGGCGTCCGGGTGGGCGGCGGTAAATGCTTGCCAGGCAGGCGTGGCCCGGTCTTCCTCGCGCACGGAGTGCTCGTCGACATCGATGGCCGCGCCATCGCTGCCGATCAGCAAGGTGCTTTCATTCGTGTTGGCGCGAAACGGATAGGTGACGGTGGCCAGCGCCACCTTGCCCAGCGGGCGCCAGGCAGAGATGTAGCCTGGCATGTTTGCCCCGACCAGCATCCTGGCGGCGGCGATGGCTTGCGGGGGCGCACCGGTACGCTTCATGGTGCGCAGCAGGCAGACGTCGGGCGCCGTGGTCGATGTTTCGCTGCGGCAAGCCGACAGCGAGCTTTCCTGCCACACGGCGCGCGCGTCGATGGGGCCCGTCTCTTCGGCATGGACGGCCTGCATGGCGACCAAAGCGGAAAAGGCCAATACGGCGCAACCGATTACATGGCGGGGAAATTGTTTGGACATGGGGAACTTTCTGTAGCGGAAACAATAGAGCCTCAGATTATAGGAGGGGGCCGACGAGCTTGCGCGCACGGCTGGATGGCCGCTTGACGCCCCGCGTCCGCCCGCCGATGATGGCGCGCTGAGGCAGCCCGCCGCGCGCCTATTCAAAGGAAACCCATCTCTATGCGTCTTGCCCCAGTCATCGCCGCCGTCGCGCCGTACTGGCGTGCCAGTCCTGGCGCCACGCCGGCATCCCTGGCTGCCATCGAACAGGCCATGGGCCTGCCGTTGCCGCCGGATTTACACGACTTCCTGTGCTGGTCCGATGGCGGCGCAGGGGATATCGATGGGCAATCGCTGTCGCTGTGGCCCGCGCGCGAGCTGGTGGCGCTGAATGGCGCGTATCAACTGCAGCGCTACCTGGGCGGCCAGTGCCTGGGGATCGGTTCCGATGGCGGGCCGCTATGCCTGCTGCTCGATTATCGCGCGGGCACTACGCCGGCCCTGGCGTACGTCAACTTCGGCGACCTCGATCCGGCCGAGGTACGCGTCATCGCCCCCGCGTTCGGCGAGGGCATGGCCTTGCTGGCGGCCGGCTTGCGCCTCGATTAACGCTTTTTGGCCGCCGCCTGGCGCAAGGCCTTCGCTTCCTGCTTGTTGGGGATGTGCGGGCGCGTGGCCAGCACCGCCTTGACGGCGGCGATGGCGGCGCCGAACTGCTGCTCGGCCTGCTCTGGGGTGGCGCCTGCATAATCCTGCTGGTTGGATTGCGCGGCACGCAGCCGGCGCAGCAGCGCCAGCAATTGCTTGCCGTGCAGGCTGGCCAGGTCTTGCGCCAGTACCTGCTTGCTCAGCGCACCGTCCACGTGATCGGGATCGAGCAGGCGCAGCAGGGCCAGGCCTGCCGGCTGGGCGACGGGTGTCAGTTTGGGTTTATCCACCGGCAGCCTTAGGGATGAGTGAAGGATTACAGGTATTCCCAGATTTCATCGAAGGTTTCACGCGCGAAATCGTTGCGCCAGGCTTCCGAATTCTTTTCGCGGCTGACGGCAAACACGGCGCGCCAGGTCTGTTTCGGCGAGCTCGTGTAGGTCGCGGCGATCTTTTGCAGGCCGGCCTTGCATTGCTCGGCCTTGCAGCCGCTCTTCGCCAGTTGCTGGGCGGCAGGCGCCCATGCCAGCGGTACCTTGACGATCTGGCATTCGAAGCTGACGGCGGCCGTCTGGATGCCGTTTTCCACCGTCACCGGGTCCGCCTTGGTGGCCTGGCACACGGCGCCCTTCTTGGCGGCGATGACGTTTGCCGCCAGCAATTCGGCGGCCGGCGTCACGGCCGCGCGCATGGTCGCGGGGAACAGGTCGGCGATCAGCTTGCCCGTTTCCGTTGGAAACTTGGCGTCCGCTTCCTTCATGTCGCTGTACGACGCGTATTCGGCGCTCTGGTGGCCGGCCAGGCGGGTGGGGCGCAGGTAGGCGTTGAGCTTGGCGACGCTGGCTTCATCCAGATTGATGATGGTCTTGATGTACAGGTTGGCCGCATCGAGCGGGGCCAGTTCCGCGGCGTCGGCGGCGATGGCGGGCTGGGCCAGCGCCACGGCGGCGGCAAAGCTTGCTGCCAGCAGGAAGGTGCGCGATGTTTGTTGTGTTTGATGCATGTATTTTCTCCACGATTCAATGTCAGGCGCCAAAAGATGCCTTAAAGCAACTCTGGCGCCGCGCATTATATATGGTGAAAGTCATAACGTTGCGCACATTAGGCGCCGGTCTTGCTGGCCGCTTCCAGCAAGGCCAGCAGCAGCTCCTTGCGCCGGCCTTGCGCCTTGCGCGCCAGGGCCGCCAGTTTTTCCAGCTTGCCCCAGATGGGGTACAGCATGTGCTCGACCAGATAGCCTTCCAGTCCTTGCAGTTGCTGGCAGAACAGTTCCAGTTTCTCCACCTCTTCCAGTTCCGCCTGGATTTTGACTTTGGCGTTATCCGTGCACGCCCGCAGGCAGGCCGCCAGCACGGGGATGGACTCCGTCGTCACGCCATGCCGCTCGGCGAAGGCGGCCGTGAACTGATCCTGCACGGACTGGTGTTCCTCGTCGACGTTGGCCATGTAGTGCTGCACCAGCGGGAAATGGCGTGCATCGAGCAAGCCCAGGCCAAACGTGGCGTAACTGCCGGGCATGCAATTCTTTTCGCCTTCCGTGTCGGCATAGAACTCGTATTGCTCGATGGCGGCGCGCGCATACGCTTCCAGTTGCGGCTGCAGCGATGCATGGGCGAGGGCGTTGGCAAAGAAGCGGTGCGTGTCGGAGCGGGCCAGGCCTTTCAAGGGCAGATATTCCTTGACCTTCGATTTGAGCTTGATCTGGTAGCTTTTCGGGAAACCGTTGTTCAGCAGGTGCGTGATGAACGCGAGCGCCTGCGCATACGCGCCTTCTTCTTCCTGGGCAATCGTGATGCTGATCGTGGCAAACACGTCGTTGGCGCGGCATTCCAGCAGCGCATTTTTGACGTGGATGTCGCCGTCGGGGAAGGTGCCGCTGCCTTCCTTGAGCATGCGCACGGCCCGTTCACTGCCCAGTTCACGCGCGATTTCCAGGAATTTCAGGCCCGTCGATTTGGCGTAGCTCGGTTCGTGGCGCAAGATCATCACGGCCCCGTACAGCAGCAGGTCGATCGGTGCCAGCGTCTGGGCATCGGGCGCCGCGCCCGCTTTCAAGGTGTACTCCGTGCCCCTGTAGCTTGAGGTTTGCACGTCATAGAACTGCGGCAAGAACTGTTTTTCCGCCCAGGCCGACACGGCCTGGATGATGTCGCCGCGATGTTCGGCCAGCGCTTGCGGCCGCGACTTGTTCAGCTGTTCGATGCGCTCGAATTGTGCGATGGTCCAGGCGATATCGGGCTGCGGAAACAGCTGGGGATCGAGCAGGTGGCGCGCCAGGAAGAAGGTTTCCAGCTTTTTCGTCGGCCGGTTGCCGCGCTCGAGTTTCTGCGCGACGTAGCTGTGGATGCGCGCGAGCAGGGCGCTGCGCTTGCCTTCGTTGACATGATCGAGCAGATTCAGGTGCAGCGTGCCCTGTGCCGTCTGGAATTTGCCGCGAAAGCTGAAGCGGTAGTCGATCAGGGGCGTGTCGGCCAGCGTTGCCAGCTTCGCTTGCACCATGGCAACCAACTGGGGCGCGATGCCGTCGCGCACGACGGCTTCATCGAGACGCGATGGCGTCCTCTGCGTGAAATCCCCGGCATCGGCCAGATGGTAATCGTCGGCCGTGGTGCGGCCGGGTTTGTAGTCGAGCAAGAGATCGTTAAAGATACCCATTTGCAAGGTGGTCCGATTCACGGCGCTGTCCAGGTCGGTGCGCTTCAGGCGCTCGACAAACCACGCCTCCACGGCCGCCATCATTTCCGCCGTTGCCTGTTCCTGCAGTGTACTCATCCTCTCATGCCTTTCGGTAGTTGCGTCCCGCGGGGCAGTATACGTGATGCTGCCTTTTCGCCATGGTTTCAACCGTGCCAGCCTGAATCTTCCTGCATGCTTATCTTCCGCATAATGTTGCATTGCAGTGTATTGGTATTTCCGCACAGATCGTCAAGTAAATGCAGGTATGGCTGGACGGAAATGTTACATCTGGGTATTCTGCGCATGATACTTATTTCTATACAGAAAAAGGTAAGAGGGCGGTTCGGAGCGGCGGCAACGCGGCGCGCGCCGCCACGCAAGGTCAGGCATGCAAAGGTGAAGTCGTCCGCCAGCTGAGCGAAACTGTCAGGTTTCGGCTCGCGGCGGGCAGGGAACAGTGCTGTCATCTTTAAAATAGTAGGAGAGGTTGCTCATGGATGCAGAAAAGGATGTTGTGTACGGTACAGAAGATTTGTTGATGAGTTTGTGCAACTCGGTAGTTCGGGTGCTCAACGTTGCAACGCAAAGCAAGGTCAATTATTCAGGCATGGTGCAGCGCATCACCAAGACGGGCCTGAAGCCGGATATCGGCTGTTTCGTGATGTTCGATGGCGGTTTCACGGGCCTGGTGGTGCTCAATTTTGCCGCCGATACGGCGATGGAAATCTACGAGCGCTATATGTTGCACATGGGCATGCCGAAGTCGGAGCTGGCCAGCTTCTACACGTCGGACGAAGTGTCGAACATCATGGGCGAGCTGATGAACCAGATCGTGGGCGACTTCACGGGCAAGGTACGGCGCGAACTGCAAACGAATATCACCCAGAGCCAGCCGAAGATGCTGGTGCTGAACAAGCAGGTGATGCTCAGCGTCGACACGCCGCTGGACCGCCCGGAAATGCGCCGCGTCACTTTCTACACGGAAAAGAACAATATTTTCTATCTGGAACTGGCGATCGACCGTACCGAGTTCATCAAGTTGCATGATTTCGATTCCCGCGAAGTCGACGCCGACTCGCTGATGGATGGCGAATTCGCGAACCGCGAACGGGACGCCGCCCCGGCGCCTGCCGTGGAACCGGAAGACGACGACAACGCCGACCTGCTCAAGTCCCTGGGCATGTAAGCAGAGGTCGCTGACCAGGGCTGGCGGCAGGTTTGTCGCCAGCCCTGGTCGCATGCCGTCTACAGGGTCTTGCTCATGAATACCCGGCTCGTCCCCTCGGGACTGCAGGCAATTTCGCCGAAGCGGCGCCAGCCGCGCCGCTCGTAAAACTCGGGCGCCTGGAAAGTGATGGTGTACAGCACCGCCGAGGCGCAGCCGCGCCGGCGTCCTTCCTCTTCGAACTGCGCCAGTATCCGGCTGCCCAGTCCCAGTCCCCGCAAGGCGGCGGGCAAATAAAACAAATCGAGAAACAGCAGGCCCAGCGAAGTCCGGCCCATGGCGCCGCCCAGCACCCGCTGACTGTCGCGGTCGCGCACGACGACGTTCAATACCTGTCTGTCGCTATAGCCGGTGATGGCGTCGTTGTAGGCATTCAAGCCCTCGAGGATGGTTTGCTCGATCTCCGCGTCGATCGTGGCGCTGACGCAGATGGTGTACGGTAATTGGATGGGCGGGTGTGCAGGCATGCTCGAAAAGGGGATAATAAATAACTGTATGAATATACAGTATTCCGCCTGTTCGCGTCTATTTTATTGCGGCAACGTCAATGTTTCCATCCTGCGAATGCCGACCATGCCGCGTTGCTGGCTGTCATCGAGCGACCAGTACTCGAGCGCGTACGCATAACTGCCGTCGATGATGGTCAGCGACTCCTTCTGGCGGCCGTTGGGCGCCTTGTAGTACAGGCGCCGCGCGGGCCTGCCATCGACCTGTTGCTTGAACGATTGCGGCGAAATGTGGGCGCGCTTGCCCGTCTTGCCGGCCATCGACATGGCCGTGATCGTCACATAGGCCCTGTCCGGGCACCGCGCCAGCAGGTGCGCGCCGCTCAGGACGGTCGCTTGCGCTTGTTCCAGCGGGAAACCGAACGGCTGCATGCCGACGATATCGCCGCAGCCCATCTGCTGCGCCAGGCTGCTCAGCACGGCCGGATCGAGCGCGCTGGTATAGTGTTTTTCAGCGGCCTGCGCCTGTCCCAGCGCCAGGCGGCGCTCCAGCTCGGCCAGCGAAATGTCGCTGGGCACGGGCAGCAGTGCCGGGGCGTCCGGATCGGCGGCTCTGGACGTTTCCGCCTGCATGCGCGCGGCAACGGAGTGGCTGCGCTCGGCGGCGGCGATTCCATCGTGGGCATGGGCGGATGGTGCGGCGCCGGCAAAGGCCATGGCCAGCGCCAGGGTCGTGTGTTTCAGCATGAAATCTCCTGCAATCGGATACAAGTGGCCTGCATTGTGTATCAGATTGCCTGCGCATGCGCGCTTCTTCTAGCGTGCGGCCATCGCCGACGCAATCTCGATCGAACTCAGCTTCCAGCCCCACACGCCATGGCGCAGCAGGACCAGCGCGCCTTCCTGCGCATTGCCATCCTTCGCGCGCACGATGAAGGTGTTCAGGCCGGCATAGCCGGCTGAATAGTCGGCCTGCTTGCGCGCGCCATCGGCGGGCGCATCCGGATTTGGCTCTGCTTGCGGGCTGACGGCGCTCTTGTTGACCAGCGCCACCACGCCGGCGGGCGAGACCATGGTATCGACCATCTTGCCCAGCATGGCGCTGGCGATCGACTGGCCCAGCGCGGCCAGCGGGTTGCCGCTGCCGGCGGTCGCCTCGATGCTGCGCGCCATGCTCGCTTCCAGCTGCGTCTTGACGCTGGCGCGCAGGGCGGGGAAGTCCACGTGTGCGGCCAGCGCGTCGGCGTTGCGCTCGGCCAGCGCGGTCTTGATCTGGTGCAAGGTGTAGTAGGGCGAAGCGTAGGCGGTGACAGCGACGGCAATGACGGCCACGGCGGCGGCGATGGTGATTTTTTTCAAGTGATGCCTGTGAGGTAAAGGGTAGAAAACAATGCCACGCAGCGTAGCTGCTAAATGGGAATACGGCAATCATATTTTCTTGCCATTATTTCTGCGCCGTATGCCTGCGCATGGGCTCCGGCTGCGACTGCCGGGCCACTATAGAGTGGAAGAGGGTGGGTGCTGTATAATGGGGGAAAAGTACTTAACTAGCTGTTTTAACTGAATAAAGACCTAATATCACATGCTTTCAACCGCAAATATTACGATGCAGTTTGGCGCCAAGCCATTGTTTGAGAATATCTCCGTCAAGTTCGGCGACGGCAACCGCTATGGTTTGATCGGCGCGAACGGCTGCGGCAAGTCGACGTTCATGAAGATCCTGGGCGGCGACTTGGACCCGTCGGGCGGCAACGTCATGCTCGATACCAACGAGCGCCTGGGCAAGCTGCGCCAGGACCAGTTTGCGTTTGAAGACATGCGCGTCCTCGACGTCGTCATGATGGGCCATACGGAAATGTGGGCCGCCATCCAGCAACGCGACGCGATCTACGCGAACCCGGAAGCGACGGACGACGACTACATGCAGGCCGCCGAACTGGAAGGCAAAGTTTCCGAATACGACGGCTACACGGCCGAATCGCGCGCGGGCGAACTGCTGCTGGGCGCCGGTGTCGCCATTGATTTGCATCAAGGCCCGATGAGCAATGTCTCGCCAGGCTGGAAGCTGCGCGTGCTGCTGGCGCAGGCACTGTTCTCGAACCCGGACATCCTGCTGCTCGACGAGCCGACGAATAACCTGGACATCAACACGATTCGCTGGCTGGAAGACGTGCTCAACGAGCGCAATTCCACCATGATCATCATTTCCCATGATCGCCACTTCCTGAACCAGGTGTGCACCCACGTGGCCGACATGGACTACGGCACCCTGAAGATTTATCCAGGCAACTACGACGAATACATGTTCGCCTCGACCCAGGCGCGCAACCAGCAGCTGGCCAACAACGCGAAAGCGAAAGACAAGGTTGCCGAGCTGCAGGAATTCGTGCGCCGCTTCGCCGCGAACAAGTCGAAGGCCCGCCAGGCAACATCGCGCGCCAAGCAGATCGAAAAGATCAAGGTCGACGACATCAAGCCATCGTCGCGCGCCTATCCGTTCGTGCGTTTCGACGGCGAAAAGAAATTGCACCGCCTGGCCGTGGAAGTCGAGAATATCTCGAAAGGCTTCGATCGCCAGCTGTTCAAGAATTTCAGCATCATGGTCGAGGCGGGTGAACGCATCGCCATCATCGGCGCCAACGGTGCCGGCAAGACCACCATGCTGCGCTGCATCGCGGGCGACATCGCCGGCTTGCAGCCGGACCAGGGCCGCGTGAAGTGGGCGGAAAACGCCAACGTGGGCTACATGCCGCAAGATCCGACGGAAGATTTCGCCAAGGACACGAACCTGACCGACTGGATCGGCCAGTGGACGAAAGAGGGCGACGACGACCAGGCCGTGCGCTCCATCCTGGGCCGTTTGCTGTTCGGCGGCGACGACGTCAAGAAGGCCGTCAAGGTACTGTCCGGCGGCGAAAAAGGCCGCATGATGTACGGCAAGCTGATGCTGGGCCGCCACAACGTGCTGATGCTCGATGAGCCGACCAACCACATGGACATGGAATCGATCGAATCGCTGAACATCGCGCTGGAAAAATACGCGGGCACCCTGATCTTCGTGTCGCATGACCGCGAATTCGTCTCTTCGCTGGCCAACCGCATCATCGAGATCAAGGAAGATGAAGTGGTCGATTACCGCGGCAACTACGAAGATTACCTCAAGAGCCAGGGTATTGACTAAACTCTGAGGCAAGATGCCGGATGGCGCGCCAGTCGCCCATCCGGCAGCAGCACACCGACGCGCCGCGGTCCTTTCGTTCCGGCGCACCTGCTTTATTGCAATCGTGCCGGTCTATCCCGTTTTTGTTTGACACAGCCATGCAAACTTTAGCCATCAAATCCGTCGAGTACGAACATCCACAAGACGGAGCCAGCTGCACTGCCCACGCCTGGGCACGCACGCCAGCGACGCCTTCCCCGGCCGAAAAAGCCGAACTGATCACGCGCATCAAGCGCTTGCTGATCGAGCGCGAAGCCGTGCTCGTTGCCCACTACTACGTTGATGCTGACCTGCAAGATCTGGCGGAAGCCACGGGCGGCTGCGTCTCCGATTCCCTGGAAATGGCCCGCTTCGGGCGCGACCATCCGGCCAAGACCCTCGTCGTGGCCGGCGTGCGTTTCATGGGCGAAACGGCGAAAATCCTCAGTCCCGAAAAAACGGTATTGATGCCCGACCTCGACGCGACCTGCTCGCTCGACCTTGGCTGCCCGGTGGATGAATTCACGGCCTTTTGCGACGCCCATCCAGACCGCACCGTCGTCGTCTACGCCAATACCAGCGCCGCAGTCAAGGCGCGCGCGGACTGGATGGTGACGTCGTCCATCGGCCTCGACATCGTTGCCCATTTGCATGCGCAGGGCAAGAAAATCCTGTGGGCGCCCGACAAGCACCTGGGTTCGTATATCCAGAAGGAAACGGGCGCCGACATGCTGCTGTGGCAGGGCAGTTGCCTCGTGCATGACGAATTCAAGGGCATCGAACTCGATTTGCTCAAGGAAGAGTATCCGCAAGCCAAGGTGCTCGTGCATCCGGAGTCGCCCGCGAATGTGGTGGCCCTGGCCGACATGGTCGGTTCCACGTCGCAAATGATTGCGGCAGCGCAAACCATGGATACGGACACTTTCATTGTCGCCACCGACAACGGCATCCTGCACAAGATGCGCGCGGCCGCGCCGGGCAAGCGTTTCATCGAAGCGCCCACGGCCGGCAACAGCGCCACCTGCAAGAGCTGTGCGCACTGCCCGTGGATGGCCATGAACGGCTTGCTGAACCTGGCGCAAACGCTGGAAAACATGCATAACGAAATCCACGTCGATCCCGCCGTCGGCCAGCTGGCCGTGCGTTCGATCAACCGCATGCTCGACTTCGCCGCCGCCAAGAAGGCGGGCCTCAAGCCGGGCGCGGACCTGGCAAAAGAAACTAAATTGTTCCAAGGAATCGGTCCAGCATGAGTACCCTCGTTAATTCTTTCGCCCCCTTCGATCCCGCCCTGGCGCGCGCATTCGAAGGCAATTTGCTGGCCGCCTTGCTGGAAGACGTGGGCCAGTGCGACCTGACGGGCGAACTGGTGCCACCAGACCACATCGTCACGGCCCGTGTCATCGTGCGCGAAGCAGCCGTGCTGTGCGGCGCACCCTGGTTCGAAGGCATCATGAAAAGCCTGGACCGCAGCATCGACATCGTTTGGCATTACGCCGAAGGCGACATGATGACGGCCGACAGCGTCGTGTGCACGATCGAAGCACCGGCCCGCGCCTTGCTCACGGCCGAGCGCAGCGCCCTCAATTTCCTGCAATTGCTGTCGGCGGTCGCCACGGCCACGCGCCAGTATGTGGACGTGGTCGCCGGCACCAAGGCGTCCATCCTGGACACGCGCAAGACCTTGCCGGGCCTGCGCCTGGCGCAAAAGTATGCGGTGCGCGTGGGCGGCGGCAAGAACCAGCGCCTGGCCCTGTATGACGGCATCCTGATCAAGGAAAACCATATCGCGGCCGCGGGCGGCGTCAGCCAGGCCCTGGAAAACGCGCGCAACCTCGACGCGGGCGTGCCCGTGCAAATCGAGGTGGAAACCCTGGCGCAATTGCAGGAAGCGCTGGACGCGGGCGCCGTCTCCGTCTTGCTCGATAACTTCAGCAACGACATGATGCGCGACGCCGTGGCCTTGACGCATGGCCGCGCCTTGCTGGAAGCGTCCGGCGGCATCAATTTCGATACCGTGCGCGCGATTGCCGAAACGGGCGTGGACCGCATCTCGATCGGCAGCCTGACCAAGGACGTGCGGGCCACCGATTACTCCTTGCGCATCGTCGGCTGATGAGCGGAGCAGGGCGGCGCCTGCTGGCCTTGGCGCTGCTGTGGCCGGCATTTGCCGCGCCGCTGCAGGCGCGCGAGCTGCTGGCCGTGGGCGCGCAGTTCGAGCGCGTCTTCGAGTACCAGGATAGCGGCGAGTATGGCGGCCTGGGCGCGGAACTGCTGCGCCTGATGGCGGCACGCACGGGCAATACCGTGCGTTTCCGCATGGTGCCGTGGGCGCGCGCGCAAGCCATGCTGGTGCAGGGCCAGGCCGATATCCTGATCGGGCCCTACAAGACGCCCGAGCGTATCGCCGGCATGGCGTTTTCCGACAAGCCGTTTTACCAGGACCAGATGGTCTTTTATACGCGCCAGGATGCCAGCTTCGGCTGGGATGGCGATTACGCGGTGCTGAAGAGCCGCCGGGTGGTGCTGCTCAATGGCTGGGCCTATGGCGCGGACTGGGAGCGCGTGCGCCCCGGCCTGCAGGTCAGCGTGGCGAATAACGTGGAAAACGGCTTGAAGATGCTGGTGCATAACCACGTCGACGTATTCGTCAGCAACCGCCGCAATACCGACCCCGTGATCGCCCGCCTCGGCTATGGGCGCCAGGTGAAACCCTTGCCCAAAGTCATAGAAGTGCAGAATGGCTATTTTGCCTTTCCCCGCTCGCCCGCCTTCGACAAGCTGCGCCTGCAGTTCGACCAGGAATTGAATAGCCTGATCGAGACAGGCGAACTGAAAAAGCTGGGCAAGCGCTACGACGTTGGCATACCCTGACGGGGCGCAAGCCCTATCTGCGCTGCGCTTGACGCGGCTCAAGCGTCCGGCACGGTCCGCTTATACCCTGATGGCAGGCAGCGCAACTCTGCCCATCACGCAGAAGGGGAACGCCATGAAAACGCATACCACCAGGCAGATTGTTTGCGCCTGTCTCGCCGCCGCGCTGGCTACCGTGCTGTTTGCCTGCGGCGGCGGCCACCACCATCACAAGCCGCCAGCCCTGAACGCATATGCGGCGACCAGCCTCGTATCCGATACGGCCGCGCTGCCGGCCGCGCACACGGACCCCAACCTCGTCAACGCGTGGGGCGTGGCGTTCAATCCGCGCGGCTTCGTCTGGGTGGCGGCGAATGGCACGGCGAAGTCGACCTTGTACGATGGCAACGGCGTGCCGCAATCGCTGGTGGTCAGCACGCCGGCAGGCCCGACGGGTATCGTCTTTAACGGCACGCAGGATTTCAAGCTGAGCCAGAATGGCGTGACGGCGCCCAGCCCCTTCATCTTCGCCAGCGAAAGCGGCAGCATCTCGGCCTGGTCGCCCACGGTCAGCCCCGTCACGGCCCTGGTCGTGTATGACGGCAGCGCCGGCGGCAGCGTCTACAAGGGCCTGGCGATTGCCGCCTATGCGGGCGCCAACTACCTGTATGCGGCCGATTTCCATAACGGGCGCGTCGACGTCTTCGATGCCAATTTTGCCAGGGCCAGCTGGCCTGGCGCGTTCAGCGATCCCGGCTTGCCGGCTGGCTATGCACCGTTCGGCATCCAGGCCATTGGCGAGCGCATCTATGTCGCCTATGCCATGCGCGAAGCCAGCGGCGACGATGAGCAGGCGGGCGCGGGCCTGGGCATCGTCAACGTGTACGACACCGGCGGTACGCTGCTCAAGCGGCTGGTGAGCGGCGGGGCCTTGAATGCGCCATGGGGTATGGCGCTGGCGCCGGCCGACTTCGGCTCTGCCGGCAATATGCTGTTGATCGGGAATTTTGGCGATGGCAGGATCAACGCCTATGACAGCGCCACGGGCAAGGCTGGCGGGCCGCTGCTCAAGCCCGACGGCACGCCGCTGGTGATCGATGGCTTGTGGGGCATCGCCTTCGGCAATGGCCTCAACAGCCAGCCCGTCAATACCTTGTTCTATGCGGCCGGGCCGGCTGACGAGGCGCACGGACAATATGGGCGCATCGACGTGAAGTAGCGTGGCACGGGCAGGCGCGCCGTGCCCAGTGCGCCTGCAACCGGCCGGCAAGGGCCTACAACTGGCGTGCCTCGAAGGTGTTGCACTGGGAAATCTGGCCGCTCTCGATGCCCTTGCTGAACCAGCGCACGCGCTGCTCCGAGGTGCCGTGCGTAAACGAGTCCGGCACGACATGGCCTTGCGACTGGCGCTGCAGCGCATCGTCGCCGATGGCTGTGGCCGCTTTCAGGGCCGCTTCCACGTCGCCCTGTTCCAGGATCTTGCGGTCGGCGTTCGCGTGATACGCCCACACGCCGGCAAAGCAGTCGGCCTGCAATTCCAGGCGCACGGACATGGCGTTGGCCTGACGCTCCGACTGCGTGCGGCGGGCATTGTCGACCTTCTCGGACAAGCCCATCAGGTTTTGCACGTGGTGGCCCACTTCATGCGCGATCACGTAGGCCTCGGCAAATTCGCCCGAGACCTTGAAGCGTTGCTGCATCAGGTTGAAGAAATCGAGGTCCAGGTAGACTTTCTGGTCGCCGGGGCAATAGAAAGGGCCGCTGGCGCTCTGGCCCGTGCCGCAAGCCGTCGGCGTGCTGCCGGAAAACAGCACCAGCTTGGGTTTCACATAGCTGCCGCCTTCCGCCTTGAACAGGGCGCCCCACGTGTCTTCCGTATCGGCCAGCACGGTTTTCACGAAGCGGGCCATCTCGTCCGATTCGGGCGGCTGGCGCGCGGGCGACTGGCTTTGCTGGGTGCTGATCTGGCCGCCACCGCCGCTGAGCAGGTTGAGCAAGGTCAAGGGATTGACGCCCAGCACATACGAGCCGACGAGGGCGATGACGATGGTGCCGATGCCGATCGAGCGCCCGCCAAAACCGAAGCCGCCCCCGCCGCCGCCCCCACCGCCGTCTTCGCCACGGCGATCTTCCACATTGTCGCTTTCGCGATTGCCTTCCCATTTCATGATATCTACTCCTGCTGCGATTTGCGATTGATTGGTGACGTCGCAAGATGCGTCTGGCGACGAATCTTATGACGAGTCTTATAATTATCGCAGCAAACCGCGCCGCGACAGGAGCGACAGTGTTACGCTTTGCAACTTTCCACCCACATCACAACAGGTACACGCATGGCGCTTGCCAACGATACACGCATTTCTCCCGTCGCGGTGGTCCAGGCCCAACTGGACGCCTACAACGCGCACGACGTGCCGGCCTTGCTGGCCATCTATGCCGATGACGCACAGCAATTCCAGCATCCCGATACCTTGCTGGCCACGGGCAGCGGGCAAATCGGCCCCCGTTTCACGGCCCGCTTCGCCGCCAGCAAACCGCATGCGCAGTTGCTCAACCGCATCGCCTGCGGCAAGCTGGTGATCGACCATGAAATCGTCCATGGCGACACGGACGATGGCGTGTCGGCGCAGGAACTGGTGGCGACGTATGAAGTGGAGCAGGAACGCATCAGCCGCGCCTGGTTCAGCTTTGGCGCTTTGAGCAGCTTGCGCGTGGCGCTGCCGGCCGATGTGCCTGCCATGAACGCGCTGATCGCCCGTTCCGGCGTGGCGCTGAGCGCGGGGTTTTATACGCCGGAACAGGCCGAGTCCGTGACGCGTCACGTGTTCGGCGTCGATACGCAGCTCGTTGCCGACCAGACGTATTTCGTCATCGAACGGGAGGGCGCCATGCTGGCCTGCGGCGGCTGGAGCCGGCGTGCCACCCTGTATGGCGCCGACCGCGCCAAGAGCGGCCCGGACCCGCTGCTCGATCCGGCCAGCCAGCCGGGCCGCATCCGCGCCTTCTTTGTGGAGCCAGGCGCTGCCCGTCAGGGCCTGGGCAGCATGCTGATGCGCCATTGCGAACGCCAGGCGCTGGCCGCCGGTTTTACTGCCCTGGAACTGGCCGCCACCTTGCCTGGCGTGCCGCTGTACCTGGCCAGCGGCTTTGCCGTGACGGAAGAGTTTTACCTGGACTTGCCCGATGGCATCAAACTGCCGCTGGCGCGCATGCACAAGCGGCTGTAATGTTTTACCAGGGCAACGGGGCTTGCTCTCCATTCGCGTGCTCGCCGTAATACAAGGATGGCAGGAAGCGCGACAGGTAGGTAAATTCGCTGTAGCAATGGCGCAGCAAGTTCAGGCCCAGCACGTCGGGCACGTCGCGCACGGGGTTCAGGCTATTGCGGCCGAGCAAGAAGCGGCTGCGCAGCACGCAGCCCGTGGGGGTGTCGCGCGTCAGGTGCAGCATTTCGCCATCGAGCGGGTCGCCCTGCGGGTCGAGCACCACGTGGTCGCCGAAGCCGATGCGCGCGCAGATGGCGGCCGACAGGGCGCCGCTGTCCCTGGCCTGTTGCAGTTGCGCCGTATCAAATACATCCTTCGGATCATGGAACTTCAGCTTGGCTTTCACGGGCGGAATGTCGCCCAGCGATTCCACTGCCTCGATTGAGGCGCCGTAGTAACTTTCTCCCTTTTTCCACGCGCTGTTCCAACCATGATGGGCCACGTGATCGTGCGGGTGCCACCATTTGATGTGCTGCGTCGTCTCGAAAAACGTAAACCACCAGTCCAGCATGCGCCCGCTGCAGCCGTGCAGTTCCGTGCGCGCCGCCACCAGCAGGCAACCGTTTTCCAGGCGCGTGACGCCCGTTTCCAGGTGCAGGGGAAATGGGTCGAGCAAGTCGCCCGTGCTGGTAATGCTCCATGGGAATTCAATATGCTGCGTCATGTCGTTCTCCTTTGTTGGGGTGAGCCAATTATATATTAAAGAAACGTTTAGCGTTTCCTAAATATGTTTCAGTGTAAAATTGCTCATCGATCAAGCTTGGAGCTGGCATGCAGGAAGAAGAGAGCAAGGCTTTGCGCGGACGGGGCCGTCCGGCGCGGCCTCCCGAGGAAGCGCGCGAGGCGGCCGTGCAGGCGGCCACCTGGCTGCTGCTGAACGAAGGCTATGCGGCCACGACCATGGAAGCGGTGGCGCGCCATGCGGGCATGGCAAAGAAATCGCTGTATCAATACGCGGCCAACCGCGAGGAACTGGTCGCCCTGGTGGTGCGCGGCTGGACGGATGCTTTCCTGCCGGCCATGGCGCACGATGCGGCCGGGCCTGGCGAGGTGTTGCCGCTGTTAAAAGAGATCTTGCAGGCGATGGCCGGGCGCGTGCTGACGGCGGACGCCGTCGGACTGTTTCGCCTGCTGTGCACGGAGTTTCCCGCCCGCGCGGATCTACTTGCCGTGTATCAGCGCAACGGCATCGAGCGGGGCACGGCCCTGCTGGCCGACTGGCTGCAGCGCCAGGCCGCGCGCGGCCATCTGGCGCTGCAGGATGGGCGGGAGCTGGCCGGCTTGCTGCTGGCCATGGTGATTGCCGAGCCCTTGCGGCAGATGGCACTGGGCTTGCTGGCGCCCGCGCCGGCCTGGGATGCCGCGCCGCGCATCGATGCCGCGCTGCGCCTGCTGGGCGGCTCGGCCTTCAGCGCGGCTGGTGCTTCAGCGCTTCGCGGTAGCTGAGCGCCGACAGTTGCTGGCGGTGCGCGTCGGCAAATGCCGTCACGGCCTCTGGCGCGTGGCGCGCGTAATCGCGCAAGGCCCAGCCGATGGCCTTGCGGATAAAAAACTCGTCTTCGTGGGCCAGCGCCAGCGCCGCGCCGAACAGCCAGGCGGCGTCCGTGTCGGCCCGCCAGCCCAGCTGGTGCAGCATGGCGATGCGGCGCAGCCAGAAGTCGTCATGGCGCAAGGCGCCCTCCATGTGCGCATGGCCGTCGCCGCTGCGCTGCCGTTCCGCCTGCAGCACCTCGCCGACGATGCCCGCCATGCCGTCGACGCTGTCCCACCACGCGCGCTGGCGCGCCAGTGCCAGCAGGGCGGGAAGGTGTTCGATGCCCAGCTGGCGCCGGTGCAGGGCCAGCATGTCGAGCGCCACGTGCTGATATTCGCGCTCCGGCTGTTGCCACAGCAGTTGCGCATGTTCCAGCAGGGCATCGGCACCGATGCCTTGCAAGCCCGCCAGCAAGCCCCTGGCGGCCATCCGCCGCTGCGGCGCTGCCACGCCCAGGAAAACGAACTGGTCGCGCATGTAGGCTTGCATGGGGCCCGCACGGCCCGGTTCGGCAACCGCTTCCAGCGCCGCCTTCAGTTCTGCATGTAAATCCATCGCATCTCGCTTTTTTCAGACGTAAAAAAAGCGCTCCGTGGAGCGCTTTATACCCGGGCAGAATGCCCGATAAAACCGTAGCGAGCGGAAGTGAATTGTGGCCGGGAAGCGCAACCGTACGAAGGTACGGTGAGCATCGCAGGCCGCAAGTCACGACGCGCAGTAGGTTTGATCGGGTATTCTTATTGGATTTTGGCTTTCTTCATCAGTTCGTCGCGGTAGGCGGCGAGTTTCTTCTGTTGCAGCGACTCGGCCACCTGGCCCTTGACTTCTTCCAGTGCCGGCAACTTCGTCGGACGGGTTTCTTCCAGCTTGATCACGTGGAAGCCGAATTGCGATTGCACGGGCGTTTGCGTGACCTGGCCTGGTTTCAGGGCGACCATGGCGTCAGAGAATGGCTTCACGTACGAAGCTGGGCTAGCCCAGTCCAGGTCGCCGCCATTGGCTGCGGAACCGTCTTTCGATACTTTCGCCAGTTCTTCGAACTTGGCGCCGCCTTTCAGCTTGGCGATGATGTCTTTCGCTTCCGCTTCGGTGGCGACCAGGATGTGGCGTGCATGGTATTCCTTGTCGCCCGCTTGTGCCTTGAACTTGTCGTATTCGGCCTTGATTTCAGCGTCCTTGACAGGGTTTTTCTTCACGTAGTCGGCCAGCAGGGCGTTGATGATGATGCTTTGACGGGCATTGTCGATCTGCGACTTGACTTCCGGACGCGTGCCGTAGCCTTGCTTGTCGGCTTCCTGGATCAGCACTTCACGGCCGATCAGGTCTTTCTTGATGGCTTCGCGCAATTGCGGCGAATCGGCTTGTTTGCCTTGGGCGACGACTTGCTTGACGACCTGGTCGACGCGCGACGAAGGGATGGCCTTGCCGTTCACGGTGGCCACGTTTTGCGCGAACGCAGGGATCGCTACAACGGCGACCAGGGCTAAGATCAGGCGGGCTGGCTTCAAAATCATGTTCATTCCTAATAAGTATACAAAAACCGATACAAAAGATCGCGACTGCCGTGCAGTACGCATTCAGGCGCAGAATACACGACCGGCGCCGAAAAGGGCGCCGGGGAGGTCAGTTCTTACTGAACTTTCGCTTTTTTGATCATTTCTTCCTGATACGCTTGCAGTTTCTTTTGCTGCAGCGCTTCGGCGATCTGTGGCTTGACTTCTTCCAGGGTCGGCAGTTTTGCCGCGCGGGTGTCGTCCAGCTTGATCACGTGGAAACCGTTAGGCGTTTGCACCGGGGTGTCGGTCACTTGGCCTTTTTGCAGTTTCACGAAGGCGTCGGAGAAGACTTTCGGGAAGGACGATGGTGCTGCCCAGTCCAGGTCGCCGCCGTTGTCGGCCGAGCCGGCATCTTTCGATTGCTTGGCCAGGTCTTCGAATTTGGCGCCGCCTTTCAGCTTGGCGATGATGTCTTTCGCTTCCGCTTCGGTAGCCACCAGGA
The DNA here is from genome assembly GCF_030397595.1 of Janthinobacterium sp. SUN033. NCBI lineage: Bacteria > Pseudomonadati > Pseudomonadota > Betaproteobacteria > Burkholderiales > Oxalobacteraceae > Janthinobacterium > Janthinobacterium sp. SUN033. Next base: position 957,446 of record NZ_JAPQNV010000001.1, read on the forward strand.
TGTGGCGTACGTGGTATTCCTTGTCGCCGGTCTGGGCCACGAAACGGTCGTATTCCGCCTTGATTTCCGCGTCGTTGACCGGGTTCTTTTTCAGGTAGTCGCCGACCAGGGCGTTGATGACGATGGCCTGGCGCGCGTTCTCGATTTGCTGCTTGACTGCTGCATCTTTACCGAAACCTTTGTTTTCCGCTTCTTGCATCAGCACTTCACGGCCGATCAAGTCCTTCTTGATCATTTCGCGCAATTGCGGCGAATCCGGTTGCTGGCCTTGGGCGACGACTTGCTTGACGACTGCATCAACGCGCGACGATGGGATAGGCTTGCCATTAACAACGGCAACATTTTGCGCAAAAACAGGTACCGCGACAACGGCGAGTAGTGCGATCAGCAAGCGGGCTGGCTTAAAAGTCATTATTAAATCCTGTTAGGGAAAGTTTCGTAAAAAACGCATGGAAAGAAATCCAGGCATGGCGCCAGAAGCAAGGGCATACCCAAGTGATCCGGGTACGCCAAAAACGCCATCCTTATGCTACCTCGGACGGCGCCAATGCCACAATCGCCAATGCATGTATCTCATTATGCATCATATCGTGCACGGAATCATACACCAGTCGATGGCGCATGACGAGCCTGAGCCCCTCAAATTGACTAGAAATAATGCGTAGATTGTAATGGCCGCCGCCCGAGGCGGCGCCCGCATGGCCCCGGTGGCGCGCCGAGTCGTCTTCCAGCACGCATTCCAGAGGGGAAAGTGCCGTTTCCAGGCGGGTACGAATGCGCTGCATGCGCGTTTCCGGCGAAGTATTTTCGGTGGTGGTGTGCATCATGCGTCTTCCTTGATATGTTTGGCCAGGAACAGGGTTTGCGCCACGATGAAGGCAAAGAAAATACCCGTCGCGCCAAACGCCTTGAAGCTGACCCAGGCAGCCATGTCGCCCTTGTACAGCACGAAGGCGACGAACAGGTTCAGTGCGCCGATGGCGCCGAAGAAAATGATCCATGCGGCCAGCAGCTGGTTCCAGACGGCATCCGGCAATTGCACTTGCGCTTCCATGGTCTTGCGGATCAGGTTTTTCTTGAAACCCACGTGGGCGATCAAGAGGGCCAGGCCGGACAGCCAGTAGATCAGGGTCGGCTTCCATTTCAGGAAGAAATCGTCATGCAGGTAAATGCTGGCGCCGCCGAACACGACAAAGATGAACAGCGACAGCCACAGCATGCCGTCCACCTTGCGCCCGCGCAGCAGCAGATAGCTGACCTGGCAAGCCGTGGCGACGATGCCGACGAGGGTGGCAAGTATCCACGGCGCCTGGTCGGCCTTGATCAGGCCGCCGGACACGAAGCCGGACAGATATTGCTGCACGAAATCGTGCGTGGCCGCTTCATACATGCCGCCCAGTTTGAAGGCGGTGAAGAAGGCGATCAGGGGGAAGAGGTCGAATAGAAATTTCATGGCGAGACTTTACACTGGTCTTATTAAAATCATCTTAGGAATGGCTTAGGAGCAAGGCCCAAGCCATTGCCAGCATCACGGCTGCGGATCGAAGCGCAGGGAAGCCGAATTGATGCAATAGCGCAAGCCGGTCGGCGGCGGGCCGTCCGGGAACACGTGGCCCAGGTGGGCGTCGCAGACGGCGCAGACGATTTCCGTGCGCACCATGCCGTGGCTGCGGTCGACGATTTCCGTGACATTCGCCGGGTCGAGCGCCTGGAAATAGCTGGGCCAGCCGCAGCCCGAGTCGAATTTCGTGTCCGAGGCAAATAGTGGCGTGTTGCAGCAGACGCAGGTGTAGACGCCGTGTTCATGGTGGTCCCAGAACTTGCCCGTGAAGGCCCGTTCCGTGGCCGCGTGGCGCGTGACTTCGTATTGCATCGAGTCGAGCATGGCGCGCCATTCGGCGTCGGTTTTCTTGACTTTATTCGTGGTCATAAGGACTCCTTAGGATGAGCAGCTGACTTCAAGGTGGCTGGCCCAGTCGGGCGGCAGGGCCGCATAGTGCTGGTGTTCGGGCTGTTCGTCAAATGGCTTTTGCAAAACTTCCAGCAATTTCGCCACTTCCGTGTAATCGTGCTGCTGGGCTTTCTCGATGGCCACTTGCGCCAGGTAGTTGCGCAGCACGTATTTCGGGTTGACCTGGTTCATGGCTGCACTGCGCTCGGCATCGATACTCTTTTCTTGCAGCAGGCGCGCGCGGTAGGTCGTCGCCCACGCATCGAAGGCGGGGCGGTCGATGAACATGTCGCGCAGCATCGTGTCGTGTTCGGGAGCGGTCACTTGCAAGGTCGCCAGCGCGCGGAAGAAGTTGGTGAAATCCACGTGGTTGGCTTGCATCAGCGCAAACATGCTGTCGAACAGCGCCGTGTCGTCGTCCTGCGTCGTGCGCAAACCCAGCTTGGCGCGCAGCAAGGCATTCATCTTGTCCGCAAACGCGGGTTGGTAGCCGTCCAGCGCCGCCTGCGCCAGTTCCACTTCGCCGATCAGCGGCAGCAGGGCCTGGCCCAGCGCATAGCAGTTCCAGTGGCCCACTTGCGGCTGGTTGGCGTAGGAATAGCGGCCCTGCTGGTCCGTATGGTTGCAGATGTGCTCGGCGTCAAACGCTTCCATGAAGCCGAAGGGGCCGTAATCGAGCGTCAAGCCCAGGATGGACATATTGTCCGTGTTCATGACGCCATGCATGAAGCCCACGGCTTGCCAGTGAGCAATCATGTGCGCCGTGCGCACGCACACTTCGGCCAGCAAGGCTTGATATGGATTTGATGCGGCGCGCAAATGGGGATAAAAACCGTCGATGACGTAATCGGCCAGGATTTTCAGCTCGTCCGGCTTCTTGCGGTAAAACCAGTGTTCGAACGAGCCGAAGCGCACGAAAGTGGGCGCCATGCGCGTCACGACGGCGGCCGTTTCCACCGTTTCGCGCATGATGCCTTGCTGCGAACCCATGATGGATAGCGCGCGCGAGGTGGGAATGCCCAGCGCCGCCATGGCTTCCGAGCACAGGAATTCGCGGATGGACGAGCGCAGCACGGCGCGCCCGTCGCCCATGCGTGAATACGGCGTGGCGCCAGCGCCTTTCAGCTGCAGCTCCATCGGGCCGTGTTCGGTGGCGATATCGCCCAGCAAGATGGCGCGGCCGTCGCCCAGCTGGCCGGCCCAGACGCCGAACTGGTGGCCCGAATACACGGCCGACAGGGGAATCGAGCGCTCGGCAACCGTGTTGCCGCTCAGCAGCTCCACGTAATCGGGCCCGGCCAGGCGCGCGGCATCGATGCCGACCAGGCTGGCGGCCGGCGCGCTGGCGGCCACGAAATACGGGGCGGGCAGGGGCGTGGGCATCAAGCGCGTATAGAACGCGGGCGGCAAGGCCGCAAAGGCGTTATCCAGTGGTAAGGTATGAGCGGTGATGGCAATTCCAGTCAGATAAGAGGGACCGGCAAGGTGCGCCAGCCTGGAAGGCGATTTTACCGCACGGCGCCAAGCTGCGTGGCGGGCGCGGAAATGGGGGCCACTGCGGCAAAAAACGGAATCAAAAATTCCATGCTGCAATGCAATATCGAAATGCGTTGACGATTTCCGCACGACCGTACGAAACTAAGGAAAATCTTTAAATTCCAACAATAACCGAGTATCCAACCCAGGAGACACGATGTCGGCATTTCCCTTGAGTCCAGTGATGGGCCAGATGATGAATCAGCCCCTGCTGATTTCCAGCATTATCGAGTTTGCAGCGCGTCATTATGGAGGCAGCGAAATCATTTCGCGGCGGGTGGAGGGCGATATGCACCGCTACACCTACCGCGATTGCCACCAGCGCGCGCGCCGGCTGGCGAATGCCTTGCATGGCCTCGGCGTCGGCATGGGCGACCGGGTCGCCACCCTGGCCTGGAATGGCTACCGCCACCTGGAAGCCTATTATGCCGTGTCCGGCTCGGGCGCCGTGCTGCACACCATCAATCCGCGCCTGTTCCCCGACCAGATCGCCTACATCTCGAACCATGCCGAAGACCAGGTCTTGCTGTTCGATTTGACCTTCTTGCCCGTGGTGGAGAAAATCGCCGCCGACTGCACCTTTGTCCGTCACTTCGTGCTGATGTGCGACCGCGAGCGCATGCCCGCCAGCAGCACGATTCCCGACCTGCTGTGCTATGAAGATTTGATCGCCACGCATTCCGACGATTACGCCTGGCCCCTGTTCGACGAAAATGCAGCCGCCACCCTGTGCTACACGTCGGGCACGACGGGCAACCCCAAGGGCGCCCTGTATTCGCACCGCTCGACCGTGCTGCACGCGTACGCGTCGGCCATGCCCAGCGCCCTGAACGTGCGCGCTTCGGACACCGTGCTGCCCGTCGTGCCCATGTTCCACGTGAATGCGTGGGGCTTGCCGTATTCCGTGCCCCTGTCCGGCGCGCGCATGGTGTTTCCCGGCGCGGCGCTCGATGGCAAGTCGCTGTACGAACTGTTCGAGGCGGAAAAGGTGACGTTCTCGGCCGGCGTGCCCACCGTCTGGCTGGGCTTGCTCAATCACGCCTTGCAGAATAACTTGCGGTTTTCCACCTTCCGCCGCACGGTGATCGGCGGCGCCGCGTGCCCGCCCGCCATGATGGATACCCTGATCGACAAGTTCGACATCGAGGTCATCCACGCCTGGGGCATGACGGAAATGTCGCCGCTGGGCACGGCCGGCGGTTTGCAGACCAAGCACCTGGACTTGCCGAAGGAGGAGCAGCGCAAGATCCTGCAAAAGCAGGGCCATGCGATCTATGGCGTGGACATGAAGATCGTCGACGACGATGGCAAGGAATTGCCGTGGGATGGCGTGGCCTACGGGCATTTGCTGGTGAAAGGGCCGTGGATCATTTCCTCGTACTACAAGAACGAGGGCGGCGAGGTGCTGCAGGATGGCTGGTTCCCCACGGGCGACGTGGCCACCATCGACGGGGACGGCTACATGCAGATCACGGATCGCAGCAAGGACGTGATCAAGTCGGGCGGCGAGTGGATCGGCACCATCGACCTGGAAAACCTGGCCATGGCGCACCCGGCCGTGCTGCAGGCGGCCTGTATCGGCGTGTTCCACCCGAAATGGGACGAGCGCCCCGTGCTGGTGGTGGTGTTGCGTCCCGGCATGACGGTCACGCGCGATGCCTTGCTGCAATTTTTCGAAGGCAAGATCGCCAAGTGGTGGACGCCGGACGACGTGCTGTTCATCGACGCCTTGCCCATGGGCGCCACGGGCAAGATCCAGAAAAACAAGCTGCGCGAGCAATTCAAGGGGCACAAGCTGCCGGGCATGTAAAGCAGCCTAGGCCGCCTGCGGCAGCGCCGACCCCAGCTTTTCCAGCAAATGATCGCACTGGAAGACGGACAGGGTCTGGCGCTGCGCATCCGTGCCGATATCGATCATTTCATCCATTTCGCTGCGCAAGTCGTCATGTTCTCCCGTGCGGATGATTTGCGGCGCCGCAAAGCGCTGGCTGTCGGAAATCGTCATGATGTTATCGACATGGTCGACGAGAAAACCGTAGCGCTCGTCACCCCGTTCCACGATCAGGATCTTGCCCGCGCTGGCGTCCGGCAAGGCCGGCATCGCGTACAACTGGCGCAAGTCGATGATGCTGATCATTTGCTGGCGTAAATTCAGCATGCCGCGCATGCAGGCCGGCATGCCCGGCGGCGTGGTGATGGCGCCGCTGAAATCGATGATTTCGCGCACTTGTCCGATTTCCACGGCGAAGCGGGTTTCCACCGTAAACGTGATGTAGACGCGGCGCTGCGCCTTGCGCGTGGCGGCGGTGGCCGTTTCCGGGTCGCTGGGGTACAGGCGCGCGTGGCCGTCGCGCATCTCGACGATCTCCGCCTGCGACAGGATTTCCTTGTGGTCCAGGAAAATGATGTCGCCCAGGCCTTCTTTCGTGATGCAGCCGGCAAACATGGCGGCGCGCGCCTTGCTCAGCAGGGGAATCGGCAGCACTTCGTCGCCAAAGAAATGCACGATGCTGTCGACGGAGTCGACGAGGAAGCCCACGGTCGTGTCCTCCAGGCGCACGACGATGATGCGCTGGTCGCCGGTGGCTGCCTTGCCGGGCTCGCCCGCCTGCAGCAGGGCGCCGAAATCGACGACGGCCACCTGGCTGCCGCGAAAATGCATGCGTCCCAGGCACAGTTCGCTGTTCAGCAGGGAACTGTGCAGTTCCGGCACCCGGATGATTTCCTGGATGGCCAGCATTTCGAAGGCAAACGTGGCGCCCGCCGCATGGAAGCTGACGCACTGCCGGCGTTCGCTTTGCGCGTGATAGCGGGACGTGCTCAGCCTGGCGCCCGTCGCCTGCAGGGCCAGCACGTGGGGCACGTTTTCGATGCGCAGCAGGGCGTGCGGGTCGAGTACCTGCAGCAGGCGCGCGCCGCCGTCCTGCAGGATCGTGCCGGCGATGACGGCGTGGCTGTCGCCGGCCGCATAGTGCAGGGCGCTGCGGGCGCTGGCGGGCACGCGCAGGATTTCGCCCGTATCCTGGAAAACGATGCCGATCAGCACTTGCTGGAAATCGAGGATGGCGATCTTGTCCGTGGCCACGGCGCGCGGCGCGTCGGCGCGGAACAAGCGGCCCAGATTGACCACCGGAATGACGCTGCCGCGCAAGGTGAACATGCCTTCCAGGTACGCGGGCGACAGAGGCAGGGCGGTGACTTTGGCGGGGTAATTGACGACCTCGCGGATGCAACTGGCGGGCAGGGCGAATTCATCGTCGCCCAGGTGGAAGGACCCGAACAGTTCGGTGGCCGTGTCGCTGGCGCCCTGCGCTTGCAAGCCCGTTGCTTCATGCATATCCATATGCGCCTTCCTTGCGTGGAATCAATTCGGGTTGCGCCACCACATCGGTGACGGCATAGCTGTGCCGGGCGCAATCGATCAGCAACTGGCGCCCGTAGCGGCCGCCCAGCGCGCAAAAACTGACGTGCAAGCCGCATTGGTCCAGGTATTTTTGCGCCGCTTCCGCGTTTTGCCGGCCCACTTGCAAGCGCCCGTTGCGCGGGCCAAACATGCTGGCGCCGCCCGCCAGCACTACTTCGATATCGGCGTAATCGGCCTGGCGCACGCCCATCAGGCGCAGCAGCGAGGGCACGGCCTGGCTCACATAGCGTGCATTCGGAGCGCCAGGGGCGCCGGCGGTACCGGGCGCTTCCGGCAGCAGGCAGTGGGCCAGGCCGCAGCACGGGCCATTTTTCCAGATGAAGCCGATGCCGATGCAGGAACCGAGCAAGGCTTGCAGCTGCTCGCCCTGTGTGCCCACGCTGAGTTGCCCCATGCCAACATGTTGCAGTGGCAAGTTATGCTCGATGATGATGCTCATGCGGTACCCGCCTTATAAATCATGGGAAACTCGAATTGATAGCCGGTGCCGAGGCGGGCGATGGTTTCCGACTCGCCCAAGATCAGCCGTCCCTCGTCCTTCAGGCTCAGGCGCGCCTGGCGCAGCACGGTTTCCTGGTGCTCGGCGTCGAAATAAATGAGCACATTGCGCAGGAAGACCAGGTCGAAGCGCTGGGCCGGGCGCAGCGCTTCCAGCAGATTATGCTGGGCAAAGCTGACGTGCTGGCGCAATTCCTCGTTGACCTTGACGCCGTACGGCGCGGGCGTGAAATATTTGCGCAGCAAGTCCGGATGCGACAGGCGGATGCGCTCGACGGAGCGGCCGCTGTACTGGCCGGCCCGCGCCGCGCCCAGGATCTGCTGCGAAATGTCGCTGGCCAGGATCTGGTAGCGGAAGGCGGGCGCCTGCAGCTTGAATTGCTCGCACAGCATGGCGATCGAATACAGTTCTTCGCCGCTGGCGGCCGCCGCCGACCAGATGGCGAGGCAGCCGTCCGGATGCGCGCGCGCCCAGGCGGGCAGGTAGCGGTCGCGGAAGTAATCCCAGATGGACGGCGTGCGGAAGAACAGGGTGTCGTTGGTGGTCACCAGGTCGATGAAATGGGCCACCTCGTCGCGGTCGCTGGCCACGCGGTCCAGGTAGGCCTGGTAGCTGTGCAGGGACAGCGCCTGCAGCCGTGGCTGCAAGCGCCGTTCCAGCAAGACGCTCTTGCGTGCCGTCATGGCGATGCCCGTATGCTGACGCACCAGCGCGATCAGGGTCGTCAGCACCTCGGGCGTCAAGGTGGCCGCGTGGCTCATGGCCTACACCACGAAGCCGGAGACAGTCTGGTTCAGGCTGCCCGCGCGCTCGTTCAAGCCATCCGTCGAGCGGGCGATGCTGTCGCAGTTGGCGGCCGACTTTTCCGTTTCCTCGGCAATGTACTGGATGGCCGTGGACACTTCGCGCGCCGTCAGCAGCTGCTCGTTGGCCGCCTTCGAGATGTCCGAGATGGCCAGGGTGGTCTTCGCCACGCCCGAGACGATCTTGTCGAAGGCGTCGCTGGCCTGGCGGGAGATTTCGCTGCCCGTCGAGACGCGCTTGACGGATTCGTTGATCAGCTTGGAAATTTCCTTGGTCGCCTGCGAAGAGCGCTCGGCCAGCTTGCGCACCTCGTCGGCGACGACGGAAAAGCCCAGGCCGTGCTCGCCCGCGCGCGCCGCCTCGATGGCCGCATTGAAGGCCAGCATGTTGGTCTGGTTGGCGATTTCGCTGATCACCTTGACGATTTCGCCGATGTCTTCCGACGAGCGGTTGATCAAGTCCATCGCTTCGATCGACTTGGCGACGGCGCGCGCGCCCGCTTCCGCTTCCTGCTGCGTGGCTTTCGCCAGGTAATCGGCGTTCGAGGTGTTTTCCGCGATGGAATTGATGGAAAAGGTCAGGCCGTCGATGGAGGCGTTCATTTCTTCCACCGTGGCGCCCAGCGCCTGCGTGCCCACGGCCACGCCCGTGGCCCGTTCGGCGATCGCGTGCGAGGCGTCGGCAAAGCCGTTCGCCGCCGACACCACGTTGCCGATCACGCCGCGCAAGTCGATGATCATCTTGCTGATGCCGCCGGCCAGCAGGTCGATCGGCTCGTCGCCCTCGGGCACGATATTGCAGGTCAGGTCGCCTTGCGCCGCGCGCGCCACCGATTCGAGCAGGGCATTGACCTTGCGGCTGTCGTTGGCGGCCTTGGACTGGATGCTGTTTTCCAGGTTCACCTGTTCGCTGATGTCGATGGCGAACTTGACCACCTTATACGGCTTGCCGTTGAGGTCCAGGATGGGGTTGTAGGTGGCCTGTATCCACACCACCTTGCCATGGTTGCCCAGGCGCTTGTAGCGGCCCGCGTCGAATTCGCCGCGGTTGAGCTTTTGCCAGAATTTCTTGTACTCGGCGCTGCTCGCATACTCGGGTTCGCAAAACATGCGGTGGTGCTCGCCCTTGATATCGCTCAAGTCATAGTCCATGACGGCGAGGAAATTGTCGTTCGCGTCCAGCACATTGCCCTGCATGTCGAATTCGATTACGGCCTGCGCCTTGCCGATGGCGCTGACCTTGCCTTCGTACTCGGCGTTGCGCTTTTTCAGGGCCGTGACGTCGCTGGCGAACTTGACCACCTTGAAGGGCCGGCCTTCCGTATCGAAAATGGGATTGTACGAGGCGTTGAGCCAGATTTCGCGGCCGTCCTTGGTGACGCGCTTGTATTCGCCCGCGTCGAACTGGCCTTGCCCCAGCTTGTGCCAGAACTGCGCATAGTCGTCGCTGTTGGCGTAGTCGGGCAGGCAAAACATGCGGTGGTGCTTGCCCTTGATCTCGTCGAGCGTGTAGCCGACGGACTTGAGGAAATTGTCGTTGGCGTCGAGGACGGTGCCGTCGAGCCGGAATTCGATCACGGCCTGGGCCTTGCTGATGGCGTCGATCTTGCCTTCGTAATCGGCGTTGCGGCGCTTGGTGGCCGTGATGTCGGTGGCAAACTTGATGACTTTATACGGCTTGCCGTCCGCGTCGAGGATGGGGTTGTAGGACGCGTTGATCCACACTTCGCGCCCATCCTTGGCGCGGCGCTTGTATTCGCCATGGTCGAACTCGCCACGTCCCAGCTTGGCCCAGAAGTTGCTGTATTCATCCGTCTTGACATATTCGGGGTCGCAGAAGATGGCATGGTGCTTGCCTTGTACTTCCGCCAGGGTATAGCCGACGACGCGCAGGAAATTGTCGTTCGCATGCAGGATGGTGCCGTCGAGTTCGAATTCGATCACGGCCTGGACACGGTTCAGTGCAGTATTTATCGCTTGTAAGTCCAGATCCTGGGAGTGGCTGACATGGCTGGCTGCGTCCATAGTATTTCCTTCGGGGTGAGAAGAGGAATGGGAACGATAATGCCGCTGCTATTACTTTTACTGCTATCCATAAAAGGCAGCAATGTTATTGCCGCGGTCGACATCTGGTGATAATCGGTGAGAATGTGCGCGCAGAACGGCCGCCAGTGTTTTTCCTGCGGTATGCCTTATTGTAGATAAATTGTAGAGTATTGATTTGTATCAACAATTTTATTATTCCCCAGCATCTGGCGAAAAACAAGGGGCGGGAATAAATAATGTAAAAACTGTCGTAATTGGCCCATGCCGGCATATAACAAACGCATTTTCTTACATAATAAAACGGCGTTATTATTATTGTGCTTTTATTATTTAAATGAATATTCAAGTGATAGCTTCTACTGGACCTTGCTGCATGCAGCAGAATCTTTCCGCAAATGATGTTGTACCATGGCGTACCATGCTGGCGCCGGCGCGCGCACGACAAAAATAATACGAGCGTTCTTTTATGCGGTATAGTGCAGCTTCATCCCTTGCAACCACCTCATCGCCAAGCAAAAACCTATAGACCAACAAGGAAGAGACATGAGTGCTGAATATCAAGTGAACGGCGCCGTTGCCGTCATTACCCTGGCCAACCCGCCCGTCAACGGCCTGGGCCTGGCGACGCGCACGGCCGCCGTGGCCGGCATCCGCCAGGCGCTGGCGGACGACGCCGTCAAAGCCATCGTCATCACGGGCGCCGGCAAGGCCTTTTCGGGCGGCGCCGATATCAAGGAATTCAATTCGCCCAAGGCGCTCACGGAACCAACGCTGCACACCTTGATCAATGTCGTCGAGCAATCGACCAAGCCCGTGGTGGCAGCCATCCACAGCGTCTGCATGGGCGGCGGCCTGGAGCTGGCGCTGGGCTGCAACTACCGCGTGGCCGCGCCTGGCGCGCAGATGGCCTTGCCTGAAGTCAAACTCGGCATCTTGCCGGGCGCGGGCGGCACGCAGCGCCTGCCGCGCGTGCTGGGCCTGGAAATGGCCTTGAACATGATCGTCTCGGGCACGCCCGTGGCGTCGGAAAAACTGGCCGGCACGGCCCTGTTCGACGAAGTCATCGCGCCCGGCGCGGACTTGCTGGCCGCCGCCGTGGCCTTTGCCACGAAAGTGGGCGACGTGCGCCCGCTGCCGAAAGTGCGCGAGCGCAAGGTCGATTACCCGAACCACGAAGCGTTCCTGCAGTTTTCGCGCAATACCGTGAAAGCCATGTCCGGCCCGTTCCCCGCACCGCTGAAATGCGTCGATGCCGTGGCGGCCGCCGTGACGATGAAATTCGACGAGGGCTTGAAGTACGAGCGCGAACTGTTCATGCAGCTGGTGCAGTCGCCGGAATCGAAAGCCCTGCGCCACGCCTTCTTTGCCGAGCGGGTCGCCAGCAAGGTGCCCGACGTGCCGGCCGACACGCCCGTGCGCGCCATCGCCAGCGCGGCGATTGTCGGCGCCGGCACCATGGGCGGCGGCATCGCCATGAATTTCGCCAACGCGGGCATCCCCGTGACCTTGCTGGAAACGAAGCAGGAAGCGCTGGACAAGGGCCTGGCCACCATCCGCAAGAATTATGAAAACACGGTCAAGAAGGGCAAATTGACGCAGGACAAGGCCGAGCAGCGCATCGCCTTGGTCAGCGGCACGTTGGCGTATGCGGACATCGCGCAGGCGGACATCGTCATCGAAGCCGTCTTCGAAGAACTGGGCGTCAAGGAAACCGTGTTCAGGCAGCTCGACGCCGTCATGAAGCCGGGCGCCATCCTCGCCTCGAACACCTCGACCCTGGACCTGGACAAGATCGCCGCGTTCACCCAGCGCCCGCAAGACGTGGTCGGCACGCATTTCTTCAGCCCGGCGAACGTCATGAAGCTGCTGGAAATCGTCCGCGGCAAGGAAACGGGCAAGGACGTGCTGGCCACGGCGCTGGCGTTGTCGAAAAAGCTGAAAAAGACGGGCGTCGTTTCCGGCGTGTGCGACGGTTTCATCGGCAACCGCATGATCGAGCAATACAGCCGCCAAGCCGGTTTCCTGCTGGAAGAAGGCTGCCTGCCGGAGCAGGTCGACAAGGCCGTCGAGAAATTCGGCTTTGCCATGGGCCCGTTCCGCATGGGCGACCTGGCCGGCAACGACATCGGCTGGGCCATCCGCAAGCGCCGCTACGTGGAAAAACCGGAAGTGACGTATTCGAAGACGGCCGACCTGCTGTGCGAACTGGGGCGCTATGGCCAGAAGACGGGCGCCGGCTGGTACGACTACAAGCCGGGCGACCGCAAGGCGTACGCCTCGGAACAGGTCAACGCCTTGATAGTCCAGCACTCCGCCGACATCGGCGTGGCGCGGCGCAAGATCGGCGACCAGGAAATCGTCGAACGGCTCGTGTATGCGCTCGTCAACGAAGGCGCGCGCATCCTGGAAGAGGGCATCGCCCTGCGCGCCTCGGACATCGACATGGTGTATCTGACGGGCTACGGCTTCCCGCTGTTCCGCGGCGGCCCGATGTTCTACGCGGACACGGTCGGCTTGCCGAACGTGCTCGACACCATCGCCGGCTATGCGAAAGGCCGCCACGGCGAAGCGTGGACGCCTGCGCCCCTGCTGGTGAAGCTGGCGGGCGAAGGCAAGGGCTTCAATAGTTGATGTTGGGTTGTTGAATGACAAAGGGCAGATTTCTCTGCCCTTTTTTTATTTCTTCTTCGCTACCATCTTGACCGCCTCGTTGACGATGACGGGGTTGTCCTTCTGGATGTAGTAGCCGGCGCCCGTGATGCGCTCGATGGCTGGCGCGCCGGACAGGCGCTGCCAATCCTTTTCCTGGGCCCGCACCACGTTTTCAAACGAGCCCATTTCCTCGATGCCGAACTTGTCGCGCACCAGCAGCATGGCGGGCACGCGCAGCGGGCTGCCCATGTCGACGTGCTGCAGACATTGCGTCTGGGCATCGAATTCGGCCGATTCCGTACTGTTGAACATCAGCTTGCGCCGCGTCTTGACGAGCATGGCGTAGGTGGATGCGTCCGTCTGCAGGCGGTTCCATTGCTGCGGGTGCGTGGGATCGAGCAAGACCAGGCCGGCCACGTCCTGCGGGTACAGCTTCGCATACACATACTGGTACAGCCCGCCCAAGCCATGGCCGACCAGCACATACGGCGGTTTCAAGCCAGCTTGCGCCAGCAGGGCGCGCTGCTGGGCAGCGATGGTGCACGGGTCGCGCGGCGTGGTGGTTTTCTTGCTGTCGCCGTAGCCGGGACGGTCGTACACGAGCACGCGGTGCTGCTTGGCCACTTCGGGCGCCACCTTGGCCCACACATCCTTGCCGTCGCCCATGCCCGACTGGAACACGACGGGCACGCCGCCCTGGCCGCTCACGGTGTAGGCGATGCTGGCGTCGGGCAGGGCGGCGGTAGCCGGCACGCCGGGCATGACCGGGGTCGATGGCAACAGGGAGCAGCCTGAAAAACAGCCTGCCAGCAGCAAGCCGGCGCTGGAGAGGAGCATGGTGCGCGCGGGGCGGCCGACGAATAGATGATGCATGAATCTCCTTCTTGGTGCAGGGACCGGGGACCGGTATGGCGTGCCAGCCATTATAGGCAAATCGTCACGAAGTGGAAATGCCGAACAGAGGTGGATTTCCCGTCCTGTCAGCCGGCGTCGGCGTGGTGGCAGACGGCTTCGATGCGGTTGCCGTCGGGATCGAACAAAAAGGCCGCGTAATAGCTGGCGTGATAGTGGCGCAAGCCGGGCGCGCCCAGGTCGATGCCGCCCTGCGCCAGCCCAGCGTGCCAGAACGCTTCCACGGCCGCGCGCGAGGGGGCCTTGAAGCAGCAATGGCGGCGCGGCGCGTCGCCGGGCGCGGGGCCCAGGCGGACGGAAAAATAGCTGCGTTCGGGGTGTTCCGCATCGCTGCGCTCGCCATAGCCTATCCACGCATTGGCATGGTCGCTGCCCACCTTGGGCACGCCGAGCGCGGCGAAGATGGCGTCGTAGAAGCGCTCGGCGCGTTCCAGGTCGCTGACGGTGAGGGAAACGTGGTCGAGCATGGTCACTCCGCAGTAAAAACAAGGACGGCCATAGCATAGCCCGGATCAGGGCGGCCGTGGGCGGGAGTGACCGAGTGATACTGCCGGTGGCCGACTGCTGGTTAAGGTCGGCGGACGCAGGCACATGGCGCATCGGCCGCGCAGGCGGGGCAGCTTGGCGCCGGGCGCGCCAGCCGGGTGACGATATTGCGGCTGATGACTTGCACGCGGGGCGCGAACAGCATCACGGCGCAGAAGGCCACGGGCCAGGCGGCAAAGAACGCGTGGCGCCAGCGGGGCAGGAAGTCCGCCTGCAGGCCGATATTGAGCCAGGTGACCCAGGCGCTCATCAGCAGGGTCATGACCAGCGACATCAGGAAGGCAAATACGCAACGCAAACGCAGGGCTTCGGACATGGGACACTTTCAAAATGGTAAGGAAAGGGCAGCGTAACAACTTGCAGCAATCTATACTAGAGCCATATTTTTAATTTCAAATTCCGAAAATGCAATCATGCTCGATGATTTAGCCCTGTTTGTTTCCATTGTCGAGGCGGGCAGCCTGCATGCGGCGGCCGTCAAGGAAGACTTGCCCGCCGCCACCGTCACGCGCCGGCTGCAAAAGCTGGAAAGCCAGCTCGGTTACCGCTTGCTCAACCGCAGCGCGCGCCGCTTGCAGCCGACGGCGGAAGGCTGGCAATACTACGAGCAGTGCCGTCCCCTGGTCCATGCCCTGCGGCAAGCCACGCAGCAGCTCGACGCCAGCCTGTCGGCCGTCTCGGGCAGCATCCGCGTGCTGGCGCCCGTCAACTTCGCCAGCGGCTTGCTGACGCCGGCCTGGGTCAGCTTCATGCAGAAGTATCCGGACATCCGCCTGGAGCTGGAACTGTCGAACCTGCTGCAAGACCTGGTGGGCAGCGGCGCCGACCTGGCCATCCGCGTGGGCTCGCTCGACGATTCCTCGCTGATGCAGCGCCGTCTGGGCAGCGCCGCGCTGGTGATGGTGGCCGCGCCCGGCTACCTGGCGCGCGCCGGCGTGCCGCGCGACTTGCAGGAACTGGAAAAGCATGAGCTGATCGTGGCCGAACCGCTGCGCACCTGGCGCTTGCGGCGGCCCGGCGACGGCGCCGAAATGGTGATCGAACCGCAGGCGCGCCTGCGTGTGAACGAGATGCGCCTGGCCGTGGAAATGGCCGACGCGGGCATCGGCATCCTGCTGTGTCCGCTTCTGCAATGCCGTGACGAAGTGGCCAGCGGCAGCCTGGTGCGCGTGCTGCCCGACTGGATGCCGCAGCCGCGCCACGTGTACGCCGTGTGGACGCAGCGGCGCTACCTGCCGGCCCGCGTGCGCGTGTTGCTCGAACACCTGGCGGCGTTTGCGGCCGGCAATCCGCTGTTGAACGACGGGACTGGCGTCTAGCCCGCCTGTTGCTGCACCAGCCACTGCGTGA
Organism: Janthinobacterium sp. SUN033; assembly: GCF_030397595.1. Lineage (NCBI taxonomy): Bacteria > Pseudomonadati > Pseudomonadota > Betaproteobacteria > Burkholderiales > Oxalobacteraceae > Janthinobacterium > Janthinobacterium sp. SUN033. The sequence continues at coordinate 973,165 of NZ_JAPQNV010000001.1, forward strand.
ACTGGCGCAGCGCCGGCGCAAAGCCGCTGGACGGCGCGGCGCCGGGCCGGGCCTGGGCAAGAAAATAGGCTGCCTGCGCCTGCATGGCGGGATAGCGGCGCAGCAACAGCGCGGCATGCTCGTCCAGGCTGGCGGGCCAGCCGGGATCGCCATCCTGGCGCAGCAGGTTGCAGGAACGGATCAGCTTGCGCGATGCCTCGCGCTGCAGGCGGGCGATGGCGGCAGGGTCGCGCTCGTCATCGAGGCGCCGCGCATAATCGTCCAGCACGCGGGCAAAGTCGCCATTCACGGCCTGGGCGATGGCGCGCGAGGGAGAGAACGGCGCAAAGTGCGGTGCCAGGTCCTCGCCCCACAGGCAGCGGCACTGGTGCTTGAGCCAGTAGCCCCAGCTGTACAGGTGCTCCGGCGCCAGCACCTGGGCACGGTGGCCGATATCGAAATCGATCTTCAGTACTTCCCGGCGGCGTGCCTGCAGGGCCAGGCGCAGCGCTTCCAGCGTTTCCCGCTGCGGCGGCGTGGGCGGCTGGCGCAGCACCAGGGTCAGGTCGAGGTCGGACACGCCCGGCGTGGCATCGCCGCGGGCGATGCTGCCGTACAGGTATATGCCGTCCAGCAAGTTGCCGGCGTGCGCAGCCAGGCTGGCGCAGACGTCTTGCAGCAAGGCGTCGAATTGGTGCTGCAGCGGGCCGCAGGGGGCGGGAGGAATGGTCGGCATGCCTGGGGACGAGTCCGGTAAGAGAAACTTCCACCATAGCATGCAGTGGCGCGCGCGCAGGTAATCCTTTCTAATAAGTAATACCGAGCGCTTGTACTTTTCGCCAGGATCGCGTTAAGATAAAGCTGCCCGCTTATCCAGTGGGCAATCTGGTGTTTTTCGCGCAATCCCGTCCCTATCCATGAGAGTAGCAATGAAATATCTGATCATTCCCTTCTTGCTGGCCATTACTGGCTGTGAAGTACTGTATGACGCAAACCGGGACAAGATCGGCGAGTATTGCAACAGCCTCAATAATTTTGACGACCGCAACGCCTGCCGCAAGCGCAACCAGACCAGCTACCAGGAATACGTGCAGCAGCGCGACCAGCTGAAAAAGAAAAACGACAAGTAAGCCTGCCGCCATAGACGCCACATAAAAAAACGCCGCTGACCAGTCAGCGGCGTTTTGCTTTGCGGACCCCGGTCTTGCGGCCGGGGCTGGCATCCATTTAATCGTCGGCGTAGATATTGTTGTCCTTGGTTTCCTTGACGAACAGGGTGCCGATCACGACAGTCGCCAGGGCGACGACGATCGGATACCACAGGCCATAATAAATGTCGCCCTTGAAGGCCACCAGCGCGAAGGCCGTGGTCGGCAGCAAGCCGCCGAACCAGCCGTTACCGATATGGTAGGGCAGGGACATCGAGGTGTAACGTATACGCGTCGGGAACATTTCCACCAGCATGGCGGCGATCGGGCCATACACCATGGTCACGTACAGCACCAGGATGAACAGCAGCAAGACGACCATCGGCTTGTTGATCTGGTCCGGATCCGCTTTCGCAGGGTAGCCCGCTTCCTTGATGCCGGCGCCCAGTTCTTTCTTCAGCGCCGCTTCGTGGGCCTTGCTGTCCGCATCGAAGTTCAGGCCGTCCGGCGTCATGACAGCGTTGAACGAGCTAAATTCCTTCGTACCGATGCGCACCTTGGCGATGCTGCCGGCCGGCGCGTCTTCCTTCGTGTAGTTCACCGAGCTGTTCGACAGGAAGCCCGTGGCGATGTCGCACGACGATGGGAACTTCTTCGTACCCGTCATGTTGAACTGGAAGTGGCAGGAAGCCGGATCGGCCACGACGACCACTGGCGAGTTTTTCAGTGCCGCTTCCAGCTGCGGGTTGGCGAAGTGGGTCAGGCCGTTGAAGATCGGGAAGTAGGTGGCCGCGGCGATCAGGCAGCCGCCGAGGATGATGTACTTGCGGCCGATGCGGTCGGACAGGCTGCCGAAGAACAGGAAGAACGGCGTGGCCAGCAGCAGGGCGACGGCGACGAGCACGTTGGCCGTTGCCAGGTCCACTTTCAGGGTCTGGATCATGAAGAACAGGGCGTAGAACTGGCCCGTGTACCACACGACTGCCTGGCCGGCGGTCAAGCCGATCAGGGCCAGGATGACGATCTTCAGGTTTTTCCACTTGCCGAACGCTTCCGTCAGCGGGGCTTTCGAGGTCTTGCCCTCGGCCTTCATTTTTGCAAATGCCGGCGATTCATTCATGGCCAGGCGGATCCACACGGAAATACCCAGCAGGATGACGGAGACGAGGAAGGGAATGCGCCAGCCCCACGCTTCGAAATCCTTCTCGCCGGTGGCCAGGCGGGTGCCCAGGATGACCATCAGCGACAGGAAGAAGCCCAGGGTTGCCGTCGTCTGTATCCACGCCGTGAACGCGCCGCGCTTGCCTTCAGGCGCATGCTCGGCCACGTAGGTGGCTGCGCCGCCGTACTCGCCGCCCAGCGCCAGGCCTTGCAGGATGCGCAGGATGACGAGGATGATCGGTGCGGCGATGCCGATGGACGCATGGCCCGGCAGCAAGCCGACGATGAAGGTGGAGCCGCCCATGATCAGAATGGTGATCAGGAAAGTGTACTTGCGGCCGATCATGTCGCCCAGGCGGCCGAAGACCAGCGCGCCGAACGGACGCACGATGAAGCCGGCGGCAAAGGCCAGCAGCGCGAAGATGAAGGTGGTGGTGGGGTCGCCGATGAAGAATTGCTTGGCGATGATCGATGCCAGCGAACCGTACAGGTAAAAATCGTACCATTCAAAGACGGTGCCCAAGGAGGATGCAAAGATGACCTTGCGTTCCTCTGGCGTAATCGGCGTTCCTTTGGTGGAAATTTTCCGTACGTCGGCAGAGCCGGATGGTGATGCCATGGTTTGTCTCCCTATGTTTTATAGTGAACCATTGCCGCGGTCTTTTTGACCATTCTTGCAACAGCTGGAGGCGAGTGTGTTCTCCGAACCTTACGTCATGCTTGCTTGAAACTTACAGCAAGCTTACAAATTGCCATTCATTTCAACTTTGCGAACGACCGTACTTAAATGTGCTATTCTGATTCCGCAGATCTATCATCCGACCATATAACATTCCCACAAGGAGACACAGCATGAATGAAGCCGTCATCGTATCGACCGCCCGCACGGGCCTGGCCAAGTCCTGGAAGGGCGCGTTCAACATGACGCATGGCGCTACCCTGGGCGGCCATGTGCTTGCGGCCGCCGTCGAGCGCGCGCGCATCGAGGCGGAGGAAGTGGAAGACGTGCTGGTCGGCTGCGCCTTTCCCGAAGGCGCCACGGGCGGCAACATCGCGCGCCAGGTGGCCTTGCGCGGCGGCTGCCCCGTCACGACGGCAGGCATGACCGTCAACCGTTTTTGTTCCTCGGGCTTGCAGGCCATCGCCCTGGCGGCGCAGCGCATCATCGCCGGCGAAGGCGATATCTATGCGGCTGGCGGCGTGGAATCGATTTCCTGTGTGCAAAATGAAATGAATACGCATATGTACCGCGACGTCTGGCTGCAGCAGCACAAGCCGGAAGTGTACTGGCCCATGCTGCAGACGGCCGAGACCGTGGCCAAGCGCTACCAGATCTCGCGCGAACGCCAGGATGCCTACGGCGCGCAAAGTCAGCAGCGCGCCGCCGCGGCCCTGGCTGCCGGCCTGTTCGATGCGGAAATCGTGCCGATGACCACCGTCATGGGCGTGGCCGACAAGGCCAGCGGCATGCTGGTGTCGCGCGAAGTGACGATCTCGGCAGACGAAGGCATCCGCGCGGACACGACGTATGACGGCGTGGCGAAGATCCGCCCGGCCATTCCGGGCGGCGTCATCAGCGCCGGCAACGCCAGCCAGTTTTCCGATGGCGCGGCTATGGCCATCGTCATGAATGCGAAAGTGGCTGAAGCGAAAGGGCTGCAGCCGCTGGGCATCTTCCGCGGCTTCGCCGTGGCCGGCTGCGAACCCGATGAAATGGGCATCGGCCCCGTGTTTGCCATCCCGAAACTGCTGAAAAAGGCGGGCTTGACTGTAGCTGACATCGGCCTGTGGGAACTTAATGAAGCGTTCGCCGTGCAAGTGCTGTACTGCGCCGACACCCTGGGCATTCCCATGGACCGCCTGAACGTGAACGGCGGCGCGATCGCCGTCGGCCACCCGTACGGCGTGTCGGGCGCCCGCCTGACGGGCCACGCCTTGATCGAAGGCAAGCGCCGCGGCGTCAAATACGTGGTGGTGACCATGTGCATAGGCGGCGGGCAGGGCGCGGCCGGGCTGTTCGAAGTGCTGTGATATAGGTAAACCTAGTCTGTGGGCGGCTTCCAGGGCCGCCCGTTTGCATTTCGCACCCTGTTCCTGCAAGACGCGCCGATAGCGGTTACAGTAATGCTTCATTAATAAACAAGCAGCCTGCCGCCATGATCAAGCACATCGTTTTCTGGAAACTCAAAGACCACGCCGAAGGCGCCGACCGCGCCACCAATGCATTGAAATTGAAAGCCCTGCTCGATTCCTGCTCGGACCTGGTGCCCGGCATATTGAAATTCGAGGCAGCCGTGGCCCAGCCTGGCCTGGAAGCGACCTACGACATCGTGCTGTACAGCGAATTTGCCAGCCGCGAGGCGCTCGACGCTTACCAGAACCATCCCGAGCACGTGAAAATCAAGCCATTCTTTGGCGCCGTGCGGGAAGCGCGCCAGTGCATGGATTATGAGATTTAGTTGTTACGCAACAGACACCCGGGGTCAGACCCGGCGGGTCTGACCCCAGCCTTCCGCTGACTCTACCTATCGTCAAGGAGCATTCATGACCACCTACCAACGCATCGTCCTCGCCTCGCGCCCCGCCTCCAATGAGGAAGTGCAGCCGGCACATTTTCGCCTGGAAACCAAAGCCATTCCCGCCATCCAGGATGGCGAATTGCTGGTGCGCAACCAGTACCTGTCGCTCGACCCCTATATGCGTGGGCGCATGAGCGCCAATAAAAGCTATGCGGCGCCGCAGGCGCTCGATGAAACCATGATAGGCGGCACGGTGGGTGTGGTGCTGGAATCGAAGCATCCGAAGTTTGCCGTGGGCGATACCGTCGTGGGCACTTTGGGCTGGACGGAAGTGGCCGTATCGGACGGCACCATGCTGCGCAAGGTCGATACGACGCACATTCCCGCTTCCGCCTACCTGGGTTCCGTCGGCATGCCGGGCATGACGGCGTGGTATGGCTTGAACCAGATCATGGCGCCGAAAGCGGGCGAAACCGTGGTCGTGTCGGCCGCCAGCGGCGCCGTGGGCAGCGTCGTGGGGCAGTTGGCGAAATTGAAAGGTTGCAGAATCGTCGGCATCGCCGGCGGCGCGGACAAGTGCGCGTATGTGGTCAATGAGCTGGGTTTCGACGCCTGCGTCGACTACAAGGCGGGCAATCTGGAGGCCGACCTGGCGGCGGCCACGCCGGACGGTATCGACGCCATCTTTGAAAACGTGGGCGGCGCCATCTTCGATGCGGCCCTGGCGCGCACCAACGCGTTTGGCCGGATCGCCGTGTGCGGCTGGATCGCCGGCTACAACGGCGAACCGACGCCGCTCGACAATGCGCGCCTGATCCTCACCAACCGCCTCACCGTGCGCGGCTTCATCGTTTCCGAGCAGCCGGAATTCTGGCCGCAGGGACTGGCGGAACTGGGTTCACTGGTGGCGACGGGCAAGCTGAAATTCCGCGAATCCGTGGCTGACGGCCTGGCCAGCGCGCCGGAAGCGTTCATCGGCCTCTTAAAAGGGCGCAACTTCGGCAAGCAGTTGGTCAAGCTCAGCTGATCTCTCTGTGAAAAGGCAGGTCGTGCGACAATTGCGGCCTGTCTCTTTCTACATTACACCATGACCAAGCACACCATCCGCCTCGGCGACTGGGCCACCCTGGGCCCTGACGCCACCGCCATCCGTTTTGAAGTTTTCGTCGATGAACAAAAAGTGCCGGCCGAGATCGAACTCGACGACATGGACGCCGTCTGCCTGCACGCCGTGGCCTATGACGATGCCGGCAACGCCATCGGCACGGGCCGGCTATTGCCTGACGGCCACATCGGCCGCATGGCCGTGCGCCAGCCGGGCCGGGGCACGGGCGTGGGCGGCGCCATTTTGACCTTGCTGATGGACAAAGCCCGCGAACGGGGCGACAAGGCGGTGGTGCTGAACGCGCAAACCGTGGCCGCGCCGTTCTATGCGCGCCACGGTTTTGTGCAGCAGGGGGAAGTATTCGAAGAGGCGGGGATTGCGCATGTGGAAATGCGCCTGCAGTTTGCTTGATTAATCAAGCAGGCGTGGTTCGCACGGCGTCCGCGAATACGGACGCCGCGCGGCTACGCTTAATTTTGCGCGTGGCTCTGGCGCCATTTGTCCAGAATCACGGCCAGCACGATCACGACGCCCTTGGCTACATACTGCCAGAACGACGACAGGCCCAGGATCGTCAAGCCATTGTTCATCACGCCGATGATCAGCGCGCCGATGACGGTGCCCCAGACGGAACCCACGCCGCCCATCAGGCTGGTGCCGCCCAGCACGACGGCCGCGATGGCATCGAGTTCATAACCGGTACCCCAGTTGCCGTTGGCCGCATACAGGCGGCTGGCCGACATGGCGCCGCCCAGGCCCGCGAACAGGCCGCTGATCGTGTAGACAAACATCAAGACGAGACCGACTTTGATCCCTGTCAAACGGGCCGCCTGGATATTGCCGCCGACGGCGTAGATATGCAGGCCCAGGGTGGTCTTGCGCAAAATGAACCACGTCAGCACGACGACGGCGGCCGCCAGCCAGATCAGCCAGGGCACGGCCAGGAAGCTGCCGTTGCCCATCCATTCGAAGCTTGGGATTTCCGTGTTCAGCACGCTGGTGCCGTCCGCCAGCAGGTAAGCGGCGCCGCGCAGGGCCGTCATGGTGCCGAGGGTCACGACGAAGGGGTTCAGGCCGACGAGGGCGACCAGCACGCCATTGAGTGCGCCCAGCAGCAGGCCGACGATGAGGAAGGCGGGAATCGAAAAGCCGGCGAACTGGGCCGACAGCGACATCAGCATGCCTGCCACGGCAGAGACGGCCAGCACGGAGCCGACGGACAGGTCGATGCCGCTGGTCAAAATGACGAAAGTCATGCCGGACGCCAGCACGATGTTGATCGACACCTGGCGGAAGATGTTCATGGTGTTATTGCTGGTCATGAACGTGGACGTGCCGTCGGCCGAGAAATACACGGTCAAGCCATACATGGCCAGGTACAGCACCACCAGCACGGGCAGCATGCCCAGGCGGCGCATCAGGTTCGAGGCATTGAAGGGTTCGCCGGCGCGCGCGGCGCCGCGGGTGGTAGTCGTTGTCATGTTGAATCTCCTGAATGATTATTTTTATGCCGCTTCCAGCTGGGTGGCATAGGCGAGGATGTTTTCCTGCGTGATGTCGTCGCCCGTCACTTCGCCCGTCAGGCGTCCTTCGCACATCACCATCACGCGGTCGCAGATGCCGACCAGCTCGGCCAGTTCGCTGGAAATGCACAGCACGGCCGTGCCCGCATCGGCCAGCTGGTGGATGATCTTGTAGATTTCGCTCTTCGCGCCCACGTCCACGCCCCGCGTCGGTTCGTCGAGGATCAGCACTTTCGGCGCGATGGCCAGCCAGCGCGCCAGCAAGACTTTTTGCTGGTTGCCGCCAGACAATCCGCCGACGATGCCGTCCGGCCCGGACACCTTGACGTTGAGGTTGCTGATCGCCTCGCGCGTGAGCTGGGTCAGGGCGCCACGGTTGACCACGCCCGCCGTCGCATGCTTGGACAGTATATTCATCGACATGTTTTCCATGGCCGACAATTGCATGAACAGTCCCAGGCTCTTGCGGTCCTCGGGCAGGTAGCCGATGCCGTGGCGGATGGCCGCCAGCGGGCGCTGGATATGCACTTCCTGGCCGTCGAGCCACACTTGTCCCGATTGTTTCTTGTCGGCGCCAAAGATCAGGCGCGCCAGTTCCGTGCGGCCCGCGCCGACGAGGCCGGCCAGGCCCGTGACTTCGCCCGCATGCAGGCTGAACGAGGCGGGCTTGACCTTGCCGCCGCCCACGTTTTCCACGCGCAAGCGCTCGGCGCCCCGCGTGGTGCGCCGCTGGTGCGCATAAAAGTCGTCGGCGGGGCGGCCCACCATCATTTGCACGACTTTCTTTTGATCCAGCTCATCCTTGCCCAGCTCGCCCACATAGGCGCCATCGCGCAGCACCGTGATGCGGCGCGCCAGGCGTTCCACCTCGGCCATGCGGTGGCTGATGTACAGCACGGCGAGGCCCTTGTCGCGCTGTTCTTCGATGATGCGGAACAATTGTTCTGTTTCCCGGTCGGACAGGGCGGCAGTGGGCTCGTCCATGATCAGGATGCGGCTTTCGTGCACGAGGGCGCGGGCGATTTCCACCTGCTGCTGCTCGGCGATCGACAGGGTGGACACCATGGTGTCCGCGTCGAAGCGGGAACCGAGGTCGGCCAGGATGGCGTTCGTGCGCGCGCGCATTTCGCCGCCCTTGACGGTCCAGAACGGTCCTTGCGGCTCGCTGCCCATGAAGACGTTTTGGGCCACCGTCATGTTCTTGGCCACGCTCAGTTCCTGGTAGATCAGGTTGATGCCCAGCGCGCGGGCCTCGCCGGGGTTGCGGATGCGGATCGGCTTGCCGTCGAGAATGATTTCGCCCGCGTCCGGCGTGTACACGCCCGACAGAATCTTCATCAGGGTGCTCTTGCCGGCGCCGTTTTCGCCCATCACGGCATGGATTTCGCCGCTGCGCACCGTCAGGTGCACGCCGCGCAGCGCGCGCGTGGCGCCAAAGCGCTTCTCGATGCCGCGCATTTCAAAAATAATATCGTCGCTCATGACTGTCCTTCCTTGCTGGTGAAACTGGCGCCGCCTGGTAACTGGCCGGCGGCGCCGCGTGGTTCAGGTCAGGCAGATCAGTTCTTTACCCAGCCCGTGTAGGTGGCGACGTTTTCCTTGGTGATGGCCGGGGTCGGCAACAGCACCATGGTCTGTTTCGGCGTGCGGCCGTTCATGATGTCGTAGCCCATCTGCACGGCGTCCGTGGCCATGCGGTACGGGTTTTGCGCCGAGGTGGCGGCAAACAGGCCGGCCTTGTTTTTCAGGGCGTTCTGGCCATCGGGCGCGCCATCGACGGCCGTGATCAGTTTCACGTCCGTGCGCTTCGATTGCTTGATCGCCAGTTCGGCGCCGATACCCGTCGGATCGTTGATGGCGAACACGCCGTCGATCTTCGGATGGGCCGTCAGCAGGTTCGACATCACGGTCATGCCGCCGTCGCGGCTGCCGCCGGCGTTCTGGTTGTCGGACAGAATCTTGATATCCTTGAACGCGGCCAGGGTTTTCTTGCAGCCATTCACGCGGTCGATCACGGACGTCACGGGCGGACCGTTCAGGATCACCACATTGCCCTTGCCGCCGATCTGCTTGGCCAGGTAGGCGCACGACACGTCGCCCGCCATGGTGTTGTCGGACATCACGGTGGCCGAAGCGCCCACGGCGCCCACGTCGACGGCGATCACGACCACGCCCGCATTGCGCGCTTTCTTGATAGCTGGCGCGATGCCCTTGGAATCGACGGCGTTCAGGATGATGATGTCGGTCTTGTTGGCGATGAAGTTCTCGATCTGGTCCACCTGGGTGTTCAGGTCATACTTGCTGGAAACAGTCGTGACTTTCACGCCAGGGCCGCCCAGTTTTTTCGCGCTTTCTTCCGCGCCGCGGCCAATGGCGACAAAAAACGGGTTGGCCAGGTCGCCCACGCTCACGCCGATGGATTTCAGCGGTTTGTCGGCGGCGAAGGCGCCGCAGGCGGCGGACAGCAGCAGGGAGGCGGTAATGACTTTTTTCATGAGGATCTCCAAGGGTTTTTATTGTAAAAAACAAACGGTGCTACGGTAAAAACTGGGTGAAAACTTAGCGAGTGCGCAATTTCTCGATCATGGCGTCCAGCTTGCCCGCATCGACGGCGAAGCCGCGGATGCCTTCGGCCAGCTTTTCGGTCGCCATCGCGTCGTCGTTCAAGGCATAGCGGAAAGCCGCTTCGTCATACGTGACGGCCGGCTGCGGCGCGCCAAGGTCGCCGCCCAGCGCGCGCTCGAACGGCGCATCCGCCGCTTCCAGCTTGGCCAGCAAGTCCGGGCTGATGGTCAGCAAGTCGCAGCCGGACAGGGCCGTGATCTGGCCCACGTTGCGGAAGCTGGCGCCCATCACCTGGGTGGCGATGCCATGTTGCTTGTAGTAATTGAAGATGCGCGTGACCGATTGCACGCCCGGATCGTTGGACAGGCTGCGCGCCGCTTCGTCCCATGCCGCACCCTGCGACTTCTTGTGCCAGTCGTAGATGCGCCCCACGAACGGCGAAATCAGGCGCACGTTCGCATCGGCGCAGGCGACGGCCTGGCAAAACGCGAACAGCAGGGTCAGGTTGCAAAAGATGCCATCTTTTTCCAGCTCGCGCGCGGCCTGGATGCCTTCCCAGGTGGCGGCGACCTTGATCAGCACGCGTTCGCGGGCCACGCCGGCTTGCTCGTACAGGGCGATCAGGCGGCGACCGCGGGCGACGGTAGCGTCGCGGTCAAAGCTTAAACGGGCGTCGACTTCCGTCGAGACGCGGCCCGGCACGACTTTCAGGATTTCCAGGCCGAAGCGCACCAGCACCTGATCGACGATATCGTCCAGGCTGGCGGATTGATGCGCGGCGACCGTGCTTTCCAGCAAGGGCGCGTAATCGGGCTGCAGCACGGCCTTCAAGATCAGCGACGGGTTGGTGGTTGCGTCTTGCGGCGCGAAGCGCGCCAGTTGCAGGAAGTCGCCCGTGTCGGCGACGACGGTGCTGTGTTGCTTCAATTGTTGCAGCTGATTCATTACTATTCCTTATCACTGAGTTGGTGCAAGGCTTGCACGGCGGGAAACAGGCTACGGTAGCGGCCGTAGCGGATGCTCAAGGCGGCGCTGTGCGCGGCATCGGGCAGGAAAGTGTTTTTGATGGGCAAGCCGGTGGACAGCAGCTGGCGCTGGCCGATGGCGGCAAAGCCCAGCTTGGCCGCGCCCAGGCTGGCCGACAGTTCGCTGTTGTGCAGGGTGCGCATTTCGCGTCCCAGCACATTGGCCAGCAATTGCGCCCAGTACTGGCTGCGCGCGCCGCCGCCCACCAGCATGCAGTGGGGAACGACGGCGCCCGTCGACGTGACGGCCGCCATGGCGTCGCGCAAGGCGAAGGCCACGCCTTCGAGCACGGCGTAGCCGAGCTGCGCCGGCGTGCTGTCGTGGCCCAGTTGCAAAAAGGCGCCGCGCACTTGCGGGTCGTTATGCGGCGTGCGCTCGCCCGACAGATAGGGCAGGAACAGGGGCGCGGAAGGGGCGACGGGGGCGTCGAGCGGCAAACCCGCTTCCACCAGCGCCAGCAGGGCCGCTTCGTCGGGCTGGCCCAGCATACCCGTCGCCCAGCGCAAACAGCTGGCGCCGGACAGGATCGCGCCCATCGCATACCAGCGGCCGGGCAGGGCGTGGCAAAAGCTGTGCACGCCGCCGGCCGGATTGCCCAGGGGCGCTTCGGTGACGGACACGATGGCGGCGCTGGTGCCCAGCGAGATAAAACTGTCGCCGCCGTTGACGGCGCCGATGCCCACGGCCGAGACAGGATTGTCGCCGCCGCCACCCGCCACCACCACGTTGGCGGGCAAGCCCAGCTGGTCGGCGACGGCGTCCGGCACGGTACCGGTGGTGGCGTCGCCCTCGGCCAGGGCCGGCATTTGATCCAGGCGCAAACCGCAGGCCGTGACCATGGGCGCGAACCAGGCTCGGTTGGCCTCGTCCAGCCACAGGGTGCCGGCCGCGTCGGACATGTCCGTGAGTTTGATCCCGGTCAAGCGCAGGCGCAGGTAGTCCTTTGGCGACAGCAGGCAGGCGATGGCGGCGAAGGCGTCAGACTCGTGTGTTTGCAGCCACAGCAGTTTCGGCGCCGTCAGGCCCGCCATGGGCAGGCTGCCCGTCACGTCCGCATACGCGGGATAGTCGCGCGCCAGGGTAGCGGCCTCGGCTTCGGCGCGCGCATCGTTCCACAGGATGGCGGGACGGATGACGTCATCGTTGGCGTCGAGCAGCACGGCGCCGTGCATCTGGCCCGACAGGCCGATGCAGGCGATCTGTGCATAGTCCTGCGGCCAGCCGGCGCGCAGCTGGGCCAGCGCTTGGACGCAGGCGGCCCACCAGTCCTGCGGCGCTTGTTCGGACCAGCCTGCTTGCGGGCGGCTGGTGTCGATGCGCACGGACGCCTGGCCGCGCACGCTGCCTGCGCTGTCCATCAGCACGGTTTTCAGTTCGGAGGTACCGAGGTCGATACCGAGGGAAATTGCTGGATGCATGGTGTGTCTATATGTAAAGGTCAGGGGCAGCCGCAGGAGTTGCGTACGCGCAAGGTCGGCGACAGGCGCTGCACGTGCTGGGCGCGGCCCGGATTGGCGATGCGGTCGATCAACAGGTCGACGGCCATGGCGCCCAGCTCTTCGAGCGGCTGCGCCATCACGGTCAGGCGGGGGCTGAAATAATCGGCCCAGTCGAAATCATCGAAGCCGGCCAGCGCGACGTCTTGAGGTACCGCAATGTGCGCGTCGCGCAAGGCATGCATGGTGCCGATGGTCATCAGGTTATTGCCGGCGACGATGGCCGTGGGACGCTGCGCGGCGGGCAGGGCCAGCAATTCGCGCGTGGCCGCGCCGCTGCGCTCCAGGTTGGAGTCGCCCGAGCGCAGCAAGTCCCCATCGAAGGCGATGTCGGCGCGCTGCAAGGCCAGGCGGTAGCCGTCGATGCGCTCGTCCGTCGTGGACAGGCCGGGCGCGCCCGCGATGAAGCCGATGCGGCGGTGGCCGTGGACCGTGATCAGGTGGCTGACCAGCTCGGCCGTGGCGTGCGTGTTTTCCACGCCCACCTGGTCGAACGGCTGGGGTGACATGCGGTCGACCAGCACGGAAGCGATCTTGTTGCTATTTAAATAGTCGAGGGCGCGGTTGTGCGGATCGCCGGACGGCGCCAGCACGATGCCGTCGACGCGGCGCTGGTGCAAGTTCTGCACCACTTTCAACTCCTGTTCGGGGTCGTCATGCGTATCGGAAAACAGCATCATCAAGCCATGGCGCGTGCAAGCCGCCTCGATGGCGCGCACGGTTTCGCTGAAGTAATGATTGGTGAAGGCGGAAATGGCCACGCCGATGGTGCCCGACGAGGAGCCGGCCAGCGCACGCGCCAGCATGTTCGGCACATAGCCGATCTGCTGCATGGCTGCGTTGACGGCGGCGACGGTTTTCGGGCTGACCTTGCGGGTGCCGTTGACTACGTGAGAGACGGTCGACAGCGATACGTCCGCCGCCCGCGCTACATCTTCCATGGTGGCCATGGTGTCTCCTGAGGTTTTTTTTATTATTGTGTACTGCGATTGGGTACGGCTGTGTCGCCGCGATTGAAGCTATCGTAAACAAAAGAAAGCGCTTGCGCAAGCGCTTTCTTTTTTTGCGCGAACGATATTTTGCCAAGGCAAGCAAGCCGCGCGGGAGGGAATGGATGAGGGAAACGGGGCGGAGCCGGACGGTGCCGGCCCCGCAGCAATTACTGAATCACCAGCTCGTGCAATTCGCCGGGAGAGTCCGGGAACAGTTTCACGACGGTGGACGTGCGCGTGCCGTAGCCCGGCGTTTCGATGCAGACGGCGGACAGCACGCGCTCGAGGTCGAGCGGCACGCCCGTGTCCGGCAAACGGAAGTCGGGCGCGCGCGTGGTGTCGGCCAGCATGTCGAAGTACGCTTCGTCGGGCGCGCCCTGGCACAGCAGGCTGGCGAACTGGGCCTTGGTTTTCAGCACCTTCGGCCACGGCGCGTCGAGCAGGGCGTTCGACAGGCCGTAGATGCCCGGTTCCAAGGGCCGGCCATTGCGCGCATCGTCGTCGCCCCGGTTGGAAAACCAGATCAGGGTATCCGCGTCGCCCAGCACCAGGTTGAAACCGTTGTAGGCTGTGCAGCCGGGGCGGATTTGCGCGATGTAATCCTGTGGCGACATGTCGCCGGCCAGATAGTCTGCCACCAGGGCGCCGCGCGAGGGGGCGTCCGGGTTGCGGTCTTGCGGGCTGCGGATATTCGTGATGGCGGCAAAGCGCGAGCTGCCGCTGCCGGCCTGGGTGATGCCCATCCAGCTGCCGCCCGCCTGCAGGTCGCGGCCCGCATACACTTGCGGGTGTTCGGGCCAGGCGCCGGCGGGGGCGCTGGCGCGTTCATAGAATTCGTCGCGGTTGGCGGCGGCAATCAGCGGGATGTGCGGATTGACTTTCCAGGCAAAAACGATCAGGCACATGGGGGCAAATCCATGAACACTTCCGTATGCCGCGCGCCAGCCGTCAGGGACAGCAAGCCCGCTTCCTCGGCCACGCTGGCCAGCAGTTCCGTAAAGCCTTCGCCGACGACGGGGTAGATTTCCATCCACGTCTGCAAGCCGTCCTTGGCTTCCGGACGGCGCTTCAGTTGCGGCGCCACGCCCGAAGCGGCCGCCAGCTTGCCTTGCAGGGCGCGGACCCGCGCTTCCAGCGCCTGGGCGTGCTCTTCTTTTACCTGATAGTAAACGTACAGATCTTTCATGGCATTCTCACAAGTCGAGTGCGTCGAGCACGTAAGGCATGGACAGGAACTGCACGGCGGCGCCCTGGGCCGAGCCGTAGCGTACGGCGCCGGTGGCGCTTGAACCTTCTTCGATCGCCCCCAGCTTCATTTCGACGAGGGCGTCGATGCCGCCGTCGCCGCTGGGCGCCGCGTTGACGACCATGCCGCAAGGCTGCTCGGGGTCGCTGACGGCAAACAGTTCGCCACCGGCGGCGACGCTTGCGTCAGCGATGCTGACGAGGGTGGTGCGGCGCTTGAGCTTGCCCAAATACTGGCTGCGCGCGACGATTTCCTGGCCCGGGTAGCAGCCTTTCTTGAAATTGACGCCGCCCAGCAGCTCGAAATTGACCATTTGCGGCACGAATTGCTCTTGCGTGGCGGCCGTGATCTGCGGGATGCCCGCGTGGATGTCCGACAAATGCCAGGCGTCATTGCCGCCCTTGGCCAGCTGTGCGGTCAATGGCGTCCACGCGTCGCGCGCCGTGGCGGCCGACGTCAGCCATTCATAGCGGGGGCTGCCGAAGGCGTCGGCCACGCGCAGCAGGGTGCCGGACGCGTGTTCGACCTTGCTGAACGGCGTGGCGGGCAGGGCGGGGAACCAGGCGGACAGGGCCGCGTTGGCGTGCTTGCCGCCCAGGCCCAGGACGACCTGGTTCGCTTCGTCGCCGGAGGCATCGTGCAGCTTGGCCTTGGCGCGCAGCACGAACATCTGCAGCCGCTTCTGGATGGCTGGCTGTATGGCGCGCGGCAATTGCAGATAAATGGTGGTGGCGTTGCGCCACATCAGGAAACTGGCCAGCAGCCGGCCTTTCGGCGTGCAGTAGCCGGCCAGGCGCACTTGCTCCGGGCTCAGGTGTTCCACGTCGTTGGTCAGCTGGCCGTGCAGGAAACTGGCTGCCTCGTCGCCGTTCAAGCCGATCAAACCCTGGTCCGTGATGGCCGCGACAAAACCTTCTTGTAGTTGGGACACTGTCAGGGACTGGCCGAAGTCGGCGATAGGGGTGGCGGCGATGGGGGCGGTGCTGTCAGGCGCGCCATCGGTGGCAACGGGGCGGGCGCCTTGTGCGGTTAAAAATTGATTCCAGTTATTCATAATTTCCATTAGATCAGCGATTAAGCATTATCATTACGGGTTCATTATAGTGATGTCGGGCAGATTGCGTCGGCAGCGGCAAGATTGCCAGTGTTGGCGCCGCTTTGCGCGCACTTGCTTCACAAATGAACGATCATAACAAGCGGACGTTGGCCATCAGCGCCCGCATCACAAGAATCGGAACAATGGCTTTCTTTAAAAAACTTGTAGTCAGCTCGGTCATCGCCGCCATCGGCGTCGGTGGTACTTTTGTGTACTGGGCGCAGCAGCCCATCACCACGGACGGCGACGCGATTCCGTTTACGATCAGCCCGGGCAGCGGCGCGCATGCGGCCGGCCAGCAGATCGCGGACGCGGGCGTGCCCATCGTGCCCATCCTGTTCAACATGCTGGCGCGCATCGAAGGCAAGACGTCGAAGATCAAGGCCGGTTCCTACGAATTGAAACCGGGCACCACGCCGCAGCGTTTGATCACGCAACTGGCGCGCGGCGAGTTCGCGCAAGAATCGCTGACCATCATCGAAGGCTGGACTTTCAAGCAGATGCGTATGGCCATGGCCAACCATGCCGGTCTCAAGCACGATACCGTGGGCCTGTCCGACAAGGAACTGATGGCGAAGATCAGCCCGGAATATGTGTTGCCGGAAGGCTTGTTCTTCCCGGATACGTATCTGTTCGCCAAGGGCGCCAGCGAAATGCAGATTTTCAGGCAGGCGCACGCGGCCATGATCGGCCGCCTGTCCGAAGCGTGGGACAAGCGCGATCCGGCCTTGCCGTATAAAAACCCGTACGAGGCGCTGATCATGGCCTCCATCGTGGAAAAGGAAACGGGACAAAAGTCCGAGCGCGCCATGATCGCCGGCGTGTTCGTCAACCGCCTGAAGACAGGCATGCTGCTGCAGACCGACCCGACCGTGATCTATGGCATGGGCGACAACTACCAGGGCAAGATCCGCAAACGCGACCTGGAAGCGGACACCCCGTACAATACCTATACGCGCGGCGGCTTGCCGCCCACGCCGATCGCCCTGGCTGGCGCGCAATCGCTGACGGCGGCGCTGGCGCCGGCCCGCACGCAGGCGCTGTATTTCGTCGCACGCGGCGACGGCACCAGCCAGTTCTCGGCCAACTTGCCCGACCATAACCGCGCCGTGAATCAATACCAGCGTTAATTATTTCAAACTAGAAGCTTCATGACACCACACTATCAACCCCGTTTCATCACCTTCGAAGGCATCGATGGCGCGGGCAAGTCGACGCATATCGGCTTTGTCACCGACTACCTGCAGCAGCGGGGCGTGACCCTAGTCTCGTCGCGCGAACCGGGCGGCACCAGCCTGGGCGAAAAGCTGCGCGAACTGCTGCTGCATGAAAAGATGCACCTGGAAACGGAAGCCTTGCTGATGTTCGCCAGCCGCCGCGAACACATCGCGCAAGTCATCGCGCCCGCGCTGGAACGGGGCGAATGGGTCATTTCCGACCGCTTCAGCGATGCCAGCTTTGCCTACCAGGGCGGCGGACGGGGCATGGATTTGCGCAAGATGGAGCAACTGGAAGCATGGGTGCACCCGCACTTGCAGCCGGACCTGACGTTCCTGTTCGACGTGCCGCTGGCCGTCGCCCGTGCCCGCCTGGACGCCACGCGTGCGCTCGACAAGTTCGAGCAGGAGCGATCGGACTTCTTCGCCGCCACGCGCAACGAATATCTGCGCCGCGCGGCCCAGTTCCCGCAGCGTTTCCGCATCATCGATTCCACGCAAAGCATTGCCGATATTCAAGTACAACTGGCGCAGCTGCTTGATGTTTTACTTGAGAAAAGCATCGCAACGTGTTGATTTGCAAAGAATAAAATGACGACTTCTCTCTATCCGTGGCAACAGGACGCCTGGCAGCAATTGCAAGCCTTGCGCCCGCGCATGCCGCACGCCATCCTGTTCCATGGCGCCCAGGGCATCGGCAAGGCCGACTTCATCGAGCATTTCGCGCAGGCATTGCTGTGCGAAGACGTGCGCGCCGACGGCCATGCCTGCGGCGCCTGCGCCTCGTGCGGCTGGTTTAGCCAGGGCAACCATCCCGATTACCGCCGGGTCCGTCCGGAAGCGCTGGAAGACGACGTGGCGGACGACGGCGAAGAGGGCGAAGGCGCGAAGAAAAGCGCCAAGACCAAGACGCCATCGAAAGACATCAAGATCGAGCAGATCCGCAACCTGGCCGACTTCATGAACATTTCCACGCACCGCCAAGGCTTGCGCGTGGTGGTGCTGTACCCGGCCGAGGCGCTGAACACGCCCGCGTCAAATGCTTTGCTGAAGACGCTGGAAGAGCCGCCGCCGGGCACCCTGTTCTTGCTGGCATCGAACAGCCTGGACCGGCTGCTGCCGACGATATTGTCGCGCTGCAGGAAATTTGCCTTGCCGATGCCCAGCCATGAGCAAGCCTTGACGTGGCTCAAGCAACAAGGCTTGAATGATGCGGACAGCTGGCTGCGCGAGCAGGGCGGCGCGCCGCTGGCCGCGCTGGCCCAGTCCGAATCGGGCGGCCGCGAAGAAACGGAACAATTGCTGCAAGTCTTGGCTAACCCTGGCGTGGAAGCGGCCCTGAAGGCGGCCGATAAATTGCAGAAAGCGCCGCTGGCGCCGCTGGTCGCTTCCTTGCAGCGCTGGCTGTACGACGTGTTTTCAGTCAAGCTGTCCGGCACCATCCGCTACTACCCGCGCCACCGGCGCGAACTGGAAGCCTTGGCGGGACGCATCAACGTGAGCCGTTTGATGGCCGCCATCAAGGCTGCCAACGAACGCCGGGCGATTGCCGAGCATCCGCTGTCGCCCAAGCTGTTCCTGGAAGACATGCTGCTCGACTACGCATCCAGTTGCCAATAAAATCAAACACTTGCGCTGCCAAGTTAATCCGGATTGTGCGCTTTTTTGCCCGTTTGGAATGACTTAGCCGCAGGTGCGCGTGCAACTGCGGTACTGCACTTCGCACGCTTGCTGGCGCTTGGCGCGCCGGGCGCGGAAGGCTTCGGCCTCCGTCGGGCGCAACTGCTGCGACTGGGCGCCGGCTTCTTTGCCAGCGGCAACATAGGGATTGCTGCTCGGCTTCATCAACAGCACGGGGCTGGTATCGTTTTCCGTGGCGCCTTGCGCTTGTGCGCGGCAATCCTGGCGCGCCGAGGCGCAGACGGGCTGGCACAGTCCGGCATCGGGGATGGCCTTCGGCGCATCGCGCTTGTCTTGCGCATGCGCTGTCAGGGCCAGGCAGGCCAGCAGTATCAAAGGGCCGGCAACTTTCAGCATGAACACTCTCCACGGTTCCGCGCGCAACCCCATGGTTGCACTCCGGCAAGCCACTATACATCTTGATAATATTTTCGCCTAGCCATGCAAGTCAAGGCTGGCCGCTTCCCCAGGCCGGGTCCGTTTGCCATGCCGGGAACGCGGTGTTACAGTCAGTCATCCTTGCAAACCACGCGGCAGCGCTGCACCGGAGGCGTCAAATGAAACGAGTCACTGGCATCGGCGGCATCTTTTTCCACGCGCAAGACCCGGCCGCGCTGCGCGCCTGGTACCAGCGCCACCTGGGCCTGGACGTGCAGCCGTGGGGCGGCGCCGCCTTCACCTGGACGGACGCCGACGGCAAACCCGGTGCCGGCACCACCATCTGGTCCGTCGCGGCCAAGGACAGCGAGCAATTCGCGCCCGGCAAGGCCTCCTTCATGATCAACTATCGCGTCGACGACCTCGACGCGCTGCTGCAAACCCTGCGCGACGAGGGCTGCAACGTGCTGGAAAAGGCGCCCGATTCCGAATATGGCCAGTTCGGCTGGGTCATCGATCCCGAAGGCAACAAGGTGGAGCTGTGGCAGGCGCCGCAGGGGCAGTAGGCGAACCACGCGGTAGCAGTCGGCGGCAGTAGGAATTTGCACCTTCCCCCTGCCAGTTTTCCCGTGCTCCGGTACAATCCCGCCTTATGTATATCGATTCCCATTGCCATATCAATTTCCCCGAGCTGGCTGCTCGCATGCCCGAGATCCTGGCCAAGATGGCCGAGAACAAGGTGACGCACGCGCTGTGCGTGTCCGTCGACTTGCCGGACTTTCCACAGGTGCTGGCCCTGGCCGAGCAGTATCCGCATATCTTTGCTTCCGTCGGCGTGCATCCCGATTACGAGGACACGCCTGAACCGTCCGTGGAAGACCTGGTCCGCCTGGCCGATCATCCGAAGATCATCGCCATCGGCGAGACGGGCCTCGACTATTTCCGTTTGACGGGCGACCTGGAGTGGCAGCGCGAGCGTTTCCGCACTCACATCAAAGCTTCAAGAATCACGCGCAAGCCCTTGATTATTCACACAAGGGCGGCCAGTGAAGACACCATACGCATCATGCGCGAAGAGGGTGCGGGCGTGTCCGACGGCGGCGTGGCCGGCGTCATGCATTGCTTTACGGAATCCCTGGAAGTGGCGCGCGCCGCCATCGACATGGGCTTCTATATTTCCTTTTCCGGCATCGTCACGTTCAAGAGTGCGAAAGACTTGCAGGCCGTGGCCCTGGAAGTGCCGCTCGAGCGCATCCTCATCGAGACGGATTCGCCGTACCTGGCGCCCGTGCCGTTCCGCGGCCGCATGAACGAACCCGGCTATGTGGCCCACGTGGCGGAATACCTGTCGACCTTGAAAGGCATTCCGCTGGACCAGGTGGCGCGCCAGACGACGGATAATTTCTTCAAGTTATTCAATCAGTTGCCATAACTTCTTAAGGTCAGACATGATGAAAAAACTCGCGCTGGCGATGCTGCTGTGCTGCGCGGCGGCCAGCCACGCGGCGCCGGAACCGGACGCTTTCTTCCGCGCCGTCTCCGTCAACAATGTCAGCGGCGTGCGCAGCATGCTGCTTGACGGCATGAATCCGAACCAGCCTGACGCGCAGCGGGGCGACGTTCCCCTCGTGCTGGCCCTGCGCGACGATGCGGACCGGGTGTTCCAGGTGCTGCTCGACGCGCCCGGCATCGACATCGAAGCCCGTTCGGCCAACGGCAATACGGCGCTGATGATGGCCGCCTACAAGCACAAGCAGGACGCCGTGAACGCCTTGCTGGCCAAGGGCGCGAAGGTCAACCAGAGCGGCTGGACGGCGCTGCACTATGCGGCCTCGGCTGGCGACTTGCCCATCATGAAGATATTGCTCGACCGCGACGCCATGGTCGATGCGCGCGCCCCCGCAAATATCACGCCGCTGATGTTTGCCGCCCGCGAAGGGCAGGAGGGTGCCGTCAAGCTGCTGCTGTCCTGGGGCGCGGACGCCAGCCTGAAAAGCGACCATGGCTGGACGGCCGTGCAGTTCGCCCAGGCGGGCGACAAGCCCGGCGTGGTCGCCATCATCGAAGCGGCACAAAAGGCGCGCGCAGCCCGCAAGTAATGTTTTAATTTCAATACTTTCCATGCCAGCGCTGAAACTGGCATGGAATTGCCTCTCACCTCAGCCCTTTGTTCTCCCTGCCGATTAACGATAATGATTGTGTCGCATTAATCAGGAGATACGTCGCATGGGTCATCACATCACCGTCAGGCGCCGGCTGTATTGTCGCCGCCCCTCGCGCAGCCCGTGCGATATCACTGCTTTCTGGAATGACAAAACCGATCGGCCATCGGAGCCAGGCTCCAAGAGGACAGACATGCTGAATGAACGAGAAATCGAGAGTTGTTACCTGGGGCAATTTATCCCCGTCCATTACCACCACAATATGTTGATGGACCAGAACCGCATGCACGGGTTCAAGTCGGCGATCGATTACGCGGTAAAACCCGGCATGAAGGTGCTGGAACTGGGCGGCGGCACGGGCGTGCTGTCGTGGTTTGCGGCCGCGCGCGCCGACAAGGTGTGGTGCGTGGAATTCAATCCGGACATGGTCAAGGAAGCGCGCAAGATGCTGGCGCTCAACCCCAACGGTGAAAAAGTCGAGGTCGTCCACGCGGACGCCTTCGAATACCTGCCGCCGGAGCCCGTCGATGTGGTCATTTGCGAAATGATCCATGTCGGCATGCTGCGCGAAAAACAGGTGGAAGTGATCGAATCGTTCAAGCGCCGCTACCTGGCCCGTTTCGGCGGCCCGCTGCCCATCTTCCTGCCCGAAGCCGTCATCATGGCCGTGCAGCCGATGCAGCAGGAATACGATTTCGAGGGTTTTTATGCGCCCATCGTGCAATTCCAGGAAACCACGGCCATCCACCCTGGCGTGCAGGAACTGGCGCCGCCTTCCGTGTACAGCATCATCGACTTCAGCCAGCCGACGGACAGCGTGTTCGGCTTCGACGGCAAGTTTGTCGTCGAGCGCAGCGGCACCCTGAACGCCTTGCGTTTCGTCACCAAGAACATCCTGGCCGTCGTGCCCGAGCGTTCGACCACCATCGACTGGCTGAACCACTACATGTGCTTGCCGCTGGCCACGCCGGTCGCCGTGAAGGCGGGCGACGTGCTGCAGGTGACTTTCCAGTACCGCGCGGGCGGCTCGATTCCTTCGCTGGAAGCGTCGATCCGCGCGCAGGTCATCTATGACGTCAACTTGCAGCCGGTGACACAGAGCGCCGTCTACGCCTGACCAGCCGACCAAACCTGCTGCGCGTCGCGATTTGCGGCCTGCGATGCTCACCGTACTGGAGTACGGTTGCGCTTCTTAGCCACAACTCACTGCCGCTCGCTACGGTTTTGTCAGCCGTTCGAAACCGAATCAAGGCAACGCCGCAGCGATTTCATCCTGCGGCGTTTGTCCATTCAGGGTATATTTCGTCTTTTACCCACTGGACAGCTTTACTATCATGGAACAGATCGATCAGCGTTACCTCGTGCAACAGAACAAAATCAGCGATGGCGAGACCAGGCCGCCCGTGTTTGCCAAGGTAATGCGCAGCAAGGAAGGCGTGTTTGAAGGCGTGTCCTTCATCAAGTCGAAGGACAAGGCCACCGTCATGACCATCGAAGATGCCAACCAGGCCATCAAATGGGCCACCAGCAAGAAGCCGAATGCGCATGAATACGTCACGAAAGTGATTTGCGTCGGTCAATAAGCCCCGTTCATTCCCGTTTTCGTACCGTTCATCCCCGCAGCACGCAGTTCATCGCATGGCCGTTGCCGCCGTCGCGGCGCTTTACTATAGTGCTGTCACGGTAGCGGGGCAAGCACGGCTTGCTCCGCACATTTCATTCTAGGGGGAACGCAATGCTGGGATTCGTGCTGTGGCTGCTGCTCTTGCTGGTGTGCTGGCCCCTGGCCTTGCTGGCCCTCGTGCTGTATCCGCTGGCCTGGCTGCTGTTGCTGCCATTCCGCTTGATCGGCATCGGCGTGGAAGGCGTGTTCGAATTGCTGCGCGCCATCGTCATGCTGCCGGCCCGCGTGCTGGGCGGCGGGCGGCGCTAAACTGGTTTTCCCATAAAAAATGGCGCCCTCGGCGCCATTTGTCATTGAGGTGCCGCTTACAGGTCAACCATGAAGCCGGCACCGATCGATTTCTGCGAATAGTTGTAGTCGATCAAGCTCTGGCCATAGCCGGAGAACAGTTGCAGATAGCCTTTCAGGTTGGCCTTCAAAGGGAAAGCCCAGCTTGCCTGCATGGAGCCATGCTTCTTGCTGAAATTGCGGCGCGCCGTCACCGCATACTCGTGCCCCTTGTTGCGATAGCTCACGCGCAAGTCGCCATGCCCCAGGTAATCGGTGATGTCGATATTGTCATTGTCGACCGCGCTATTGTCGAGGCGGTGCCAGACGCGCGCCGCGACGGCCAGGTTATCCTTCTCCATGCCCAGCTCGGCATACACGCGGTTCCAGCTGCGCGACAGGGTCGACGTCTGGCCGTTGGACTGGTGCACGAGGCCGAAGTTCAGGTAATTGAATTCGACGCCCGCGAAATTCTTGTTGATGGGCATGACCAGCATCAGTTCCGGCTGGTAATTGGTCTCGCGGAAGGGGCTCGACGCCTTGCGGTTATATGCCTGCCAGAAACTTTGCTGCGTGTAGCCGAACCACATGTCGATGGGCGTGCCGGCGATATCTTCCAGCAGCTTCATCTTGAAGCTCAGCTGGAACGTCAATTCCACGTGCTGGCTCTTGATGCCGGCCGGCGTGAAATCCTGGAACGGTTCGTCATTCGACGCGTCGCTGTAATTGGCCAGCAACAGATAGGTGTCGCGGTGCGGGCGGAAGTTGAACAGTCCCCGCTTCGAGGCGTCGTTCAGCTCCCAGGACTGTTGCGTACGCGAAATTGGTGCTTCCGGCGGCGCCGCGCCTGCCTGCGCGATGGCCGGAATGGCGGCGTTGACGGCGTCCGGCGTGGCCACGCCAGGCGGGCTGACAAACGTGAGGGGGGCGACTTCGGCGGCTGCCGCCAGGGTGACCGCCGCCGTGGCGGGATCGCCGCCGGCGGCGATGGTGGCCTTTTCCGCCGCCTTGGCCAGGGTGTCGAAGCAACCGAGGCGGGCGCTGGCGTCACCGAGCACGGCGCAACGCTGCATTTGCTGTTCCAGTTCGCCGGCCATGGCCAGTGCCGGCGACGCCAGCAGGGAAGAGAGAATTATTTTTCTTAGTCGGATAGTCATAGGCTGAGTGGGGCATGTCGTTCGGTGCGCACCTGGGCTGCATGCCGGCGGCGTCGCCTTACACGATAAATCACCGTGCGTCTTGATCCTGATTAATCTTTGTTGGATTAATAGCTTTGAAAGTATAGCGGAATACCTCGATTGCCCCGTCCGCCAGACGTGCGCGGGGGTAACAGTGTTGTACGCATGGTAAAAACCAGTCACCCGTGCCGCCCAAATCGATGTCTGCTACACTGGAAAACCGGTGCTGACACTGGCGCGCCGGGCTAGCCATGGAGATTGTGATGACCCGCAAAACACCTATCGAGCGCTACCGCAACATCGGCATCAGCGCCCATATCGACGCCGGCAAGACCACCACCACCGAGCGCATCCTGTTCTATACGGGGGTGAATCACAAGATCGGCGAAGTGCACAACGGCGCCGCCACCATGGACTGGATGGAGCAGGAGCAGGAACGGGGCATCACCATCACCTCGGCCGCCACCACGGCCTTCTGGAAAGGCATGGCCGGCAACTTCCCCGAACACCGCATCAACATCATCGATACGCCGGGCCACGTGGATTTCACGATCGAGGTCGAACGCTCGATGCGCGTGCTCGACGGCGCCGTGATGGTCTACGACGCCGTGGGCGGCGTGCAGCCGCAATCGGAAACCGTCTGGCGGCAAGCCAACAAATACCATGTGCCGCGCATCGCCTTCATCAACAAGATGGACCGGGTGGGGGCGGATTTCTTGCGCGTGCGCAAGCAGATCGCCGAGCGCCTGAAGGGCGTGGCCGTGCCCATCCAGCTGCCCATCGGCGCGGAAGAGCATTTCACGGGCGTCATCGACTTGCTGAAAATGCGCGCCATCACCTGGGACGACGCCAGCCAGGGCGTGCAGTTCAGCTATGGCGAGATTCCAGCCGAGCTGCTGGCGCAGGCGCAGGAGTGGCACGAGCACCTGGTCGAGCAGGCGGCCGAAGCCACGCTGGAGATGACGGAACGCTACCTGAATGGCGATACGTTCACGGAAGCGGAGCTGAAGCAGGCCTTGCGCGCGCGCACCATCCGCAATGAAATCGTGCCCATGCTGTGCGGCAGCGCCTTTAAAAACAAAGGCGTGCAGGCGATGCTGGACGCCGTCATCGAATACCTGCCGTCGCCGATGGAAGTGCCGCCCATCATGGGCCACGACGAGCACGACATCGAGGTGGAGCGCCACCCGACGGACGACGAGCATTTCTCGGCCCTGGCCTTCAAGATCATGACGGACCCGTTCGTGGGGCAGCTGACCTTCTTCCGCGTGTATTCGGGCGTGGTGAATTCGGGCGACATGGTCTACAACCCCACCAAGAGCGCGCGCGAGCGGCTGGGGCGCATCCTGCAGATGCATGCGAACGAGCGCAAGGAAATCAAGGAAGTGTATGCGGGCGACATCGCCGCCGCCGTGGGCCTGAAAGCCGTGACCACGGGCGACACCCTGTGCGCCATCGACCACATCATCGTGCTGGAAAAGATGATCTTTCCGGAACCCGTGATTTCCCAGGCGGTCGAACCCAAGACCAAGCCTGACCAGGAAAAGATGGGCATCGCCCTGAACCGCCTGGCGCAGGAAGACCCGTCGTTCCGGGTGCATACGGACGAGGAATCGGGCCAGACCATCATGTCGGGCATGGGCGAGTTGCACCTGGAAATTCTGGTTGACCGCATGCGGCGCGAATTCGGCGTGGAAGCCAATGTCGGCAAGCCGCAAGTGGCGTACCGGGAAACCATCACGCGCGCGGTGGACGATATCGAGGGCAAGTTCGTCAAGCAATCGGGCGGACGGGGCCAGTACGGCCACGTGGTGCTCAAGCTGGAACCCTTGCCGCCAGGCACCGGTTATCAATTCGTTGACGCCATCAAGGGCGGCGTGGTGCCGCGCGAATTCATCCCGGCCGTCGACAAGGGCATCGTCGAAACCTTGAAGTCGGGCGTGCTGGCCGGCTATCCGGTCGTCGACGTCAAGGCGACGCTGACCTTCGGTTCCTACCACGACGTCGATTCGAACGAAAACGCGTTTCGCATGGCCGGCTCCATCGCCTTCAAGGATGGCATGCGCAAGGCCCATCCTGTGCTGCTGGAACCGATGATGCAGGTGGAGGCGGAAACGCCGGAAGAGTTCATGGGCAACGTCATGGGCGACTTGACGGCGCGGCGCGGCATGGTGCAGGGCGTCGACGATATTCCCGGCGGCGCGGGACGCATCGTCAAGGCCCTGGTGCCGCTGGCGGAAATGTTCGGTTATTCCACCACCTTGCGTTCGCTGACCCAGGGCCGCGCCACCTACACGATGGAATTCAAACACTATGCGGCCGTGCCCAAGCATATACTGGACCAGGTGGCGGCGGCGGGGAAGGCGAAGTAGGCGTCAGTGGCTTGAGTTCTGCGCAATGATGGCGTCCGCCATCTTCTCCGCCTCATCCACGGGCTGGCTCAGCGCCTGGGTCGTGTAGACCGTGCTGGCCACCATCGGCTGGTCCAGGGTGGCTCCTTCGCCATGGCTGGTATCGACCGTCACCGTGGTCGACAGGCCGATGCGCAGCGGGTGGGCGGCCAGTTCCTTCGGGTCGAGCGTGATGCGCACGGGCACGCGCTGCACCACCTTGATCCAGTTGCCCGTGGCGTTTTGCGCCGGCAGCAGGGAAAACGCGCTGCCCGTGCCGGCCGACATGCCCAGCACCTTGCCGTGGTAAACCACCTTGCTGCCATACAAGTCTGTTTCGATGGTGGCCGCCTGGCCCACACGGATATTGCGCAATTCGGACTCCTTGAAGTTCGCATCGACCCATAATTGATCCAGCGGCACGATGGACATCAAGGGCGTGCCCGGCGTCACGTGCGTGCCCAGTTGCACGCTGCGCTTGGCGACATAGCCCGAAACGGGCGCGACCACGGCATTGCGGCGCACGGCCAGCCACGCCTGCAGCACGTCGCCCCTGGCCGACAGCACGGCCGGATGGCTGGCCAGGCTGACGCCGGCAACGCCCGATTTGGCCGACTCGGCCTGGCGCTGCGCCACCGTCAAGGCTGCTTTCGCATCGTCGACGGCCTGTTTCGCATGGGCCAGGTCTTCGCCCGAGATCGTCTGGTCCGCGGCCAGCGGCGCGCGGCGGGCCAGGTTGCCCTGCGCCGTGGCCAGGGCCAGGCGGCGCTGCTCGATGACGGCATCGTACTGCGCCACGTTCGCATAGCGTTCGCGCTCCTGGCGCACGACGTTGCCCAGTCGTGCCTCGGCCTGGCTCAGGGCCAGCTCCGCATCGATGGCATTGAGGGTGATCAGCGGGGCGCCCGCTTTCACCATTTGCGTCTCGTCGGCGCGGATGGCGTCGACATTGCCCGTCACTTGCGCGGACAGGGTGACCAGGTTGCCGCCCACGTAGGCATTGTCCGTGACTTCTTCCCTGGACAGCACCAGTTGATAGTAGGCGGCCCAGGCCGCGCCAGCGACGAGGAAGGCGGCCGTGATGGCGATAAGGACGGTCTTGCGCTTGCCCGGGTTGTCGGTGGGTGCGGAGGTGGAGGTGGTATCGCTGCTCATGATGTGTTCCGTAATCGTTGGTTATTGTTTGGGGGGGGCGGTGTCGGCGCCGGCGGCGAAATCGCTGCTGCCACGGTAGCCGCCGCCCAGGGCCACGGTCAGGTTGATTTCCGCATCCTGGCGCTGGTTTTGCAGCTGCATACCCAGGTCCACCTGGCCGCGCACGGTCATTTCCGCATTCAGTTGCGTGGCGCGGTCGGCCAGACCTTGCTTGAGGCGCGCATTCGCATTGCGCAACTGCGCTTCGCTGGCGCGCAGGTTTTCCTGCTGCAGGCGCAGCTGGTTTTCCACGCCCTGCACCCTGGCGCCCGCCTGCGCCACGTCGCGCACGACATTGAAGACGTTCTGGTTGTAGTCGGCGATCAACTCATTGCGTTCGCTGCGCGCTCCAGCCAGCTGCGCCTGCAGGCGGCCGCTGTCGAACAGGGGCAGCGACAGGGCCGGCCCGATGAACAGGGTGCGGCTGCCCGACTGCAGCAGCTTGCCCAGCTTGATCGCATCGAGGCCGAACGAGGCACCCAGGTCGATATCGGGGTAGAACGAGGCTTGCGCCGCCTCGATCGTGCTCATGGCTGCCTGGACTCGCCAGCGGGCCGCCTGCAAGTCGGGCCGGCGCGCCAGCAATTCCATGCCCAGCTTGCCGGGCAGAGCGTGCGGCAGCGTCTGGGCCTGCCTCGGCTGCAGACTGGCCAGGGCCGAGGCATCCGCACCGAGCAGGGCGCGCAAGGCTTCCCGTTCCGTGACGACTTGCGTTTCCAGCAAGGCGATCTGCTGTTGCAGCAAGCTCAAACGCGTTTGCGCGGACAAATGGTCGTCGCTGACGCCCAGGCCGTTGGCGATGCGCTTTTCCTTGTCGAGCACCAACTGCTGTTGCAGCTTGACGAGCGCATGCAGGTTATCCATGCGTGCCCAGCCATTTTGCATGCTGAAGTAGTGGCGGGCAATCTCGGCGGCCAGCATCTGCTCCGCCATCGCATATTCGGCGCGGCGCGCGTTGACTTCGCCCAGGCTGGCCGCGATCTGCGCCTTGTGCTTGCCCCACCAGTCGAGGTCGTAATGGGCTTGCACGCCCACGGTGGTTTCATTGTAGTAATTGCCGCCGATGGGGGCGGGCATCAGGCCATTGCCCGAATAGCGCTGGCGGCTGGCATTCGCGCCCAGGTCGATCCTGGGGCCGCGCTGCGCATGCTGGGCATCGAACGCGGACAGGGCCGAGCCGATGCGGGCATTCGCCACGTCCAGGTTCGGGCTGCTGGACAGGGCGCTTTCAATCAGCTGGTCCAGCTGGGCGTCCTGGAACTGGCGCCACCACAGGGCGGCGGGCCAGCCTTCGCTGGCCAGGTGGATGTCGGCCGCCAGCTGCATCGTGGCCAGGTCTTGCTGCGGCAACTGCTGCGTGTCGGGCGGGATGCTGGCGCAGCCGGCCAGGGCCAAACTTAGCGCCAATATGCGCAGGGAGAGTTTCATAGGTGTGTGCATGAGGGTTATTCCATGGCCGCGTGGTCGACCACGACGGGCGCATTCTTCTTCGGTGGTTTGATCAGGAGCAAGAGCGGCAGCACGAGGATGGTCAGCCACATCATCAGCCAGAAGTCGTCGAGGTAGGCGATCATCGATGCCTGCCGCGTGATTTCGCCATTCAGCGCCGCCATGCCGGAAGCCGTACCCAAGTTGTAGACGCCGGCGATGGCGGGGTCATGCAGGGCCGGGTTGGCGATGTTGACGTGTTCCGTCAGGGACGCATGGGCGATCTGCGTATTGCGCACCAACAAGGTCTGCACGAGGGCGATACCGATGCTGCTGCCGATATTGCGCACCAGGCTGTAGATGGCCGTGCCTTCCGCCCGCATCTGCGGCGACAGGGTGGCAAACGTGGCCGCGCTCAGCGGCACGAAGACGAGACCCAGGCCGATGCCCTGGATGATGCCGTTCCACACGACGGTCTTCGGCACCAGGTCCAGGGTGAAATTGGCCATCTGCCACAGCGAGAACGCGGTAATCGAAAAGCCCACGCCCAGCAGGATGCGCGTATCGATTCTGCCCGTCAGCCTGCCGACGATCAGCATGGCCAGCATCGTGCCCAGGCCGCTGGGCGCCGTCACGAGGCCGGCGATGGCCGCCGGATAGTTCATCAAGCCTTGCAGCATCGACGGCGTCAGCGCGCGGGTAGCGAACAGCACCATGCCGACGATGAAGATGAACAGCAAGCCGCTCACATAGTTCGAGTTCTTCAGCAACCGGTAGTCGAGGAAGGACTTGCCGGCCGGGCGCAAGGCCGTATGGGCGACGAAGTAGCACAAGCTCATGGCCAGCACGATGGCTTCGATCCACGTTTCCGTGGAAGAAAACCAATCGTTCTGCTCGCCCCGGTCCAGCAGCATCTGCAGCGCGCCAATGGACAGGCTCAGGGTGGCAAAGCCGAACATGTCAAAGTTCATGCGGCGGTTCGGCGGGTCCTTGCGGATGTAGCGCCAGATGCCATAGAAAGCCATGGCGCCGATGGGGATGTTGATGAAGAAGACCCAGCGCCAGCTGTAGCTGTCCGTCAGCCAGCCGCCCAGGGTGGGGCCGAGGATGGGGCCGATCATCACGCCCATGCCCCAGATGGCCATGGCCGAGCCGTGCTTTTCGCGCGGATTGATGTCGAGCAAGACCGCCTGCGACAGCGGCACGAGGGCCGCGCCGAACACGCCCTGCAGCAGACGGGCGGCGACGATCTCGGAAAGGGTGCCGGACAGGCCGCACAGCACGGAAGCGAGCGTAAAACCGGCCACGGAAACGAGAAAGGTGTTCTTCTGGCCGAAACGGTCGCACAGCCAGCCCGTCAGAGGCGTGGCGATGGCGGCGGCGACGATGAAGGAGGTGAGTACCCAGGTGATCTGGTCTTGCGAGGCGGACAGGCTGCCTTGCATGTGGGGCAGGGCGACGTTGGCGATGGTGCCGTCGAGCGCCTGGATGATGGTGGCGAGCATGATCGAAATCGTGATCATGCGCCGGTTCAGGCTGGGGTCCTGTGAAGCGGGCAGCGCCGGTGTGGCGCCGGCTGTGGCCGAACTCATGCGGATTTCTCCGTGGCCGCCTGTAACGCTTCCAGCAGTTCGGTGGCGGCCCGCAATTGATCAGGATCAATGCCCTGCAGCAGTTCCTTGCGGAAACCATCCGCTTCCTTGCGCACGGTGTCATACACCTGCATGCCCGCCTCGGTCAGCACCACCAGCTTGACACGGCGGTCCGTTTCCGATGGCTGGCGCTGCACGAAGCCCGATTTCACGAGCCGGTCCAGCATCGACACCATGGTGGGGTTTTCCACGCCCAATTGATGGGCCAGTTCGCTTTGCGAAGGCGGCTGGGGCGACTTGGCGATCATGGCGATGCACATCCAGCTTGCTTGCCCCAGGTCCAGGTCTTTCAGGCGCCGGTCGATGGCATGGCGCCAGCCGCGCGCCGTCTTGTGGAGGGCGGCGGAAAAGCGCTCTTCGATAGAAGTCATAAGGTGAGTCGTCTAATGGTTAGGTATCTAACTAATATTTTAGCATGCTGGTTTGACAGGCGTACAGGCCTTCCCGTTTATCTGCGCCGCTGGTACATTAGTGCCAGACCATCACCCTGAGGAGACCGCCATGACCACCGCAGAACAGAAGCAGGACGGACAGCACCGCGACAGCAGCGACTTTGTCATCACGCAAACTTTCGACGCGCCACGCGAACTGGTATTCCAGTCGTGGGTGGAGCCGGAGCGCCTGGCCCAATGGTGGGGCCCCGTCGGCTTCGAATTGAGCGTGCTGGCGCTGGATTTGCAGCCGGGCGGCATTTTCCACTACGGCATGCGCGCCGACAATGGCTATGAGATGTGGGGCAAGTTCACCTACCAGGCGATCGAAGCGCCGGAAAAGATCGTGTCGATTTTGTCATTCGCCGACAAGCAGGGCAATGCGGCGCAGCATCCGGTCAGCGCGACATGGCCTTTGGAGTCGTTCAATACCATGACCCTCACGGAGGAAAACGGCAAGACGACGATGACCTTGCGGTCGACGCCGCATAAGGCCACGGATGAGCAGCATGAGACTTTTAAGCAGGGGTTTGAGTCGATGAAGGAGGGATTCAAGGCTACTTTCGCCCAGCTGGCCCAGTACCTGGCGCGTGTTCAGTAATATTTAAGAACAGCGGGCCGGAGTCGCGGGCCTGAGAAAATGCCCATGACTGCGTTGCTTGGGCTCGCCGTACATGCGTACTGCCTTCGCCCGCGCGCCTTGCCCTGGCCATTTTTCAGGCCCGCTGGGCCCGGGGAGCCTTGGTTTGGGGCGGGGGCGGGTTCTTGCTGTCGTTGCCAGTTTGCGGATGAGGAAGGTCTGCTTTCGCCCGAAGCAGACATAGATCTGACGCATTCGACATATGCCACCGCAGCCGATTAAGCGTCGTGATAAACAACGCCGTATGTGTCGAACATAGCTCCAGCTAGCTCGACCATGCTTAAGCCGCTGCGCTCCCAAAAAAACAGAAAGTATTCCAACTTGTCGTAAGGTGCTTCAGCGTCCATGCCGTGCAGCGCACAAATCGTGGTTCTGATATGCAACACCTCAGGGTCATCCGACATATCGCGTCCTCGGATGGTCTCCCAAAGCCTCACCCGGACAGCTATGGCCTCGCTATCCGTTGCCGCGCCCTCAAGATATCGTTTAGCAGCCAAAACAGAAGACTGCGCGGTAACGGGTAGACATTCGATCACCCGAGCCAAAGCGTTAACCATAAAGCGTTGAGCATCACCGTGCTCTACCGGATCATCCAGATCAACGGTGGATGAAATAACATCAAAAGGATCACGGTGAGACATGCTGACTTTCTGAGTAAAGCTTTATTGGTCAATTGCCGACTGTCCGCTTCTGGCCGGTTGCCGTCGTCGACAGGCTCCGTGCTGGAGAAAACAATTTCAATGAAAAAGATCAGAATCTCCACCGAAGAAGTCAGGTGCTTAAATCAAGCCGACTGATTTCGAAGTCGACGTGACCGACGCATACTGCACCCATGTCGATAATAAATCCTTGTACCTCGACCAGACCGTCCCCATGATCGAGCACATGCCCGCGCCCACGATATGCGTAATGTCCGGTACGTTCAATCCACTCCGTAGGCAATGCCTCTTTTTCGCTTTCTGGCCAGTCAGCCAGGTATGTGGCGTGGACATCTGCATCTAGAACCGATAAGCGATTTTCGATAACGTCGCCGGCCTCTAAGCTGCACGGATGGCAAAACACGACGAGCTTACCTTTCTCGCTGCGCAGAGTAACTGACGCGGCTTCTTCATCTGGTGGATCGACCAAAACTACAGTGAGCTTATCCATTTTTTCAGAGTACCTTGTGTCTTTTAAGGATGGGATAGAAGACCGCGTCTGGCCGGTTGCTGTTGCGGATTTAATCGATCAACGCAACACTTTAACTTAAATGCATCGTTGCAGAGTGGAAATGATGCGAGAGATAACTCGAATCGATTGCTCCGCGACACACGAAGCCCAAGATTACCGTCGCAAGGCGTTTTGCCGCGGGAACGTTAATGCACGGACCTGCCGAAGCTCAAGTAGCTTATGCTCACGCGTGGCATGAGTCTCTGCAGGGCAGGGGAGAAAGACAGGCCAGACCCGATCTCGGCATTGGATCAGGCTGCTACGAGATTGCGCACCAGGTGCCTAACAGGACACGCAGGCCATACCACGATCCATCGGGTTTTCATCTTTCAAGAAGTATGGATCAGGAGAGCCTAAGCTACTGATGGCGATTCAGTCCGAAAATGCCCGGTTCGCTCAATAGTGAGGCGTCTCGCGGCCGGAGACGCCATGCGGTGTCTAAATTGCAGTCTTTCAGAGGCGGTACAGACTGCCGGAGCCAACGCTGTCCGTCGGCGTGCCGTCCGTGCAGCCGGCCATCGGCAAACCCTGCGCCCATCCTGCTGCCAAGGCATGCACGTCACGCAAGGGATCGGACGCCTTGGCGCGCTCATTGCGAATGCGGCAGGTTTCAGGATCAGTGGCAAACAGACCGCGCGCGAAAACGCGGCCCTGCTCGGCCAGCTTTGCGGTCTTTGGCCCGCGGATCTGCGCGAAGCGCAGCAAGGCTGCATCGAGGCTGCCGTCCGTCCCAAGCAGACAGCGCGCCAGATGCCAGGCGTCTTCCAGCGCCTGACAAGCGCCCTGGCCAGATGTCGGCAACGGCGCGTGCGCCGCATCCCCCACGAGCAGCACATTGGCCCGGCTCCACGTGTGCAGCGGCTCCAGGTCGTGCACGGCAATCAGTCGGATCGCATGCGCCGGTGTCGCCTGGATGATGCGGGTGACAGGCTCCGGCCATCGCGCAAACAGATCTTCAATCTCCTTACGCATATCCGCTGCGGGCGCCGCCCCCGGTAATGGCCGTGCCTGCGCCGCCGCCCAGTAGACCAGATCCGGCCGAACCGCCACGCAACCGAAGCGATCACCGGCCCCCCAATAATCCTGAATCGCGATATCGTCCACCAATGCACTCTCTCCCTGCGCCACACCGACCCAGTTCACGAAGCCCTGATACACTGGCGTGTTGTCCCCCGCAACGAACCGGCGTGCCACCGAGTCCATGCGGCCATCGGCGCCGATCAGCAGATCCGGACGAATGCTTGCCCCGTTTTCGAACCGCGCCACGGCTTTGCCGCCAGCATCGAGGTCGATCGCCACCGCCCGATGCCCGAATTCTACCGGGATCCCGGCCTGTGCCGCATGATCCAGCAGTACCGCCTGCAAGTCCCGGCGCAATATCGTATGGGTCGGATGTCCCATCATCTGGTCCAGCAGCGCAATATCGATGCCCCCCAAAGAATTGCCCGCGGCATCCTGACGGTGCATTGCGACTGGCCGGCCTGCCACTGCAGCGATGTCTTGCAGCAGCCCCAGTTCCTCCAGCACAAAGCCGGCGTTGGGCCAGAGCGTAACGCCAGCCCCCATCGTCGCAGGCCCCGTCCGGCGCTCATATACCCGGGGACTGTAGCCCCGCTTGCTCAATGCAAGCGCCACGCTCAAGCCTGCAATGCCGGCGCCAAGTATTCCGATTTCCATGCTGAAGCTCTCCTATTCAATCCGTCCCGACGCACCGCCGGCGGCGATCCATCGGACGAGACGGTATCTTAGATTCCACCACTGTCGAGCGCTAGTATGTGAAAATGGGCAGCTTTCATACCTTAATCGGGATAATCATGCGCAATGCCCTCGACTTGAATACCGTCCGCGTCTACGTGGCGGTCGTCGATGAACAAAGCTTTGCCGGCGCGGCACGCCTGCTGACCCTGCCATCATCCAACGTCAGCCGCCACGTCGCTTCGCTGGAACGCACGCTGGGCGTGCGCTTGCTGGAACGCAGCACCCGCCACCTGCGCATGACGGAAGCTGGCAGGCTACTCTACGAACGCGCAAAACCCTTGCTCGACGCCTTACTCTCCACTGAGGAAGAGCTTGGCGCAGTGCAGCGTGAACTGCGCGGCCCCCTAAGGATGTGCATGCCAGGCGAAGCGCCTAGGCTGTTAGCGCCCATCCTGGCCGAATTCTGTAGCCTCCATCCCGGCATCGAACTGGAATGCGACACGCGCCTGACCGGTCTGGAAGCTCTGCGGGAAGACATGGACCTGTCCATCGTCTTCCATCGTGGGCGCCAGGATGACAGTACCTTCATCACCCGCGAACTCGCTACGCTGCCCAGCATCGTGGTCGCGGCGCCCGCCCTGCTAGCCAAGACTGGAATACCGCGCCACGTGCGCGAACTCAGGTCATTGCCTTGCATTACCACCTTGAGCGCGTTGAAGGGCCAGCCCTGGCAGTTTCTCGACGCCACAGGCGAAATCGTGAAGGTATCCGTGCGTAGCCGCTATCGTGTCAACAGCGGAGAACTGGCATTGGCGGGCGCGCGGCAAGGCATTGGCTTCGCGATAGTGGCGGCCGATCCATGCCAGGAAGATATTGCCGCCGGCCGCTTGCGGGAAGTGCCGCTGGACCTGTGTCCTGCGCCGCTGCAATTGCTTGGCGTGTACAGCCATCGGCATTCCGTGACTGCGCGGGTTCGGGCTTTGCTGGAATTGATACAGGTGCGGTTGGGAGGAATCGGGAGCGGCTCAGGATGAAAATCGAATCGAGGAACGCGCCCGAATAGCGGAATGTCTGCCCCGGGCTTTTGCGACCACACTTGCTCCAGCGTCAGTGATCGCGCCCCTCAGAAATCTGCTTAGCCGCTTGTTCTTCAAGCAGCACTGTCATCATTGCGCGTTCATCCCCAACATCCCCCGAACCACCGGCAAAATCATCCGCCACGCATTCGACATCGCCGCAATCTCGTCATAATGACTGGCACCGGGCAAAATCAGCACTTCCGCATGGTCGCCGGCTTTGATTGCCCTGGCCGCATAGTCGTGCGCGACGCGGGGCGGGGAGATGGTGTCCAGTTCTCCCGTGGCCAGCACGGTGCGGCTGCCGTTGGGCATCAGGTCGGCTGCGTTGGTGTCGCTGTAGATGTCGGGGCGCTCGGTGCTGGCGCTGCCTGCCAACTGGGCAATGTCGCGCTCGCAGCTGGTCTTGATCAATTCCTTTTCATGGCGCAGGTCGGCCAGGCCGCCCAGGCTGACGATATTTTTCACTGGCAGGAACTGGTCGCGATACAGGGGGCTGGTCTTGGCCAGCTTTTCCCTGCCTGCGATCCACTGCACCAGCTGGCCGCCGGCCGAGTGGCCCATGGCGAGGATGCGGCTCGTGTCGATCTGGTACTGGGGCGCGTGCTGCTGCAGGCTGTCGAGCGCTGCGTGCATGTCTTCATAGGTGCCCGGATAGCCGCCGCCCGGCTCGTCCACGCGCCGGTACTCCACATTCCACACGGCGATGCCTTGCGCGACGAGGGCGCCGGCCACGTTGCGCATCTGCTGGATGCCGCCGAAGGCCACCGTCCAGCAGCCGCCGTGCACGAGCACGACGACGGGGAACGGTCCGCTGCCGTCGGGCCGGAACAGCTGCGCATATTGCGACGGCGCGGGGCCATACGCGATCTGCGCCGTGGGCGGGGGGCCGTTCAGGGCCAGGTAATCGTCCAGGCTCATGGGGGCGGCGACGGCGCCGTGGGCGGAGGCAAGCAGGGCGGTGGCGATCAGGGAGGAGGGCAAGGAGGTAGGCATGCTGGAATTCGCTTGAGAAGAGAGCAACACTTTAGCATAGGCCCGCGTGGGCGCAGAGATCAAGCGCTGAGCTGTTTTCCTCCTGCAAGAGGGGTGCCCCATGGTATATTTCGGGCATCAGTTTTCCCCTTATCGACACGGTGCACGCAAACAACATTCTTTCCTTGCTGGACGCCGAGCATACTGCGCTGGGCAGCATCGCGGCCGGTGCCGACCTGGCTCATGCATTGGAGCATTTGTTGCTGGCGCTGCAAGACCTGGCCGAGGGCGGCGCGCATGCCTGCCTCGTGCTCATCGACGAAGCCGACCGCTTTTGCGGCCTGTCCGCGCCCAGCCTGCCGCAAGACCTGTGCCTGGCCCTGCGCCACGGCGGCGACCAGCCATCCCCGTTCGGCACGGCGGCCTTTTCCGGCGCGCCCGTGTATTGCGGCGACATCACGCGTGACGTGAACTGGAGTGCCGGACGCAAGGAAGCCATGCTGCACGGCTACCGCGCCTGCTGGGTCGCCCCCGTCTTTGGCGCCAAGGGACATATCCTGGGCGTGCTGGGCCTGTTTTTCCAGGCGCCATGCCATCCCACGCAACCCGAGACCGAATTGCTGGCGCTGGCCGCGCGCGTGGCCGCGCATGTCATTGAGCGGGGCCAGCTGGAACAATCGCTGCACGACAGCCGCGAACATTTTCATTACGCCATAGAACTGAACACGCAAGTGCTGTGGACGGCCGACGTCGACGGCAAGCTCGATTATGTGGCGCAGCGCTGGCGCGAATGGACGGGCAGCAGCGGCCTGGGCACCAGCTGGCTGGACGCCATCCACCCCGAGGACGTGCCCCATTCCCTGGCGGCCTGGAGCGAAGCCGTGGGCAGCGGCCAGCCTTTCGACCAGGAAATGCGCGTGCGCCGGCAAGACGGCCGCTACCGCTGGATGCACTCGCGCGCCTATTGCCGGCAAGACGAGCGCGGCCAGCCCGCGAAATGGTATGGCTCGTGCGAGGATATCGACGAACACTGGCAGGCGCGCAACGCCTTGCTCGACAGCGAAGCGCAGTTCCGTTCGCTCGCTTCCACCATGCCCAACCAGGCCTGGCTGGCGCATGGCAGCGGCGCTACCTACTGGGTCAACGAGCAGGTCTGCGAATACACGGGACAGTCGCTGAAGTCGCTCGTCACCAGCGGTTTTCGCCACTGCGTGCATCCGGACGACGTGCAGGCCACGCAAAAGAGCTGGGAACGGGCCGTCGCCACCGCCAGCGCCTACGAACACGAATTCCGCATGCGCCGCGCCAGCGACGGCGCCTACCGCTGGTTCCTGGCGCGCGCCTTGCCCCTGTTCGACGAGGCGGGCACGGTGCTGCGCTGGGTGGGCACGAATACGGACGTGCAGGAACAGAAGAACGTGCTGGAAAAGATGGCTTACCTGAATTCCTCGCTGGAAGTGGAAATGGCCAACCGCACGGCCGACCGCGACCGCATGTGGCGGCTGTCGACCGATATCATGCTGGTGGCGGACCTGGCCGGCATG
Source organism: Janthinobacterium sp. SUN033 (assembly GCF_030397595.1). Lineage (NCBI taxonomy): Bacteria > Pseudomonadati > Pseudomonadota > Betaproteobacteria > Burkholderiales > Oxalobacteraceae > Janthinobacterium > Janthinobacterium sp. SUN033. The sequence goes on from NZ_JAPQNV010000001.1 coordinate 1,011,824, forward strand.
ATCATCGCCGTCAATCCCGCCTGGAGCAAGATCCTCGACCGGCCGGAAATCGAGTCGCTGGGCATGGATTTCATCAGCCTCGTGCATCCCGACGACCGCATGGCGGCCTTGAAGGACTTGTCGCGCCTGGCCCACGGCGCGCCCACCTTGCGCATGGAAAACCGCTACCGGCGCCGCGATGGCGGCTACCGCTGGATTTCCTGGACGGCCGTGCCGGCGCAAAAGCTGATCCACGCCATCGGCCGCGACGTCACGGACGAGAAGGAGGCGCGGCTGGCACTGGTGCGCAGCGAGCAAGCTTTATTGCAGGCACAGAAGCTGGAATCGATCGGCAAGCTGACGGGCGGCGTGGCCCACGATTTCAATAACGTGCTGCAGATTATCTCGGGCAATTTGCAGTTGCTGAAACTGACCGTGGCCGACAATCCGCAGGCGGCCAGGCGCCTCGCTTCGGCCGCCTCGGCCGTCGAGCGGGGCGCCAAGCTGTCGTCGCAACTGCTGGCCTTTGCGCGGCGTCAACCGTTGCGGCCGCTGGTGACGGACCTGGGGCGCTTGCTGCGCCGCATGCATGAGCTGATCCGCCGTGCCCTGGGCGAAGCGATTGCCGAGGAAACCTTCATCAGCGAAGGCTTGTGGCATACCCTGGTCGACCCGAACCAGATGGAAAACGTGCTGCTGAACATGGCCATCAATGCGCGCGACGCGATGGACAAGGGCGGGCGCCTCACTTTTACCTTGAGCAACGTCACGCTCGATGCGGACTACGCCAGCCGGCATGCCGACGTGCTGGAAGGGCAATACGTGCTGCTGACCATCACCGACACGGGCCACGGCATGGCGCGCGACGTGATCGACCAGATTTTCGAGCCCTTCTTCACCACCAAGCGCGAAGGCGAGGGCACGGGCCTGGGCCTGTCCATGGCCTACGGCTTCATCCGCCAGAGCGCGGGCCACATCAAGGTGCACAGCGCGCCGGGCGCCGGCACGACGTTCAAGATTTATCTGCCCCGTTCGCTGGAAACGCTGGCCGAGCCGCCGCCGGGCCTGACGGGCCCCGTGCTGGGCGGCAGCGAGACCATCCTCGTGGTGGAAGACGATGCTCCAGTGCAACATACGGTGGTCGACATGCTGCGCGGCCTCGGTTACGACGTGCTGCATGCGGATGACGGCGCCTCGGCCCTGGCCCTGCTGGGCACGGGCGTGGCCATCGACCTGCTGTTTACGGACGTCGTCATGCCGGGGCCCGTCAGCAGCAAGGAACTGGCGCAGCAGGCGAGGCTGCTGCTGCCGGAACTGGCCGTCTTGTTTACTTCGGGCTATACGCACAATGCCATCATGCAGGGCGGGCGGCTGGATCCGGGTGTTGAATTGTTGAGCAAACCGTATCAGCGCGAAGACCTGGCGCGGCGCATCCGCCACGTGCTGGCCGACCGCCGCCTGGTCGGCGCACCGGACCCGTCCGGGCGGCGCATCCTGCTGGTGGAAGACAATGACGATGCGCGCGAAATGACGACGGAAATGCTCAATATGCTGGGCCACACCGTGCACGGCGTGTCCAGCGCCGAGGAAGCCTTGCCCCTGCTGGCTTTGCCTGGTCTGGACGTGCTGGTGACGGACATCAGCCTGCCCACCATGTCCGGCCTGGAACTGGCGCGCCATGCGCGCGCGCATTGGCCGCAGCTGGATGTGGTATTTGCTTCCGGGCACGATTGGGGTGCCAGCCTGATGCAGGACGCCAGCGCGCGCTTCCTGCGCAAGCCGTTTGGCCTGGAAGAGCTGGCCGGCGCATTGAAGGCGCGCCGGCTCGACGTTTACTAGCCTGTCGGCAGCAAGGCTTGCTGCAATTGCTCGACGGTAAATGGTTTCACCAGGAAGCGCGCTTGCGGGTCCAGCACGCCGGAATTGGCCGGCGCGTGGCCCGTGGAAAACACCACTTCCAGCCGGGGATGCTCGCGCGCCGCCAGTTCGGCCAGCTCGGCGCCCGACATCCGCGGCAGGCTGATATCGGTCAGCAGCAGGTCCAGCCCCGGCGTGTCCAGCAGGGGCAAGGCTTCCTCGGCCGTGCCCACGGCCAGTACCGTGTGCCCCAGCATGGACAGCAGGTCGCCCGTCATGGCGCGCGCGTCCGCATTGTCTTCCACCAGAAGGATATGGCGGCCTGCCGGCAGCGGCGGCGCAGGCTGCGGCGCCAGCTGCGCGCGGTACTGGTGCAGGGCCGTCACGTGGCGGCCATTCGCCAGCAAGTGGCGGATGCGCCGCGCCAGGTCTTCGCGCCGGTATGGCTTGCTCAACAATTCGACGCCCGGTTCCAGCCGCCCGCCCTGCATGATGGCGTCCTGCGTGTAGCCCGAGGTAAACAGCACGGCCAGCTGCGGCAGCAGCACACGGGCCTGGCGCGCCAGCGCCGTGCTGGCCACCTTGCCTGGCATCACCACGTCCGTAAACAGCAGGTCGATGGGCACGCCGCTGCCGATGATGGCCAGCGCGCTTTCGCCGTCGCTGGCGCGCAGCACGACGTAGCCGAGGCCGCGCAGCATGTCCACCACCGTCGTCTGCACCTGCACGTCGTCTTCCACCACGAGGATGGTTTCCTTGCCGCCCAGCACGGGTCCGCCCAGCTGCAGCGGCAGTTCCGTTTCCGCTTCGAGCGAGCGCGGCAGGTAGATGCGGAAGGTGCTGCCGTGGCCCGGCATACTGTCCACCGTCAGGTGGCCGCCGCTCTGGCGCAGGAAGCCGTACGCCATGCTCAAACCCAGGCCCGTGCCTTCGCCTTCTTTCTTGGTCGTGAAGAACGGTTCGAAAATCTTGTCCAGCAGTTCCGCGGGAATGCCCGTGCCCGTGTCGGAGACGGCCAGCTGCACGTAGTCGCCGGGCGCCACGTCCGCATGGCGCGCCGCATAGTCGCTGCCCAGCACGCTGTTGCTGAGTTCGATGGTCAGCTGGCCCTCGCCTTCCATGGCGTCGCGCGCATTGATGGCCAGGTTGAGAATGACGTTTTCCAGCTGGTGCGGATCGACCAGGGCGCGCCAGCAGTCGTCGGCCAGCAGCAAACGCGTCTCGATGGTTTCGCCGGTGGCGCGCCGCAGCAGCTCTTCCGTCGCGCGCAGCAGCTGCGCCAGGTCCGTCACCAGCGGTTTCAACGGTTGACGCCGCGCAAAGGCCAGCAACTGGGCCGACAGCTTGGCGCCCCGTTCCACGGCGGCCGAGGCGCTGGCGATGCGCTTGGCGGCCAGCGGGTCGTTATCCAGGCCCAGCTGCAGCAATTGCAAATTGCCCGAGATAATTTGCAGCACGTTATTGAAGTCGTGGGCCACGCCGCCCGTCAGCTTGCCCAGCGCTTCGAGCTTTTGCGATTGCAGCAGGGCCATTTCGCTGTGGCGCAACGACTCCTGCATGCGGCGCAAGGTATTCTGCGCTTCCTTTTCCAGGGTGACGTGGCGTCCGGTGGCAAACACCAGGTCGCCTTCGATTGCGGCCACCCACGACAGCCAGCGGTGGCCGCCGTCGCGGTGCCGGTAGCGGTTTTCAAAGCTGGGCATGGATTCCTTGCCCACTTGCAGCAAGGCCTGGCGCGTGGCGGCGGCATCCTCGGGCAGCACGAAGTCGAAGATGCTGCGGCCCAGCATTTCCTCGGGCAACCAGCCCAGGATGGCACCGGCGGCCGGGTTGACGGCGGCAAAGCAGCCTTCGGCATCGATGGCCACCATCAAGTCTTGCGCGCTGCGCCATAGCCGCTCGCGCTCGCTGTTGCGCGCGGCCAGGTCCGCTTCCAGCTTCTTTTCCACGGTGATGTCGCGCGCGCTGCAATACACCTTGTCGCCTTCGGGCACGGCCACCCACGACAGCCAGTGCCAGCCGCCCAGCTTGTGGCGGTAGCGGTTTTCGAAGCGCAAGGCGGGCTGGCCCTGGTTGGCCGCATCCCAGGCCGCATGGGTGCGCGGCAAGTCTTCGGGATGGATCAGTTCGAGGAATTTCGTCGTGCGGATTTCCTCCGCCGACCAGCCCAGGGTGGCTTGCCAGGCGGGGTTCGAATGTTCGAAATAGCCGTCGAGGTTGAGCACGCCCAGCAAATCGGGGCTCACGTTCCAGGTGCGGCCGAACTCGCGCGTGCGCTCGGCCACCTGCGTTTCCATGCTGGCACTGAGGGCGCGCAAGCGCGCTTCCGCCTGGGCCCGCAAAATGGTCGACCAGACCCGCTCCGACACTTGCACGGCCAGTTCGATCTCGTCCGCATGCCACAGGCGGGCCGCGCGGCTGTGAACGACGAACAGGGCCGCCAGCTGGCCATCCTTGGCAATGGGAATGTTCAGGAAGGCGCGGATGCCCAGGCGCGCAAACGTGGCTTGCGCGGCGGGCTGGGCTGTGCGCGGGTCATTCATCACGTCGCTGACGGCCAGCGCCTGGCCCGCGGCAAGCGCCTCGGCCAAGCCTGCCGCGCAATCGCCGAGGAAATATTCGCCGGCGGCGCCCGGCGCCAGGCCGTCGCTCCACGCATGCTGCAGGGTGGGGCACTGCAGGACCTGGTCAATATCGAAACACGCCACTTGCTGGGCGCCCAGGCGCTGGCCCAGCAGCTGGGCCGACAGGGCGAGGATCTCGCCCGTGTCTTGCAGCAGGCGCAGCCGGCGTTCCAGTTGCAGCAGAAAGGCCACGCCGCTGGCGCCGGCCTGGCTGCTGGTGGCAGGAGTGCTGCTCATGCGGGCCTCAGCTGCCGGCCAGCGGCAGGGTGACGCTGAACAGGGCGCCATTGCCGGGCTGGCTTTGCAGGGTGATGGCACCGCCGTGCGCGTCGACCAGCTGCTTGGTGATGAACAGGCCCAGGCCCAGGCCGCCCGTGCGGTCCTGGTGGATGACGCGCTCGAAGGCGTCGAAGATGCGTTCCTGGTCGCGCGCATTGATGCCGATGCCATGGTCGCGCACTTCGATGACGGCGCTGTTCTGCGTGTGCGCCAGGCTGATTTCCACGGGCTGGCCCTGGCCGTAGCGCACGGCATTGCTGATCAGGTTGACAACGATCTGCTCGACGCGGAAGGCGTCCCAGTAACCCTGGATGGGTTCGAAGGCCAGCACTTCCAGCACGCTGCCGGCGGCCGCCGCATACGGGACCAGGTCGTCCGCCACGCGGCGCACCAGGCTGGTCAGGTCGACGGCTTCGCGGCGGATCGACAGCTTGCCGCTGGTGATGCGCGACACGTCGAGCATGTCGTCGATCAGGCGCACCATGCTGCGGATTTGCCGCCCGTCGCGCGCCACCATCTTGCCCAGTTTTTCCGGTTCGAAGGCGGCCAGGTTGCCCCGTTCCAGGTTGACGGTGCGCATCTGCGTTTCCAGGAACAGCGTGTTCAGCGGCGTGCGCAGTTCGTGCGCCACCATGGACATGAATTCGTCGCGCAGCCGTAGCGAGCGCTGCAGTTCCGCCTGGGTGGCGCGCAATTCCTTCAGCAGCGCTTCCTGCTGCTGGCGGCTGTGCTCGAGCGCCTGCACCTGGCGCCGCGTTTCGCTGCGCTGCTGGTGCAGGGCAACGAAGACATTGACCTTGCTTTGCACGGCATTGATGTCGAGCGGCTTGTGCAGGAAATCGACGGCGCCGCTTTCATAGCCCTGGAAGGCGAAATTCATTTCCTTGCCGGCCGCCGTGACGAAGACGATGGGGATGTGGCGCGTCTTTTCCGTGCCGCGCATCAATTGCGCCAGCTCAAAGCCATCCATTTCCGGCATTTGCACGTCGAGGATGGCCAGCGCGAAATCGTGTTCCAGCAGCAGGGCCAGCGCTTCTTCGCCCGAGGATGCCTGGTAGACGCTGCGGTCGCTCTCGCGTATCAGCGCATTTAGCGCGCGCAAATTTTCCGGCAAGTCGTCGACGATCAGCAGTTTGGTGCTTGTTTCATTCATCATGTTTCATTCCTGGCATGGCTTTGCCGTCCAGCGTAGTGGGAAGCGGCGTGCGACGGCGCACGCTTGCGGTAGAGCTTTTCGGGACCCGGCAATGGCTCGAATTCGGCGGCAAAGCGGGTGAAATGCGTGCTTTCCTTGCTGCCCAGGCCCAGGAAACCCCGGTGGCACAGCGAGTCGTGGAACAGGCCCAGGGCCCGTTCCTGCAAGGTTTTGTTGAAGTAAATCAGTACGTTACGGCAGCAAATCAATTGCGTTTCAATAAAAACACTGTCCGTGGACAGGCTGTGGTCGGCAAAGTTGATCCTGTCGAGCAATCGCTGCTGGAAGCGCGCCGTGGCGTGCTCGGCCGTGTAATAGTCGGCCAGCTGGCCCAGGCCGCCCGCGGCCAGGTAGTTGGCGCCGTACTCATCGAGCCGGTGCAGCGGATACACGCCGCGCGCGGCCGTGGCCAGCGCTTGCGGATTGATGTCCGTGGCGTAAATCGTGCTGCGTTCGAGCAAGCCTTCCTCGTGCAGCAGGATGGCCAGCGACAGCGCTTCCTCGCCCGTGCAGCAGCCGGCCACCCAGATGGTCGGCGACGGGTAGGTTTTCAGCACGGGCACCACCTGTTCGCGCAAGGCGCGGAAAAACGCCGGGTCGCGGAACATTTGCGTGACGGGCACGGTCAAAATCTGCAGCAGCTTGCCAAAGGCGGCGGCATCGTCCAGCACCAGTTGCTGCAAGGCGGGCAAGTCGGCGCAATGCAGGCGTTCGAGTGCCTGATGCAGGCGCCGCCGCTGCGAGGGTAAAGAGTAGTCGCGGAAGTCATAGCTGTAGCGCTGATAGATCGCGTCCATCAGCGCCTGCAGTTGCGCGTCCGTGGTGCGCTGGGACATCAGCGCCGCTCCCGGGCATGGCGCATCATCACATGCGTTCCATCTTCGGCATCCACACGCGCAGCAGCGAATACAAACGGTCCAGGTCGATCGGCTTGGCCAGGTAATCTGACGCGCCCGCCTGCAGGCATTCTTCCTGGTCATTCTTCATGGCCTTGGCCGTGATGGCAATGATGGGCAGCTTGTTGTAGCGGCCATCGGCGCGGATCAGCCGCGTCGCTTCCAGGCCATCCATGCCCGGCATCATGACATCCATCAACACGAGGTCGATATCGTCCACGCTGTTGAGCTTGCTGATGGCTTCGAAGCCGTTGCGGCCGATTTCCACCACCACGCCTTTCTGTTCCAGCGCATTCGTCAGGGCAAAGATATTGCGCACGTCGTCGTCCACCAGCAAAATCTTGCGCCCTTCAAACACGCGCTCGCGGCTGCGCACCTGCTGCAGCATGCCCTGGCGCTCGCTCGACAGTTCCGACTCCACCTTGTGCAGGAAGAGGGTGACTTCGTCCAGCAGGCGTTCGGGCGAGCGGGCGCCCTTGATGATGATGGAGCGCGAATACTTCATCAGGTCCGCTTCTTCTTCGCGGCTCAGGTTGCGGCCCGTGTAGACGATGACGGGCGGGAACGAGCACAGCTCTTCATGTTCCATGCGTTCGAGCAATTCGTTGCCCTGGATATCGGGCAGTTTCAAGTCGATGATCATGCAGTCGAAAATCTGTGTTTTCAGCAATTCCAGCGCCTGTTCGCCCAAGGCCACGGCCGTGATTTCCACGTCGTCGTCGCTGATCAGGTGCACCACGCTTTCGCGCTGGCGTTCGTCGTCCTCGACCAGCAGGATGCGCTTCATCTGTTGCGTGAACTTCGATTCGAGCTTGCGGAACACTTCCTTCAGCTGCTCGCGCGTGCGCGGCTTGGTGGCGTAGCCGATGGCGCCCAATTGCATGGCTTCCTGCATCTGGTCGTTGCCGGAGACGATGTGCACGGGAATGTGGCGCGTCAGCGGGTTTTCCTTGAGTTGCTGCAAGACCAGCAAGCCCGGGCGATCCGGCAAGCCCATGTCGAGCAGGATGGCGTCGGGCAGGAATTCTTGCGCCAGGCGCAAGCCTTCGTCGGCGCCGTGCGCCACCAGGCAGCGGTATTGCATTTCATGCGCGAGGTCGAACAGGATGCCGGCAAACGACGGCTCATCCTCGATCACCAGCACGGAACGCTGGCCCGTCTTGGCTGCGGGCACGCTATTCCTGTCATCCTCGAAGGTGGGCAGCGGCACGGGCTTGGCGGCAGGCGCCGCCTTGGGCGCGGCGGCCGCGATTCTGGCGGGCGCCTGCGGCGCGGCGGCGGGCACGGTGACCGCTTCCGCCGCGCGTTCCGGCATGACGGCCGGCAGCACGAGGGTGAACGTGCTGCCCTGGCCGTGGGTGCTGGCCAGCTCGATGCTGCCACCGAGCAAGGCTGCCAGGTCGCGCGAAATCGACAGGCCCAGGCCCGTGCCGCCGTAGCGGCGGCTGGTGGTGCCGTCGGCCTGGTGGAAGGCGTCGAAAATCTTGTGCTGCTGGTCGCCGGCGATGCCGATGCCCGTATCCTGCACCTGGAAACGCACCTGGCCGGCCGCAGCGGTGCTCACGTGCAGCGACACGCTGCCCGTATCGGTAAACTTGATGGCGTTCGACAACAGGTTTTTCAGGATTTGCTCGAGGCGCTGGCGGTCGCTGACGAACGATGGCGGGGCGTCCGGCGCCACCTTGACGTCTAAAACGAGTTTCTTTTGCTGCGCCTGGGCGCCGAACAGCATCTTCATGCTGCTGAGCAGCTCGTCGAAGGGCACGGCTTCCGGCGTCAATTCCAGCTTGCCCGCCTCGACCTTGGAAATGTCGAGGATATCGTTGATGAGGGTCAACAAATCGTTGCCGGCCGAATATATGGTTTGCGCAAACGTCACTTGCTCCGGCGTCAGGTTGCCGCTGGTATTGTCCGACAGCAGCTTCGACAGGATGAGCGAACTGTTCAACGGCGTGCGCAGTTCGTGCGACATGTTCGCCAGGAATTCGGATTTATAGCGGCTGGCCCGCTGCAGCTCTTCGGCGCGCGCTTCCAGCTGTGCATGGGCTTCGCCGATGGCCATGTTTTTCTGGTCCAGCGACAGCGCCTGCACGGCCAGCTGCTCGTTCGACTGTTCCAGTGCCGCCTTTTGCTCTTCCAGGTGGGCTTGCGACTGTTCCAGCACGCGCGACTGCTCGCCCAGTTCTTCATTGGCCGTGCGCAATTCTTCCTGCTGTACTTCCAGTTCTTCATTCAATTGCTGGGTTTCTTCCAGCACATTTTGCAGGCGCTGGCGGTACAGGGCCGCTTCCAGCGACGTGCCGACATTCGCGGCAATCAGGTTCAGCCATTCCTTGGCGCGGGCACTGACGGGATGCGTGAAGCCCAGTTCGATGACGCCGTTGACGACGCCTTCGTTATTGACGGGCGTCAAGACCAGTTCCAGCGGCGTGCCGTGGCCCAGGCTCGACGTCACGGTCAGGTAATTCTCGGGCACCTGCTGCACATGCTTGAGGCGTTTTTCGCGCGCCGTCTCGCCCACCAGGCCTTCGCCCAGCTTGAAGACGGGCTTGTCCTTGACGCCCTGGTCGCTGAAGCCGTACACGGCTGTGCGGCGCAGGCTGCCATCCTCGTCGACGACGTACAAGGTGGCGACGGCCACGTCAAGGCGGTGGGCCAGGAAGTCCAGCACGTGCCGTCCCAGTTGCGGCAAGCCCAGCTGGCCGCTCGTGTGGGCCGCCAATTCCGTCTGCCCCGTGCGCAGCCACGCCTGCTCCTGCAGCACGTCGTTATCCTTGCCGCGCTGCTCGAGCGCATCGTTGTAGATGTCGGACAGGCGCAGCAGCTCGCGCCGTCCCAGGTAGGCGAGCAAGCCCGACAATCCCAGGCTGAGGATAAGGAAGACCACGACGGCCAGCATGGTGCGGCTTTCGGCCGTATCGGCCCGTTCCTGGCGCAGCCGCTGCTCCATGGACAGGAAGGCGAGGAATTCGCGGCGGATTTCGTCAAATTCCAGCTTGCCTTCGCCCTGGCGCACGCGCGCGAGGAATTCCTGGTTGCTGCGGCGCTGGGCGATCACGCCTTCGGCATAATCGAGCCACTGGCCTTGCAGCGCGCGGATGCGGCGCAGCCGGTCGACCTGGATGGGACTGTCGGACACCAGTTCCAGCAGCGTGTTCATTTCGACGGCGATCTTTGCCTTGCCTGATTTATATGGCGCCAAAAACGTTTCGTCGCCCGTCAGCAAGTAGCCGCGCATGCCCGTTTCCAGGTCGACGGACAATTTCATGACCTCGTTCGCATTGCCGATCACCCGTTCGGAATGCTCGACCGAGCGCAGGGCCGACAGCAGGTAGGCGATCAGGGCGACGAACACGAGGGCCGTGATGACCCCGATGACCAACGGCAAGGTGACGTTGCGGGCGAGGATGCGGCGAAAGCTGAAGGAATCGATCGGGGTCTTGGTATTCATCATGTCCGTGTAAGGCTGTCGCGAAAGAATTAATTTTAATTGAAATGCAAGTTTTCTGGTGGTCAAGTATGGCGTGCGCTAGCATAACAGTCTTGCGCCCAATTGCCGACTCGCACGCCCGTGCAAAGCGCGGCAACGCACAGATCAAAGTGGCGGGAAAATCAAGCTGGCCTCGATTGAGGCAGATCAAAGAGATTGGCTGTTGTCATCCTAAGATGCAGGAGGTGGCGGCGTCCTTGCGGGCGGCCGCCGTGTGCAAGCCAGCCCATGCAGGAGGACATCATGGCCAATCATTTGATCCACCGCGATCCGCAGCACCCGCTGGGACGTTTCGACCCCTTCAGCGACATGGAAGAATTCATGCGCGACTTTTTCGCGCCCGCCTTGCATGTACGCGACGTGGGCAATGGGCGCATGCGCGTCGACATTGCCGAAACCGAACAAGCCTATCAGTTGCAGGCGGACATTCCAGGCGTGAATAAAGACGATATCCAGGTGTCCATCGATGGCAACCGCGTCTCCATCAGCGCCGAACTCAAGAATGAAAGGGTGACGCGCGACGGCGGCGGCAAGGTCGTGCGCAGCGAACGCGAGTACGGCCAGCAATACCGCAGCTTCGTGCTGCAGCATGAGGTGGACGAGGCCGGTGCACAGGCCCGTTATGAAAATGGGGTGCTGCTGCTGGACTTGCCGAAGAAGGAGGGCACGGGCGGGCGGCAACTGGCGATACAGTAAGCGTGGCCAGGAAGCGTGGCGTCAAGCTGGCGCGGGGATGAAAAAAACGCCGGACGGAGCCGGCGTTTTTCAGTGCTGTGCGCGCTGCACACTATATATATGTCAGTCGCGGATTTCCAGTGCCCGGTTCAGGCTCAGGGCGGCCAGCGAGGCGACGGCGCCCGACAGCAGGTAGAAGCTGACGTAGGCGAGGCCGAAGTTGGCTGACAGGCCCAGCGCCACCAGCGGAGCGAAGCCGGCGCCGACCAGCCAGGCCAGGTCGGACGTCAGGGCCGCGCCCGTATAGCGGAAGCGGGCAGGGAAGTTGGCCGTCACGGCGCCGGCTGCCTGGCCATAGGACAAGCCCAGCAGGCTGAAGCCAACGAGGATGAACACGTCCTGGCCCGTATTGCCGCCACCCATCAGGGTCGGCACGAAGGCGCTGAAGATGGCGATCAGCACGGCCAGCACGCCCAGGGTGGTGCGGCGGCCCACTTTATCGGCCAGCAAGCCGGAAATCACCACGCCGACGGCGGCCAGCACGGCGCCCAGCATCTGGATTTGCAGGAAGTCCGGCGCGGAGCGGGTCTGGTAGACGGAAATCCACGACAGCGGGAACACGGTCACTAGGTGGAACAGGGCATAGCTGGCCAGCGCGGCGAGGGCGCCGATCAGCACGTTGCGGCCCTGGCCGCGGCTCATTTCAAACACGCTCACGGGCTGCAGTTCGCGTTCGTCGAGCAGGCGCGCATATTCATTCGTCGACACCAGGCGCAGACGGGCAAACAGGGCGACCACGTTGATGGCGAAGGCCACATAGAACGGATAGCGCCAGCCCCAATCGAGGAAGTCTTCATCCGTCAGGGTGGTCAGCATGAACCAGAACAGGCCGGCGGCGATCAGGAAGCCGGCGGGCGCGCCCAGCTGGCCCAGCATGGCGTACCATCCCCGCTTGTTTTCCGGCGCGTTCAGGGCCAGCAGCGAGGGCAAGCCATCCCACGAACCGCCCAAGGCCACGCCCTGGCCGATGCGCAGCACGGACAGCCAGATGATGGCGGCAAAGCCCAGGTGGGAATACGTCGGCAGGAAGGCGATGCCGGCCGTCGACACGCCCAGCAGGAAGAGGGCGAAGGTCAGCTTGGCGCTGCGCCCCATGCGGCGCTGGATCTCCATGAAGATCACGGTGCCGAACGGACGGGCGATGAAGGCGAACGAGAAAATCAGGAAGGCATATAAAGTCCCTTCCAGGCGCTCTTCAAACGGGAAGAAGACGCGCGGAAACACCAGCACCGAGGCGATGGCGTAGACAAAGAAGTCGAAGTATTCGGAAGCGCGGCCGATGATCACGCCGACGGCGATCTCACCGGGGTCGATATGCGATTCGACCGTGCCGGCCCCGCTTGCGTCGCGCAGGGAGTGAGGGGAAAAGTCGGCGGGTACATCCCCGCTGTGTATGCGCGTGCTGGACATGATGATCGTCTCCAATATAGTTTCGAGTTCGGCCAACGCGTAACATACCCCGGGTGTCTCACGCCCGGAGTAGGACTATTCAATAGATAGCTGTAGGAAAACTCCGCAACTACCGAGTGAAAATCCGAGCAAGGGGTAGGACAAAACGTCCAATTGCCAACGCGCTCCAGTGAGAATACAGTACCATATCTTCATCCCCTGTACTGGATTTTCCTGTATGTTTTCATTAAAAGTTCGTCGCGGACTGCTTCTTTTACCTCTCGCATTGTTGGCTGGTTGCAATACGGTGGTACTGAATCCGTCCGGAGACATCGCAGTTCAGCAAGGCAATCTGATTGTCATCTCGACATTGCTGATGCTGTTGATTATCGTTCCGGTAATCGCCCTGACCCTGCTTTTCGCATGGCGCTATAGAAAAAACAACACCGCGGCCAAATACGAGCCGGACTGGGACCACTCGACTCGCCTCGAGCTGATCATCTGGGGCGCGCCCCTGCTGATCATCATCGTGCTGGGCCTGCTGACCTGGATCAGCACCCACACCCTCGATCCTTATCGTCCGCTGAGCCGTATCGACGCCAACCGTCCGATTCCTGCCAGCCACAAGCCGATGATCGTCGAAGTCGTGGCGCTGGACTGGAAATGGCTGTTCATCTACCCGGAACAAGGCATCGCTTCCGTGAATGAACTGTACGCGCCAGTCGATCGTCCGATCCGCTTCAAGATCACCGCGTCGTCCGTCATGAACTCGTTCTTCATCCCCGCACTGGCAGGTCAGATCTACGCCATGCCTGGCATGGAAACGCAGTTGAATGCCGTCATCAACAAGCCTGGCGTCTACAAGGGCTTTTCCGCCAACTACAGCGGTGCCGGTTTCTCGGGCATGCGCTTCAAGTTCCACGGCGTGAATGATGCGGACTTCGACAAATGGGTGGAATCGGCACGTGCCGGTGGCGGCGCGCTGAACCGCGACGACTACCTGTCGCTGGCCCAGCCTAGCGAACGCGACCCGGTCCGCCGCTACAGCGCCGTACCTAGCGATCTGTACAAGGCAATTCTGAACCGCACCATCGTTTCCGACGCTCTGTGCGTGACGCCGGTCGAGCCATACAAATTGACGATGGCAAATAGCCCGGTAGCGGCCGTAACGGCAGTAGTCGCTAGCGATGCAGTAGTTGAAAAGGGCGTTCAAGCCAAGTAACGACTGCATGAATCCCGCAGCGCATTGCGCTGCAGATACTGGCGCCGCTTGCCTGGCGCCTCCCTTTTTTCTCTGAGAGTAACAATGCTAGACCATATTGATCTGACGAAGCTTATATTCGGCCGTCTGACTTGGGATGCAATTCCATTTCACGAACCTATCCTGCTGGCGACCTTTGCAATGGTCGCCCTGGGCGGTATCGCACTCGTTGCGGCACTGACGTATTTCCGCGTCTGGGGTACCCTGTGGCGCGACTGGATCACCAGTATCGACCATAAAAAAATCGGTATCATGTACATGATCCTGGGCCTGGTCATGCTGCTGCGCGGCTTTGCCGACGCGCTCATGATGCGCACCCAGCAGGCAATCGCCTTTGGCGACAATGCCGGCTTCCTGCCACCGCATCACTACGACCAGATCTTCACCGCCCACGGCGTGATCATGATCTTCTTCGTCGCGATGCCTTTCGTGACGGGTCTGATGAACTACGTGGTGCCGCTGCAAATCGGCGCGCGCGACGTGGCTTTCCCTTTCCTTAACAACTTCAGCTTCTGGATGACCACCATGGGCGCCGCCCTGGTCATGGCTTCGCTGTTCGTCGGCGAATTCGCCCGCACGGGCTGGCTGGCGTATCCACCGCTGTCGGGCATCGTCGGCAGTCCGGACGTGGGGGTAGACTATTACATATGGTCCTTGCAGATTGCCGGGGTCGGGACGCTATTGTCCGGTGTCAACCTGATCGCCACCATCGTCAAGATGCGCGCACCAGGCATGACCTGGATGAAAATGCCGGTCTTCACCTGGACCGCACTGTGCACCAACATCCTGATCGTCGCCGCCTTCCCGGTGCTGACGGCTGTATTGGCCATGCTGTCGCTGGACCGCGTTGCAGGCTTTAACTTCTTCACGACGGAACTGGGCGGCAACGCCATGATGTACGTCAACCTGATCTGGATCTGGGGTCACCCAGAGGTCTACATCCTGATCCTGCCGCTGTTCGGCGTGTTCTCGGAAGTCGTTGCCACCTTCAGCAGCAAGCGCCTGTTCGGCTACGCTTCGATGGTGTACGCCACCTGCGTCATCATGATCCTGTCGTACCTGGTATGGCTGCATCACTTCTTCACCATGGGTTCGGGCGCCAGCGTCAACTCCTTCTTCGGCATCACGACGATGATCATCTCGATCCCGACGGGCGCGAAGATCTTCAACTGGCTGTTTACCATGTACCGCGGCCGTATCCGCTTCGAACTGCCTATGCTGTGGACGATCGGCTTCATGGTCACCTTCACCATCGGCGGCATGACCGGCGTATTGCTGGCCGTACCACCAGCGGACTTCGTGCTGCACAACAGCCTGTTCCTGATCGCCCACTTCCATAACGTGATTATCGGCGGCGTGGTCTTCGGTGTATTCGCGGCGATCAACTACTGGTATCCGAAAGCCTTCGGTTACAAGCTCGACGCGTTCTGGGGCAAGTGCTCGTTCTGGTTCTGGTTCGTCGGCTTCTACCTGGCCTTCATGCCGCTGTACGTGCTGGGCCTGATGGGCGTGACCCGTCGTGTCAACCACTTTGAAGATCCATCGCTGCAAATCTGGACCATCATCGCCTGGTTTGGCGCCGTCTCGATCGCACTGGGCATCGCGTCCATGCTGATCCAGTTCTTCGTCAGCTACCGCAACCGTCACGCCCTGCGCGACGTGACCGGCGACCCATGGGGCGGCCGTACGCTGGAATGGTCGACGTCGTCGCCACCGCCAGACTATAATTTCGCCTTCACGCCGCAAGTGCATGAACTCGATGCATGGACTGACATGAAGAAACACGGTTACCAGCGTCCGACGTCCGGTTTCACGAAGATCCACATGCCGAAGAACACCTGGGCTGGTTTCGTGATCGCCGCACTGTCCGCACTGGTCGGTTTTGGCCTGATCTGGCAAATGTGGCTCGTCGCCAGCGTTGGCTTCGTGATCATGATGGTCACCATCATCGTCCATACCTTTAACTACAAGCGCGATTACTACATTCCTGCGGAAGAAGTGGTCCGTACCGAAGACGCTTATACTAAATTGCTGAGCAGCCATGTCTGATACCATCGCCCATAACACCGGCGCCGCTGGCGCCGCACCAAGCACGCGCAGCTACTTTGTGCGCGAGCACCACCCGGAAAACGGCAGCTTGCTGGGTTTCTGGCTCTACCTGATGAGCGATTGCCTGATCTTCGCCTGTCTGTTCGCCACGTATGCCGTGGTCGGCCGCAGCTACGCGGACGGCCCGACGGGCGCCGCGCTGTTCGACCTGCCGCTGGTGGCCGTCAACACGGCCATGCTGCTGTTGTCGTCGATCACCTACGGCTTCGCCATGCTGACCATGCAGCGCAAGCAATTGCGCAGCACCCTGGTCTGGCTGGGCATCACGGGCCTGTTCGGCCTGGCCTTCCTGTCGCTGGAAATGTATGAATTCATTCATCTGATCCACGAAGGCGCCGGTCCGCAGCGCAGCGCGTTCCTGTCGTCGTTCTTCGCCCTGGTCGGTACCCACGGCTTGCACGTGACGTTCGGCGTGATCTGGCTCGTGACTTTGATGTTCCAGTTGAACAAGCATGGTCTGACCCCGGAAAACGGCCGTCGCATGATGTGCCTGTCGCTGTTCTGGCATTTCCTGGACGTCATCTGGATCGGCGTCTTCACCTTTGTCTACCTGATGGGAGTGCTGCCATGAGCGACCACCACACACACGGCGATAGCCACCACCATGACGATCACGATCATGGCAGCCTGAAAAGCTATACCATCGGCTTCATCCTGTCGGTGATCCTGACGGCCATTCCTTTCTGGCTGGTGATGACGAAAGCCATCACCAACTCGGGCACCATGGGCCTGGTCCTGCTGGCGTTCGCGGCCGTTCAAGTGGTGGTACACATGGTGTACTTCCTGCACATGAACACCAAGTCCGAAGGCGGCTGGAACATGATGGCGCTGATCTTCACCATCATGATCGTGGGTATTGCCATGGCCGGTTCCCTGTGGGTCATGTACCACATGAACCACAACATGATGCCGGATCTGATGCCTGAGTACATGCATACGAAAACGGCTCCATGATGAGTAATACGCGCCCAAGCAACACCGGGCGCGCCCCTGGCGCCGCATCGCAAGATGCCGCGCCAGGCCCACGCGGCATGGCTGTGCATTATTCAAAAATTGCACTGGCCTTGCTGGCGGGGATCTTATTTGCCGGTTTCTGTGCCCTGGGCACCTGGCAAGTCAAGCGCCTGTTCTGGAAGCTTGACCTGATCGAGCGCGTCGAACAACGCGTACATGCGCCCGCAACGGACGCGCCTGGACCCGCAGCCTGGGCCAGTGTCACGCAGCAAACGGATGAATACCGCCATGTGCGACTCTCCGGTACGTATCTCCCCATTTTCAATACCCTGGTGCAAGCAACGACGGCACTGGGCAGCGGTTACTGGCTGGTGACGCCCTTGCGCCTGGCCGATGGCAGCACCGTGCTGATCAACCGCGGCTTCGTGCCGAAACGCGAAGGCATCGCCGCCGGCACGCCGGCCGGCATCGTCCACGTGGACGGTTTGCTGCGCGTCAGCGAGACGGGCGGCGGTTTCCTGCGCGAAAATAGTCCTGCCACGCAGCACTGGTATTCGCGCGACGTGGCCGCCATCGGCGCCTCGCACATGCTGACCAACGTGGCGCCATACTTCGTTGATGCGAAGGCAAAGTCGGAAACGGCTGCCGACGCTCCCGTCGGCGGGCTGACCGTGATTTCCTTCCACAACAGCCACCTCGTGTACGCCTTGACATGGTTCACCCTGGCCTTGATGGTAGCCGGTATCAGCTGGTGGATCGTGCGCGAAGACAAACGTCGCCGCGCGCGCAAGGCCAGCTTGTCCCAACAGCACCTTGATCTATCGCAAGAAAGCGACCATGCCGGGCAGGATTGAGATCCTGCCCAACCGCGAGGTATTAGAACGCGGTGCGGTGGCGGCCGAGATGGAACATCCGGCCGGCCACCAGAACATGAAGCTGCTGATCCAGCTGCGCTGGCTGGCCGTGATCGGCCAGATCAGCACGATCTTTGGCGTGGGCGTGGGACTGGGCATCGCCTTGCCCGTGCCCTACATGCTCGAAGTGCTGTCCTGCCTCATCGCTTTTAATTTAGCCAGCCTGCTGCGCTGGCACGAACGCCAGCCCGTGTCCAACACGGCCCTGTTCCTCGCTCTGCTGGTCGACGTCACCGTGCTGACGGCCCAGCTCTACCTGAGCGGCGGCATCAGCAACCCGTTTGCCTTCCTGTACTTATTGCAAGTCATCCTCAGCGCCGTCCTGCTGGAAGTGTGGTCGACGTGGATCATGGTGGCCATCACCAGTCTGTGCCTGGCGGGCCTGGCCTTGTTGCCCGGCCCCTTGATCCTGCCGATCGACCCGGAACGGGGCTTTTCCAGCCTGTACGTGCAAGGCTTGCTGATCTGTTTTATTTTGAACGCCGCCTTGCTGGTGGTGTTTATTACGCGCATCAACCGCAACCAGCGCGCCGGCGACGCCAAGGTGGCCGACTTGCGACAGCGCGCGGCGGAAGAAGAGCACATCATCCGCATGGGCTTGCTGGCTTCGGGCGCCGCGCACGAGCTGGGCACGCCGCTGGCAACCCTGTCTGTCATCCTCGGCGACTGGCGCCGCATGCCGGAATTGAGCAAGAACAGCGAATTGCTGGAAGAAATCACGGAAATGCAGGCGCAATTGCAGCGCTGCAAGAGCATCGTCAGCGGCATCTTGCTGTCGGCGGGTGAAGCGCGCGGCGAATCGTCCGTGAAAACGACGATCAACACCTTCCTCAACGACCTGGTCGACGAGTGGCGCACGAGCCGCCCGATCCAGGATTTCGAGTACGATAACCGCATCGAGCACGACGTGCCCGTCGTCTTCGATTCGACCCTGAAACAAACCATCTGCAATGTGCTCGACAATGCGCTGGAAGCGTCGCCCGACTGGCTGCGCTTCGAAGCGACGCGCGAAGCGGATGCCTTGCACCTGGTCATTACCGATGCGGGTCCCGGCTTCGAGCCGTCGATGCTGACGCACCTGGGCAAACCGTATCAAAGCAGCAAGGGCAAGCCCGGCGGCGGCCTCGGCCTGTTCCTCGTGGTGAATGTTGCGCGTACCTTGGGCGGTACGGTGACGGCGCGCAACAGGGTGCAGGGCGGGGCGGTGGTGCACCTGGCCTTGCCGCTGGCGGCCATCAAACTGGAAAGAGAAAGCGACCACCATGCAGGATGACCGTCTGTTACTGATCGTGGAAGACGACGCCGCGTTTGCCCGCACCCTGGGCCGCTCGTTCGAACGGCGCGGCTACCAGGTCATCCTGGCCACCAATTTCGACGAGGCGAGCGCCTTGCTCGAGCAGCATTGCCCCGACTACGCCGTCGTCGATTTAAAACTCAATGGCAATACCTCCGGCCTGGCTTGCGTGCAGATGCTGCACCAGCACGACCCGGAGATGCTGATCGTCGTGCTCACCGGTTACGCCAGCATCGGCACGGCCGTCGAAGCCATCAAGCTGGGCGCCTGCCAGTACCTGGCGAAACCGTCGAACACGGACGACATCGAAGCGGCCTTCGGCCACGTGGCCGGCAACGCCGACATCGAACTGACGAACCGCGCCACCAACATCAAGACCCTGGAATGGGAACGCATCCACGAAATGCTGGCCGAGACGGATTTCAATATCTCGGAAACGGCACGCCGGCTGGGCATGCACCGGCGCACCTTGGCGCGCAAGCTGGAAAAGCAGCGGGTGAAGTAGGGCGCCGCGCCAGCTAGTCATCGGCGAACGTCAGTTCGAGCACGCTGTCGTCGCCCCAGTCCTGTTCCCGCAGCGGCGGCGTGAACGACGTTCCGCTGAAGGGCACGGGTGCGCTCTTGCCGTTAAAACTGATCGTTGCCGCCGTGATGCGCCGTGGTTCGGAAAAGCTGTAGGTGCCCTTTTGCGACACGAAATTGCAGGGCCCGCCCAATGCGCTCATCGTGGTACGCATCGCAAACGGCAAGGTTTCCTTGTCGATGGCCCAATGCACTTCGCACGCCAGCCGCAGGTCGCCCAGGCGGCGCAGCGTGTCGCTGGTGGCCGCGCTCCTGACGTAGGGTATCCACCTGACGGACCCCGCCTTGCGGTTCACGGTCAGCTCGGCCTTCTCATACAGCGGACCCTGTTCCACAGGCAAGGTGAAGATATTGCGCTCTCCCAGCGGTATCGCCATACCCGCCTCGTCGCTTTCCAGCCGCAGCGCAATGGCGTGCATGTCGACATCGGCATGGCGCGGCTCCAGGATGAAGCGCAATTCGGCGCCAGGCGCCAGGCCGTGCTTTTCCTCGAAGCGTTTGACGCCCTTGAGCATGGCGCTGTAGGGTTTCCAGTCCGGATCCCGGATGCCTTTGACATTGACGGACGCCGCCGCAGCGGGTTCAGCCTGTTCCACGGCCGTCGCCACGGCTTGTTCTACATCAGCCTGGGCGTGGACGGCGGTGCCGCATGCACACAGCAGAAGTCCGGCGATTGCACGCATATTCATCCTGTTCATTTGCCTCTCACGTCATTGTTTATCAAGTCAGAGCAGTCTGTTTTTCCTGCCCATTCAAGGAAACATAAGTGTAGAAAAGAATGGCGATGAATGGGGATTTTTAGGACAGAGTGTCAATCTGGAGCAATGGAATGCTTGAATCAGCTGTTTTTTCGCATGGCGACGCAAAAATGCAGCACGCTCTTTTCAGAATCCCGTGACTCAACTCTTTTCCGCCAGATGGCAGGGGTAGTTATTTATTGGCCGGGAAAGAGCGCCTGGCAAGGACGGCAAGTCCTGCGGGTTGGAATTGCAACATCCGGGTTGCCGGAAAAATATTTCGGGAACTGTGATGAGTAATTCCTTTAAATAACATTCAAGCTATTCATATGCAGATAATGTCGTGCCTGGTCGATTGCGTATCTTCATGACCATCTTCATCCGCTTGCATGTCGCGTTTCCGCACTCTTGAACCGGGTGCTACCGCACTTGAAAGCTGCTTTAAAACGACATTGGGGAAAGAAAGCAAAGTTGTGCCGATTCCGCGTCGATGCGCGTATCTGTCATAAATGATACTGCCCGGACCGTTATATATTTCCTCGTAATTTCCATCGGGAAAGAGCTTAAAACCGAGAAAGTAATCGGGTGTTCCCTTGAAGGTCAGGCTATCCTTGAAAGTTGCCTTTACTTGCACACGTTTTCCATCGCTGCTGACTCCGTCGTAGAGGGGCTGTGATACTTCGTCGAGCATCACGTCATATTCAAGCGAGGCAATGATCTCTCCAATATCCCCCACAAGGCGGCCATCAACAGTAAATTTCCGGTTTGGAAATGTCGAGTCGAGATGTGCGATACCTTGAAAGACCAGTGCAAGTCCTTCGGCAAGTGCTTTATGTTTCGGCATAATCCATTAATTTTTAAGGATGGTAAATTCTCCAGCGGGGCATTCTTGGCGGATTACTGCAGGTGTGCGTAGCAAACGAAACGCCCGTTCAAGGCCAATCCGGTGCAATTTTTAAACAAGCACGGTTCCCCGGAAAATCCACCATGTGCAAGCACCTCCAGAAAAGCCTTCTGGGCCGCCACGCTGGCCGACTTCCAGGTCAGCGTGTCCGCCACCTCTTTCATGGCAAACAGGGGCCAGCTTGTCTGCTCAGGTGCGCATTCCACATACCATTTTTGCGAACATATGTTGCACACATAGTGAGACCTTTCATGGTCGAGTGCTGGTGAGAAGTCTTCCGTGTCCAGTTCCTGAAAATAGGCAGCAAATGCCTGTGCACCTTGATAATCAAAGCGTTTTTTCCTGTCGCCGAGATCTGCAATGGCCAATGGTAGTTCTTTACAGCGGCACATGAAATTCCGTCTCTATTCTGATGAGCAGTGCATGAAACATTATTATCGCCACAGCGCGAAGGAAAACAGGGCATCCGGGCCCGGATGCGGGCATTCCTTGCTGTTGCCCTTTAATTTGATAAAACACTGTATTACGTCAATGCCATCAACAGGCCGGAAGCGATGACTACCGCTGCAAACAGGGCGACTGCAAAGCGATTATGCGGCAACGGTCTCGCCGGCGGGTAGTGGCCCAGCGTGAGTAGCCGTAGTATTGCCCAGCCCGGCCAATAGAACAGCTTTTCAATGACCGTTCCTAACAGGTTATAGATCAGCAGACGAACGATCCAGACGATGCCGTCAAAAATCCAGTCAAGCACGACTCATCCTCGGAGGGACGCAAGAATGGCCGCTACGCGCAGTGATCGAACTCATGCCACCGCCAGCCATTCCATTTTCTGCACGCGGATATGGGGATGGCTTTCCAGCGCTTCCCATTCCGGTAAAAAGACAAAGCCCTGTTTCTGGTAAAACGCAGCCGCGCGCGTATTTTCCGGCGCCACGTCAAGCACCAGCCGCGCGTGGCCATTGCCGACGGCGCATCGTTTCACGGCCTCGACCAGCCCTTGCGCCACGGTCAGGCCGCGATATTCGGAATGTACCCACATGGCGATCAAGTTGCATTCGCCATTGCCGGCCACCACTTGCGCGGCCAGGCCGATGGGTTGTTCTGCGTCAAAGGCGAGGAAAAACGTGCGCTGCGGCGTGCTGACGGCGCGTTGCTGCCAGTCGGCGTTCGAAAAAGCGGCCGCGCTGGCGTGGCTGGCGCCAAAGGCCGTGGGGGCGTCGAGCAGGGCGGCCAGGCGCGTGGACTTCAGCGCCGGCCAATCGGCGGCGCTGGTGGGGCGGATGACGATGTGGCTCAAATCTGTGACATTTCTTCACTGGTGGGCACGGCCGTGGACGAGGAAATCTTTTTGTACGCTTCCGCCAGCATCGTGACGGTCGCCACGTCGTTCACGCTGCGCGCCTGGATGACTGTCTCGCCCGCAGCGATGGTGATGTCGCCGTTCGCATAGCTGGCGGGAAAGCGCCGTTCGACGATCTTGTTGGTGAGGACATTGCGCGCATAGCGCAGCGCCACGAGCCGCTCGCCTTCCTGCTTGATGACGACATAGTTCGGGACGGTGGTGCGTTCCAGTTTCCAAGTGCCGATAAAGTCTTCGACAGGCGCGGCGCTGGCGTTGGTGAGCAGCGCGCAGCAGGCGGTGGTAATACCAAAAAACAATTTTTTCATGGTGCCGGCAATTCCATGCAAGGGTGGCCCGCATAGGCGGGAAAGACGTCCGTCATGCTTGAATGGCGTGGCGCGCATCCATGGATGGCGCCAGTCATTTAAGTATTTGGCAATATTAACAGCATCAATGCCTTGCTGGTGCCCGTGCATGCTGCAGTGTTGTATGCGCGTAAGACTTTGCCTAGCTGTTGGCCTCAAACGCGCGGTGGTAGGTCACGTTGCCTGTTGGTAAGGACCCCGCCAGATGCAGTGTCTGGAAATACTCCGCCGGCACGCCCGGCAGGGTCAAGGCAGCGTCCGCGCGGAAGCCGAAACGCCCGTAATACCGTGGATCGCCCAGCACCACGCAGCCAGCCGCGCCCAATTGGTGCAAGTCGTTCAGCAATTGCCTGATGAGCTGGCTGCCCACGCCCTGTTGCTGATGGCCAGGGGCAACGGAAACGGGACCCAGCCCATACCAGCGCGGCGTGCCATCGCTGATACTGACGGGGGAGGCGGCCACGTGGCCGATGATGGCGCCTTCCAGTTCGGCCACCAGCGACACGCTCAGGGCGCTCGCGGCACGCAAGGCATTGACGATGAACTGTTCCGTATGGTCCGTGTGTTCCGCATGCAGAAAGGCGTCGCGCGTGAGGTGGTCGATGGCGTCGACGTCGGCCGCGGTTTCCTTGCGAATGATCAACGCTTGTGTCATGACTGGTCCCACACTTCGATCGTCAGCAATTGCCCGGCCTGGCAGGCGGCGATGCGCTCCGGATGCACGGTGATGCTGCCGGGCCAGCCCGTCAGCGTATCTTGCGGAAATTCCCCATCTTGCGCTTCGGCAATGCCTGCCTGCAGCAGGGGCGCGATGACGTCCGCCGAAGCCGTGTAGCGGTTGGGAAAACCGTTCGACGACAGCTGGGTCGCCTTGCCTTGTGTGCACAGCTGCGCGATCCAGTCGGCGCCGAACAGGCCCGCTTCCCAGGTGGCGAGAAATGCATCCTTGTTGATTTTCGTCATGTCGGCCAGCTGTTCCGGCGTTTCTGTCGAGATAATGGTCCACCAGCCTGACATGGGCGATCCTTGCGAAAAGTGACAATTAACGGGTCATGGCGCGGCGCAGCAGGTAGCTGAGGCCATCGACGGCGGCCACCATCAGCAGCATGGCGACGATGACGGTGGCGGCGTTCTGCATCTGGAACAGCGACAGATGGTATTTCAGCATCTGCCCCAGGCCGCCCGCACCGACGACGCCGAGGATGGCGGCGGCCCGGATATTGTTTTCCCAGCGGTACAGGGTGTAGGACATCATTTGCGGGCTGCATTGCGGCAAGGTCGCGTACAGGAAGGCCACGGCGGGGCGCGCGCCGTTGATGCGCAAGGTCGCCGCCGGCAAGGGCGGGCAATTCTCGAAGGCATCGGCAAACAAGCGGCCCAGCACACCCACTGTGTGCAGCGCCAGCGCCAGGGTGCCCGCGAACGGGCCCAGGCCGGCGGCGATCAGCAAGATCGACGCCCAGACCAGTTCCGGGATCGAGCGCAGCACATTCAACACGCCGCGCGTCGCGTTGCGCGCCACGGTGCCAAAACGCCCGCTGGCGGGCAGGGCCAGCAGCGCGCCCAGCACGGCCGCGATGACCGTGCCGATGGCCGACATGGCCAGGGTTTCGAACGTGGCCACGCCGACTTTCATCAGGAAGGGGCTGGCCAGCTCGGGCGGGGCGAAGCCGTGCAGGAAGTCGGCACTCGTGCGCACGGCGTCCGCGCTGAAGAACTCTCCCCATTTCAGGGGCAGGGTGGCGAAGCTGGCGATGACCAGCAGCAACAAACCGGCCAGCAAGGCCCAGGTGGAGCAGCGCACAGGCGCAGGAGGAGGCAATGCAGGCAGCATGGACGTGTCGCTCTTCATGCCAGCCTCCGGCGCAACATGGCGGACACGGCGTCGGCGCCCGCCACCAGCAGCACGAAGACCATCAGCATGGTGGCCAGCTCGCTGCCCGCCATCATCTTCATCGATTCATCCATGCGCTGGCCCAGGCCGCCCGCGCCGACAAAGCCCATGACGACGGAGCCGCGGATCGCGCATTCCCAGCGGTAGATCGTGTACGACACCAGTTCGGCGGCCGATTCGGGCAGGGCGCCGTACAGCAAGGCTTTCAGGCGGCCGCTGCCGTTGTGCAATAGCGCGTTGCAAGCGGACGCATCCGACGATTCGAGGATTTCCGCGTAGACCTTGCCCAGCATGCCGCAATAGGTGAGGGCGATGGCGATCACGCCCGCCGTCGGCCCCAATCCCACGATACGCACCAATAACAAGGCCCAGACCAGTTCCGGCACGCTGCGCAGCAGCACCAGCAAGGCGCGGACCGCGTGGCGCAGGGCGGCGGCCAGGGGCGCCACCCGGCCGGAGCCGAGGCGCGAAATCGACAGGCGCTCCGTCACCAGCAAGGTCAGGGGGATGGCGCCCAGCATGGCCAGCGCCATGCCGGCCGTGGCCATGGCGATGGTTTCCCAGCTGGAAATGGCCACCAGTTGCAGGAATTCCAGCGAGTGGGCGGGCGGCACGAAGCTGGCAAGGAATTGCCAGGTGGCCGCCAGGCTTTGCGCATCCCATAAAATCCACGGCTTGAATTCCGCCTGCACCAGCATCGGCCACAGCACGAGCAGCACGATGGCGGCGCCGGTCAGGCGGCCGCGCCAGGCGGGGTCGCGCGGCATCGCGGCGTTGGCGGATTTCAGCAAAGGGGCCTCGCGGCGTCCAGCTGCGTTTCCACGGCCTCGAACTGCGGCGCCGTATCCGCCTTGTTGCGGTACAGCTCGGCGATCATGGCGTCGCTGACCTGGGCGCCGGGCAAGTCGAAGACGATCTTGCCGTCGCGCAAGGCGACGATGCGCGTAAAGCAGGCGCGGGCGATTTCCACCTGGTGCAGGCTGCAGATCAGGGTGGCGTTGCGCGCCGTCGCTTCCGCTTGCAGCACGTGGATCGTTTGCAAGGCGAGCGTGGGGTCGAGCGCGGAGAGCGGTTCGTCGACGAGGAACACTTGCGCATCCGACACGAGCGCGCGCGCCATGCCGCAGCGCTGGCGTTCGCCGCCGGACAGGCGGTCGACGCGCGCATACAGTTTATCCTGCAGGTTGAATTTACCTAAAGCTTCCCACGCGGCGCGCGGGTCGACGGGCGCCAGCAGCGAACGGATGGCCGTCCACAAGCTCCATTGGGGCAAGCGGCCCGCCAGCACGGCGTTGACGACGCGCTGGCGCGGCGGCAGCGGCGGCGTCTGCGGCGCCAGGAACAGGCGCGCGCGAAAGGCGTGGCGCTCGGCGCTGCCGATTTTCCAGGGAGAAATACCCAGGATGTCCAAGGTGCCGGATTCGGGACGCAGCGCGCACGCCAAGGTGTGCAGCAGGCTGGTCTTGCCGGCGCCGGACGGGCCGATCAGGGCGATCTGCTCACCCTGGGCCACGTCCAGGTCCAGGTCGCGCAGGGCCAGCGCATTGCCGGCGGCGCCCGCGTGGTGGACGCTGACCTTGTGAAGTTGGAATGTCATGCGAGATTTCGGTGTGGGAGAGTGTGCCGGATGCGTCCGCAGGACGCCATCCGGCAAGTTTCAGCAGTTACTTCAACAACTTGGCATCGCGCGCAGCCGCTTCGATATCCTTGTAGTTCTCGGCCTTGGTCGGGATGAACTTGGTGGCGCGCTGCAGTTCGAGGATTTCCTTGCCTTCGGCCGTCGATGGGTCCAGCGCCAGGAAGGCGTCCGTCAGCTTCTTGCGCACGACGGGGTTCATGTCGGCGCGCACGCTCCAGTTGTAATCGTAGTAGCCTGGCGTCGTGTAGAACACGCGCACCTTGCTTGGATCGACCTTTTTCGCTTCGACGAGCTTTTCCCACACGGAAATGTTCAAGGTGCCTGCATCGACCTTGCCGCCGGCCACAGCCGCCACGGTGGCGTCATGCGCGCCGGAAAATGCGATGCGCTTCATGTCCGTGTCCGGGTTGATCTTGGCGGCCAGCAAGTAGTAGCGCGGCATCAAGTGACCCGAGGTCGACGATTCCGAGCCGAACGTGAAATTCTTGCCCTTCAGGTCGGACAATTGATTGATGTCCTTGCTGGTGGTAACAAATACCGAGCGGAACTTCGTGTCTTCCTCGCGCTGCACCAGGGGCACGATCTTGCCGCCGCTGCGCACGTTCGCTTGCACGAAGGTAAAACCGCCGAACCAGACCATGTCCAGCTTGTTATTGATCAAGCCTTCGACGGAGGCCGCGTAATCGGTGACGGGCGTAAATTCCACCTTCATGCCCAGCTTTTTCTCCAGGTAGTTGCCCAGCGGCTTGAACTTGCGCTGCAATTCCGTCGGCGCTTCGTCGGGGATGGCGGAGACGCGCAGCACTTGCTGCGCTTGCGCCAGGCCGCTGTGGATGGCCAGGGTGGCGGCGACGGTGGCCAGGATGGCGGGGAACTTGCTAAATGAGTTCGAGAATGTGGTCATGGGACTGCCTTTGCAAAAAATATTCATTAGATTACGGAAACCCCGGTACTGCCTTCCTGCATCTCGCCGATGACGACGGCGTCGCCAAAGCCTTCGGCGCGGAAAATCGCCAGTACTTGCTCGACGGCTTCCGGCGCGCAGGCCACCAGCAGGGGGCCGGCCGTTTGCGGGTCCGTCAAAATGGCCTTGTCGATGGCGCTCAGGCTGTCGTCCAGCGCCACTTGCGCGCCGTAACCCTGCCAGTTGCGGTTCGAGGCGCCCGTGATGTTGCCGTTCTGTGCCAGTTGCTGCACTTGCGGCAGCAGCGGCACGTCGTGCATGGCGATGCGCGCCTGCAACTTGGCGCCGCGCGCCAGTTCCAGGGTGTGGCCCAGCAAGCCGAAGCCCGTCACATCCGTCAGCGCATGCACGCCGTCCAGCAGGGCCAGTTTCTTGCCCGGGGTATTCAATTTGGTGGTGTTGTCGATTAAAGAAGCGTAGCCGTCCGCGTCCAGCGCGTTCTTTTTCAGCGCGGCCGACAAGATGCCCACGCCGATCGGCTTGCCCAATACCAGCTTGTCGCCGGCGCGCGCGCCCGCGTTGCGCTTCACCTGCGAGGGGTGGACCAGGCCCAGCACGACCAGGCCATAGATCGGTTCGACGGAATCGATGGTGTGGCCGCCCGCGATGGGGATGCCGGCCTGGGCGCAGATGGTTTCGCCGCCTTTCAAGATGAGACCGATGGTTTCCACGGGCAGCTTGTTGATCGGCATGCCGACCAGGGCCAGCGCCATGATGGGCGTGCCGCCCATGGCGTACACGTCGGAAATGGCGTTGGTGGCGGCGATGCGGCCGAAGTCGAACGGGTCGTCGACGATGGGCATGAAGAAATCCGTCGTGGCGATCAGCGCCTGCTCGTCGTTGAGCTGGTAGACGGCCGCGTCATCCGAGGTTTCTATGCCGACCAGCAATTCCTTCGGCAGGGGAAAGCCGCCGCTGCCCTTTAAAATATCGGCCAGCACGCCCGGCGCGATTTTGCAGCCGCAGCCGCCGCCATGGGCAAATTCGGTCAATCGGATGGGGGTATCGGGGGTTGCTGCACTATCGGACATGGTCGTCATCCTGCTCAAGAAGTCATTAAAAGCTGCACCGGCGCTTATGCGGCGCTGGCGGCACGGGGTTCGCCGACGATAGCACATAATGCGCGCGCGGCTTGCTCAAAGGCATGTTCTGAAATGTCGGGCAAGACCAGCGGCGTCGCCTGGGCGTAGCGGCTGAAGTTGCGGGCGATCGATTGCCGGTAGACGGGGTCGTAATGCTGCACCAGCAACTCTTCCACGAGCTCGGCCATGCGGCCGGAAGTGGCCAGCTGCTGCCAGTGGGCAATTTTCTCCTTGCCATGCAGCTGGGTCAACAGGGCCAGCTGCACGTTCAGGCGCGCCGGGTCGCCGACGAAATGCTCGTAGTCCTGCATCAGCAATTGCACGCGCTGCTCCGTGGCCAGGCGCACATCCGTGCAGGCGGCCGCGCGCATCTTGTCCATCAGCGCATCGGGCACGCGCAAACGGCCCACTTTCTTGCTTTCCGATTCGATGAAGACGGGGAGTTGCGGGTCGAAATGGCGCAGTTGCTGCCACAGCGCGCTTTCAAACGCTTTTTGCGCCGGCTGGTCCGCCTCGGGCAAGCCGCCCAGCACGGAGCCGCGGTGGGCCGCCAGGTCTTCCAGGTCGATCACTTGCGCGCCTTGCCTGTCGAGCACTTGCAGCAAACGGCTCTTGCCGCTGCCCGTGGGGCCGCACAGCACGTTGATGAAGTCGAAGCGTTCGGGCAGGGTGGCCAGCTCGGCATTCACGTGGCGGCGGTAATCCTTGTAGCCGCCTTCGAGCTGCGTGACGGGCCAGCCGATGCGCGCGAGGATATGCGCCATGGCGCCGCTGCGGTTGCCGCCGCGCCAGCAGTACACGAGGGGTTTCCAGTGCTGCGGATGGCCGAGGAAACCGTCTTCGATATGCTGCGCGATATTCCTGGCGATCAGCGCCGCGCCCAGCTTCTTCGCTTCGAAGGCGCTGGTCTGTTTATATAGGGTACCGACGCGCACGCGCTGCTCGTCGTCCAGCACGGGCAGGTTGACGGCGCCCGGCAAGTGGTCTTCCGCGAACTCGGACGGGCTGCGCACGTCGATGATGGCATCGAATTCATTCAGGCGCGGCAGGATGTCGCTGAAGGGAAGCACTGCAGGGTATTTCATCGTGGCGCGGCTGCTTGGAATGGGGAAAGACGTATTATCCCCGATAAACGCCCGTGCGGTGGTGGCTTAATACGCCTAACAAAACCGTAGCGAGCGGAAGGAAGTTGTGGCCGAGAAGCGCAACTGTACGAATGTACAGTGAGCATCGCAGACCGCAAATTACGACGCGCAGTAGGTTTTGATAGGTGTTTTTAGCCCAACAATCTGCCCAGCAATGGCGCCAGCAATACGGTCACGACGCCCGAGAAAATCATCGTCAGGCTGGCCACGGCGCCTTCTTCCGTGCCCACCCGGCGCGCCACGGATAATCCAAAACCGTGCGCGGCCGCGCCATACGGGGCGCCACGGGCGATGCGCATGCGCAAGGGCAGCAGTTTCAAGAGCGGTTTGCCCAGCATCAAGCCGAACAAGCCCGTCATTACGACGAAGATGCCCGTCAGCTGGGCCGAGCCGCCCATGTGGCGCGACGCTTCCAGCGCGAACGGCGTCGACACGGAACGGGCCAGCAGGCTGCGCGCCATGTCGCCATGCACGCCCAGCAGCCGGTCCAGCAGCAGGGTGGCGGCCACCGAGGCAACGATGCCGGCGCAGCTGCCCAGCGACAGGGCCAGCCAGTGCTTGCGGATCAGCTTGCGCTCCTGGAAGATGGGCAGCGCAAAGGCGATGGTGGCCGGGCCCAGCAGCCACGGCAGCCAGCGCGTTTCGCCGAAATACGTGGCGAACGGCGTCGACGTCGCCTGCACGATGACGATCAATATCGCCGAGGTGCAGATGGCGGGCGTGAGCAGGAAATGCGGATGGCGGCGGTGCAGCGCCTGGTTGGCGTAGAACAGCACCAGGGTCAGCAGCAAAAACAGCAGGGACAACAGCAGGGTATTCATGCCGCCGTCCTGGCGGCGCGCCGGCGCAGCAGTTTCTGCAGGCGCAACTTGCGCTCATAGCGGCACACCCATTCCACCGTCAACGCCGTGGCCAGCATCACGCTGGCAAAGCCCAGGCCGATATTCACGAACAGCATCAGCCCCTGCGACTTCAACAGTTGCGTAAATTGCACCACGGACACGACCAGCGGAATGAAGAACAGCAGCATGTTGGCCAGCAGCCAGTTCGCGCCCAGTTCGATGGCGGCAGGCCGCACCCAGCCCGCCAGCAGCAGGGCCACCAGCACGAACAGACCCACGACCCCGCCGGAAAACGGCAGGTGCAGGGCGGAGGCGGCCTCATCGGCCAGCCACCAGGCGGC
The DNA here is from genome assembly GCF_030397595.1 of Janthinobacterium sp. SUN033. Lineage (NCBI taxonomy): Bacteria > Pseudomonadati > Pseudomonadota > Betaproteobacteria > Burkholderiales > Oxalobacteraceae > Janthinobacterium > Janthinobacterium sp. SUN033. Next base: position 1,042,637 of record NZ_JAPQNV010000001.1, read on the forward strand.
GATCAGCACGCCCACTTGCCACACGGTCTGTGCGGGCTGGCGCCAGGCAGGGATGGCGGGCAGGGCGGCGGTGGAACAGTGCAAGGCTTTCACGGCAGGCTTTCAAACGGCAGGGGGAAGTTTTCATTGTAGAGACCCCACATCAAAAGATAAAATGACTTAAACTCATGAAAATCATTCGATATTGGAATGCATCATGGATATCCGCTCCCTGCGCTACTTCGTCGAAGTGGTGGAACAGAACAGTTTTACGCGCGCGGCCGCCAGGCTGCACGTGACGCAACCGACAGTGAGCAAGATGATTGCCCAGCTGGAACAGTCGCTGGACCTGGCCTTGCTGGATCGCGCGGGCAAGCGTTTTACCCTGACGGACGCGGGCAAGGTGGTGCTCTCGCGCGCGCATACATTGCTGGCCCTGCACGCGGAACTGAAGGTGGAGTTGCGTGACCTGCAACATCTGGAACGGGGAGAATTACGGGTCGGCGTGTCGCCGCAAACCCATTCCACCCTGGCGCCGTGGCTGGCCGAGTACCACCAGCGCTATCCGGGCATCGAGCTGAAAATGTATGAAAGCGGCACGCAAGCGATCGAGCGCGACTTGCGCACGGGCACGGTGGAGCTGGGCACCATGCTCGACTATCCGGGCAATGCGGCCACCTGGCAGGATTTTGAAGCCTTGCCCCTCGTGCGCTCGCCGCTGTGCCTGCTGGCCGCGCCCGGCTCGCCGTGGCAGGGACGTGCTTCCGTCGCCCTGGCCGAACTGGCCGACAGCCCCTTCATTTTCTATGGCGCCGCGTTTGCCCTGAACGACATCGTGCTGGACGCCTGCCAGCGCGCCGGTTTCGCCCCGCGCATCACGGGCCGCAGCGGCCAGTGGGACTTTATTGCCTCGCTGGTCAGGCTGGGCGTGGGCATCTGCCTGCTGCCGAAGATGTATTGCGACACCCTGGAACCGTCGCAGTTTGCCGTCATTCCCCTGGACGGCCCGCCCGTGGAATGGAATCTGATGCTGGCCTGGCGCCGCGGCGGGCGGCTGTCGTTCGCCGCCCGCGCCTGGCTGGAGCTCGTCAGGGCGCGCATGACGGACGCGGCACGTTTACAATAGGCGCTCGCCAACTTCCGTCCGACCAGATGAACATCAACGCCAAGGTTACAGCCAAAATCAAACGCACGGCAGGCTCGCTGCTGCTGGGATTGTTATGCACCGTGGGCCTGATGAGCGAAATGGGCTACGCCCAGGCCGCCATTCCCGTGTATGGATACTTTGTCAAGAATACCTATCCGCACGACCCCCAGGCGTTTACCCAGGGTTTGCTGTTCAAGGATGGCCATCTGTATGAAAGCACGGGCCAGAACGGCCAGTCGTCCTTGCGCAAGGTGGAATTGACGACGGGCAAGGTGCTGCAGAAAAGCATGCTGGACAAGAATGTGTTCGGCGAAGGCATCACGGACGTGGGCGATGAAATCCTGGGCTTGACGTGGATTTCGCAGACTGGCTATGTGTTCGACCAGAAAACGTTCAAGCTGAAACGCAAATTCAGCTACCGGGGCGAAGGCTGGGGTCTGGCCAGCGATGGAAAGTTCGTCTACATGAGCGACGGCACGGCCGCCATCCGCGTGCTCAATCCGAAAACCCTGGCCGAGGTGCGCCGCTTCGAAGTGAAGGCCGAGGGCCGTCCCATCGAACGCCTGAATGAACTGGAAATGGTCGATGGGGAACTGTTTGCCAATGTGTGGGGCGCGGACGTGATCGCCCGCATCGACCCGGCCAGCGGCAAGGTCGTCGGCTGGATCGACCTGACGGGCTTGCTGCCGCCCGAGCAGCGGGGCACGGCCAATCCCGACGCCGTGCTCAATGGCATCGCCTGGGATGCGCGCGGCAAGCGTTTGTTTGTCACAGGGAAACTGTGGCCCAAGCTGTTCGAGATCGAGCTGATCGAAATCCAGCGCCGTTGATGTTTCCTATCGGACAGTGTTGCTAGCGAAGAATCGTCTATGATGCTGCTCTTTCGCCCCGTGCGACCCTTGCAGGATGCCATGCCGTTCCTTCCTTTATGCCGCCTGGCGGCCGCCGCCAGCTTGCTGGCCGCCGTCTTGCCCGCCGCGCAGGCGCAAACGCCATACGTGCCGGTGATGCAGCAATACGGCGACTTTGTCGTCACGCGCGACCGCCACGACCCGCTCGTCAACTTGTCTTTCCGCAAGCACGGCTATTGGCCCGGCGGCGCGCGCGAAGTGGTGGAAGTGCGGCCCCTCAAGGCCAGGCGCGAAGGCCAGCCCATGCTGCTGGCGTTTACCAAGGGCTATACGGGCCAGGGCACCATCCTGATCGGCGTGCAGAACGGCGAACCGCTGATGCGCCCCGTCAGTCCTTTGCGGCGCGACGACATGGTGCGCACGGAGCGCGACCCCGAATGGGGCGTGCCGCAGCCGGGCCGCAGCGAAATACTGCTGTTTGCCCGCGACGGCCGCGCGCTCGACACGGACTCGGGCGAACTGCTGTGGTTTGACATGCCGGGCATCGTCACCGGCGATTACGCGCCCGCCATGCTGGTCTCCGTCTCGCCCGACAGCCGGCGCGGCGCCTATCTGGCCCGCAGGGCGACCAGCTTGCAGGTCGTCGTCGCCACGCGCGACGACGGCGTGGCCGGCGTCCTGGCCTTGCCGCCCGACACCTATCAACGGTGGCTGAAGCCCTTGTCGCAGGCCGCTGCTGAACAGGCGGGCGCCGCCATCAAGGCGCGCCAGGGCCGCACGGATTCGAACCGCATCCAGCGCGAGCTGGAACTGGCCTGGTTCGGCCAGCAATTTCAATGGAAACAGGGCAAGAACGGCTTGCAGGTGACGGGGCTGGGCCTCATTTCCGCGCCGCCCGAGGGGGAACAGCCATGAGCATACCTGGACTGATCGCCGGCTGCTTCGCCGCCACCTTGCTGGCCGGCTGCGTGCACGGGGAAATATTCGCCCAGGATTATCTGGCGCAAGACATCGACAAGCAACAAGCCTTGCTGGAACTGGACGTGGTCTTCGGGCAAGCGCCCGATGACAAGCTGACGTCGCGCGTAACGGCCCGCAATACCGTGGAATACACGGGCGCGCCGCATATCGTCGTACCGTTTTACCAGAAGGGCCTCGGCTTCGACCAGGGTTTTGCCGGCACCTACATGTTTGCCGTGCCCTATCCGATCGCCAAGGTCGAAACGGCCACGGCCAGCAGCCGCGTCTTCGGCCAGAAACTCGACGGCCAGCAGCAGGGCAGCCCGCGCTACCGCTTCCGCGTGCCGGGCAAGGCGCAGTGGAACAGCAATGAAACCTTCATGCTGGGCTTTGAGCGCAAGGGCCGCCGCGAAGAAATCACTTTCCGTTTCAGCAACGAGCAAAGCTGCCCGTCCGCCTTCCTGGCCACCACGCCAAAATACGGTTTCCACATCAAGGTGGTCGCCACGTTCAAGGATGACAAAGGCTGCCTGAAAGTATGCGACAGCCGCGATCAGTGGCCCGGCTTTTGCGCCTTCCAGCCGCCGCCCGGCGCCTGACTATCACCATGCAAGCCACGCGCCGGCGTTTACCGGCGCGGCGCTTATACACGCGCGCGTTTTGCCGATTCTATTCAATTGTCATCGAATGACCGCCTGAAACGCCTATTTTCACGGCGTAAGGGCGGCGATATTGACGCAGGTCAATGTCTGGATCGGCGCATAAATCTTGCCGCAAAAGTATCTTTCTCAGGCGTATGATTTCTGTGCCGTGATCGGCGCACGCAGATGGCGCGGCGCGGCCCGATATCCGAAACGCATCCTTCCTGTGGAGATACAGAATGAAAATGCCCGTTTTAGGAAGCACCCAGCCCGCCATCACCAGGCGTCCGCTCGACATGCTGGACACCGACAAGGCCGCCGTGCGCGCCATCGCCCAGGCGGCCGTCAGCGTCGAACTGTTCACCATTCCCCTGTACATGGCCACCATGTATTCGATCCAGGGCACGCACCAGATCAACTCGAAAGGCATCACGTATTACGAAGGCCGCCAGTGGCCGGGCATGGGCACCACGGCCCGGCCCGAACTGGCGGAGCAAAAGGCCTTCAATATCATCTTCAGCGTTTTCATCCAGGAAATGCTGCACCTGCAGATGGCGGCCAACCTGGCCACGGCCATCGGCACGGCGCCATGCTTCACGGGTTCGGAGCTGCAATCGCAGGACCACGGCTGGACTTGCTATGGCAAGAGCTGCACGGTGATCCCGCACATCGTCGACTTGCAGGACACATCCGGCTACCGCCACGTGCGCGTCAACCTGGAAGAGCTGAACGCCAACCAGTGCGACCTGTTCCTCGCCATCGAGCAGCCGGAGGAGCAGGCCCGCGCCCAGCTGGCCGAGTTCGACAAGCACAACCACACCAAATATTTCCCCGAGGTGCCGTTCGTGGGCTGGACGCCGGGCAAGCACGTGCATGATCTGCCCCTGTTCGGCACCATCGGCTACATGTACGAATGCTATGCGCGCTACATCGGCATCGAATATGCGGATGGCCAGACCCTGTGGCAAAAGCTGTTCGTCAACGGTTCGGTGCAGCAAGACATGTTCAACAGCCAGGTGCAGGGCCATGCGCGGGCGGAATTTCCCAAGTTCGACACCTGTTTCGGCCCGCAAGACCAGGATGGCGGCCAGACGGGCTCGTTCAACAAGGCCATCGACATGATGGCGGCCATCACGGACCAGGGCGAAGGCAGCGCAACGGCCATCCAGCGCTACCGCCGCGACGCGGCGCAGCGCCTGATGGCCGTGCAGCCCGACTACCGCGAAGACCTGGCCGCCCTGAAGTGCGATTATCCGTCCTACGCGAACAATGGCAAGGATGCCGAATCGCGCGACGCGCAGGCGCGCCACGACAGCGCCCCGTTCGACCACTACGAGCGTTTCGGCCAGGTGAAGGCCATGCTGCCCGTAAAAACCTGGGCCGGCTGGCACCAGGAAGGGGGCCGCTGGAGCGAGGCCATGCTGACCAACGAGCGCTACAACCCGGCCACCGCGCCCAGGAATATCCCGGCGCCGGCGGCCGTGGCGGGCGCCCTGAACCGCCTGAAGGATAGCAGCGGCACCTTGGGGATGCTGAGCACGGTCGCCACGGGCGCCATCTATGGCATCACTTCCGTGCTGGACAAGTACTGGCTGAACCAGGACCTGGACTTCCCGTATCCGTCGATGGTGGGCGCGGGCGACCGCATGGCCATCTGCTGGGCGGTGCTGGGCCAGGCGCCGAACCTGGCAACGGGTGTGCCGCTGGCCGAGAAAAGCGTGCTGTACCACGCCTGCCAGGGCATGCACCTGGAGGGCGAAGCGTCGTCCACCTGCGCCGCGCTGGCCGTCTACCACACCTGCCGCGGCTCCAACGGCTGCCACGCCCAGGGCGGCTGCGGCTTTGCCCAGGCCGATACGGGCGGCTCGTCCTGCGGCCATTCGGTCAAGCTGGCCGCGTCGCCGGGCACGCCGTGCTACGTGCCGCCGCCTCCGCCGCAGCCCGACAAGGTCTACAGCGCGCCCAGCGACAACAAATGCGGCGGCTTCGGCGGCTGCGCCGTGCCGATTTCGGCCTCGCAACTGTATCCGAACACCTCGGGCAAGGAACCGCCCGAGCCCGCCACCATGACCCTGTACGATTTCGGTCCCGCGCCCGACCACCGCAGCATTCCGCTGGGCCAGACCATGAGCTTTGCGCTGGGCGACAATGTCTACGACAAGGCCTGGGAAGCCTATGGCAAGGTGATGGCGGCGCGCGGCACGCCGGTGGGAGCGCCGCCGCCGCCCACCGACCTGCGCCTGGCCTTGCCGCCGTCGACCTGATGCGGGCCATGCACGGGGTGCCGCCACGCCTGGGCTTGCCGAACCTGGGCCTGGGCGTGGGGCTGCGCCCGCCGCACTATGAACACATCCTGCGCCACGGGCCGCAGGTGGACTGGTTCGAGATCATCAGTGAGAACTTCATCGACAACCACGGCTATGCGCGTCATGTGCTGGAGCACGTGGCGGCGCAGGTGCCCATCGTCATGCATGGCGTGTCGCTGTCGATCGGCAGCGGCGATCCGCTCAATCTCGGCTACCTGCGCAAGCTGCGCCAGCTGGCCGGCGAGCTCCGGCCCGCGTGGATTTCCGACCACCTGTGCTGGACGGGTGCCGCCTCGCTCAACAGCCACGACTTGCTGCCGCTGCCGCTGGACGAGGCCAGCCTGCGCCACGTGGCGGGACGCGTGCGGCAAGTGCAGGAATTCCTGGGCCGTCCCCTGGTCCTGGAAAACCCCAGCACCTACGTGGAGTTTGCCCAGTCCAGCATGCCGGAATGGGAATTCCTGGGCCGCCTGGCCGAGGACACGGGTTGCGGGCTCTTGCTTGACGTTAACAATGTCCACGTCAGCGCGCATAACCACGGCTATGACGCGGCCGCCTACATCCGCCAGTTGCCGCACGCGCACATCGTGCAGATCCACCTGGCCGGCCCTACCGTGTGCGGCGCCGTGCTGATCGACACCCACGACGCGCCCGTGCCGGCCGCCGTCTGGCGCCTGTACGCGCTGGCGCAGCGGCTGACGGGCGGCGTGTCGGCCCTGCTGGAATGGGATGCCGGCATTCCCCCGTATCCTCAGCTGCTGGCCGAACTCGACAAGGCGCGCGCGGCCGAACGGGGAGAATTCGCCGATGCGGCGCCCGCCACGGCTGCCGCCGCCGTGTCCGCGCCGCTGGGCTTTCACCTGGAGGCAGCCCATGCGCCATAGCGCGTCCGGGGACGAGGAGGGGGCTGGCGACGCCCGCGCACCGCTGGCGCAATTGCAGGCGTGGTTCCTGACGGCGATGACGGCGCCGGGCGGCGCGGAGCGCGGCATCCAGCTGGCCAGCGAGCGCCATGGCTTGACGCAGGAGCAAGTATTGAAACGGGCCAGGGGCGGGCCGGCGCCGCTGCACATCCATGCGGACGGCTATGTGCTGCGCCTGCTCGAATGCCTGCAAGCCGACTATCCCGTCTTGCGCAAGGTCATGGGCGACGAGCTGTTCGCCTTCTTTGCCCGCGCCTATGTCTGGCGCCACCCGTCCGCTTCTGCGACCTTGTACGACCTGGGCGGCGGTTTTGCCGATTTCCTCGCCGCCAGCCAGCGTGCCGCCGGCGCGCAAGGGGCAGCCTTGCGCTTTCCCGTGGAACTGGCGCAGCTGGAACGGGCGCGCAGCGAGGCGGGCAGGGCGCCGGGCCTGGAAAAGCTGGCGCCGCCCATACTGCCTTCCGGATTGGACTTGCTATTAGGAAATACACCTGCCTGGCGCCTGGCGCCGTGCACGCGGCTGCTGGCCCTGTCGTTTCCCCTGTGCGACTACTGGCAGCGGGCGCAGGCCGCACCCGGCGACGCCGTGCCGGCCCAGCCGGAGGCACGTCCCGCCTTTGTCGCCATTACGCGCATGCATTACCGGCTTGCCATGCAAGAGTTGCAGCCCTGGCAATTTTACTGGCTGCAGGCGCTGGCTGGCGGCGCGCCGCTGGCGCAGTGCGCGCGGCAGGCGGCGCAGTCCAGCGGCAGGGCCCAGGACGAGGTACTGGCCGACGCCATGCTGTGGCTGCCCATGGCGGCCGCGGCCGGGCTGGTCGCCTGCGATGCCTGAACAACAAGCGGCGGACGCAAAAAAGGCCGATGAAAATCGGCCTCGATGACAGCTGAATGCGTTGCTTAGCGGTAAAACGCTTCGACTTTGCCCTTCAGCTTGATCTGCAGCGGACGGCCGCGGCGATCCAGCGACTTGGTGGAAGCGACCTTGATCCAGCGTTCGCTGATGCAATATTCTTCTACGTCAAGACGTTCCTTGTCGTTGAAGCGGATGCCGACGTCGTTCTCGAACACGGCTGCAACGTGGTAAGGGCTGCTGGGGTCGATCGACAGGCGATCGGGCAATGGGGGTAAGGTGGTGGTATCGTTCATGGGCGTAATTATCGCCCAGAATGCCGATCCAGACAACGGGGTGTGCATGCTTATCTGGCCGGCCGCGGCGCTGCGCTCCTGCATTCCCCTTCCCAGCGATGCCTACGCCCTACAGATGCCGTGTTTCCTGCGGCGGCACATTCCACTCGTCATGCAAGCCATCGACAAAGGTGACGGGCACCCGGGCCAGTTCGGCCGCCGAGGCATCGTCGAGGCAGTTGACGCCGATACCGACAAACGCACCGCTGCGGGCGGAATCGCCACGGCCGAACAGGCGCACGCCGCAGTGGCGGCAAAAGTAGTGGCGTTCGCGGCCGGCGCCGAAGCGGTATTCGCTCAAGTCCGCCTCGCCGGCCAGCAGGCGGAAGGCCGTGGGCGGCACTTGGCTGGCCCAGCAGCGGATTTTCAGGCAATAGGAACAGTTGCAGCGCAGGCTGGGCGCCGCCAGGTCGATCTCGGCCGCGAAGCGCACGGCGCCGCAGTGGCAACTGCCATGACAGGTTTTTTTCATCGTGTCTTACTTTACAGTGTTGCCGTGCTGTCATGCAACTGCTGGAATTGCGACAACTGCTGCTGCATCAGCCGCGCATACTGGCCGCCCGCGCGCAGCAGCTCGGCGTGCGTGCCTTGCTGGCAAATCCGGCCCTTGTCCATGACGATGATGCGGTCCGCTTTGACGATGGTGGAAAAGCGGTGGGCGATGATGATGGTGGTGCGCCCTTGCATCAGGGTATCGAGGGCGAGCTGCACCTGCTGTTCGCTGGCGGCGTCGAGCGCGCTGGTGGCTTCGTCGAGGATGAGGATTTTCGGCGCGCGCAGGATGGCGCGGGCGATCGCGATGCGCTGCTTCTGTCCGCCGGACAATTGCACGCCCCGTTCGCCCACCAGGGTTTCGTAGCCGTCCGGAAAGGCCGTGATGAAATCGTGGGCGTGCGACAGGCGCGCCGCCGCCAGCATCTCGTCGCGCGTCACCTGGCGGTCCGGCACGGCAAAGCCGATATTGTCGGCGATGCTGCCGGAGAACAGGGCCGGTTCCTGCTCCACCACGGCCATCTGGCGGCGCAGCTGCGTCACGCCCAGCACGTGCGCATCGATGCCGTCGAATTGCAGGCTGCCCCCGTCAAGCCGGTAATGGCCGAGCACCAGGCTGGCGATGGTGGATTTGCCCGCGCCCGAGGCGCCCACCAGGGCGATCTTTTCGCCCGCGCGGATGGACAGGCTGACGCCGTCGAGGGCCATGACTTGCGCGCGCTCGGGATACGAAAAACGCACGTCGCGCAGCGCGATATGGCCGGCCAGCGGCGGCTGCGGGGGCGCCTCGGGCACGGCGCGGTGGCTGCGAAGGATGTCGAAGATGCGGTCGGTCGAACCCATGGTGCGCATCCACGTGTTCCAGAACTCGCTGATGGAGCCGGCCGTGTCCGTCACCATGCTGGCATAGATGACAAAGGCCGTCAGTTCGCCCACGCTCAAGCGGCCCTGGCCGATCAGGTGGGCGCCGAAGCACAGGGTGGTCAGCAGGGCCACGAAGGCCAGCAAGCCTTGCGCGCCCTGGAACACGGCCAGCAGCCGCGTGCCGGCCAGGGACACGTCCAGCAATTGCCGCATGGCTTGCGCGTAGCGGGCCATGGCGCCGCCTTGCTGGTTGAATGCCTGCACCAGGCGCGCATGGGCAAAGTATTCCTGCGCCACCTTGCCGCTGGCGGCCAGGCTGGCGGAAATGGCCCGCGCGCGCAGCCGGTAGTTACTGCCAGACAACTTGCCCAGATACAGGCTGACGGGAATGAACAGGGCCAGCGGCAGGCTCAGCATCGGTGACAGATGCAGCAGCATGGCGATGCCGCCCACGAAGACGCACAGCGAGCGCAAGGCGTTGGCCGCGCCGATGGTCAGGCTTTCGTGCAGGGCCGACACGTCGGACGTGAGCCGGCTGTTCAATTCGCCGCCATGGTGCTTGTCGAAGAAGGCGATGGGCTGGTTGATCACCACGTCGAACAGGCGCCGGCGCACGCCCATGACGATCATGTGGCCGCCCGACTGCAGCAGATAGAAGCGCGCGGTCGTGATCAGCGCATACAGCAGGCTGAAGGCCAGCATGGCGGCCACCATGCCCGGCGTGACGCCGCGCCGGGTCAGTTCCCACACGTTGTCGATGAAATACGCGATGGCTTGCGGAAACGCCAGCTGCGCGCCCACGGTGAGGGCCATGCACAGCAAGCCGGCGGCGATGCGCCAGCGCACGGGATACAGCAGGCGCAGCCGTTCGAGATGGGGGCCGACATTCAGATGGCTCATGCGGCGCGCTCCTGCGACGGTTCGGCGTGCAATTGTCCGACGAGGGCCAGCCAGTCTTCGTCGCCGATCAGGCCGGCCGCTTCCACTTGTCCCTGGTAATTAACAAAGACATAAGATGGCGAGCTCATCAGGGGATTCACGCGCCGGTAGTCGCGCAGGGCAAGCCGCGCCGTGGCCGAGCGCAGGCTGTCGCCGGGCAAGAAGGCGCGCAGCCGGCGGGCCGGTTCTTCGCTGAGCAGCCACAGGGCCAGGCCCGCTTCCTGCGCCAGCGGCAGCAGCCGCTCGATGCCGGCCAGCTTTTCCCCGCATTTCGGACAGCGGCTGGCCAGGAACAGCAGCACGGCCGCCTGGCCGGCCGCGCCCGGCTGGAAGCGCGGGCCGCCAGCCAGCGGACGGGCTTGCACGGTGGGCAGGGGCTGACCCGGCTCCAGCGCCAAGGGCGCGAGGCGTTCGCGGCGGCCGGCGCGCAGCACGGCCAGGCTTAGCCAGATATTGCCCGCAACGGCAAACGCCAGGGCCGCCAGCACCCATTGCAAGGTGGTGGCATCCATCAGTCGGCCTTTGCCAGGGTGGCGATGTCGTGCAGGGAAATCGTGGCCACGCAGACGATGGCAGCCAGTCCAGCTGCCAATGCCGTGGTGGCGACGGGCAAGGTCGCTTCTTGCGCGAGCGCAAAGTAGGCGCCGTTGATGCCCACCGCCAGCACGTTGCGCAGCAAGTCGTACCGCGACACGGGCCGCGCCGCTTCGCCGAAGCAGCTGCAGCGCACCACGCTGTGCGTGAAATAGCGCCAGGCCAGGACGGCCGTGAGGGTAGTCAGCAGCAAGAGCGACAGCAGCATCGGTATATGGGTCCCGCCCGCCATCAGCCAGCCGGCGAGCGACAATTCCGCCATCACGAGGGCCGGCGCGGCCAGGCTGGCGGCGGCGGGCGGCACGCCGAACGAGGTGACCAGGTTGCCGCGAAAGTCGCCGTAGCTGCGCAGCTTGCCCACGCTGGCCGCCAGCAGGAGCAAGGCGATGCAATAGCGCGCGGTGTCGGCCAGTAATGTGGCCAGCACGGACGTCAGCATTGTGTGCTCCACACGGGCGCAAAGCCGCCCGGACGCTGGCGCCGCAGCTGCACGCCGTCGCGCGTGGCCAGCAGGGCATCGTTCCACGGCTCGTCCGGTGCGCTGCGCAGGGCGCCGCCTATGCTGGCCTGCAATTGCGTGGAAATGGCCCAGCCCAGCCGTTCCGCGTGCGCATCACGCGCCATGCGCAAGCCCAGCTGCGCCAGCTCTTCGCGCGTCAATGCATAGTTGTGCGAGTGATAACCCGTCACCAGTTGCGCGACGATGGCGCGCCGTGCCTCGGGTGTGGCCTCGGGCAATTGCCAGGCCAACAATTCCTCGCCGATCTGCGTCAGTTCCAAGGTGGTGCGGTAAAAGGCCGTCAGGGAAGGGGGAAAGATGCTGCCGCACAGCAGGGACAGCGATTGCTGGCGCGCTTCAGCCGCATCCACGCCGAACCATTGCTGCGCCATGTCGCCGAAGACCTTGATGTCCAGGCTGGAAAAGGCGCCGCCATCCGCGCCTTCGAGCTGCGGGTCGATGGGCGAGAACAGGGCCAGGTCGCCCGCGATGATGTCATCCGCGCCCAGGGCCAGCAGGGTGGCGGCCGATTCGCAGTGGAAAGGCACGATAAAGCTCAGGTGGCGCGCATGCTGGCGCAGCAGGAGGGCGATGCGGCGCGCCGCGTTGACGATGCCGCCGCGTCCGTGGAGCACGACGTCGAGGCGCGCCACGGGGCCGATGCCCTGGCACAGCTCGTACAAGGCGGGCAGCAATTCCATGTCCAGGTGCGAGGCGGCCAGGACGATGGCCCGGCTGTCGCGCCATTGTTCCAGCTCGCGCAGCTGGACGGGGATCTGCTTCAGGTCGGGCTGCGGCATACTGCTCCTTCGATCAGGGTATCGGCCACGCTTTCCAGCAGTGGCAGGGCGGGTACCAGTTGTTGTACGTACAAGAATTGACCCACAGGATTGTTTTCCAGGAAAACATACTCGCCCTCGGGCGTGACGATCAGGTCCAGCGCGCCGTATTCGAGGCCATAGCTGTGCACGAAAGCGAGGCAGCGCTGCTGTATTTCCGCCGGCAAGGTGCACGCCTCATAGCGGATGGGGGCCGACATGTCGCGCGAATCGATGGCCGTGCGCGCATCGTCCTGGGAATACAGGCGCGCGGCAAACAATTGCTTGCCGATCACGGTGATCCGCAGTTCGTATTGCTTGGCGATATATTCCTGGAACTGGCAGCTCAGTTCGCCGACGGCGTCCAGGCTGTCGAGCATGGCGTCGTCGACGATGGTGGTGCCGATGCCGGCGCTGACCCTGTCAACCTCTTCGACTGTTTCGGCGGCCAGGCTGGGCGTGGACATGGACTTGAAAATGATGGGTCCCTTGACGGCTGCACGGAAAGCGCGCACGTCGTCGGGCACGTTGGTGATCACGGTGGCGGGTACGCGAAAGCCCATGCGCGCGGCGCGCGCAAGCTGTTCGCCTTTCCATTGGGCGCCGCGCAAGGCCAGCGGATGGCTGAGCCAGTAGCAATCGAGACCGTACAGCACGCTGAAGACGGCTTGCTCCGTTTCCAGCTGGGCGTAAGCGCGTTCCTGCGGCGTCAGGTCGGCGCTGGCATAGGCATAGTCGGCCGCCTTGCGCAGCCAGACGGCGCCCACGTCCTGCAAGTCGAGCCAGTCGCCGTCGGGCAGGCGGCGCAGGCGCGCGCTGGCGCGGCCGTCCTGCACGCGCTGGCACAGCTGGTAATCGCGGGGAAAGGCATCGAGGTCGATACGGAAAGGGGCACGGCCGCGGGCGGCGAGGAGCGATCCGACCAGGTCGGCGTGCAGATCGCCGCTATGGCTGATGATCAAGACCTTTTTGTGCATGGAGGGGGCCTGCGTAAGGGATGGTGAAAAAGCCTTGCCGTGGCAAGGCTTTCAGCTGGAATGTATCAGCAGAACTCGCCGCCATCGCTGGAACCGATGCGCGAATAGCGGTATTGCTCCTCGCTGTCGACCGCCGTGCAGCCGGCCACGGCGACGCCGTCGCGCACCTTCCAGGGCGCGGGAAGGGCCGGTTTTTCCTGTTCCTTCTTTTCCGCCAGTTTGAATGCGAACAGTTTGGTTTCTTTATGCATGGGAATATCCTCTAGGAATGGTTATGTTTCGATTTTTACCGGTAAATACATATTTTAAAAAATGGAATTGCCAATTGAAAGGCGATCATATGGCGCTATGCATTGCGCGCAGAAAAGCCGCGCCGGAATTGGCGCCGGCGCCAGTTTGAATATGGAAGATTGAATAAAACCCCCACGCCTGGCAGGGGTTATGGCGTGCCGGGGATCAGCAATACTGGCCGCGGTCGTTCGGCTGGAAGCGCGAAGAGTCGCGGTATTGCTCAGCTTGCACCGCGGTGCAGCCGGCCACGGCGACGCCGTCGCGCACTTTCCAGGCGGTGGCGGGCACCGCCGGTTTTTGTTCCTGTTTCTCTGCCAGTTTGAATGCGAACAATTTGGTTTGATTTTGCATTGTACTATCCTCTTGTGATGGTTAAGTACTGCTTGCGTTGTATGCCATGGTATGTGGCCATTCGATCTTAGCGCTGGAATAAATAAGCGTCAACTTGAATTGAATCGTATTCGCTATTATCTTTTTGAAATACTCACCAAATATCACGCAGGCCATTTTTATTATTGCAGTGCGATAAATAATATCGGCCCATTTTAAATGGGCGGCAATATGCCTGATTATCGATGGAAAACGGATCGACCATACGCGCGGGCACGCACTATAATGGCGCCTGTTGAATGGATAAGGCAGGAATCGCTCTATGGACATGGCCATCACAGACAGCTTGCGGCAGCTTGCATATGCGCAGGCCGCCGCGTTCGTGCAGACGCTCGACACGCGCGATCCTGTTGCGCTGCAACGCGACTGGGGCCTGTCGCCCGGCGTGGCCGACGAGATCATCGAGATGCTCGACAGTTATTTTGCGGCAAACCAGGCGCTGTCCCTGGCGCCGCTGGCGCAAGCCTTCGTGCCGGGCAAGGGGGGCCGCGTGGCCGTCGATGTGTATGCCACCGATGCCGGGCCGCTGGGCCTGGAATGCCTGCTGCTGGCCGATGGCCAGCCGGGCGAGGCAACCTTGCACCTGGAAATGTCCGGCCACGACGGCGCGCTGCGCCTCCATTACCACTACATCGGATCCTGAGAACACCATGACCGCACCGATCAGCGAAACACAGCAGCGCATCTGCGACAAATTCGGCATGCCAGCGCAAGCGCCCGAGCCCATGGTGGCCCTCGCCATCGGCAGCCTGGCCCAGTCGCCCATCTACGGCACGCGCATCGTGCTGCCGGAGAACGGCACCGTCAGCTGGTTCATCCACTGCGGCCAGCACGACGATGCCAGCGGCTTTTACCAGCCCCTGCATGCGGACCACCTGCACGAGATGCTGCCGCAGGTGGTCGATTACCTGGCCTTGCCCAGCGGCGCCAAGTTCATCCTCGACCGGGAAGGGTATGAGGATGTGTGGCTGGAAGAGTAACTTTCCGACCGGCAAGATTGTCGTTGACGTTGATAAATAGGTATGGGATGCTGCTGTTCCGTTTTCAATTGTCGAAAGCCTTATCTTGAACCCACGCCTCCCGTCTTTCCTGCTCGTCATGGCGCTCGCTGCCGTGGCGGCTCCCGTCACCGCGGCTGCCGCTGCCACCAGCCAGCCGCAAGCCTTGCGCGCGGAACAGGATATCGCCGCCTTTGTGCGCAGCGAAATGCAGGAGCGCCAGATTCCTGGCTTGCAACTGGCAGTGATTCAGCATGGCAAGGTCGTGCTGTCGCGCAATTTCGGCCTGGCCAGCCTGCAATACCAGGTGCCGGTGACGGATGCCAGCCTGTTTTCCATCAATTCGGCAACGAAAGCGTTTGCGGGCGTGGCCGTGATGCAACTGGTGCAAGAGGGCAAGATCGACCTGGCGGCACCCATCGGCCAGTACCTGACAGGCTTGCCTGCCGCCTGGCAAGCCGTGACGGTGACCCAATTGCTCAACCATACCTCGGGCTTGCCCGACGTGCTGGACCAGCGCAGCGGCAAGCTCGTGGGGCCGCAGCCGGACGACGCCGCTGCGGCGTGGACTGCCGTGCAGGCGCTGCCCGTGGAAGCCCAGCCAGGCGAGCGCTACCGCTATAACCAGACCAATTACGTGTTGCTGGCGCAATTGATCGAGCTGCAAGGCGGCCAGCCCTTTACCGCTTTCATCCAGCGCCGGCAATTCGACGTGGCGGGCATGCCGCACAGCGGCTTTGGCGATGCGAAGGACGTGGTCGCCAACAAGGCCAGTTCCTACGTGCTGGACCGGGGAGGCAAGGGCTACCGCAACGTGATCGAGGATTTCCCCGTGTTCATGCGGGCCGGGGCCGGCATCAACAGCAATGCGGGCGAACTGGCCAACTGGCTCATCGCGCTGCAGTCGGGCCGCTTGCTGGCGCCCGCCAGCGTGAAACGGCTGTGGCAACCGACCAGCCTGAAGGATGGCAAGCCGGGGGCGTGGGCGCTGGGCTGGCCCACCATCGGCCGCGATGCGCACCGGGCCGTGGCCGGCATCGGCGGCGCCCGCTCGGCTTTCTATGTGTATCCGGACGATGGCCTGGCCGTTGTTATCCTGAGCAACCTGGCCGGCGGCCAGCCGGAACAGCTGATCGATACCGTCGCCGGCTTTTACCTTCCCGCCCTGCGCCAGCAGCGGGGCGGCGCGTATGCCGCGCACCTGTTGCGCCAGCAGGCGGCCAGCGCCGGTTTCGACGGGCTGGAGCAGAAGCTGGTGGCCATCCGGCGCCAGCACGGCTTGTCCGCGCCCACGGAAGGCGACTTGAATGCCTGGGGCTACCGCCTGCTGGGTCGGCAGCAGCCGAAACAGGCGGCCGCCGTCTTCGAGCTGGGCGTGCAACTGTACCCGCAAGGGGCGAATGGCCACGACAGCCTGGCCGAAGCGTACGAGGCGGATGGCGCGAAGGCGCAAGCCATCACGCATTACCGCCGTTCGCTGGAACTGGACCCGGGCAATACGCACGCCACCGAGCGCCTGCGCGTGCTGGGCGCCAACTAAGGTGCCGTCTTGCCGTGCTCGGCCCCGTGCATGGCCAGGTAGGCGGCCAGGTTGTCATCGGCGATGTCCAGGGCGCGCAAGACTTCCCGCGTGAAGGTGACGGGCGCCGTGCCGGGCGCCGTGATGATGCGCTGGTCGGCCACGGCCCACGGCACGTCCTGGTACAGGGCGGCGCCCGCATAGCCGGTACTGGCCAGGTTGTCGGCGGAATTGGAAGTGTGGCGCACGGTGTCGAGCACGCCGGCTTGCGCCAGCACGCGCGTGCCGTCGCAAATGCCTGCCAGCACGACATTCTTGTCGCGGGCGGCGCGCAGCAACGGGCCCAGGTCGGGCGCCTTGCCGCTTTGCCAGTGGCTGCCGCCGCACACCATCAGCAAGTCGAGTTCCTCGAGATGGATTTCTTCCAGCGCCAGTTGCGGCGTGACCAGCATGCCGCCGGACGAAGTGACGGGCAAGCCACCCGGCGTGGCGAACTGCGTGTAGAAGCCGTAGTACAGGCGCGCCGTGGAATTGATCAGGGCGGTTTCCCAATCGGCAAAGTTCTCGGTCAGAATGGTAATGGCACGTGTCATGAAAAGTCCTGTCGCAGGTGGTGATATCAATATGAATACAGGCTGGCTGGCCTGTCGGTGCCGAAAGCATAATAAAAAGCACTGACAATTTCTGTCAGGAGCCCACGCAAAATGATGGCACGAGTTGCAACAGCCTGCGCTACAATCGCAGGCCCGTTACCGCGGGCATGACACTGTTCCATGTACGCCTGTTGATTACCTCCTACTTGTCGCCGCCATGCTGATTCTGTTTTGCCGTGTCCTGTTCAGCATTGCTGGCCTGCTGCTGTTCTTCCTCTTCGATCAGTTAAGCGCGAACGAATGCCTGAAATTGAGCGTCTTGCTGGCGGCCTGCCTGTTGAGCGTGGGCGGCGTGCTGCATGCGTGGCGCGGCAATGCCGGCGCCAGCGCGATTACCGTGCTTGTGCGCGTCGTCGTGCCCGTGTTTTACCTCGATGTCGCCATCAAGGGCTTCTTGCGTGGCTATTTTGGCATGCGGCCGAATCCCAATGCGGTTTTACAGGCGATGTTTGCGACAGATCAAGCCGAGACGGGAGAGTTTTTCCTGCACAACAGCGTCGCCCTGGCGCAAGCGGCCGGCTGGTTCGTGCTCGTGACGGCGGCAGTGCTGCTGGCCGACCGCCAGCTGCAGCGCTGGCAGGCCGGGCGCGACAGTACGCCGCCGGGCTTGCCGCAAAAGGGCTTTGCCGTCTTCATGGCCGCATTGCTCGTGTCCTTGCACGTCAATACCACCATGCGGCGCGAAAATCCGGCCCTGTTCTGGCCGCTGCGCTACCAGCAATACAGCGCGCAACTGGAGGCGATGAAGTCCATGCAGCACGCGCTGACGGCGGCCATGGCCGCGCCGCGCGACTGGAACGTGCGCTATGCGGGCGAGGATGCCCGCACCGTCATCCTGGTGATCGGCGAGAGCACCAACCGCGCCTCGATGTCGCTGTACGGCTATCCGCGCGCCACCACGCCCCAGCTCGACGCTCTGCGGTCGAAACTGCTGGTATTTAACGATGTGATTTCGCCGGCCGCCAGCACGGTGGAATCGATGATGACGATGCTCACGCCGGCCGATATCGGCAACCCCGATGCGTGGATGGCCAAGCCGAACTTGCTGATGCTGGCCGAGGCGGCCGGCTACAAGACGTTCTGGGTGTCGAACCAGACGCGCAACGATGGCTGGATCGGGCTGCTGGCGGGCGAGGCCGATGAAAGCGACTTCATCAACTACGGCACCGGCCGTGGCGAAAACAATTTTGATGGCAACCTGTTCCAGCCATTCGCCCATGCGCTGCGCGACGAGGCGCCGAAAAAGCTCATCGTCGTGCATTTGCTGGGCGCGCATCCCAGCTATGACATGCGCTACCCCAGCCGCTTTGCGCATTTCGACCGGGCGCACGACGCCGTCAGCGCGCAGATGGAACACCAGGGCAGGTCAAGCTGGATACGCAGCCAGCGCGACGAGTACGACAACGCCATCCGCTATGGCGATTATGTGCTCGGTACGCTGATCGGCATGACGGAAAAGGCCAAGACCGACCGCGCCGCGTCGCTGCTGTTCGTTTCCGACCATGGGCAGGAAGTGGGCTACAGCCGCAATCACGCGGGCCATTCCGCCTCGGACAAGAGCGGCTATGAAATTCCCATGTTGATCTGGAATAACCGGCAGGCGCCGCAATCGGCGGCCGCGCGCGCCGCGCTGGAAAACCGGCCCTACCAGACGGACAAGCTCGATGCGACCGTGCTGGGCTTGCTGAAGATCGAGACGCGCTATTACGCGGCGCAGGACGATATCCTCAGCAGCGCCTTTTTGCCCGTACAGCGCTTCATGAATGGCTTGCGCTACCAGCGCGCGGCTGGCCCGCTGACGCGGCAATGAAAAAGGCCCGGTCCCGCCGCAGTGTGCGGCGGGACCGGGCCCTCGGGTCTTGCGGATACCTTGCGGATTACTTCTCGGCGAACGCGCGCTCGACAACGAAGTCGCCAGGCGTCGAGGTATTGCCTTCCTTGAAGCCACGCGCTTCCAGCATTTCCTTCAGGTCGCGCAGCATGTCCGAGCTGCCGCAGATCATGACGCGGTCCTCGGCCGGGTTCAGCGCCGGCACGCCCAGATCTTCGGCCAGCTTGCCGTTCTCGATCAGTTCGGTGATGCGGCCCATGTTGCGGAAGTCTTCGCGCGTCACGGTCGGGTAGTAGCGCAGCTTGTCGCTGACCATTTCGCCCAGGAACTCATGTTTCGGCAGATGCTCTTCCAGCAAGTCGTGGTAAGCCAGTTCATCGACCTGGCGCACGCCGTGCACGAGGATCAATTCGTCGAAGCGCTCATAGATGTCCGGATCGCGCACGATGCTGAGGAAAGGCGCCAGGCCGGTGCCCGTCGACAGCATGTACAGGCGCTTGCCTGGCAGCAGGTAGTCGGACACCAGGGTGCCCGTCGGCTTGCGGCCGACGATGACGGTGTCGCCCACTTGCAGGTGTTGCAGGCGCGACGTCAACGGACCGCCCGGTACCTTGATGCTGAAAAATTCCAGGTGGTCTTCGTAATTGGCGCTGGCGATACTGTAGGCGCGCAGCAATGGCTTGCCGTCGACGCGCAGGCCGATCATGGTGAAGTGGCCATTCGAGAAACGCAGCGACGGGTCGCGCGTGGTGGTAAAGGAGAACAGGGTATCCGTCCAGTGGTGCACGCTTAAAACGCGCTCTTCATTCATCGAACTCATAGTATTTGTTGGCTGGTCAAAAAAATGGTTAGTTGCTGGCAACTGCTGGCAAAAGTGAAACCCTGTGTAGGCCCAGACGCTATTGTACCGGCCTCCACACGAAATTGTTACCGTCTATCGCCGCCAATGCTGCCGCACACGGTGCCAACATTATAGTGCGGCTGGCAAGATCGGGCTGAAATTCGCCCGTAAATGGGCTGCGGGCATGCGGACTCTTGACCTGGCTCAGTTTTTCAGGGTGCCGCGCCTGGGCTGCCGCCAGCGCACGCCGGCGCGGCCGTGGCGGCGCCCCGGAAGCGCCGGCGCAGGGCGGCATTGGCCGGGTCGGACACGTAGCGGGCCACGAGGGCGGCCGCCAGCGCCGTCGCTGCGAGGAACAGCGCCAGCCAAGGCAGCCGTTCCGCGTAGCCCAGGCCCGCCTTGTCGACCACATTGCGCATGCCGGCCAGCACGATAATATGGAACAAATACAGCTCATAGCTGTGCCGTCCCAGCCATTGCAGCGGGCCGGGGAGGCCCCGGCCGGCCGCCTGGCCCGCCGTGGCGCCCGCGATGAAGGCGGCGCCGGCCACGGCGATCCACGTAAAACCGAATACCTCATGGCCGCCGATGCCGCGCACGTACAGGGCCGTCAGGGCCAGGCCCGCGATCCAGCGCAAGAATCGCCCGGCCCGCGCGCCCGGTTGCCAGTGTTGCGTCAGCAGGGCCGTCAGGCAACCGATGGCGATGGCGTCGAAACAGGCAAGGTAGCCGTACATGAAGTAAATCTCGTTGCCCACATGCAGGCTGCGGTACACGGGGCCGGCGACGATGGCGGCGCTGCACAGCAGCATGATCCAGTGCCGCTGGCGCAGCACGCGGCACGACAGGGGCAGCAGCAGATAGAACATTTCTTCAATGGATAGCGACCAGTACACGTTCAGGCAGTAATTGAAATAGCCGGCGCTTTGCATCAGCACGTTGTGCCAGAAGGTCAGGACGGAAGCGATGGCGATGACGAAGTAACTGGCGGGCAAGTCCTTGCCGCCATCGGAATTGGCAAAGAAGGGCACGTCGAGCACGCCCAGCAGTACGATGATGGACAGGGCCAGCAGCAGCGCGGGCAGCAGGCGCGCGATGCGGTAGGCATAAAACGCCGCCAGGTCGATGCGCGCCAGGTCGCCCCAGCGGCGCAGCGAGGTCGAGGTGATCAGATAGCCGGAAATGACGAAAAACAGGGTCACGCCGTAATTGCCCTGGTAGGCGGCCCGCAGCAGCCAGGATGGCAGGACTTCGAGCGGGCTGTTCTTCAAACCATAGGCGAGCGCAAAGTGCAGCACCAGCACGCACAGGATGGCGGCGCCGCGCAGCGCGTCGATATGGCTGTTCCGGATATTCAATATGAGTCCTTCGCAAGATGGTTGGCGACGCAAGGGGCAATTATGTGACAAGTGTCGCTTGCCGGTCAATGATTTTGAAGATAAGGACGCGCGCTGCCGTAACGGAGCCGGGGGCGGGGAAGTCTTGCGTGTATGATATTGCCGAACAGAATTGTTGGGCATCTGCCATCTTGCGGGCGCGTGGTTTGTGCGCCTTCCAGCCCATGAATCTGCGTGCACGATTCCGACCGCGAGGATGCCTGACCCACAGCGAAAGGTAATAAAGATGTATAAAACAGTGCGCGACATGTTCCTGCATTTCAAGGAAGCCGTCCCATTCCGCCTCGTTCCCGCCCTGATTTGCACGGTCTTGCTGGTGAGCATGCTATTGCTGCCGGCGCCGGATGGCTTGACGCCCAAGGCCTGGGGCCTGGTGGCGATCTTCCTCACCACGATTTTGGCGATCATCCTGAAAGTCATGCCGATCGGCGTGATGGCGATGATGGCCATCGTCATCGTGTCCTTGTCGCAAGTGACGTCGACCTCGTCCAAGGGCGCCATCACGGATGCGCTCAGCAGTTTTTCGAATCCCCTGATCTGGCTGATCGTCGTGGCGATCCTGATTTCGCGCGGCTTGAAAAAGACGGGATTGGGCAGCCGCATCGGCTTGCTGTTCATCTCGCTGCTGGGCAAGCGCACCATGGGCATCGGCTATGGCCTGGCGATTTGCGAACTGGTGCTGGCACCGTTTACGCCAAGTAACACGGCGCGTGGCGGCGGCATCGTCCACCCCGTCATGAAGTCCATCGCCAACGCCTTCGATTCGGACCCGGCCAAGGGCACGGAAAAGAAAGTCGGCACCTATCTGGCCCTCGTTAACTACCACGCCAACCCGATCACGTCGGCGATGTTCCTGACGGCCACGGCGCCGAACCCGCTGGTGGTCGACTTCGTGGCCAAGGCCAGCGGCCAGGCTTTCCACCTGACATGGACGACCTGGGCCCTGTGCATGCTGCTGCCGGGCCTGGTCTGCCTGCTGGCGATGCCGTTGATCATCTACTGGCTGTCGCCGCCGGAACTGAAAGCCACGCCCGACGCCGTCACCTATGCCAAGGCGGAATTGAAAAGCATGGGCCCGCTGTCGCCGTCGGAAAAAGTCATGCTGGGCACCTTCGCCTTGCTGCTTTTGCTGTGGGCCAACGTCCCAGCCATGCTGTTCGGTCCCGCGTTTTCGCTCGATGCGACGGTCGTCGCCTTTGTCGGCTTGTTCGTGCTGATCATTACCGGCACCATCGACTGGGATGACGTGCTGTCGGAAAAGAGCGCCTGGGATACCCTCGTGTGGTTTGGCGCGCTCGTCATGATGGCCGAGCAATTGAACAAGACGGGCGTGATCGCCTGGTTCTCGGCCGGCATGAAGGCGGCGATTATCGCCAGCGGCATGGACTGGCTGCCGATCGCCGGCGTCCTCGTGCTGGTGTTTGTCTTCTCGCATTACTTCTTCGCCAGCACGACGGCCCACATCAGCGCCATGCTGCTGGCCTTCCTGACGGTGGGCCTGCACCTGATCCCGGCCGAATACCACGTGCCGTTCATGCTGATGATGACGGCCGGCTCGGCCATCATGATGACCCTGACCCACTATGCGACGGGTACGTCGCCCATCATCTTCGGCAGCGGCTTCGTGACGATGGGCAACTGGTGGCGGGTCGGCTTCATCATGTGCGTGGTGGAACTGCTGATCTTTGCCGTCGTGGGCACCACCTGGTGGAAAGTGCTCGGCTACTGGTAATGCAGGCTGTCACCGCCGCTACAGCTGGCGCGCCAGGCTTTGCACCGTCGCCAGGCAGTGCTTGAGCTCGCCGCCCGCGGCGCGTTTCCACAGCACGGCCGCCTGCGACCACGCCTTTTGCGCCAGCAAGTCCTTGAGTTCTCTCTGCAATTCGCCCGGCAAGCCGCTGAACTGGCGCAGTTCCAGTGTACGGGGCTGGCCGTGGCGGCCCGCCGGGTCGTTCTCTTCCAGCGCATCATGCAGGCTGCCGGGCTGGTGCGGCGTGCCGGCTTCATCCACATACGCCAGTTGCACGTCGGGGGCATCGGCGACGTCGTAGCCGAGGTCGCGGCAAGGTTCGTCGATCAGCTGGGCGATGTTATAGATCGTCAATACCTGCGCGGAACGCACGACGTCCGTCAGGTCGTGCACGTCGACGCCGGCGTCCAGCAAGCGCTGCAGGGCAGGGGAGTTGATGAAGGGAAAGCCTGATTCTCCCAGTTCGCGCCAGCGTTCCAGCCACAGCGGCTGCGGCATGGATTCGTCGATGACGTCGGCCCACAGGCCGCGCAGCAGCAACTGCTGCAGCAAGGGGCCATATTTCCTCTGTTGAATATCTTGCGCGAGGGCGTCTGCCTGCGCCGCATCGATGCCGCATTCCTGCAATCGTTGTGTTATGGTTGTCATGGTCCGCCGCCAGCCTTTTCCTGTCAGTGTGTACAGGCGGCATCATATACGCCAGCAGCCCCGTCACGGCAGTCGGCCGCGCACGACGTGCAGCAGATATTCGCGCGCCGCGTGCCGTTCCATGCCTTTTTCTTGCAGAAGTGGTAACAGACGCTCAAACAGCTGGCGCCGCTGCTGGCTGGCCTCCGACGTGCCGCGCCGGTCCGAAAAGAAGTCCATCAGGGTCGAGCCGCACAGGCAGTTGCGGTAGACCTCGACGATGGCCACGTTGTTGTCATCGAAGCTTTGTTTCAGCCCGGAGACATGCTGGCGCATCGCCTGCGTCTGCAAAATGAACTCGTCCGCCGTGGCGAAGACGCGCCCGCAGCAGGCGCAATGCTTGGGAAAGGCGGCTTCGGCCAGGGCGCGCAAGCCTTCGAAGAACAGCAGCTCCTGCATGATGGCTCCCGGTGGCGCGCCTAGGCGGCACGGTTGCTGATCTCGACGCCATGCGGCCCCACTGGCGGGCGCTGCACGCCGGACTCGAAACGCTGGAAGGCTTCGCGCAAATGGTCTTTCAGCAGGGTCTCGTCCCACGGTTTGGTGATGAACTTGTACACCGAGCCTTCGTTGATGGCTGCCGTGACCGAATGCAATTCAGGGTAGCCGGACAACATCACGCGCACGATCTCCGGATAGACGCCCTTGATGCGGCGCAATAGCTCGCTGCCGGACATCCCAGGCATGCGCGCATCCGTGAGGATCACGCCCACCGCGTGGGCGGCCACCAGTTCCAGCGCTTCCTGCGGCTTGCTGGTGCTGAGTATCTGGTAGCCTTCCTTGCGCAGCGAACGGCGCAGGGAGGACAGGATATGCTCCTCGTCGTCCACCAGCAGCAGCACGCGTTGCGGCGCGTCGGCATGGCAGTTTTCGGGCGGCAAATGGGTGCCGGCATACAGCATCAGATCCATCTCGGCGCCGGGCAGCGGGCGGCTGAAGTAATAGCCTTGCATGGCGTCGCAGCGGTTGGTATTGAGAAATCCCAATTGCGCTTCCGTTTCCACGCCTTCGGCCACCGTGGTCATGCGCAGCGACTTGGCCATGGCGATGATGGAGCGGGTCAGCGACGCGCCATCCACGCTGTCGGTCACGTCGCGGATGAACGATTGATCGATCTTGACGACGTCGATGGGGAACTGCTTGAGGTAGGACAGGCTGGAGTAGCCGGTGCCGAAGTCGTCCAGCGACAAGGTGATGCCGATTTCCTTCAACTGTTCCAGCGCCGTCACCACGAGGTCGCGGTTCTGCATCAGCACGCTCTCCGTCAGCTCCAGTTCCAGGCAGTGGGCCGGCACGCCGCTGTCGGCCAGCACTTCGCGCACCAGTTGCGGCATGTCGGCCTGGCGGAACTGGCGCGCCGACACGTTCACCGCCATCGTCAGATGCGTAAAGCCGTAGGCATGCCAGACGCCCAGTTGCGCGCAAGCCGTGCGCAGCACCCATTCGCCGATGGGCACGATCATGCCCGTTTCCTCGGCCAGGGGAATGAAGCGGTCCGGCGGCACCAGCCCGATGCCGTCGCGGCGCCAGCGCAGCAGCGCTTCCATGCCATAAATCTTGCCGCTGGTGAGGTCGACCTTGGGCTGATAGTGCAGTTCTAGCTCGCCCAGCGCCAGCGCCTGGTGCAGCGCGTGCTCGATTTCGGCGCGCTCTTCCACCAGCACGCCCATCTTGTGGTTGTAGAACTGGTAGCCGTTGCGGCCCTTGTCCTTGGCGCTGTAGAGGGCCGCATCGGCCGTTTTCAGCAGCATGTCGCCGCTGTCGCCGTCGGACGGAAACACGCTGGCGCCGATGCTGGTGCTCACGTGCAAGGTATGTTCGCCCAGCACGAAGGGATCGGCGAACACCGCCAGCACCTTTTTCACGATCTGCTCGGCCGTGTCGATGTCGGACAGGTCCGTCAGCAGGATCACGAACTCGTCGCCGCCCTGGCGGGCCACGGTGTCGCCCTCGCGCACCGCCACCTTCAGCCGGCGGGCCACTTCCTGCAGCAGCGCATCGCCCACCGGGTGGCCGTAACTGTCGTTGACGAACTTGAAACGGTCGAGATCGAGCATCAGCGTGGCCAGGTGCAAACGGGTGCGGCGGGCATGGGCGATGGCCTGGCCGATGCGGTCGTTCAGCAACTGGCGGTTGGGCAAATCCGTCAGCGCATCGTGGTTGGCCAGGTATTCGATGCGCCGCTGCTGCAGCTTGCGCTCCGTGATGTCCTGCACGGTGCCGCGCATCAGCAGCACCTGGCGGCCTTCGCGCACGGCCTCTGCCTGATGAAAGACGATGCATTCGCCGCCGTCCGGCTGCAGCACCTTGTGTTCCAGGCCGTAGCTGGTGCCGCTGGCATGCAATTCCATGAAGGCATCGAGCAGCAGGGGCCGCTGCTCTTCGGGCAGGCATTGCAGCAGGCGCTCGAAGCTGGTGGGGCCGGAGCCCGCGTCCAGGCCCAGGATGCGCAGCAGTTCCGGCGACCAGTAGCCGTCGCCGTCGGCGACCCGGTATTCCCAGTTGCCCAGGCGGGCCAGCGCCTGCGCGTGGCTGAGGCTTTCCTGGATGCGGCTCAACTCGGTCAGGGCGCTGCTGGCCCGCAGCAGGTAGCGCAGCCGGTGCGCCAGCAGCCGCCATTGCATCGGCTTGGAGATAAAATCGCTGGCGCCCGCTTCCAGCGCCTGCTTGATGGAGTCATCGTCGTCGTTGCCGGTCAGCACGACGATGGGCACGTGCGCGCCGCCAGGCAGCCGGCGCAGCTGGGCGCAGCATTCGAAGCCGCTCATGCCGGGCATGGCGACGTCGAGCAGGATCAGGTCGGGCACGCCACGCTGGAAGGCGGCCAGCGCTTCCAGGCCGCTGGCCGCTTCCTCGATGCGGAAGCCTTCCGGCTCCAGCGCTTCCGTCACCAAAATGCGCGTCATGGTGTCGTCATCGACCACCAGGACCAGGGGTTGCAGGGGCAGTGCGGTATTCATATGGCTTCCTTCTCAAGGGCCAGGGCGGCAAGGACACGGTCGAGTTCTTGCTGGATGCCGCGGATATGGTTGAGTGCGCTGCCGACGTCATTGCCGCGCGCGTATTGTTCGATTTCACGGCAGGTGGCCGACAAGCCCAGCGCGCCCACGTTGGCGCAGCTCGACTTGAGCGTGTGCGCCGCCAGTTGCAGGGCCGCCGCGTCGCTGGCTTCGGCAGCCACTTCCAGCTGGCCCAGCAGGCGCGGGGCGTCGCTGTAGAACAGGTCGATGATGCGGCCCAGCACGTCGGGACGGCCGGGACGCCGCATGGCGCGCAGGGTTTGCAGGGCGGCCGCGTCGAGGATGGCGGCCGCTTCCACCGTGGCTGGCGCCGTTTCTATGGCTGCCACCGTCCCGGCTGCAGGCGGCGCGGCGGACGCCGGACGCCAGCGGGCCAGCACGGCCAGCAGGGCGGCGCGCGTGTACGGCTTGGCGAGGTAGTCGTCCATGCCCGCGTCCAGGCACAGTTCGCGGTCGCCGAGGATGGCATTGGCCGTCAGGGCGATGATGGGCGTGCGGACGCGGCCTTGCTCGGTTTCCATGCGGCGCAGGCGCCGGGTCGCTTCGAAGCCGTCCATTTCCGGCATCTGGCAATCCATCAGGATCACATCGAAGGTCTGCCGCTCCCACAGGGCCAGCGCGCGCCGCCCGTTGTCGGCCGGCGTGACTTCGTAGCCGCTGTCTTCCAGCATGGCCAGGGCGATTTCCTGGTTGATCGCATTGTCTTCCACCAGCAGCATGCGCAGCGGCGCCTGGCCTGCGGCGGCGGTGTCCGGCGCAGCGCGCTGGCGGGGCAGCGCCGGCGCCGGCGGCGCGTCTCCGGGCGCCACGCTGCCCACGGCGACGGTGACGGCAAAGCTGGAACCCTGGCCCGCCACGGATTTCAGCACGATGTTGCCTTCCATCATCTCCGCCAGTTGCTTGATGATGGCCAGGCCCAGTCCCGTGCCGCCGTACTTGCGCGAAGTGGTGCTGTCGGCCTGGCGGAAGGGCTGGAAGACGGCCGCTGCCGCTTCCGGCGTCATGCCGATGCCCGTATCGCGCACTTCCAGCCGGATCTGGCCGGCGGCGGGACGGCTGACATCGACGGCAATCTCGCCCCGCTCGGTGAACTTGGTGGCGTTATTGAGCAGGTTGGTGAGGATTTGCCGCAGCCGCACGGGGTCGCCGCGCACGTGCTGCGGCACGTCGGGGGCGATACGGCAGGTAAATTCGATGGCCTTGCGCTGGATGCCGTTGGCAAACAGCGCCACGACATCGTCGATCACCTGGCGCAGGTCGAAGGGGATGTGCTCGAGCACCAGCTTGCCCGCCTCGATCTTGGAAAAGTCGAGGATGTCGTCGATGATGCTCAGCAAGCTTTCGCCCGAACGGTGCACCGTGTGCACGAAACGCTGCTGCTTGGGACTCAGTTCTGTACGCTGCAGCAATTCCGTCATGCCCAGCACGCCATTCATCGGCGTGCGGATTTCGTGGCTCATCTTGGCCAGGAATGCCGACTTGGCGCGGTTGGCGGCGTCGGCCTCGGCCTTGGCCTGCTTGAGCGCCAGGTCGCGCTGTTCGACGTGCTCGAGCATGCCGTTAAAGCCCAGGATCAATTGCCCGAGTTCATCGCTGCCATGCTGCGCCACGCGCACCGACAGCGCCTTGCCGTCGCGGATATGGGCGATGGCATGGGACAGGCGCGCCAGCGGCCTGGCGATGGAAGCGCTGATCAGTCCCGTGATGGCCACGCAGGCCAGCAGCAGGACCAGCGCGATGCCGAAGATCAGCACGAACGCACGGCGCACTCCCTCGCGCACCTTGGCCACCGCGTCCTGCTGCTGGCCCGTGATGCGCGCCACCTGCTGCGTGGAATAGGCGGCCTGCTCGCGCTCGAAGGCGCGCACGTGGGCGATGACCTCGTCCAGCGCCGTCTGGCTGTCCAGCACGCTGCCTTTGGCCTGCACCAGCCGCTGTCCCGCGCGCTCGACCGCATCGAGCTGGGTGTTGACGCCGCGCGTTTCGGCCAGCAGGGCCAGCTGGCCTATGCTTTGCAGCAAGGTCTGCATGGTCGCCATGTCGCGGTGCAGGGCGCTGATGCGCTGCGCGATATCCTGCCCCAGGCGCGTGACGTCGCCGGCTGCCGTGGCAAGCATGACTTCGCCCACGTCGATGCTGATGGCGTCGACGGCCAGGTTGATTTCGCCGCTGGCGTCTTCGATGCGGGCTGACGTGTGCATGTAGCGGCCGGCCTCCGCCAGCCGGTCGCGTCCGATGGCCAGCTGCAGTTCGATGGGGTCGAGCTCCTCGGCCAGGCGCAGGTGGGCGCCGGCCAGGGCGGCGCTGGTGCGCTCCTTCAGGGCGGCATAGGCAGCCTGCTGCGCCGCGCTGGCGCCGCCCTCGGCCAGCAGGCCGGCGCGCAAGGCCAGCAAGCCGGCGGCGGGATCGAGCATCTGGCGCGCCGTGGCCAGCAGCTTTGCCCGCAGCGCCTGCTGCGCCGGGCTGATGTCGCGCTCGCTGGTTCCCGCCAGGTGCGCCATCGCCGCCGCCAGGCGCTCGCGCAAGGGGGCGATGCGGAAACGGTTCTTCACGGCTTCCGTTTCGGCCAGCGCGATCTGCATGTCGTGGATGCTCTTGCGCAGGTCGGTCAGGTAGCGGGCGTTCTCGTTCAGGCGCTGGCTTTCCAGCTGCACCTCGGCGGCCGTGGCCTGGGCCTGGCTGTCGACCAGGCGTATCTTGCCCCGCGCAGCCTTGGCGGCGGCCTTGATCTGCGCCAGCACTTGCCGCATCTGCATCGCCTGCGCCTTGTAATAGGCCTCGTTTTCCAGGCGCTTGCGCACGGCGACGCGCATGCGCTGGAATTCCTGTTCGAAGGCCGAGTGATAGCGGGGCGCCTGCGACTCGCCATAACGCCGCAAGTCCTGGCTGATGCTCTCGGCGGTCCGGATATTGGCGACGATCTTGCTTGATACCTGCTCCAGCTGCGCCAGGTCTTCCGCCTTGCCCAGTTCGAAAAAATCCGACGTCATGTCCTGCACGGTATAGCGCAGGCGCAACACCTCCGTGTACAGCGGCACGGTCCGGTCGGTCAAGCCGTGCACATGGGTTTCGATGCCTTTCACCAGCAGCAGGCTGGCCGCCGCCATGGCCGCCACGCCCGCCAGCAGGACGGTGGTACTGATGATCAGCTTGGTCCTGATTTTCATGCCAGGCTCCAGGAGAGGGGCGCGCGCATCACTTCGCGCCGGGCGCCGGGTCGGCAGGAACGATCCTGCCGTCGGCGATGCGGGTCAGGAAGACGGCCGTCGACGCCTGGTGGTTGTCCGGGCCCAGCATGACCCGCAAGCCGCCCAGATCGAGCCGGTCGAACGTTTCGAAGCTCCGGATCAGGCGTTCGCGCGTGAGATCGGCGCCCGCGCGGCGCAGCGCCGCCACCATCAGGGTGGCCGAGATGCAGCCTTCGAAACTGACAAAAGACAGCCTGGCCGCCGGCACGTGCCTGGCCAGCAGGGCGGCGCAGTCGGCGGCGATGGGCAGCTGGTGTTCTTCCGGCAGGGGCACTACCTGCGAAATGACGATGTTGTCGCCTTCCTTGCCCAGCAGTTGCAGCAGGCTGTCCGTGCCGACAAACGACACCGTGGACAGGGCCGCCTTCAGCCCGGCCTGGCTGGCCTCGCGCACGAACGCCGCCACCGGCGTGTAGGGGCCGGCCATGACCACCGCTTGCAGGTCGTGCCCGATCAGCGCCGCCAAGCCCGCCTTGACGGCCGTGGTGCCGCGCTGGAAGGAACCCTTGGCAACGAGCGCCATGCCGCGCCGCTGCAGGGCGCGCACGGTGCCGTCGAGCACGGCATTGCCGAAACCGTCATCCTGGTACAGGACGCCAAAGCGCTTGACGCCCCGGCTGGTGAAATACTGCACCAGGGCATCGGACTCATCGTCATAACTGGCGCGGAAGTTGATGATTTCATGCACCACGGGGCGGCGCAAGGTCATCGCGCCCGTAAACGCGCCCACCAGCGGCACCTTCATTTCCTGGACGATCGGTATGACGGCGTTGGTGGTGGGCGTGCCCACGTTGCCGAACAGGGCGAACACCTGTTTTTCCTCGACCAGTCTGAGCGTTTCGCTGATGGCGCGGTCCGGATCGTAGCCGTCGTCGGCGACCACCAGCTCGATGCTGCGGCCATGGATGCCGCCGCGCTGGTTCGCTTCCTGGAAAACGGCCGTGGCGCCGTCGAGCATGGCCCGCCCCAGCCCGGACGCCGCCCCCGTCTGGGCATTGACCATGCCCAGCCGGACTTGCGTCTCGGTGACGCCCGGTTCGGCGGCATGGCCGATGCCGGCCCCCAGGGTGATCGCGAGCCAGCAGCAGTTCCGGAAAAAGCGCATGAGCTACCTTTATGGAGATTGAGCGGTATCAATAGGCATGGGGTTGACAACGAGTATGGAGGAAATTGCCAACAAAAAACTCACACATAGTCACGGCGCAAAAAGCAATCCAGGGGTAACTCAAGGCACGGCCAGTTGCACCACCACCTTGCCCCGCGCGCGCCCCTGCGCCAGGTAGGCCAGCGCCTGTTTTGCCTCCGTAAAAGGAAACACCTTGTCGATGACGGGACGGATGGTGCCCGCTTCGAGCAGGCTGGCGATCTGCGCCAGCTGGCTGCCGTCGGGACGCACGAAGTGAAAGGCATAGCTGGCGCCGTGCCGCTTCGCCAGGCCGATGATCTTGCGGCTGAGCAAACCAAACACCAGCTTCAGCACCACGTTCATGCCGCGCGCGCGGGCGAAAGCGGCGTCCGGCGGACCGACCAGCGAGACGACGCGGCTGCCAGGCTTGACGATGCGCAAGGCTTTTTCCAGCCCGTCGCCGCGCACCGTGCCCAGCACGGCGTCGTAGTCGCGCAGCACGTCCTCGAATGGCTGCTGCTTGTAGTCGACCACGTCATCGGCGCCCAGGCCGCGCACCAGCTCCACGTTCGCCGTGCTGGTGGTCGTGCCCACGCGGGCGCCCAGGTGTTTGGCCAGCTGGATGGCGAACGTGCCGATGCCGCCGGACCCGGCTGGAATGAACACTTTCTGGCCGGCCGCGAGCTGCATGCGTTCCTGCATGGCTTGCCAGGCCGTCAGGCCTACCATGGGAATCGACGCCGCCTGCACGAAATCGAGGTTCGCCGGTTTCAGCGCGGCCGCCTGCTCGGGCACGACGGCAAACTCGGCCAGGCTGCCGTATGGCGTGTCGAAGATACTCGCATACACGGCGTCGCCCGCTTGAAAACGCGTGACGCCGCTGCCGACTTCCACCACCACGCCGGCCAGGTCGCTGCCCAGGGTGGCCGGCAAGCGCATTCTTAAAATCGGCTTGAAGTCGCCCTTGGGAATCAGGTTGTCGATGGGGTTCAGGCCCGCGGCGTGCACCCGCACCAGCAGTTCGCCGGGGCCGGGAGTGGGGCGGGGCAGTTCGGCAAACGCCACATGATCGAGGCCGCCGTATTGTTTGAGTTGCAATGCTTGCATGAAGTTCTCCCTGATAGCTGAAAAGGACGCCGGGGCTCAGGCCAGGCGCAGGTCCTTGCGCAAGCCGGCGTCCAGCAGCGCGGCGGGCATGAACCGGCGCATCAGGCGCAGGCGCGCCGCCAGCGGCCCGGCCGTGTAGCGCAGCTTGGGCCGGCTTGCCTGCGCCGCCGCCAGGACGGTATCGGCCACGACGCCAGGGTCATCGGCTGCGGCCATCAGTGCCTGCAGCCGGCGCGTGACGGCCGCGCTCACCTGCCGGTAGGCGGACAGCGGGGTGTCGGGCGCCAGCAGATTGGCTTCGAACGTGGTTTTCGTATAGGCCGGCTCGATGACGCTGGCGCGGATGCCCCAGCCCCGCACTTCATGGTCGAGCGATTCCGTGTAGCCCTCGATGGCGTGCTTGGTGGCCGAATACAGCGCGCCGTACGGCATGGGCAGGAAGCCCACGACGGAACCGATATTGAGGATGCGCCCGCCGCCCTGGGCCCGCATGTGCGGCAGCACGGCTTGCGTCATGCGCACGACGCCGAAGAAATTCGTGTCGAAGATGGCTTGCGCCTGCGCCATGCTGCTTTCCTCGGCGCCCGCCGGGGCCACGCCGAAACCGGCATTATTCACCAGCAGGTCGATGCGGCCTTCGCGCCGCATCACCTCGGCCACGGCGGCGGCGACGGACGCATCGCTGGTGACGTCGAGCGCCAGCATCGCATGGCCGACTCCGGCCGTTTGTGCGCCGCGCCGGCTGGTGCCGTAAACCGTGTAGCCCGCTTGCGCCAGGCGCTGGGCCGTGGCTGCGCCGATGCCGGACGAGGCGCCGGTGACCAGGGCAATTTGCTTGTTTTTCATGGCAGTTCCTTCAGTAATTGACAGCGTGGGATATGGAATATGACGATCATCATATTGATGTTGAAAAAAAAGCCCGGGACGGATCAGCGCCACGGGCGGTGCGATTAGCCGGTCGCTTGCAATTGCGCCAGCGTGGCCGCGCACAGCGCGTCCGACAGGGCCGGTTCGTCGACGGCGCGCGCGAGGATGGTGGTGCCGATCAGGGCGCACACCGTCGCCATGGCTTGCGCATGCGCTTCGGGCTGGCCCCAGTTCGGCAACTGGCGCGCAAACAGGTCGATCATTTCCTTGATATGGATGGTGGCGGCGCGCCGCACCTCGGGTGCCTGGCGCGGCATTTCCGAACCCAGCGCCGAGACGGGGCAGCCCACCTCGATGGCGGCGATGTGTTCGGGCGACAGATACGCGGCCAGCATGGCTTGCAGCGCCTGGCCGGGCGGGGCGGCGGCCGCCACCCTGGCCGCCAGCGCCACCGATTCGGCGCCCGCGCGGTCGCCCGCTTCGGCCAGCAGGGCGTCGCGCGAGGCGAAGTGCGCATAAAAGCCGCCGTGCGTCAGGCCCGCTTCCTTCATGATGTCGGCCACGCCCGTGCCCGCATAACCGCTGCGGCGGATGGCGCGCGTGGCCACCTCGACGATGCGTTCGTGGGTGGCTTCCTTGCGGCTCTGCGCCGTGATTCTGGCCGCTGACTTGTTGGGTGAATTCTGCATGATGATCATCATATCGCAATTTCCAACAGCGTGCACGCGATACGCCGCGCCTGCGGGCGGCGCTCGGCGCGGTCAGATCAGGCGGGTGTTGCTGAACAGCTCGCTAGTCCAGTCGGTGAAGGCCCGCATCGCCGGGGACAGAAAGCGGTGGTGGGGGTAGAGCAGCGACACCGGCACCGGCGCCGGCCGCCTGTCGGCCAGCACCTCGACCAAGGCTCCGGCCTGCAAATGGTCGCGCACCAGGATCCCGGCCAGCTGCATCAGGCCATGGCCGTCGAGGCCCAGCTTGATGTACAGCCCCGTCTCGTTGACCGCGGCCGTGCCGGGGACCGGCACCGCGACGCGGACGCCATCGTCGATGAAATGCAGATCGCTCTCCCGCCGCGTCTTGCCGGAAAAGTAGTGGACCGCCCGGTGTCGCTGCAAATCCTCCAGGACCTCGGGAACACCGTGTTCGGCCAGGTAGGACGGCGCCGCGCAGGTGATCCAGCGCAGCTCGCCCAGGCGGCGCGCCACCAGCGCCGAGTCTTCCAGGCTGCCGGTGCGGATGACGCAATCGACTCCCTCCTGTATCAAGTCGACCTGGCGATCATTGACGCCGATCATCAGGTAGATATCCGGGTAGCGCTGCTGGAATTGCCGCAACTGCGGCAGGATCACGGCATGGGCAATGCCGCCTGGCATATCCACGCGCAGCCTTCCTTGCGGGCGCTCGCCCGGGCCTTGCAGGCTCGCTTCGGTGTCGTCGATGAGGTCGAGTATTTCGCGGCAGCGGTGGAAGTAGCGCTCGCCTTCGGGTGTCAGGCTGAGGTTTCTGGTGGAACGGTTCAGCAGGCGCGTCTGCAAGTGTTTTTCCAGCCGCTTGATGATGCCGGTGACGGACGATGCGGGCAAGCCCAGGGTCTCTGCCGCACGCACAAAACTCCTGCTCTCGACCACGCGAAGGAATACCTGCATTGCTTGTACGCGATCCATGTCTTGTCCGTGTGGCGCTAAAGGAAACGGCACTATAACCCAACATTGTTCGGATTTTCTGCATGCTGAAAACGCCCGCCGCTACTTTTTCCGCCTGCTTGCCTGCACTAGACTGCGTGCAACCCATTACTTATCGCAGGAAGCAAGCATGCTTGAACAAGAGACTCAATTGCCGGCTGTGCTGGCGCCACTGGCCCCGGTCCCCCGTACGATGCTGATCCGCGGCGCGACGATCATCAGCATGGATGGCAATGTCGGCAATTTGCCCGCGGGCGACATCCTGATCGCCGACGGCGTCATTGCCGCCATCGGCGTGCACCTGGAGGCCGGCGGTGCCGAGGTGATCGATGCCGCACAGATGATCGCCATTCCGGGCATGGTCGATACCCATCGGCATTCCTGGGAAGGCCAGCTGCGCCGTATCAACCCGAATGCGGCGACGCTCGAGGACTATTGCAACGCCACCCATTTCTCGTTTGCCAAATACTACCGGCCGCGCGACATTTACGTGGGCAACCTGCTCACGGCATTGGGCTGCATCGACGCCGGCATCACGACCGTGATCGACAACTCCCATAACAGCCGCACCGCGGCGCACTCCGACGCGGCCGTCGAAGCATTGCTCGATACGGGCATCCGCGCCGTGCACGCATCCGGTGCGCCCGTATCGGGCGAATGGGATGAGGCGCATTGGCCGGGCAACCTCGCACGCCTGCAGGCCAAGTATTTTGCCAATCCCGACAGCCTGGTGACGCTGGCCATGATGGCGCAGCTGGAACCGGAGCAGTGGACCGTCGCGCGGGCACTGGGCATTCCCATCGTGACCGAGTTTTTTGGCGGTGGCATGGCAGCGGAGCTCGAAGGCCTGCACCAGCAGGGAATGCTCGGCAGCGACAACATCTTCAACCACTGCACCTGCCTGCCGGAATCGGGCTGGAAAATCTTGCGCGAGGCAGGCGTGCGCGTCAATGTATGCCCGCGTTCGGATGCCCACTACGGTATCGAGGATGGCATGAATGCCTGGCAGGCGGCGTTCCAGCACGGCATACGCCCCGGCCTCAGTGTCGACAACGAGACCTCGTACAGCGGCGACATGTTCATGGAGATGCGCGTGGCGTTCTACCTGCAACGGGTCATGGGACATACCCAGCGCCTGCATGGGCATCGCCATGCGGCGGCGCCCACCGATGCGTTGCGCTTGCTGGAGGCGGCCACGATCGACGGCGCCGCGTGCGCTGGACTGGAACAGCGCATCGGCAGCCTGGCGCCTGGCAAGCAGGCCGACCTGGTGTTGATACGCACCGGCGACCTCAACCTCTACCCGGTCAACAACGCCATCGGTACCGTGGTGCACGCGGCAGAGCGCAGCAATATCGATACCGTCATCATCAACGGGCGCGTGCGCAAACGCGGTGGCGTCGTACTGGGCGTGGATCAGGCAAGGCTGCGCTGCGCGATCGACGAATCCTGCGCTCACCTGTTCAATGCCGCCGGTTACCGGCCAGATCTGTTTGCCGCATCGTTCGCGCCGATCCACCATGCGTAAGCAGCGCCTGATGAACGCGCTACTGTTACCCACCGCTTTCGGCGCGGGCATCGCCATGTGATCGCCTTGCTGCGCGGCGGCGGCGCGCCGCACTTCGGGCGCCTGGCGCGGCATTTACGAGCCCGGTGCCCACACGGGGGGACCAATGGCAGGCGTTCGATTTCAGCGCCGTGGCGCCGGCCGCGGACCGGTTTCACGACTGACTGGGGCAGTTGACATAAGGAAGATGGCGAATGACAGGGAGGGCAATGACTTGTTGCAGATCAAAGCCTGTTTTGCTGGCATACGCTAATATCCATTAAATAAGCGCAGTTGAATATAAAATCTGATCTGCAGGTAGTTAAAGCGGCACCAGGTATTTACCTGAGCCGCTTGAATAACGCTGGAAATTAATAAAGAACGATTAGTTCTTCAGGCTGCAAAAGGAAGCATAGTGGTCTTGCGTGTAATAGCGTTCCACCAGCTTGCGTTTGCCCGCCGGAGTCTGCACGAGCAATACCGCACGATGCGAACCTGCTCCGCCATCGCCGCCGATACCAAGATAATATTCATAATAAATCTCGTCCTTGCCGGCGGCAGGGAGACGCTTTTCATTATTATTGAACACGGTATTGCCCGGACCGCCCGCTACGGCGCTCGTTTTCGCGTTGCGGTATGCGTCGTATTCGCTATTTTGCGGGGTGGGCAGGGTTTTGCTCGGCTCCCTTTTGCCGCAATCGGGGATTTTTGCCGCATAGGCATGGGACGAGAACAGGGCGCCTGCCACGATAAGACCAAGCGACCAGGTTGTTGCGCGTTGAATTTTCATCGGTAAGCTTTCGTTGGTGCTGCGTTCAATGGATGGGCTATTGCGGATGCGGCCGGAATCCGGGCGGCCGGTGTCATCACTGCAATGCTGAATATAGTAGTATTTTTAAAAAAATTACTATTCAATTGTCACTCTTCGATAAATAACAATATATTTACTTCAGGGAAACTATATGGGATGCATTGCAAAAAATAAATGCAAAGCAAGGAATGGAAAGCAGCCGCGCCGCCATTTACATTGACGTGACAATGTTTGAGTTTTTTTGATCGGCAATTCGTTATGCTTCGAAGAAGTTACTGGCAACAAGCAAGCCAGTCCAGGCGTCGCGTTTTCCCGATATTCTGTTGTTGGGTATATTCGAGCCGGAATAAAGGATGACTTCATTGATTTAAATCATTAACCTCTGATAGGAATCTGCATGAGCCATGACCACCTCGGTTGCGCCTGCTGCAACCTGCCACACCTGCCTACGCTGACAAGCGGCCTGTTGACGGGAACCGCACTCAGCGGCGAACTGGACGCGGCGTTCCAGCAGGCATATCCCCAGCACGCCCAGAAACTGACGCCGCAAGCGACGATTTTCCATAACGGTAACATTCATACCATGGCCGCGGATGGCAGCGACCAGGTGGCGGCGCTGGGTATCGCCAGCGGCACCATCATTGCCACCGGCACGCTGCACGAGGTGCGCCAGGCCATGCAGTCGCACCAGGCAAGCGAGGTGGACCTGGACGGCCGCACCTTGCTGCCGGGCTTCGTCGAACCCCATATGCACATCCTGCCCAGCGCGCTGTACAAGAGCTGGCTGTCGCTCACGCCGTTCCTGAGCGCACCCCGGCAGCAGGAACTGGATCCGGAATACAGTTTCAAGAGCATCAGTTGGCGAATTGGCGCGGCGCTGGGGCAGCCGGATCAGCTGCCGAAAGACAAGAAAGGCAACCCTTGGGTGCTGGGTTTCGGCGTCGATCCCTCGCTGATGCAGTCGTGGGAAGACATCACCGCCAGCGAGCTCGATAAGCTGAGCAGCACGGTGCCCATCCTGCTGATGAACTCGTCCGGCCACCTGGCCTATCTCAATACCGCGGCACTGAAGGCGGCGAACATCGAGGACAGCCCTTCCGGCGTGCTGACCGAAATCAGGATCGCCAAGGCGCTGCTGGTTGCGCCGCTGCCCAAGCTGCCGGAATTTATCGCTTGCCTGAAGCAGGTGCTGGACAACGCCTCGGCCATGGGCTTTACCAGCGTCTTCGACGCGGGCCTGGGCGCTACCGATGCGCCGTTGGTGGAAATCGGCTTGCTCAAGCTGGCGGCCCATCTCGGTCCCGTGCGCATCGGCGCCGCGCTGTTCACCAAACCCGACGAAAAAGCACTGGACAATTGGCTCGATCATTACAAGCCGGACCTGGACAATCACGGCGACCAGCGTTTCAGCATCAAGGCGATCAAGCTGATCGCGGACGGTTCCAACCAGGGCTTGACCGGTTACCAGAGCCAGCCCTATGCCTGCTCGCATGACCATTCGATACCTGAGGTGCCGCCCACCGGTTTGAGCAATTACCCCGACACATCCGTGTTTTCCCGCATGCTGGACAAGGCGGTGGGGCGCGGCTGGCCCGTGCTGGTGCACGCCAACGGCGACAAGGCGGTGGAATATGTGCTGCACAGCTACGACAAGGTACTGACGCCACGGCCAGGCGGCATCAGCGAAGAGGAAGCGAAAAAGCGGCGCCAGCTGCGCCTGCGCGTCGAGCACGCCTCGCTGCTGAATGACGAGGCCATCACGAAAATGGCGACACTGCAGCTGAACCCCAGTTTCCTCATCGGCCATGTCGGCTATTGGGGACACACCTTCCAGCAGACCATCTTTGGCCGGGAGCGTGCCCAGTTGCTGGACCGTTGCCACTCGGCATTGAATGCGGGCATGCACATCAGCTTGCACTCGGACCATTTCGTCTCGCCGCTGGGTCCCTTGCGCATGATGGAGCAGGCGGTGTTCCGCACCATGGAAGGTGCGCCAGGGAAAGAGGTGCTGAATCCGGATGAGCGCATCAGCCGCATGGCGGGATTGCGCGCCGTCACGCTCGATGCCGCCTGGCATTGCCACATGGATCATCTGGTGGGCTCGCTGGAAGCCGGCAAGCGGGCCGACCTGGTGATCCTGGCGCAAGACCCGCTGGACGAGAACGTGCGCAAGCTGCGCGACATCGTCGTGGAGGAAACCTGGCTGGCAGGGGTGAAAGTGCACAGCGCTGCCACATCCGCAGGGGCCGTGACGCGCTAGGCGGCTGTAAACGTAACAGCCCCCGATAGCTGCAGGCAGCTATCGGGGGCTTTCAGTTACTGCGGGGCGTCACGGGGTCAGGCCAGCTTGTGCTTGCCTGCCGAGAAACGGTTCCAGCCATAGCCGGCGACGATGATGGCCAGGATGGCGGCCTGCGCCAGCAAGGTTTCCAGGGTCGGCAGGATGCCCAGCAAGTCGATACGCATGAAATCGACGGGAGTGACGCCGACCCAGCCCGCCTCCTGCAGCGCGGCCACGCCTTTGCCCATCAAAATCACGGCCAGCACGGCCACGAAGGCGGACGTCCACGAGAAGAATTTGCCGATCGGCATGCGGGCGCTCGTGCGCAGCAAGGCCCAGGCGATCACGACCAGCAGCACGATGGCCACGAGGAAGCCGCCCAGCAGGGCGCCGCCATTGCCGTCCGCCGCCAGGGCGGAATAGAACAGCACGGTTTCAAAGACTTCGCGGTAGACGGCGATGAAGGCCAGCGCGAACAGGCCCCAGGCGGAGCGCCGCGACATCGCCGCCGTGAGTTTTTCGTGCAGGTATTCCTGCCAGCGGCCGGCGCTGCTCTTCTGGTGCATCCACAAGCCCACGCTGAGCAGGACCAGGGCCGCAAACACGGAACCGAGTCCTTCGCTCACTTCACGGCTGGCGCCGCTGATGGTCACCAGATACGTTGCCGCCACCCATGTCAGGCCGCCTGCCACCAGCGCGCTGGCCCAGCCCGCATGCACGTAGGGCAGCACATCGTTGCGCTTGGCCTTGCGCAGGAAGGCGATGATGCCGATCACGATCAGCAGCGCTTCCACGCCTTCGCGCAGCAGGATCGTCAGGGCGCCGACAAAGGTCGTCATCGGCTCGGCCTTGGCGTCGCCCAGCTCCGCTTCCACGTGGGTAAACAGTTGCTGCAGCTTTTCTCCCGCCGCCTCGGCCTCGGCCACCGTGCCTTTGGCCACGG
Organism: Janthinobacterium sp. SUN033; assembly: GCF_030397595.1. Lineage (NCBI taxonomy): Bacteria > Pseudomonadati > Pseudomonadota > Betaproteobacteria > Burkholderiales > Oxalobacteraceae > Janthinobacterium > Janthinobacterium sp. SUN033. The sequence continues at coordinate 1,082,803 of NZ_JAPQNV010000001.1, forward strand.
CGGAACGGTACGCCAGCATGGCGTTTTCCACGGCCAGCAGCAAGGATTTGTTGCGCGCGCCGACCATCGGCTCGATCGGCTCGAAGCCGTCCAGGTAGGCGGACAGGCCCAGGCGCGTGGCGCCCGCGCGGTCGCCCGCATGCATGGCGGCCAGGCTTTCCGCCAGGCGCAAGCGGGACAGGGCCAGGCCGGCCGGCTTGTGCGCCTCGGCCTTGTCCGGGTGGCTGCGCAGGTAGGCCGTCAGCGCCTGCGCTTCGTCCGCGCCCAGCTTGGCGGCCACGGCTTCCTGCGTCAGGGTCGTCACGGCAGCCAGGTCGGCGTACAGTTTTTTGCTGCGCGGATCGTCCTGCCACAGCTTTTCGCCGCGCGCGCTTGCCGCCGCGTCGTGCGACATGCCGCCGATATAGAACGCCAGGTCCCAGCGTTCGTTGTCGGACAACTGGCCGAAACTGGCCATCGAGGTGCCGGACACGCCTTGCGAAATGACCTGGTACAGGGCCATCAGGCTGCGCGACTGCGCCCGCTCGGCATCCGTGAAGGCGATCGGTTTCGGTTCCAGGCTGGCCGCCAGGGGGCCGTCGCCGCCGCCGGCCACGCCGTGGCAAGACGCGCACTGGGCCGCGTACAGGGCCGCGCCGCGCGCCAGGTTGGGCAGCACTTTCGGCGCCACGGGAATCGGGTAGGCGGCAATCAGCAATCCGTTCGCGTGGTGCGCCAGGCGCTTGACTTCCACGCCGTCCGCCTTGGCGACGACGGCCGCGCGCAGGTCGGCGATGGCGGCGGCAATGGCCGCCTGCGAGGCGTGGGCGGGCAGGGCGGCGATCTGCGTCGTCGCGTTGTCTGTGAAATCGAGCATTTCCGCGTATTCCGCTTCGCTGACCACTTTGCCGTGCTCGACGGCGCCGCTGTAATCGACGGCAACATAATCGATCAATTGCCACAGCTGCTTGGCGCCGGCGCCCTGGTCGGCCACTTGCGCTTGCGCGCCGCCTGCCAGTAAGAGGCTGAGGCTGGCGGCCACGAGCGGATAGCACACGAGCCATTTCTTGATAGAAGTGAACATGATTCTCATTCTCATTTGTCGTTAACCCGGCGACTATAGGACAGACAGTGCGGGGTGTCAACGGCGCACGGGCGTGCGCGGGCGCAAACAGCGTCGTCCGGGTCAATGTTCTTGACCCGGACAAGCCGAGAGGAGAATGAAACGAGGGGGGAAGGTTATTGCTTCGATGCCGCTTTCGCGTACAGGCCCCTAGCCAGTCCGTTGTCCGCATCGTCGACCTTCAGGCCGCCCTTGACGACGCGCAATGCCAGCTTCTGGAAGGCCTGGCCCCGCAACCACTGGGGATCGGTGACGGCGAACGCGGCGATGCGCTCCTGCGCGCGCTCGGCCGGCACGGCCAGCCATTGATAGTCGGCTTTTGAACCCTGGCGGCGCAAGCCGGCGCGCACCCAGCGTTCCGATGCCGGCATGCGGACGATGGCGTCACCGTTCGCCACGCTGACGGCCGTGGCCGTCTTGCCGCTTTGCGCTTCGAACTTCACTTCCACGCCGGGCATCGGCCCTACTTGGGGGTAGCCGACGATGGCCACCCACACGCCCGCTTCGGCGGGTTTCTGGATGCGCATTTCCGCTTCCTCGAACACGCGAAACTGCGGCTCCTTGCCGCCGTCGCCCGCTTCCAGGGTCACCAGGTCACCGGCAACGTGCCACTCGCCGCTGGCTTGCTCGTCGGTATTGCCATAACTGAGCATCCATTCGAAGGTGCCGTCCTTTTTCAGCAGCAGTTCGGAGCCCGTTTCCATGACGCCTTGCAGGTAATAGTGTCCGGGCAGCGTAGCCGGGGCCGGCTCGGCCGCGCTGGCCGAAAACGACCAGGCGAGGGCGGCGCAGGCCAGCAGGCGGGAGAGGGATTTCTTCATCGGTGTATCCTCGGTGTGTCTTTTAGGAAATGCCATCATAGCAACATCAATCGCATTGCCGTCGCACGACACACCGCGCAGCCTGCCGGCGGCGTGCCGCTCAGCTGCCGCTGAAATCGAGCACCACGCGCGAGGCAACCTGGCCATGTTCCAGCCGGCTGAAGATCTCGTTGATGGCCGACAGCGGCTGCAATTCCACGCCGGCCTTGACCTTGCCCGTGGCGGCGAAGGCGAGCGCCTCGGCCATGTCCTGGCGCGTGCCCACAAAAGAGCCGCGTATCGTCACGCAATTGGCGACCACGTCGAACAGCGGCGTGGGGAAGTCGCCCGGCGGCAAGCCGACCAATACGCAGGTGCCGCGCTTGCGCGTCATCGCCACGCCTTGCTGGAAGGCATCGATCGACGGCGCCGTGATCAGCACGCCGTGGGCGCCGCCCCCGGTCGCTTCGCGCAAGGCCGCGACCGGGTCGCCCTGGCGCGCATTGATGGTCACTTCGGCACCCAGGGCGCGCGCGTGCTCCAGCTTGCCTTCATCGATGTCGACGGCCGCCACGCGCAAGCCCATGGCCACCGCATATTCGATGGCCAGGTGGCCCAGTCCGCCGATGCCGGACACGGCCAGCCACTGGCCCGGCCGCGCGCCCGTTTCCTTGATGCCCTTGTAACTGGTCACGCCGGCGCAGATGATGGGCGCCGCCTGCACGGCGGACAAGCCGGCCGGAATGTGCGCGACGTAGCGCGGGTCGGCCAGGATGTATTCGGCGAAGCCGCCATTCTTGGTGTAGCCGCCGAACTGCGCCTCGGCGCACACGGTTTCCCAGGCTGCCAGGCAATGTTCGCAATGGCCGCAAGCCGAGTACAGCCAGGGCACGCCGACCCGGTCGCCCAGCTGCACTTCCGTCACGCCCGTGCCCATGGCCACCACGAGGCCGATGCCTTCGTGGCCGGGAATGAACGGCGGCGTCGGCTTGACGGGCCAGTCGCCGCGCGCCGCATGCAAGTCCGTGTGGCACACGCCGCACGCTTCCGTCTTGACGAGGATCTGGCCGGGGCCGGGCACCGGCACGGCGACGTCGCGCAGCACCAGCGGTTGACCCAGCTGTTCGACAACGGCGGCTTTCATGGTGGTGGGGATCATGTTATTCCTTATGTAGTGGCAAATGCAGGACGCAGGCGCTCTGCCATGGTCTGTTCAACAGAGGCTTGCGAATGATCATATTCTGCTGCACACAATAGGAAAATTGATTGATCTACATCAACATATACCGGGAGGGGAGGCGATAAAAAAAGCACCTGGAACGGTGCTTTTTCGCTGGCTGCTGTTTAGCCAATCACTTGCCGGCACCGAGGGTTGCCAGCGGCTGCGGGGCATACAGCGCATTCTGGAAGGCTGGCACGTATTCATAGCTCATCATCTTCCCCAATTTCAATGATTTCATATACGTGGAAAAACTGCCGTCGCCCAGTTTCAGGTCGACCGATTCCGCGCGCGTGCTCGATGCATGGCTCAGCAGGCGGGAAACGGCATAGCCATACGTCAGCTTGCCGGCGCCATCCTTGTTGGTGAAGCTGTTGCTCACCACCTCGGCCTCGTGCGACAGGTCGCCCAGCTTTTTGCCTTCGAAAACAAAATCCAGCTTGCCCGTCGCGCTGTCCGTGACGGCAAAGGAAACGCTTGCTTCAGTTTCCTGTATGTCGATACCGGTCAGCCACTTGGGCAAGTTGTAGCCAACTACGCCACGCACCCTGGCCAGTTCCGTATTGACGGGAAGCTTGAGCACATAGCCCCAGAAATCATGGGACAGCGATTGGCCCAGCAAGGTCAAGGGGCCAAAACTGGTGGAGCCGGGCTTGTTGGTCACAATCGCCAATGAAATTTCATTGTAGCTGTCGTTGTCGCAGTATTCATAGGCGTAGGCCGTCAACGCCACGGCCCCCCGGCCTGGCCACACTTGCAGCGGCTGGACTGCCTTCAATATGTCTTCCGGCATCAATTCCTTCAAGCGGGCAAGATCGGCCGTAAATACCGCCGTGATCTTGCGGTTCTTGTAATAGAAATTCGGCGAATACGAGGCAAAGCCGATGTCGACCTTTTCTTTCCGCATGCCCTTGAACCAGCTCAGGTCAAGGTCCGGCGCTTCCGACGCAATGACCGATAAGGGCGGATTCGAGCGGAAGCGCTCGTACAGGCCGCCAGCCGCCACGGGGACGGCATGGCCGGCGATATCGATGATGACGGGCGTGTTTTCGGCAGGATTTTCGGCCCGCGCCGGGCTTGCGGCTAGAGTCAGCATCAATGTCGATACTGAGGCGGCTGCTGCCGCGGCAATTTTCATGTTCATGGCTTGCACCTTCAATGTTGGATGTGGAAAAATTCAGTTCAAATCCCGCTATTCATCCTGCGGCGATACTGCCGGCTCCTGATGGCGGTTTCCCATTGCTGCATCAGCAGCGCAAGGGCGGGCGCCACCTGCGGCCTGGTATGCTTGCCCTGGCTCAGGCGCCGCAACTGATACTTGACCATCGCCATGTAGGCGATGGACGACAGCACCTTGTTTTTCCACGTGATGGCCCTGAGCAGGGGGCTCGCCGACGGATCGGCGCGCCATGCCTTGGGCAATTGCGGATCGATCGCCAGCGCCGTTCCCATGCCGGCCATGGCGATGCCGCTGTCGAGCACTTGCTCGACCACCTGGTAGCGGCGTATGCCGCCCGTCACCATCAGGGGCATGCTGGCCACCGTGGCGATCTCCTTGGCGAACTCCAGGAAATAGGCTTCGCGGGCCAGCGTGCGGCCATCGCGGGTCTGGCCATGCATGGCAGGCGCTTCATAACTGCCGCCGGATAACTCAATCAAGTCCACGCCCAGGGTGTTGAGCATGGAAACGACCCCCTTGGCATCTTCCGAACTGAAGCCGCCTTTCTGGAAATCCGCCGAATTGAGCTTCACCGCGACGGCAAAGCCCTTGCCGACGGCTTGCCGCACCCCGTTGACGATGTCGACCAGCAAGCGCGCCCGGTTTTCCAGCGATCCGCCCCAGCGGTCCGTGCGTTGATTGGTCAACGGGGAGAGGAATTGGCTGATCAGGTAACCGTGCGCCGCATGGATTTGCACGCCCGTAAAACCAAACCGCTCGGCCAGCCGGGCGCTGTTGACAAAGCGCTGCTTCACGTCGGCAATATCGGCCTCCGTCATCTCGCGCGGCGCCGAAAATTGCCTGGAAAAGTTGCCCATATCCATAGGCACAGGAGAAGGCGCGATGGTTTCCTGTCCCAGGGCGGCGGGCATCTGGCGCCCTGGATGGTTGATCTGCATCCAGATCTGCGCCCCGCGTGACCGTGCGGTGCGGGACCACTGCTCGAAGCGGGCGCCAAATTGCTCGGACTCAAGCACCACGCCTCCGGGGCCCGTCATGGCGCGGCGGTCGATCATCACGTTTCCGGTGATCATCAGGCCAACGCCGCCGTCCGCCCACGACTGGTACAGGCGGATCAGTTCTTTTGACGGCGCGTGGTCCTGGTCAGCCATGTTTTCTTCCATGGCGGCTTTGGCGAGGCGGTTCGGAATGACTGTCCCATTGGGCAATGTCAGTGCGGTAAAGGGTTTCATGCTGATCTCCAAGGTTGCGATAGCCTCACGATAAGCTTTAAGCTAACTTGAAGGTCAAGCCCTGAAATGAAAAAAAATCGCACTGTCGCGTTCGGGACACTGGTTGGAAGAAGGGTCGCTCCCCTCGAACCACAAAAATCCCGTGGCAGCCGATCTGCCGCTTGACATTCAAGTTGGCTTTAAGCTTATAGTTGATTACGCTGTGTTCGGCGGACATGGCCCAGACTACTCAACTATTCGGAGGACGATCCCATGTCTGTTTTCAAGAAACTGCTCCTGGCTGTCATGCCCTTGCTGTTCCTGCAGATGGTTGCTGCTGAACCGGTGTCCCCCATGCGCGATCCGGCCATGGGAAAAGTGCTGATAGTCATGACCAATCATTCCCGATATCCGAGCAGAAACGACCATACGGGGCTGTGGCTCACGGAATTGACGCATGTGTATGATGTGCTGAAGGAGGCCGGGTATGGCATCGACTTCGTCAGTCCCAGCGGCGGTGTGGTGCCGCTGGATGAACGCAGCCAGGGATGGCTGTACATGGATGAGGCAGCAAAAAGTCACCTGAGTGATCCTGCTTTCATGGCATTGCTGCAATCGACAAAAGCGGCGGCCGACATCGATCCCGCTGCCTATGGGGCTGTTTTCTACACGGGCGGCCATGGAACGATGTGGGATTTCAAGGGCAACAAGGACCTCAAACGCATTGCCGAGGCCATCTACCGCAACGGCGGCGTCGTTTCCTCCGTGTGCCATGGCGCCGCTGGCTTGCTGGATCTGGAGGACGAGAAGGGCGAGCCACTGATAAAAGGGCGCAGCGTGACAGGATTTTCCAACTTGGAAGAATCGCTTACCGGCATTAAGGATCAGGTTCCCTACCTTTTGCAAAGCGAGGTAGAGAGCAAAGGGGCGCTGTATGCCAAAGGCTTTTTCCCGTTTGGCAGCTTCGTGCTGACGGACGGCCGCCTCGTCACCGGCCAGAACCCTGGTTCCAGCAAGGAAGTGGCGCAAGCTTTGCTCAAGGCTTTAGAGAATAACAAACTACAACTTCAGCGGGAAAAATAATGAAAATTGGCGAATTGGCCAAGCGCAGCGGCTTGGCGGCGTCCACGATCCGGTTCTACGAATCCAAGGGCTTGTTGAAAGCCGTGAGCCGCCAATCGAACGGCTACCGCGACTATCCGCTGGAAGCGGTGGCGGTACTGTCCATTATCAGCGACGCGCAGCAGGCGGGCTTTTCCCTCGACGAAATCAAGCAAGTCTTGCCAGAGGACAGTTCATCATGGAAACATGATGAATTGATGGCTGCGCTCAAGAAGAAGATAGCCGATATCGAATCGCTGGAAGTACGCCTGGCGCAAAACAAGGCCCATCTTTTGTCGTTGATTCAATTGATCGATGCAAAACCGGAGGATGTGGACTGCAAGGACAATGCCGCCAGGGTCATGGAAAGCTTGGGTATTGCCAGTAAAAATTAATACAAGGCGGCTGCCTGCAAGGGCGCGTCGCCCAGGAAGTGTCCCAGTTGCTCGCCGGTCAGCTCCCCCTGTAGCTGAAATCAACATTTTTCCGCTATCCACAAACTGCACTTCTTTCTGCGCGGTCCGAACGGCGAACAGATGGGCCAAGTCCACGTGCGCGATCCGCACCGTTTCGGCTTCGGCGTGGCCGGGGCGCACAAGATCGCCAGTTACATAGCGAAATACTGCGGCAAAGAAATGCAGTGCAGGGCGCTTGACCAGAAACGCTACTTCCGCTCCAGAGGCATCGTGGTGCCGGAAGTCGATGTATGGCGGGTGCCGTTTTGTACAAACATGCTGCGCGCTGCGCAGGTCGCATTCCAGGCGCTTTCTGGCCATTGCATAGACGGCTTGCAGAGCTGGTGCAACAACAATCTCGGCGTTGTGTACCTGGCGACCGCACCGGGACTGCCACAGGTGGTGGACGATTGTGCATTCTGACAGTTACTCCACCTTATTTGATGTGGAGGAGGGACGTGATATGGCAAAATTTGACGACAATTCACTGCGGATACTTGAGCAAATTGAGGATGAGTTCCGCAATCAGTACTGGATCATCCGCAATTCCAGGCGGACCAATTGGCGGGCAGTGAACCGAACGAGGATGCTTGGCGATTTTATGTACATGCTTGGGGTGCCGAAATGGGCGGTGCAACAGGCGCGGTACTGCCTAAAACTACGGGTCTGCGAGCGCTGTTTTAAGGATGAATTTCGTTATCATGGGCTATGCGAGCGGGCAAGGCGTGGAGACTTTGATGTGTGAACATGGTATTGTGCATATGGTTCTCCTGTTAATCTAATTTTCTATTTAACCTTCCGAAATATCATATGCAATCATATTATCTTAGAAGAGTAGTTATCGATGATGCGCGAGTTGTAATTAATATTGCAGAAAAGGATTTCATTGCTTTAAGATTATCAATGGATTGTCTTGTTAATATATTATATATTGAGGAGAAATATGATTTTATTGTTAAAAATAAAATTGCTCTTGACTCAGCATTAGAGTATCCAAATGAAATTGATCGGAATATGCAATCGCACAGGTATGCAAAGAGTGAAATTAATCGACATTTTGCAAACGTCTTAACTACTACGCGTTTATATGTCGATCAGGGACTGCGGTATGGGAAAAAGCTTGATCGGCTATTCGGTGAGCCGTTAGTCAGCTTCGGGGCGTGGTTCGCTCAGGAATACGACGCTAGATTGGGGTATCGAGTAATGGAAGCCTTACGCAATTATGTACAGCATCGTGGCGATGCAATCCATCATGCATCATTTGGCACATACAAAGAGTACATTGAAGACCGAATGGTAATTGTAAGACGTATTGACACGTATCTCGATCCATCGGAGCTACGCAAGGAGAAAAAATTTAAGGCATCAGTTCTTGATGAGTTAGATGCTCAGGAAATTCGCATAACTGCTCAAAGTTTTTTGAGTGACTATCTCGAAGGGCTTCAGGAGGTTCATGAAAAGTTTCGTGCTGCGACTAAAGCAAAGTATATCGAGGCTACGGACTGTATATCCGACGCATTCATTCGCTATAGTGGAAGTGCTGAAGATGTAATTGGTTTGCAGGCTGTTGAGGAGTATGGTTCCGGACAAGTGAAACGCTCGTTCTCGGTTCTTAGAGCCCCGATTTACATGCGAGATTTTTATGAGTCAAAAAATCCTACTCGGATGGCAATCGGATAGAAGAGATGATTCAGTGGGGGAAATTGGTGTTTTCTTCACTTTTTAAGATAGAGACGCCTGCCCATGTGGCGATACTAAAAGTATCGCTATCCCCCGTTCTTCATTTGACATAATATAAATTATGCGAAGTTATGGATGAATTTGAGAAAACCTCCAGTTTGCCAGTTCCCCAATCGCAAATGCGATTTCCCCCCTCTGCGCGCCGCTGTCGCTGATGCTGCGCCGCCGCGCTTGAACGAGCTGCATGAAATACGGCTTGTCCCCGTCCGTGTGCGGTTTGTTCACGTCCAGATTCGCGTGCAGGTGCAAGTCTGGCGCTGCGATGATGTTGGCGATCAGGTCTGGCAGGCTCCTGCGAGACACCACGGTGCCGTTGAGTGGCGCGCGGCGCGTCGTTCGTTCGTCGCCGACTTCGTCTTCGTTCGTCATCCAGGCTGGACGCACGATCATGTATGCGAAGCCCGGTGCTTCGATGGCGTCGGCGGCGCGGCGGAATGGTTTCAGGTGTTGCGCCAGCCTGGCGTTGTTCCGTTCGCCGAATGTGCCAGGAACTTCACCGTAGATGCCCATCGACAGCATGAAAACCAGGCGTTCGACACCGGAGGCCCGCATGGCGGCAATGATGCTGTTGGCCTGGTTTTTCATGTCGTTGCCCAGCAGATTGGCGTGAACCAGGACATGGAATCCGGTGAGGCGTGCCGGCCTGGCGCCTTGTCTCGTGGTAAATTGCCGTCCGTGAGAAGTATCTCCAATACCTACAATATCAATGAAATCAGGCGTTTGCCGACTATTTTGCATGAGAAGTCTCAAGATCCGCATGACCCGGCAGCCTTCACGCACGGCGTTGCTTTTACCGCCTTGCCGGCGCTTCCTGTCCTTTGCCGGCGCGCTGGCCATCGCGGCCACCTTGTGCGGCTGTGCCAGCAAGCCTGGGCCCTGGCCTGCGCGCGCCCTGCCGGCGTCGGCTGCCGTGACGGTCGATGCCACGCAGTTCCTGTCCAGAAAACAACTGGTGGACTGGCAAGTCGACCTGGACGAACGCCGCCTGCGCGCCACGGGTTCGCCCCGGCATGAAGCGTATATCGACGTCCTGCATGAACGCCTGGCGCGCGCCGGTGTCAAACAACTGCGCTTCGAGCCGGTCAGTTTCCGGCAATGGTCGGTGCAGCCGGAAGACTGGGGCCTGGAAGTGGTCCACGACGACAGGTCTGGCGTGCTGCCCACGGCTGGCTACATTCCGTATTCGGGCGTGACGCCGCCGTCCGGCATTACGGGGCGCATCGCCTATCTGGCGCCGGGGGCCAGTCCCGATGCCAGCCTGGCCGGCAAGCTGGTGCTCGTCGACATGCCCGCCGTGGCGTGGACGGGCAAGGTCTTTCATCGGTCCGCCGTGCATGTCCACGATCCGGACCACGCCATGGGACCGGACACGCCGTATGCGCGCCAGTTCCAGATGCTGGGGCCGTTCATCACCCTGCTGGACAGCCTGCAGGCGGCCGGTGCGGCGGGCGTGATCGTCATTCTCGATACGCCGCCCATGTCGATGAACGGCTTGTATGCGCCTTACGACGGCAAAGTGCGCCAGCTGCCCGGCATGTTTATCGACCGTGACCGGGGGCGGCGCCTGCGCGAGAGCGTGCTGGCAGGCACGGCGCCTGTCTTGCGGCTGACCATGGCTGCCACTGTGCGGCAGGTGCAGACGCGCAACCTGGTCGGCATCATTCCCGGCAAGTCCGCGGAATTGATGGTGCTGGGCAGCCACACGGATGGCACGAACGCGCTGGAAGACAATGGACCGAACGCCATCGTCGACATGGCCCAGTACCTGGCGCGCCTGCCGCAGGACAGCTTGCCGCGAAGCGTCATGCTGCTGTTGACGAGCGGCCATTACGCGGGCGGCGTGGGCATGAAGCAGTTTATGGATCGCCACCAGGACGATGGCTTGATGCAAGGTATCGCCACGATGCTCACCATCGGGAACCTGGGCGCGCTGGAAGTGCTGCCTGACAGCAATGGTTACTTGCGCCTCACGGGCAGGTTCGAGCCAGCCGCCGTGTTTTCACCGCGCACACCTGTCCTGATGGACGCCTCCTACGCCATGCTGAAGCAGGCCGATGCGGCGCCCGCGTTCGTGCTGCCAGCCTCCAGTCCTGCGGGCGATGGCGATCCGAAGAATGCCGCCTGGCCTGGCGCAGGCCGGTATTTATGGGAGGCGCAGCACATTCCCACGGTGCATTACGTCACGCAACCGACCTATTTGCTCTACTATGGCATCGACAGCGTGACCCGGGTGGATTACCGGCTGATGCAGCGCCAGACCGTGGCCTTGACGCAAATGCTGCTGGACCTGTCGCGCGTGCCGTATGCCGATTTGCGCAAGGAAACGGTGCCATAGACCTTGCCTGGCGTCCACCTCCCTTCCCCGCCCTGCTTCCGGCGCCATTCCGGACACCATACCAGCGCACTGGAAAACAGGCGCTGGTATGGCCCGCATCGCCCATCTCCTGGGGTAATGCCGTAACTGGTATTGTGATCTTGCGCAAAGAATAAAACCAGTTGACTACCACCTGCAATGCTTGCACTCTGAAAAATCGGACGGTGTCCAGCCGCCCGGCCATGCTAAAAAATACACAAGGAGATGCAATGAACCGGACAGTCATGAATACCCTCATCCTTACCCTCTTCGGCGGCACCCTGGCGGCCTGCGGCGGCGGCAGCGGCGACGGATCCAGCGGGGGCGCGAGCCAGCTGCTGGCCGGCGCGACCGCAGCAGTGGCCTGCTACACGCCGTGGAATAGCGGCACTGCCTACAACGGCGGCGGTCAGGCCAGTTACAACAACGTCAATTACACGGCCAACTGGTGGACACAAGGCAATAACCCATCGACCAGCAGCGGCGGCGCCGGCAGCGGCCAGCCCTGGACGGCGGTGGGAGACTGCGGCACGCCGACGCCGACTCCTACCCCAACGCCGACTCCCACCCCAACTCCGACGCCAACCCCAACGCCGACACCTACCCCGACTCCAACACCGACTCCAACACCGACGCCGACGCCCACCGGCCTGGCCAAGCACGCGCTGATCGGCTACTGGCACAACTTCACCAACCCCAGCGGCGCCACGTATCCGATCAGCCAGGTCAGCGATGACTGGGACGTGATCGTCGTCTCGTTCGGCGACAACGCGGGCGGCGGCAATGTCAGCCTGACCATCGATCCGGGTGCGGGCACGGAAGCGCAATTCATTGCCGACGTGGCGGCCAAGCGGGCCAAGGGCAAGAAAGTCATCCTGTCGCTGGGCGGGCAAAACGGTTCCGTTTCCGTCGGCAACACGGCCGAAGCGACGAATTTCACCAACAGCCTGTACGCCATCATCACGAAATATGGTTTCGACGGCATCGATCTGGACCTGGAAAACGGCGTGGCGCAAGGCGCGGCCATCCAGACCTATCTGCCGATCGCCGTGAAAAACCTGAAAACCAAGGTCGGCAGCAGCTTTTACCTGTCGATGGCGCCCGAATGGGTGTATGTGGAAGGGGGATACACGAGCTATGGCAGCATCTGGGGCGCCTACATTCCCATCATCAACGCCTTGCGCAGCGAGCTGACGGTGCTGCACCCGCAGTACTACAACAATGGCGATATTTACACGCCGTACGCGACGGGCGCCATCAAGGCGGGTTCGGCCGACCAGTTGGTGGCCACGGCGCGCATGTTGATCGAGGGGTTCAATTATGGCGGCAATACCTTCGCCGGCCTGCGTCCGGACCAGGTGGGCTTCGGCGTGCCGTCGGGGCGAAGCTCGGCCGGTTCGGGCTTTACGACGAATGCCGACGTCAGCAATGCCCTGAATTGCCTGACGCGCCTGCTCAATTGCGGCACCATCAAGCCGCTGCAGGCGTATCCGGACTTCCGCGGCGTGATGACGTGGTCGATCAACTGGGACCGCCACGACAACTATAATTTCTCCGTGCCGACGAAGAATGTGCTGAAGACCCTGCCGTAACGGCCCAGGCCCGACTGCGCATGCGAGCTTCGCCGCTCACATGCGCAGCAGCGCCGCACCCAGCAAGCGCATGTGCAGCGCCACGCCCTGGCGCAACGCCTCCCCTCCCCCTTGCGCATGCTTGATGCCATCCATGGCGGCCACCAGCAAGCCGGCCACCTGCGCGGCGGTCGCGTCCACCCGGCGCAGCGCGATATCGCCCGCCGCCTCGGCCTGTTCCAGCGCGCCGGCCAGCGACGCCACCAGCGTTGCCCGCGCCGTCAAGGTGATGTCGGCGGCCAGGGTCATATTGGCGTCGAACAATTCCTGCCCATGGGCGCTGGCGGAAATTTCCGCCATCAAGCCTTGCTGGAATGCCAGCAGCGCCGTTTCGATGCGCGTGAAGACGGGGCCGGGTTCGGCCAGCGCCGCTGCCACTTGCGCCATGACGGTGGCATGGGCCCGTTCGGAACCGGCGCGGAACACGTCTTCCTTGTTCTTGAAGTGCAGGTACAGCGCGGCGCGCGACATATCGGCCGCCTGTGCGATGTCGAGCATCGATGTCTTGCGGTAGCCATAGCGGCAAAACACGGCCAGGGCCGCGTCGAGTATGCGCTGGGTCTTGAGGGTGTGGGGTGACATGCTGGCATATTGACATTTTATATATATAGTGTCAACATGGCTTTTGGACAAATTACGTCAAAGTGTCAATCTCCACAGCGAAGGATGAAATCATGCAAGAACAGCACCCTGGCTCCGAGGCGGCCATGCAGGAACAATTGCGCGACATCGAACGCGGCCGCCTGCGCGCGCTCGTCGACGGCGACGTGGCGCTGGCGCGCACCCTGCACGCCGACGATTTTCAGCTGGTCACGCCCATCGGCAGCCTGCTGTCGCGGGAAGAATACCTGGGCGCCATCGCGGCTGGCCACATGCGCTATCTGAGCTGGGAACCGGGCGAGATCGCCGTGCGCGTGCATGGCGATGCGGCCGTGCTGCGCTACCAGGCCCAGCTTGAAATCCATTTCGCCGGCCAGGCCGTGCCCCGCTCGCGCTACTGGCATATCGATAGCTATGAGCGGCGCGCTGGGCGCTGGCAAGCCGTGTGGTCGCAGGCGACGGCGATACGCTGACGGCCATGGCGGCTGCGGGAGGTGTGCTCAGCAGGGGCAATTGATATTTCTCAAACCATAGCCTCAATCTATGGGTTCGGTTGAAATATTTTACTTCCTTTTGTAAATGAGAATCGTTACTATCTAAATCAAGGATAAGCGAATTCAACAGAAAGGAGCATCCCTTGTTCACAGCCATCAAAACATTCAGCCAGGTCTGCACGCACATGTCGATCGCCTTCGGCCTCGCCTACTTGCTGACGGGGTCCCTGGCGCTCGGTGGCTTGGCCGCGATCATCGAACCGATTATCAACGTTGCCCTGTTGCCGTGGCATGAAAAAGCCTGGCACGCGATTCGCCGCCGCTACGCCGCCAGCCGCCTGGGCATTGCCGCCCTGGCCGGCGAAAAGCTCAGCCAGACGACCCTGCACATGGGCGTGGCCTTCGGCGTCATGTACTGGGCCACGGGGTCCATGGCCTTCGGCGGCTTGCTGGCCGTGGTCGAGCCGATCTGCAATGTGATCGTCCTGCCCTTCCACGACCGGCTGTGGGAAAAAGCCCGCTTTCGCCTGGAAAGCCGCGGTTCGGCCCGCCTCGCCGTCCTGTAGTCTTCCTCTTCTCCCCCTTCCTAGTTCCCTGCCCACACGGGCGGCCGACGTTGCACCCACGGCGCCGCCCGCTCCAGCTGGCCCGCCAGACGCAGCAGCACGTCATCGCTGGCGTAGCCGGCCATGAATTGCATGCCGATCGGCACACCCTCATTTGACATACCCAGCGGCACGGACATGGCCGGCAAGCCCGCCACGTTCGCCAGCGGCGTGTACGGCGAATGTTCGAACAGGCGCGCCGTCCAGCCAACACCGTCAAGCTGGTCCTCCTTTTCGCCATAGCGGCCCAGTTGCCACGGCATATCCGGCAAGGTGGGCGTCAGCAGCACGTCGTACTGGCCGAACAAGACACCGGCCTGGCGCGTGACCGTGTTGCGCACGTCGAGGGCCGCCACGAAGTCGACCGCCGAGACCGTTTTGCCATGGCGGTAACAGGCCAGGGTCGCCGCTTCCAGGGTCTCCAGCGACACGGTGCGCCCGCTCTCCTGCGCCAGGCCATCGATCCACGGCACCAGGTTGGCGCACCAGATGCCGGCATTCGCGTGCACGAATGCTTCCCACGATACGCCCAGCGCGGGCGCCACTTCTTCCACGTGGTGGCCCAGGCTTTCCAGCAGGCGCACGGTGGCGTCCAGCACGGCATCGATGGCGGGCACGGGCCGGGCGCCATTGCAGGCGGCGCGCTGCACGCCGATGCGCAGCTTGCCCGGCGCCACACCCACCTGCGACAGCCAGCTGTGGCCGGGCGGATTCGTCACATACGGCTCGCCTGCCATCACGCCCTGCACGCAATCGAGCAAGGCGGCGCTGTCGCGCACGGTGCGGCTCACGCCCAGCTGCACGCCCAGGCCGCTGAAGATTTCATCCATGGCGGGGCCGTTCGAGACCCGGCCACGGCTCGGTTTCAGGCCGAACAGGCCCGTCGAGGCGGCCGGCACGCGGATGGAGCCGGCCGCATCCGTCGCATGGGCCAGCGGCACGATGCCGGCCGCCACGGCCGCCGCCGCGCCGCCGCTGGAGCCGCCCGCGCTCAAGGCCAGGTTCCAGGGATTGCGCGTGGCGCCGTAGAGCACGGGTTCCGTGGTGGTGGCAAACGCCATTTCCGGCGTGCTCGTGCGGCCGAACGTCGCCAGGCCGGCTGCGCGGAACTGCGTCATCAGGTGGGAGTCAAATGCGGCGACATGGCCGGCGCCCAGGCGGCTGCCCGCTTCGCTGCGGCGGCCCGCCATCGTGACGGCCACGTCCTTGATCAGGAAGGGCACGCCGGCGAACGGCGCAGTGCTGACTGTGCTGTCGATGGCAGTCAAATCCGCCGGCCACAGCTCGACCACGGCATTGATCAGCGGGTTGACGGCGGCGCAGGCGCGCGCGGCCGCGTCGTGCAATTCGGCGGCCGAGATGTCGCCGTCGCGTAGCAGCTGGGCCAGTCCCAGACCATCAAAGCTTGTATATTCATGGAGTTGCATCAGTTTATTCCTGTAATGGATGAAGAGTGGATATCACAGGAACTACTCTAGGGCTTGCGCTATCATAGTGGAAATGAATAGTTGATATACAAGGTATAGCCATGAACAATTTTCATAAGCTGGATTTGCACAAGCTGGACTTGAACCTGCTGCTGACCCTGAACGCCCTGTTGATTGAACGCAACGTCACGCGGGCGGCGGCGCGGCTGCACCTGAGCCAGCCGTCCGTCAGCGTGCAGCTGGGCAAGCTGCGTGCCGCCTTCGACGATCCGCTGCTGTTGCCCGGCCCGCGCGGCATGCTGCCCACGGCGCGGGCGCTGGCCCTGTTCGCGCCGCTGCAAGCCGTGCTGGCCCAGCTGGAGCAAGTCTTGCAGCCGGAACAGGCGTTCGAGCCGGCCACGGCCGAGGTGCGCTGGAATCTGGCGGCGGCCGACGCCACCGAATATGCGATTTTGTTGCCCATGCTGCCGTCCCTGCGCGCGCAGGCGCCCCTGTCGCGCATGGCCGTCTTCGAAGCCGTGCCGGCGCGCATGGCGCACGCGCTGGAAAACGGCCAGGTCGACCTGGGCTTTTTGGCGCAGGAAGAGGCGCCGCCCGGCTTGCGCCACCGCACCCTGTTCACCGAACATTATGTGCTGGCGGGCCGCCGCGACCACCCGCTGCTGCAGGCGCCGCCCGACCTCGAGCGGTTTTGCTCGCTGGAATTCATCGTCGTCTCGCCCAACGGCGGCGGTTTCCGCAGCAACGTCGATACGGCGCTGGAAACGCTGGGACGGACGCGCAAAGTGGTGCTGTCCGTGCCGCATTTCCTCATCGTCCCTCCCCTGCTGGCCGCGTCCGACATGGTGGCCCTGCTGCCGTCGCGCCTGCTAAAAAACGCCCTGGGCGACCTGCGCACGTGGGAGCCGCCCGTCACCCTGCCCGATTACGAGATGGCGATGGTGTGGCACGAGCGCATGCACCTGGACCCGGCGCACCGCTGGCTGCGCGAACGCATCATGGCGTGGAACGAAAAGCCCGCTTGAACCATTGACAAAGAGCATCAGGCCGCATACTGTCTCGTTTTATTACTAACTAAGTTAGCTATTGCTTCGCATGAAGACTGCTGCACTGCCTCGCTGGCCCATTTTACTGGTCATGATCGTTTCCGAGATCATGGACCTTGCCGCATCCACCATCGTCAACGTCGGCGGACCTGCCCTGATCGAGTCGCTGGGCGCCAGTTCCGCCCAGATGCAATGGGTCATCGGCGGCTATGCGCTGGCCCTGGGCGCCGGCCTGGTGCTCGGCGGCAGGCTGGGCGACCGCTACGGGCGGCGCGCCATGTTTTTATGCGGCCTGGCCGCCTTTACCATCGCCTCGCTGCTGTGCGCCGTGGCGCCGACCATCGCATTGTTGATCGTCTTTCGCCTGCTGCAAGGGCTGGCCGGCGCGATGCTGTTGCCGCAAGGCTTGGGCTTGCTGCGTGAAAACTACCAGGGACCGGCCCTGGCCAAGGTGTTTGGCATCTTCGGCCCCATCCTGGGCCTGGCGGGCATACTCGGCCCCGTGCTGGGCGGGATGCTGCTCGAAGCGAACGTGTTCGGCCTGGGCTGGAGAGCCATGTTCCTGATCAATATTCCGATCGGCATCGCCTGCTTCCTGGTGGCGCGCCGTTACCTGCCCCACCGTCCGGGAGACCGCTCCGTCCACATCGATGTCCCCGGCGCCAGCCTGCTGGTGCTGTCGTCCGTGTTCCTCGTCTTGCCGCTGGGCGAGGCGGGAGCGTGGCCGGCGTGGGGATGGCCGATGCTGGCGATGGCCGTGCTGGGTTTCGGCCTGTTCGGCCTGCGCCAGTCCGCGATGGTGCGCGCCGGGCAGACGCCGCTCATCATGACGTCGATCTTCCAGCGCTCCGCCTACACGGCCGGGCTGGCCGGCATTGCCCTGTTCTTTTGTTCGCTCGTCGGCATGCAGCTGGTGCTGACGCTTTTCTTGCAAATTGGACATGGCTTGACGGCGGGAGAAGCAAGTATTGCCAATCTGCCATTCGCTGTGGGCACGGCGTGCGGCGCCACCCTGAGCGGCGCCGTCCTGGCGGCCCGTTTCGGGCGCAAGGTGCTGCAACTGGGCGCCGGTGTCCAGCTTGCCGGCGTGGCGCTGCTGCAATTTGAACTGGGCAATACGGCGGCATTTTCTGCATGGCATGTCGTTCCCGGCATGCTGGTCTGCGGCATCGGGGCCGGCCTCGTGATCGCAGCCTTGTTCAGCATCATTCTGGCGTCGCTGGACAACAAGCAGATCGGCTCCGGTTCCGGCGTGTTGTCTGCCGTGCAATCGATCGCCGCATCGATCGGCGTGGCCCTGTTCAGCGGCGCATTTTTTGCCGCGCATCCCGCCCTGACGCCGGACCGGGCGCTCAGCGCCGCATTGACGATCCAAACCGGCATACTCATCGCCTTCATGGGCGTGACGTTCTTCTTTCCCACTGCTGCAAAATCTGAACTTGAGGTAAATCATGCATGACCAGCCAACACACAATCAAGCATTCGCGGCCGACGATCCCCGTGGCATGCACATCGCGGGCGACGTCATCGGCCGCCAGTTGCAGGATATCGCGATCCTGACCCGTGAAACGGCGTTGCACCTGAGCAACGCGATGGGCATCAACCAGACCGACCTGGCCCTGATGGAGCAGTTGATCACGCACGGTCCTTTGTCTCCGAATGAACTGGCTGCGCGCCTGTCCGTCACGACGGCGGGCGTCACGCTCGTCATCGACCGCCTGGAACGGGCCGGCCACGTGACGCGCGTACGCCAGCAAGACGACAAGCGCCGCGTGCTCGTCCATCCCGTGCCAGCCTCGGTGGCGCAAACCTACACGCATATCGCGCCGATGCTCAACGGACTGGACGCGGTGCTGAGCGGCTTGTCCGCCGGCGAACGGACGACGATAGAACACTTTCTCCAGCAAGTGATCACGGTTTACCAGACCACTTTGCCAACCACAGCAGAAAAGAAAATCAAATGACGATCAAACGAAAAATCCTGATCACGGGGGCCAGCGTTGCCGGCCCGACCCTGGCTTACTGGCTGTCGCGCCTGAGCATGGACGTCACCGTTGTCGAGCGGGCGCCCGAGTTTCGCGATGGCGGACAAACGATCGACGTGCGCGGCGCAGGCAAGCTGGTGGCGCAGCGCATGGGACTCGAGAGCGCCATCCGCGCCAAGACCACGCATGAGGATGGACTCCGGTTTGTCGACGCGCAAGACCGCACGCAGGCGGAATTCGGCATCGGGGCCTTTGGCGGCAACGGTCCCGTGGCCGAGCTGGAAATTTTGCGGGGGGAACTGGCCAAGCTGCTGATCGGGCATGGCCGCGACGCGGTCGACTACCGCTTTGGCGACAGCATCGCCGCGCTGGAAGAATTGCCGCATGGCGTCAAGGTGCGCTTCGAACAGGGCGGCGAAGCAGTGTTCGATCTCGTCATCGGCGCCGAAGGCGTCGGTTCGCATACGCGCAAACTCGTGTTCGGGGATGAAGTCCAACGCCGCTCGTTCAAGCTCTATACGGCCTATTTCACCATCCCGCGCGCGCCGGGCGACGAACGCCAGATGCGCTGGTTCAACGCCCCGGGCGGCTTGAGCGTGTGCCTGCGTCCCGATAACCTGGGCACCACGCGCGCCCTGCTGTCGTTCCAGGAAGCGCCCAGCGCCTATGAAAAACTGCCGATTGCCGAACAAAAAGCCCTGCTGAAGCAGAAATTCGGCGCCCTGAAATGGGAGACGCCGCGCATCCTGGCGGCCCTGGATGACGCCACCGACCTGTATTTCGACCAGATTTCCCAGGTCAAGATGCCGCGCTGGTCAAAGGGACGGATTGCCCTCGTCGGCGACGCCGCCTATTGCGCCTCGCCCATCAGCGGCATGGGCACGAGCCTGGGCATGTGCGGCGCCTACGTGCTGGCGGGGGAACTGGGACGCCATGACGATCACGCGCAAGCCTTTGCCGCGTATGAAGCGATCATGCGCCCGTATGTTGACCAGGCGCAAAGCGTGCCCACCTTCGCACCGCGCCTGGCCTCGCCGCACTCGCGCGTGGGGATCGCCATCGGCCATGCGATGTTGCGCATGTCAAACGTGCCAATTATCAAGACGATACTGGCCAGGTTCCTGACGCCCAAGGCGGATGCCATCGCGCTGCCCGAGTATGCGAACATGGCCTGAGGCAGGCGGGCGGCGGGCGTTGGCATACACGAATTGTTGCCGCAATGCACTAGGCAAAATTACCTAGTCGATCGAAAGAAACTCCCAATTTTCGCCTTGGGCAGGAATGCGTAAGCTTGGCCCGAATAATAAAGGGTCACCATGAACGCCATTTCCATCCTGCATCGCGGCTCGCGCCGCCATCCTGCTTCCTCCCCCTCGCTGTTTGGCCGGCTTGCCATCATGCTCCTGGGCATGCTGGCCTTTTGCGCCAGCGCCGTGGCCGCACCTGCGCCCACGGCCTCGGCCGAGCTGATCAAGCGCGGCGAGTATGTCGCCCGCCTGGGCGACTGCGTGGCCTGCCACACGAGCCCGAACGGCGCCGCCATGGCCGGCGGCCTGGAATTGAAAACGCCGTTCGGCACCATCTACAGCACGAATATCACGCCGGATGCGAAGACGGGCCTGGGCACGTACACCTTCGCGCAATTCGACCGCGCCATGCGCAAGGGCGTGGCGGCCGATGGGCACAACCTGTATCCGGCCATGCCCTACCCTTCCTACGCGAAGATCACGCCCGACGACATGCAGGCCCTGTACGCGTATTTGCAGCGGGGCGTGGCGCCCGTGGCGCAGCAAAACCGTGAAACAGACATGAAATGGCCGTTCAGCATGCGCTGGGGCTTATCGTTGTGGAACGCCGTCTTCCTCGACGACGCGCCATTCAAGCCCGACAGCGCCAAGTCGGCCATGTGGAACCGGGGCAGCTATCTGGCCCAGGGGCTAGGCCATTGCGGCTCGTGCCACACGCCGCGTGGCGTGGCTTTCCAGGAAAAAACCATGGGCCAGGATGGCGGCAGCGGCAAGCATTATCTGTCCGGCTTCACCTTCGACGGCTGGCATGCCGTCAATTTGCGCAATCTGTGGACGCCGGCCGACATCGTGCAATTGCTGAAAACGGGCCGCAACAGCTTCGGCACGGCGGCCGGCAGCATGACGGAAGTTATCACGCACAGCACGCAATACTTCACGGACGGCGACCTCGATGCGCTGGCGCATTACCTGCACGGCTTGCCGGCCAAGCCGGGCGCGGCAGTGCAGCAGAGCAAACCGGCGCCGGCTGTCGCGGCCAGCAACGACGCGCTGTACAACACGCGCGGCGGCCTCGGCTACCTGCAGTTTTGCGCCACCTGCCACCGCCGCGACGGCCGCGGCGTGGAAAACATCTTCCCGCCGCTGGCGCAGAATGATTCGGTGCAGTCGAAGGACGCCACTTCCGTCATCCATATCGCATTGACCGGCTGGCAGTCGGCCGTCACGCAGCAGTCGCCCCGTTCCTTCGGCATGCCCGCGTATGACCGCCTGTCCGACACGGAACTGGCGGAAATCCTCACCTTCGTGCGCGGCAAGTGGGGCAACCACGGCGCGCCCGTCACGCCCGCCCACATCGCCAAGGTGCGCAAGGAGCTCAAGCTCAAGGCGCCGGATGCGGGCGGCTTCGTCACGCCCCGCTTCGCCGCCCTGACGGCCGACCCGAATGCCAATCAATTGATTCACGGCATGCAGCTGATGACGGAAACGCGCGCCCGCCTGCCGCAAAACGTGGGCAACGACCTCAATTGCAGCAGTTGCCACCTGAATGGCGGCACCGTGGCCAACGGTTCGCCCTTCCTCGGCATTTCCGCCTTCTTCCCGGCGGAAGCGCCGCGCGCCGGCAAGGTCATCAGCCTGGGCGAGCGCATCAACGGCTGCTTCCGCCGCTCCATGCACGGCAAGCCCCTGCCCGTGGACGGCCCCGACCTGCAGGCCATGGTCGCCTATATCGACTGGATGAAGGGCGCCACGCAGGCGAACGACAAGGTGCCGGGACGGGGCGTGGCGAAGATCGACCGCAACCTGCTGCCTGACCCCGTGCATGGTAAAAAAGTGTATGCCGAGCAATGCGCCGTCTGCCATGGCGCGAATGGCGAAGGCATCCGCGGCGCCAACGGCGTGGTGGCTTTCCCGCCGCTGTGGGGCGACCGCTCGTTCAATATCGGCGCCGGCATGGCCCGCACCTACACGGCGGCCGGCTTCGTCAAGGCGAACATGGTGATGGGCCACGGCCAGAAATTCCCGCTGGGCCAGGGCAACCTGTCCGATCAGGACGCCGTCGACGTGGCCGAATATTTTACGCACATGCCGCGTCCGGACTTCCCCGACAAGGTCAAGGATTGGCCGAAGGGCGGCAAGCCCAAGGATGCGCGCTACTGACGCCCCATCGCGTTCGTAATCTGCTACGCTCATGCCACGACCACGCCAAGGAGTCTTGCATGAGCAGCAATATCCACCACGCGGCAGCCGGCGGTTATGCCACGGCGGCCGCCAGCTACGTCAAGGGCCGGCCCGATTACCTCCCCGCAGTGTCGGCCTGGTTGCAGGATAGCCTGGGCCTGGGGCCGGGCGCCACCGTGCTGGACCTGGGCGCCGGGACGGGCAAGTTCACGCCGCGCCTGTTGGACACGGGCGCCACGGTGATTGCCGTGGAACCCGTGCCTGCCATGCTGGCAAGACTGGCCGCGGCCTTGCCGCAAGTCCAGGCGCTGGCGGGTACGGCAACGGCCATTCCCCTGCCCGACGCCTCGGTCGACGCCGTGGTCTGCGCGCAAGCGTTTCACTGGTTCGCCACCCCTCAGGCGCTCGATGAAATCTGGCGCGTGCTCAAGCCGGGCGGCAGGCTGGGCCTGGTGTGGAATCTGCGCGACGCCAGCGTGCCCTGGGTGGCAAGACTGGACGCCATCGTCAACCAGGCGGAAGGCGATACGCCCCGCTACTACACGGGCGCCTGGCGCCGGGCCTTCCCCCATGCGGGTTTTGCACCATTGCAGGAAACACAATTTTCCCAGGAGCACACGGGATCGCCCGAAGACGTGCTGTTCAACCGCGTGCGCTCCACCAGTTTTATCGCCGCCTTGCCGCCGCAGGCGCGCCAGCGCATCGATGACGAGATTGGCCTGCTGGTCGCGTCGGAGCCGGCCTTGCGCGGGCGGGACAGCATCAGCGTGCCCTACCGGACGGCCGCCTTCGTGGCACAAAAACAGGCCATATAGATGTCTAGTGAACAAGACACAGAACCGCAGCAGGCCGCCAGCCAGGCGGCGGCCCCGTCCGACACCTGGCTGGGCAAGCTGGGCCCCGGCCTGATCACGGGCGCGGCCGACGACGACCCCAGCGGCATCGCCACGTATTCGCAGGCGGGCGCCCAGTTCGGCTTCGGCATGCTGTGGACCGTCTGCCTGACCTTCCCTTTGATGCTGGGCATCCAGGTGATCAGCGCCAAGATCGGCCGGGTCAGCGGGCATGGGCTGGCGACGAATATCCGCCGCCACTATCCGAAATCCTTGCTGTACGCCATCGTCGGCTTGCTGCTGCTGGCCAATGTCATCAATATCGCCGCCGACGTGGCCGCCATGGGCGATGCCTTGACCCTGATCATCGGCGGTCCCACCCACCTGTACGCCATGGGCTTCGGGCTGCTGTCCATGCTGCTGCAAGTGTTTATTCCCTACCAACAATATGTACGCATCCTGAAATGGCTGACCCTGGGCTTGCTGGCCTATGTGGCCACCGTGCTGACCGTGCAGATTCCCTGGGGCGAAGTGGCGCTGCGCACCGTCCGGCCCCAGTTCGCCTGGTCGGCCGCCTCGGTAACCATGATCGTGGCCGTGTTCGGCACGACGATCAGCCCCTACTTGTTCTTTTGGCAGGCGTCGCAGGAAGTGGAAGACTTGCAGGCGGATGCCGGCGCGCAAGCCCTGCGCCGGGCGCCGGAACAGGCGCCGCGGCAATTCCAGCGGATCAAGATAGACACGGCCATCGGCATGGGCTTTTCCAACCTGGTGGCCTTCTTCATCATGCTGACGACGGCCGTCACCCTGGGCGCGCAAGGCATCACGCATATCGACACGTCGGCGCAAGCGGCGTCCGCCCTGCGCCCCATCGCCGGCGAGTTCGCGTTTGCCCTGTTCAGCCTGGGCATCATCGGCACGGGCTTGCTGGCCATTCCCGTGCTGGCCGGCTCGGCCGCCTACGCCATGGCGGGCGCCTTCCACTGGAAAAACAGCCTGGAACTGGCGCCCCGTGCCGCCAAGAAGTTCTACGGCATCATCGTCACGGCCACCGTGATCGGCGCCGCCCTGTGCTTTTCGCCGCTCGACCCCATCAAGGCCCTGTACTGGAGCGCCGTCATCAATGGCGTCATTTCCGTGCCCATCATGGCCCTGATGATGGTGATGGCCTCGCGCCCCGCCATCATGGGCACGCTCACCATTTCAAGACGCCTGCGGGCGCTTGGATGGCTGGCCACCTTCGTCATGGCGACGGCCGTGCTGGCCATGTTTGCCACCATGGCGTTTTGATGCGCATCAAGTCCGTGGCTTGAGCATCCCTTCCACGATGCCCAGCACGGTCTGGCGGGGCAGCAGCCGCGGCAGCCAGGCCAGCAGCCGGTTGGGCCGGCCCGCCACATGGCTGCTGCGGCCCCGGTCCAGCGCGCGCAGCGCTTCATCGACGACGGCTTGCGGCGCCATGCGCTTGCCCACGGCCGCTTCGGGCGCGGCCACCACGTCGAAGAAGGCCGTGTCCGTGGCGCCAGGGCATAGGGCCAGCACGCGCACGCCGCACTGGCGGTTTTCCGCCCACAGTGCTTCCGAAAACGACAGCACGAACGCCTTGCTGGCGCCGTAGATCGCCATGTAGGGATCGGGCTGCAGGGCCGCCGTGGACGCCACGTTGATGACGGCGCCCCGCCCCTGAGCCAGCATGTGGGGCAAGGCGCAGTGCGTCAATTCCATGAGGGCCGTGCAATTGACGGTGACTTCGGCCGCCTGGCGCGCCAGGTCGATGCTCTCGAACCTGCCATGCGTGGCGAAACCCGCGTTATTGATCAGCACGTCGGGCGGCATGCCCAAGGCGCAAGCCTGTGCATGGGCGTCTTGCGCGGCGCCGGGCAAGCCCAGGTCGGCCACCAGCGCGTGCGCGCGGATGCCGTGGCGCCGGGACAGTTCGGCCGCCAGCGCATCGAGCACGGCGCCGGAACGGGCCAGCAGCAGCAAGTGCGCGCCGCGCGCGGCCAGGGTTTGCGCAAAGACGCGGCCGATGCCGGACGAGGCGCCCGTGATCAGCACGGTTTGGTTGGTGTAGTCGTATGGGAGCATGGCAAACGTGTCGTAGTTGAGAGTGTTTCTAATGTAAACTGTAGACTTTAGTCCACGGTCAAGCGTGGAACGCAAAAAAGTGCGCATGGCCGCGTTGCATAGTCTTGCCGTACTAGCGTACTGTCTGCGCCTATACGCCTTGCCCTGCACATTTTTCACGTTCCACAAATGAGTAGAAAGTCAAAAAACTATGCGCATCGGTGAAATCACCCGCCTGACGGGCGTCAGCAAGGATACGGTGCGCTTTTACGAGCGCCAGGGCTTGCTGGAGGAAGCGCCGCAGCCGGGCATGACGAATAACTACAAGGAATACTCGGCGCAAGCGTTGCGGCGCATCGAGCTGATCGGCCACGCCAAGGCGCTGGGCTTTACCTTGAAGGAAATCGCCGAAGTCATTGCCGTCTGGCAGGAAAACGCACTCGATGCGCTGACCAAACGGACCATGCTGGAAACGAAAATTGCCCAGATCGATGACAAGGCCCGTTCGATGGCCGTGCTGCGCGCCGGCCTCGTCGATGCACTGGCCAAGGTGGAGACGGGTTGCGACGATGCGGCGCCAGTACATATGAACAAGAATAACGACAAGGAGTCTCAATGAGCAACCATTACACGCAGTACCGCCACCTGGCGCTCGAGGGCGCCAAGCCTGCCCCCACGGCGCAGCAGATCACCGCCATCGAAACCTTGCTGGAAGCGCCCTTGCCGCCCGCCTTCCTGGCATTCTTGCGGGTCGCCAACGGCGCCTGGTTCGATTACACGTGCGATGTGCCGGACGGTAATGGCGGCGTGGAAAAAATGGGCTTCAATACCTTTTTCAGCGCCGACGAAGGCGATTTCTGCGATGAAACACTGGTCGGCGAAATCCGCGCCGCGCGCAAGCATACGGACATGCCGGTGCGCATCCTGCCGTTCGCCCGCGATGGCGGCAATTCCATGCTCTACCTGGACTTGACGGAAGAAGGCGGCGGCCGGGTACTGGCCTATGTGCAGGAATTGCCGGAGTGGACGGGCAAGCGCGCCCACGGCCTGATGGAGCTGGCGCCCTCGTTCGACGCCTGGCTGGACAGCCTGTATATCGACCGCGACACGGTGCTGGAGGAACTCGAACACAGCGTTTCTGAACCCTCGCACCTGGAAGCGATGGCGCAGTGGCTCGATATCGGCATGCCCGCCTGGCGCCGCGATGCGGGTATCGCCGCTTTATTTGCTATTAAACAAGTCGAACTGTGCGCTAACGAACAGGACTAGTCCTACGGGCATGGCCGCGCCTGTCCTATGGGTGTGCGCAGGCTGCGGGCTTAACATTGTCATCAGCTTGCATAAAACGCCATATTCGAAAGGATTTCCCATGCCTATCTCCACCACCAGTTCCCGTACCCCTTCCCTGAAAAGCGTGGCCATCGGCGCGGCCGTGGCGCTGTTGAGCGGGATCGCCATCAACAGCATCGCCGCCGCCGCGCCGGGCGCGTACGACAAGCGATTCCTCAGCAAGGCCGCCGATGCGGGCAGCACGGAAATCGCCGCCAGCAAGGTGGCGCAAAGCAAGAGCAGCAATGCAGAAGTGAAGCGATTCGCCGACGCCATGGTCGGCGCCCACACGACAGTGGCCGACGCGCTGAAACAGTTGGCCAGCAGCAAGCAGATTGAGGTCAGCGACCAGCCCGGCGCGAAACACAAGGCGCAGATCGACCGGCTGGGCCGCCTGGAAGGCCAGGCCTTCGACAGGGAATATGCGGCCACCATCGGCGTGGCGGCGCACAAGGAGGCCGTGAAGCTGTTCACGGATGCCAGCCAGAAGGCGAGCGATCCCGACATCAAGGCCTTTGCGGCCAAGACCTTGCCAGCGTTGCAACATCACCTGGAAATGGCGCATGCGCTGCACGCGGCATTGGCGAAATAGAGCGCCATACGCGGGGAAATACTTGCAGTACGTGCTGTACAGCAAGTATTTCTGCTCTTGACATACAATGCGGCAACTTCGTTTTCGGCCATGCCATGACCTCATGCAGCTACTCAAGAAAACCGGCTTGATCGCCGCCGCCTTCCTGTTCCTCATCCTGCTGGCAGGCTGGCTCTTCATCAAGGTGAGCGCGGCGCGCAATGCCACCGTGTATGCCCAGCAGTGGAACGACCAGGGCACGTGCGTGATCAAGACCTATGTGCCGCACTACGGCAACGGTGTGCCGAACAACATCGTGCGCGCGTTCAGCACGTCCACCTTCTTCCGCGTGTACCACAAGGATGGCACCATGCTGGAAAGCACGGAATGGGTGCTGGACATGCATGAAGACGGCATCCTCGACCACGCCCACTGGGGCCAGAACCGCGCCATCTACCCGACCGACCTGGGGTATGAAGGCTGGACCTTGCCTGAGTGCGCGTGAACGGAAAATCATCATGCAAGAACTGAAACAAAAGGGGTTGCGCGGCCCCTGGAGCGACGCCCCCTACCTTCCCACCTTGCACCATTTCCTCGGTCCCTTCGACGTGTATGACCGCGAAGAAACCCTGGGCGTGGAGCTGGATGCCTGGAACATGAACGATCCAGCCCAGCGCGCGGCGCTGATACGGCGCGACATCACGTCCCAATACAAGGAACTGAGCTACCGCCACCGCCATGCGCTGGTGGCCGTGCTGGCGCAGGCCTTGCAAGACCCTGATTACGATTTCCAGGCCATACTCGAACATGACCCCGAAAGCACGCACGCGCTGCCGGCCCTGTGGGACGAAATGGACGACCCGCGCGCCTTCTTTGCCGATATCTACCGCCTGGTGCGGCAAGACTGGCGCGAGGACCTGGCGCGCGCGGCGGCGGAAGACCCGGCCAGCTGGTAGCGCGGCGCACGCGCCACACTATCGACACGATAGGCTGCGCCCTCCTTTCCCCTATGAAATATCCATTGCGGCAATGTGCACGCGCCGTTGCAAAAACGCCCGTCTGAAAAAATATCTGTTGCACCAGCGCATGCCCACTGGCATCGCGCTACCATGAGCCGTCGGCACTTCGATAGGCGCCGCCTTACCGCGCCGGTTCCCCCGCCGGCTTCCCCCAGCCGCAATGTGAAGGAGATTCTCATGCCCAAGTTCGCCCCTGCCATGTGCTTGTCGCTCATGCTTGCCGCCGCTACCCTGTCCGGTATCGCCAGCGCTGCCGAGGGCGGCGCCACGCGCGCCGACGCCGAAGCCATGGTCAAGAAAGGCGTGGCCTACATCAAGAGCGCCGGCGACGCCAAGGCGTATGGCGAGATCACGGCCAAGTCGCCGCAATTCATCCTGCACGACTTATACCTGGTCGTGTACAAGCTCGACGGCACGGTCGCCGCGCATGGCGCCAACCCGAAAATGGTGGGCAAGAACTTGATCGACTTGAAAGATATCGATGGCAAGGCCTTCGTCAAGGAGCGCGTCGACCTGGCCAAGAGCAAGGGCACGTTCTGGCAGGAATACAAATTCACGAATCCGGAAACCAAGAAGATCGAGCCGAAGGTAATGTATTGCGAAAAGCTGGCCGAGACCGTCGTCTGCGGCGGCATCTACCTGTAGCCAGCCGCCGCGCCGCCGGCGCCGGGATGGTTGTCCGCTCTCTTGACGATAGGGGCTGCATGTGAAAATCGCACAGAAGATGTTGATCGTCCCGGTGGTCGCGCTGGCTTGCCTGCTGGCCATGGGGGCCTTGTCCTACTTCGCCATGCAGCAGAACGAGCAGCGCATGCGCGAACTGAAAGACGTCACCCTGACGGCCGAGCGGCTTGCGAACCAGCAAGCTATTGCCCTGGGCCAGGTGCACGCCGACGTGTATGCGAAGATCGCCATCGCGGCCAGCCTGTCGGATGAGCAGTTCAAGCAATTCGGCGCGCAAACGGATGGCCAGCTGAACGCCATCGCGCAAGGCTTGCAGCAATTGCAGACATTCTCGGGCGCCGCCACGGAGGCGGGCCAGGCTCTGCCGGGTATCGAACGCTACCGTGCCAGCGTGGCGCAGGCGCTGGACCTGGCGTCCATGGACCCGAATACGGGCGTGGCGGCGATGCAAAATGCCGCCACGCATTACCAGCAAGTGCGCGGGCAGTTGCGCCAGGTGTTGCTCAATCTCGACCACCGCACTGTCGATGCCTTGCAGGATACCAAGAATGCGGGCCAGCGCGCCGGCTGGCTGTCGCTCGGCACCATGGCCATCGGCTTTGCCTTGCTGGCCCTGATCGCCACCTGGGTGGCGCGCTCCGTGGTGGGCCCCATCGACGAAGCTTGCCGCGCCGCCGAATCGCTGGCCGCCGGCGACTTGACCACGCGCATCGATGCCCGGGGCGACGACGAGGTGGGCAAGCTGGCGCGGGCCCTGGCCACGGTGCTGAAAAACTGGAACACTTTATTGGGCGACATACGCCAGGCAGGCTCCACCATCACGGTGGAAGCGAGTGAAATCGCGCTGGGCAATGCGGACTTGTCGGCCCGCACGGAATCGCAAGCCCATTCCTTGCAGGAAACGGCGTCGTCCATGCATGCCTTGACGGATACCGTGCGCGAAAACGCCAGCCATGCGCACCAGGCCAACCAGATGGTGCTGTCGACGTCGAACGTGGCGCTCGAGGGCGGCCGCGTGGTGGGCCAGGTGGTCGAGACGATGGGCTCGATCATGGCCAGTTCCGGGCGCATCGTCGACATCATCGCCGTCATCGACGGCATTGCCTTCCAGACCAATATCCTCGCCTTGAACGCGGCCGTGGAAGCGGCGCGCGCGGGCGAACAGGGACGCGGCTTTGCCGTCGTCGCCACGGAAGTGCGGGGCCTGGCGCAGCGCTCGGCCACGGCGGCGCGCGAAATCAAGCAATTGATCGAGGATTCCGTGGCCAGGATAGAAACGGGCAGCGAGCTGGCCGACAGCGCCGGGCGCACCATGGGCGATATCGTCGCCTCCGTCCAGCAAGTGACGGAAATCATGAACGACATCACGGCGGCCAGCCAGCGCCAGAGCAAGGGCATCGAGGAAGTCAACAACGCCATCACGGAAATGGACGAATTGACCCAGCGCAATGCCGCCCTCGTCGAACAGTCGGCCGCCGCCGCGCAAAGCATGCAGGACCAGGCGCATGATCTATTGCGCGTGGTCGACGCCTTCCGCCTGGGCGAAGGCGGCGCGCCGTTGCTGGCGCCTTAGCGCCGGTGCGGCATGGCGGCCCGGGCGCAGGCTTGCATGGCCTTGCCTGCCTCTACCAGCGCGGGGTTCGCGTCCCGCAGCAGGACATTGCCCATGCGGTATTGCTGATGGTAATCACCCAGCAGGGCTGAATACAGGAAAACCTGGTCTTGCCTGCGCCAGGCGGCGTGGTAGTTGCTGCCTGGCGTAGCCGGAATGGCGGCGCTGAAGTAGCTGTACAGGCCACCCACCTTCTTCTTGTGCAGCCATTCCATCAATTGCACGATGCGGTACTGTTCCAGCAAGCTCAATTCGCTGACATTGACGCCGGACAAGGCGTAATACAGCTCCAGGCGGGCCATCCAGTTGCCCTTCCCGCCTGCCGTCGCCAGCGCATCCCAGGCTGGGCCGGCACGCACCTTGCGCGCGTCGTCCGGCAATGCCATCCACGCTTCCACAAAGGCCTGGTCCGGCACGGGGCCGTAGTCGGCGGGCGCGCGGCAGACGAACTGGCGCGCATCGGGCCCGTCCTGCGGGACTTCGTCGGCGATGTATCTGGCGATCTTGTCGCCGACGCCCAGCAGGCGCTTGCCATACCCTTCCAGGGTCCAGCTCGCAGGCAAACGCCCCAGCCAGGCCAGCGCATCGTCGTTGGCACGGGCCTCCACCGCGTAGGCGGCGATCCTGGCCTGCATCCTGGCTTCCTTCTGCTGCTCCGCCAGCTTGAGCGCCTCTTGCTCCTCGTCATAGCGGCTCGTGGTCTTGGCCAGTTGCACGCAATCCAGGAAGGCCTCCGGCGCGCCCTGCCAGCACTTGGCCGGCACCTTCAGCTGCCAGCGCATGCTGACGGTTTTCAGCACATAGTTTTCCTCGCCCTCTTCGCCCTTGAGATAGGCGCGGCCATCCGCCTTCGTCACGCCTTTCGCCAGCAGCTTGCCGCCGGCCGTGCTCCAGGTGTACGGGTCATCGTCTTGCGGCACGCCCGGCGCGGCGTACAGGGTCAGGTAGTGTCCGGCTGCGGGCGGCGCATCGGCGGCATGGCTCAGCGGCGACAGCAGGGATAAGGTCAGTAAAGTTCTTTTAGGTAACAGTTTCAGCATGCAGCAATCGTCAATGAAGTTCGGTATGGCAGGCGCAGTCGTGGCCGCTGGCCGCCTCGGACAGGTTTTGCAGGATGGCGCAGTCTTGCGACGGCTGCGGCCGGTCGCACTGGTGGCGCAGGGTCACCAGTTGCTGCTGCAAGGTTTGCAGGTTCGCCATTTGTTCGGCAATGCGCAGGATGTGGTGGTCGAGCAATTCATTGACGCTCTGACAACCTTCGGCCGGGTTGTTCTTAAATTCCAGCAAGGCGCGGATATCCGTCAAGCCGATCTGCAGCGAACGGCAATGGCGGATGAATTGCAGCCGTTCCTGGTGTTCTTCCCGGTACTCGCGGTAGCCGGCGCTGTTGCGGCCCGGTTCCTGCAGCAAGCCCGCCTTTTCATAGTAACGCACGGTTTCCACGTCACAATCTGTCCGTTTGGCCAATTCTCCGATACGCATGGCACCCCCTTTTTTCATTCCAACTTGCAAATTCCGCTTGACCCTGTAGCCGCTACAGGGTTTCTAATGGAAGCATACACGAAACCGGAAGGACGATGCGATGCCGCACGATAGCCATAACCATACCCATGCGCACGACCACAAGCATGCGCACGAACCCAGCCCTGCGCCCAAGGCGGCCAGCTGCTGTTCCAGCCAGCATGCGTGCTCGTCCACGCCTGCCGCCGCGTCCGGTCCAGCGCTGCCCAGCGCCGCCATCGCCGGCGCCAATACGGCCAAATACCGCATCGCCAACATGGATTGCCCCACGGAAGAGCGCTTGATCCGCAACAAGCTGGCCACCATGGCCGGCGTCGTGGGCCTCGATTTCAACCTGATGAACCGCGTGCTCGACGTGCACCACACCCTGCCCTCGCTGGCCACGGTGGAAGCGGCCCTGCACGGCATCGGCATGCAAGCCATTCCCCTGGAGACGGACGCCGCCGTTTCCCGTAACCCGGACGAAGGCAGCCTGAGCGGCATGCAAAAGGGCTTGCTGGTCGTCTCCGGCCTGGCGGCGGCGGGCGCCGAAGCGCTGGCGTGGACCACGCATGCGGACAGTTCGCCGCTCGTCATCGCCCTGGCCCTGCTGTCGATCGCCGCGGGCGGCTGGCCGACCCTGAAAAAGGGCTGGATCGCCCTGAAAACGTTCACCCTGAACATCAATTTCCTGATGAGCCTGGCGGTGTTCGGCGCCATCGCCATCGGCCAGTGGCCGGAAGCGGCCATGGTCATCTTCCTGTTCGCCATTGCCGAGCTGATCGAAGGCTTGTCCTTGAACCGCGCGCGCAATGCCGTGCAAAGCCTGATGCAGCTGGCGCCCGACACGGCGAGCGTTGCCGACGCCAGCGGTGCCTGGAGCCAGGTGAACGTTGCCACGGTGGCCATCGGCACGTTGATGCGCGTCAAGCCGGGCGAGCGCATCGCGCTGGACGGCATCGTGCAAAGCGGCGTATCGTCCGTCAACCAGGCGCCGATCACGGGTGAAAGCATGCCGGTGGATAAGGCAGTGGGCGACGTCGTGTATGCGGGCACCATCAATGAACGGGGCTTGCTCGACGTCACCGTGACGGCCAACAGCGGCAACAGCACCCTGGCGAAAATCGTCAAGGTGATCGAGGAAACCCAGGGAAAACAGGCGCCCACGCAGCGCTTCGTCGACAATTTCGCCCGCTATTACACGCCGGCCGTCGTCGTGTTCGCCATCCTCGTGGCCGTGCTGCCGCCGCTGCTCTTCGGCGCGCCCTTCATGGCCTGGATCTACAAGGCGCTGGTGATGCTGGTGATCGCCTGCCCGTGCGCGCTCGTCATTTCCACACCCGTCACCGTCGTCAGCGGCCTGACGGCGGCCGCGCGGCGCGGCATACTGGTGAAAGGCGGACAATTCCTGGAAACGGGTTACCGCATCAAGGCCATCGCCGTCGACAAGACGGGTACCTTGACCATGGGCAAACCGGCCGTCACCGACGTGGTGGCCCTGGAAGGCAGCGACCGCGACGCCATCCTGCTGCTGGCCGCCAGCCTGGACGCCAATTCCGCCCACCCGCTGGCCGCCGCCATCGTCAAGGCGGGCCCGCCCGCGAGCAGCCACTTGCCCGTCACCCAGTTTGCCGCCCTGCATGGGCGCGGCGTGCGCGGCAGCATCGATGGACAAACGTATTACCTGGGCAATGCGCGCCTGATGACGGAATTGAACGCCCTGACGCCGGCATTGCAAGCCATCCTGGCGCGGCTGGAACAGCAAGCCTACACGGCCATGGTGCTGGCCACCTCGGCCGGCGCGCTGGGCGTCATCGCCGTGGCCGACGTGTTGCGCCCGACGGCGGCGTCCGCCATCGCCCGCCTGAATGCGCTGGGCGTGACCACCGTGATGTTGACGGGAGACAACTTGCTGACGGCGCAGCGCATCGGCGATGAAGTCGGTGTCAGCCTGGTCAAGGCGGAATTGCTGCCAGAGAATAAACTGGATGAAATCAAGGCATTGCAGCAGCAGTTCGGCGTGGTCGCCATGCTGGGCGACGGCGTCAACGACGCCCCCGCCCTGGCGCAGGCCGACATCGGCTTTGCCATGGGCGCGGCCGGCAGCGACACGGCCATCGAGACCGCGGACGTGGCCCTGATGGACGATGAACTGGGTAAATTGCCCGAATTCATCAGCCTGAGCCAGCGCACGCGCAGCATCCTCGTGCAAAACATCAGCTTTGCCATCGGCATCAAGGCCGTGTTCTTCGGCCTGGCCCTGGCCGGCATGGCGACCCTGTGGATGGCCGTGTTCGCCGACGTGGGCGCCAGCCTGCTGGTGGTGGCCAACGGTTTGAGATTGTTGCGCAATAGCAAGCAAACATAGTCCCACGCAGAAATATTTCCATCTGGACAATTGCTGTAAAAAACGCTACTTTGGCGCTTGATCTCCACCTTCGCCAAAGTAGCCGATGACCGTCCTGCCCCGCTTCCCCCTGTTGGCCACCTTGCTGGCTGCTGCCTCCCTGCATGCCGAACCGATGTACTTCACCCCTTGCTCCGATATGGCCGTGCCCGGCAGTCTGTGCTCGGGTTTGAACGTGCCCGGCAGCTACGATGCCCAGGGCCGCGCCGTGGGCGAGCCGGACGCCATGCACGTCTTCGTGCGCAAGATTGCCGCCGACGTGCCTGCCGGCAAGCCCGCCAAGGGCACCCTGTGGCTGGTGGCGGGCGGCCCCGGCGAATCGGGCGCCTCGTTCTACAGCTTGCTGCCCACCTTGCGCCGCAGCTTTCCCGGCTTTGAATTCCTCATCCCCGACCACCGCGGCACGGGGCATTCGTCGCGCCTGTGCAAGGTGGAAGAGTCGGAACGGAGTCCCGGCGGCCGCGCGCTGGCTGGCGCCGAATGGGGCAGCTGCTTTGCCGGCATCAACTTGATGCCGGAATACGCGGGCCAATTTTCCATCACCACGGCGGCTCGCGACTT
The DNA here is from genome assembly GCF_030397595.1 of Janthinobacterium sp. SUN033. Lineage (NCBI taxonomy): Bacteria > Pseudomonadati > Pseudomonadota > Betaproteobacteria > Burkholderiales > Oxalobacteraceae > Janthinobacterium > Janthinobacterium sp. SUN033. Next base: position 1,117,763 of record NZ_JAPQNV010000001.1, read on the forward strand.
GCAAGCCTTGATCGCAGGCGAACGCCAGGCCAAAGGCAAACAGCCGCCCGTATATGTATACGGTGTGTCGTACGGCACGCAACTGGTCTTGCGCACCTTGCAACTGGGACCGCTGCCCGTCAAGGGCGTCATCCTCGACTCGCTGGTACCGCCGCAGACGGATGCGCGCTGGGACTTGAGCCAGCGCTCGCACGTGGTGAACACGGTCGGCATGCAAGTGCTGGCCCGCTGCGATGCAGATGCCGCTTGCCACGCGGCACTGGGCGAGCCGGCAACAACCCTGTACCGCCGCGTGCTGGACAAGGCGCAAGCCGATCCCGCGCTGCTGGCGAAGATCCCCGGCAAGAACCTGAAGCACTTCCTGGGCGGCATGCTCGACGTTCCGGCCGCCCGCGCCCGCATTCCCTACCTGCTGCGCGAGCTGGACCAGGGCAAGGATGGGGAGCTGGCGTCCGTGCGCGCCACGTTGACGCAGGCGGCGGCCGGCCTGGGCAGCTATCCCCAGTCACCGCTGTCGATACCGCTGGTCAATATCATCAGCAATTCGGAAAACAATCTGCAAGCTTCGCTGCGCCCCGGCTGGGCCGCTACCGACATCGACCGCGACGAGGCGGACTTGCTGTTTACCAGTCCCCTGCCCCGCATCCTGCTGGGCGGCGGCTTGCCCACCTACCCGCGCGACGCCTATTTTGGCGCATTGCCGGCGAAAGTGCCGCCCACTTTGGTACTGCAGGGCACCCTGGACCCGAAGACGCCCTACGCGGGCGCGCAGGCGCAAGTGCAGGCCTTGACGCAGAACAAGGCCGGCAAGGTGGCCCTGTCCACCGTGCACAACGCCCCGCATTTCATCCTGTGGACGGCGCCCACCTGTTTTGAACAGGCCAGCACCCGCTTTATCGCCGGCAAGCCGGCGCAGGATTGCACGCTGCAATTCCCACCAACTAACTAAGAGGACGATATGCGCATCACAGGCCTGGCATTGCTGCTGTTATCTTGTTTCGGCGCGGCACAAGCGGCGCTGCCCGCTTCGCCATCCATCTGCGCTTCGCCCGCACAGTCCGTTCGCGAACAGGGCTACGTGCCCATCAATGGCATCGAGCAATGGATCACGGTCACGGGCACCGCCTGCGGCAATCCCGTGATCCTGTTCATCCACGGCGGCCCCGGCAATGCGCTGAGTCCCTACGCGGACGCCATCTATGCGGGCTGGGAACGCCACTACACGCTGGTGCAGTGGGACCAGCGCGGCGCGGGCATGACGTATGGCAAACAGCGCCCATCGGAAGAGCTGCCCTTGACGCTGGAACAGATGCGCGACGACGGCATCGCCGTGGCCCGCTATATCGGGCAGCATCTGGGCCAGCGGAAAGTCATTTTGATGGGCAGTTCCTGGGGCTCGATCCTCGGTGTGCACATGGCCAAGGCGCAGCCAGAGCTGTTCCACGCGTATATCGGCACGGCGCAGGTGGTCAATGCGCGGGCCAACGAAACCGGCATGTACCGGGAAGTGCTTGCGCTGGCGCAAGCGGCCGGCGATACCGCCACGGTGGAGAAGCTGACGGCGCTCGGCGCACCGCCCTGGCGCGATCCGCGCAACTTCGGCATCCTGCGCCGCTTCGACCGCAAATATGAGGGATTGGCAACGGATGCGCCGCCCAAGCACTGGTGGCAGCCGGCGCCGTTCTATGCCACGCCGCAAGCGCTGGCCGATGCCGAGGCGGCCGATGACTACTCGTACATCCAGTTCATCGGCCTGCACGGCGACGGCATGTTCGCCAAGGTCGACCTGCCCGCGATGGGCACGCGCTTCGACTTGCCCGTGTTTTTCATCATGGGCGAAGCGGACTTGCTGACCTCGCCCGCCATCGCGCGCAGCTACTTCGACAGCATCACGGCGCCGGCCAAGGATTTTACCGTAGTGAAACGGGCCGGACACGACCCCAACCAGGCCGTGCACGACGCCCAATGGACGGTCTTGCGCGACAAGGTGGCGCCGCTGCTGAAGTAAAGCGCGCGGCGCGGCGCATTCACGGCACACTTTCCTTGTCGATTTGCACCGTGAGCTGGCGCTCGAAGTCCATCAGTTCCGCCACATTCAGATCCGAGATGAGCTGATAATGCATGCCGGAGCGGCTCCAGCGTAGCAAATGATAGCCTTGCCTGACAGCCAGGCGCGGCGGCGCATCGCGCTGTGCCCCATCGGGCCAGACATACAGGTTCAGCACATGCTGATGCCGACGGTACGCGAGAGCGGCGACGGGACGCGCGTTGATATAGTCGAGGCGCCCGCCGATCAAGGGAAAACCTTCTTGCGCCAGATCAACCACGGGTGGAGAAAAGTCGAGCTTGCCGCTGAACCATGGCTTGACCGTGTGCTGGTCGGATGACGCCACGTCGGCCAGATGATTGGGCATCAGCGAACGGAAATGACTGGCGACGATCTCCTGGTCGAGCCGTTCCGCGTCCGAGGGTACAGACAGATACAGCGCCAGGGTGACGGCCAGGGCCGCCGTGCTGGCGCTTGCCACGCCAAAATTGATCCATGCCCACGGCAATTGCGCCCATTTTCTGCCGCGCAAGGGTTTCTTTACCTGCCTCTTCTCCTGCGCTTCTTCCTGCAACGCCTGGCGCAGGCGCTGCTGCAGGAAAGCGGGCGCGGCATGGCCGACGGCATGCTGTTTCACCGCCACGCGCAGGGCAAACAGCTGTTCGCAAGCCCTGGCGCAGTCCGGGCACTGGGCCAGATGCTGCGCCAGTTGCGCCATGGCCGAGGCATCGAGCTCGCCATCGGCATAGGCGGACAGCTTGTCTTGTGATTCCTTGCACTCCATGTCAGCTCTCACCATCAGATTGTTTCAGGCGCGCCAGCAGCAGCTTGCGTCCGCGCGCCAGGCGCGACATCACCGTGCCGATCGGGATGCCGACGATGTCCGCAATCTCCTTGTAGGATAAATCGTCGATCTCCTTCAGCACCAGCACTTCCCTGAATGGCTGCGGCAGCGTATCCAGGGCATGGTTGACCGCCTCCTTCGCATCGGCGCGGGCCAGGATGTCTTCCGGGTTGCCGCATCCATCCTCATCGTGGCCATGGAGTTCCTCGTCAAAGCCGATGTTAGCGTGTTCTGCGCGACCATCGCGCAGCGACGTGTAATACGTGTTGCGCACGATCGTCAGCAGCCAGGCGCGCGCGCCGTCGCCATGGTAGCCGTCCATGTAGCGGTAAGCGCGCAGGAAAGCCGTCTGCACCAGGTCCTGGGCATCCTGGTCATTGCGCGTGAGCCAGCGTGCCAGCTTGTAGGCGGCGTCCAGGTGAGGCAAGGCCATTTTTTCAAAGAACCGGGTTTTATCGATGTCGTTCAAATCAACACCCATCCGCCTGTCTGGCGTCTCAACTCCCAAGACTCGCTTTGCCTGCCGTTTATTCCCGATATGGCGGTTTTTTTACAGCAGAAAATAAACCGGCACAGGCGGGAATATTTGCCGCGCCTTCGCAGTTATAGCATGTGCAGGCCCCGATTGCATCGGGGCCTGGCAACCGCAAAGCGAAAGGAGTTCAACATGCAACACCCCTGCTTCCTCCCTGGCCTGGCCGCGGCCACGCTGATGGCGTTCAGCGGCGTCGCCACCGCCGGCGACGCCATGCACGGCCAGGTGCTTTACAAAACCATGTGCATATCCTGCCACTCGATCGACTACAACGGCGTGGGACCCGCGCACAAGGGCGTGTTCGGCAGGAAAGCCGGCAGTGTCGCCGACTACAACTATTCGCCCGCCGTGAAGGCGTCCGCCATCGTGTGGGGCGAGAAAACGCTGGACCAATGGCTGTCGGGTCCGGAAAAACTGATTCCCGGCCAAAAAATGGGCTACCTGGTGCCGTCCGCGCAGGACCGCGCCGACCTGATCGCTTATTTGAAGCAAGAATCCGCACGGGCCAGCGGGGCCCAGGCCACCAAATAGAGACAGTTGTGCCACCGCCTGCCAGCCATTGCCAGGCATTTCAAGGAGAAACATCATGATGGATCGCAGAAGCTTCATGAAACTGGCCGCCGTCGGCGGCGGCGCCGTGTTCATGTCCGGACTCTACGGGCATGCGCCGGCGGCAGCCGGAAAGACGGCAGCCGCTCCCTACGAGGATTTCTATTTCGTCCAGCTGTCCGACGTGCACTGGGGTTTCACGGGCGCCGCCAACCCCGATGCCCTCCACACCTTCAGGAAGGCCGTCGCCACCGTGAATGCGCTGGAAGTGCAGCCCGATTTCATCATCTTTACGGGCGACCTCACGCATACGACGGACGACCCGAAGGAACGCCGCCAGCGCATGGCCGAATTCAAGGACATCGCGGCGGGCTTGACAGTGAAAAACGTGCGTTTCATCCCCGGCGAGCATGACGCGTCGCTCGACAACGGCGGCGCCTACAAGGAAAACTTCGGCCCGTCCAACTACACGTTCGAACACAAGGGCGTGCATTTCATTGCCCTCGATAACGTTTCCGATCCCGGCGCGCGCATCGGCGACACGCAGCTGGAGTGGCTGAAGGACGACCTGGACAAGCAGGCCAAGGATGCGCGCATCGTCGTCTTCACCCACCGCCCCCTGTTCGACCTCGTGCCCAAATGGGACTGGGCCACGCGCGACGGCGACAAGGCGATGGCGCTATTGATGCCGTACAGCAATGTGACCGTGTTCTATGGTCATATCCACCAGGAACATCACCACATGACGGAGCACATCGCGCACCACGCCGCCAAATCCCTGATTTTTCCCTTGCCGGCGCCAGGATCGCAGGAAAAGCGCACGCCCCTGCCCTGGGACCCGGCCGCGCCGAACAAGGGCCTGGGCTTGCGCGAGGTGGAGGCGGAAGCAAACAAGGACTACAAGCTCACGGAATTTCCCGTCACAAGGAGCTGAGCCATGGACCGTGCAAGAAGACAGCTATGTGCAAGGTTGGCCTGCGGTATCGGCGCGCTGCTGACGGTAGCCGCCATCGACGCCCAGGGTGTGAAAAAAATTACCGGAAAGGAAAGAGTCATCGCCATCCAGGCGAAGAAATTCGTCTACACGCCGAACGAGATCACCTTGAAGAAGGATGAAGCGGTCGTGCTGGCGTTCACGGCCATCGATTTCATCCATGGTTTTTTCATCCCGGACATGCGCATCCGCGCCGACCTGCTGCCGGGCCAGGTCACCGAAGTGAGGCTGACGCCCGGCAAGGCCGGTGAATACGCCTTTCTATGCGACAACTTTTGCGGCAGCGGCCACGAGGAGATGAATGGGAAGATCATCGTCACGGAATAAGGTGGACGAACCATACAGTTTGACGCAAGCCCGCCATGAGGCGAGCGACTTCGACGCGCCGCGCGTGCAAACACTTTCGCCCTGCAACTACCGGCCGCCAAGGCTTGCTCTGCATGGCGCAGCGCTCAGCCGATGGTGGTGACGATATTGCCGTCGGCGTCGCAGATGGAAGTCTGTTGCACGATCCACGACACGGTCGGCAGCAGGTCCAACTGGTAGCGGCCGGCCTGCGGACGCATGGTGCGGGCGAAGTCCTGCGCGCATGCGGGCGTCATGGTGATCGCAACGCTACCGTCGCGCATGGTGACGCTGCACGCTTCGCCGGGCTCGAGTTGCAGCTGCCAGTCGCGCCCGGCCAGCGTGAAGGGCCGTCCGAATGGAATCCGCAGCGGCAGCAGGGAGCACAGTTCATCTACCTGGCGCGCGCCAAGCGTCACTTCGGTCAGCGGCGCGCGTAGCAGGCGCTTGTGTTGCTCAACGCCCAACACCTCCGTGTACATGAAGCCGTTCCCGGAGCCGTCTCGCTCCATCCCGGCCTTCATTTGTGCGGCCAGGGCCGGGTCGTCCATCAGCGAACCGCGCTCCAAGTCGGTAATCCACAGCGGCATGCGGGGCAGGAAGGTATCCAGCACATGCTGCGGCGACCACAGCTTCGCCGCAGACTCTTCTTCCAAAGTGAGGCCAACCACCTGGATGAACTCGAGGTGTCCGTTCGGCGTTTCCAGGGCAGGTAGCTCCGGGTCGCGCGTCATTGCTATGGAGCAAATCCTGGTGGCAGTGCCGAGAGCGATCGGGCCGTTGGCCGTCATCCATTCGCCCGGCCTGAAGACGTTTCCGGTCTTGAAGACATAGCGCGCAAGATTTTGCAGCATTGAGAACACCCACTTCGGCGCCTCGGTGGCGCCCTCTATCGCCCGCAAGCGGAAAGTCAGTTCGAAACCATAGCCGCTCAACTGTTCGTCTTCCTGCACTTTTTCATACAGTTCCGACAAGCCGAATGTCACGTAATGCCAATGCGGCACCGGATGCGCGCGGTAATAGGCGCTGATACCGTCCAGCGGGTCCGGCCCGCCCAGGCGATAGTTAATAAGCGGGCCCATATGCTGGGGCTTCTGCTCGCCATACAGCGACGCGAGGCTGGCGTCGATGGCGGACCAGCCAGCTGAGTCGTCATCGTCCAGGGAGTTGACCGGATATTCGTTCACAGCTGCGCCACGTGGTAGTCGGAATGAAAAACAACCCTTGAACGGTCCCGGGTCGACCTCATTTCCTCATCGCCTGGTGGGCAAAAGGGAGCGTTTTCTGTAGGCATATGCTGATTTTCTTTGTGGATTTAGACTGTGCAACGACGAAGGATCGCTTCTCGCCGCCGGCGGCCCGTGAGCATAACGAATTACCCAGCGTGAAAAGTCACACATTGTCACGTCAACGCGAATGACTGCTTCTGACTACGGATTCAATCGGTCAACGCAACACACTGTACACATCGTTGGGCCGGTGTTTGGTAATGTTGCGTCTGACTATTCTTCCAGAACCGAATCCTGCTGGCGCCGCCGCTCATGGCGACGCCAGCACCCAAGGGGCGGTCGATCAGACCGCGCGGCGTGCCCGCAGATGCAGGTGGCGGATGGTGGCTGCGGCCGCCATCAGGATGGCGGAAGCCGTGGCCAGCACGACAATGAACGCCTTGTCGAAGGCCGAGCGGGCCAGTTCCGACACTTGCAAGCCCAGTTCGGCCGGCAATTGCTCGGCGGCCAGCAGCGCCGCGTCGAGCGTGTCATGGGCATTCGGCAGCAGGCCCGCGCTTTCCGGGATCACCAGGGTGGCGCTGTAGACGGCCGACAAGATGGTGCCCAGCACCGTCACGCCGATCACGGCGCCCAGTTCATACGACACTTCCTCGATCGAGGCGGCCATGCCGGCCTGTTGCGGGGCCACGTTCAGCATCACGGCGCTGGACGCGGCCGTCATGACGGCGCCCAGGCCCAGGCCCAGGATCACCAGGCTGGCCACTTGGGCCGAGACGGCGGCGTCATGCAGCAGCAGATAAGACGCCATGCCGATGCCGGACACCAGCAAGGAACCCCACAAGACCTTGGCCTTGTCGGCGCGCGGCAACATGAAACCCGTCAACGGGCCGGCAAACACGGATGCCAGCGGCAACGGCAACAGCAGCAAGCCCGCTTCCAGCGGCGACAGTTCCCGCACCAGCTGCATGTGCTGGCTTAGTGCCAGTTCCATGCCGATCAGGGCGGCGGAAGCCACCATGGCGGCGGCCACGGCGCTGGAAAACGGCAGTTCGCGGAACAGGGCGAAGTCGATCAGCGGCCTGGCTTGCCGCTTCTGGCGGCGCACGAACTTCAGCATGAAGAAGGCGCCCACGGCGAACGAGGCGGCGGCCAGCGCATACGACGGCTGCGACTTGCCCAGCTCCTTGATCGCATACACGCCACCAAGCAGGCCCATCATGACTTGCAGCGAACCCTTCAAGTCCCACGGCTTGTCGCGGTTACCGGCCCGCTTCGGCAGGACGATGGCGGCCAGCACCAGGGTCAGCAGGACGATGGGCACGTTGATCAGGAAAACGGAACCCCACCAGTAATGTTCCATCAGGAAACCGCCCAGCACGGGGCCGAACGCGGCGCCGCCCGAGGCGATGGCCGCCCACACGCCGATGGCGAAGGAGCGCTCGCGGTTATCCGTAAAGGTCAGGCGGATGATGGACAAGGTGGCCGGCATCATCAGCGCGGCGCCGATGGCCAGCAGCACGCGGGCAAAGATCAGCCACTCCGGCGCGGGCGAAAACGCGGCGCACAGCGAGGCGATGCCGAACACGGCCAGGCCAGCGAGGAAGACGGGTTTGTGGCTCAAGCGGTCACCGAGGGTGCCGAGGCCGGGCAACAGGCCGGAGACGACCAGCGCGTACACGTTGATGATCCACAGTTTTTGCGAGGAAGTGGCCTGCAAGTCGCGCGTCAGCGCGGGCAAGGCGGTGTAGAGCACGGTCATGTCGACCACGATGAGGAACAAGGCGCTGGAGACGATGGCCAGCGTCAGCCATTTTTTCATTGGATGCATAAACAACTCATGGATTTTAGTGTATTCTTTAACAACTATCGGTATGGATGAATTTGGTGCTGCGCAAATATTTACGTTCCAGGCTGCCACGGGCCTGGGCTGGTCGGGGGCGGCGGGCGTCAGCCACGGTCGCCATCCTTGTCATCCACGGCGGCCGTCACTTCCGGCGCGTCGAGTTCGCGCAGCATGACGACGGACACTTGCTTGAAGCCGCGTCCCTGGAAGAAGGTCTGCGCCGTCAGGTTGTGCGCGCCGCATTCGAGGAACAAACGGGCGATGCCGTGGCTGCGCAATTCGCTCGCTACCCACTCCACCAGCTGGCTGCCGATGCCGCTGCCGCGCACGGAAGGCTGCAAGACCAGGTCGTCCAGCGCGGCGAACGATTTCGAGGCGCGCTGGCGCGTGTCGATGGAAACGAGGGCCATGCCGACGATGGCCTCGCCCGACGTGGCGACGGCCAGCAGGGTCGAATCGCCATGCGCCCAGTCATGCGACAGGGCGGCGCGGATTTCGCCGCGTATGACCTCAGGCAAGTCCGCGCGCCAGTTGCCGGGCGCATCGGCACGCTCGCCCTGCAGCTCCGAATGGGAGATGTAGTCGGCGCTGACGTTGTCGAGGTAGAGCTGGCACAGCGCATCTTCGGCAGTGGCGTCGTGGCACCAGCTGAAGCTGATGGCGGGGGTACTGGCTTGAGCGTTTTTCATGGCGGATCTCGTGTTATTGAAAATGTAAATGCATTTTATGTCGCCCCTGAATGGCATTCAAGTTAAAATCCATCTGTAAAACAGATAGGTGGATGCGATGCAATGGACTTTGGAACAAATGCGCTACTTCGAGGCGGCCGTTGCGGCCGGCTCTTTCTCGGGCGCGGCGCGCCGGCTGGGCCGCGCGCAATCGGTGGTCAGCACCTCGATCGGTCTGCTGGAAGCGGAATTCGGCGTGGAACTGTTCGACCGTTCGCGCCGCAGCGCCGTGCTGACGGAAGCGGGCAAGGTGATGCACCTGGAAGCGTGCGAACTGCTGCGCCAGGCCGAACGCCTGCAATTGCGCGCCCAGTTGCTGAGCGAGGCGCCGGAAGCGCAGCTGACCCTGGCCCTGGACGAAGCCCTGCCCTACCTGGCCATCAGCACCCTGGTGAAGGAACTGGCGGCGCGCTACCCGGCGCTGGAACTGGTGATGCTCAACGCCACGGCGTCGGAAGTGGCGCAATACGTGGAGCAGCAGCAAGCGGATGTGGCGTTTCACTTCGACCGCGGCCCCATCTCGCCCGTGCTGGAACAGCAGCACATCGGCAGCGTGGCGCAAGGCGTATTCGTGGCCAAAGGCCACGCCATGGCGCACGGCCAGGAAGTGAGCCGCAACGAGCTGACCCGCTACCGCCAGCTGATCATGGATTCAGAACTGAACCGCGAACACGCGTTCAGCCCCGCCGTCTGGTTTTCCGACAGTTTCTACAGCATCGCGGAAATGGTCGCGGACGAGCTGGGCTGGGCGATTCTGCCGCTGAACATCGCCAATTACGACAACTACAAGGGATATCTGCAGGAAGTGCCCTGCCCTGCGCTGGCCCTGTCGCGCTTGCCCGTGCGGCGCTTATCGATCCACGGCAAGAAGCTCAGCGAGACGAGTTTGTGGCTGACGACCAGATTGGCGGAGTTGTTGCTGGATGGGCCGCGGGGGTGAGGTCATGTAGTTAATACAGAACATTGGAAGCGCAAGCACCCGATAGACTTGCGTCCACATCGCCACTCGCCCCAAAACATCAAAGATGCTTTGGCTGGAAAGTTGCTACGAAGTTTTTAAGCAGTCACTGAGTTTATTTGTGCAACAAAGTCACTATTGATCGACAAATTCACTGGCCTTGGTCATGACAATATAATTTGAATTTATCCCGTTTATTGAAAGAACAGTGCGCATTACAATCATTGTTAATCACGATTATAATCCGCCATGATCTTTTTATCTTTCAATTAAAAATTCCATGAATCTACTCGATTTTTTCCGAACGCGTCCCTCACCAGATTCTTTTGCCTCCCTAGTCATGCGCCAAGCGCGCGCCGACGGCCAGGTACAGAAATTGATTTACGATGCGGAGCAGTTTCGCATTCTAATGGGTGAAAACAGTCAGCATATCTTCAATCTGGATAATGCCTATCACGATTATTGCGCCGCGCCGCGCAAGATGCGTGCGCAAGTGCTGCAAAACTATCTGGCCAGCATGGTCGTGCCCGGCCTGCCTGCCAGCTTTGCCGAAGCCAAACCCTGCCTGATGCCGGTGGTACGCAGCCGGGCACAAGGCGACTACTTGCGCCTGGTGGCGCTGACCCAGCCAGAGCGCCAGCAAGTGAACGATGCCTACCGCTCACTGGACGACGATACGATCATCATGCTGGCCTACAACACAGACTCGCACATGGCAATCGTCGGCCAGGCCGTCTTGGCGCAATGGGGCGTGACGTTCGATGCAGCGCTGACGGCGGCCATGGACAATCTGCGCGAATGCACGCCGTACAGCTTTACGGATCTGGGCGATGGATTGCTGATGGGCGAATGGCAGGACGACTATGATTCATCGCGCCTGCTGCTGCCTGACTTGCTGAGTCGCGTCTGCAAAGACGCCGAACCGCTGGCGATGATTCCCTCGCGTGGACGTTTCCTGCTGGCATCGTCACATAATGTAGCGGGGCAATTGCGCATGATCTCCCTGGCCGACCAGCTGGTGCAGGACGAGGGACGCCTGGTCTCGGCCACCATGTATCGCATTGAACAGGGAAAAATCGTCGTGTTCCAGCCATCGGACGCGGCCGTGGCCGGAGCCTTGGCGCACTTTCAACAGTTAATGCGCGCACATCACTACGAGCTGCAGAAAGAGCAGTGGGATCGGGTCAACGACAGCATTGGAGAGGATATTTTCGTGGCCACTTGCATGTTGATAAAGTCAAAAGATGGCCAGCGCGTTACATCTGCAGCAAGCTGGACCCGCGGTGTCAACACGCTGCTGCCGCGCACTGATGTAGTGGCCATGGTGGAGCTTGACGATGCCGGCGGCGAAAGCACCACCAAGATGCTGGCATGGAATGATGCATTGGCCATCTGCGGTGAACTGATGCAGGAAGTCGATTGCTATCCAGTGCGCTATCGGGTACAGGCATTCCCTGCCGCGCAGCATCTTGAGTCGGCGCCAGCCTTTGAGTTGTAGCATTTTATTCAAGCCATTGATATTAGCCAAAGTGATTTAAAATTAAATTTACAGCAGGACATGAAATAATGAAAATAGACTGCGACCATGCAAGAAAAGTTGAAATAGCGGTGGAATTTCCAATTTCAATACTATGCAAATATAATGGTCCTGACAATTTGGATGTGACGCTGGACGATAATATAACATACCTGATTAATGAAGCATTGAGAAAAGCCGGAGCATATGTAAAAAACAAGGCAATGAAAACGTATTACTCCGCGGAGAATGAGGAAATCCTAAGTTATCAACTGACATTGATCGTTCAACCACCTGGTGTTAACTTGCACTGCATTGTGGATGATCTGACTCAGGAGAATTTCCATCAAGGATTATGCATTAAAATGCAATCTCAGCATCATGGTTTTAGAATGGTCTATCCGCAATCCGCAGTCGGGTGAAGCTGAGCTGAGCATTGATGTACTTCCCAGGCCTGAATTCAAGAATTACTTTTCGACGGAGTACGCTTTGCAGTCGCAGTCATCGCAAGCCCGATTCAGCCGAGAATTTTGCTGTGAATCAGCGGGAAGCCACAACTCAGGAAGTCCCCTGGCCTTGTCGCGCCTGCCCGTGCGGCGCTTATCGATCCACGGCAAGAAGCTCAGCGAGACGAGTTTGTGGCTGACGACCAGGTTGGCAGAGTTGCTATTGGATGGGCCGAGGGGGTGAGTGCATGCAAGTCAGTGCAGGAATGTTGAGGCTTTTATGATAAATAGAAGCCAGTTCCTGAGTGCTGATCCGGCACGGCAAGGAGGCGGAGCTTCAAGGTCGAGGTGTGGCACAATCCGGAATGGTCTGAACTTGAATGATCAAAGATGGCAGCATGAAATGACGGGCGCTGGCATCTTTATTGACACTAGCGACATTTGCTAGCCAAGGGAAATGATGAGTATTGAAATAGTTGATGTGGAAAATGTATTGAAGGATTTTATTCTGGCCATGAATGGTTGGGAACTTCATTACTACCCCGAGGTGCGAGAGAAAGGGCTGATTACTCTCAAAGAAAAAATGAAGCAGGATATTGATGCTATTTTTGATTGCTTTTGCACCAAAAAAGAAAGAAAACAAGGTCGCCAGATGTCATTGCTCTGCAGCGATCCTCCTGAATACTCACCCACCGAAATATTTTTAAATTCATGCATCTCAGGAAGTAAAGCTGTCATTTCCACGCAGCATACTTCGGGATTCAAGAATAGATACAGATATACATTTGGTCTTAAAAACCAGCAATGGTTTATTGATAAAAAAGAATGGCTTGATGAAGAGGAAGGCATGGAGCGTTGGCGACCGGCGTATCTTTAGTCGCGTTCGCTCAAGCTTGCGCCAATGCGGGCCACGCGACGACGATCAACGCATTCCCCGCTTCCGAGAGACGCCAGCAATCATAACGAGCGCGGTATCGTCCGCACCAGGAAAAGAATGAGTATTAACACCAAACTGAAAAAACTTGAAGATAAGGCCATGGCCAAAGGCGAGTATGCGGTCGCCGCAGCTGCAGCCCATCTGTTGCAGGATATTGGCTGCGTGGACAAGCAGATTAACCTGGTCGGCGCGCTGCACGAAGTCGGCTACCTGCAGAATTCGTTTGCTCCATACTGGAAAGAATTCAGAACTGATGAATTGGCATGGATAGAACGCTGTTTGGCCAGGCTTGTCACTGCTGACCATGACTATTGGGCGCTTGCCGCGCTTCTGGGCTGCAATGGTCCAACGACCATCAGCATCGCCATTGACCAGGGTTTTAAATCCGCTGCAACAAGGCTTTACGAACGTTTTGACAAACCCAAGGTCCATGTCGATACTTTATATTTGACAGCCAATGGAGAAGTGCTGCATCCCGTATTGGAAGTCGGCTATGACATCAAAGACATGAAAACTGTCGACATGGGAAGAGCACGGGCACTTAATCTGAAGAATAAACAATGGAAGCCAGGCGATCGTATGGGCGACGGCGGACTGTCACTTTCCATGCAGGCCAAACTTCCGCATGGCGCATGGCGCTCGGTATGGACGGCTTTTAAAACATGGGATGCATGACGACATGATGAATTGCAGGACAGTCAATGCATGGCTGGAAATGGCGCAAGACGATGAAGTGTTCATTGATGCCGACGACATCAACCGCGAAGCGATGGAGAACATGTGGAGCTTTTCGCCCACGGACGAGGAAACGCCGCACATAGAAGCGGCGGATATCGTTGCATTCATCGGCGAATTGATCGCGGCACGCAGCGGCGCGCTCGCCGGCGAGCAGATGCTGTTCTATTGCTGGCACGATGCGCAATGCCGCCAGTTGCGCTTCAGCCTGGTGTCGCGCTCGCATGGCCGGCTGCCGTTTCGCCGCGAGGTGCGCGAAACGCAGGATCTGGCGCTGATCGCCGACCAAGTGGTGAACGGGGACTGGCGCAACGAGCATTTCATGCAGGCCCCGTCGGAGGAAGGCGATGCGCAAGAGGCGCCGCCGTTCATCCTGCCCGTATTTGTCGTGCCCGTGCCGTAGGAATCGGCGCGGCGCCGGGTCTTCACGTCATTTACGCCAGGAAACGCGCGGGCCGGCAAGCTTCCAGGGCTGACGCTGGCTGAACGTCGACGATTTCCCCGCTGGCAAGCTGACCCACGATGCCTGCCAGCACGACGCCCGGATGCATGGCGCACACGTACGCGCCTTCGACCTGCGGCAAGTAGCCGATGACGGGCACGCCATCGACGGGCATGGGGCGCAGGCCGATGCAGGCGTACTCCGGCGTGATGGCCTCGGCGCCCTCAAGTTCACTGCGGATCGCGCTGGCCGTGCGCTGCGCCATGGCGGCCGGCTGGTTCTCCGGGGTGTCGTCCACGTAATCTTCCGCCGCCAGCATGGCGCCATCTTCGTCTTGCCGCACTTCCATTGCATGGCTGGAAATAATGCCGCGCACCACGCCGGGCGGCGCCTGGTAGCGCAGGAAGATGGCGGGTGAGGCGTGAATGGGCAGGCTGGCGCCCAGCTGCTTCGCCAACGCGGCGGTGGCGGTGCCGGCCGCCAGCACGATCACGTCCGCATCGATGACGCCAGCGGCCGTTTCCACGCCCCTCACCTTCGCGTCCTGGATGGCAAAGCCCAGCACGGGCGTGTGCGTGCGGACCGTCGCACCGAGCGCCCGGGCCGCTGCCAGCAAGGCGTGCGTCGCGGCGACGGCGTCGAGGGCGCCCTGCTCCGGCTCGTACAGCGCCTGTTGCGGCGGTTGCCGCAGCTGCGGTTCCAGCTGGGCGATGCGGGTGCGGTCGATCACCATGCACGAGGGAGAAACGCGCCCATCCTGCGTGCCGTATGACAAGGCGCCATGCCAGCGCACCGCCAAGCCGGGCACCTGCGTTTCCAGCCGGCGCCAGGCGGCGATGGCGCCGCCGCGCAGGGGCGCGATGGGATCCATCCCCGCGCAGGACGCGTTAAGCCAGGCAAACGAGGTGCCCGTCACGCCGGAAGCGATGCCGCCCGCCTCGACGACGGTGACTTGCGCCCCCTTGCTGGCCAGGTGGTAGGCGAGCGACGCGCCGACGATGCCGGCGCCGATGACGACGATGCGTTTTGAGGTTTTTTGATTCATATCTGGCAACTTTGCATATTTATCATAGGGCAGAGTCTACCCCAGCCGCCCGCAATTCCAGCGCAAACCGGTGGCCATCGACGACGTTGCCTTCCACGATGGCAATATCGGGCACGGCCATTCCCTGCGCGAAACCGCAGCGTTCCAGCACGCGGATCGACGCCGCATTGCCGTCGATGGCGTAAGCGCACAGGCTGGCCAGCCGCCATTCGTCTTGCGCCAGGGCAATCAGGTACTGCAGCGCGGCCGTGGCCAGGCCCTTGCCCGCCTGCTGTTCCCCGATGCGGTAACCGACTTCGGCTACGCCTTGCTCCCGGTCAATGTCCTTGAGGTTGGCGCGCCCGATCAACTGCCCGTGTTCGTCCACGATGACGCAGGGATGCATGCGTCCCTGTGCGTGCTCATCCAGGAATTGCGCGACGTGCGCGCGAATGCCGTCGATGCTGTAAAAAGCGTCCGGACGCCGGTCGATATGGCGCTCGAACCACGCCCGGTTGGCTTGTTCGAAGGCCAGCAAGGGCGCGGCGTCGTCCGGGCGCAGGGTGCGTATGGCAAAGGTGCTCATGGAAACTCCTGGAAAGGCATGAGTCTAGTGACGCGTGGCCCGGCCCGTCAATCTTGATTCCATGAATCAATATAAAGTGACAAACGCTACAATGGCCGCCATGAACAACGATCTGTCCGCTCCTGACGCGGCGCGCCTGCTGGGCGTCAGCCTGCCCACCCTGTATTCCTATGTGAGCCGGGGCTTGCTCGCTTCCGTCAGCAACGGTGCGTCGCGCCGCAAGCGCTATCCGCAGGAAGACGTGCTGCGCCTGGCGGCCCGTAAAAACGACGCCAAGCGCGGTGGCCAGACGGCCGTGGCCGCCATGCACTGGGGCTTGCCCGTGCTGGAGACGCGCATTTCCCACATCCTCGACGGCCGCTTGCTGTATCGCGGCTGCGATGCGGCGGCGCTGGCGCGGCACGCGACGCTGGAAATGACCGCCAGCCTGCTGTGGGACGACGGTGCGAGTGACTATTTTCAGCAAGACGCGCCTGCCCAGCCGACAGGATTGACCCGCGCGCCGGACGCGCCGCCGCTGGCGCGCGCCATGCTGGCCATGGCCATGCTGACGACAGCGGACATGCCGCACTCGCTGCAATCCGGCCCCGCAGCGATGCGCATCCTGGCCGCCGCCCTGCTGCAAACGGCGCCGTCCGCCATGCCGCTGCACCAGCAGCTGGCCCAGGCGTGGCAAGCGGACGCGCAGCAGTCTGCATTGCTGCGCGCCGCCCTCGTGCTGCTGGCCGACCATGAATTGAATGCGTCGACGTTTGCCGTGCGCTGCGTCGCCTCGACGGGCGCCAGCCTGCCGGCGGCGCTGGGTGCGGGCTTGGCGGCCTTGTGCGGAGACAAGCACGGCGGCGGCAGCGCGGCGGCCAGGTGCATGCTGACGCAGGCGCTGGCCGCGCCTGACGCCGGTGCTGCCATCGCTACCTTTTACACAACCATCGCGCCGGAATTCGCCGGTTTCGGCCACCCGCTGTATCCGCTGGGCGACCCGCGCGCCGCGTATCTGCTGGGAAGCCTGTCCGCGATGTCGCGCGGGTACCCGCAACTGCACGCCATCCTGGCCGCGTGCGCCAAGGCGGCCGAGTTGCTCGAAGTAAAACCGAACGCCGACCTGGCGCTGGCGGCCATGGAACTGGCGTTCGGCTGGCCCGAGGGCGCGGGCATGAGCGTGTTTGCGCTGGCCCGCTCGGCCGGCTGGATCGCCCATGCCATCGAGCAGGCAGACAGCGCGGTTCTGATACGGCCACGCGCACGCTACATCGGACGCCACCAGCGCGACTGACAATCGACACTTGATTTATTACGCATACGTAGTAGTATACTCCGCATGCGTACCAATACCTCCCCCACCCCAGACCTACCCGATGCCGCCGCCTGCCCGCTGGGCAAGCGCTCGCCGCGCCTGTTCAATCTGCTCAATCTGGCGCGCCAGAACCTGTTTCGCTCGGCCGATGCCGTGTTTACCAGCGAACTGGGGTTTTCCGGCACGCAAGTGGTCGCCTTGTTTGCCCTGAAAGGCGAGGAAGGCTGCCAATTGAAGGATCTGGGGCGGGCGCTGCAGCTGAAAAACTCGGCCGTCACGGGCCTGGTGACGCGCATGGAAGAAAATGGCCTCATCGTGCGCGGCCAGTCGGCGCTCGACGCGCGCGCCGGCACCCTGCACATGTCGCCCAAAGGCGGCGAGGTGCTGGCCGCCGCCCTGCCCCTGCTCGACAGCCTGAATGAACAACTGAAGCAAGGTTTCAGCGAAGAGGAACTGGCCGTCGTCGCCCGCTTCCTGCTGCATGCCTCGCGCCTGCGTTTCCAGCAAGACGTTTAATCGGCAAGACGTTTAACCCAACCTTCACCCCACAGGAGTTACCATGCACCCCAACGACATGACCGGCTTGCAACTGATGCAAGCTTTCGCGCAAGGCCTGTTTCCCCGGCCCGGCATTTCCAAGACCATGCCCATGGACGCCCACACGATCGAGCACGGCAGGGTCATCTTCACGGCGACGGCGAATGAAAACCACACCAATCCCATGGGCGGCGTGCACGGCGGTTTTGCCGCCACCGTGCTCGACACGGTCACGGGTTGCGCCACGCACACGGTCTTGCCGGCCGGCGAAAGCTACGGCACGACGGACCTGAACATCAAGATGTGCCGCCCCCTGCCCTTCAACGTGACGGTCTACGCGGAAGGCAAAGTCATCAATGCGGGACGCAACCTGGTCATTTCCGAAGGCACGATCCGCGACGAAGCCGGTAAAGTGTATGCGCACGCGACGGCCACCTGCATGATCATCCGTCCGGCCCAGCGGGAACAAGCGGCCGCATGATCCGTATTGGCAACATCGAGGAAGCCTGGCAGGTGCTGCAGGCCATCCCAGAGTTCGACCAAGAGCGCAGTCTGGCGCAGTTGCAGGACCGGCTGCCCGCCGGCGCGCTGGTGCTGATCGCGGAAGCGGACGGCCAGCCCGTCGGCTGTAAGCTGGGCTATGCCGCCGAGGATGGCTCCTTGTATAGCTGGCTCGGCGGCGTGCTGCCCGCGCACCGCAAGACGGGCCTGGCGCAGCGCCTGCTGGAAGCCCAGGAAGCCTGGGCCAGCGAGCACGGCTTTGCGGCCATCACCGTAAAATCGATGAACCGCTATCCGGCCATGCTGCGCTTGCTGATCCGCAATGGCTATCAAATAAGAGCCGTGGAGCACTTTGGCGACCCGGCCAGGGAGCGCATTCATTTCATCAAAGCATTGTCCAAGAACGCTTCGTAAAATCACTTTCCTGTCTTTTGCTTTTCAAAAGAGCAACAATGCCATACACTGCGCCATTCTGGCTGTCCGCTATCGGCCAGGATTCGGCCAAAAGCAGCCGTTTTTCTCGCCTAAAAATGTTGAGATCCAAAGGTAACATGAAGAGTATTGCTCAACTCGAAACCCTGTATTTCAAACTGCGTCATGGCTTTGTCAACGGTGCTGTGTGTGCCGCATGTGTCGATTGGGCAGTGGAGCGCCTGGACTTGGACGAAGAGGACGATGACTTAGAGATAATCTTGCTGGCAAGTGCAAGAGGACTTGATGAGGTGCTGCCATTGGTAGCAGTGATCGTTGAGCGATATCTAGGTTCTGAGCGGCTCGATGACCAGCTGGCGGCGGGAAAATATATTGTAGAGCTCAGGAACGCTTATCTCCAAGGCAAGGAAACGATCTGGACAATCGACATGAAGCTGACACAGCTCTATTCGAAATTGGGATACCCAAATTGGCTAGGAATGCTGAGTCGGAATTGCGAATACGCGACAGACGTAAGCGCTTTCGAAGAGCCGTTCGAACTTGAATTCCACTACATTTCGACGCTATGGGGGAGTGTCTCCAGCCGCGCGGAGTTTGAGCAACATTATTGCGCCGAAATCTCCCAGGGACATGATGTCAAATAAAGGTCCGCAATGGGGCGATAGTCGCCAGCGACCGCAGCCGACCTGAAGCGGCCCCGAGCAATCACTGAAACTTAATGCAAATGTTGAATAAGAGACTTTTTGATGCTATTGCATCTGCGGTGGACCTGGATGACCCTGCGGAACAATTTTTAGCTCAGCGATTCATGATTGAGGCGATAGGAAGAGTGACTTCACAATTGCCTGAGGCTGCTAAATCAGCCGCAGCTGTGGCGAATCGATACGTCACCGGCGCGGCAATGGCAGAGGAAGTCATTGCTGAGCGTGTACGCCTCTGGCGGGCCATTGAAGGGCGCGATCAATCGGACGAGCCCGACGTTTTGAAAATAAGAGCTGCCATCTGCGTCTTGCATCCTATGGATATTGGCGCTTCTGCCGAAACATTGGAGTATTTTTTTGAGTTTTGGCGGCGAGGAGGCTTGTCGCAGGCTGAGCTGAAGGCCGCTGTTCACAACAAGTATGGCATTTGAGGTAGCTTCAGCCGGCCAGGAGCGGGCGTCCATAAGTGACATGACAAGAGATCATCTATTTTAAATTTACACCAGAGGTTGCATGCGCAATTGTCAAAGTGGAAGCTACTTTACGGCTTGTCTGAACATTCGGCCAACGCTGTCCTTCGAATCCACGGTTGTCGTTCTGGCTGCGGCACTGGGTATCAGATTCTCGCCTGACGAGGAAGGGAAATACGAGGAATATCCGGCGTATCGCGCCTTCGCGCTTGGACTGGAAATCGCGCTATTGGCGCCTCCGCCGCCGGATCTGGACACGCGGGAGATGCGCGACAACTGTTTTCAGCTAATTATCGATACCTGCGCGGACGTATCCGATGGCGGTGCGGACGTGGATATGAGCGCTCTCATTGCGGCGCAATTAAGCTCCGCCACCGAGCTGGAAATTGAGCGTGTCGACGTAGCCCCTGCTTAATCCCCCACGGCGCTGCGCCCGCATGGGCATCCGCTGACTGGCCGCTGCAAGATCTTGCAGGGCGCCCTCACCCCGCCGGCTTCCTCTTCGCCTTCAATAAACTCCCCGCCGCATTTTCCTCGAAGCGGCCCGCCTCTTCTATATAGCCATGCACGGTGCCGTCGTGGCGCCAGCCGCCCTGGCGCTTGATGGCCTGGAAATCGGCGCCCGCCCGGTGGGCGCTGGTGGCCATGCCGCGGCGCAGGCTGTGGCTCGACAGTTCCGGCACGTAATCGAGCTCAGCCAGCCTGGCGCAGCTTTCCAGTATGGTATTGATGCTGCTCGCGTGCAGCGCTTTCGCGCTCACGTGGCCCCATTGATTGACGGGGCGCAATAGCGGCCCAGTGCGGATGTGCGCCGCGGCCAGCCAGGCGCGCAAGGCCGTGGCCGGGCAGCAGACGCCGTCGCCGAATGGGATCGCCTTGACGATGCCCTCCCCCAGTTGATCCGTTTTCGAGCGGGGCACGGTGATCACCATGCCCTGCGGCTCCCAGCTCACGTCTTCCAGGGTCAATCCCGCCAGTTCGCTGCGCCGGAAACCGCCAAAAAAGCCCAGTTGCAGCAAGGCGCTGTCGCGCAAGGCCTTGACGCTGCCCAGCGCGGCCAGCCTGGCGACGATCAGCTCCAGGTCTTCCAGCGGCAGGGCCTTGGCCTT
Organism: Janthinobacterium sp. SUN033; assembly: GCF_030397595.1. NCBI lineage: Bacteria > Pseudomonadati > Pseudomonadota > Betaproteobacteria > Burkholderiales > Oxalobacteraceae > Janthinobacterium > Janthinobacterium sp. SUN033. The sequence continues at coordinate 1,138,568 of NZ_JAPQNV010000001.1, forward strand.
TTTCTTTGGCTTGCCATGCAGGCGCGCGATGCCGGCCAGGGTCTTGCGCACGGTGGGCGTGGATGCGGGGTCGGTAAAGCCCTGGTACACATGCCATTGCGACAGGGCCGTCAGGCGCAGGGCCAGGGTGCGCGCGTTCAGGCTGTCCGCATACGCCAGCAGGTAGCGGATGACGGTGGACTCGTCGGCGGGCAGCGCCCCGCCCCAGACCTGGAAGTGGCGGATGGCGGAACGGTAGGTGCGGCGCGTGTTGTCGGACGTGGCGGCGGCAAGAAACGCCTGGTGGCGCGCGGCAAGCTCGGCATCGATCAGGGCGCCGTGTAACGGCACAGGAGCCAGGGCGGCGCTTTTGGGCGCGGCGACACGGCGTTTGGAAAGGGGCAAATCGGGCATGGAATCGCTGAAATCGGGCTGGTGTACTGGGAAATACGCAGAATACCATGCAAACCACCCCCATAACCCGCGATAAGCGATCTTATCGCGATATATATTTTTCAAAAACGATTAAAATTTATATCGTAATATTATGCGATATTACGTATCATGTAATACGTTACTAAATTTCGCTCATAGGTGATTTCATGGCCCGTACCGGCATTCTGTACTCTGATGTTATGAAAGCAGCCCAAATCGTCGCTGCCGATGGGCGCAATCCCACGGTCGACAGCGTGCGCGAAGCGCTGGGCAGCACGGGCAGCAAAAGCACCATCGCTCCCCTGCTGAAACGCTGGAAGGAAGAGTTCCAGGGCGTGGGCGCCGTGAAAACGGAATCAGGCTTGCCGGCCGAACTGATGGAAGCGATGCGCGGCGTGTACGACAAGCAGCAGCGCGACGTGGCGCAGCAGCTGGAAACGGGCATGCGGGAAAATCGCGCCGAACTCGACGCGGCTTTGGCGCAGCTGAAGAAGACGGAAACGGAGCGCTTGAAACTGACGGAGGCGCGCGCCGCCCTCACCCAGGAATTGCGCGCCACGCAGCACGCGCTGGCGCAATTGAAGGAAGAACACCATTTCCGCGCCGTCACCCTGGCCACCTTGCACAGCGATAACGCGGGCTTGACGCAGCGCCTGGCCGACCGGGGCGAGGAAATCGCCGCCCTGAACCGCCAGCTGGCGCAGGTGCGTTCGCAGTTCGACCATTACCAGGAAGCGGCGGCCACGCAGCGCAGCGAGGAACGGGCCCAGGCGCAGCAACGGATCAGTCGCCTGGAACAGGACAACGCCCAGCTGCAGCAGCGCCTGCAAGGCCAGCAAGCCACGCTGGTGCAGCAAGACATGCGCCTGGCGCAGCTGCAGGCGGAGCAAACGACGCTGGCGGCCCAGGCCGCGGCAGACCGCGAAGCCCTGGCTACCGTGCGTCCCGAGCGCGACCAGTTCGAATTTCAGTATCTGCAGGCGGCCGCGTCCGCCGACGCGCTGCTGGCCAAGCTCGACACGGCCTTGCTGGCGCTGAACGACGCCAAGGTGGCGCTGGCCGCGCAAGACCGGCAACTCGACATGCTGGCGGAAAACGGACAACTATCGCAGCAGAAAATGGAAGCATTGGCGCAGGAGCGCGACGGCTTGCTGCGCGACAATGCCGGCATGGCGGCCAGGCTGGCCCTGCTAACCGACAACAAGGAGCAACGCCGGGTTTGAGTGCTGATGGCCTGGGATAGCTACGACTGCCCCAGGACGGGCATCGCCCGCCATCAGGGCTAGCCCCGCTATTTCGTCTGCCCGATGACGGCCGACGGGGGCGAATATGCGCCGCATTTCACGTTGACGCCGATCGGCGCGCCGCCCGAGCAAAACTATGACCGTGCTGCCATGGATGCCACGTTTGGCAAAGCGGACCCGGCTGGCGGCGCCTGCTTGCGCGCTTCCGACACGCCCAGCACGAACAGGACGACCCACAGCACGACGCCAAAATAATCGAGGAAATCGAGGCTGGCGAGGAACACGGCGGTATCGTTCGGGTCGCGCGGCCGGTAATGCACGCGGATGTGCGCGCCGGGCGCCATGCTGGTCAGGCGCCAGGCCGTGACGGCCTGATCTCGGTGGCAGCCGGCGTTGCCTATCCGCGAGACGCCGATGCGCGAGCTGCGGTAGGCCTTGCCATCCACGCTGTAGCGGTAGCTGAGCTTGACGCACCAGTCCTGCGATTTGCCCGTGCGCTGATACATGCTGCTGCGCACGATCTCGGCGCTGGTCACGGGCCAGGCTGGCGAGGCGAGCTTGTCATACGCGCGCCAGAAGGAAAAATACGCGGTGGGAAGGGCGAGCAGGATCAGGAACCAGCCCATCATTCTCGCCAGGGCGGGGTCGATGGCGCCAGGGTCTTTCATCGGCCGGGCGGTGCGGCGCGGTAGCGCACCCGTATCCACGCGCCGAGGATGTCCACGCCGCCGTCGCCGGCGTCTTCGACCCAGCCCGCGCGCGCATACAAGCGCCGCGCGCCCGTATTGGCCAGCTGCGTCTTGAGGCTCAGGCGGGGACCGAAGCGCGCCGCCACGGCGGCCAGCAGCTGTGTGCCAATGCCCAGTCCGCTATGCGCCGGGTGCACGTACAAATGGTGCAGGAAATGCTCGGGCGCGTCGCCCGTGTGTACGGCCGCAAAGCCGGCGACGATGCCGTCACGCTCGGCAACGAGGATTTCTTCGCCCTGCGTCGCTGCCGTGAAAGCGGCGGCGCTGGCGACAGGGCCGAAGGTGTCGCGCCCCGCCAGCGCCAGGATGGCGGCGCAGGAAGGCGTGTCCGCCAGCGCGAATGGCCGAAGCGTGGCTGGCGTCATGCGGCGGCGCGCAAGCGAGGCGATGCTGTGGCGAAATGAGGACGAAGCATGGCGGGCGCGTATCAGTTATCGGAATGCCATTATACGGTCACAAACGGCGGTTCAGCACGCTGTCGATATCGTGGGTTTTCAATTCCACTTCGAGCGTGCCGTCTTGCAGCCAGTAACCGTCGCCCCCCTGGCGTAGCGCAGTCAGGTCGAGCGTGCCCAGCGCTGGCGGGATGGCGCCAGCGAGAACAGCCGCTGCATCGTCCCAGGCCGCATACAACAGTTTCAGGTACCAGCCGTCGTCGTGGGCAAAGGCGAGGAAGCGGTTTTGCAGGGCGGCCAGCCCCGTGCGCCGCGACGCGGCGGCGTGATAGGCCAGCGCCGCGGCCACGTCCGCATCCTGGGGCGGCGGCGCCGCGCCCCGCCAGTCGGCCCAGGCATGGCTGCCGCAGGCGTGCAGGTCTTCCCGGGCCAGGGCCGGCAACTGTTGCCGCGCCAGGGTCTGGTAGCCGGCCGGCTTCCTGGCCGTCCCGGCGCTGCCCTTGCGCAGCACGATGCCGCCAGCCTCGCCGAGGCTGGGGAGAAAATCCTTGAATTCGATGCCGGAAGCGACCAGCATGCGCTCGGCCGGGTCGTGCCACAGATACAGATAATGTCTCAAGTCGGAGTCCGTTTGGGTTTCGGTGTCGTATTCAGCGCCACGGCGGCGCGTATCAGCGCCTTGAACGCCGCCGTATCGAGGTGCGCGCCTTCGTGCAGGTCGATGGCCCGGCGCGTGTTGCCGTCCAGGCTGGCATTGAACAGGCCGGCCGGATCGGGCAAGGCGGCGCCCTTGGCGAAGGTGAGTTTCACGGCCAGTTTATAGGTTTCGCCCGTGCAAATCATGCCCGCGTGCGACCAGACGGGCACGCCGCGCCATTTGACTTCCTCGACCACGTCCGGGTCCGCCTGGCGTATCAGTGCGCGCACCGTGGCCAGCGTCTTGCCGCGCCAGTCGGCCAGCGCGGCGATTTTCGCGTCGATCAGGCGAGCAGCGGACTCGGCGCTCACCGCGCCATCCTGGGACTGCGTAGTTGGCTCTGCTTTTTTCATGGCGGTGATCTCCTTTCCTGGCTTGCCTGTGCCTGTGTGCGCCTGCCTTACGGCGCGGGATCGGCCATGCAAGCGGCCAGCGAGCTGATGAACTGGTCGCGCAAGGCCTGGTACTGCGCATCCGTCGCGAATTCCTGTTTGTCCGCCGGCTGGTTGAGCAGATAGGCGGTGGCGACCGTCCCGCTGGCGGCATGCAGCAAGGTATATAAACTGATGATGCCCGCCGATTGCGTGACATTGGGATTGTTCAATCCTAGCACTTCCACGCCCTGGCGCGTGTCCGTTTCCAGCGACACCAATTGGGGCGCCTTGCTGTTGGCGGCCATCTGCTGCATCTGCGCCACGATGGTGTCGCGGTCGGCGGCAAACCTGCCTTCGGCGCTGCGTTCGATTTTCAGGTTCACCAGGGGCAAGCTGCCCTTGCGGAACAGCATCAGCCGATAGCCATCGGCCGTCGATACCTGCCCCTCTCCCGTCGCCAGCTTGACGCTGCGCGTCGTCACGTGCGCGGGCAAGCGGTCCTGCTGCCGGAACTGGAACTCGCTGCGGTTGATGCATTGCGCCAACGGCCCCAGGGGATCGGCCGTGCGGTCTTGCGCCTGGACAGCCAGGGCGGCAACGAGCATGGAGATGGCAAGCAATGGGCGGCGATTCATGAGCGGCATCAGTCCAGGAGTGAAGGTGCCGCGAGCATAACCGTCCATATTGCCAGAAGGCAAATGTTTAGTTGCCATCCTCTAAATGCCCGCGTGCATGGCTTCTTAATAGGAAATTCACCTGGCCCGCGTAGCATTCAGATTGGCAAGGCTCTCATTGTGCAGCGCCTGCCCTTTTCCGGCTGAATCATGAATGACATCGCTTTACCCCTGCACCACGGCGCCGCCGTGCCGCACCCTGCCAGCGGCCACCGCCTGAAAGCGGCGCTGGGCGCCCTCTTCTTTCCCCGCCAGCGCACGCGCTGGCAAGCTTTCCTGGGCAGCATGCCCGGCCTGAATTCGCTGGCGCAGCTGCATCCTTGCTTGCGCTTCAAGATTTACCGCCCTTACGCCTCGCGCCGGCTCGGTTGCGCGGACAGACTGGCCTTGCTGGAAGGCCATTACCGTTTCCTGTGGCAAGCGGGGGCGCGCGCCCTGGTCGAGCGGGCCGCGCGCCAGCCCGTGGTGCTGGCCGCGTTCGAAGGCAAGGATGGGGCGCTGTACCGCTTGCAGCTGACGGCCATCCACGACAGCTACCGCGAAGGTGAACTGTGCCTGCGCCTGACGCGCGACGGCCAGCCGTTCTACCTGGCCAGCTTCCTGTTCCTGCCGCGCGCCGATGGCGTGTCCCTGCAACTGGGCGCGCTGCAAGGCTTGCGCTCGGAAGCGGGCGCGCAAGCCGTGAAGGCGGCCACGCGGGCGCTGCACGGTTGCCGCCCGAAAAACCTGATGGTGACGGCGCTGCGCGATTTCGGCGATTTTTTTGCCTGCAATAACCTGTTTTTGATCAGCAATGACAACCGCATCGCCCTGAATGCGCGGCGCCGGCGCCATATCGCCGCCGATTACGACCTGGCGTGGCAGGAATTGCATGCCTTGCGCATGCGCGACGGTAATTATCACTTGCCCTGCGCACCCTACCGGGCGCCGGACCTGGCCGACGTGCCATCGAAGAAACGGGCCGATGCGCGCCGGCGCGGTGAATTGCTGCAGTGCATGTCTACCGACATGCGCGCGCAGCTGGCGTGCCTGCTGGAAGCGCCGATGGCTGAACATTGAGCAAACGCAAGCCTTGCCATACCGGCAAGCATAAAACTCAGGCAACCTTCATGTTGGGCCCGTATCCTTCACCAGGCATGCCAGCCACCTTCCCCATGCGCCGGCGTGCCTTCGATCCACTCTGGACAAGGTTACCCATGACACCCACTTTCGCCCTCCTCCCCCTTTGCCTCGCCGGCAGCGCTGCACTGGCCGCCCCCGCGCTGGACGACGCCGTGCGCCAGCGCGCGGAAGAACTCACGCGCACGGGCTTGCACGCCAGCATCGTCATCGCCGTGATCGAAGGCAAGGACAGCGCCGTGTATGGCTTTGGCAGCAGTCAGGCAGGCAAGAGCGCCAAGCCTGGCGCCGACACCGTCTACCAGATCGGCTCCGTCACCAAGACCATGACGGCCTTGCTGCTGGCCAACGCCGTCGTCGATGGCAAGGCCAAGCTCGACGAGCCCGTGGCGGCCTTGTTGCCGGGCTATACCGTGCCTGCCTTCGATGGAAAAACGATCAGCCTGCTCGACCTGGCCACGCATTACTCCTCGCTGCCGCGCCTGCCCGACAACTTCGCGCCCAAGGACCCGGCCAACCCGTATGCCGATTACACGGAAGCGAAGCAGCGGCAGTTTCTTGCCGCCTACCACCTGCCGCGCGCGCCAGGCACGGCCTTTGACTACTCGAACATCGGCTACGCCGTGCTGGGCACGGCCCTGGCGGCCCAGGCCGGCACCAGCTATGAAGCGCTGCTGCAAAAGCGTATCGCCGTGCCGCTCGGCATGCGTTCCACCTCGAACAAGCCCACGCACGGCATGCTGGCGCGCCTGGCGCCCGGCCATCTGCTGTCGGGCGAAGCCACGCCCGCCTGGGATTTGAATGTGGTGGCGCCGGCCGGCGGCGTGTATTCCAGCGCCCGCGACATGGTCGCCTACCTGCAGGCATATATGTTCAAGCCGCTGCGCCCGTATGCGCTGGCGATCCAGCCGCAGCGTCCGGTGGCGTCCGGCGACGACACGAAAATCGGCCTGTCCTGGCTGCTGGAACAGCGGCAGGGCCAGGCCTACGCCTGGCACAGCGGCCAGACGGGCGGCTACAGCAGCTATGCGGCGTTCACGACGGACGGCAAGCGGGGCGTGGTGGTGCTGACGAATACGGCGCGCGACGTCGATGCGCTGGGCTTGTCCACCTTGCTGCCCGGTACGCCCCTGCCGCCGCTGAAAAAGCCGCAAGCGGCCATCGACGTGCCGCGCGCCGCGCTCGCCGAGTACGTTGGCGAATATCCACTGGACAAGGATTTCACCTTGACGGTGAGCCTGGGCAAGCAAGGCCTGGAAGCGGCCGGCACGGGCATGGGATCCGCCCCCTTGTTTGCCAGCGCGAAAGACCAATTCTTCTTCCGCGCCATCGACGCGGAACTGGCGTTTACGCGCGATGCGGCGGGCAAGATCGCCAGTGCCGTGCTCAAGCAAAGCGGGCAGGACACGGTCTTGCCGCGCAAGGAGTAATAAGACCAAGCCTCGTCTGTAGGCTTGATCTTGCGTCTGCAATTTTTAATCAATTCCCACGTTAATGCATAAATACTAGATAGAAATTACTTCCTACGCACCGCTTAAGAAAATAAAATATCTTGCCACAATGGAAAATAATTCATACAACCGCATAAAAAAAGAAAGTTCTATAGTTGAACACTATTATAAAGATGTTGGGCAATACTTCTTGCCCTATCTTGAACTCCAGAACTTTCGGGAAATTTCTCTCCAACTAAAGCCTTGGCCAATGGATAACCCTTTCCCTCTAATTTCTTAATTTTCTCAGAAACTGTTAAGTTCATAAGTTCTTCTGAATTTGTTTTTTCATCAACCAGTAATAAATTTCCTATGCTGCTAACAACATCAGAACTTAACCCATCCTTCATGGTTGATTCTGAAATTATATGCTCAATACTCATTGCATCATGATTTATGTCAATTCCACCAAACTTGTCGCCAAATTGTTTTGAAAGACAATACTTAATAATGCCCTTATTTTTTGTCTTACTAGATAAGTAAGATAACTCTAAAAACTTCACCTCAAATTCCTCATATTGCGGTAATTTTGTCCTCAGGGAATTAAAGAGACTAGATATAATGGCCTGAATGTCATCATTTCCTTTCGCTCCGGTTAGGGAAATCGCATGACTCGAATACGTTGTAGCAATAACACCTGACGATCTCTGCGAAGTAATAGCATTAAATACAAAATGAAAATATTCTAGCTTCCTCAGGCACGCCTTTAAATTTCTTAAGGTGAGTCGCTTTTCATAATAGGCTCGCAATAGAGCCAGTGTCATAGATGATTGTTGCTTCACCTTAAATAGTCTTAATGCCTTAAGAGACTCTCTGACATCAGTTTCTTCCCTGCTCCACTCATGGGCACCAGGATCGATCAATTTGCAATAAATAGCTGCTGCATGATTTAATTTCTTAAGTAAATCATTCGCATTCTTTTCATCCTCGGATACATATTTTGAAATTGCTGAAAATAATTTCTTGTCAGTAGTGTAGTTGTATTCAGAGATCCAAAAATGCAAAAGAAATGAGTCAATTATTTCCGACTCACTTGCATCATCGAATTTCCTAATCAATGAATTCCAAGATTCTTTCGCCGAATCCAATTTCGCGTTACCTTCCTTTATCTTGCTTAACAATAGATTTTTCACTAAATCCGATGTACGCAAATCACGTCCTCGAGCATTTAAGGTTTCAAATATCAGATGCGCATCACTTTTATTGTCTAGCTGAATAAAAACAAGCTTCAAGGATAGCACCTTATCCCGAATTTCCTTCAACTTTAGAATGGGGTCTGGAACATCTACCGGAAACATACTTATTTGACCACCACTTTCGGAATTGGAGGTTGGAACCTCATCCTCCAATCGCGCACAAATAATCTCAAATGCATTTTTTAACTTTTGTTCCTCAATTCCCACATCGCAATCTATTTTTAAGCCATTGAAAGATTGAATGTGATCTTGGAGGTAAGGGAATGATGTATCGGCATCTAATATGAACTCAGCCTCATTATCTATGTTCGGTTGCTCAACAAATTTATGTACACCTTTTGCCAGATTATCTTCACCCAGTCTTAAAAAGGAATTCCTTATTGCAGACAGCATAAGAGTAATAGTCGTTAATCTCTGTTGACCATCGACAATTCCAAAATATGGCTTTCTTTCCTGGTACACGACCATCGATCCAATGAAATAATTTTCTGAAACATCATTAATTATATCGTTCCAAAAATTTTCCACTTCATCTCTTTCCCAAGAGTAAGGGCGTTGGAAGCGTGGTATCTGGAAATATCCTAGTGAGAAAATGTCTTGTATTTGCTTATCGTGGGCTTCAATTTTCATCTGAATTTAACTTGAAATTTAATAAATTTTAGGGTGATAAGAAAGAATATTTCTCGTTTACAATGATGTCTTTGAGATTTCACCATCAAGCATATAGTTTTCGATTACTTTTATCAATTCAAGTCGGGATTTTGTTCTAAATTCTCCCAGAAATACTTCAGAATTCATTTTTTTCTTATCTTGACGATCAAATGCCACTTTGCAAAATTCAACAACGAACTCGCCATCGGGATCGTCTTCCGGCTCGAAGTGCGAATTGAAACAGTAACCGCTGTCGCGGCAGCTGCCCCACAGCAGCAATGCGCTGCTGAACCATTCCATGGTGTCCGGCCCCGGCTCCACTTCGAACAGGGTGTTGACGGTGATGTGCCAGCCTCCCGGTACGCGCAGCGGCTGCAAGGGATAGGGAAAGCGTGGCGGTTTCACGGGGACGGTGGCGCGCGGCGCGTTTGATAAAAGGCGAGGAATTGCGCTGCCGGCAGCGCTTTGGCGAACAGCCAGCCCTGGCCGAATTCGACTTTGCGTTCCAGCAAATAATCGGCTTGCTGCTGCGTTTCGATGCCTTCGGCCACGATCAGCATGTTCAGGGTGCGGGCCATGGCGATGATGTGCGGCGTGACGCTGCTGGTGGCGGCGTCCGTGCCGATGGTGTCGACGAACGATTTGTCGATTTTCAAGGCGTCGAGCGGCAGGTTTTGCAGGCTCGACAGGCTGGAATAGCCGGTGCCGAAGTCATCGATGGCCACGGCGTGGCCGCGCGCCCTGGCCTTTTCGATGGTGGCGCGCGCCGCTTCCACGTTGATGAAACCCCGTTCCGTCGCTTCCAGCCAGATCTGCTGCGCCTCGATGCCCGTGCCGGCCAGCGCCCGCTCCAGCACGTCGAGCACGCGGCCCGTTTCGATATCGCTGGCGCACAGGTTGATGGCGATGTGCAGGTCGCGGTCGGCCAGCAGCGCGGCGCGCATGTCGGCGATGACGCAATCGATCACCTGGTCGGTGATGGGTAGAATCAGATCGCCTTCCTCGGCCACGGGGATGAACAGGTCGGGCCGTATCATGCTGCCATCGGGACGGCGCCAGCGTATCAGCGCCTCGGCGCCCACGCACACGCCCGTGTCGAGGGCGATGATCGGTTGATAATGGACAAAGAATTCGCGCCGGTCGATGGCGATGCGCAACTCTCCCATCAGCGACAAACGACGGCGCGACAGCCACACGACGATGCCGACGAGGAAGGCGGCCATCAGCAGGCCCAGCGGCAAGAGCAGCAGCTGTTCGCGCCGCAGCCTGTCGTTCAGCTTGCTGCGCGGTTCGATCATGACGGCCGTCAAGCCGTCGCGATACAGCATGGCATGGATGCTGCCGTCCGGTACGGCGCCGGCCGCCGCCGGCTGGCCGGCCAGCAAGGCTTGCACCAGCGCCGGGTCCGGATGGTGCAAGGTGTCGAGCACGCCCCGCTTGCCGATGGCCACGGCCATCTGGATGTCGCTGTCGACGATGACGTCGGAAAAGCGCACGGGATCGATCAGCACCTTGTAGGCGCGATACGACAGCCCCACCATGCGCTTGCCGCCGCTGACGACGGGGCGCAGGTCGAAATCGAGGCCCATGCCATTGTCCAGGGTAAAGTCAGCGGGCGTGACGGCGATGCGCTCTTCCTCGATGCCCGTGGACGTGCATTTGAGCAAGCCGTTTTCCACATAGCCGATATCGTCGATGCTGCGGGTAGTGATGGTGATGCGGCGCAATTGCTGGACATGGGCTTCCGAACACGGCGCCAGCTCCAGCGCATCGGCGCTGCGCAGGGCCATGCTGGCCGAGGCGATCGAACGGTGGGCGCGCTCGAGCGCGTAACCGGCCAGCAGGCGCAGGCGTTCCTGCTCGCCCTGCTCGGCCCGCACGGACGACAGGTAAAAGGCCAGGCTCAGGGGAGCGGCCACGCCGATGACGGCCACCAGCACGCTGGTGATGATAATGCGTTTCCTGCGCATGCGATTCTCCGCACCGAACATAAGCTACTGCGCGTCGCGATTTGCGGCTTCCGATGCTCACTGTGCATTCGCACAGCTCCGCTTCTCAGCCACAACTCACTGCCGCTCGCTACGCTTCTGTTCGGCGCTCTTGATTGGTCGTGTTATATGATTGCCATGTATTTCCTGATGGCATCATATTACAAGCAGAGGCCGCGCACGCAGAACTTGCTGAACAGTTACACTTTTTCCAGCGGCCTTGCCAGCACGAACACCAGCGCCGCCACCACGGCCGCCAGTCCGCCAGCCAGGTACAGCACGCTGGCAAAGCCGTCGATGAAGGCGTGCCGCGCCGCTTCCTGCGCCACGGATTGCAGGGCGGGCGGCAGCTGGCCGAAGGCGTCGGACGCATTGCCTGCGACGATGCGCCCGATCATTTCCGGCGAAGCCTTCAAGCCGTGCAGCCACGCCAGCTTCTCGAACGAGGCGGCCGTGCGCATGGCCAGCACGGCGCCCAGCGCGCCCACGGCCAGCACGATGCCGACGAAGCGCGTGGTGGTGCTGATGCCGGAGCCCATGCCCGTGCGTTCGCGGGGGATGCAGGCGAGGATGGCCTTTTGCGTGGTGCCGTTGAGCAATCCGGCCCCCGCCCCCGTGACGACCATGCCGGCCGCCACCCAGCCGTACTGCAGGCTGGCGGCGGCCAGGGCCGTGGCCACGTTGCCCGCGGCGACGATCAACAGCCCCGTCACGAGGATGCCGCGGTCGTCCAGGTAATGCATGGCGCGCGGGGCCAGGCGCGACAGCACGACCATGGCGACGGCAAACGGCAGCATGGCGCAGCCGGCCAGCACGGCGGAAAAGCCGAAGGCGTTCTGCAAATACAGGGGCAGGAACGTCATCATCACCTGCGCGGCGATGGCGTAGCCGAACATGCCCAACACGGCGCCGACGAACACGCGCCGGCCAAACAGGGATAAATCGACCATGGGCGCGCGCTGGCGCCGCTCCACCAGCACGAATACCAGCAGCAGCGCCGCGCCGGCGGCAAAGCGCAGCAGGGTGGCGCGGCTGGACCAGCCCGCCACGCTGGCGTCGATCAAGCCCCAGATGATGCAGAACAGGCCGGCGGAAAACAGCAGCGCGCCCGCCGGGTCGAAGCTGGCGTTGGACGCATCCTTCGATTCATCCACGTGCCTGCTAACCAGCCACATCAAGATGGCCACGACGGGCAAGTTCAGGTAGAAAATCCAGCGCCAGTTGATGGCGCTCGTGATCAGGCCACCCAACAGCGGCGCCACCGTCATGGCCACGCCCATGGCCGCGCCCCACACGGACCAGGCCCGCGCCCGCTCCTTTTCCGCATGAAACGTGTGGCCGATGACGGCCAGCGCGGAGGTGAGCAGCAGCGCAGCGCCAAGGCCCTTGACGGCGCGCGCCACGTTGAGCACGAACGGCGTCCAGGCCAGGCCGCACAGCAGGGACGCCAGCGCGAACACGGCCAGGCCAAACAGCATCACCCTGCGCCGTCCCAGGCGGTCGGCGATGCTGCCGGCTGGCAACAGGAATGAGGCGAACGCCAGCATGTAGGCGCTGACCACCCATTCCACGTCGACGAAGCTGGCGTTGAGCGAGCGGGCGATCGACGGCAGGGAAACGGCCACCACGTTGGTGTCGAGCATGATCAGCGCGCACACGCCCGAGCACGTATATAAGGTCCAGTTGGTATTCTTCATGCCCCGATTGTAAGCACGCTTGTATTATTTCCTGTTATAAGATGATCGCCTTATAATTCACTGATGGTGAATACAGACAAAGACATGGAATTACGGCATTTCCGCTGCGTGCTGGCCGTCGCGCACAGCCTGCACTTCGCGCGGGCCGCCGCGGAACTCGGCATTTCGCCGCCCGCGCTGACCAAGCAGGTGCAGGAAACGGAAAGCTTGCTCGGCACGCGCCTGTTCCAGCGCAGCAAGCGCGCCGTGGCCCTGACGGCGGCCGGCGAACTGTTCGTCATCGAAGCCACCCGCGCGCTGGGGCAGCTGGCGCAGGCGCAGGAAGTGGCGCGGCGGGCGGGACGGGGCGAGCTGGGACGGCTGGAAATCGGCTACGTGGCCTCGGCCGCCTACTCAGGCGTGCTGCAAGACCAGTTCGCCCGCTTTCGCGCCAGCCACCCCGGCATCCACATCGGTGCGCGCGAATACGCGATGGATGCCCTGCCCGGCTTGCTGGACCAGGGCCGGGTGGACCTGGCCTTCGTGCGCCCGCCCCTGCACTTGCCGGATGGACTCGACAGCGTGGTCTTGCTGCGCGACCGCTTCGTGCTGGCCGTGCAGGCCGACAGCCCGCTGGCCCGCCTCGGCGTGGCGGGACCGGCGGCGCTGGCGCAGCAGGCGTTCATCGTGCCGGAACAGGAATTGGGCACCCTGGAGGCGAGCCGGCGCGGCGGCTTTGCGGCGCAGGTGGTGTCGCGCCCGGGCAGCCTGGTGGCCGTGCTGACGGAAGTGTCGCTGGGCGTGGGCTGCGCCATCGTGCCCCACTCGGTGATGGCCAGCGTGCAATTGCCCGGTGTGGTATTCCGCGAGCTGGAAGGGCCGCAGATCAGCTCGGAAATCGCCGTGGCCTTCCGCCGCCACGAACAGGCGCCCGCCGCGCGCGCCTTCATCGCCCAGCTGCGCGCGGCGGCGCTGACTTAAGGTCAAACCCCTTTCAATACGGCCACGGCGTAGGTGCAGGCCGTGGCCGTTTCATTCCTGAACACGCAGTCGGCCGGCGGGCCCAGTTCCAGGCAGTCGCCCTCGTCCAGCACGTGGCGGCTCTCCCCTTCGATGAAGACGAGGCTGCCGCTGAGCGACCAGATGAGTTGCCGCCGCGACGCATAGGCGGCGGCCGGCATGGCCACCACGGCGCCGGGCGGCAAGGTAATATGCACGAGGTCGAGCGGCATGTCGGACGCGGGCGACACGTGGCGCCGCACATAGCCGCTCTGCGGGTCGATCCACACGGGCTGCTCAGCCTGGCGCAGCAAGCGCCCTGCGCGCATTTCGGCGCGGGCGATCAATTCGGACATGCTCAGGTCGAAGGCGCCCGACAGGCGCGCCAGCAAGGTGGCCGTGGGGCTGCAATCGCCCCGCTCCACCTTGTGCACCATCGCGCGCGACACGCCGGAGCGGGCCGCCAGCTCCGTCAGCGACCAGCCCAGGCTTTCCCGCTCGAGGCGTACCCTGGCGCCGATGCGCTGGTTCAATTCGTCTGGTTTAGTGGACATAATCAGGATTTATTGGACAAAAGCGTTGGCGGCAATCTATGATTTGTCCATTATAGTAGACGCCTAGCAAGGAGAGCAACATGCAGATACGCGATGCCCACGCGGGCGACATCGAGGCCATCACGGCCATCTACAACGATGCCGTCAGCAATACCCTGGCCATCTGGAATGAACGGACGGTCGATGCGGCCAACCGCGCCGCCTGGCTGGCCGACCGCGAAAAGGCCGGCTATCCCGTGCTCGTCGCCATCGATGCGGAAGAAAATGTGGCCGGCTACGCCTCGTTCGGCGACTGGCGCCCGTTCGAAGGTTTTCGGCATACGGTCGAGCATTCCGTGTACGTGCGCGCCGATCGCCGCGGCGCCGGGGTCGGCAAGGCCTTGATGAGGGAATTGATCGCGCGGGCGCGCGGCCTGGGCAAGCACATGATGGTGGCGGGCATCGAAGCAGGCAATGCCGGCTCGATCGCCCTGCACAAGCAGCTGGGTTTCGAAGAGGTGGGATTGATGCGCCAGGTGGGCACCAAGTTCGGCGCCTGGCTGGACCTGGCGTTCCTGCAGCTGCAACTCGACACGCGCAGCGATCCGGACGGCATTGCGCCGCCCGGTCAAGGGTAAAACAGACGTCAGGGATCGATCTCCGGCGGCGGGCGACGCAGCGCCATATGTTCCCACACGGCCACCAATACCAGCACGCAGCTGGTGATGCAGGCCAGGGTCAGGGGCGAATACAGCCGGCCATACGCCATCGGGATCAGCGCCAGGATGATCAAGATGCCCAGCAGATGCGACAGCGGCGGCGTGGCGCGGTCGTTGCTGACCCATTTAAACAAGGCATTGCCCAGCAGATACAGGATCGGGCCGCCCAGCAAGGCGCTGATGCCGGCGAAGCTCGCCTCGTCCGGATGCACGAGGGCCAGTTCGTCGGCCACGGCGGAAACAATCACGCCGCCCACGATCAGCACGTGGATATACGTGTAAGCCTTGCGGGCGATGCGGCCCGGGTCCTTCGAGTGGGCGATGCGGTGGTGGCCCGCCTCGGCGCCCGTGTCGAAATAGATCCACCACATGGCGATGCTGCCGACCAGGGCCGACAAAAAGCCCAGCCAGTTGGCGGCCGTCCATTCCAGGCCGGCGAAGGTGGCGCCCGTCACCAGCAGCGATTCGCCCAGGGCGATGATGACGAACAGCGCGCAGCGCTCGGCCATGTGGCCGCCGTCGACATCCCAGTCGGCCGTCGAGGAACGGCCCAGGCCCGGCGTGCCGAACTGCATCCAGGGACCGGCCAGGTCGATCAGCAGGGCCGCGCCCCACCAGAAGATGCGCTGCTCGGGCGACGCGATGCCGCCGGCGATCCAGAAGATGCCGGATAGCACGGCCCACAGGGCGATGCGCTGGAAATTGCGGCGGCGCGACAGTTCCTCATGGCGTACGGCCCACCAGGCGAACAGGGGGCGGCCCACCTGCATGGCGACGTAGGCGCCCGCAAAACCGAGGCCCCGCGTGCCGAACGCTTCGGGAATCGAGGCCGACATGAGCAAGCCGCCCAGCATCATGGCGAACAGGCTGATGCGCACGGGAATGCGTTCGGGATCGAGCCAGTTGGTGATCCACGAGGTAAAGATCCACACCCACCAGACGGCCATCAGCAGCAGGCCCGTCTGCAGCCAGCCCATGGCGCTCAGGTGCGCCAGCAAGCCATGCGACAGTTGCGTGACGGCAAATACGAACACGAGGTCGAAGAACAGCTCGATCATGCCCACCTTGCCGCTGTCCTGCACGCCGCGCTGGCGCAGCAGGGAAATGCGATTATTCATTTTTTTCCTTGCATAAATACCGGACCGGCGCCCGCGGCGCTGGCCAAAACGGCACGATGATAGCAGATGGGGATGGCGGCCATGGCGACGTGCTGCGGTCGGCATGCGTTTGCTCTTCCGGCCGAATTTCGTTACGATGGGCCGCATGCGCGGGACACCACCTCCACCATGTATCAGCTGAATTGGCGCGGCCCCTGGCTGGCTGCCGTGCTGCTGCTATCGCTCGGCGGCGACGCCCCGGCGCTGGCGCGCCAGCTGGCCGAACCGGCCCCCGCGTGCCGGGCGCCGCAAACCATGGCGCTGACGGTCAACAGCGACGCCATCGCCACGGCCAGCAACGATATCAATGACAACACCCTGGTGGCGCTGCGCGCCAACGGCACCGCGTACTGGACGGTTTTATTGTCGACAGCGAATATCCTGCTGCAGCTGGGCGCCGACCGCGGCGATACCATCGTGACGTTTCAGAAAGGACTGACCCTGCGTTTCCAGGCGCTCGGTCCGCAACAATATCAAATCCTCATCGATGGCCCCATCCTCGATGACGGCACGCAATACACACTGACTGGCAAGGTGGTAGCCGTTTTTGAACGCTGTCCGGCCCTGCCCGCGCCAGCCGCGCAATAAAGCCGCGCAGGCCATCTATTTAAATCAATAAACCGTTTATATTCAATTGCATTTCCTATCCCGCTTGCCTGCCGCCGCGCAAAATGGCCGGCGGCACATTCCCGCGCCGCGTCCGGAAGCCGCATTATTCTTGCCTTCGCGACAATTCGAGAGAATCGCGCAAAAAAATAGGCATAGAATCGCTACTCGTCATGCGCAAGAGCCGGCATGGTTATATTACGAATAGCCGGAAACTACTTTTTTGAATAAGCAAATACGAAATATATTAATCAATTCCGGATTGATTAATATCAAATGTCTTGTCTTTATTTGAAATTGCGTATTGTCCCGCCATATTTTTATGGCATGGTCGCAAAGCCGTCGCAACACCATTTCTACCGACTTACCCAACTGCCCCGAACCTGTCGGCCACGGGGCGCCCACCGCAAGTGCAGGCCGATATCACCTCATGGAGAATGTCATGTCTAACTTACCTCGCGTCGAAGTCACCAACCATACGCTGGCCTCCGGCCAAAGCGTCACCACCAACACCACGCCGAACAGCATCGCGCTGTCCATCGCCAGCGGCGACAGCAACAACCAGACCGGCATCGCCTTCCAGTTCCAGGGCCGCACCACGTACTGGAATCCCAGCGTCACCACGGGTTTTACCACGGCCAAGCTGGCCAGCGACACGGGCAACGGCGTCGTCACGTGGAAAGCCGGCCTGACGGTCACCTACTCGCCGCAAAGCACGGGCCTGTATAACGTGCTGCTCTCCGGCGACATCGTCGACAGCGGCACCTTGTATAGCTACACGGGCTTCGTGCTGGCCACCTTTACCTCCAACTCGCAGTAAGCGGCGGTTCCGCGCCCGCCTGCGGGCGGGCGCTCCGGATGGCCGCCCGCCACCGCATCCAGGCAAGCCGCCTGGCCATCCGACGCCCTTCCGGGCCCACCCGTTGTAAACGATTGCGTTGCCGCGCGGCAGCCATGCCGCCGCATCGCAGCCCGAGTCGCGTCTTGAGTGGAGGTTGTCATGGGTTTCAGTTTCGTCGCCACCGATCCCGCCAGCAAGGTCAGCCTGTATGAATCGCCGCCGCAGGCGGAGCATGCGTGGGCCGGCTACCTGCTGCCGCCCGTCGCGCCGCCGGCCACGCCCCCGGACAGCATCAGCTATGCCGACAGCCTGTCGCCGCAGCGCATGGGCAGCTACGTGTTTGCCAGCGCCCGTCCGGCGGCGCTGGACGCGGCGCCCGGCCCCTTCATCGCCGCCCTCGTCGCGTATATCGACCTGCAGTCATCGGCGCCGGGACTGAACCTGAACGCACTGCTGTGGCTGCGCGACACCGATGCAGCGCCGACTGATTCCTTCAAGAACTACGGCTGCAGCTACACCTATAACCAGCTGACAAAAGGCTTTGCCACCAGCAGCAACGTCAACTTCCGGCTGGGACAGGACCTGCTGTTCAACGTGCTGTCCGGCGTCGGCCTGTCCATCGACGCGGCCAGCGGCAGTCTGCGGCTGGCCGCGCCGCTGGCTACGCCGCCGGCGCTGGCCTTCCAGCGCAATGCCAGCGATATCGGCATACGCGTCACGGGCAGCGGCAGCACGATCCGCACGTTCGTGCCTTTGGCGGGCGCGAATGCGGGCTGCCTGACGTTTACGGCCACCGTCAACCCTCCCGTCACCTTCGGCCCAAGCGGCCTGGCCGTCGGCTTCCCCATGACCGCGCGCGACACGGCCAGCGGCCAGCTGCAGCAGCTGTTCTACCCGGCGCTGAGCGCGCCCGCCAAGCTGTCGGCCAGCCTGGCCTGGGTCGGCACGGTCGACCCGCTCGATCCCTACAATCAGAAGCTGTCCGCCAAGGCGAGGCTGGAAGGCGTATTGCGCTGCGGCTTGCTGCCGGCCGACCGGCCCGCCTTGCCGTCCACCTACCGCACGGCGCTGGGCCATGCGACGATCTTGCGGCCGCTGGGCGCCGCCAGCGGGCAGCCGCCCGTGATCGGCCTGCAGTCGGGCGCCCTGGCCTTCGGCTGCGCCGCGCAGTCGCCTTCCCAGCCCGCCACCAGCAAGGCGCTGCTGACGCCGGCCGGGCGCTTCGGCCTGAGCGCCATCGGCCAGGCTGACGGGGCGCAGACAAACTTGTTATGCGGCATCTTCGGCTCGGAACAGCTGAGCATGACCACCTATGATGGCGACGCGCCGGAAAATGACAGCCTGCTGTTCGTGCCCGCCTCGCCCGCCTACGCGTCCGTCTTTCCGTTCCAGGCCGCGACCCTGGACTTGCCCGATTCCGGTAACGTGGCCACGCCGCTGACGGCCGTTTACCTCGGTTGCTGGGCCAGCGTGCTCAAGGGCGGCGCGGCCACGCCGCAATACCATGCGGAGCCGGCGGGCAGTCCCATGTACGGCCTGCCGCCGGCCGCCCGGGCCGCCGCCTTGCTGCGCGCCGTGGCCGCCGATACCGTGCTCGCCTCGACCCCGCCCTCGCTGCCCGTGCCGCAGGGCGCCGCGCACGCCTTTCCCCTGCTGCCGTATGGCGGCGCCGTCAGCGGCGGCCCGCTGGATGTCAGCGCCGCCCTGCTGTCGAGCTTTGAAAGCAGCATCGTGGCCGCCACCCGCAAGGCCGTCATTTCCAGCGGCGCCAGCGCCACCTGGCAGGCGCGTGCGGCCGCCAGCCACCGCGTGCGCGGACTGGCCGCCGGCGACGCGGTGGCGGAAGCGCCGCACTACCGCACCACGCCGCAGGGAGCGGTCGCCACCGTGTCCAGCCAGGCGCAGGACCAGGACGCCTTCCTGTCAGTGACCCTGGGTCAGACCCTGGGCGGCGGCGGCCAGGTCTTGCCGTTCGGCTTCCGCTTCCCGGACGCGACCTTGCAGGATGCCTTGCAGACCAACCAGCTGTTCCTCGTGGCCGTCAACGCGGCCCACCTGTCGGACGGCGCCGCGCACTTCGACAATACCGTGGGCATCGCGGGCTGGACCATGCAAGCGCAGGTGGGCGTCGGCGTGACGCCCACGTCCTACCGCAACGTGATGCTGCTCAAGTATTGCAGCGGCAGCGTCAGGGAACGCGTCGCCAATCCGAACGCCTGGTCGGGCGCGCCCGATTTTTCGCTGGCCGCCGGCGCCGGCCCCGACGTCCAGGGCATCGCCTACACGGGGCTGTCGCAATGGCTGCAGGATGTCATCGAAGCGGCCGAGGTGCTGGCGGAGGACAAGCCCGAATCGCCGTACCGGCATTTCCTGGAACTGGTCAGCGATCCCTCCTGGACGGGCGTGCTGGTGCTGCAGGCGGACCTGGATCCGTCCAGCCTGCCGCCGGGTCTGCAAGGCATCGCGGCCGGCCTCGACCTGACGCGCTTCGTCGCCCACCATTTCGGCTTCACGGCCAGCCGCGTGACGGTGCATGGCGACGGCAGCATCACCCTCGACGGCAATTCCAGCACCTTCGGCCTGGTCGACTACCAGGATCCGGCCTTCGCCGCCGGCCAGCGCAACGGCTTGCCGCCCGATACCCCCATCGCCCTGCCCGACACCGACAACTATGCATTCCGCGTGCTGCAATTGCAGGTGCTGTTCGACAATGCCGTCATCAAGACCTTCAAGAGCTACGTGCAGCTGGCCGTCAACGGCCTGCTCGGCTCGCGCGTGACGGCCACCACCTTCGGCGGCAATGCGATGCCGAACAACGGCGTGGTACTCGACGGCAGCTATATCGACCAGAATGGCACCGGCATCTACATCTTCGAGCAAGCCACGCCGTCGATATTCAGCCTCGACAGCAACCTGCTGCGCCACGTGGCGTTCCTGCGCATCCAGTTCAACTGCCTGGGCACCACCGACGCGGGCGCGACCGTGCTGAACCGTTTTTCCGTCTGGGGCACGCTGGACTTCGCCAGCCTGGACGACCGCACGGGCGCCGTGCTGGACCTGCTGTCGTTCGGCGCGCTGGCGCCGGACCTGCCGCCGGACGGCGCAGGCCTGGCGTTTTCCAACCTGGTGATCGACATGCGCTATCCGCAGACGACGCCGTCGGCCGTGCGCTTCGACGAGGTGACGGCCAACCTGGCCTACGACCTCGACGCCAGCCAGGCCAGGCCGGACAGCCTGTTCAAGGGCTTCGGCCTGGAACTGTCGGGCTTTATCGCCGCCGCCGACGGGCAAAAGCCGGCCGATTTCGGTTTCCTGCCCGTCAGCACGGCGCTGAACCTGGGCACGCTCGACGGGCCATGGCACGGCATCGTGTATGACGTCACCATGGGCGGGCCGGGCGCGCTCGTCTCGGCCGCCGGCTTCCATTCGACCCTGCTGCTGGCCTGGTCGCCCGCCAGCACGGCCGACGACGACGAGCAAGCCGTCTTCGTCGGCCTGTCGCTGCCCGGCGCGGCGCCGGGCGCCAGGCTGATCAGCCTGCAAGGCATCTTCAAGCTGGCCATCGACAATATCGGGCTGATGCGGCAAAAAGTGCCCGACGGCGACTCCTATTATTACTGCCTGCGGCTCGACAATATCGCCATCAAGTTCCTCGGCATTGCCAAGCTGCCGCCCGACGCGAACATCCAGTTCTTCCTGTTTGGCGACCCGAAAAATACGGGCAGCCTGGGCTGGTATGCCGCGTACATCGCCGATGCGGCCGCCCGCCAGGAGCAGGCACTGGCCGCGCTGCCATTGCCGGCCATTTCACTGGGGAGCGCAGCATGACCAACGTCGTGTACTGGAATATCGAGAACTTCGGCATCAACAAGGTCAACAATCCCAGCCGCAAGCGGCCCCGCTATGGCGAAGGCGGCCGCTGCGGCGGCAACCTGCCGGCCGTGGCCGCGCTGCAGCGCCGCAACCACATCCTGACCATCCTGCGCGCCACGCAGCCCGATATCTTCGTCCTGATCGAGGTGTCGGCCAGCGCGGCCGGCGCCGGCGACCTGGCGCCCGACACGGGCGGCCTGCAGGGCGCGATCTTCCTGCTGCAACAGCTGCGCACGGACCCCGCCGACCCCAACCGCGCCGCCTGGCGCATGGTGCCGCCGCTGAAAGTGGGCACGGGCGGGCGCACGGAATCGGTCGCCGTGCTGTACCGCGGCATATCGGGCACGGTTGGCACGCCCACGGAAGTGCGGCGCTATTTCACGGGGCCGAACGTGTGGACGGGCGGCGGCGTGTCGGCCGTGGCGGCCGGCGCCGTGCCAGCCGCCTACCCGGCCGGGGGCGCCGGCGCAGCCGACATCCAGGATTTGCTCAATCCGCAAGGCCAGCCGGCGCGCACCATCCCGGCCGGCGCGCAGTACAACGGCGGCCTGGCCGAGGGCATGGCGGCGGCGCGCATCGCCTTCGCCCCCGCGCCGGCGCCGGCCGTGCCGCCCGTCGTTGGCGGCCTGGTCAACTTCAACGGCTTGCGCCAGCCCTTCATGGTCACTTTCGTGGAAACCAACCGGACCGACGTCATCACGCGCAACCTGACCCTGTTTGCCGTGCATGCGCCGCCCAACCACGGCGGCGCCACCAATTTCATCAATATCCTGCTGCGCGGCGTGCTCGACGTGGCGGCGCCGCCCGCCGGCGCGCCGCACAATGAAGTCAAGATGATCTGCGGCGACTTCAACCTGAACGCCATCTACGCGCAGCCGCCCGGCGCGGGCGGGCGGACGACGGCCTACGACCAGTTGCGCGCGATCAACTACATACCGCTGCTGGACCCGCCGCCCGCCATGCCGGTGGCGCCGAACCTGACGCTGGACGCGTACCAGGGTTACCTGGCCACGCATATCCGCCCCAAGCGCACCAAACAGCAGCTGACGCAGCAATCGCGCTTCCTGTGGTCCGACAATACGGCCGGCGGCGCGCTGGTGGCGGCGCCGTATCCCGGCTACAACTATATCGGCAGCGATATGGTGAGCAACTTTTTCTCGATCGACAATATGCTCGTCAACCCGCTGGTGCCGGCGAATAACTACCAGTTTACGGTGATGAACCCCGTGTCGGGCACGCCGTTCACGGTGGCGGGCGGCATGCCCGCGGGCGTGCCCATCGGCACGCGCCCGCTGCCCGCGCAATTTCCGAACGTGCCTGCCGGCATGGCCTGGCCGCAATCGCCGGCGGCCGTGTATGCCGTAGGCCAGGCGCGCACTCTGAACGGCTGGGCCAATTACGGCTACCTGCGCAGCACCAGCGACCACCTGGCGCTGTTTGCCGTGCTGTAGACAGAGCGTCCGGGCGGGTGCGAGCGTCCGCCCCGGACATCATGACTGATTCAAGGAGCAAGTTCGTATGGCCACCACCGATACCGCGCTGGAAAACCTGCAGCAAGCCATCGTCAACGCCGCCAGTAGTGGCCCGTTCGCCCTCGATGCCGCCTTCCTGGAAGCGGGCCTGGCCGACCCGGACGTCGCGCCGCCCGAAAAATTCGACGCCATCATCGGCCAGGCATTCCAGATCGACGCGGCGCAGTTCCTGATCAGCTGCGCGGCAGCCGACGTGGGCGCCGTGAGCGACGGCGTGTTTACGGTCAGCAAGGCCAGCCTGCCCTTCATCGGCGGCCTGCTGCAAACCCCGGCCACGCTGGTGTTTTCCACGCAGCCTGCCGCCGCGCGCACGCCGGGCGAGGACGGGGATGACGGCGGGGATGACGCGGCCGTGCTGGTGGTGCAGGTGGCCGCCAGTCCCGCCGACTGGAACTGGGACAGCAGCTTTCCCTTCATGGGCGGCTGGCCGTTCAGCGAGTTGCCGCTGTCGGGCGCGCTGCTGGTGTTTTCCAGCGCCGACGGCGTCTATCCATGGGGCGGCGACAGCGCGCTGTCCGTCACGGGCGGCGCCAAGCAGAACCTCAGCGCCAGTGTGGCCCTGCCCGCCTTCGTGACGCCGTTTCTGGAACTGTTTTCCGACCTGGCGGCGCCGCCGGGCAAGCTGCAGATCGGCGGCTACCTGGACATGGCGCTGTACGACGGCAAGACGTTCGAACTGGGCGGCCTGATGCCCAGCGGCGTGCTGTCGGCCACGCTTAGCGAGCTCGACTGCACGTTCGCCGGCTACCTGCGCGTGGCGGCGCCCAGCCTGACCGTGACGATCCCGCCGCCCGTCGATGCGCCGCCGCCCGACGCCCTGCTGCTCGACGGCGGCATGCAGCTGCAGCTGCGCGGCGCCGGCGAAGCGGACGACGAGGAAGCGGCCGACGGCGACCAGGCCGCCACGCTGGCCCTGACGGCCACGCTCAGCGTGGAAGGCGCCGGCGCCGCCGACTACACGCTGTCGCTGCTGCTGCAGCCATCGAACGCCGACGGCGACGGCAACTACGCGGTCAGCCTGGAAGCGGGCAGCGACGGGCCGCCCCTCAGTCCCGCCGCCGCCATCGGCCTGATCGGCGGGGGCGCCAGCTATTTCCGCGCCACCCCGGCCGTGCTGCAGGAGTTCCTGACGTCGTTCGGCCTCGGCGGCATGACCATCAGCGGCAGCATCCCGCCCAAGGCGGCGCCCACGGTGGACCAGGTCACGCTGCAGCTGCGCAGCGTGCGCGATCTCAGCTGGCAGCCCATCCCGGCGCCCACGCCCGCGCTGAGCTTTACCATCACCTCGTTCTTCCTCGACTGGACGGCTTACCAGCCGCTGGCGAGCAAGGCCAGCGGCAAGTCGCGCTATGAATACCTGTTCGGCACCACCTTCACCCTGTTGCCCACGGTATTTCGCAACCTCGACGGCACGCCGGGCGGCGAATTCGACGTGCAGTTCAACTCGGCGCAGCTGTTCCAGGCCAGTTTTCCCGGCAAGGCCACGCTGTCGGACTTCCTGTCCGTCGTCTCGAACGGCCTCGTCAGCCTGCCCGACACCATCCAGGCCGAGGTGTCGAATATCGCGCTGAGCATAGACGGCGCGGCCCAGTCCTTCGCGTTTTCCAGCGACTACGCCATCAGCCTGTCCTTCCTGACGGTGGGCGGCGCGCCCATCCTGAGCATTTCGGATGGCCAGATCAGCCTGTCGGGCATCAGCGCCACGGTGGCCGCGGACAAGCAGGAAGGCGCGCTGGCCCTTGTCGAGGCCGGCAAGGCCGGCGCCGGCACGGCCTGGGCCGGTTCCATTTCCGGCTTGCTGGGCGTGGGCGCCAGCCTGCAGGCGGCCGTCAGCGTGGCTTACAGCAGCCAGGAAACGCCGCCCCGCTGGACCCTCTCCGCCTCGCTCGCGCAGGAACTCGACGTGGGCGAGATGATCAAGCAATTCTTTGCCGCCGGCGGCATCTATGATTTCCCGGTCTTCTTGCCGGGCAACCTGAAGATTTCCGCGTTCGCCATCGACGCGGTCATTCCCAGCGGCAAGCCCAGCACGGACCTGGCCACCAGCTACACGGTCGACACCACCTTTACCTGGCTGTTCATGCTTGGCCAGCAACAGATCGGCTTGCAGAAAGCCACCCTCTCGGTGCAGTATGACGGCGCCAAGCCGGCCGCGCAGCAATTCTCGGGCAAGGCCGATGCCGTATGGATCTATACCGCCATCAATCTGAAGCTGGGCTTCGGCTATGCGTTCCAGCCGACGGACAAGGGGCCGAACCACACGCTGTACGTGAGCTGGGAAGGCTTCACGGCAACCTATACCAGCGGCAACGAGATGCTCAGCTTCACTCTCGCGGGCTGGTCCCTGGGCAGCCTGATCCAGGCGCTCGTGCGCACGCTGGGCGATCCGTATTTCGTGCTGCCGTCGCCGTGGGACTTGCTGAACCAGGTCACGCTGGACGGCCTGTCCGTCAACGTGTCGCTGAAAACCGGCGAAAAGAACCGCCTCAGCGCCACCTACACGCTCAGTTCACCCCTCAACCTGGGCTTCATCGTCATCCGCAGCATCGTCTTCAAGCGCAATACGGACGGCAAGGTGACCCTGGCGCTGGACGCCACCGTGCCGCCATTGCTCAAAGGCAGCATGGGCGACTTGCTGGACCCGGACAAGGGACAGGACGTGGAAGAGATGCCCAGCGTGCCGGGCGCCGGTTCCAGCTATTTCAAGGTCTTCCTGCTGATGCTGGGCCAGCGCGTTGCCATCAACGGCGCGTCCGACTTCAGCTCGACCAAGGCCGTCATCGATGCGCTGGCGGGCGTGCCGCCCACCACGGGCAAGAACAATCCCGTCAACCCGGGCAGCGGCGTGCACGGCCAACCGTATTACCAGCCGGACAGCAACTGGCTGATCGCCGCGCATTTCGGCGTGCTGCAGACGGCCGGCGTGTGGGCCGTCGACGTCCAGATCGTCTTCAACGATCCCAACCTGTACGGCTTGCGCCTGACCCTGGGCAGCCCCAAGATGGGCGGCCTGGCCGGCCTGGTGGTCGATATCCTGTACAAGAAAATCAGCGACGACGTGGGCCTGTTCCAGATCGACTTCACCTTCCCCGACAGCATACGCAACCTGAACTTCGGCGCCGTCAGCGTGGTGCTGCCGATGATAGGCATCAAGATCTACACGAATGGCGACTTCCTGATCGACATCGGCTTTCCCTACAATATGGACTTTACGCGCTCGTTCAGCTTCAGCGCCATCGTCTACGGCGTGCCGGTGCTGGGCTCGGGCGGCGTGTATTTCGGCAAGCTGTCGGGCGCGACGGCGACGCAGGTGCCGAAAACCGATCTCGGGTATTTCAATCCCGTCATCGTCTTCGGCCTGGGTCTGCAGCTGGGCCTGGGCTACAACTTCGTCAAGGGGCCGCTGAAAGCCGGCTTCGCGCTGACCGTGTTCGGCATCATCGAAGGCGTGATCGCCACCTACCATCCGTACGACCGCAGCAACGCCGTCGCCCTGGCCAACGCCGGCGCCTCCGGCAGCGTCCAGGAAAGCAGCTACTTCAAGCTGACGGGCACGTTCGGCGTGATCGGCATGCTGTACGGCGAAGTGGACTTGAAGATCATCAGCGCTTCGCTGCTCGTCAATATCACCGTGTCGGTGCAGATCGGCTACGAATCCTACCGCGCCATCCCCCTGTCCGTGACGGCCTCGGTACGCATCAGCCTGCGCGTCAAGATCGACCTGGGCATCTTCAGCTTCACCATTTCCGTGGGCTTTTCCGCCACCGTCAGCGCGCAATTCCGCATCGGCGACGACAGCCGCGCGCCGTGGGACGGCGGCGGCGCGCTGCGCCTGGACAGCCTGGCGCGCGGCCGCGCGCACACCCTGCCGATGGAATTGCAGGCCGCCATGCTGCGCGCCGCGCCGCGCCGCCAGCCGCGACGCGTGCTGCGCACCGATGCCAAGCCGGTGCTGCAACTGGTGACGGCGCCGCAATTCACGGTGCTGGCGCCGCAGGGCGCCACGGCCAGCAGCGCGCAGCAAGGCGCGTTCGTCTGCCTGTTCGCCATGGATGCGCCGGACCCAGCCGCCGGCGGCGCGGGCACCGGCACGACCTCGTTCGACCTGCTGTGCAAGGCGTATTTCCCGTGGCTGCTCGACGCCTTGCAGCCGGCGATGCGGGCCGACGCCGAGGCGCTGGACCTGGCTGCCGCCGCGACCGCCAGCGTCACGCTGGCGCAGCTGGTGGCGGGCATCCAGGTGCTGGCCGACCCCGCCATGCAGCCATTCGGCATGGGCGACCTGCTGCACTTCCTCGCCGACAGCTTCATCGTGAACATCAGCGCGCCGGGAGCCAATATGGACGGCGCCACGCTCTTCCCGCTGTTCGACGGGCTGCGGCTGGACGTCCCCGACCCGCAAGGCGGCGCCGGCACGCAGGCGATCGACCTCGAGACCTACGCGACGGCGACGGAACAGTACCGCAGCACGGTGGCCGGCGTGCTGCGCCAGGTCGCCGCCAAGGTGGGCAAGGCGCCCGCCAAGCCCGCGCTGCTGGCGCAGGACGACGCCGAGCCCGAATCGATGGCGGCCTTCATCTTCGTCGACGTCTTCAGCCTGATCGGCCGCGCGCTGCTGCAATCGGCCATCGATGCCTTCGACAATTACAGCTATGCGCTGCAGCCGGGCGACAGCATCGCCGGCATCGTCGCCGCCTTCAACCGGGCCGGCAACGCCATCGACGCGGACGACGTGTCGCTGCCGAATGCCGCGTATCCGCTGAACGGCGCGCTGCCGCTGCAGGTCGGCGGCCTGTCCGCCGTGATCCAGGCCGGCGATACGCTGGCGGCCATCGCCGCCCGCTACACGGATCCGGCCGGCGCCGGCGGGCGCTGGCACACCACCGCCGCCCAGCTCATCGGCGCGAATGCCGAACCGCGCGCGCTGCGCACGGGCGTGACGCTGGTCTTCGACTTCGGCGCCGGCGCCGTCAGCCACGTCACCGCGCCCGGCGACAGCTTCGGCGCCATCGCCGCCGCGCTGGGCGTGCCGCTGGCCACCCTGGCGCAGCAGGCATCGCTGTATGCGCGCGCCGACCTGCTGCTGCCGACGGCCATCCTCGCCGTGCCGCCGCTGGCCTATACTTCCGCCGCCGGCGATACCCTGGCCGGCATCGCCAGCCGCTTCGCCGCCACGACGGCCGCGCTGGGGCGCGACAATGCCGGCGTCGCCAATCTGTTCGCCGCGGCCCCGGGCCGGCTGGCCATCGCCCACCTCGATGCCTTGCCGCTGGAGCAGCTGTGGAGCGGCGTGCAGGCGAGCGGCGCCGTGGCCCAGGCCGCAGGCCAGGTCGCGCGCTTCATCACCTACGGCTTGCGCCTGCCGGTGGCGGCGGGCCTGAGCCTGTCGCCATCCTTCCTGTATAGCAAGACGCAGACCGACTACGCGCTGTACCAGCTGACGGGCCAGCAATTCCCCACGCCCGCCAGCGCCGCCGGCGGCTACCGCATCGGCCTGGGACGCAATGCCGTTTCGCATGGCGTCGCCCTCGATTTCATCACCTTCGCCGGCGCGCCCGGCACCAGCCTGCCCATCGACCTGGGCGCCGCGTACGGCTTGCTGTCGGGCGTGCTGGCGTATGCGCAGGCGGGCCACTTCGTGCCGTCGCCTGCGCTGCACATCCTGCCGCTGGCCTCCTTGCAGCCGCGGCAGTTCCCTGCGGCAGGCTATGCCGCCTGGATCACCGCCGACCTGGCGCGCCTGACGGCCGTGACGTCCGGCGCCGCGCCAGGTGCGCGCGCCGCCGCCAGCCAGGCCGCGCCCGCGCCGTATCTGTGGCAATTGCCCGACGCCATGCTGGCCAGCATCACCCAGCGCCAGGATACGCTGCAAACGCTGTACCCCCAGGCGCCATACGCGGACATACTGGCCCTGATGCCCGCCTATCGTCCCCGCATCGGCAACACGCCGCCCAACAGCAGCAGCACGGTGTTCCAGGACTTGAGCGGCTATGCCTATGCCACGCGCGTGGACTTCCAGATCACGCGCATGCCGGCCGCCACCGTGGCCACCAACGACGCCAGCGGCACCGCGCTGGCCAGCGCCGCCACCCTGGCCCACGTATACGAGCTGGTGGGACCGTCGGCCGCCGATGCCCAGCGCCTGGAATACTTGCTGAGCGGCATGGCCGCCGTGGGCGAAACCCTGGTGGCCGGCCTGTTCCTGCTGTATAGCGAAGGCGGAAGCGACCAGGTGGCGCTGACGGGCCAGGCCGATGCCGACTACCTGTGCTTCCTGACGCAAACCAATCTGTCCACGGAAAGCCATCCGCCGGCCAGCCGCATGCTGCTGGACGCGGCGGGGACGGTCTTGCCGCGCGGCATAGCCAACAGCCCCTCGCAATTCATCAAGCTGCTGTGGGAGCAATCGGTGGTGCGCGGCGGCGGCTACTATCTGTATTTCGAGGACATGGTGTCGGGCGCCGGCTTGCCCCCATCCGTCTTCGATGCCACGGGCACGGCCACGCTGACCCTGGTGGTGCCGCTGGCGCGCCAGGCGGCGGGCGCCGCCGACACCGTGCCGAACTTCGTCAACGCCCTGCTGACGACGCAAGCGATCGATCCGCAGCAAGACGTGCTGGTGTTCGAATCGCTGAGCAAGCCGGCCAAGAGCCAGCCTTTGGCCCTGGCCGCCACAACCACATTGACCGCCGTGGCCGCCACGTACGGCATGGGCGTGGGACAGCTGGCCCGGCAAAACGCCGTGCGGCCGCTGCGCGCCGGCGCCAGCGTGCCCGTGGCCGGCATCCTGCACCAGCTGAACCAGCAAGACATGGCCGCGCCCGCGCAAGCGCTGGAGCAGCTGGCTGCGTACTACTCGGCCGGCGCCACCCCGCTGAGCGCGGCGCAGATTGCCGCCTACAATCCCGGCGTGACGGTGGCGCTGGGCGCGACCATGCGCATTCCGCCGCTCGTCTACCGCGTGCCCACCGCCTCTGGCGGTCCCGGCAATACCTTCGCCGCCCTGGCCGCCTACTACGGCTTGTCGGTGGACGCCCTGGCCTTGGGCGCAGCCGACACCGAAGGCCTGTATGCCGAAGGCGCCGTGCTCGACGTCGACAGCCTGGCCCTCGATGCGCAAGCGACCTTGGCGCCGGGCAACCTGTCGTTCCAGCTCAAGCGCACCAACGACGGCGTGCCCGTGCTGCCGCCCAATCCCACGCCGCAGCAACAGCAGCAATATGCGCAGGCGACCCTGTCCGCGCTGTACAACACGCTGTCGGCCGGCCTGGGCCGCAACCCGTTTTTCCTGCCCAGTCCCTACAGTCTGCCCTTCGGACCGCAGGACCATGCGAACGACAGCGATGGCGGCGACGATAGCGACGATGGCGAAACCCACCGCCGGCGCTATGCGGCCGCGGCGCTGGCCGATTACGACTACCGCCAGGCGCTGGGCTACCTGGGCAACAACAGCCAGGGACGGCCGTTCGCCACGCTCAATGCGGCGCCGGCCAATCCGCCGGCCGGCCTGCCGCTCGCCGCCGACAATCCCTACCTGGGCGTGGGCGGCCATGCGTCGCTGGCCCTGCGCTGGCAAGACCTGTTCGGCAACACCACCGTCACGCCGTTCGAGGCGCCGCCGGCCGGCTACACGGGTGCGCTGGACCAGGCCCCCGCCCCGCTGCGCTACACGGATCGCCTGCTGGGCCTGTCCGCCTGGCCGAAAGTCCAGGCCAGCTACCTGTATGGCACGGATGGGGGCGGCGCGCCCGCGCTGCTGCTGACCTTGCGCATGGATGGCCTGGCCTACGCCACGCCAGCCGACGCGGCGCAAGACTTGCCTTTCTATCAACGTCTTTACTTCCAGCTGCACCAGGACTATACGGGCCTGGGCGTGCCCGGACTGAGCGGCAATGCGGTGAGCATTTCCCTCAGCAACTCGCTCTTGGCCACGCCGCTGCAGCCGCTGGACGAGGCCCGGTCGCGGCAGGTGCGCGACTTCGCCGCCGCCTGCGCCATCTACTTGCAAGCCCTGGCCAACGGCGGCAGTGCCACGGCGCCCGCCGCCACGCTGTCGGTGCCGGTGCCGCTGGCGCAACTGGCCAGCGCCAACCGCATCGCGCTCGACGTGGCGCTGGTGCTGACGCGCCAGGCCATCCTGCTCGATCCCGCGCTGGCGGCCCTGCCGGACGGCGCCAGCGTGGTCAGCGCCGTGCTGCCGCAGGCCGACACGAACGGCGGCGCGTCCAGCTTCACCACGTTTGCCAAGGCGCTCGAAGCGTGCCTGAAGACACCGCAATGGTCGATGCGCGCGGGCGCGGGGCTGACGCGCGTGGGCAGCGCCGGACAGCAGACGCAGCAGTTGTTCGCCGTGCGTTTCAGCGACACGCCCGGCCAGGGCATCCATTTCCGCCTGGGCCAGCAAGCCAGCTACTACGCGCCGTTGCCCGTCGCCAATTCGCTGGAAAGCCGCACGGTCAGCATCGACGCCTATCCGACCAATACGCCGCATGCGCTGACGCTCAATAGCGTCGACCTGAACCTGTGGCTGCAAAGCTGTCTCGACGCCATCGACAAGTTCCTCTCGGCCACCTATGCGCCGCCCGCCTACATCCTCGATCGCCTCAACGGCGTCGCCGATCCGCTGCAGAGCGGCCAGCTGGGCCTCGTACTCAAGGCGAAACAGACGCTGGCCGACGTCATCAGCGCCACGGTCAGCCCCGTGCTCAGCAGCAGCGCCGCGGACGAAGCCACGCGCGTCAGCGCGGCCGCCACCATGCGGCAGCAGTTGCTGACCACCCTGGGGCCGGCCTTTGCCGCCGGCGCCGTGGTGGTGTACGGCGTGGACCAGGTCACGGGCGCGGACGACGAAGACGAGGGCGCGCCGCCAGCGCTGTACGGCCAGCCCGCCGGCGCAGGCACAGCCGACGGCGCGGCCGGCGACGGCAACCAGAACTACACCTTGTTCCCGACCCGGCTGCCTTTGCTAGGCACGGCCGCGCAGGACCAGAGCCGGCTGTCATTCAACTTCATCTCGAAGAACGTCGAAGGCCAGGCCTATGTGCCGCTGGACTTGCGCTATCAGATCACGCACATGGAATTCGACCAGCGCCCCGTGCCCGGCATCGAAAACTACCTGCAAAGCCAGTGGCTGCTGTTCATCACCGGTCCGTTCGAGGTACCGCTGGGCAATGGCACGCAATATATCCCCGTGCTGAACCGCGCCCTGCCCGTGCCGCCCACGGTCAACCGGCAGACCGCCACCGCGTCCGCCGCGCCGCAGGGCGGCCGCATGCGCCTGGCCGCCGGTGGCTTGCAACCGGCCCAGCTGGCCCAGTGGGATTACGGCTTCAGTTATACCTACCGCCAGGCGGCGCAGGATGCCGTGCACGTCAGCGTCGTGCTCAACGTGCCGTCGCAGGTTGCCAGGCTGTCCGCGGCGACCGGTCCCGACCTGTTCACGGCGCTGGCCGCCTTCGTCAGCAACTATCCGCTGATCTCGGCTGACCTCGACGCCTTCCTCGCGCCCCTCGACGGCAAGCAGGACACGCCCGATAGTGTCGCCAAGGCAACACTGGCCACCACCACCTTCCAGCAGCTGGTGACCCAGGTGGCAACCAGCTATGGCCAGCATTTCGGCACGGCGCGGCTGGCGGCGGCGCAAGGCGAGACCAGCGTGGCCGTGGAATTCGACGCGCGCCTGGAAGACCATGGCGGCGACGCCTGGTATGCGCTGCTCAATGTTACCGTCGGCGGCGCACCCGCCACCTACGACCCGCTGTCCGGCACCCTGAGCAACGGTATCGTCAGCGTGCCCGTGCCCGTGCTCGACATCGATGCGCAGCAGTACCGGGCCACGCCGGCCACGCCCACGCCGCCCGATGCGCTGCTGGCCTACCGCTACGCGGCCATCGCCGCCGACGCGCCCGACCTGTCGTTTGCCGCCGCGCTGGCCAATACCGGCCGCGAGGTGCGCATGCCGGGGCTGAACGTGATGGTGTACAAGAACGCCCAGGCTTCGCTGTACGTGCAGCGCAACCGCTACCTGTGCCCGCCCAGCCAGACGCAGGTGTCGACCATGCACGCCTTCCTGTACCAGACGCCGGTCGTCAAGTTCAGCGACCCCATCCTGCCACGCCTGAGCTGGCAAGGTTATGATTTGCGGCAAGTCGCACCGGTGGGCGGCAGCGACGTGGCGGCCTATATGCGAGGCTTCTTCAACGCCCTCTTCACGGGCGCCTCGGGCAGCGTGCGCATCGCCATGGATGGCAGCTATTCCTACAGCGTGATGCCGGCCGTGGCGGGCTTTCCCCGCACTTCGCTGCCGGTCAGCCTGCTGCCGGCCGTGCTCGCGCCCATCGATGCGGCCCAGCCTCCCGCCGCGCCCATGGCCCTGGTGGCCCAGGTGCAGCAATGGTATGACACGCAGCAGCCGACGACGGATGGCGGCGCCGCCATGGATTTCCGCCTGAACTTCTTTACGGACGGCGCGCCCGAGCAACTGTTGCTGTCGCTCGAAGACGTGCGCTGGGTGGTGCGGCCCTGACGCGGCGGCGCAGCGTCAAGGCACGGGCGTGAGCAGCGGCAAGCCGGCAAAGTGGGCTTGCAGATTATCCAGCACCAGCTGGCCCATGGCGTGCCGCGTTTCCACGGTCAGGCTGCCCACGTGCGGCGTGAGCACCACGTTCGGCAAGGCGCGCAAGGCGGCTGGTACGCGCGGTTCGTCCGCGAACACGTCGAGGCCGGCCGCGCCCAGGCGGCCATCCTGCAAGGCGGCGATCAGCGCATCTTCGTCGATCAGCGCGCCACGGGCGATATTGATCAGCGTGCCTTGCGGGCCGAGCGCGTCGAGCACGCTGCGCTCGACGATCTTGCGCGTGGCCGGCGTGCCCGGCGCACAGACGATCAGATAGTCGCTTTCCTGCGCCAGGGCCAGCAAGGATGCGGCGCGCGGCGCGCTCGCGCCGGCAATGGCGCGCGGCTGGAAGTAGCGCACCTTGACGCCAAACGCGGCCAGGCGCAGGGCGATAGCTTGCCCGATCTGGCCGAAACCGAAGATGCCGGCCGTCTTGCCGCGCAGGCTGGATGCGGGGACGATGGCCTCGCGGCGTTCCCAGCCGCCGTCGCGCACGAAACGGTCGAGCGCCACGATATGCCGCGCGCTGGCCAGCAGCAAGGCCAGCGCCACGTCGGCCACGTCATCGGTCAGCACGTTCGGCGTGGTGGTGACGACGATGCCCCGTTCGCGCGCCACGTCCAGCGCCACGCCGTCGAGGCCCACGCCATTGACGGCGACGATTTCCAGCTTCGGCAACAAGGCCATGTCGGCGGCGTTCAAGCCCAGCGCGCCCGTCGTGACGACCCCGCGGATGACCGGCGCCCGTTCGGCCAGCCAGGCGTGGCGCTCGTCCGCCGGCACTTGCCAGGCGTGATGGCAGGTGTAGTGCTGTTCCAGCTGCGCGTTGACGGCGGCCGAAGGGCTGGGAGCGAGGATGAGGAGTTCGGGGTGCATGGGCGTCCAAGTTGGTGTCGACAGGATTAGCAGACGCAACTTAGCATATTTGGGAACCGGCCGGGGCTGAGCGCCCCGTATGCCGTGAAAACCGTGTACTGCGCGGAAACTTTAGCCCGGGCAAGGCACGCGTTTGACCTTGCCGCCCGTCCTGGCCGGGTCGGCGCCCGAGCCCGGGTTCTCGGCCATGCCAAAGCACGTGGCGCCGCCGGCGCTGACGACGCGCGTGGCGGGCCGGCCGTCGGCCGTCAGGTAGTCCTCCACGCGGATGACGGGGCCGCCGCGCCAGGCGGAGGCGACCAGTTTCTGGAAGCTGCTTTCGCTTTTGAGGTCGGCAGCGGCCAGCCACGGCTGGTCTTGCCTGCGTTCGCCGCGCAGGGCCTTGTCGGCGGCGCCCGCCGCCAGCCGGGCGCGCGTGAGCAAGTCGGCCGTGGCAGGCGCCGTGGCTGGCGCGGCGGGAAATTCCTCGGCCGGTACGGTGATCGCTTCGGCCGCCACGGGCGGCGGCGCGAAGAAGACGGGCGGCGCGGCGGGCGGCGCGACAGCCCGCGTGCGCGGCGCAGGAGCCGGCATGGGCATCGGCAAGGCCATCGGCGGCGTCTGCGGCAGCGCACGGGGCGGCAGCAAGGTCATGAATGCCACTTCCGTGTATTGCTTGAGTTGCCGCGCCGGCAAGAGCAGGAAATACAGGCCCAGCACGTGCATGGCCAGGATCAGCGCGACGGCCGCGCCTTTCAGGCTCAAGCCGTCCCGTATGCGCATGCGCATGGAAGCGGACGGTAAGTGGTGAAGCAATGGCATGCGGTGTCCTGTGGGCGCGGGGCGCGATGGCATATTCTAGCGAAACTTGAATATGCACATTAATAAATCCACAAGGTATCGCCTGGCGCGCCTTTTTCCGCCAGATTCCAGCACCCTGGCTTGCCCGGTGTTGTACGAATGGCGACTTTTTTGCCCGCCTTCTCACACTTTCCCACGCGCTGCGCCACGCTGGAATATAATGATAATCATTCTCATTAATATCCAGATAACTCCATGCGCAGCTTCCACCTCGTCCCTACCCCGTTCGCCCTGGCCGCCTTGCTGCTGGCCAGCGCCGCCGCCCACGCCCAAGCCACCACCACCGCGCCGGCCGGCGACGCGCAAACCATGCCCACGGTAGTCGTCAATGCCTCGGCCGATGCGTCGGCGGAAGGGTTGTCGAAGGCGTATGCGGGTGGCCAGGTGGCGCGCGGCGGGCGCATGGGCATCCTCGGTGCCGTGGACATGATGGATTCGCCATTCGGCAGCACCAGTTACACGCAGCAATTCATTGCCGATCAGCAAGCGCGCAGCGTGGGCGACCTGCTGCAGAGCGATCCGGCCGTGCGCATGTCGCGCGGCTATGGCAATTTCCAGGAAGTGTATGTGATCCGCGGCTTCGCCCTCGATTCCGACGATGTGGCGTACAACGGCCTGTACGGCGTGCTGCCCCGTCAATATGTCTCGCCGGAATTGCTCGAGCGCGTGGAAGTGTTCCGTGGCGCCAGCGCCTTCCTGAATGGCGCGGCGCCGGGCGGCAGCGGCATCGGCGGCGCCATCAACCTGATGCCCAAGCGCGCCGGCAATGCGCCGCTGACGGAATTGACGGTGGGCGTGGAATCGGGCGGCCACGCCTATGCAGCCATCGACGTGGCGCGCCGCTTTGGCGAGCGCCAGGAATTCGGCGTGCGCGTCAACGCCGCCAAGCGCCAGGGCGAGACCGGCATCCAGCGCGAAGACCACGACGTGGGCATGTTCTCGGTCGGCCTCGACTACCGCGGCAGCGGCTACCGCCTGTCGGCCGACGCCGGTTACCAGAATTTCGACCTGACATCGCCGCGCCCGTCCGTCGGCATTGGCAGCGTGGCCGTGCTGCCCTCCGCACCCGATGCGTCGAAGAACTTTGCCCAGC
This sequence comes from Janthinobacterium sp. SUN033, assembly GCF_030397595.1. Lineage (NCBI taxonomy): Bacteria > Pseudomonadati > Pseudomonadota > Betaproteobacteria > Burkholderiales > Oxalobacteraceae > Janthinobacterium > Janthinobacterium sp. SUN033. The sequence continues at coordinate 1,174,919 of NZ_JAPQNV010000001.1, forward strand.
CGTGGAGCTATTCCAAGGAACACGATGTGTTCGGCACGGCGCGCGCCGAAGTGGACCTGGCCAAGGATGTCGTGGCCTGGGCCGCATTTGGTTCCCGCTCGACCAAGGAAGCCAACAGCCTGGCCGAGCCGACGTTGATTTCGATCAATGGCGACGCCACGGTGTCGCGCTTCGACAATGCGCGCAAGCAAGAAATCCGCACGGGCGAACTGGGCATTCGCGGCAAGCTCGTTACGGGCGCCGTCAAGCACACCCTGGTGGCCAGCTGGTCCGGGCACTGGAATGAAGCGAAGAACGCATTTGCGATCGGCGACAAGTTTGCCACCAACATTTACGCCCCGGTCAACGTGACGGCGCCGCCGGCGCCCTACACGGGCGGCATCATGAGCGACCCGCGCATCACCCAGAAAACCATCCTCAACAGCTACGCCCTGGCCGACACCATGGCCTTCCTCGACGACAAGCTGCTGCTGACCGTGGGCTTGCGCCGCCAGCAGATCAAGGATGCCGGTTACGACTACAACACCTCGGCGCCGCAAGGCAAGGCCTATGACGAAAGCGCCACGACGCCCGTGGCCGGCATCGTCTTCAAGGCCGGCAAGGACGTGTCGCTGTACGCCAACTACATCGAGGCGCTGGTCAAGGGACCGGCGGCCACGGGAACGTATCTGGAAAACGGCCAGCAGGTCAATGTCGAGAACATGGGCGAGGTGTTTGCGCCGTATAAATCGAAGCAAAAGGAAATCGGCGTCAAGTATGACGGAGGCAAGCTGGGCATGAGCGCGGCCCTGTTCACGACAAGCAAGCCTTTGCTGGCCGTGCTCGGCAAGCGGGCCGAACTTGATGGCGAGCAACGCAACCGCGGCCTGGAATTGTCGATTTTCGGCACGCCGATGCAGGGCGTGCGCCTGCTGGGCGGCTTGACCTGGCTCGATGCAAAGCTCAGCAATACCGGCGTGGCCGCCAACAATGGCAAGAAACCCATCGGCGCACCGGAAACGCAGATGAGCGTGGGCGGCGAATGGGACGTGCCCGGCGCGCCAGGCCTGACCCTGAACGCCCGCACCATCTACACCTCGACGCAATATGCGGACCTGGCCAACACCCGGCAACTGCCATCGTGGACCCGCCTCGACATCGGCGCGCGCTACCTGACGCAAGTGGCGGGCCGTGACGTGACCTTGCGCGCCCGCGTGGACAACGTGACGGACCGCAATTACTGGTCGTCAGCCGTGTCGTCCTTCAATATCGGCTCGCTGGTGCTGGCCGCGCCGCGCACCGTGGTCGTGTCGGCCAGCGTGGCGTTTTAAAGACCGCGCGCCTGCCGCACGATGAAAAGCTGCCTTCGGGCAGCTTTTTTTCATGTGTGCGCCTGTGCCGCAAGGCGCGCTTCGGCGACAATGCCGACATGAAACGACTCCCTGCCCTGCTGCTGTTGCTTTGCCTGTCCCTGCCGGCCGCTGCCCAAAAACAAGCCGCCTGCCCGTACGCCGCCTGGAAAAGCGGCTTCAAGGGCGATGCGCTGGCGCAAGCCACGTGTTTGCTGCGTCCCGTCAAACTGTATGCGCGCCTGGGCGACAGCGCGCCGCTGCCGGACTTCCTGGCCGCCCGCATCGGCCAGCGCGCGGGTATCGCGCCGGCCCGCCTGCGCGCCTGGCTGGCGGAACAGGGCATCGCCGAGGCGGACGTGGGCGGCGCCGTCGACGCGCCCCTGTCGCGCGCCGTGGGCCGGCTGGCTGCGCCGATGGCGCGCTATTTCGTCATCCACGACACCAGCTACCCGAATTTCTTGTTAGAAACCATTCCCGACCACATCAACGACGCCAGCTGGGATTTCAACGACTTCAGCTTGCGCAATCCGGCGCTGGGCGGCGGTCCGAAGGGCCATGTCTACGTGAACCGCCTGGGCGGCTCCTTGCAGGTGCGCGATTTCGGCACGGCCAGCTATGCCAGCAAGCTGGAAAAGGACAAGCCTTCGCTGACGGGCCTGTTCCTGCACGTGGAACTGGTGCAGCCGCGCAACTCCGTACCCGGCGGCGGCAAGGGCAACGATGGCCTGGCGCCCGATCCCGGCTTTACGCCGGCCCAATACGACCGCCTGGCCCTGCTGTATATCGCCGCCAGCGTGCGCAAGGGAACGTGGCTGATTCCCGCCTTCCACGCCGTGCTCGATACAGGGTTTGCGAATGGTCATGATGACCCACAGAACTTTTCGCTGACCGAGTGGTCAGCCTCGCTTTCCCGCCTGTATGCGGCCGTGAGCCAGGCCGAGACTGGACAATAAAGCGTTTCCCCGCCGGCTGATTAGGCGCATACTATTGCAAGCATAGTCACTGCGGTCAGGGAGGCCAGGTGAGCATCAGCACAGATCATCACGCGGGTCGCCAGGCCGGCGCGCACCAGCCATTGCAGCGTGCGCAGCGCATCTTCGCCATGCGCGACGCCGTCCTCGAGGCCTGGGAACAGCGCGTGCGCGCCAGCGTGCGCGGCGCAGACCAGCTGCTCACGCCCATACTCATCAATACCTTGCCGGCCTTTTTCGACAACCTGGCCGAAGCCCTCACCCCCGGCCACCCGCGCGACAACGCCGCCAGCAACAGCAACGTGCCCGCCGTGCATGGCAACGAACGGGCGCGCATGACCAATTACGGCCCGGAACAGGTGATCCAGGAATACCAGATCTTCCGCGACTGCTTCGCCGCCACTGCGCATGAGTCCGGCATTACCCTGCGCAGCAAGGATTGGCAAGTGATCAACAAGTCGATCGACGTGGGCATCCGCGAATCGATACGCGAATTTACCAGCATGCATGAAAGCTTCCGGCGCCGCGTCGCGGCCGGCCTGTCGCACGACATGCGCAATCCCCTGGCCGTCATCAGCACCAGCGCCCAGCTGTTGTTCAGGCCAGCCGACCCGGAGCGGGTGGTATTGCTGGCGCACAAGATTGTCGAGCACAGCAAGCGGCTCGACAGCATGATCGAGGAATTGCTCGATGGCCTCAGCTACCACCAGGGCCAGCAGTTGCCGCTGGTGCTGAGCCAATTCGACGTGCTGCCGCTGGTACACGCCGTGGCCGGCCAGGTCAACTTGCAGCGGCCGGACAAATGCCGGGTCAGCGGGCAAGCCGTCACCGGCTGGTGGTGCGAGAACTCGCTGCGGCGCGCGCTGGAAAACCTGCTCGGCAATGCCCTCAAGTATGGCGACGACACGCCCATCAGCGTGCACGTGGAAGCGGTCCACGAACGCCTGATGGTCACCGTCCACAATGGCGGCCAGGCCATCGCGCCGGAACAGGCTGCGCGCATCTTCGACTACTTGCGCCGCGAAAACGACAACCCCGCGCCAGGCTGGGGCATCGGCCTGCCCTTCGTGCAAAGCGTGGCGGAAAGCCACGGCGGCAGCATCGCCGTCGACAGCGCGTCCGAAACGGGCACCAGCTTCATCTTCGACGTGCCCGTCGATTGCCGCCCCTTCGTCCCGTCCGCCGACGTCCCCAAGAGTGGCGCCTAGCGCACCGAATTGGTGCAAGGAATGGCGCGACGCCACAAAAGTGGTCATCTTTACACCTGTTCACGCCCGCCCCGTTGGCACGCTTCCTGCTGAGCTATACCCAGACACGGCTCAAGGGAAATCACAACATGGCAAATTTTTTCAATGAAATGACTGCAAATGAAGTGGGTACGGACAGCAAGGTACGTGAACACTATCGTGAATTCAGCAATTGGCTGGAACAGCAATCGCCCGAGACCATCGCCCGCAAGCGGGCCGAAGCCGACCTCACGTTCCGCCGGGTCGGCATCACGTTCGCCGTGTATGGCGACGATGCCGGCACGGAACGCCTGATTCCGTTCGACACCATCCCCCGCATCATCCCCGCCGCCGAATGGGCGCAGATGCAGACGGGCCTGGTGCAGCGCGTGCAAGCCTTGAACATGTTCATCCATGATATTTATCATGAACAAAACATCATCAGGGCGGGCATCATTCCCGCCGAGCAAATCTACAAGAATGCCCAGTACCGACCGGAAATGCAGGGTATATCCGTCGCTTCCGACATCTACGCCCACATCGCGGGCGTCGACATCGTGCGCGCCGGCCAGGGCGAATTCTATGTACTGGAAGACAATTTGCGCGTGCCCTCCGGCGTGTCCTACATGCTGGAAGACCGCAAGATGATGATGCGGCTGTTCCCGGAACTGTTCGCCCGCAACCGTATCGCCCCCGTCGACCATTACCCGGACATGCTGCTCGACAACCTGCGTTCCGTCGCGCCCATGGGCGTGGACGACCCGACCGTCGTCGTCATGACACCCGGCATGTACAACTCCGCCTACTTCGAACATGCGTTCCTGGCCCAGCAAATGGGCGTGGAACTGGTCGAAGGCAAGGATCTGTTTGTCAACGACAACTCGGTGTACATGCGCACGACGCGCGGGCCGAAGAGGGTCGACGTCATCTACCGCCGCGTGGACGACGATTTCCTCGACCCGCTGGCTTTCCGTTCCGACTCGTCGCTGGGCGTGCCGGGCCTGCTCTCCGTGTACCGCGCGGGCCGCGTGACCCTGGCGAACGCCATCGGCACGGGCGTGGCCGACGACAAGTCGATCTATCCGTTCGTGCCCGACATGATCAAGTTTTATTTGTCGCAGGAACCGATCCTCAACAACGTACCGACGTACCAGTGCCGCAAACCGGCCGATTTATCCTACGTGCTGGCGAATTTGCCGACACTGGTCGTCAAGGAAGTGCATGGCGCGGGCGGCTACGGCATGCTGGTGGGGCCGGCGTCCAGCCTGGCGCAGATCGAGGATTTCCGCCAGCGCCTGCTGGCCAATCCGGGCGGCTACATTGCCCAGCCGACACTTGCCCTGTCCGCCTGCCCCACGTATGTCGAGGCCGGCATTGCGCCGCGCCACATCGATTTGCGGCCGTTCGTGCTGTCCGGCAAGACAATTTCCATGGTGCCGGGCGGCCTGACCCGCGTGGCGCTCGGTGAAGGCTCGCTGGTGGTCAATTCCTCGCAAGGGGGCGGCACCAAGGATACCTGGGTATTGGAAGCCACATCCGCTTTTGCAGGAGAGAAAACATGCTGAGCCGCACCGCCGATCATTTGTTCTGGATGGCCCGCTACACGGAGCGGGCGGAAAACACGGCGCGCATGCTGGACGTCAACATGCAGACGTCGATGCTGCCGCAATCGGAGCAGGACGCGGAGCAAGGCTGGCGCGCCACCCTGGGCATTTCCGAGCTGCAAAGCGCCTACGACCACAAATATGGCCGCTTCCACACGCGCGACGTGCTCGATTTCATGGTGCGCGACCCGAACAACCCGTCTTCCATCCTGGCCTGCCTGACGGGCGCGCGCGAAAACGCCCGCGCCGTGCGGGGCACCCTGACGACGGAAGTGTGGGAAATCCAGAACGCCACCTGGCTCGACATGCAAAAGCGCCTGAAGAGCAATCTGCTGGAAACGGACCCCAGCCAGTTCTTCGAATGGGTGAAATACCGCTCGCATTTGTCGCGCGGCGTGACCCTGGGCACCATGCTCAAGGATGAAGCCATCCACTTCATCCGCCTGGGTACCTTCCTGGAGCGGGCCGACAACACGGCGCGCATCCTCGACGTGAAGTTCCACGGCGCGCGCGACACGTCGAAAGACATCACCCAGCGCGATTTCTACTACTGGGCGGCCCTGCTGCGCTCCGTTTCCGGCTTCGAGATCTACCGCAAGGTCTACCGCGACGTGATCACCCCGGCACGGGTGGCGGAATTGCTGATGCTGCGCGGCGACATGCCCAGGTCGCTCTTGGCCTGCATGGATGACGTGGTGGAAAACCTGAAACATATCCGCAACGACGTGTCCGCCGATACGGAGCGTTTCGCCGGCAAATTGCATGCGGAACTGAAATTCGGCCATATCGACGACATCATGAAGGCGGGCCTGCACCATACATTGACGGAATTTCTGGAAAACATCTATGACCTGGGCAACCGGGTCAGCCGCGACTTCCTCGTTCCCTTGGCGGCCTGATGCAGCTCACCATCCGCCACGAAACCCATTACGCCTATAGTGCGCCGCTGGCCTACACCATCCAGCAGTTGCACCTGACGCCGCGTATCGAGCCGCAGCAGCGCGCCCTGTCCTGGCATATTTCCACGCCGGGCCGGTGCCACGCCTACACGGATGCCTACGGCAATCTGTCGCACATGCTGACGATTAACGGCAGCCATCAGTCGCTGAGCCTGGTGGCGCACGGCGTGGTGGAAACCATCTACCCGCACAAGGGACGGCTGAACCTGGTCGACACCCTGTCGCCGCTATTGTTTACCATGCCGACGCCGCTGACCCAGGCCAACCCGGCCATCCTCGAACTGACGGCCGCCAGCCTGCCGGACCGGCGCGTGACGGCCGGCACGGGCCATCTGCTGCGCCTGGCCGAGCACATCGTCGGCAAGGTCGCGTATGAAAGCGGCGCCACCATGGTCACCACCACGGCCGGCGACGCCCTGGCCCTGGGGCGCGGCGTGTGCCAGGACCACGCCCATCTGTTCCTGGCGTGCTGCCACGCCTGGGGCATCCCGGCCCGTTACGTGTCCGGCTATATCGATCCGGGCACGACGGGCCACGCGGCCAGCCATGCCTGGGTCGACGCCTGGGCGGAAGACACGGATTTCGCGGGCTGGGTCAGCATCGACGTCACGCATGCGCGGCTGATGACGGATGCGTATTGCCGCCTGGCCATCGGACGCGACTACGATTCGGCCGCGCCCGTGCGGGGCGTGCGCCAGGGTGGCGGCACGGAAACATTACGAGTCGATGTGCAGATCGTGCCCGTGTAAACGGGCAGGAATGAGGCTGGCCGGGCCTTGCAGGCGGTAGGCCGGGCCCGGCTGGTGTAAAATGCTTCCCCTTTTGATTTGATTTACGACGATGACTTATTGCATAGGCATGCGCCTGAACGAAGGCCTGGTCTTCCTGTCCGACTCCCGCACCAACGCCGGCGTGGACCAGGTGGGCACCTTCCGCAAGATGAGCGTGTTCGAAAACCCGGGCGACCGCATGCTGGTCTTGATGACGGCCGGCAACTTGTCGATCTCGCAGGCGATCCGCCAGATCGTGTCCGAACACGTGGATGCGGACGGGCGCAGCATCTGGAACGTGGCCAGCATGTACGACGCGGCCCGCATCGTGGGTGAAGCCGTGCGCACCGTGCACCTGCGCGAAGCGAAGGCGCTGGCCGACTGCGGCATCGATTTCAATGTCAGCATCATTCTCGGGGGCCAGATAGGCGCCGAGCGCTGCCGCTTGTTCCAGGTGTATTCGGCCGGCAATTTCATCGAATCGCACGATGAAAACACGTATTTCCAGATCGGCGAAGCGAAATACGGCAAGCCCATCATCGACCGGGTCATCAATCCGTTCACGCGCCTGGACGAGGCTGCCAAGTGCGCGCTCATTTCCATGGATTCCACTTTGCGCTCGAACATTTCCGTCGGCTTGCCGCTCGACTTGCTCGTCTACGAGACGGGCAGCCTGGCCGTCACGCGCTTCGTCACCATCGATGAAAAGAACCAGTATTTCCGCATGATCCGCGATACGTGGGGCGAACAATTGAAGCATGTGTTCGAAGGCATCGTCGATCCCGTGTGGAATGCGGCGCCGGAAACGACGACGAACGTGCTGTCATCGACCAACATGCAAAGCAAGCCCGTGCGCGTGGCCATCCCCGAGCACGTGAGCCGCGGCGGCCTGACCGTGGCGCCCCTGCAATCCCTGGCGCAGCAGTTCAGCGACGACAAGCAGCATTGATCTGTGGTTGACAGCGCCTGTCGTGACAGGCATTGCCTCGTCGCATGCAAAACGCTTCACAGATTACGTGCAAATATTGCTTTATTGATATGCCTATAGGGGTGCAATCTATATCGAACAACAAGAAAATAAAAATTTTCATTCTCAACATTGCCTCTTAATTTCATGTCACTATTTAAACTGGCGCCTTTCGATTCCGGAAGGCGCTATTTTTCAATATTGCAATATAAAAGGAAGCAGCAATGAACTTTCAAAAGGCACGGGTAGATAAACATAATTGCTGGCCTACGGCTATGCTATTTAAGGCGGAACAGGAATTTGCTGATTTGCTGGTGATGAAGCACCATCCTCAGGTATTTGAACCCGTGCACCTACAATTTAGCAGCGATGCTAATTTCCAAGTACTGGTGGGGCACCTGATTGATGGCATAGAATGCCTGCCTACCCGTCCAGACTATCTGTTTGATCATTGCTTTCGTGTCATAGACAAGGGCGCAACTCCGCTGTTTTCCAAAGGTGGCAAGGCCATAGTTCAAGGATTGGGGGGGAAGCTGACCCTAGCCAACCAAAAAGGTTGGAATGACATACTCAAGCTACTGGCCGATGCAATGCCGTTTGGTTCATATAAATATGTGGCCAAGCGCATTTGCTACGCACATGTACAACCTGGCATTCAGAACGAATTTATCAGAGGACGCGCCAAAGATTTTTTTGGCGAAGTGCGCTATGACGAATTTATGGATAAATTCGCGGTGCCGCCACCGGTCGCGCCTCAAACGGTTGGAGCAAAACTGAAAGGGAAGCCAAAACTTTCAAATCCACCGCCTGTCGATGCCAAGAAAATCGATCTGTGTGCGAGTTTTCTCAAACTCTACATATCGGGTTCGTTTGGCGGCAAGCCGAAAAATCCTGCTACGCATACTGCACTGGATATGACTAGGGTGCAAAACCAGCCCAAGGATAAGAAAAGAATCGAGTTTTTTCTATCTTTACTATTATTCACTTCTCGCAATGAGCGCGCGCATGGCAGTATGTTAAGCCCGTTCCGCACCAGTAAGGCGGATGTTGAACGCTATGAGCGTTTTTATTTTTCGGCCTTGGTTGCATATATCTTTGCGCTTGGTGTTATTGATCTTCAAGGTGCGATAGCAATTCCTGTTGCCGACATCAAGGCTATCTGCGCACGCAATTTACAGCTCCAGAAGTATCTGTTCACATAGGCGGTTGTGGTGGCCGCGGCCAGGCCAGAGTCGGAAGAACAATGGCTCTATCCGAGCAGCTTGACAGATCTTCCATGCGTTGCGAACCCCTCTGGACAAGTTCATGACATCGTGCTTATATGGCAATATCAATAATTGCACAGGAAGGTGGGCAGCATGGACTTGATCACTTCCGCCGTCGTGGCAGCCATCGGGCATGGCGCGCCCGGCCATGCTCCCGAAGCCGTTGCCAGCCACTATGAACGCCTCAAGCAAGCCATCGCCAAGTTCGACAGCGCCGCCGCCATCCTGGCCGCCGTCGCCGCGCTGGAAACCGAACCTGCCGATACCCGGCTGCAACTGGCCCTGTCCGCCGCCCTGTCCGCCGCGAAAGTGCCGGACGACATGGAAACCCTGTTTGCCGCGCAAGGCTTGCTCGATGCGGTGCAGCCCCCGCTGCGTCCATTTCCCCCGTCGCCCGCCCCTGCCGACCAGGGCGCCGTCGTGTCGAACTATGCGGTGGTGAAAGTGTATTTCGCCACGGACCGCCAGCGCGACGTGGGCAAGCCGCCGGCCCAGCGCTTCAGCGGCGAACGCAACATCATGGGCGGCAATGGCCCCCTCAGCTATGGCAGCTGCGACATCAGCATCCCCCGCGACCATCGCATGGGGCAGCTGGAATCGCCGTCGCTGTGGCGCCTGGAATTTCGCGACGACCCGGCCAAGCACGTGGTGGTGCTGTCGGCCGACGTGCAAGACCGCGGCAACTTCTTTGCCGCCTTGAAGACCCAGATCCGCGCCTCGGCCGGCAAGAGCGCCTTTATCTTCGTGCATGGCTATAACGTGAGTTTCGAGGATGCGGCGCGGCGCACGGGACAGATGGCCTACGACCTGGGCTTTGACGGCGCGCCCGTGTTCTACAGCTGGCCGTCGCGCGGCGAGGTGGCCGGCTACACCATCGATGAAAACAATATCGAGTGGAGCACGCCCCATCTCGCCAGCTTCCTGGCCGACTTTCTTGCCAGCACGGAGGCGGCGCAAGTGTATCTGGTCGGACACAGCATGGGCAGCCGCGGCCTGGCGCGGGCCGTGGCCGACTTGCTGGCCGCGCAGCCGCAGCTGACGCAAAAGATTACGGAAATCATCCTGTCCGCGCCCGATATCGACGCCGCCATCTTCAAGCACGATATCGCGCCGAAACTGGCCGCCGCGCGCAACCCCGTCACCCTGTATGCCTCGTCGCAAGACCTGGCCCTGGCCGCCTCGAAAGCCGTGCACGGCTACCCGCGCGCGGGCGACAGCGGCGCCGGCATGCTGATCGTGGCGGGCGTGGAAACCATCGACGCCACCGGGGTCGACACCAGCTTCATGAAGCACTCTTACTTTGCGGAAAAGCGCTCGGCCCTGTCCGACATGTTTTATCTGATACGCAACCAGGCGCGCGCCGACCAGCGTTTTCTCGACCCCGTCGATACGGTGGCCGGGCGCTATTGGACATTCAAACCGTGACGCCGTTCCATCGAGTACGGCACGCATGCTAAGATACGGCCCATAGGGTGGCAAAGGCACGGCGATGACGCCGCCAGCCGATCCCCCGCAAGCAGGCCTATCATGTTGACATCATCTTCTACACCGCAAGCCGAATCGCTGATCCGCAACACCAACGCCCGCGTCACCAAGACGCGCGTGAAGGTGCTCGACTTTTTAATGGCGCAAAGCCGTTCGCTGACCCACCATGAAATCCAGCAAGCGCTGTCGCAGGACAGCGACATCGATTCCGTCACCCTGTACCGGGTGCTGGAATGGCTGACGGAAAATGAACTGGTGCACCGCATCGCGGGCGCCGACCAGGTGTGGCGCTTCAGCGCGGGCGCCGGCCACCAGGCGCACGAACACGCGCATTTCCAGTGCACGAAATGCGCGAACGTCACCTGCTTCAATGAAGTCAAGCTGCCCCCGCCCGTGCTCTTGCCGGAAGGTTTCAGCGGCGGCGAAGTCGATTACCTGATCAAGGGCTTGTGCCCGCGCTGCAAGTAAACGGTACCGGCAGCGGTACCGGCGGCATTACCTGATCAATAAAGCCAGGTGATGCTCGTCATAGAACAGCTCGCCCACGCGCATCGAGCGCGGTTCCGTGCCATACGCGATAAATCCCAGCGATTCATACAGCCCCAGGGCGACATTGTTTTCCGCATTCACGCTCAAATGCACTTGCATGACGGCGGGGTCCGCTTCGGCCTGGGCGATGCAGGCGTTCACGAGGCGCCGCGCCACACCCTTGCCCCGCTGCGCCACATCGACAAACACGCCCCACAGCAAGGCCTTGTGCGACAGTTGCCGCATGGATTCACGCCGCAAGCCCGCAAAGCCGACCAGGCGTTCGCCATCGAAGGCGCCGAACGCCCGGTGCAGCGGGCCGTCGGCGATGCGCTGAACGTGTTCTTCGGGCGTGCGCGCCAGCTCGTCCTCGCGCGACGAGGAAAACGAGCTGGGCGAATCGAGGATGGCGCGCAGGCGCAGCGCGCAAAAGGCGGCGGTGTCGGCCGGCGTCAGCAGGCGGATGACGATTTCAGGTGCGGGCATGGTGGAATCCGGCAGTTTTTTTCCATTATACCCACGCCCCCGCCTCAGGCACGCACGCGGCGCAAACCCAGCAAGGTCCAGCCGTACAGGGCCGCCATCAGCAGCACCATGGCCGCGCCGAGGGCCGCCGTCCAGCTTTCCGGCAGCGACCATGCCGGGTCGAGCTTGCCGGCCGCCATGCAAGCGGCCATGGCCACGCAGATGGCGACGATGGGCCAGCCCAGGCGGCGCCGGAAGGCGCGCACGAGGTCAATCTGGCCGGTGCGCATGACTTTTGCCGTGACCCAGCCATCGAAGGTATCCGTCACGCCCATGCCGACGGCGAATACCAGGCCCGTGAGCAAGGCCGGCTGCATGCCGCCCAGCGCGACGGCCGCATAGCCCCAGGCGGCCGCCTGCAAGGCCGTGTCGAAGACCAGCGCGAACAGCATGCCGACGAGAATGGCGGCGAGCGGCCCGGATGCGCCCCGCAGCCAGCGCGGCAGCAGCCGGCCGCGCACCTCGGCCAGCTGGGCGCCGGCCAGCAAGCTGCGCGCATTCAGGGCCGCAATCAGCAGCAGCAAGGCGATGGGCAACCATTCCAGCCAGCCGAACACGGTTTCCGACGGTGAAAATTGCTGCGACGCCACGGCGGCCACGGCCACGATGGCCAGCACGGTGACGCCATGGCCCAGCGCAAACAGCGCGCCCATCCACGGCGTCCAGCGGGGCGCCGCGGCCTGGCTGCGCAGGGTCAGGCCATCGACGGCGGCCAGGTGGTCCGGTTCCAGCCCATGCCGCATGCCCAGCAAAAAGATCAGCGCCAGGGCGGGCAAGCCCGCTTCCACGCTCACGCCGCCACCTCGGCCGGGCTGTCCGCCTTGGCCACGCAGCGGTCCAGGCCACGGGTCAGCATATCCTGCGGCAAGTCGCGGCCGATGAAGATCATCTTGCTGGCGCGCGTTTCCCCGTCGTTCCACGGTGCGCCCAGTTCCGAGCCCATCAGCATGTGCACGCCCTGGAAGACGGCGCGGCACGGCACGTCGGCCACGTACAGGATGCCCTTGTAGCGCATCAGCTGGCTGCCGAACAGCTGCACCACGGCATCGAGAAAATTCTCCACCTGCAACAGATCGAGAGGCCGGGACTGGTGATAGACGAACGATTGCACGCCGTCGCCATGGCGGTGGCCCAGTTCTCCCAGGAAATCCGGCTCCAGCTCGACGATGGCGTTCAAATTGAAACCGCGGATGTTCAGGATGTCGCGCAAGGGCACATTGCCAAAGCGCACTTTCTGGATGCTGGCGCGGCCATTGATGGCAACCAGGCGCTGGCGCAGCGCGGCCAGCTCGTCCTTGCCGACCAGATCCGTCTTCGACAGCAGGATGCGGTCGGCGAAGCCCACCTGCTCCTGCGCTTCCTTGTGCGCCGTCAATTGCTGCTGCGCATGACGCGCATCGACCACCGTCAGGATGGCGTCAAGCATGTAGTACTCGCTGACGGATGGCTCCGCAAAGAAGGTTTGCGCCACGGGGCCGGGCGCGGCCAGGCCCGTCGTTTCGATGATCACGTGGTCGAAGGCGATGGTGCCCGATGCGCGCCTGGCGTGCAATTCCCCCAAGATGCGGATCAGGTCGCCGCGCACGCTGCAGCAGATGCAGCCATTGTTCATTTCCACGATCTGCTCGTCGCTGTCCTGCACCAGCAAGCCATGGTCGATGCTTTCGGCGGCGAATTCGTTTTCGATCACGGCAATGCGTACGCCGTGATCGCCCTGCAATATGCGCTTGAGCAAGGTGGTTTTCCCGCTGCCGAGAAAACCCGTGATGATGGTGACGGGGATCAATTCTGTCATATGTCTTTCCTCTCGATGGTTAATCTTCCAGTTCTTCCATGCGCTGCCACTGCGGAAACGGGTCCGGCAGCTTGCGCCAGGCGGCCATGCCCTGGCGCGTTTCCGTGTAGTTGAGTTGGCATTTCTTCAAGTCCGCCTCGATGGCGGCCTGGTCCATGTCCTGGCCGATGAAGACGAGCTCCTGGTAGCGGTCGCCATACGTTTCGCTCCAGCCCGCCTTGACTTCCGCCAGCGAGGCCGCATCCGTGGGCCAGCGTTCCTTCGGCACGGACGCCCACCACAGGCCCACGGGTTCGATATTCATCAGCTTGCCCGCGCCGGACAGGCTGGCCACCCATTCGGGCCGGCTGGCCAGCCAGAAATATCCCTTGCTGCGCACCACGCCCTTGATCGGCTGGGCGATGTAATCGTGCAGGCGCTGCGCGTGGAACGGCTCCTTCGCGCGATAGACGAAGCTGCCGATGCCATACGTTTCCGTCTCCGGCGCATGCACGCCGGCCAGCTCCTGGGCCCAGCCCGGCATGCCGGCCGCCTGTTCCAGGTCGAACAAGTTCGTGCCCAGGATGGCGTCCAGCGGCACGACGGACTGGTTCGTTTCGATGATGCGCGCGCCGGGATTCAAGGCTTTTAAAATGGCCAGCACGCGCAGGCGCTCGTCCGCCGCCACCATGTCGACCTTATTGAGGACGATGACATTGGCAAATTCGATCTGTTCCGTGAGCAAATTGGCCAGCTGGCGGTCGTCGCCCTCGCCCGCGATTTCGCCCCGCTGCTCCAGGTTGTCTTCGCTGTGGAAATCGTTGAGCAGGTTGGCGCAGTCGACGACGGTGACCATGCAGTCGATGCGCGCCACGTCGTTCAGGCTGTCGCCGTGCTCATCCTCGAAGTCGAAGGTGGCGGCCACGGGCATCGGTTCGCCCACGCCCGTCGATTCGATCAGCAGATAGTCGAAGCGGTCTTCCGCGGCCAGGCGCCGCACTTCCAGCAGCAAATCGTCGCGCAGGGTGCAGCAGATGCAGCCGTTGGACATTTCCACGAGTTTTTCTTCCGTGCGCGACAGGGCCGCGCCGGCCGCCGCCGCGCTGTCTTTCACCAGCGAAGCGTCGATATTGACTTCGCTCATGTCGTTGACGATGACGGCCACGCGCTTGCCTTCGCGGTTGCGCAGTATGTGGTTGAGCAAGGTGGTCTTGCCGGCGCCGAGAAAGCCGGACAGGACGGTGACGGGGAGTTTGCGCTGGGTCATGGATATCTTTCGGATGGGGTGATCGGGTTGTCAAGCAAGGGGGAAATGGACGGTCGCATTTTAAATGCAACTCTATTGCGTTTGAATTATAATGCAGCTCAGTTGCATTTGTGCGGCAATCTTTGCCTGCCGGCCAGTTACCCGAAAGAACTTCATGCTCCACCTCGATTCACTCACCTACGGCTATGACCCCGCCCGCCCCGTGCTGGACATCGCCGCCTTCCACTTGCCCGCCGGGCGCCACGCCCTGCTGCTGGGACCATCCGGTTCCGGCAAATCGACCTTGCTGCATTTGCTGGCCGGCATCCTGGCGCCCCAGGCGGGCCGCCTCGACGTGGCGGGCACGTCCCTGCCCGGCCTGACGCCGCGCCAGCGCGACAGCTGGCGCGGCCGCGCCGTCGGCTTGCTGCCCCAGCAACTGGCGCTGGTGCCCAGCTTGAACGTGCTCGACAATGTCTTGCTGCCCGCCTACGCCAGCGGCCAGCGGCCCGATCCGGCCCGCGCGGCCAGCCTGCTGGGCCAGTTGGGCCTGGCCGACAAGCTCGACGCCTACCCGCATGCCCTGAGCGGCGGCGAACGGCAGCGGGCCGCCATCGCGCGCGCCGTCGTCATGCGCCCGCAACTGATCCTGGCCGACGAGCCGACGGATAACCTCGACGACGAGGCTTGCGCGGCCGTCGTCGCGCTGATGGCCAGCCAGGCCGCGCAAGTGGGCGCCTCGCTGGTGATCGCCAGCCACGACGCCAGGGTGCTGGCCGCCTTGCCGCACGCCGTCGTGCTGCGCCTGCCGCGCGCCAGGGTGGCGGCATGAACGCGGCCACCCTCGCCTGGCGCGCCCTGCGCCACAAGCCGCTGGCGTCCAGCCTGAACCTGCTGCTGGTGGCCATCGGCATCGCCATGATGACCTTCATACTCGGCGTCTCCGCCCAGCTGGAAGAGCACGCGGAGCGCGATGCGCAAGGCATCGACCTGGTGGTGGGCGCGAAAGGTTCTCCACTGCAACTGATCCTGTCGTCCGTGTATCACGCCGATATTCCGACCGGCAATATCCCCGACACGGCGCTGGCGGCGCTGGCCGCGCAGCCGCTGGTGAAAGCGGCGATCCCGCTCGCGCTGGGCGACAATTTCCACGGTTTCCGCATCGTCGGCAGCACCACGGCGCTGCTCGACCATTACGGCGCGCGCCTGGCGCAGGGAAAGCCGTTCGCGCAGCCGATGCAAGCCGTGTTCGGCGCCAGGGCGGCGCGCGAAACGGGCGCCATCCTGGGCGCCCGCTTTGCCGGTTCGCACGGGCTGTTGGCGGGCGGCGAAGTGCACCAGCACGCGCCCTACACGGTGACGGGCATCCTGGCGCCCACGGGCACGGTGCTGGACCGGCTGATCCTCACGCCCGTCGCTTCCGTGTGGCGAGTGCATGAAACGGACCCCGATGAACAGCCGGCCGTGCCAGCCGCCGCGCCCGAGCGCGAACTGACGGCCGTGCTGGTGCAATACGCGTCGCCCCTGGCCGCCCTCAGCCTGCCCCGCTGGGTAAACAGTCAGGCCCGGCTGCAGGCGGCGCAGCCCGCTTTCGAGGCGGCGCGGCTGTTCAACCTGCTGGGCGTGGGCATCGCCGTGCTGCGGGCGATCGCCGCCGGCGTGCTGCTGGTGGCGGCCCTGTCGCTGTTCGTCGCCCTGTACGGCGCGCTGGAAGAGCGCAAGACCGACCTGGCCATCCTGCGCACCCTGGGCGCCTCGCCCGCCAAACTGCTGCGCTTGCTATTGGCGCAAGGCTTGCTGCTGTCATTGACGGGCGCGGCGCTGGGTTGGTTGCTGGGCCATGCAGCCGTCGGCTTGCTGGGCTGGCTGGCATCGATGCAGGACCTGAACCTGCAAGCCTGGCGCATCGCGCCCGGCGAAGCGTGGCTGCCCGTGATTTCCGTGGCCGTGGGCTTGCTGGCCGCAGGCCTTCCCGCCGCGCGCGCCTACCGCACCGATATCGCCGCCACCCTGGCGCGTACCTGAAAGGAAAAACATGTTGAAAATCATTGTCTTGATTGCTTGCCTGCTGCTGGCCGGCATCGCGGCGGCGGCCCCCGCCGACGAACCGCCCTCGTTCTTCGCCCCGTTGACGGACTTGCCCGGCGTCGTCTCGTGGAAACTGCTGGGCCAGGCCACCACGGTGAAGGCGAAAAAGGGCCGCATGGTGCCGAAATACACGCCGGAAATCAGCGCGCTCGACAATACTGACGTGAAAGTACAAGGTTTCATGATGCCTTTGGAACCAGGACAAAAGCAGAAACACTTCCTGCTGACCGTCACTTCGGCCAGCTGTCCCTTTTGCCTGCCGGCCGGTCCGGAAGGCGTGGTGGAAATCAAGAGCCGCACCCCCGTGAAATTCAGCTACGCACCCTTCATCGTGCAAGGCAAGCTGAAAGTGCTGGCCAGCGACCCCATGGGCCTGTATTACCGCATGACGGACGCGGCCGTGGTGCCGCAATGATGCGCTGGCCCGCGCTGCTGCTGGCGTTCGCCTGCCAGGCGCACGCCGCGCCGCTATCCTTCGACCTACCCCGCCTGGATGCCGGCGGCAACCTGCGCCTTGATCAATTCCACGGCCGGGCCGTGGTGCTGAATTTCTGGGCCAGCAATTGCCTGCCTTGCATCCAGGAGTTGCCGATATTCAATGCCCACGCCGCCAGCCAGCCGACACTCCCCGTCATCGGCATCGCCATCGATACGCGGGCGGCCGCGCAAGCGTTCCTGCGGCGCCACCCGGCCAGCTATCCGCAGGCCCTGGCCGCGCCCGGCTTGCTGCCCATCTTTGGCAATCAAATCAAGGGCTTGCCGTACACAGTGATTGTAAATTCTGAACATCGGATCTGCATCCGGCGCCTGGGACCCGTCGATGCGGCCTGGCTGGCCACGGCTGCGGCCGCCTGCGCGCCCCCCTGAATCCATGCGCCTTGCACGGCTGTCATCGCCGCGTCATATGGCGGCGTTACAGTCGCGTCCTTTGAATCTTTCCGAGGGCGGTAATGAAAACAAATTGGGTCATGCTGGCGGCGCTGGCAAGTGCAGGTCTCGTCGGTTGCAACGGCAGTTCGAACACGGCGCCGGCCATTCCCGAAGGCACGACGGTCACCGTCGCCTTGCTGGAAACCACGGACATCCACTCGAATGTCCTCAGCTATAACTATTACGCGCTGGCCGAAGACACGAGCCTGGGCCTGGAACGCACGTCGACCCTGATCCAGGCGGCGCGCGCGGAAAATCCGAACAACGTCTTGCTCGACGATGGCGACGTCATCCAGGGCACCTTGCTGGCCGACCTGCAGGCCGTGGCCGCGCCCGTGCCTTGCAGCGGCACCTTGGCCGTGCACAAGGCCATGAACGCGCTGAAATACGATGCGGGCGGCATGGGCAACCACGAATTCAACTACGGCTTGCCTTACCTGAGCCAGATCACCAACACGGATTTCGGCATTCCCGGCGTGGCCAAGCCGACGGGCACGTGCGGCGCGCCCGCCTTCCCTTCCGTGCTGAGCAATGTCGTCGGCGTGTCCAGCGGCAAGCCGATTTTCCAGCCCTACACCCTGCTGCCCCGCGATTTCGCCGCCACGGCGCCCGATGGCAGCAAGCTGACCGTGAAAATCAATGTGGGCGTGCTGAGCTTTGTGCCGCCGCAAATCCTCGAATGGGACCAGAAAGTACTCGCTGGCAAAGTCAGCGTGACGGGCGTGCAGGAAGCGGCGAAACAATACGTGCCGGAATTGCGCAGCAAGGGCGCCGACCTCGTCGTGGCCCTGTCGCACGGCGGTCTGGACACCAGTCCCTACAGCCCGAAGATGGAAAACGGCAGCTACCACTTGACCAGCACGGGCATCGACGCCTTGATGATCGGCCACTCGCACTTGATCTTCCCGAAAGGCAAGGAAACGGGCGCGGCCGCCCTGGACGCCTCGTTTGCCGCCTTCCCCGCCAGCGCCAAGATCGATGCCGAGAAAGGCTTCGTCAATGGCGTGCCCACCGTCATGGCGCAAAGCTGGGGCCGCCGCCTGGGCATCATCAAGCTGACCATGGTCTACCAGGACGGCAAGTGGGTGGTGCAGCCGGCCAAGACGACGGTGGAATCGCGCGGCTTCAAATACACCGATGGCAAGACCCTCGTGAACGCCGACCCGGCCATCGCGCCGCTGGTCGCCACGGAGCACGCGGCCACCATCGCCTACGCCAAGCAACCGCTGGGCATCAGCACGGATTTCGAGATGTCCGCCTATTTCGCGCTGGTGGGCGACGTCAGCGCCATCCAGCTGGTGAACCAGGCGCAGCTCGACTACGTGAAAAATTTCATCGCCACCAGCACGGATGCCACCTTGTCCAGCTACAAGAACATCCCCGTCATTTCCTGCAGCGCGCCATTCAAGGCGGGCCGCAACGGACCGTCGGACTTCACGGACGTGGCCGCTGGCGCTTCCCCTGCCGCGCCGGTCGGCTTGCAAGTGCGCAATCCGGGTGACCTGTATTTATATAGCAACAACAACCTGCAAGCCGTGAAGATCAAGGGCGCGGACTTGAAAGCGTGGCTGGAAACGTCAGCTAAACAATTCAACCAGATCGACCCGGCCAGCGGCGCCGAGCAAGACCTGGTACCGTCGTATGGCACGATCTATAACTATGACGTGTTCTACGCGGAAAACAATGCGCTGACATACCAGATCGACGTGACGAAAAAGCCGGGCAGCCGCATCGTCAACCTCAGCTACAAGGGTGCGGCCGTCGCCGATGGCGATGATTTCATCGTCGCCACCAACGATTACCGCGCCGGCGGCGGCGGCGCCGTGCCGGGCATCGATGGCAGCAAGACCATCATCAAGTCGCCCGATGCGAACCAGGCCGTAGTGAGCAACTACCTGGCATCGCTGAGCACCAAAGGCGGCAAGGTGACCCTGGCCAACAATGGCAGCGCGCGTAGCTGGAGCTTCGTCAAGACGGCCACGGCCGGTCCCGTGATCCTGCGCTCGGCGCCCGGCCATCTGGCGCTGGCGCAAGGCAGCGGCATCACCAACGTGGCGGCCGAAGGCGGACTCGACGCCAGCGGCTTTGCCAAGTACCGCATCGACCTGAGCAAATAAGGTCCGAGGGCCGGAACAAGCGCAGTTCCGGCCCGTTTTGATGAAAGCTGATCACAATGAAACACGCACTCTCCCTGCCCGCCGTCGTGCTGGCCTCCGTCCTGGCCGCTTGCCAGGCGTCGCCGCCGCCCACGGCGGCGGAAATCGAAGCCGTCGCCATGCATGCGCGCCAGGCGGGCGACCACCAGGCCGAGCGCAAGGTGCGCAGCTGGGCCGGCAAGGACATGCCCGTCGCCGAGCGCGAACTGGCGCTGATTTACCAGCCCCGCGCCGAACGCCGTGCCGAGGCCTTGAGCCTGTTCGAACAGGCGGCCCGCGCGGGCGACACGGAAGCGGCCTTCGAGCTGGGCCAGATGCTGCGCGCGGCCACGCCGGCCCAGGCTTGGCTGTGGTACCGCCAGGCGGCGCAGCAAGGCCACGCGAAAGCGGCCCTGATGCTGGGCTTGCTGGCGGCGAATGGCGAAGGCGTGCCGAAAGACCCCGTGACCGCCGCGCACTGGCTGGACAAGTCCAGCGAGCTGGGCAATCCACACGCCATGTTCCTGCTGTACAACGCCTACCGCGAAGGCCGCGGCGTGCCGCGCGACTTGGCGAAAGGCCGCGAATTGCTGGAAGAAGCGGCCCACCACGAATACCCGCCCGCCATCCAGGAACTGGCCATGACGGTGCAAGCGGACGACGCCCTGCGCGCTGGCCACCTGATGAAGGAAGCGACGGAGCACCGGCACAATAACTGGAACAAGTTTTAAGCCAGGTCAAGGCCGGCCCATATTGCCAAATGGAATGCTTGCCGGTGGCATAAGCTTGCCTGGCACGGACAGCTGTTCGCGCACAACTTCATCGCGAGGCAGGCATGGCAGATCACCGGTTGGGCCCCATGACAAAGAGCGACTTGCAGTTCAGCTATCCGGACGGCCTGGCGGCCGGCGACGACCCGGCGCAGCGCGGCATCCCCGACAGCAGCCTGCTGAACCGCCACGAATGGTATGAAGTGCTGTACAGCTGCAACAGCTGGTCCGGCGGCAGCCTGGCGACGGCGCTCAAATGCGAACGGCTGATCCAGCGCCACTTGCCCGCCGACATACGCGGCCATGCCGCCGTGCTGACGTGGCTGCGGGCGAACTGGGCCCAATATCGCTGATACCGCCAATACCTATCGCCAATACGTCGGAAATCACGCTGCGCTTTGCGCCAGGTCAATCGTGTTGGGCTGGACAAGGCCGAGAGGCTATGATGGGCAAGCCGCTTCCCCGGACGCGGCGGGGCTGTTGCCGGCTCCGAAATGGATTACACTGAATTTGCTTTTTAGAAATTTGTTACTCTGGACCAGCCTCGGTGAGCACGTCGTACACGCTCAGCCCAGCCAGTGTTTGGGTAGGCCCTGGCTCGTCCGTTGACCTCCCCTATAAAGAAAGAGTCCAATGAAAAAGCTGACCACCGCCTTTGGCGCGCCCGTAGTCGACAACCAGAACATCCAGACGGCCGGCCCGCGCGGCCCCGCCCTGCTGCAAGATGTGTGGTTCCTGGAAAAGCTGGCCCACTTCGACCGCGAAGTCATTCCCGAGCGCCGCATGCATGCCAAGGGTTCCGGCGCGCACGGCACATTTACCGTCACGCACGACATCACGCGCTACACGCGGGCGAAAATCTTTGGCGAAGTGGGCAAGCAAACGCCGATGTTTGCGCGCTTTTCCACGGTGGCGGGCGAACGGGGGGCGGCGGACGCGGAACGCGATATCCGCGGCTTCGCCCTGAAGTTTTATACGGAAGAAGGCAACTGGGACCTGGTCGGCAACAACACGCCCGTGTTTTTCATGCGCGACCCCTTGAAATTTCCCGATTTGAATCACGCCATCAAGCGCGACCCGCGCACGGGCTTACGCAGCGCCAACAGCAACTGGGATTTCTGGACCTCGCTGCCGGAAGCCCTGCACCAGGTGACGGTGGTGATGAGCGACCGGGGCTTGCCGCGCAGCTTCCGCCACATGCACGGCTTCGGCAGCCATACCTTCAGCTTCCTGAATGCGCAAAACGAGCGTTTCTGGGTCAAGTTCACCTTTAAAACCCAGCAAGGCATCCAGAACCTGACGGATGCGGAAGCGGAGGCGCTGGTGGGCAAGGACCGCGAAAGCTCGCACCGCGACTTGTATGAAAGCATCGAAAACAAGGATTTCCCCCGCTGGACCCTGTACGTGCAGATCATGCCGGAAAAAGAGGCAGGCACGTATCACCTCAACCCGTTCGACCTGTCGAAAGTGTGGCCGCACGGCGACTATCCGCTGATCGAGGTGGGCGTGCTGGAACTGAACCGCAATGCCGACAACCATTTCGCGGAAGTGGAGCAGGCGGCCTTCAATCCGGCCAACGTGGTGCCCGGCATCAGCTTTTCGCCGGACAAGATGCTGCAAGGCCGGCTGTTCTCGTATGGCGACGCGCAGCGCTACCGCCTCGGCGTCAACCACAGCCACATCCCTGTCAACGCGCCGAAATGTCCGTTCCACAGCTATCACCGCGATGGCCAGATGCGGGTCGACGGCAACCAGGGCGGGACCTTGGGCTATGAACCGAACAGCGAGCAGGAATGGGCCGAGCAGCCCGATTTCCGCGAGCCGCCGCTCAGCATCGAAGGCGCGGCCGACCACTGGAACCACCGCGTCGACGAAGATTACTATTCGCAGCCGCGCGCCCTGTTCCGCTTGATGACCGCGGCGCAGCAGCAAGCCTTGTTCGACAACACGGCGCGCGCCATCTCGGGCGCCTCGGAGCAAGTCAAGCAACGCCACATCGGCAACTGCACCCTGTGCGACCCCGCCTATGGCGCGGGCGTGGCCGCAGCGATCGGCCGCCTGAGCCCGGGCTGACAGTGAACCCAGAAGGCCTGGCGACAGGCCTTCCGCCGCCATCCGCGGCCTGATGCCCCCGCCGCCAGGCCGGCTGGCCTAGCGCTGCTGGATATCGATCTGGCCCGTGATGCTCGTTTCCACCGGATAACCCTCGACCTGCAACGGCACGCGCCGCTTGACGGACGAGTCGCGCAGGTACACGACGAGCGCTTCCTTGCCCACGGCCGTCTGCCCCAGGCTGACGCCTTCCACGCCGTCGATGGCCATCAGCGCCCGCTCGTTGCGTCGCCGGGCCGCTTCCAGGCGGCCCTGAGGCGCGGCCTGGGCATGGTGTCCCGGGCCCTGTCCAGGAGGGGCATCCGGCAAATACGGCATGGCGGCGTCCTCGAAGACGGCATATGGCGATTGTGCGAACTTACTGTTTGACATGACACATCCTCCTGATATGACAAACCCTCCCGATGCCTTGCATGATACACCCGGCCAACCGGCGCTGCAGCACGCTTCGCCGGCCAAGACCCTGCGCGACAGCCGGCCTTGCGCAAGACTTGAGCAAGACTTGAGCAAAATCGTCATCGTGCAAAAAACAGCGCCAGGCAAGGCGGCGCGGGGCCGCCCGACCGGCTCCTAAGGCGTGCTCAAGTGTACAAATTGATGTCGAGCGCCACCACCACGCGCCGCATCTGGTTGGCAAACGTGATGTTGCCGCCGCCGGCAAACAGCAGGCCGACGGGATTGCGCTGCTGGCTCCAGGTCCAGATGGACGAGCCGGAATCGCCGCCCGCGCTGAACGCCCCGCTGACGCCCGTGATGGCGATCTGGTCCTGGAACAGCGCGATCCTGCCGCCGCCGTAATTGACGTTGATGGTGGCGCCCAGGCCCGTGATGCGGCCTTGCGTCAATTGCGTCGTGCGGCCGGACTTGCCGACCATCATGCCGAGTGCGGGCGCCACGAGCGCATTGCTGATGCGGAAGTACGCGGGCACGCCGCCGCTCAGGTAGACCAGTTCGGGACGCACCCTGTCTGGCCAGGCCCAGCCAGTGGCGCAATCGACAAAATTGACGCCGCCGCTGAAATTGATGGGCACGAAGCGCTCGAGCACGGCCACCTGATCTTGCGGGCAGCGGCCGCCGTCGATGGGGCCAGGCTGCACGATGCAATCGTTGAACACGCCGCCGTTGGAATTGGCCAGCACGTGATTATTGCTAAGAATCATCAGGCGGCTGTTGCGCGGCGCGCTGCGCCCCACGGCCAGGCAGCCGATGGTGCCGGCCGTGATGCGGAAATGCCCGACCGACACGCCGCCCGGCGCCGGGCGCAAGCGGAAACGGTGGGGCTGCGCATCGATCACGCCCGTGACGACGATGTTGACGGGCACCTTGTCGCTGGCCACGGCGCGCACGCCCATGGCCCCCACGATGGCGGCCTTGGCCCGGTCGACGGAAGTGGGTTCGGCCACGTACAGGGTCAGGGCCGGCAAGCCCGGTTCGCCGGACGAGCTGTCGCTGGCGCCCTCGCCCAGGCCGATGGACACGCCCTGGATATTGCCGCTGTCGCTGAAGGCGTCGGCCGCGCGCGCGCCGCCCGCTTGCGCGATGCTTTGCCGCATGCCGTCCTCGATGCTGCGCTTGATTTCCAGCAATTCCATGCTGACGCCGCTCAGGGCGTCGGACACGTCCGCGACTGACGCGCTCTCGATCGTATTGTCGTCTTCGCCAGGGACGGAAAACTGGCCGACGGCCTCTTCATCGTCCGCGCTCTGTCCCCTGCCGCTGCTGCCGGGCGGGGCGCTGAAACCATTTTCGTTGCCTATCATCGTGTTCTCCTCGTGGGTCGCCGCAAGCTTCCAGTGTGGACGGGCTGCGCGGGCCGGTATTGATCTGGATTGAACCGCGCGGATGCCTGGCCGCCCTGCCCCATTGGGGGACAGCGAGTGCATAAATAGTTCCCTCGTCAAGGTTGAGCGGGATCAGGCGTGCGGGCAGAGGCGCCGCCGTATACTTGGCCGACAGGCTGGAACCGGGCCTGCTCCACGGCAGCAACGCCAGCAACAGCAAGGATGGGGAAACAATGACGAGCCCTGCAATAACGAGCCCTGGTATGACACGCCAATCCGACGACGCCCCTGCGGCAGCGGCCTCAGCCGGCGCCAATACAGCCGCCGACAATGCGACGGACGCCGGTGGCGCGGCCCAGCATGCGGGTTTCGTGCACGGCATGGCGGCCTGGGCGGAAAAACACCGCATCACTCCCTGGCGCGGCAGTTTTGCCGACTTCCTCGAGCAAATCCTGCCCGGCCGCGCCGCACTGCTGACGCGCAGCGCGCACCGGTACCTGTGGGACATGATGCGCTGGAATGGCCAGACCGACGGCAACGGACGCTTCCGCTGCCGCCTGTTCGACGACGAGCTGTTCGGCATCGACGAGGCGATCGACCGGGTCGCCGCCTACTTCAAGGCGGCCGCCGCCGGCTCCGAAGTGGGCCGCCGCATGTTGCTGTTGCTGGGCCCGCCATCGGGCGGCAAGTCGACCATGGTGATCCTGCTCAAGCGGGGCCTGGAAGA
Organism: Janthinobacterium sp. SUN033; assembly: GCF_030397595.1. NCBI lineage: Bacteria > Pseudomonadati > Pseudomonadota > Betaproteobacteria > Burkholderiales > Oxalobacteraceae > Janthinobacterium > Janthinobacterium sp. SUN033. The sequence continues at coordinate 1,200,113 of NZ_JAPQNV010000001.1, forward strand.
GTACAGCCACAGCAGCGAAGGCGCGCTGTACGGCATCGCCGGCTGTCCCGTGCACGAATCGCCGCTGCACCTGGTGCCGCACAGCATGCGCGCCGACTTTCGCGCCAGCTATGATGCCGAACTGCAGGGCGAACTGTGCCCACATTGCCGCGCCCGCCTGGAAGAGCAGTATGCGGGCGACTTCCTGCGCATGCCCGTCGAGCGCATCCATTTGTCCGAGGCGGGCCGCTGCGGCATCGGCACGTATGCGCCGCACGATCCCACGACGGCCGACCTGGCCGACCTGGTCGGTTCCGTCGACCTGTCGAAAGTGGCGCAATACGGCGACGAAGGCGATCCGCGCGCCTGGTCGTGGTCCGGCGCCGTGTACGCGGCCAGCCGCGGCATGCTGGAAATGATCGAAATCCTCAAGGTCAAGCGGGAATTCCTCTACTTGCTGCTGACCTTGACGCAAGAAAAGAATGTCAAGGTGTCGCGCTTCCCCCTGATCTACCTCGACGAAACCATTCTCGCGCACACGAATCTGGCCGAATTCCGTAAATTCCTGCAAGAAAGCGAAAACGAGGCGCTGCTCGACCGCATGGTCATCGTGCAAGTGCCCTATACGCTCAATTACCGCGAAGAAGCGCGCATTTACCGCAAGCTGATCCTGGCGGCCGCGCCCGCCTTCCGCGACGTGCACCTCGATCCGCACGTGCTGCATGCGGCGGCCGTGTTTGCCATCCTCAGCCGCATGCCCGAGGGCGAGGACAAGGAGGCCGAGCTGGTCAAGAAACTGCGCATCTACGCGAACGAAGATGTGGACGACTTGCAGCCGGCCGACCTGCGCCGCATGCGCGAGCGCGACAAGTCGCCCGACGAGGGCCTGTCGGGCGTGTCGCCCCGCTTCGTCATCAATGCCCTGTCGCACGCCATCATTTCCGCCCAGCGCAACAGCCTGTCCACCATGGACGTGCTGCTGGCCCTGAAAGACGGCATCGAAAACGATGCGCGCATCGAACCCCGGCGCAAGCGCAAATGGGTCGATTACCTGGTGCTCACGCGCAAGGATTTCTATAACCGCTGGGTCAAGGCCGACGTGCACAAGGCCTTGTTCGTGTCATTCGAGCAAGAAGCGCAAGACTTGCTGAACAAATATCTCGATGAAGTCGAAGCCATGCTCGACAACCGCCAGATCCGCGATCCCATCACCAGCGAAGAGCGCCGTCCCGACGAGCGCTTCCTGCGCGCCGTGGAAGAGAAAATCCACATCAGCGACTCGGGCAAGCAATCTTTCCGGCAAGAAGTGGTGCGCAAGGCCATGAGCGCCTTCAAGCGGGGCGAAGCGTTTGGCCTGGCCAGCCATGCGCCATTGCACGACGCCATCCAGCAATACCTGTTCGAGCAGCGGCGCGACGTGCTGCGCCTCGTCGGCTCGGCCAAGCGGCCCGACGACGACGTGCGGGCCAGGATCTCCGCCGTCGAGCACCGCCTGGTCGACGAATACGGCTATGACGCCCATAGCGCGCGCGAAGCGCTCAACTACGTGACCACCTTGCTGGCGCAGGAATAGCCATGGCCGCCACCACGACGCCAGGCAGCGGCACACAGGATGGCCATCCGGCCTGGGGGGATTCCACGGACCCCGCAGGCACCGCGAACCCCGCCGCCACGGCCGGCTCCGCCGGTTCCTCCGGCGCGGCGGCGGGTGCCGCGCCAGCCATGGCCCGGCCCTGGTATGCGCTGTTCTCGCGCGGCGCGCGCGACTGGCTGCGCCACAACCAGAAAGTGCGCGAAGCCGTGCAGGCGCACTTGCCCGAGCTGGTCGCCACGCCCGACCTGATCGGCGGACCGCAGCAGCGCACGGTGCAAGTGCCCATGCGCCTGCTCGAACATGCGCGTTTCCGCCTGGCGCCCGCGCGCAGCAGCTTGGGCGCGGGCCAGGGGGACGGCCAGCCCGGCGATATCCTGCGCCCGGCCCGGCCCGCCGCCACGGGCGGGGCCGGCACGCAAGGTGACGGCGGCGATGGCGAGGGGGCCGTGCGCCTGCTGCTGGAGTTTCCCATCGACGACATACTCGACTGGCTGTGGGACGCCTTCGAATTGCCGCACCTGACGCCACGCCACCTGGGCGCCATCGACGACGTGCGGCTCGTGCGTAGCGGCCTGGACCGGCATGGCGCCCGTTCGCGGCTGGACCGGCGGCGCACCGTCAAGGAAGCCATCAAGCGGCGCGCCCTGCAAGCGCAGCCAGTGCCCTTCACCAATGAAGACTTGCGCTACCGCCAGGTGCTGCCGCAACCCCGGCCCAGCACGAACGCCGTCGTGTTTTTCGTGCTGGACGTGTCGGCCAGCATGGCGCAGCCCGAGCGCAAGCTGGCCAAATCGTTCTTTTTCTTTGCCTTGCAAGGCTTGCGTCGCAGGTATGCGCGCGTGGAAACGCGCTTTATCGCCCATACGACGCGGGCCTGGGAATTTTCCGAAGCCGAGTTCTTCCAGGTCAATGGCATGGGCGGCACCATGGCGTCCACCGCATTTCGCCTGAGCCGCGAATTGCTGCAGGAACACTACGCGCCGGGCCGCTACAACGCCTATCTGTTCTATGCCTCCGATGGCGAAAATTTCAGCGAAGACCGGGGGCCGGCCAGCGCGGCCCTGGGCGAACTGGCCGGTTTGCTCAACTATATAGGCTATGTGGAAACCGTGCCCGGCGTGCCGCGCAGCCTGGAAACCGAAATGCACAGCTTGTTCGCCGAGCAGGAACGGCGCGGCTTGCCCTTGCACAGCAGCATCCTCGGCAAGAGCGACGACGTGTGGGAAGCCATCCGCACCTTTTTCCGGCACGAGGCGGCCGATACGGAGGATGCGGCATGATGCGGCATGACGCCCCGCGCCACGCCAATATGGCCAGTATGGCCGATACGGCGAACATGGCGAACACAACTGGCCTGGACGGCTACGCGGCGCGCATCGAAGCGCTGGCGCGGCAACTGGGGCTGGCGTTCGCCCCCGTCGAGTTCGAGCTGGTGCCGGACAGTTTCATGGCCGAGATCGCCATCTATGGCTTGCCCGTGCGCATGCGCCACTGGTCGTTCGGCGTGCGCTACATCCACCAGCTCGTGCATCAAAAGATGGGCAACTCGCATATGTTCGAAGTCATGTTTCCCGGCGACCCTTGCCATGCCTACATGGCCGAACACAATTCCGTGGCGGAAAACACCCTCGTCACGGCCCACGTGCTGGGCCACGCCGATTTCGCCAGCCGCAATGCCCTGTTCCTGCGTTTCGGCGCCATGGCGGGCCAGCACATCCTGGAACAGAGCGCGGCGCGGGCGCAACGTCTGGAAATGGCGCTGCAACGCCACGGTCAGGAACAGGTGGAAGCCGTGCTCGACGCGGCACTGGCGCTGGAGCAGCACGTGGACATCCACGCCGAGCTGCACCGCCCGCCCTATGCCGCGCTGTCCGGACCGGCCGGTGTCGCCGGCAGGCGTGGCGGCGCCGGGGGAGACGATCCGTTTGCACAACGCTACCGGCGCCTGCCCGGCGAAGCGGCCGCGCTGGCGGCGCGCGAGGCGGCACGGGCGCGCGTGACGCAGCGTCCGCTCCTGCCGCCGCAGCCCGAGTACGATTTACTATGGTTCATCGCGCAACATGGGCCGGACCTGGCCGACTGGGAGCGCGACATTTTCCTGGCCGTGCGCGAAGAGTCGTTTTACTTCTATCCCGTGTACGCCTGCCAGATCATGAACGAAGGCTGGGCCTCGTACTGGCATGCGCGGCTGCTGCGCGAAGCGGATTTCCTGCCGCCGGCCCTGTACCTGGCGGCCCTCAAGTCGCATTCGGACGTGGTGCGCCCATACGCGGGCGAGCACCAGCAGGCGCTGGCCGTCAATCCCTATCACCTGGGCTTTTGCATGTGGGAACACATCATCGAACGCGAAGGACTGGCGCGGGCGCGCCAGATTTGCCGCGACGACGATGACTGCAGTTTTATTCGCAACTATCTGGACGCCGAACTGGCTGACCGCCTGGGCCTGTTTGTGCATGAAAGCCGCCGCGACGGCGAAACGCGGCTGGCCAGCCGCGATTTGCGGGTCATCCGCGAAGCCATCCTGGCGCCCAAATACAACTATGGCGCACCGTGCATCGCCGTCACCCTGCTCAACGACGACGGCAGCCTGGTGCTGCGCCACGACCACCTGCGCGATGGGCGCGGCCTCGACCTGGAGCGGGCGGAACAGGTGCTGGCGTATATCGCCCGCGTCTGGCGCCGTCCCGTCACCCTGCATACGGCCGACTTCCGGGGCTCGCCCCGGGTGCTGCGCAGCAAGAACGACGGCGTACCCGAGCCGCCCGCGCCGACAGCGTCAGCAACAGCGTCAGCAGCAACGTCAGCAACGCCGACAGTGCCGCCCACGCAACGCTGAACGCCAGGCACCAGGCACCAATCGGTCTCGCGGTCTCGCGGTCTGGCGGTCTCGCGGCCGGGCGACAGGCGGCCGGCCGGATAGCGAGCCTGCGCATCTGGCATGGGCATATGGCATGGGCATCTGGTAGACATATCTGGTATGGGTATCGGGTATGTATATCTGTATCTGATATGTATGTCGGCATGCATATCTGGCAATGAAAAGTTGCCGATGACCAGTGCCAGACATGCACGCCGCAGGCCGCCTGCGTGCGCACCACAGGTGCGTCCGGCATGTGCCTGCCTGGCCGGCGTGTTTTTCAAGCCCCGTCCGCCTGCGCCACATACCAGGCGATGGTGTGCCGCAGACCTTGCGCCAGGTCGTGCGTGGGCGCATAGCCGAGCAAGCGGGCCGCCTTGGCGATGTCCGCCTGCGAATGGCGCACGTCGCCGGCGCGAAACTCGCCGTACCGCGGCGCCTGCGGCACGTGCTGCGGGCGGGCCGCAAGCAGCATCTGCTGCATGGTGGCGTGCAGCTGCGTCAGGCTGGTGCGGGCGTTGACGGCCACGTTGTAGACTTGGTTGACGGCCGCCGGGTCGGTACCGGTGGCGGCGAGGATATTCGCTTGCACGGCATTGTGCACGAAGCAAAAGTCGCGGCTGGTGGCGCCGTCGCCATGGATGTGCACGGCCTCGTCGTCCAGCATGGCGGCGATCCAGCGGGGAATGACGGCCGCGTAGGCGCCCAGCGGGTCCTGGCGCGGACCGAAGACATTGAAGTAGCGCAGCCCCACCGTCTGCATGGCGTAGCAGCGCGCGTACACTTGTGCATACAGTTCATTGACATATTTGCTCAGGGCGTACGGCGACAGGGGCGCGCCGATGTGTTGTTCCACTTTCGGCAAGTCCGGATGGTCGCCATACGTGGCGCTGGAAGCGGCATACACGAAGCGCCGCACGCCCGCCTCGCGCGCGGCGGCCAGCATGTTCAGGAAGCCGCTGACATTGACGGCGTGGCAAAGCAGCGGGTCTTCCAGCGAACGGGAGACGGAACCGAGCGCCGCCTGGTGCAGCACATAGTCGACGGCAACGCCGGCGCCGACGCCGGGACCGTCCGGATCGTCCGGATCTGCACGGCCATCCGGAGGTTCGCCGCCGTCGCTTGCACCGGCGGTATGACCCGCATGGTGCCCGGCATGACCGGCATGCACGGCGCCGATGCTGGCGATGTCGGCACCTGCACCTGCGACGCCGCCTGCGCCTGCCATGCCGGCCATGCTGGCAATACCGGCCATGCCAGCGCCTGCCCCGCACGCGCGCGCGCACGCTTGCGGGTCGCGGATGTCGCCTTCGATGAAGGTGAAGCGCCGCCACGCCTGCTCCCCCACGCTGGCGCGCACTTGCTCCAGGTTGTGGCGGTGGCCCGTCATGAAATTGTCTAGGCCGCGCACTTCCTGCCCCAGGTTCAGCAGGGTTTCCAGCAAGTGCGAACCGATGAAGCCGGCCACGCCCGTCACCAGCCAGCGGCGCGGCGCCTGCGCCAACCGTGCGCAGGCCAGCGCGTACGCGCCGGCAGCCGGGCCGCCAGCGGGGGCGCCTTGCACCGCGCCCGCCGCCCGATCGAAGGCTCCGGCCGCCATCACAGCCGCCACACGTGCAAGCCGCCGTCTTCCAGCGGACGGGGGTCGAAATGCGACTTGATGTCGATGAAGCAGCCATTTTCCAGCACCTTGGCCTGGAAGTCCGCCAGCGGCCTGGCCAGCAGGGCCTGGTGCGAGACGGCGCTGACGATGGCCTCGGCCCGCGGCAGCTGCTCCCAGCTTTCCAGGGTCAGGCCGTATTCTTCCAGCGCTTCGCGGCCATCGGCCACCGGGTCGTGCACGTGCACCTGCACGCCGTACGATTGCAGTTCGTGGATCATGTCGACCACTTTCGAGTTGCGCAAGTCCGGGCAGTTTTCCTTGAAGGTCAGGCCCAGCACGTTCACGTGCGCTCCCTTCAGCTTGAAACCTGCCCGCACCATTTCCTTGATGGTCTTTTCCGCCACGAACTTGGCCATGCCGTCGTTGATGCGGCGCCCGGCCAGGATCACGTGCGGATGGTAGCCCAGCATTTCCGCCTTGTGCGTCAGATAATAGGGGTCGACGCCGATGCAGTGGCCGCCCACCAGGCCGGGACGGAACGGCAGGAAATTCCATTTCGTGCCCGCCGCCTGCAGCACTTCCAGGGTGTCGATGCCGATGCGGTCGAAGATGATGGCCAGCTCGTTCATCAGCGCGATATTCAGGTCGCGCTGCGTGTTTTCGATCACCTTGGCCGCCTCGGCCACGCGGATGCTGGACGCCCGGTGCACGCCCGCCTCGACCACGCCTTCGTACAGGGCGGCCACCTTGTCGAGGGTGGCGGCGTCGTCGCCCGAGACCACCTTGCGGATGCTGTGCAGGGTATGGTCGCGGTCGCCCGGGTTGATGCGCTCGGGCGAAAAGCCCACGTGAAAGTCTTCCTTCCAGCGCAGGCCCGAATGCTGTTCCAGGAGGGGGATGCAGATTTCCTCGGTGGCGCCCGGATACACGGTGGACTCGTAGATGACGATGGCACCGCGCCGCATGTGCCGGCCGACGGCCGCGCTGGCGCCGGCCAGGGCCGAGAAATCGGGATTGTGCGCGCTGTCGACGGGCGTGGGCACGGCCACGACGATGAAATCGGCCAGTTGCAGCTCGGCCGGATCGCAGCCGACGCTCAGCCCTTGCGCCGCCAGCAACTGTTCATGGCTGACTTCGCCCGTCGGGTCGATGTGGCGCTGGTAGCTTTCCACCTTGCGTGCCGACAAGTCGAAGCCTATCGTGCGCTGGCGCATGCCGAATGCCACGGCCAGCTGCAAGCCCACATAACCGAGCCCCACCACCGCCACCACGCCCGCCTTGCCATCCACCTTGCTATCCGCCTTGCTGTCCATATGCATGTGCTCCGTAGGGTTGCGGCCTGAGCATCGCCGTCCCGGAAATTCTACGGTTGCCGGTCCGGCCATTCTTGAGCGGGAACAAGGAACGCGGGGCGGCGGCCGGCAGGCGCGCGGAGAATCGGCGGCTTGTTGAGCGCAATCAAGGAGAGCGGCGGCCATCTTTTTAAGCTAGGCCATGCCGATCACTCATGCACGCCGCTACCGGAGACTTCCATGGCCCGTTCCCTGCCCCGCCCTTTCCCCGGCCTGCCGGCCGCCGCGCTGTGCTGCACCCTGCTGCTGCCCCTGCTGACGGCTTGCCACGGCACGCAGAGCAGCGAGACCCTGCTGGCCGACGCGCAGCAGTACCGCCAGAAAGGCGAGGCGCGCGCCGCCATCATCCAGTTGAAGAACTTGCTGCAAAAGGAACCGGACAACAAGGCCGCGCGCTTGCTGCTGGGCAGCATCTACATCGACACGGGCGAAGCGCTGTCGGCCGAGAAAGAATTGCGCAAGGCAAAATCACTGGGCCTGGCGACGCAGCAAGTGATGCCATTGCTGGGCAAGGCCTGGCTGATGCTGGGCCAGTTCGACAAGGTACTGGCCGAGATCCCCGACGATGCGGCGCAGCCCGCCAGCGTGCTGGCCCTGCGCGGCGACGCCTTGCTGGCCCTGGGCCGCCAGGACGAGGCGCGCGCCGTGTACGCGCGCCTGCTGGAAGCCCATCCGGACCAGCTCGAAGCCTTGCTGGGCCTGGCGCGCCTGGCCGCGCTGCAGCAGCAGGTGCCGGCGGCCGAGCTGCTGCTGACGCAAGCGTTGAAAGGCGCGCCCGCCAACCTCGACGCCTTGCGCCTGCAGGGCGACCTGCTGCGCCTGCAAGGCAAGAATGGTGCGGCGCGGCTCGCCTACATGCAGATCCTCAAGATAAAACCGGACAATACCCAGGCGCACATCGACCTGGCCAACCTCGACATCCTGGAAAACCGCTACCTGGAAGCGGCGGCCCAGCTGGCCACGGCGCGCAAGACGGCGCCCAACAGCCTGGGCTTGCTGCAAACCCAGGCGCTGCTCGATTTCCGCGAAGGCAAGCACAAGGCGGCCTTGCAAGGCTTGCAACTGGTGCTCAAGGCGGCGCCCGACCACATGCCGTCCATCCTGCTGGCCGGCGCCGTGCAACTGGCGCTCGGCTCGCCGCCCCAGGCGGAAAGCTACCTGCGGCGCTTCCTGGCCGTGTATCCGCGGCACCTGTATGCCGTCAAGATGATGGCGTCGATCGAATTGATGCGCAACAAGACCGACGCGGCGATCGACTTGCTGCAGCCGATGCTGGCCGCCTTCCCCGAAGACGTGGAATTGCTGTCGCTGGCCGGCGAAGCCCACTTGCGCGCGCGCCAGTACGACAAGGCGACAGCGTATTTCGAACAGGCCAGCATCCTGGCGCCGGACACGGCCAGGCTGCACGCGGCGCTGGGCATCAGCCGCCTGGGCCAGGGCGAGAACGGCCGCGCCATCAGTGAACTGGAACGGGCCAGCATGCTCGACAAGAGCACGCCGCAAGCGGGCACCATGCTGGTGATGACCTTGCTGCGCAACAAGCAGAACGACAAGGCCCTGGCCAGCGTCAAGATGATGGAGCAACAGCAGAAAGGCACGAATCCCTTGCTGCTGAACCTGAAAGGCGGCGTCTACCTGGCCTTGCACGACTTGCCGGCCGCGCGCGCCAGCTTCGAGCAAGCGCTGGGCATGGACCCGGTCTACCTGCCGGCGCTGAACAACCTGGCGCAAATCGACCTGGTCGAGAAAAAGCCGGAGCAAGCCAGGCAGCGCTTCGAACGGGCGCTGGCGAAGGCGCCGAAAAATGCCGACCTGTGCGCGGCGCTGGCCAAACTGGCCGCGTCGCAGGGCAAGACGGACGAGGCGCGGCGCTGGCTCGAGCGGGCCCACCGCGACAATCCCGACGCCGTCGCGCCGGCCCTGCTGCTGAGTAACTTTTACCTGAAGACGGGCGCGCCCGACAAGGCGCTGGAACTGGCGCGCACCCTGCAGACGGGCCATCCGGGCGACGCCGATGCGCTGGCCCTGCGCGCCCAGGTGGAATACAGCGCCGGCCTGGCGCCGGCCGCGCTCGACAGCTACATCAAGCTGGCCAGCATACAGAGCACGTCGGCGCCCTTGCAGATGCGCATCGCCAGCCTGCACATGGCGCTGGGCGACCATCACAATGCGCTGCAAGCCGTCAAGCGGGCGCAGGCGCTCGACCCGGCCCTGCTGGAAGCGCGCGTGGTGGAAGTGGCCATGCTGCTGACCCTGAACCGCCAGCGCGAGGCGCTGGCCGTGGCGCGCCAGGTGCAGGAACAGCAGCCGAAGCTGGCGGCCGGCTACAAGCTCGAGGGCGACGTGCTGATGGAACAGAAGCTGCCGCAGCAAGCCGTCAAGCTGTACCAGCACGCCTTCGGCATCAGTCCCATCGGCCCCTTGCAAGTGCAGCTGTACCGCGCCTTGCAGGCGTCGGGACAGGAGCGCGAAGCCGATGCGCGCATGGCCGCGTGGCTGAAAGAACATCCGGAAGACTTACCGACGCGCACTTACCTGGCAGGCACCCGGCTGGCCGCCAAGCAGTACCGCGCCGCCATCGAACAGTTCCAGTATGTCGTCGCCAAGGATGCGGGCAACGTGGTGGCCTTGAACGACCTGGCCTGGGCGTATCAGCAGGAAAAGGATCCGCGCGCGCTGGCCACGGCAGAGCAAGCGCTGAAGCTGGCGCCCGAGAATGCCGCCGTGCTCGACACCCTGGGCTGGATCGCGCTGGAGCAAGGCGACGTCAAGCGCGCCACGACGCTGCTGCGCAAGGCGGCGGGCCTGGCGCCCGCATCGCCCGAAGTGCAATACCACCTGGGCGCGGCCCTGGCGAAATCGGGCGACAAGGGCGGTGCGCGCAAGCAACTGGAACAACTGCTGGCCGCCAACAAGGACTTTCCGCAGCGGGCCGCGGCGCAGGCCTTGCTGACCCAGTTGTAGGCCATGGCTGTGCAAGCGGCCATGCCCGGCGTGGCGGCGCGGCCGCTGGCCCTGCTGGCGGGTGCGGCCTGCGTGCTGGCCCTGCGCCATTATCCGCTGGGCCATGGCTGGCCCGGCCTGCTGTTTGCCATCCTGCTGCCCGCGTATTTCCTGCTGCTGTGCTGGCGTCCCGCCTGCTGGCTGTTCTGCGTGCCCGCCCTGCTGCCCGTGCTGGACCTGGCGCCGTGGACGGGCTGGTTCTTCCTCGAAGAAATCGACGTGCTGCTGTTGCTGACGGTGGCCTGCGGCTATTGGCGCCTGGGCGGACCCAGCCAGCCGGCAGCGGCGCGGCTGTCGCCCGCCGCCCGCCTGTGTGTGCTGCTGTGCAGCCTGGCCTGGCTGGCGGCGCTGCTGCGCGGCGTCCTGCCGCTGGCGCCGCTCGACCTGAATGCCTGGGATAATTATTTGAGCCCCTACAACAGTTTGCGGCTGAGCAAGGCCTGGGCCTGGAGCATGCTGCTGCTGCCGCTGCTGCTGCGCGACGCGCATCCGCACGCCCTGCGCCGCTACGCGCTGCCGGGCATGCTGGCCGGGCTGGCCATGGTGTCCCTGTTCGCCCTGTGGGAGCGGGCCGTGTTTCCCGGCCTGCTGAACCTGTCGAGCGACTACCGCATCACGGCGCCGTTTTCCGCCATGCACACGGGCGGCGCCGCGCTGGACGGCTACCTGGCCCTGAGCTTGCCCTTTGCGGGCCTGTGGCTGGCGCGCGCGCGCAGCCGCTGGCAGGCGGCGCTGGCCTTGCTGCTGCTGGCCCTGCACGCGGCGTTCACCACCTTTTCACGGGGCTTGTACGCGGCCCTGGCGGCGGCCATGCTGCTGGCCTTGTGGCAAGCCCTGCGGACGGCGCCCGGCGCGGGGCGGCAAGCGCGCGGCCGGCCGCCCGTGCGGGGCATCTTGCTCAAGCTGCTGCTGGCAGGCCTGGGCACCGTCCTGCTGCTGTACATGTTCAGCCTGGCCGGCTACCGGGGCTTGCTGGCCGCCGCCGTCCTGCTCGCCGCCAGCTTCGTGCTGGCCGCGCGGCCCCTGCCGTGGCGCCTGGCGCCGGCCAGCCTGCTGTGCGCGCTGTGCCTGCAGGGTCTGCTGGCCGCCTGGTGGCCGGAGCCGGCCTTGCAGCCAACGGCCGGCTGGCTGAAAGGCCCGTATTTCCTGTTCCTGCTGGCCGCCATGCTGCTCACGGGCACCTTGTGGCCGGGCGGCGCCGGCGGCAAGGGGCCAGCCAGGCTGGGCCTGGCGATGATGGCGTGGACCATGCTGGCATGCAATCTCGCCTGGATAGGCTGGCACTGGGCCGGTCCGCCCGCCCTGCTGCCGGCCGGCCTGGTCGTGCTGCTGGCCATGCTGATGCTGTGCAACGGACGCTTGCACCCGCCGCTGTGGCGGCTGGACCGGGCCAGCCTGAGCATCGCGGGCGCGGCCGGCATCCTGCTGTTGCTGGCCATCCCCGTGTCGGCCAGCTATTACGCCACCGAACGTTTCGCCACCACGGCCTTCGACATGCAGGGCCGCTTGCGCCATTGGCGGCAAGTGCTGGCCATGCAGCCGCCCGACTGGGGCGACCGCCTGTTCGGCATGGGCAGCGGCAGCTTTCCCGCCACCTATTATTGGCACAATCCGGGGCGCGAGGTGCCGGCCAGCATCGCGTATGCAGAAGACAGGGACGCGCCCGGCAATTATTATGTGCGCCTGGCCAGTCCCGGCTACAGCGCCGGCTATGGCGAACTGCTGCGGCTGCTGCAACGCCTGCGCGTGCAGCCCGCCACGCGCTACACCCTGGCGCTCGACGTGCGCAGAAGCGGGCCCATGCCCGTGCTGCAGGTGCGGCTGTGCCAGCGGCAATTGCTGTATCCACAAAATTGCGTGGAAATCCCCCTGCGCCTGCCTCCGCCCGGCAATCCGCCGGCGGCCTGGCAACACTATGACGTGCCGTTCGACAGCGCCTGGCTGGGCACGGGCGCCTGGCTGCTGCGCCCGCCCGTGCAGCTGGAACTGGCGGTCAGCGGCACGGCCGCCTCGTCCGTGCTCGACGTCGACAACCTGAGCCTGCGCGCGCCCGGCGGCGAGGAACTGATCGCCAACGGCCGTTTTACGCAGGCCAACAATTACTGGTTTTTCAGCAGCGACCACCATCACTTGCCGTGGCATATCAAGAGCATGGCGCTGCACCTGCTGGTGGAAACGGGCTGGTGCGGCGCACTGACCATGCTGGCCCTGCTGGCCGTGGCCGGCCTGCGCCTGCTGCGCCGCGCCGCGCGGGGCGAACCGGGCGCGCTGGCCTGCGCCGCCGCCCTGCTGGGTTTTCTCGTCGTCGGCCTGTTCGACAGCCTGCTCGACGTGCCCCGCCTCGCCCTGCTGTGCCATCTGATGCTGCTGTGCGCGCTGCTGCAAGCCGCGCCCTCCCCGCCACCTCCCCACCTTGAAAGCGCGCCGCCATGACTACCCTGTTTTCCGCCCTCCTATTCTGCCTGGCCCTGGCCAGCGCGCCGTGCCGCGCCGATGCGCCGCTGGCGCAAACCATCGCGCGCATCAAACCGTCCATCGTCGGCGTGGGCAGCCTGCAAAAGACGCGCACGCCGCCGATGAATTTCATCGGCACGGGTTTCGTGACGGGCGACGGCTTGAGCGTGCTGACCTGCGCCCACGTGATCCAGAAACTGCTCGACGCCAATCCGAACGAAGTCATCGGCATCCTCACGGGCCAGGGCGAGGCGGCGCAATTTCGCCCCGCCAGGGTCCAGGCGGTGGACACGGAACACGACCTGGCCTTGCTGCGCCTGGCGGGCGCGCCCATGCCCGCTCTGGCGCTGGGCGACGCGGCCACGGTGCGCGAAGGCCAGGCCATGGCGTTTACGGGCTTTCCGCTGGGCACCTTGCTCGGGCTGCACCACGTGACGCATCGCGCCACCGTGTCATCGCTGACGCCGGTGGTCATGCCCAGCGAAAACGCGCAGCGCCTCGACATCCGGCGCCTGGCGCAGCTGCAAAAAGCGCCTTACACCGTGTTCCAGCTGGACGCGACGGCGTATCCGGGCAGCAGCGGCAGCCCCCTGTTCGATCCCGAGACCGGTCTCGTCTACGGCATCGTCAACATGGTGTACGTCAAGGGCCTCAAGGAAGCGGCTATCAGCGCCCCGAGCGGCATCACCTACGCGATTCCGGGCAGCTACATGCAGACGCTCTTGCTGAAAAACAAATGAGTGATCAGTTGCGCCCCTGCCTCAGCCGGTCCGTAATGCCAGGCTCATCCCATGTCGGAAAAAAAAAGGGGTAAAACGACCGTTCACCCCCATGCTGTTCCATCAGGCCACCGTATTTACGGATCTGGGCCCCCATGTAATCGAGGTCCAGCCGTAGCAGCACGGCCGGCGCCCCCACGCGCGTGCACTCGCGCTCGCCGCCGAAGTCCTGGAATCCCAGCATGCGCTTGTAAAACACCACGTGGCGCGGATTGACTTCGATCACGTAATCCGTAAAGCCGTGAATATTGTGGGCATAGATATAAGAAATATGAATCAGCGCCGCGAACACGCGCTTGCTCACCCCCTTGTCGATGGCCAGGCGCGACGGTTCGCACAGGCGCCGGCCTTCCTCGCGCAGGATGTCGAGCTTGTCGCGGAAGTTTTCATCGGCCGGCAAGCCGGTCTCGTCATTGTCGAGGCACAGGGTCATGGTGCCGACGGTGGTGCCGGCCGTTTCCGCAAACAGCGTGATTTTATTCAGGGCATGCGCGATGCCGGGGTCGACGGCATAGCCGCGCCAGCCGTACATCTTGCGGATCAGCAAACTGGCCGCCTCGCGCCGGCCGCGCGAATTGGCCATGCGGATATGAAAGCGCTGCAGGTCGAGCTCATGCTCCATGGCCGGATCGATCTGCCCCTCGCCCACCACCAGGTCATTGAAAGTACCGGGCGTGTCGAAGGAAATAATGGGTTCATCTTCAAAGCTCATCTTGTCCTCACGTTCATCGGCCGCCGTCGAGACGGACTGAAGCCAATGCCTTGTGACAAGAGAAAAACTGGAGAAGTTCCCGCGCCTGGCAAAAAAAACAGAAGAAATATGCTATTTAATAGCAAAATTGCATGCTGAAATTTGCCTGCAAGTACAAAATGACAAATATAAGTGCTGTTTTGATATTGCCGAGTCCGCTATTAAAAGAAGCTCTCCGGTATCAGCAGCACGTCGCCCGGGCGCATCATGACGTTGGCGGAAATATCGCCACGCTTCAGGAGGTCGTCGAGGCGCACGCCCAGCTGCTGCTGGTTGCCTTCGCGCATGCGGATGATGCTGGCCTTGTTGCCGGCCGCAAAATCGGTGATGCCGCCCACGGCGATGAGCACGTCCATCAGCGACATGCCCAGCCGGTACGGCAGCGCCTGCGGCTTGGCCGCTTCGCCGATGACGCGGATCTGCTCGCCATACGGGCCCGAGAAATTGGTGACGATGACCGTCACGACGGGCTGCTGGATGAACTTGCCCAACGCTTGCTCGATATCGCGCGCCAGCTGGGTCGAGGTCTTGCCGCTGGCGGGCAAATCCTCGACCAGCGGCGTGGTGATCTTGCCGTCCGGCCGCACGGCCACCGTCAGCGACACTTCCGGATTGCGCCAGACGATGATGTTGACGGAGTCTCCCGGTCCGATCAGGTAGTCGTGCATGGGCGCGCTGTCGTCGGAGGGCGCCAGCGGATGGGACGTGCGGCAGGCGCCCAGCAAGCCGGCGGCCAAGGCCAGGCCCAGCGTGTTGCAGACAAATGCACGGCGAAACGGATTCATGCGGAGCCTCTTCGAGTCGATGGCGCGTCCATGGCCGGCCGCGCAGAACCAGCCTGGGCCGCGAACTTCCTATGATTATTAAAACCCGGCAAGTCAACCTTGAGGCGTATCAAGAAGCAATCATCTTGGGAAATTTTGCCTCCCAGCCGCCCTATACTTTGCTTACTCAACAGGCAAGCATTTCTTGCAAGACGCCGTCGCCAGCCCATCGACCGTGCAGCACCGTCACTTGAAGGAAGCGACATGGAAGAATTGATACAGCAATTGCTTTCCAGCCTGAAAGGCATCTGGAAGTACCGCTGGCATGCGGTGCTGGTGGCGTGGCTGGTGGCCATCGTCGGCTTCATCAAGGTGATCACCCTGCCCGACGACTTCCAGACGTCGGCGCGCGTATTTGTCGATACGCAAACCATCCTCAAGCCGCTGATGGCCGGCATGACCAGCGTGCCAAACACGGAACAGCAGGTTGCCATCATGAGCCGCACCCTGCTCAGCCGCCCGAACGTGGAGCGCGTCATGCGCATGGTCGACCTCGACCTCGACTCGAAGACCGTGCGCGAACACGAGGCCCAGCTCGACGACCTGATGAGCCGCATCAAGATCACGGGCACCAACGCGTATGACATCTACACGATCAGCTACAGCGGGCGCGACCCGAAGCTGGTGCGCGATGTGGTGCAAAGCCTGCTCACCATCTTTGTCGAAGGCAGTTTCCAGGGAAAAAAGGGCGATTCGCAAAAGGCGGTGCAATTCATCGACGAGCAGATCAAGAATTACGAGGACAAGCTGAGCGCGGCGGAAAACCTCGTGAAGGAATTCAAGATCCGCAACAACCTGCTGCTGCCGCGCCAGGGCATCGACTATGGCAGCCAGCTGCTGATGTCGTCCGATAGCCTGAACAATGCCAAGCTGGAACTGGTCGAGGCGGAGCAGGCCCGCAAGGCCATCCAGAGCCAGATCGAAGGCGACGAGCCCGTGCTCGACCTGGAACCGAATGCATCGGCCATCGCGAATCCCGAACTCGACGAGCGCATCGCCACGCTCAACAAGAACCTCGACAGCCTGCGCATGCAATTTACGGAACTGCACCCGGACATCATTTCCTCGAAGCGCCTCATTGCCCAGCTGGAAGAACGCAAGATCGAGGAAAGCAAGCTGAAGACGGCGGCCGGCGACCCGGGCAAGAACTACAGCCCCATGCTGCAGCAGCTGAAGGTGGCGCTGACGGACGCGGATGCCAAGGTAGCTGCCATCAAGGCCCGCGTGCAGGAATACAGCGCGCGCAATGAGCGCTTGCTGGCGCAGAGCAATGCCGTGCCCGAGGTGGAGTCGCAGCTGGCGCAGCTCAACCGCGACTACATCATCAACAAGGAAAACTATGAAAAGCTGATCGGCCGGCGCGAAGCGGCCAAGCTGTCGGGCGAACTCAGTTCCACCACCGAGATGATGGCCTTCAAGATCATCGACCCGCCCACGGTGCAATATGCGCCCGTCGGCCCGAACCGCCCGCTGCTGTTCAGCGCGGCGCTGGGCGCGGCCCTGGTGGCCGGCGTCGCCACGGCCTTGCTCATCAGCCAGGTGCGTCCCACCTTCCTCAGCCCCGCCGAACTGCGCGACGCCACGGGCTTGAACGTGCTGGGCACGGTATCGATGAACTGGACGGCGCTGCAGCAAGTGCGCCGCCGCCGCGCACGCTACGGCTTTGGCGCCTGCCTGGGCAGCCTGTTCGTGCTGTACGGCGGGGTCATGACGGCCGCGCTGCTGAAATTCTAGATCCCGGGGAGCGACGATGAGCAGCAAGGACAGCGGCAAGCAGGAACCCACCATCCTGGGCGTGGCCGAGGCCGGCGTGCCGTATGGCGTGAATGGTGCGGATGGCGCGGACGCGGCCAGGTCGCCCCAGTACCGCCCCCTGAACCTGGCCCGGCTGGCGGAGCAAGGCATGCTCACGCAGGAAGGCGGACGCAGCTCGGTGGCCGAGGATTTCCGCATCATCAAGCGCCCGCTGCTGCGCCAGGCGCGCGCCAGCGGCGCCGAGGCCATCCGCCACGGCAACCTGATCGTCGTCACCAGCGCCATGCCCGGCGAAGGCAAGACCTACTGCGCCGTGAACCTGGCCATGAGCATCGCCATGGAAATGGATATCACGGTGCTGCTGGTCGATGCCGACGTGGCGCGCCCGTCCGTGCTGAAGGTGCTGGGCCTGCCGCCGGAGCCGGGACTGATGGACGTGCTGCTCGACCCGCAACTGGCCATGGGCGACGTGATCCTGAAAACCAATGTGGCCAACCTGAGCATCCTGCCCGCCGGGCGCAGCAACAAGCATGCGACGGAATTGCTGGCCAGCCGCGCCATGAGCCGCCTGCTGGCGGAAATTGCCAGCCGCTACAGCGACCGCGTCGTCATCTTCGATTCGCCGCCCCTCTTGATCACCAGCGAGGCGCACGCGCTGGTCGGGCAGATGGGACAAGTGGTGATGGTCGTCGAGGCGGAAACGACGACGCAGCACGCCGTCAAGGAAGCGCTGCGCCAGATCGAGTCATGCGAACACATTCATTTGATCTACAACAAGACCAAATCGTTCCCCGGCAACGACTACTACGGCTATGGCTATTACGACTAGCGGCCGGGTTCCGCTGCCGCTGCTGCCGTTCCTGTCCCTGCTGCTGCCCCTGCCGGCCGGCGCCGTCGACTGGCTGGTGAAACCGTCGCTGCGCCTGCGCGAAAGCTACACGGACAATGCCTTGCGCGCGCCGTCCGGCCAGGCGCAATCGGACTTCATCACGGAAATCGCGCCCGCCATCGCCCTCATCGGCACGGGCCCGCGCCTGCGCGTGCACCTCGATTACAGCTGGCGCAAATACCTGTCGGGGCAGCGCGCCGATACGGATACCCACGAACTGCGCGCCTCGGCCGACGCCGAGCTGGTGCAGGACTGGTTCTTCATCGATGCGGACGCCAGCGTGAGCCGGCGCAACATCTCGCCATTCGGCCCGCAACTGATCGACGGCCTGCCCGACACGGACAATGCCAGCACCGTGCGCACGACGGGCATCAGCCCCTACCTGCGCCACCGTTTCCGCGGCCTGGCCTCGGCCGAGCTGCGCTACACGCGCAACACGGTCGACAGCGGCGGCGACCTGCTCTCCGTGCACAGCGATGAGCTGGAATTGCTGCTTAATGGCGAGCCGCGCGGCAACGGCTGGACCTGGAACGCCAGCCACGACGTGCGCCGCACGCAGGACAGCAAGCTGGCGCCCGTGCGCATGCAGCGCAGCAGCGCGGGCTTGCGCTATCCCATCAACAGCAAGTGGGCGGCCACGGCCAGCGGCGGCATGGAAAAGGAAGGCTATCTGTCGACCAGCGGCAAGGCGCCGGCGGGCCGCTTCTGGTCGCTGGGCGGCGTGTGGACGCCGTCGCCGCGCACCAGCGTGGCCTTCAGCACGGGCAAGCGCTTCTTTGGCACCACCTACAGCCTGGACGCCACCTTCCTGCAGCGCCATACCAACTGGCAATTGAGCTACGGCGAAAACATCACCACCATGCCGACGCAGTTTTCGCGCCTGGGCGACCGCGATGCGGGCCGGCTGCTCGATCAACTGTGGCGCGGCATCTTTCCCAATGCGCGCGACCGGCGCTTGCGCATCGACGCCTTCCTGCGCTACGCCAACAGCCTGGGGCCGGAACGGGGCGCCATCAATTACTTCAGCCATCGCTATTTCCTGCAAAAGCAGCTGAAGCTGACGATGGCGCGCGCCACGGCGAAAAGCACGATGATCGTCGGCGTCACGGCCGTCGACCGCACGGCGCAAACGGCCAGCGGCATCGACAGCGGCTTGCTGCCCGGCGTGGAGTTCGGCAGCGAAGACCGCACGCGCCAGGTCGGCGCCAACCTGGGCTGGGGCTGGCAAGCCAATTCGCGCACCACCGTCAATGTCAATGCCGGCTACGCCGGCGTGCGTTCGCTGAGCGCGCCCCGGCGCGACAACAACATCACCTTGACGGCCGGCTACACGCGCATCCTGCAGCCGGACATGACGGCCAGCATCGACGTGCGGCACACGCGGCACGCCAGCAACCGCGGCGGCGATTACCGCGAAAACGGCGTCAGCGCCACGCTCACCATGCAATTCTAAGGAGCCCGCAATGTCCGACCCTTCGCTGTCATCCGCCGCGCCGGCGCACCTGCTGTGCGTGGTGGCCGCGCGCCCCAACCTGATGAAGATGGCGCCCATCCTGGGCGCCCTGGCGCGCCATGCGCCCGCCGTGCGCGTGACCTTGCTGCATACGGGCCAGCATTACGACACGGCCATGAACGAACAACTGTTTATCGACCTGGACATGCGCCCGCCCGACATCGCCCTCGACGTCGGCTCCGGCAACCACGCGCAGCAGACGGCCGAGATCATGCGCCGCTTCGACGCCGTGCTCGACGCCCATCCGCCGCTGGCGCCCGACGCCGTGCTGGTGGTGGGCGACGTCAATTCCACGCTGGCGTGCGCGCTGGTGGCGGCCAAGCGCGGCACGCCCGTGATCCACGTCGAGGCGGGCTTGCGCAGCGGCGACCGGCGCATGCCCGAGGAAATCAACCGCGTGCTGACGGATCAATTGTCCGACCTGCTGCTGACCAGCGAGGAAGGCGCGCGCGCCAACCTGCTGCGCGAAGGCATCGCCGCCGAACGCATCCACTTCACGGGCAACGTCATGATCGACAGCCTGCGGCAGCAGCTGCCGCGCGCCATGCCGCCCGCCATCACCCTGCGCGCCCACGGCCACGCCTGCCCGCCCGCGTATGGCCTGTTGACCCTGCACCGGCCATCGAACGTGGATGACCCGGCGCAACTCGAAGCGCTGCTGCAGGCGCTGGGACAGCTGTCCCACCGGCTGCCGCTGCTGTTTCCCATCCACCCGCGCACCCTGGCCGGCCTGCGCCTGGCGGGACTGGAAGGGCAGCTGGCGCGGCATGCCATCGTCAGCCTGCCGCCGCTGGGCTACCTGGAAATGCTGGGCCTGATGCAAGAGGCGCGCCTGGTGCTGACGGATTCGGGCGGCGTGCAGGAAGAAAGCACGGCCCTGGGCGTGCCCTGCCTGACCCTGCGCGACACGACGGAGCGGCCCGTCACCGTCAGCGACGGCACGAATACCCTGGCCGGCACACAGCCGGCCGCCATACTGTCGCTGGCGCGGGGCATTCTGGATACGGGAGGCAAGCGCGGACGCCTTCCGCCCCTGTGGGATGGCCATGCGGCCGAGCGCATCGCCGCCGTCGTCGCGCCCTGGCTGGCGGCGCGCCGGGGCACGCCATGATGCCGCCGGCCATGCTGCGCAATGCGCTGACCATCGACGTGGAAGACTATTTCCAGGTGTCCGCCTTCGCGCCGCACATCGCGCGCGCCGACTGGCCCCGCCTGGAATGCCGGGTCGAGGCGAATATCGAGCGCATCCTGCTGCTGCTGGAAGGCCGGCGCATCCACGCCACCTTTTTTACCCTGGGCTGGATCGCCGAGCGCTATCCGGCCATGCTGCGCCGCGTGGCGGACGCCGGGCACGAAGTGGCCAGCCATGGCTATGCGCACCAGCGCGCCTGCGACCAGTCGACCGCGCAATTCGCCGACGACGTGCGCCACAGCAAGACCATCCTGGAGCAGATAACGGGACTGGCCGTGCACGGCTACCGGGCGCCCAGCTTTTCCATCGGCGCGGCCAACCTGTGGGCCTTCGACGTGCTGCAGGAAGCGGGCTACCACTACAGTTCCAGCATCTACCCGATCCGCCACGACCACTACGGCATGCCGGACGCACCCCGCTTCGCCTGGCGCCCGCGGGGACCGCTGGGTGTGCTGGAATTGCCCGTCAGCACCGTGCGCCTGCGCGGACGCAACGTGCCGGCCGGCGGCGGCGGTTATTTCAGGCTGATGCCGTATGCACTGTCGCGCTGGCTTTTGCGACGCATCAATTCGCGCGACGGGCAAGCTGGCATATTCTATTTTCATCCTTGGGAACTCGATCCCGGCCAGCCGCGCCCGGCGGGCCTCGACGCCAGGACGCGCTTTCGCCACTACCTGAACCTGGGGCGCATGGAAGCGCGGCTGGCGCGCCTGACGGGCGATTTCTCCTGGGACCGCATGGACCGTATTTTTCTGGAAAGCACATGATGCACGAGGCCAGCCTTCCTCCCGACCCGCTGCATGGCAGCGCCGCCATCGCCGTGCGCTCGCTGCAGGGGCACGAACATGCGCGCTGGGACGCCTTCGTCGACACGTGTCCGGAAGCGACCTTCTTTCACCGCGCCGGCTGGCACACCGTCATGCAGCAGGGTTTCCGGCACGACAGCCATTTCCTGTACGCGGAACAGCACGGGCGCATCGCCGGCGTGCTGCCGCTGGCCCATGTGCGTAGCCGCCTGTTCGGTTCGTCCCTCGTTTCGCTGCCCTTTTGCGTGTACGGCGGCATCGCGGGCGGCGGCGCGGCCGTGCGCCAGGCCCTCGACGGCGCGGCGCTGGCGCTGGCCCGGCGCCTCGGCGTGGGCCACCTGGAATACCGCTGGCGCGAGGTGGAACAACAGCCGGACGCGGCCTGGCTGCACAAACCCCTGTACGCGACCTTCCGCCGCGCCTTGTTCCCCGAGGCGGAACAGAATCTGCTGGCGATCCCCCGCAAGCAGCGCGCCGTCGTGCGCAAGGCCATGGCGGGCGGCTTGCACAGCGCCATCGACTACGACCTCGAGCGTTTCTACCCGCTCTACGCATCCAGCGTGCACCGGCTGGGCACGCCCGTCTTCGCGCGCCGCCATTTTGCCCTGCTGCGCACGGTGTTTGGCGGCGATTGCGAGATCCTCACCGTGTATCACGGCCAGCAGGCGCAAGCGAGCGTGCTGCTGTTCTATTTCCGCGATGAAGTGCTGCCGTATTATGGCGGCGGCAGCGTGCTGGCGCGCCGCACGGGCGCCAACGATTTCATGTACTGGGAAGCGATGCGCCGCGCCAGCGCGCGCGGTTGCCGCCTGTTCGATTTCGGCCGCAGCAAGCTCGGCACCGGGGCATACGATTTCAAGAAGAACTGGGGTTTCACGCCGCAGCCGCTGCCGTATGCCTGCCGGCTCGTGCGCGCCAAGGCGTTACCGGAAGTCAATCCCCTGAATCCGAAATACGCGCTGTTCATCCGCGCCTGGCGCCGCCTGCCGCTGCCGCTGGCCAACCTGCTGGGGCCGCACATCGTGCGGCAACTGGGCTAAGCAAGGGGACATACCATGCGCGAACTGCTCTTCCTCGCCCACCGCCTGCCGTATCCGCCCAACAAGGGCGACAAGATACGCTCGTGGCACATGCTGCAATACCTGAGCCGGCATTTCCGCGTGCACCTGGGCTGCTTCATCGACGATGACGACGACTGGCGGCACACGAAAACCGTGGCCGCCCTGTGCGCCAGCACGCGCTTCATCGGCTTGCAGCGCGGCACGGCCCGCTGGCGCGCCATGCAGGCGCTGCTGTCGCGGCAAGCCATGAGCGTGCACTATTACCGCGATGCGCGGCTGCTGCAATGGGTCGACGGCTTGCTGTCCGGCGGCAAGGTGCGCCATGCGCTGGCCTTTTCCGGGCCCATGGCGCAATACATCGACGGCAGCGCGGGCCGCGCCCTGCACCGCGTGATCGATTTCGTCGACGTCGATTCCGACAAGTGGCGCCAGTACGGCGACAGCAAACCCTGGCCCATGTCGCTGCTGTACCGGCGCGAAGCGCAGCTGCTGCTGCAGTACGAGCGCCATATCGCCCAGCAATTCACGGCCGCCAGCTTCGTTTCGCCGGCCGAGGCGGCCCTGTTCCGCCAGTGCGCGCCGATGGCGCGGCGCAAGACGGGATACTTCAACAACGGCGTCGACACGGCGTATTTCACGCCCCAGCCGGCACGGCCCGGCGTGTATCCGGCCGGCGTGCAAGCGCTGGTGTTTACGGGCGCAATGGATTACTGGCCGAATGTCGACGCCGTGCAATGGTTCGTGCGCCACGTCTGGCCCGCCCTGCGGCGCGAGTTTCCCCGGTTGCAGTTCTATATCGTCGGCAGCGCGCCCGTGCCCGCCGTGACGGCGCTGGCCAGGATTCCTGGCGTGGTGGTGACGGGCAAGGTGCCCGACATCCGCCCCTACCTGGCGGGCGCGGCCCTGGCCGTGGCGCCCCTGCGCATCGCCCGCGGCGTGCAAAACAAGGTGCTGGAAGCGATGGCGATGGGCAAGATCGTCCTGGCCACGCCGCAGGCGCTGGAAGGCATCGCCGCCCAGCCGGGCCTGGAACTGCTGCTGGCGCGCGACGAGGCCGAATTCATCCACCATGCCGCGCGCGTGCTGCGCCATGCCCAGGACGGCGCGGCCGAAGCGGGCGGCGCGGCCATGGGCGCGGCGGCGCGCCAGCTGGTCTTGCAGGATTACGACTGGGAGCGCAATCTGCGCGGCCTGGGCGCCATGCTGGGCATATCGGCCGAGGCTGAGGCCGGGTCGAATACACCTGCCGGCGGCGCCGCCGCGCCCGTGCTGCCCATGCGGGAACCCTCCACATGAGCGTGCAACTCGACCCGGTGGCCTGCTTGCCGGATGCGGCCGTCCGGCCGGACGGGCATGGCCAGCGGCATGCCCTGCCGCTCCTGCTGCTGGCCCTGACCGCCGTCGTGCTGCTGTACCACGCCACCTTCTGGTCGATGCTGGAACTGTGGTCGCGCTCGCAAACCTTCGCGCACGGCTTCTTGATCGTGCCCATCAGTTGCTGGCTGGCCTGGCGCCGGCGCGCGCGCCTGGCGGCGCTGGCGCCCCGGCCGTCGCGGCCGGGCTTGCTGCTGCTGGGCGCGCTGGGCCTGGCCTGGCTCCTGGCCGACGCCGCCAACGTGCCCGTGGTGGAACAATATGCGGCCACGGCCATGCTGCCCGCCTGCGTGCTGGCCATCCTCGGCTGGCCGGCCGTGCGCCTGCTGGCCTTTCCCCTCGCGTACCTGTTTCTCGCCGTGCCGTTTGGCGAAGTCTTCCTCGAACCGCTGATCGACTTCACGGCCGCCTTCACCGTCACCGCGCTGCAATGGACGGGCGTACCCGTGTTTCGCGATGGCAGCAATTTTTCCCTGCCCACCGGCAACTGGTCGGTGGTGGAAGCGTGCAGCGGCTTGCGCTACCTGATCGCCGCGCTGGCCCTGGGCGCCCTGTTCACGCACGTCAACTTCCACAGCACGCGGCGGCGCCTGGCCGTCATGGCCGCCGCGCTGCTCGTGCCCATCCTCGCCAATGGCGTGCGCGCCTATATGATCGTGATGCTGGGCCACCTGAGCAACATGCGCCTGGCCGTGGGCGTCGACCACCTGATCTACGGCTGGCTGTTCTTCGGCCTGGTGGCGCTGCTGCTGTTCTGGCTGGCCGCGCGCTGGCGCGAACTGCCGCCGGCGCCACCTACCTTGCCAGCCGCCTTGCCCGTCCGCCCCGGCGCCGGCGCCGCCAGCCTGCGCGCCATCGTGCGCGCCAGCATCGCCTGCCTGCTGCTGGCGGCCCTGTGGCCGGCCTTGGCGCTGGCCAGCCACCGCGACGACGGCGCCGCGCTGCCCGCCATCGCGCTGGCCTTGCCCGATCCGCCCGCCTGGCGCCGCCTGCACGATGCGGCACCGGGGAATATTAACTGGCAAGCGCCGTATGCGGGCAAGCCCGCGCTGTTTGCCGCCACGTATGCGCGCCAGGACGGCGACGGCGCGCCGGTCGGACTGCAACTGCGCTGGTATGCGCGCCAGGTGCGCGATGCCGAATTGCTGACGCATCTATCGTCGCCCTACGGCGCGCGCTGGACGGCCCTGGCGCAGCGCGTGCGGCAGGTCGGCTTGCCCGGCGGCGCCCTGGACGTGCGCGAAAGCGTGCTGGCCCACGGCGGCGAGCGCCTGCTGGTATGGCGCGTCTACCGCCAGGGCGGCGTCGTCACGGCCCGTCCCGTGCTGGTGAAACTGCTGCTGGCGCAAGCCAAGCTGCTGGGCAAGCGCCAGGATGGCGCCGACCTCATCGTCTTTGCCGCCTACGACGAGCTGGCGCCGCCGCCGCGCGCGCACCTGCAAGCCTTCCTGCGGGCAGCGCTGCCCGTCATCGAACAACGCTTGCAGGAGTTGCCGCATGGCCCTTGACACCGAGACGGGCCGCGCGCCGGCGGCCAGCACGGCCCCACTGATCGTGCACGTGATCCACCAGCTCGACGTGGGCGGGCTGGAAAACGGCCTCGTCAACCTGATCAACCATTTGCCGCCGGAACGCTACCGGCACGCCATCGTCTGCCTGAAGAACGCCACCGCGTTTCGCCAGCGCCTGACCACGCCCGGTGTCGACATCATCAGCCTGGACAAGCGCGAGGGCAAGGATTGGCGCCACTACGTGCACCTGTACCGCGTGCTGAAACAGCTGCGCCCGACGCTGGTGCACACGCGCAACCTGGGCTGCCTCGAAGCGCAATTGCTGGCCTGCCTGGCCGGCGTGCGCCTGCGCGTGCATGGCGAACACGGGCGCGACATGAGCGACTTGCACGGCACCCGCCGCAAGTACCGGCTGCTGCGCAAATGCATGCTGCCGCTGGTGCAGCACTTCATCGCCGTCAGCGCCGACCTGGGGCAATGGCTGGTGGACGCCATCGGCGCGGCGCCCGCGCAGGTGTCGCACATCGGCAATGGCGTCGACAGCGTGCAATTCCATCCGCGCCTGGGCCCGCCGGCCGCCGTGGGTCCGCCCGGCTTCCTATGCAACGGCGCCTTCGTCATCGGCAGCGTGGGCCGCATGGCGGCCGTCAAGGACCACGCCTCGCTGGTGCACGCCTTCCTGCTGTTGCTGGCGCAGCCGGGCGCCCGCGCGCGCCTGCGCCTGATCATCGTCGGCGACGGACCGTGCCGCCAGGCCTGCCTGGACTTGCTGCGCCAGTCCGGCGTGGCGCACCTTGCCTGGCTGCCCGGCGCGCGCGACGACGTGGCGCAGCTGCTGCGCGCCATGGACCTGTTCGTGCTGCCGTCGCTGGCCGAAGGCAGCTCGAACACCATCCTCGAAGCGATGGCGACGGGGCTGCCCATCGTCGCCACGCAGGTGGGCGGCAATGAGGAACTGGTGCAGTCGGGCTGGAGCGGCACCCTGGTGCCGCCAGGCTCGCCCGAGATGCTGGCCGACGCCATGCTCGACTACTACAGCATGCCCGAACTGGGTCCGCGCCACGGCGCGCGCGGGCGGCGCCAGGTGCTGGCCGAGCACAGCCTGCCCGCCATGGCCGGCGCCTACCTGGCCGTGTACGACCGCCTGACGGGCGCGCGCCAGCCCTCCACCCTGTCCACCACTCCCTGAAAGGCCTCCCATGTGCGGCATCAGCGGCATCTTTGATTTGCAGGGCCAGCGCGACATCGACGTGCTGCTGCTGGCGCGCATGAACCACAGCCTGCGCCACCGGGGGCCGGACGAAGGGGGATTGCACCGCGAGCCGGGACTGGGCCTGGCGCACCGGCGCCTGTCCGTGATCGACCTGGCCAGCGGCCAGCAGCCGCTGTTCAACGCCGACCGCAGCGTCGCCATCGTCTTCAATGGCGAAATCTACAACTATCGCAGCCTGATGGCGGAACTGCGCCAGTTCGGCCATGCCTTCCGCACCAGCAGCGACACGGAAGTCATCGTCCACGCGTGGGAACAATGGGGAGAGCAATGCGTGCAGCGCTTGCGCGGCATGTTTGCCTTCGCCCTGTGGGACCGCCGGCGCCACCTGCTGTTCCTGGCGCGCGACCGCCTTGGCGTGAAACCCCTGTACTACGGCGAGGCGGACGACGGCACCCTGCTGTTCGGCTCCGAACTCAAGGCCCTGCTCGCGCATCCGGCCATGCCGCGCGCGCTCGACCCGCTGGCCGTGGAAGAGTATTTCGCCTACGGCTACGTGCCCGAGCCGCGCAGCATCTTCCAGCACGCGCGCAAGCTGCCGCCCGGGCATACCCTGTCGATTCGCGCCGGCCAGCCGCTGCCCGCGCCACAGTCGTACTGGGACGTTCCGTTCACGCCGAACCCGCCCGCCAGCGAAGCGCAGGCGGCCGACGAGCTGCTGGCGCGCCTGCGCGAAGCCGTACGCATCCGCATGGTGGCCGAAGTGCCGCTGGGCGCCTTCCTGTCGGGCGGCGTCGATTCGAGCGCCGTGGTGGCGCTGATGGCGGGGGCCAGCAGCACGCCCGTCAACACCTGTTCCATCTCGTTCGGCGACCCGGCGTACAACGAGGCGCGCTACGCCGACCTGGTGGCGCGCCGCTACGCCACGGCGCACCACGCGCGCCAGGTCGAGCAGGACGACTTCGAGCTGATCGACCTGCTGGCCAACCTGTACGACGAACCGTTCGCCGACAGTTCCGCCATGCCGACCTACCGCGTCTGCCAGCTGGCGCGCCAGCGCGTCACGGTGGCCCTGTCGGGCGACGGCGGCGATGAAAGCCTGGCCGGCTACCGGCGTTACCGCCTGCACACGCGCGAGGAAAAGGTGCGCAAGGCCATGGACCCGCTGCTGCCGGCCGGCCTGCGCCAGTCGCTGTTCGGCACCCTGGGGCGGTGGTACCCGAAGGCCGACTGGGCGCCCCGCTTCCTGCGCGCCAAGACCACGTTCGAAGGCCTGGCGCGCGACACGACGGACGCGTATTTTCACGGCGTCAGCCTGCTGGGCGACGCCATGCGCGCGCGCCTGTTCAGTCCCGAGCTGCGGCGCAGCCTGCACGGCTACCGCGCCGTGGAAGTGCTGCGCCGCCACGCGCTGGCCAGTCCCGCGCAAGACCCGCTGTCGCAGGTGCAGTACCTGGACTTGAAAACCTACCTGCCCGGCGACATCCTCACCAAAGTCGACCGGGCCAGCATGGCGCATGCGCTGGAAGTGCGCTCGCCCCTGCTCGACCATGAACTGGTGGCGTGGATGTCCGGCCTGCCGCCGCAGTTCAAGCTGCGGCGCGGCGTAGGCAAGTACCTGCTGAAAAAAGCCCTGCGCCCGCTGCTGCCCGACGCCCTGCTGTACCGCCAGAAGATGGGTTTTTCCGTGCCGCTGGCCGACTGGCTGCGCGGCCCGCTGCGCCAGCGCCTGCAACAGCGGCTGCTGGGCCCCACCCTGGCGCAGTGCGGCCTGTTCGACATGGATTACGTGCGCCTGCTGCTGGAACAGCATGCGAGCGGGCGGCGCGACTACAGCGCGCCCCTGTGGGCGCTGCTGATGTTCGAGGCCTTCCTGCGCCAGGTATTGCCCGTCGATGGACGCCAGGCGCCGGCACCCGCGCCGGCCATGGCAATGGAGTAGATCCATGCGCATCCTGCACATCCTCGACCACTCGCTGCCCCTGCACAGCGGCTACACCTTCCGCACCCTGGCCATCCTGCGGCAGCAGCGCGCGCTGGGCTGGCACACGATGCAGCTCACCAGTGCCAAGCAGGGGCCGACGGATGGCGCGCAACAGCTGGTCGACGGCTGGCATTTTTACCGCACGGCGCCCGATGCGCGCTGGTGGGCGCGCCTGCCCGTGCTGCGGCAGGTGGCCGTCATCACCGGCCTGGCCGTGCGCCTGCGCCGGCTGGCGCGGCGGCTCAAGCCCGACATCCTGCACGCGCATTCGCCCGCCCTGAACGCCATCGCCGCCCTCAACGCGGGCCGCGCGCTGGGCATCCCCGTCGTATATGAAGTGCGCGCCTTCTGGGAAGACGCGGCCGCCGACCATGGCAGCAGCCGGCCCGGCAGCCTGCGCTACCGGCTCACGCGGGCGCTGGAAACCTACGCGCTGCGCCGCGCCGACGCCGTCACCACCATCTGCGACGGCTTGCGGCGCGAGCTGTGCGCGCGCGGCGTGCCCGCGCATAAAATCACCGTCATCCCGAACGCCGTCGATGCGGCCGCCTTCAGCGCCACCGCCGCCGAAGACCACTGGCTGGCGCACAAGCTGGGCCTGCATGGCCACCTGACGATCGGCTTCATCGGCTCGTTTTACGCCTACGAGGGACTGGACCTGCTGCTGCGCGCCATGCCGCGCCTGCTGGCGGCGCAGCCGGCATTGCGGCTGCTGCTGGCCGGCGGCGGGCCGCAGGAAGCGGCGCTGCACGCGCTGGCGGCCCAATTGGGCATCGCCCACGCCGTGGTCTTCGCCGGCAGGGTGCCGCATGCGCAGGTGGCCACGTATTATCAGCTGATCGACATCTGCGTGTATCCGCGCCTGCCGATGCGCCTGACGGAGCTGGTGACGCCCTTGAAACCGCTCGAGGCGATGGCCCAGGGCCGCCTCGTGGTGGCGTCCGACGTGGGCGGCCACCGCGAACTGCTCCAGCATGGCAAGACGGGCATGCTGTTTCGCGCCGGCGACGCCGACGCGCTGGCGCACGCCATACTGGCCCTGCTGCTGGCGCCTGCCAGCTGGCCGGCGCTGCGGCGCCAGGCGCGCGCCTTCGTCGAGACGGAGCGCAGCTGGGACGCCAGCGTGGGCCGCTATGCGCCCGTGTATGCGCGCGCGGCGGCGGCACGCGTGGCGGCGGGAGCGATGCCATGATCTTCACGGGCCTGCGCATCGCGCTGGTCGGCCCGCTGCCGCCGCCGGCCGGCGGCATGGCGAATCAGACGGCGCAACTGGCGCGCAAGCTGCGCGACGATGGCGCGCAAGTGCAGCTGCTGGCCGTCAACGGCCCCCTGCTGCCAGCCTGGCTGGCGCGCATCCGCTACCTGCGCGCCGCGCTGCGCCTGCCCGTGCACCTGTGGCGCCTGTGGCGCGCCGCCAATACGGTCGACCTGTTCCACATCATGGCCAATTCCGGCTGGTCCTGGCATTTGCAGGCCGCGCCCGCGCTGTGGATCGCCAGCCTGAAAGGCAAGCCGGCCCTGCTCAACTACCGCGGTGGCGAAGCGGCCGCTTTTTTCGCCCGCTCGCCGCGCCTGGTGGCCTTCAGCCTGCGCCGCGCCAGCGCCATCGTCGTGCCCTCGGCCTACCTGGCCGGCGTCTTCGAGCGCCATGGCCATACGGCCCACATCGTGCCGAACGTGGTGGACTTGCAGCGTTTTACCCACGCCGCACGTGCCGCGCCGGCATCGGCCGATGGCCCGTGCATCCTCGTGGCGCGCCACCTGGAAAGCCTGTACGACAACGCCAGCGCCGTGCGCGCCTTCGCCCTCGTGCGACGGCGCTATCCCACGGCGCGCCTGCTGCTGGCCGGCGGCGGGCCGCAGCGCGCGGCGCTGGCGCGCCTGGCCAGGTCGCTCGGCGTCCTCGATGCCGTGCGCTTCGCCGGCCCCGTCGACAACGCCGCCATGCCGGCCCTGTACCAGGCCAGCGACATCGTCCTCAATCCCAGCCTGGCCGACAACATGCCCAATTCCGTGCTCGAAGCGCTGGCTTGCGGCGTGCCCGTCGTCAGCACCAACGTGGGCGGCATCCCCGCCCTGCTGCACGATGGCGTGACGGCGCTGCTGGTGCCGCCCGGCGATCCGGCCGCCATGGCGCACGCCATCGTGGCGCTGCTGCGCGACCCGCCCCGTGCGCGGGCCATGGCCGACGCGGGCCTGGCGCACGCCGCCACCTTCGGCTGGCCCGGCATCGCGCCCCGGCTGGCCGCCCATTACCGCCGCATCCGCGCCGCGCCGCGCCCCGGCGCCTACACGCGCTGCGTTGCCCGCTGGCTGTTTCCCCTGCACGAATGGTTGAAGGGGCACCACAGCGCGCGCCTGCTGCGCCGCCTGGAACGCTCGCAGTGGTGGAGCGCGCAGCAGCTGGAAGCGTGGCAGCTGGCGCGCCTGCGCGCGCTGCTGCGCCACGCGGGCGCGCACGTGCCGCATTACCGCGCCCTGTTCGCCCGCAGCGGCTTCGACCCGGAACAGGTGCGGCAGCTGGCCGATCTGGCGCGCCTGCCGCTGCTGCGCAAGCGCGACATCGCGGCTGCGCGCGACAGTTTCAAGTCCGCCCGCGCCGTGGGCTTGCGCCCGTTCGCCACGGGCGGCTCCAGCGGCGAGCCGCTGCAGTTTTTCCTGGGACGGCGCAGGGTCAGCCACGACATCGCCGCCAAGTGGCGCGCCACGCGCTGGTGGGGCGTCGACATCGGCGACCGCGAAGCCGTGTTGTGGGGTTCGCCCATCGAGCTGCATGCGCAAGACCGCGTGCGCCGCCTGCGCGATGCGCTGCTGCGCACCACCCTGCTGCCCGCGTTTGCCATGTCGCCCGACCGCCTCGACGGCTACGTACGGCAGTTGCGCCGCTGGCGTCCGCGCATGCTGTTCGGCTACCCGTCGGCCCTGTGCCGCATCGCCAGCCACGCCGGCGCGCGCGACCTGCCGCTCGACGGCCTGGGCGTGAAAGTGGCTTTCGTCACGGCCGAGCGCCTGTACGACGAACAGCGCGCGCAGATCGCCGCCGCCTTCGGCTGCCCCGTGGCCAACGGCTACGGCGGGCGCGACGCGGGCTTCATCGCCCACGAATGCCCGGACGGCGGCATGCACATCACGGCCGAAGACGTGATCGTGGAAATCCTTGATGGCCAGGGCCAGCCGCTGCCGCCGGGAGTGACGGGCGAAATCGTCGTCACCCACCTGGCCACGCAAGACTACCCGTTCATCCGCTACGCCACGGGCGACGTGGGCGCGCTGGGCACGCAGCCGTGCGCCTGCGGCCGCGGCCTGCCCCTGCTGCAGAAAATCGAGGGGCGCAGCACGGATTTCCTCACCGCCGTGGACGGCACCGTCATGCACGGCCTGGCCCTCGTCTACATCGTGCGCGAACTGCCGCAGGTGCGCAGCTTCAAGATCATCCAGGAAACCCTGCTGCGCACGCGCGTTCTGCTGGTCTGCCAGCCGCGCCTGGACGACGCCACCCGCGCCGCCATCGTCACCGGTTTCCAGGCCAGGCTGGGCGCGCAAGTGGATGTCGTTATCGAGGAAGTCGACGAAATCGCGGCGGAGGCGTCGGGCAAGTACCGCTATGTGCTCAGCAAAGTCGCCTAGCCAGGCGGCCTACGACGACATCAGATAATTCTTCCCCACCACGCGACCATGCCGGTCCAGTTCTAAGGACCACACCTCCAGTTCCGTGTTCAAGCGGTTCTCGAACCACAGCCGCTCGACGCAAAGCGCGGCGCATGGCGTGGTGGAATACTGTTTGAAAGAGACTCCCGCACGCTCCACATGTGTCGGCGCGCCGAAGCGGTCAAGCACCGCTTGCCGCGTATCGCCCGTCTGGATTTGATAGAACGCCGCCTTGCGGCTGTTGGAGAACACGCAGCATGCGGCGACATACCAGGCCGGGCTGAGGATGAGCAGGTACAGCAGGAATTTTTTAGGCGATATCTTGATTGGCATGCCATATTGTCGATGACTTCATCCGGCGCGACAAGCGGGCCATGCTAGCGAAAGTGAAGCCACAGCAAGCGCAAACAGTGGCGCTGGACGAACCACATAAACCGCAAATCGCGCAGATGCGGTGTTCTTCCATATATTCCTGAAGCAAATCGGGCCTTCTATCTTAAAAGATTGCTATTCATTACTATTTCCCTTATTTTTATTTCAAAATAGTAATGGAGGCCGCTATCCTCGCTATATTGATTTTCCAACACGACCACATCGACGTCTCTTTCAGGAAAATACACTTTAATCGATGCAAAGCCCAGGCCTTTTCCCGAGTGGCCTATATATTTGATGGGCGTTGTATCGCTCACATAAACGCCGTAGCCATAACCGTTCTTCCCATCGCCAAAAGCGACATGCTGGCTGGATATGTCGTAACTCGTCATCCGCTGATAGGTTTCCGGTTTTAACATTCTTCCCCGATGCAGATTTTCATCCCAGATCGTCAAATCTTTTGCATTTGAAACAATACCGCCGGCCGGGATGAAGCCGATCCAATCTTTTCCCTGCACGGGATGCGCTTTCAGCGCGAATACATTTTCCGTGTTCACATAGCCATTGATGACCTTATTATTCTTATCTTCCTCATAGCAAAAACTGTTTTTCATCCCCAGTTCCTTGAACAAGTCATTTGCTGCCTCGATATACGTTTTCCCACTGACTCTTTCAAAAATTTGACCCAGCATGGCATACGTTGTCACGCCATACAGAAAATCCGTCCCGGGCTTGAAGCTCAGCGGCTGGTCGATTTCAGTGATTCCCGCCGAAAAGTTGAGCAATTGATGCACGGTCACTTGATCGGCCCAGGCTTGCGGCAAATCGGGCAAGTATCGTCTCACGGGACTGTGCAAGTCTATCTTGCCTTTTTCAACTTCCCTTAAAATCAGCACGGCCGTCATTTGCTTGCTGTTCGACATAATCCTGAAATTATCGTCCAGCCTTAACGGTATCCTGTTTTCAAAATCCGCATAGCCATACGCTTTCGAGTATTTTGTTTTTCCATTTTTCGTGATGAGAATGACGCCATTAAAACGTCGTGGACTGGTCGCCTGTATCAGCTTGTCAATCCTGGCGGAGTAATCATCGGCCTTTTCCGCATGGGCATGATCGCCAGCCTGGGCATGCACGAAGGCGGATGCCATCAGCAAGAAAGAAAACGTCACTGTTTTTAATGGCAGCAGCGTCTTGTTGTCCGTATCGGGATTTTTCATGGGAAATTGTCGGTTCGTTGTTTATTTCCAGGGAAACGCCGTGCTCGACCGCAGCGTTCAGTCGTCCACCAGATCGAAGTCGGCAAACAAGCCGTCCGCCGTCAGGTAAACCAGCAGCGTGCGCTCCGGCTGGATGCCGCTGACGTGGAAGGCAAGGACGCTGTCCACCTTGCTGCCATGCCGTTCGATCGCGCGGCCTGCAACAGCTTGCTCGTGCAAAAAAGTCAGCGACTTAACGTTGGCGAGTTCGCCAATCGCCTGCGTGCCAAAGTTGTTCTTGATGCCCGGCGTGGCAAAATCCGAGTTGGCCAGGGCGCTGCCGCCACGCGCAATGTCGGCCAGCAAGGCCTGCACACTCCGGGTACGCACAGGCTTGGGGTCCGTGCGCGCTTTCAAGGTGTGCATCAGCGGGCCGATGCGCGGCGCCGCGCTGGCTTTGTCCTTGGTCGTCACGACGACGCCTGTCACCTCGCCTTGTGCATCGACGGCGAACGCCAGTTCGCAATTGCGCGACGTCGAATGGAAACGGTGCGCGCCGGCAGGCACGAACGTTTCGTCCGGCAAGCCATCGTAAATGCTGCGCAGCCGGCCACCCTGCATATCGAAGGTGCCTATCGTGTTGTTCGCCAACTCGTAGCGGCCCGTGTATCGGCTGAGCGCCCTGGCATCGATCCTGATGACTGGGTGATTGCGCAACATGGCGTAATCGGCATCCGGCCAGCGGTAGGCGCGGCCGATGGCGTCGGTCAGGCGGTCCATCATGCGGGAATTGTCATTCGCGTTAATCATGATCACGGCGCCCTGGCCGGTGCGGGAAAATGCCGTCAACAAGGTGTCGAAGCCTTCGTCACGCCCGCCGTGCGAGAAGCGTTGCGCGCTGCCGCTGCCGTGCAGGAAGACGCCCAGGCCCGCGTTCTCTATCTGCGGGGTCAGCATCTGTTGCGTCAAGGCTGCCGAGATGACCGGATTCGACGTGCCCGCCAGCGATTGCTGCACGCCGATGGCGAAGCGCGCCAGGTCCGACGCGTTGGTCCATAAACCGGCCGCCGCCATTTCCGGATACACATGCCAGCGTCCCGCCACCAGGCTGCGGTCGGCAAGGTGGCCGCTGGCATTCAGGCGCGCGCGCTCGGCTGGCGGCGGTTGCACATAGGAGCTCTCCTGCATGCCCAAGGGCGTGAGGACCGCGTCGCGCATGTAGTCGGGATACGCCTGGCCGCTCACGTCGGCCACCATTTGTTGCATGACGGTATAGCCGCCACCGGAGTAACGCACCTTGCTGCCTGGAACCATATCAACGCGGATGGGCGCCGTATTCGCCGGTTGCTCGCCGTTCAGCACCTGGACCACGGTGGGTAGCGGCGCATTGCGGGCGTAGCCGGGGAAGCCGTGCACGGTCAGCCCCGCGTTATGGCTGAGCAGCCTGCGCAAGGTCACCTTCTGTTCAGCCGTCAGGGCGCTGTCCGGCAGCTTCCACGTGAGCAGCCGGGGATTGACGTCTTCGTCAAGGCCAAGCTTGCCCTGCTCTACCAGGTGCAGCGCCCCCAGCGCGGCTACCGGCTTGCTGACCGAACCGGCCTGGAACAGCGTGTGCGGGCCGACCGGCGTCTTGCCGCCCTTCTCCGTGACACCGTACCCTTGCGCCCTGACAATCTTACCGTTCTCGATGATGGCAAGCGACAGTCCTGGGATTTGCCGCATCTTCATTTCGGCCTTGACGATGTCGTCCAATGCGTCCGCCCGGGCGCCACTTGCAAACAACAGGGGAAGGACCAGTGCCAGGGGATGAGCTCGCATAAACGATTCTTTCAACGGTGATGGACGGATGCCAGGAAGGAAACGTTGACGATACGTCAGCGCCCCCTGCCGCCATGCGGGATTGCGACAGGCCGTCAAATATCAGTCATGGACGGTCATTTTCCCGGATAAATTGCGGCCCGCGTTTGCTGGCGCGACGAATTCCGGCTGCTTGCCGCCGTTGGCAGGTTCTGCGCCGTTGTGGGCCTTCACGAATCGCCGGTACTTGAAATATTCTGCACCATACTTAGCTCCCAGTGCTTTTGCCATTTTTCTGAATCGTCCTGATCGAACCAGCCAGCTACGTAAGAGGATATTTCATCCGCATCCTGCAAGTTCGATTCTGCCAAATATGAAACTGTCGCTTGAAATCCCGCCCCAATAAAAAATTCCACGCCCATTGATGTTCCGATATCCATATTTATATGCTTTGCTACCCAAAGGCTATGGATATCGCTTGTGCTGCCGAGACGATAAAGCAAGAAGGCACAACGATAAATTCCTTCGTAAGAATCACCATCATCTTTTATTTTCCCATCCCAAAGCGCAATTCTATACTGCACTTCCTTCTCGAAGACTTGTCGAATTAGCGTGGAGTATGGCGCGAGTGGCCGCTCCAGCAGAATTTTGTAGAGTTGTTGGCGTACCCGCGGCGAGTCGAGTTCACTCTCGCTGTCAGGTGCAAGAAGTCCCTGGGAATTTTCAAAACACGCAAGAATTTTTTCAGCGCACAAGAAGGATATTTTATTTTTTTCTGCAGATCTATTTTGACTTATCTCAACTTCAACCTGCGCCACAATCTGAGGCGTGATAGGCAATTCTGGCGTATTTTTACGCTTAAAAAAATTCCACATTCAACTTGGCCTTTTCCGTGTGAAAGCCGCCCACGCAAGCAGCACAGTGCCGGCAACGACACATCCGGCCAGACTCACGGCGGCACCAAACATGTACCACGCCACATCGAATCCGTGACTGTAGAATGTTCCGACAAATGGGCCGCTCACCAGCCAGATCAACGCCGCCAATTTCAGCAGAAAGTACGTCGCTTTACGAAGCGGGCAAGCAAGGCGCATCTGTTGAATAGCAGCCATGCCCATGACTGAACAAGCCAAGCCAGCCGCAATGATCAAGCGTGAAAACGAATACTCCATGTCGCAACCTGACTTGTAGCTGAGCCAGCTGGCCCAGAAATTGAAAGACCGCGTAAAAGACCGTGGGGCTGCCGGTCATCGATCCTTGTCTACTTCTCGTAGATGGCTGGTCGGTTAATCTGCAAGAATAATTTGGGATTTTCCGGCGTCGAGAAGCCAAGCTTTTCATACAACCAATCGGCAGTCGTGGTCGCTAGAAGCAGCCGCCGGTAGCGGTCGACGCCAGGATAGCTCAGCATGCACTCGACAAGCCACCGGCCAAGTCCCTTGCCACGATATTCTTCAATCACGAAAACGTCCGCCATATAGGCAAAAGTAGCGTAATCGGTAATTAACCGGGCATATCCGACCTGCCGGCCTCTATGGTACAGACCAAAATTGAGACTATTCTTGACCGCGTTAGCCACAGTCTCCTCGTCAATTCCACGAGCCCAAGTGCTGCGGCTGAGATTCTCATATATCACGTCGAGCTGTAACAATCCGTCGTCAGTAGAAACCTGGTAGTCCTCTTTCATCCAATTCATAAGCATCGTGATCCAGCATATTTAGTAAGTTGTGATGTGGGCATGTAGGAGCAATGATGGCAAAGGTCTCTATATAGGAGGGAACAAACGCACACAACTGCCCGCTCCTGGCCGCCAGCGGACGATTACAATACC
This sequence comes from Janthinobacterium sp. SUN033, assembly GCF_030397595.1. Classification (NCBI taxonomy): domain Bacteria; kingdom Pseudomonadati; phylum Pseudomonadota; class Betaproteobacteria; order Burkholderiales; family Oxalobacteraceae; genus Janthinobacterium; species Janthinobacterium sp. SUN033. The sequence continues at coordinate 1,237,448 of NZ_JAPQNV010000001.1, forward strand.
TCAGCAAAGATTTTATTGCCATCCTGATAAAAAGAGATTTCTCAAGCCCTTATATCACAGTGGCAAGGTGCAGATAAATTCTAAGGTGAATGGAAACAATCACTGCCCGAGCAGCTGTTCCAGTCTTTGCTGCTCCCCCGCCGTCACAAACCACGCCGCCTGCCAGCGCTGCGTGCGCTGCGCCTGGATGGACTCCGGCGCGCACCACGGCGGATACACGCGCAGCGCACGCTTGCCGCCCTGGGCGGCGCGCGACATCACGCCGCGCTCGATCAGCACGCTGCGCGGGAAAATGAAAAAGCCGTGCCGCGCACCGTCGCCAACGTCGTCAGCCACGGCGATGATGACGATGTCGACGGGGTCCGCTTCATCCAGCGGGGCGATGTCGGCATCGGGATGGGGGCGCTTCCAGACGGTGACGAACTGGCCGATTTTCGTCGGCGTGGTTTTCGCCACGCGCAAGACCAGGCGCTTGCCGTGCAGGTCGGCGCGGCAGGCGCCGTAGTCCGCGCTTTCCGCTTCCGGCACGGGCGCTTGCGGCAAGCCCAGGAAAGCCCATGGACTGGCCTTCATTGCGCGCTGAACTCGGCTGCGGCCTTGGCCGCCCACAGCGCTTCGGCATGGCTGGCGAACGGGCTGTCATAACCGTCGACCTTGCCATCCTCGTCGATAAAGTACAGCCACCAGCCGTCGCCCTGCTCGCGGATGGCCGTCTGGCCCGGTGCGCAATGGGATTCGATGGCATCGCCGGCGGCCAAGGTGGCGATGCGGATGCCGCGGTGAACAAGATGCTGGGGTGTCATGGCAAAATAGCTAATGCAAAATAAATAATGGCGACAGTGTAGCCGCCGCGGCCCATCCTGGCCAGTGCGCTACACTGTTCTTTCACACGGAGGACGACATGGCATCACAGCAAGGCACGGTGGATTTTTTGCTCGACCAGCTGGCGGGCGCGGGCGGCGTCAGCGCGAAAAAAATGTTTGGCGAGTATGGTCTGTATTGCGACGGCAAGATGTTCGCCATCGTCGCCGACGACCAGCTGTTCATCAAGCCGACGGACGCGGGCCGCGCGTGGATCAGCGCACAAGGCACGCTGCAGGAAGCGCCGCCCTATCCGCAAGCCAAGCCGTATTTCCTCATCGATGGCGGGCTGTGGGACGAGCGCGACTGGCTGAGCCAGCTGGCGCGGCGCACGGCGGACGCCTTGCCGCTGCCGAAACCCAAGCCGCCGCCCAAGCCCAGGAAGCAAGTATCAGCTAGTTAAGACGCTGTTTTCGCACGCCTTGCCCTGGCGGAAGCACGCGAGGTTGTGATACGTGATGGCGGCGATCTCGCGCAGCGCTTCCATGGTGAAGAAGCCCTGGTGGCCCGTCACCAGCACGTTCGGGAAGGTCATCAATCGCTGGAAGATGTCGTCGTCGATGATGTCGGACGAGCGGTCCTGGAAGAACAGATTGCTTTCCTGCTCGTACACGTCGATGGCGAGCGAACCGAGCTGGCGCGATTTGAGCGCCTCGATGACGGCGCCCGTATCGATCAGGCCGCCGCGCGACGTATTCACCAGCATGGCGCCCTTCTTCATCTGCGGCAAGGTTGCTTCGCTGATCATGTGGCGCGTGCTCTCCATCAGCGGGCAATGCAGCGAGACGATGTCGGACTCGGCCAGCAGCCGCGGCAGCTCCACCATCGTGCCCAGGTCCGCGAACGCGGGCGCCGGATACGGGTCGTGGCCCAGCACCGTGCAGCCGAAACCCTTGAAAATGCGCGCCGTCGCAAGGCCGATCTTGCCCGTGCCGACGATGCCGACCGTTTTACCGTGCAGGGTGGCGCCCAGCAAGCCGTCCAGCGAGAAATTGCCTTCGCGCACGCGGGCATACGCGCGGTGCGTGTGGCGGTTCAGCGTCTGCACGAGGGCCAAGGTGTATTCGGCCACGGCTTCCGGCGAGTAGGCCGGCACGCGGGCGACGAACAGGCCCAGGCGCCTGGCCGCTTCCAGGTCGAGGTTGTTGTAGCCGGCGCAGCGCAGCAGGATGGCGCGCACGCCGTAGCCGTGCAAGGCTTCCAGCACGGGTGCGTCGAGCACGTCGTTGACGAAGACGCACACGGCGTCGGCCCCTTGCGCCAGGACCACGGTTTCCTGGCTCAGCAAGGCGCTGTGGTAGACCAGTTCGATGCCGGCGGAATCGGGCTGGGCCGGCAAGGCTTCGTCGAAGAAACGGCGGTCGTAGGGCTGGCTGGCAAAGAAGGCGATTTTCATGGGGAGTCCTGGAACTTGCTGGATGGCAAAACATTATCATAGCGCAAGCGCCCTGCCCCACGCCGTACGGCTGGCGCCGCCGGTCGCCTATTTGGGTTCGCGGGGCAAGGTCAGCGCGTGGCGCAGGTAGGCCGTTTCCTCGGCGTGCTGCGCGTGGTAGCGCTCGCGCGCGGCGCGCATGGCCGCCTGGTGGGCGTCGATGCTGGCCTGCGTCAGCTCCACGCCGAAGTCCGCCGGCGGCGGCTCCGGGCCGCCGAACAGGCGCGCCAGGATCATGCGGCCCACATTGTCGCGGTAGTGCGATGCTTCCCAGTAATAGCGCATCTCGCGCGCGCCCGTCACTTGGGGGATCGGCTCGCTGGTGATGCTGTTGAAGCCGGAAAAATCCAGCAGGCGCACGTCGCAGCCCTGGCGCCGGTAGCGTCCGGCCATGTTCGTCAGGTCGCGCTGCCACGCTTCCATGGCAGCCCACTTGCCGCGCCAGTACAGGGCGTCGAGCGTGAGCGCATGCGTGGGATTGATGTACAGGCGCAAGCGCGTGCCGCCGCGGCACAGTTTCCCCACGCTTGCATCGAAGGCGTGCAGCGCGGGCGCCGTGGGTCCCAGGCCGTCGCTGAATTCCTGCAGGCGCGGCGTGAAAGCGCGCGCCGTGCCGGTCCAGGTACGGTTGCGGCTGGTGAGGCAGGATTCGTCGCGCTGGCCGTGCAAGGCCAGGCTGGACAGGCACACGCCGTCATAGCTGCCGCTGAGGATGCGCCAGGTGTCGCGCGTCATGTCGACCGTCAGGCCGCGCTTGATGTTGAGCAAGGCGCGCCGCGCGAAAAACGCGGGGCCGGGGTCCGTCAGGCCCGGTTCCACGCCGGCCGACCCCAGTTCCAGCGAGAACGAGGGAGCGTCGATGCCCCACACCATGGTGTCGACATGGCTGACCCTGGCCGCATGCTCGGCCAGGCGCATGGCTTCGCCGATGGAGGCGCCCGACACGGCGCTGTTGAAGACGCTCTTGCCTTCGAACAAGGTGCGCACGCGATGCGTCGGCAAGCCCATTTCCGTGCGCGAATTGCCGATGTAGACGACGGCCGGCCGGTAGCGCGCCACGGCATACGTCTTGCCCCACACGCTGAGCTTTTCGGTCGTCGGCCGCAATCGCTGCAGCAGCGGGCTGTCCCACTGGTGCAGCAGATACGGATCGACGTGGTAATTGACGGCGGACACGAGGGCCAGCGCGGCCAGCACGCAGGCGAAGAAGATGGCGAGGTAGCGGCGGGCGGTGGTATCCATGGTCGGCACGGGAAGTAGCAAAATGAGTAGAGAAATGGCGTTCAGCGCCGGATCAGCGGTCCGTCCAGCACCCGCCGCGCATAGGCCGCCTCGCGCGCGTGTTCCACGCCATAGCGGTCGCGCGCCGCGCGCATGGCCTCCTGGTGGTCGTCGACGTTGGCCTGCGTCAGCTCCACGCCGAAATCGGCCGGCGGCGGCGTGTCGCCGCCGAACAGGCGCGCCAGGATCAAACGGCCCACATTGTCCCGGTAGTGCGACACTTCCCAGTAATAATGCATGTCGGGCTTGCCGCTGACGAGCGGGGTCGCTTCCGTCGTGATGCTGTTGAAGCCGGAAAAATCATGCAGGCGCACGTCGCAGCCGTGCAGGCGGTGGCGCTCGACGAGCTGCACCAGTCCCCGCTGCCAGACTTGCATGGCATCCCACTTGCCGCGCCAGTGCAGCGCGTACAAGGTCAGCGCGTGCGTGGGGTTGATGTACAGGCGCAGGCGCAGGCCACTGCGGCACAACTTGCCGATGCTGGCGTCGAGCGCCAGTGTCGAGGGCGGCGTCGGCCCCAGTCCGTCGCCGAATTCCTGCAGCCGCACGGGAATGGCGTCCTTCGTTCCCAGCCAGTGCCGCATGCCCTTGCGGGTGCACGTCTCGTCGCGCTGCCCGTACAAGGCCAGGTTGGAGCGGCAGACGTCGCCGGCCTTGCCCGTGAGGATGCGCACGCTGTCTTCCGTCATGTCCAGGGTCAGGCCCCGCTTCAGGTTGACCAGAGCGCGCCGGGCGAAAAAGCCGTGCTCGGCGCCCGTCAGGCTGTCTTCCACCCGCGCCGCGCCCATGTCCAGGGAAAAAGTGGGCGCGTCGACGCCCCACACCATGGTCTCGACGCGGCTGACCCTGGCCGCATGCTCGGCCAGGCGGATGGCGTCGCCGATCGAGGCGCCGGACACGGCGCTGTTGAAGACGCTCTTGCCGTCGAACAAGGCGCGCACGCCCGTCGGCAAGCCCAGTTCCGTGCGCGAATTGCCGATGTAGATGACGGCGGGACGGTAGCGCGCCACGGCATACGTCTTGGCCCAGGCGCCCAGCTTTTCATTGAGCTGGCGCGGGCGCTGCAGCAAGGGACTGTCCCACTGGTGCAGCAGATAGGGGTCGACCTGGTAATTGAGCAAGGAGACGGCGCCCAGCACCAGGCCGACGCAGGCGAAAAAGCCGGTGAGGTAATGGCGGGCGGCGGTGTCCATGTTCAGAACTGGAAATAGAGAAACTCGGTGACCCGGTTCATGCCGAAGATGCAGGCGATGAACAGCGCGGCGAAACCCACGCTCCAGCGGCGCGTGGGGCGCCAGCTGAAGGCCCAGCGCCCTGCCGGCTGAAAGATTCTTTCAATGGCGGGCTCGTAGAGAAAGAATATTTCTTGCGTATTCGGCGCCTTGAAGGCCAGCAGCATCGCCGCCAGCAGCACGGGCAAGCCCGGTCCCGCCAGTTCGATCCAGCGGATGCCGTCGAACGCGGGATGCAGGCCCCACTGCGCCAGGCTGGCCCCATGGCTGGCCAGGCCGCGCGGCAGGCTCACGCCGTTCGCGCCCACCAGCGCGCCCGCGATATCCCAGGCCGTGGCCACGTCGGGCGCACGGAAAAAGATCCAGGCCAGCATGACGGCAAGAAAGGTCAACAAGCCAGGCCACCAGCGCAGCCAGCGGTACGCCCGCGCCGCGCCGAAGACCCGCTGCCACGCCTGCTGCAGCACCAGGTACAGGCCGTGCAAGCCGCCCCAGATGACGAAGGTCCAGCCGGCGCCGTGCCACAGGCCGCCCAGCAGCATGGTCAGCATCAGGTTGCGGTAGCGCATGGCCTCGCCGCGCCGGCTGCCGCCCAGCGGAATATACAGATAGTCGCGCAGGAAACGCGACAAGGTCATGTGCCAGCGGCGCCAGAAGTCGGCGATATTGGCGGCCTTGTACGGCGAATTGAAGTTCAGCGGCAATTTCACGCCGAACAGGCGCGACAGGCCGATGGCCATGTCGGAATAGCCGGAAAAGTCGAAATACAGCTGGAAAGTGTAGGCCAGCACGCCGATCCACGCTTCGATCAGGGTGGGCGTGGCGCCGGCCGCGAAGACGGGGATGGCCAGCGGCGACAAGTTGTCGGCGATCAGCACTTTTTTTGCCAGGCCGATGGTAAAGATCGACAGGCCGATGGCGAAATTGGCTGCGCGCGGGTGGGCGTTGGCCGGGTCGGCGAATTGCGGCATCATGTCGCGGTGGTGCAGCACGGGTCCGGCGATCAGGTGCGGAAAGTAGCTGACGAACAGCACGTAATGGATGAAACGGTATTCGCGCACCTCGCCCCGGTAGCAATCAACGAGGAAGGCGATCTGCGTGAAGGTAAAGAACGAGATGCCGATCGGCAGGATGATGTCGAGGCCGGACCACGGCAGGCTGCCAGCGCCAGCACCGGCACCAGCAAGCCCGGCGACGGCATTCACGCTGTCGATGAAGAAGTTCGCATATTTATAGTAGGCGAGCAAGCCCAGGTTCAGCGCCAGCGCCGCCAGCAGCACGCGCTTGCGGGCCGCGCCTGCGCGCGCGCCGATCAGGCGCCCGGCGCCGTAATTGACGCAGATGGATGCCAGCAGCAGCGGCAGGTAGCGCACGTCCCACCAGGCATAGAAGAACAGCGATGCGCCGGCCAGCCAAGTGGCCGGCGCCAGGCGGCGCCAGCTGGCGGAGGCGCCGGCGGTGGCCCAGCGGTCCAGCAGAAAATAGCCGGCCAGCACGATGGGCAGATAGCCGAACAGGAAGGCGAAGGAATTAAACAGCATGTTGCCTCCTGGCAGGCAGCGATTGCGCCTGGTAGTAGCACTCGGCGATCTGCGCCGCCACCCGTTCCCACGTAAAACGCTCCACCAGCGCTTGCACGCGGGCGCGTCCGGGGGGCAGCGCCAGCAATGCGAGGATGGCCTGGCGCTGCGCGGCGCCATCGTCCCAGCGCACCTTGCGCAGCGCAAACGCGGAATCGGGCAAGTCCAGCGCGCTTTGCGCCGTCATGACGACGGGCGTGCCGGCCGCCAGCGCTTCGAGCACGCTCAAGGGAAACACTTCGCCCTGGCTGGGCAAGGCCGCCACGGCCGCCGCATGGTAGGCGCTGGCCAGCAGCGGGTCAGCGTGGTCGAGTGCGCCGAGCCAGCTGACGTGCGGCAAGTCCAGCAATTGCTGCAGATACGCTTGCTGTTCGCGCGGCGCGGCGCCGATCAGCACCAGGGGCAAGCCGGCGCCCGCCAGCGCCTGGGCCAGCCCCAGCTGGTTTTTATACGGCGAAATGCTGCCCACCATCAGCACGAACGGCCCCGCGATGCCCGTCTCGCGCAGGAACAGGTCGCCGTTGGCCGTGAAGAAATGCGGGTTGATCCCGTTCGGCAAGACGCGGATGGCTTGCGCCGGCATGCCGAAACCGTGCACGATGGCGTCGCGCTCGGCCTCGCCCAGGGCAATCACCACGTCGGCCAGCTGCAGGGCGCGCCGCGTCTGCGCATAGCTCGTCTGTACCATCCACTCCGTCAGGCGCCCCGCCAGCCGGTCGGCCAGCCGCGCGCGCCAGGCGCTGGCCCGGCCCCAGCCCGGCGACAGCAGCGGCGACAGCACCACGGGCACGCCTTGCTCGCTGGCCATTTCCATGATGCGGTAGGTGCCATTGCTCGCCGAAAACACGTGCAGCACGTCGAAATCGGCCAGCCGCTGATGGTTGGCGTCGACCAGCTGCACGGCCAGGGGACGCGCCGGCAGTTGGGGCAGCCGGTTCAGCGCGGCAATGGTTTCGCGTACCTGGATCTGCAAGCCGCCGTCGCGCTGGAACAGCATCGGGTAGGACAAGATACCGACACGCATGGTCATCCTTTCGTCCATTTGACTGCCAGCCAGCGTCCCGCCAGCTTGCGTTGCAATAACAAAAATTCTCCGGCCAGCTCATGCTGCAACAGGAAAATCCCCGCCAGCCAGCACAGCAAGGTGACGAGCGCCGTGCCCGCCAGCGCCAGCAGCGCCGGCGTGTCCATGGGCAGCCACAGCAGCGCAGCGACGGGCGCGACACTACTGACGCCGCAGAGCAGCAGGCTCTTGCGCAAAGCCCGCGCCAGGATGCGCCAGTCCAGGGCGCTCAAGCGCCGCAGACAGCCGTAGTTCAGCCAGCTGCGCAGCACGTTGCTGAGCACCACGGCCCAGGCCACGGCCACCAGGCCGAACGGCGCCGCGGCCAGCAGCAGCGCCACCTTGATGCCGCCGGCGCAGGCATCGAGCCGCACTTGCGCCTGCAGCTGGCCCGTCGCCACGAACAGGTAGCGGGCCATGCTGAACATGCTATACACGGCCGAGGACAGGCACATGATGCGGATCAAGGGCACACAGCCTAGCCATTGCGAGCCATACACCACCTTGACCAGGGGCAAAGCCATGCAGGCGAGAAAGAGAAAGAACGGCCAGGCCAGCGCCGTCATGTAACTGATCGTGCGCAGATACACGAGTTCCGCCCCGCCCTGCCCCCCTTCCCCGCGGGCACGCGCCGCGAACAGGGGAAACACGACGGGAGAAATGGCGCTGGTGATGGCCTGGTTGAAGATATTGAGCACGCTTTGCGCCTTGCCGAACAGGGCCAGGCTTTCAATGCCGATCAGCTTGCCGATGATCAGGTCCGGCGCCGCCACGCCCGCCTCGTCGACGAGACCGCCTCCCGTCGCATACGCGCCAAAACGGCCGATATCGCCCATGCCGCGTCGTCCAGGCAGCCACGGCAGCTCCTTGGGACGCACCAGCAGGCTCACCAGCAGCGAGGCGCAGGAACCGGCCAGCGCCGCCCACACCATGCTCATGTAACTGCAGCCCTGCAGCGCCAGCAGCACGGCCACCAGCAGGTTGACGGCGCTATTGGCCGCATTGATGGCGTAGATGGCGCGAAAGCGCAGTTGCCGGCGCAACATCGGCAAGGTCAGCGCGCTGAACGGGATCAAGACAAAATTGATGGCCAGCAGGCGCAGCACGAGGGTCAGCCGCGGTTCGCCATAGAATTGCGCGAGCGGCGCGCTGGCCAGCAGCACCACGCCCGCCAGCAGCCAGGCGACGAGCAGGCTGGTGGCCAGCGCGGCCCGCAATTTCACGGCATCGAGCTGCTTTTCCTGGATCAGGTATTGCCCCACGCCAAAGTCGCGCACCACTTGCGCCAGGGCCACCAGCACGGCGCCCAGCGAATACACGCCCACTTCGGCCGGCGTCAGCAGGCGGGACAGCACCATGGTGGCGATGATGCCCAGCAACAGCACCGTGTATTTTTCGGCGAAGGAAAAGAAAAACGAATGGCGGGTGGCATTCATCCCCGTGACCGGCGCCTACACGAGGCCGGCATAGAACTGGCGCAGCTGGCGCTCCAGGCGCGGCATCGAATAGCGCTGCACGGTTTCTTCGCGCGCCAGCCGTCCCATGCGGGCGCGCCGTGGCGCATCCAGCAGCAGCTGCGCCACGGCCGCGCAGGCGGCGTGCTCGTCGTCCAGCGGCAGCAGCAAGCCGCCGGCGCTGTCATGCAGGATATCGTGGGTGCCCGGCACATCCGTCCCCACGGCCGGCACGCCGCACGCCATCGCTTCGATGGTGGCGATGCCGAAACCCTCGTTCTTGCTCAGCAACACATGCAGGTCGAAGGCCGGCATCAGCCATTCGACGCGCTGCTGGAAACCGGCAAACACGACCCTGTCCTGCAAGCCAGTCTGTTGCGCCTGCAGCCGCAGCATGGCGTCCAGCGGCCCCGTGCCCACGAGTACTACATACAAATTGGGAAACCGGGGCGCCAGGCGGGCGAACAGGGCCAGCAGCGCTTGCGGGCGCTTCTGTGCCGACAGCCGCGCCACGCAGCCGAGCACGAGCGCGTCCAGCGGCAGCCCCAGCTGCTTGCGCGCCAGCATTCTCCGTTCCGGCGAAACGATGAAGGTCTCCGTATCGACGCCGTTGGGAATCACGGCCAGCCGCGTTTCCGGCGCCAGCATGTCGCGGTACAGGTCGAGGAAATGCTGCATGGACGAGGCCGACACGGCATACACGCCCTTGACGGCGCGAAACGCTTCCTGCAGCCGGGGCCGCTGCCAGTCGCTGAACGGTTCCAGGGGAAACGCATTGTGCACGCTGATCACGGCCGGCAGCCGGCATTGCCGGGCCAGCCACAGGATGGAAGCGCCATAGCTGGTCCAGCAAAACGCCACGTGGACGATGTCGGGCCGCAGCCGCCGCAGCCGCCACGCGCCCGTGAGCCTGGCGCGCAGCCAGTTCCAGCGCCGCCAGGCCCAGTGTTCGAGAAACAAGGGAGGCTCATACACGCGCACCTGCAACTGCTGCGCGCGCAAGCCTTGCGCCCACTGGCTGAAACCGGGAAAGCGCCGCAGGGCCAGCACGCTGTCATAACCATTCGCGCCCAGCATCTTCGCCTCTTGCGCCATGCGCAGTTCCATGCCGCCCAGCTCGCCCGAATAACTGCTGATGACGATGCGCGGCAAGCGTTTGCGCCGTCCCCGCCACGCTTCGTGGAAGAAACCGCGCAGCCAGGCCCGTTCCCACTGGCGCAGGAACAGGTCGGCGTGGTCGCGCCGCAGCCAGGCCCGCACGGCGCCCAGGGTATCGCGCACATATCTGCCCAGCATCCAGCGCGGCACGCCGAATAACTCCACGCTGGGGGCGAAGGTCGCCAGCCGGCATTGTCCCCGGCCGAACAGCATGGCGCGGCGCAGTATCCAGGCGCGCCGCACTTGCGGGGCGCGGATGATGTGCGCCACTTGCGCCCGCGGACAGAACCAGGATGGGTTGCCGGCCGCATGCATCTCCAGGTTGAGCCGGGTTTCGCTGCCCATGGCGTAATTGGCGCCCTGCGGGCCGATGCTTTCGTCATAGCGGGCGCCCGCCTCGAAGATGCGGCGGCGTATCGCCATGTTGGCGCCCCAGACGAGACCAGGATAGATGGGGGCGTCGCGCAAATCGGCGCTGGTGATGCCCCACGTCAAGCCGACGGGCGTCAGGCGCAGCAGCCACTCCTCCGGTTGCTCGCGCCAGGCGGGCACGATGGCGCCGCCGAACAGGGCGTAGCCGGGGTGGGCGCGCGCGCTGTCCTGCAAGCGGCACAACCAGTCGGATGAGGGCATGGCGTCGTCGTCGCCAAACACGAACAGCTCGCCGCCATCGCCCCCTTGGCGCAAGGCGTGTTCGACGGCGCCGTTCAGGGCGGGACTGCGGCCGCGCCGCGCCACGTAGATATAGCTCAAGGGCAAGCGGCCGCGAAAGGCGGCGATCACCCGGGCCGTGGCGTCGGTGCTGCCATTGTCGGCGATGACCAGGCGCCAGCCGCCCCTGGGCGACTGCAAGCCCATGTAGGCGCGCAATACCTGGGGCAAGGTGCCGGCGCCATTGTAGGTCGCCATGAGAACGGTCAACAAGGACATGCCTCCTTGGTCTTACCATGACAAAACTGATTAGCAGTTTCAACAACGCCGGGCGGTATTGAACCAGTGTACTGAGCCTGCCCGCCAGCCCGTTGACAGGCATCAAGACCTTGGCAAGCCGGGCAACACCAGGAGCGTCCCCCTTCATGCGCGACATATTGATCACCGTCATCATCCTGGGTTCGCTGCCCTTCATCCTGAAGGCGCCGGCCATCGGCGGCCTGATGTGGGTCTGGGTCAGCGTCATGAACCCGCACACGCAGGGCTGGGGTTTCGCCACCCACATGCCGTTCGCCTTCATCATCGCCATCGCCACCCTGCTGGGCCTGCTCATGACGCGCGAACCGAAGAACTTGCCGCTGACCCCCGTCAGCGTGCTGCTGCTGCTGTTCGTCGCGTGGATGAACGTGACGGCGCCGTTCGCCCTGCTGCCCCAGTCGTCGTGGGTGCAGTGGAACAAGGTCATGAAGATCATGCTGATGAGCTTTGTCGTGATGATGGTGATACGCTCGCGGCGCGACATCGTGCGCCTGGTCTGGGTGCTGGTGGGCTCGATCGGCTATTACGGCGTGAAAGGCGGCATCTTCACCATCCGCAGCGGCGGCACGGAACGGGTGTGGGGGCCGGAAGACACGTTTATCGGCGATAACAACGCGCTGGCCCTGGCCCTGATCATCACCATCCCCCTCATGTATTATCTGCAGCAAAACACGGACCGACGCTGGCTGCGCCACGGCTTGTCCGGGGCCATGCTGCTGTCGGCCCTCGCCGCGCTGGGCTCGTATTCGCGCGGCGGCTTGCTGGCCATCGCCGCCATGGGCCTGTTCATGTGGCTGAAAAGCGACCGCAAGCTGGTGCTGGGCGCGCTGCTCGCCGCGGTCACGCCGCTGTTGCTGGCCTTCATGCCCGAGCGCTGGGCCGAACGCATGGACACCATCAATACCTACCAGGACGACGAATCTGCCATGGGCCGCCTGAATGCGTGGCGCATGGCCTGGAACCTGGCGCGCGACCGCTTTTCCGGCGGCGGCTTCGACGTCTCCGACGCCGCCGTCTTCGCCCGCTATGCGCCGAACCCCATGGATGTGCACGCGGCGCACAGCATCTACTTCCAGGCGCTGGGCGAACACGGCTTTATCGGCTTGCTGATTTATCTGGCGCTGGGCATCGCCACCTGGCGCACGGCGGCCGCCATCATCCGCCGCACGCGGGGCAAGCCCGAATTGCGCTGGGCGCACGGCCTGGCCACCATGAGCCAGGCCAGCCTGATCGGCTTTGCCGTGGGCGGCGCCTTCCTCAGCCTGCTGTATTTCGACATGCCGTATTACCTGATGGCCGCCCTGATCGCCACGCGCATCGTCGTCGAACAGCAGGCGCCGGCCCCGACATCGCGCCAGGCCAAGCCCCGCGCCGCCATCGCGGAGCAGCCATGACGGCCGCCTTGTCCATCCTGATCTACCACCGCGTGCTGGCGCGGCCCGACCCGCTGTTTCCCGGCGAAGTCGATGCGGCCCTGTTCCAGCGCCAGTTGCGCCTGTTAAAGCGTTTCTATACGCCGCTGCCGCTGGGCGATGCCGTGCGGCGCCTGCAGGATGGCAGCCTGCCGCCGCGCGCCGCCTGCATCACTTTCGACGACGGCTATGCGGACAATGCGCAAGTCGCCCTGCCGCTGCTGCTGCGCCACGGCTTGCATGCCACGTTCTTTATCGCCACGGGCTACCTGGACGGGGGACAGATGTGGAACGACACGGTGATCGACGCCGTGCGCCAGGCGCCAGGCGCCGTGCTGGACTTGCGCGCACAGGAATTGGGGACCTTCCCCATCGCCACCCTGGCGCAGCGGCAGGCGGCCATCGCCACCTTGCTGGGCCGGCTCAAATACCTGCCCTTCGCGCAGCGCCAGCGGCTGGCCATGCAGATCCGCCGCCAGGCTGGCGCCCGGGCAAGCGCGCCAGCCATGCTGAGCACGGCGCAACTGCGCCAGCTGCACGGGGCCGGCATGACGCTGGGCGGGCACACGGCCAGCCATCCGATTCTATCGACCCTGGCGGAGCGGGCCGCGCAGCTGGACATCGCGAATGGCAAGCAGCAGCTGGAAAGCCTGGTCCAGGCGCCCGTCACCCTGTTTGCCTATCCGAACGGCAAGGCCGGGCGCGATTATGGCGCGCCGCACGTGGCGATGGTCAAGCGCCTCGGTTTCCAGGCGGCCGTCGCGACGGACTGGGGCGTGGCGCGCCCCGGCGCGGATCTCGACTTGCTGCAGCTGCCCCGCTTTACGCCGTGGGATCGAGGACGGCTGGCGTTTCTGTGGCGCATGCGGCAAAACCGCCGGCAAGCGCACCCAGCGCGCCCGGATGCTGGCTGAGCCACTGTTCCAGCATCAGCAGCAGCCACACCATGGTGCCGTGATAGGCCGGGTGTTCCGCCAGCAAGCGCCCTTGCAGATCGTCGATGAAGGCGGGCCGCACGATGCCGCGCCCGCGCAGCTGCGTCAGGTTGTCGAAGGCAAACTCGCGCAGCGGCACGTGGCTGTGCAGCCACTGGCCGAAAGGCAAGCCGAAGCCGTGCTTTTTCTTGCGCACGATGGCCGGCGGCAAGATCTCGGCCAGCGCCCGCTTGAAGAACGGCCGCAAATTTTGTCCGTCGAGCTTGTCCCGCGGCGCCAGGCGCGCGGCAAACGCCACCATCGCATCGTGCAGGAAGGGAAACGCCGCTTCCACGCCGGCCAGCTCGCACGCCTTGCGCACCTTGAACAAGTCGTTGTCGGCCAGGGTGAAGCGCATGTCCAGGGCCAGCAGCTCATTGATCTGGCTCAAGCCCTGGCCTTGCCGCTCCCAATACGCGCCATTCACGCAGCCAGGCGCCATGCCGGGGTCGATGGTGTCGATGAAGCCCGCTTCCAGCACCGTGCGGTAGCCATGGCGCAGCAGCAAGTTATAGCCGTCGAGGCGGGCCGGCAACGGCAAGCTGGCTTGCTCGATGTAGCGGCGCGCCTTGTCGCCCAGCCTCCACGGTTTGCCTGTCTGTTCACGGAACAGCAGCGGCTCGATGATGGCCTGGCGCAAGATGACGGGCAAGCGCTCGTACTGCGACAGCAAGGCCTGGTGCGCATAGCGCGCATTGCCGCCAAACAGTTCATCGCCGCCGTCGCCGCCCAGCAAGCGCGTCACGCCATCCTCGCGCGCCATCTGCGCGCAATAGTAAGCGGGAATGGCCGAGGCATTGCCGAAAGGCTGGTCGAAAATGGCCGCCATGGCGGGGATGGCGGCCAGCACGTCGCCTGGCGTCACATAGCGTTCGTGGTGCAGGCTGCCCGCATGGCTGGCCGCCAGGCGCGCATACGCCATTTCATCATAGCCGGGAAAGTCGAAGCCGATGGAATACGTGCGCGCGGGCCGGCCCGTCACTTGCCCCATGATGGCGGCCAGGGTGGAACTGTCCGTGCCGCCGCTGAGAAACGCTCCCGTGTCCGCCCCATCCGCGCCCAGGCTGCTTTCCACGGCCAGTCGCAGCAGGCGCAGGAATTCCTGCTTGTTGCTGGCGAAGGTGGCCCGCGTGCGCGCCGCCGGCTCCTGGAAGGCCAGCTGCCAATAGCTGCCCTTGCATAGCTTGCCGCCCCGCATATGCAGGTATTCGCCGGGCAGCAGGCGCTGCTGACCCAGGTAAGCCGTGGCGGGGGCCGGCACCATGTGGAAGTACAGGTAGTGATACAGGGCCTGCGGATCGAGCGCGCCCCGCACGGACGGATGGGCCAGCAAGGCGTCCGCCGAGGAGGCAAAGAACAAGCCTTGCGCATTGTTCGCATAGCTGAGCGGATGCATGCCGGCGCGGTCCACGGCCAGCAAAGCCGAGCCGGAAAAGGCGTCGAGGATGGCCAGCGCGAAGGGGCCGGACAGGCTGGCGCAAGCCGCCACGCCCCGGCTCAGCCACAGCGACGCGAGGCGGCACGCCACGTCGTCGGCCGAACCGTCAAGTTCGGGCCGGCCCCACAGGGCCACTTGCAAGCCATCTTGCTGATACACATGGCGGCTGCCGTCGATGGCGGCCACGGCAACGCCGCCCACTTCGCTCAAGCTGCTGGCCAGCGGCGCGCCATCGAAACGCGACAGAGGCGCCGCCATGCTTGCCAGCGCTATGGACACGGCGCCATCGGATGCCGTGCCGCCTTGCGCGCCGGCAAGGCTGGCAGCGCCGTGCGCCACCCCGCCAGGCGCGGCCAGCCAACCGCACAGGCCGCTCATACGAGCACCTCGGCCGGCAGCGGATGGCCGAGAAACGCCGTCGGGCTGGCCGTCAAGCCGTAGGCGCCCGACTGGAACACCACCACCAGGTCGCCCTCCTCGGCGCGCGCCATCTCCATTTGATCGGCCAGCATGTCCAGCGGCGTGCACAGCGGCCCCACGACGGACGCCACTTCGCGCGGCCCGCCCAGCAGCCGGTTGCCGATGGCGACCGGATAATTCTTGCGGATCAGCTGGCCAAAGTTGCCGGACGCGGCCAAGTGGTGGTGCAAGCCGCCATCCGTCACGAGAAATACCTGCCCATGCGACACCTTGCGTTCAAGCACCTTGCACACATACACGCCCGCCTCGGCCACCAGATAGCGTCCCAGTTCCAGGTTCAGCCGCGCGCCGGGCGCTTCCTGGGCCAGGATGGCGAGCTGCCGCTGCAAGCCTTCGGCCACAGGCGCCAGGTCCAGCGCCTGGTCGCCGGGAAAATACGGTACGCCGAAGCCGCCGCCGATATTCAGGGTGCGCAAGGGCGACGGCGCGCTGTCGGCCAGTTGCAGGGCCAGTTGCACGCTGAGCGCCTGCGCTTCGGCCAAGGCTGGCGCCGACAGGCTTTGCGAACCCGCATACAGGTGGAAGCCGTGAAAATCCAGTCCCAGCTGGCCGATGCGCCCCAGCAGCGCCGGCACCAGGGCCGCATCGACGCCGAACGGCTGCGCCCCGCCGCCCATGCGCATGCCCGTGCGGCGCAAGGCGAAATCGGGATTCACGCGCACGGCCACCCTGGCAGTCAGGCCCAGCCGTTCGCTGGCCAGCGCCAGGCGTTCCAGCTGGGCGCCCGATTCCACGTTGACCAGCACGCCCGCGGCCACGGCCCGCGCCAGTTCCCCGTCGCTCTTGCCCGGCCCCGCAAAACTGATGCATTCGGCAGGCATGGGCGTATCGAGCGCGGTGGCCAGTTCGCCGCCGGACGCCACGTCGATGCCATCGACCAGCCCTGCCAGCCACTGCACCACGGCCGGCATGGGGTTGGCCTTCATGGCGTAATGCACGTGCACGCCGGCGGGCAAGGCGGCGCGCAAATCCGCCACGCGCCGCGCGATGTGCGCCCGCTCATAGGCGTAAAACGGCGTGCTGCCCACCCGCTGGGCCAGCCGGCGCAGGGAAACACCGCCGATCTGCAGCATGTCGTTTTCCACTGCGAACTGGCGCAGTGGTTGGTGCGATGGCAATTCCGTATTGTTCGAGCGTATCAAGTCCTTCATGCCGCATCTCCCGATTGGACCGCATACGCATGTGCCAGTTCCCTGGCCAGCAAGGGGCGGTCGATCTTGCCGTTCGGATTGCGCGGCAACACGCCGTCGCGGATGTCCACCCACAGCGGCACCATATAGCTGGGCAGGCGCGCGCGGCAGGCGGCCAGCACGCTGTCGCGCAGCAAGACGACGCCCGGCGCGGGCGTGACGAGCAAGGCGATGGCCTGGCCCAGCACGGCATGGGGCAAGCCCAGCGCGGCCGCCTCGCCCACCAGCCCGCTCGCATACACGACTTCCTCGATCTCGGCCGGGCTGACCCGGTAGCCGGAGGTCTTGATCATGTCATCGCTGCGGCCCACGAAATACAGGTAGCCGTCCGCATCGCGGCGCACCGTGTCGCCCGACCAGACGGCCAGTTCCGGCAGCACCAGGCCGCTCGCCTGGGGCGGCAGCGGCTTGAAGCGCTCTGCCGTGCGCGCCGCATCGTTCCAGTAGCCGAGCGCCACCAGCGCGCCGCGGTGCACGAGTTCGCCCGGCTCGTCCGTGTCGCACGCGCTGCCGTCCGGGCGCAGCACCAGCACTTCCGCGTTGGGGATCGCTTGCCCGATGGAATCGGGGCGCCGCTCCAGCTGTTCCGGCGCCAGATAGGTGGAGCGGAACGCTTCCGTCAAGCCATACATCAGGTAGACCTGCACGCGCGGCAGCGACTGGCGCAACCGGTCGAGCGTGGCGCGCTGCATCACGCCGCCCGAATTGGTGATGTAGCGCAAGGGCGTGGACAAGGGCCAGCTCAGCTGCGACAGCTGCACCCACAGGGGCGGCACGGCGGCCAGTCCCGTGATGGCTTCCTGCTCCACGGCTTCGACGATATCGCGCAGCAGCAGATAATTCATCAGCACGGCGCAGGCGCCGCTGGCAAACGCCGTCGTCAGCTGGCTCAGGCCGTAATCAAAACTGAGCGGCAAGACGCACAGGATGCGGTCTTGCGGCGTATTGCGCAAATAGCCCGACACGCTGAGCGCGCCCGCCAGCATGTTGCGGTGCGACAGCACCACGCCTTTCGGCCGCCCCGTGCTGCCCGAGGTATATAGAATGGCGGCCATGTCCGCGTCGATCGCCGCATGCGGCCGGGGTGCGGGCGCGCCGGCGGCCACGTTGGCGGGCATGGCGCTCCACGCCAGCACGCGCACCTTGCCCAGGCGCGATTCCGGCAGTGCTTCGCCCGTCAGCAGCACCGTGCGCAAGTCCGGACAGGCGGCCAGCGCGGGGCCCAGCTGCGCCAGGCGTTCGCGCGACGTGACGAGGATGTCCACGTTGCAATCGGCCAGGATGTACGCCACCTGCTCCGGCCTGAGCAGCGGGTTGACGGGCACGAACACGCCGCCGGCCGCCGCCGCGCCAAACATGGCGCTGACGTTTTCCGGGCGTTTTTCCAGGTACACGGCCACGCGCGCGCCACGCTGCAAGCCCAGGGCCAGCAGGGTGCAGGCCGCCTCGCGCACGGATTGCGCCAGCGCGGCATAGTGCATTTCCTCTCCCTGCCACGACAGGGCCGGCGCCTGCGGCGCGCGCTGCGCCGTTTCAAAGATCAGATCGTGTATCAGTGTCGCCATCGTGTTATCCCCGGGTTGCCATGATTGCCATGCATTCCCCTATGATTCAGACAAACGGCCACAGCGGTCTTGATTTTGATCAATTAACAGTTTCAGCAACACAGCTTGAGCCGGCGCAAGACCGCCGCTGGCCGCTGCGCTCTAATGGACAGCGTTGGCTGCATAGCCGCCCCATCCGTTACCGCCATGGCCCTGTCCCCGCAATTTCCCCTGCTGCAACGGCTGGCCGCCAGCCTCGATCAACTGGGCTGGCGCGACAGCGCCTGGCTGGCCGTGGCGCGCTTGCTGGCGATGGTGACGGGCGGACGCTGCGCCCTGTACCGCTATCAATTCGTCGCGCAGGCCGTGGCGCCCGGTTCGCTGTGCCGCGGGCGCGGCCAGTCGATCAAGGTGACGCCCTGCCTGGCGGAAGCGGACTTGCCGCCCGGTCCCGAGCGCCGGCCCGGCGCCCTGCGCGAGCGCTACCGGCAAGGCGCGCAATGCCTGGTGGCGCGCGACGCGTCGGGCATGCTGGGCTGGATCTGGCTGCTGCGCCACGGCTGCCAGGAAGACGAGGTGCGCGCCCGCTATGCGCTGGCGTCGCAGCAGTCGTCGTGGGACCTGGACGTGTGGGTGCACCCCGAACGGCGCGGCGGCCTCGTCTTCGCGCGCCTGTGGGAAGAAGCCAACGCCGTGCTGCACGCGCAGGGCGTGCGCTGGACGTGCAGCCGTATCTCGCGCTTCAACCGCGCCTCGCTGGGCGCCCATGCGCGCCTGGGCACGCACGCGCTGGGCACGGCCACCTTCATTCGCTGCGGGCGCTGGCAAGCGATGGCCGCCAGCCTGCCGCCGTATCTGCACCTGTCGCGCCGTCCCGACGATATGCCCTGCCTGGCCTTCGATACGTCTTCCCTGCCGCACTACCCTTCCCTGGAGCTGACATGCCGCATCTTGAAGCAGTAAAGCACATCCTCGACACGACGCTGGGCTTGAACGGGCGCATGCTGGAAGCCCACACGCCGCTGCTGGGCAGCGTGCCGGAACTCGACTCGATGGCCGTGATCGGCGTGATCGCCGCGCTGGAAGACCATTTCGGCATCGTGGTCGCCGACGACGACATCCATGCGCGCCACTTCGCCACCGTGGGCACCCTGCACGATTTCGTGTTTGCAAAGCTGCGGGCATGAACCGCGCCGCCCTCGACGCCCTGCCGCTGCTGCCCTTCTTCCTGCCCGCCAGCGGCGGCCAGCGCTACTGCCTGCTGCACCTGCCGCCGCCGGGCCAGGCCGCGCGCGGCGGCATCCTCTACGTGCATCCGTTCGCGGAAGAGCTGAACAAGAGCCGCCACGTGGCCGCCGCGCAGGCGCGCGCCTTTGCCGCGGCCGGCTACAGCGTGCTGCAGATCGACCTGTTCGGCTGCGGCGACAGCAGCGGCGACTTTGGCGAAGCGCGCTGGGACATCTGGCACAACGACCTGCACCTGGCTTGCGCGTGGCTGGCGCAGCGCGTCGACGGTCCGTTGAGCGTGTGGGGCTTGCGCCTGGGCGCCCTGCTGGCCCTCGATTTCGCCAGCCGCGCGCCGCTGCCCCTGGCGCGCTTGCTGCTATGGCAACCGGAACTCGACGGACGGCGCAGCATCGACCGCTTCCTGCGGCTGCGCCTGGCGTCCCACATGCTGGCCGGGGCCTCGCAGGAAGCGCCCGGCCAGGCGCGCGCCGCGCTGGCGGAAGGTGAACCTGTGGAAGTGGCCGGCTACCTGCTGGCGCCCGAACTGGCGCAGGCCATCGACGGTGTCAACGCGTCGACGCTGCTGCCTTGCGTGCCCGTCTACTGGCTCGATTACCGCGCGGCGGAGCAAAAGGACGCTTGGTCGCCGCCGCTGCTGGCGCGGCAATGGCGCAAACGCGGCGCCGCCGTGCACGTGGCCAGCTTCGATGACGGCCCGTTCTGGCACAGCGGCGAGCTGCTCGCGTGTCCGCAACTGCTGTACGCCACGCGGGAACTGTGCCGCGACTGGCTCGACGAGGAAAGGTCCCGGTCATGAAGCGCGACGACAGCCGGCAGCACCCCGCGGCGCACGCCGTGCGCGAGCTGGCCCTGCGCTTTCGCAGCGCAGCCGAAGACAGCGAGGCGCAGGCGCGCCTGGCCGGCATCCTCAGCCTGCCCGACGCGCCTGGCCCGCGCGGCGTCCTGATCGTCACGGGCGGGCCGCAGTACCGGATCGGCAGCCACCGCCAGTTCGTCCTGCTGGCGCGCGCGCTGGCCGCGCAAGGCTGGCCCGTGCTGCGCTTCGACTTGCGCGGCATGGGCGACAGCGAGGGCGGCGCGCGCGATTACCGCGCCGCCGGTCCCGACATCGCCGGGGCGCTGGCGCAATTCTTCGACGCCGTGCCGGCCTTGCGCGAAGTGGCGCTGTGGGGCTTGTGCGACGGCGCCACGGCCGCCGCCTGCCATGCGCCGCGCGACGCGCGCGTCAAGGCGCTGGTCCTGCTCAACCCGTGGGTGCGCAGCAGCGCCGGCCTGGCGCGCGCCACCTTGCGCCATTATTACTTGGGGCGCCTGCTGCAAGGCGATTTCTGGCGCAAGCTGGCCAAAGGCGGACTGCGGCTGGGCGCCAGCCTGGCGTCGCTGCGCCAGGTGGCGGCCACCACGCGGGGGCAGGCGCAGGCAACGGGGGAAGACGACGCGCCCGCGCCGGCCCTGCTGCGGGCGCTGGCGCAATTCCAGGGCAAGGTCTTGCTGATCCTCAGCGGCGACGACCTGGGCGCGCGCGAGTGGCAAGCGCTGCTCGAAGGCGACGCGGCGTGGCGCGCCGTGGCCGCCCGCACGCAATGGACGCAGGCGCAGGTCGACGGCGCCAACCACACGTTTGCCAGCGCCGCCTGGCGCGGCGCGGTCGAACAGCTGTGCGCACGGTGGCTGCAGTCATGGTAGCGGCCCGACCAAAACGGGTGCTGATGGTCGCCTACCATTTTCCGCCCCTGGCAGGCGGCAGCGGCATCTTGCGCACCCTGGGCTTTGCGCGCCATTTGCCCGACTGCGGCTGGCAGCCGCTCGTGCTCAGCCCCGGCGCCAGCGCGTATGCGCAGCGGGGCGATACGCAACTGGCGCAGGCCGCCACGCAAGCCACCGTGCGGCGCACCCTGGCGCTGGACGCGGCGCGCCATTTCGCCATCGGCGGGCGCTATCCGCGCTGCCTGGCGCTGCCCGACCGCTGGAGTTCCTGGTGGCTGAGCGCCGTGCCGGCCGGCCTGCGCATGATCCGCGCCTACCGTCCCGACGCCATCTGGTCGACATACCCGATCGCCACGGCGCATTTGATCGCGCTGACCCTGCAAAAACTCAGCGGCCTGCCGTGGATCGCCGACCAGCGCGACCCGATGCTCGACGACAGCGACCCGCAGGCGCCGTATCCGCCCGAGCCGCGCCTGCACCGCATGCATGCGTGGATCGAACAGCGCATCGCGGCGCGCAGCGCGGCCATCGTCTGCACCACGCCGGGCGCCATCGCGGCGCACCAGCGGCGTCTGGCGCAGGTGGCGCGCGAGCGTTTCCACCTGATCGAGAACGGTTACGATGAAGACGGCTATGCGCATGACGGCGGCCATGAGCGCACGGGCCGGCGCGGCCGCTTCCTGCTGCTGCACAGCGGCGTGATCTACCCGTCCGAACGCGATCCGCAAGCGCTGTTCGAAGCGCTCGCCCGGCTGCGCCGCGACGGCGTGCTCCACGCGCGCAATTTCCAGCTGGTGCTGCGCGCCACGGGCCACGATGCGTGGCTGGCGGGCCTGCTGGTGAAATACGCCATCCTCGACCTGGTGCGCCTGGAACCCTTGCAGCCGCACGGCGCGGCGCTGCAGGAAATGCAGGCAGCGGACGGCTTGCTGCTGCTGCAGGCGGCCAATTGCAACGGGCAGATTCCCGCCAAGCTGTATGAATACCTGCGCTGCCGCCGGCCCATCCTCGCGCTGACCGACGCGGCGGGCGACAGCGCGGCCAAGCTGCGCCACTGCGGCATCGACACCATCGGCCAGCTGGCCTCCAGCGGCGATTGCGCGCGCGCGCTGCTGCGCTTCCTGGAACTGGCGCGCCAGGGCCAGGCGCCGCTGGCCAGCCCCGCCGCCATCGCCCTGCAATCGCGGCAAGCCCGCAGCAACGCCCTGGCCGCCTTGCTGGACCAGGTCAGTCACAGGAGCCCGACATGAAGCATCGCCTGCTTGCCTGCACCCTCGCCGCCTGCTGCGCCCATGCCGGCGCGGCCGAATGCCCGCCCTACGTCAAGCACACGCCGGGCGGCGACTACACGAGCGAGGAAGACCGTTCCGGCCTGTCCGTGGTCGAGAAATTCCATTTTTCGCGCGCCGTGGAAACGCTCACGCAAGGCATGACGACCAGCCTGGGCGGCGACATCAGCTACACGCTGGAGCACTTCCCGAATCACCACCGGGCGCTGGCGTCGATGGCAAAACTCGGCTTGCGGCTGAAAAGCGCGCAGCCCGTCGGCGCCCGCTACACGGTCAACTGCTACTTCGAACGGGCGATCGCCTTCGCGCCGCACGACGTGACGGCGCGCATGGTGTATGGCAGCTACCTGCTGGCCACGGGCCAGGACGCGGCGGCGCTGGAGCAGCTGGACGCTGCCAGCCGCCTGGCGCCCGACCAGGCCACCATCCAGTACAACCTGGGCTTGATGTACGTGAAAAAGAAGGAATATGACAAGGCCAGCGCGCACGCGCAAAAAGCCTACGCTCTGGGCTTTCCCTTGCCGGGCCTGAAGAACAAGCTGAAGGCGGCGGGCAAGTGGAAAGAACCGCCGCCGGCCGTCATGGAAGCCAAGGAAGCACCGAAGGCAGCGACAGAACCGGCCGTGCCGCCGGTCGAACAGCCTAGCGGGGAATGACGGCGGGCCGCCCGGCCACGCTCAGGTGCGCCGTCGGCGACGCGGCCAGCGCGGCGGCCAGGTCGCGCCGCGACTGCGCCTTGTCGGCGGCATTGCCGATATGCGCCAGTTCCGCCGGCTGCAGCACGGTGGCGGTGAGCAGCATCACTTCGCCGTACGGCGTGGCGAAGGATGCGGGAATGGTGGCCGTGCCCTGGGCCAGCAGCACGCCCACCTGTTCGTTTTCGTCTTCCAGTCCCTTGGGCGCATCCTGCACGTCCAGCACCATCGACACGCTGCCGTGGCGCTGCACCAGCAAATCGATGGAACCGTGATCGGCCACGTTCTGGCTGACCTGGTAAATCACGTCGAACAGCCACGATTGCGCCACTTCCTGCTCGTCGAAGGCGGACAGCGGCGCTTCGATGCACACTTCCAGCAGGTGGCCGCGCGGGACGAACACGTCGTCGTCATCCTCGAACGGATCGCTCAAGCCATCGCTGGCGAGAATGATCGACTCGGCGCGGCGGATCACGCGCCACGCCTGGCGCAACGATGGCCAGCGCGGGCCACCCATGAAGGCGGGATTGACGAGGGGCGCCAGCACGTCGGCATCTACAGTGCCCAGGGTGGCATAGAAGGCGTCGCGCGCGGCGCAGGCCGCAGCCAGCATGCGCGCGCCCGCTTCCTTGCCGACGACGGCGTCGTCCGGTTGCGGTACTTGCGGGATAGCGTTTTCAGGCATGAGATTCCTCTTGAATTAATCGGCGGGTGGAAAATCGTGGTACGAGCGTGGCAAGTAGCCCCAGATGCGCGCCACCCGGTCGCGCACCTCGAAATCGAAGCCGATGCGCGCCAGTTCCGGCACGATCCACACGCCATGGTCGATGATTTTCTTGGGCAGCAGCATGGCCACGTGTTCTTCCGAGTACAGGCTGATGTCGAACCATTCCACGCCCAGGAAGGGAAACGGCGGGTGGTAATCCCATTCCGTATCCCAGCGCGAGACATAGCCGGTGACGGAGCCGTAACGGTAGGACGGCGCCCAGTCGGGTTGCCCGCGCATGAAGGCCAGCAACGCGTTCCACTTGCAGTCGTTGGCGGCGCCGGCCAGGTTGCGCCGCGCGATGTGGCCGCGCAGCTTGCGCTTGACGTCGTCGCCGCCCGCATCGGCCTGCGGCAGGCCGTGCGTCGCTGATGCCATCATGCGGGCGTCTCCTGCGCGTCGCTCACGCGGAGGTTCGCCCGCAGATCCTCGACCAGGCGCTTGCGGCTGCTCAAGGCGTATTCGATGGGCGAAAATGGCATGGCCGCCGCCGCATAGGCATCGATCAGCGCATGCATCTGCTGCGCCTGCGCTTGCGGCAACAGCGTCTTGCTGCCATTCCCGCTCTGCTGCGCGAGCTTTTCCTGCAGCACTTCCTTCCAGGCGATGTGCGCCTCGGACATGGGATTGGCCACGCACAGGGAAAACGTGCCGTTCAAGAAATACGTCCAGGCGCTGTCGGTGCGGGCGCGCAAGCCCTCCGCGATCGGCGCGCCCCTGTCGTCGAAACTGTCGCGCAGGCGCCAGGTCGTCAGGTTCAGGGTCGCCAGCGCGGCCCCGTAACGCGACGCAAATTGCGCCTGCAGGCGCGCTGGCGCCGTTTCCGCATCGCCGGCAACAGCGTCACGCGCCACGGCGATCCAGGCCAGCTGGGACGGCGGAAAATAACGGCCGGCCCTGGACCCGGGCGCCGCCATGGCGCCAAAGACGAACGAGCACAGATTGCCACTGGCATCGACCACGTATGCCGGCGCGGGAACCTGGCGGGCCTGGATCAGGGCGTCGATTTCTTCCATGGTCATGGCGGCGGCGGCCGCCAGCTGCCTCTCGTCCAGATAGTGCTGCGCGAGATAATGATCGAGTTCCGTCATGCGCCGGCTTCCATGTTGATGACTGTTGTATCGGCCAACACGCTTACGGCGCGACCGGCTTGACCTTGGACGCGGCCAGCACGGCGCGCGCGCGGGCCGTGTCGATATCGTCGGCCGTGGCCAGCGCCACGCCCATGCGGCGGCGGGCGAACGATTCCGGCTTGCCGAACAGGCGCAAGTCCGCGCCCGGCACGCTCAAGGCGTCGGCCACGCCTTCGAAGGCGATGCCTTTCGCTTCCAGCTGGCCATAGATGACGGCCGAGGCGCCGGGCGAACGCAGCGCCACGTTGACGGGCAAGCCGAGGATGGCTTTCGCGTGCAGTTCGAATTCGCTCTGCACCTGGCTGGCCATGGTGACCATGCCCGTGTCGTGCGGACGGGGGCTCACTTCCGAGAACCACACCATGTCGTCCTTGACGAACAGCTCCACGCCGAACAGGCCCAGGCCGCCCAGGTTGTCCGTCACCTTGCGCGCGATTTCGCGCGCCCGTTCGAGCGCCAGCGGCGCCATGCGGGCCGGCTGCCACGATTCCACGTAGTCGCCGTGCACCTGCAGGTGGCCGATCGGCTCGCAAAACTGCGTCTCGACCTGTCCCGAAGCACCCACGGCGCGCACCGTCAGCAGGGTGATTTCGTAATCGAAGTCGATGAAACCCTCGACGATGACGCGGCCCGTATCGACCCGGCTGCCGCTGGCCGCATACGCCCACGCCGCGTCCACCTCGGCGGCGCCATCCAGCTTGGACTGGCCCTTGCCCGACGACGACATCACGGGTTTCACCACGCACGGGAAGCCGATTTCCCGGCATGCATCCTGCAACTCCTGCAGGCTGCTGGCGAAGCGGTACGGCGACGTGGCCACGCCCAGGGTTTCGGCGGCCAGGGTGCGGATGCCTTCGCGGTTCATCGTCAGCACGGCCGCGCGCGCGTTCGGAATGCACGTGATTTGCCCGGCCGCTTCCAGCGCAGCCAGGGTATCGGTGGCGATGGCTTCGATTTCCGGCACGATCAGGTCCGGCTTTTCCAGGGCTATCAAGGCGGCCAGCGCCACGCCGTCGCTCATGTCGATCACGTGCGAGCGGTGCGCCACCGGATGGCCCGGCGCGTCCGGATAGCGGTCGACGGCGATCACTTCCACGCCCAGGCGCTGCAGCGAGATGATCACTTCCTTACCCAGCTCACCGGAACCGAGCAGCATGACTTTGATGGCGGTGGGCGACAGCGGTGTGCCGAAGGTGCGGGGCGCGATGGTGCTGCTGGTGGTGCGAGTGGTCATGGCAGGGTCTGTAGGCGGATGGAAAGATGGCTGGGACTATAACAAATGCCGGCCCGCTTGGACAGGGTGCGCCAACCGTGCAGGCGCTGGCGGCGGCACTTGCCAGCGCCCGCAGTCAATGCAATAATTGAGAATGATTCTCAATTAACTATCGCCGACCATCGTCCCAGCCGCCATGAACCCTGCCGCACCGCCCGACCTTGCCACCCTGTACCGCGCCCACCACGGCTGGCTGCAGGGCTGGCTGCGGCATAAGCTGGGCTGCGGCGCCGATGCGGCCGACGTGGCGCACGATACCTTCCTGCGCCTGCTGCAGCGGCGCGAACGGCCGCAGCCGGCCCTGCGCGAACCGCGCGCCTACCTGACGCGCATCGCGCAAGGCCTGGTGATCGACCATTACCGGCGCCGCGACGTGGAATACGCCTACCTGCAGGCGCTGGCCGCCCTGCCCGAGCAGACGGCGCCGTCGCCCGAAACGCGGCTGCTGATCATCGACACCCTGGTGCGCCTCGATACGGCGCTCGACGCCCTCAAGCCGCGCGCCAGGCTGGCCTTTTTGCTGGCCCAGCTGGACGGCTTGACGGGTCCCGCCATCGCCGCCAGGCTCGAAGTCTCGCTGGCCACTGTCGAGCGCGACCTGGCCAGTGCCTGGCGCGCCTGCTACCGCGTGTATTTCCAGTGACGGCCGCCTTGCAGGATGACCCCGTCGAGCAAGCGATCGCCTGGGCCGTGCGCCTGCAGATGCACGGCGCCACGCCGGACGCCCTGCTGTCGCTGCAGCGTTGGCGCGATGCCGATCCCGGCCACGAACAGGCGTGGCAGCGCCTGGCCGCCATCGGCAATCAATTCTCGGGTTTGCCGCCGGAAGCGAGCCGCGCCACCCTCGACGCCAGCCTGGCGCGCCGCCGCCAGCGCCGCCAGGCCTTGAAAGTGCTGGCCGGCATCGGCTTTGCCGGCACGGCCGCCTGGTTCGCCATCGACACGCGCGCCGACTACCGCACGGGCACGGGGCAACACCTGGCCGCGCGCCTGCCGGACGGCAGCTTGCTGCACCTGAATGCGGGAACGGCCGTCAGGCTGCGCTTTGACGGCAAGCAACGGCTGCTGACCTTGCTGCATGGCGAAATTGCCGTCACCACGCAAGCCGACCCGCAGCGCCGGCCGTTTCTCGTCGACACGGGCGAAGCGCGCATGCTGGCGCTGGGCACGCGCTTCACGGTGCGCCGTCTCGGCGGCGCCGACGGCATGCTGACGCGCCTGGCCGTGCAGGAACACGCGGTGCAGCTGCAGGCCGGCGCAAGCACAGGCGTGGCCAGTCCCGTGCTGGTGCAAGCCGGCGACAGCGTCGTGACGGATGGCGCGCGCACCTGGCGCGAACCGCCGCATGACGATCCGGCCGCCTGGCTCGACGGCGTGATTGCCGCGCGCGACATGCCCCTGGGCCAGCTGGTGGCCGAACTGGCGCGCCACCGGCACGGCTTGCTGCTGTGCGACGCCGATATCGCCAGCTTGCCCGTCTCCGGCGTCTTCCAGCTGGACGACCCCGAGCGGGCCCTGCGCGTGCTGCTGCAGACGCAGCCCATCGTGGCCGTGTACCGCACGCGCTTCTGGGTCACGCTGAAAAAAGCGTAAAAAAGATGAGGGGATCGGGCTGGCCGCACGGCATACAGCTTGATACCCCCCAACTTGATAGCGATTATGAACCACTCTTTCCTGCCCTGCCCCCAGCCATTCCCCCCGCTTCCCGCGCGATTTCCAGCCCGTTCCCGCCTGGCCGGCGCCGTCGCCGGCGCCCTGCTGCTGCTCGGCGCGCCGCCCGTCCTGGCCCAGCACAATCCGCCGCAGGCCAGCAGCGCCAGCGCCACGTACACCCTGCAGATCGCCGCCGGCCCGCTCGATGCGGCGCTGGAACAGCTGGCGCGCAAGGCGGGCCTGACGCTCACCTACCAGGCGGCCGAGGTGCGCGGCTTGCGCACGGCCGGCCTGGCCGGCAATTACAGCGCCGCGGCCGGTCTCGATGCGCTGCTGGCCGGCAGCGGCCTGGCGGCGCTGCGGCTGGCGCCCAACGATTTCGTCCTGCGCCCGCTGCCCAGGTCGGCGAACGCGGCGGCCGATGGCGCGCAGCAACTGGCCGAAATCACGGTCACGGCCGGCGGCGAGCCGGCGCTGGAAACGGAAGGCAGCGGCGCCTATGCGGCGGCGCTGGCCGGCACGGCCACGCGTTTTACCCTGTCGCCGCGCGAAACGCCGCAATCGCTGACCGTCATCACGCGCCAGCAGATGGATGACCAGGGCGTGCTGAGCCTGGCCGACGTGCTGCAGCAGACGCCGGGCGTGACCGTTTCGCACGACGATACGGAGCGCTATAACTACTATGCGCGCGGCTTCAGCCTGAACAGCTTCCAGTATGACGGCGTGCCCACCTTCGATTTCAGCACCAATTCGAACGGCCTGGGCATCCGCGACATGGCCATCTACGACAGGGTGGAAGTGGTGCGCGGCGCGAATGGCCTGATGAGCGGCGCCGGCAGCCCGGCCGGCGCCGTCAACCTGGTGCGCAAGAAACCCACGCGCCAGTTCCAGGCGTATGCGCAGGCGGGCATCGGCAGCTGGGACCGCTACCGCGCGGAAGCCGATGTCTCCGGCCCCTTGAATGCGGACGGTTCCGTGCGCGCGCGCCTGGTGGCCGCGCACCAGCAGCACGGCTCCTACATCGACTATTACCAGCAGGACAAGAGCGTGATGTACGGCGTCATCGAGGCCGATGTGACGCCGCGCACGCGCGTGCTGGCCGGCATCGATTACCAGAAAATCGATTCGAAGGGGTCGTCGTTCGGCCAGAATCCCCTGTTTTACGCCGATGGCAGCCGCACGCGGTTCGCGCGCGCCTTCAACCCCGCCGCGCGCTGGACGGACGCGGGCAGCACCAGCACGCGCGTGTTCGCCGCCGCCGAGCACCTGTTCGACAACGGCTGGCAAGCGAAGGCGGAAGCGAGCCACTGGAAAGGCGATACGGACCAATTGCAGGCGAATATCATCAGCTGGGGACCGTATCCAAACCCGGCCACGGGCCTGGCTACCGTGCAGCGGGGCGCGAAAACCTATGTCATCGACAGCAATTCGCTCGATGCGTATGCGACGGGACCATTCCAGTGGCTGGGCCGCCAGCATGAGCTGGTGCTGGGCGTCAACGCCAGTCACCGCACGTCCGACTACCTGGCGTATGGCGGCGGCAATGTGGAAATCGATTACCGCCACTGGAACAACAATGTGCCGCTGCCGGCGAGCATGGCCGTCAGCCTGACGCAAAAATACAGCTTCAAGGAGTATGCGGCGTACGGCGCGGCCCGCTTCAAGCCGGCCGATGGTCTGTCGCTGATCTTCGGCAGCCGCCTGAACAGCTATGAGCGCACGGGCGACCTGATCTACGGCTGGGGCGGCACGGGCCGCGACGACGCGAAGGAAAAACACCGGCTGGTGCCGTATGCGGGCGCCGTCTACGACTTGAACGGCACGTATTCCGCGTATCTCAGCTATGCCAGCATCTTCGAGCCGCAATCGGTCAGCGACGCGAATGCCAGGGCGCTGCCGCCCACCACGGGCAAATCCTGGGAAAGCGGCATCAAGGGCGAGTTTTTCGAGCGCAAGCTGAACGCCAGCGTGGCCATCTTTCACATCCAGCAAGACAACCTGGCCGATTACGTGGGCACGGACGCCAACGAACGGGAAGTCTACCGCCCCATCGACGGCACCACCACGCGCGGCG
The DNA here is from genome assembly GCF_030397595.1 of Janthinobacterium sp. SUN033. Classification (NCBI taxonomy): domain Bacteria; kingdom Pseudomonadati; phylum Pseudomonadota; class Betaproteobacteria; order Burkholderiales; family Oxalobacteraceae; genus Janthinobacterium; species Janthinobacterium sp. SUN033. The sequence continues at coordinate 1,267,357 of NZ_JAPQNV010000001.1, forward strand.
TGGAGCTGGAAGTGGCGGGCCAGTTGTTGCCTGGCTGGCAAGTGCAGGCGGGCGCGACGTTCAGCCGCCCGCGCGACAAGGATGGCCGGCGCATCGATACGACGCGCCCCGAACGCAGCGTCAAGCTGGCGACCAGCTACCGCCTGGGCGGCGACTGGCGCCGCTTGAGCGTGGGCGGCAATATCAACTGGCAAGGCCGGACCTATTACCACACCGTCCTGACGGGCGACGTGCCGGCGCGCGCCGACGAAGGCAGCTTTGGCGTGGCGGGACTGATGGCGCGCTACGAGTTCGGCAAGGGGCTCAGTGCCGTGCTCAATCTCAATAATGTCTTCGACAAGCGTTATTACAGTGGCTACGGCCTGTACGGCAGCGGCTACTATGGCGATCCGCGCAACGCGCAGCTGACCTTGCGGGCCAGCTTCTAACCGGCGTACGCCCGCTTGATCTCGTCAATGTCGATCTTTTTCATGCCCATCATAGCCTTCATCACGCGCCCGGCCTTGACGGGATCGGGATCGGTCAGCAGCTTGATCATGAGGGTGGGCACGATTTGCCAGGACACGCCGAACTGGTCCTTGAGCCAGCTGCATTGCTGCGCTTCCGGCGGCCCCCCTTCGGACAGCAGGCGCCAGTAATGGTCGACCTCGTCCTGGGTTTCACAATTGACCTGGAACGAGATCGCCTCGGAAAACTGGAACAGGGGGCCGCCATTCAAGCCCGTGAACGTCTGGCCGTCCAGTTCGAACGCCACCGTCAGCACGCTGCCCGGCTCCTGGCCGTGGATTTCCCTGCCCTCTTCGCCATAGCGCAGGATCTGGCCGATCTTTGAATTGGGAAATATTTCAGTGTAAAACCGGGCCGCCGCCTCGGCGTTGCCGTTGAACCATAAACATGGGGTAATCTTTTGTACGCTGTGCATGATGTCTCCCTTGGCCGAAGCAGAACACCTTCCCTGTGCGGGAAGGCCAGTGCTCCATCATAGTCACTATCGCGCCGTCGAGGCGCGCAATTTGCCGCCGCCTGTGCCGCCGCTTGCGCCACCCTCTTGCGCGATATCGGCGCGTCCCAGCATGCCGGCGCTGGCCAGCAGGCGCAGCCGGGCCGAGCGCCATTCCGCCTGGCAACGAATGCGTTCCTGCTGCGCTTCCAGCAGCGCCGACTGCGTATTGAGCATTTCCAGGATGTCCGCCGCGCCCAGGCCGAACTTGCGCTGCACGCTGGCCAGCGCATCCTGCGCCGCGTCCAGCCACGTCTGCGCCGCGGCCAGGTTGGCCAGAGCCGTGCTCGCCTCCGCATGCGTCCTGACCAGGTCCATCAGGGTCTGCTGCTGCACCTCCTGCGCCTCCGCCTCCCTTTGCTCGGCCTGCGCCTGCGCGCCGCGTACCTTGTAGTGGCGCGCAAAACCGTCGAACAGGGGGATGTTGAGCGAGATGCCCACCAAGGTTTCGCGCGTGGAAGCGGGCGACAAGCCCTGGTTCGGGCGGCCGTTCTGGTACAGATTCGCCGTCAGGTCGATGCTGGGCCGGCCTTCCGAACGGGCCACGGCCACCCGCTCGCGCGCGGCCGCCAGCTGCGCCTGCGCCGCCACGATGGCCGGATGCCGTTCCCTGGCCTGCGCCAGCCAGGCGCCCAAGTCGTCGCGCAAGCCCGCGTTCAAGCCCGCCCCGGCGCCATCCCCGTCGTCGTCCACGAGCACCGCCGTGCCGGCCGGCAAGCCCAGGGTGTACACCAGCACGGCGCGGGCCTTGCGCTCGTCGCCGTCGGCGCGGCTGGCGCCCAGGGCCGCCTTGGCCAGCGCGCTCGTCGCTTGCAGGGTGTCGCTGTGCGAGCCCAGGCCCCGCTGCGCGCGCCGCTGCGTCGCCTGCACCGTTTCCCGGGCCAGCGCCTCGTATGCCTGCCGCATCCGCACGCTGGCGCGCGCCGTCTGCGCATCGAAATACGCGCTGACCGTCGCCGCCAGGGTCTTTTGCAGCACGGCGTCGCGGTTGGCCAGGGCCGCATCGAGCAAGGCCTGGGCCGACCGCTGGCCCGCCGCGCGCCCGCCAAAGTCGAACAGACGCCAGGACAGGCTGAGCGAACCCGTATTGCTGTCCAGGCTGCTGGAAGCCGTTCTGGCGCCGGGATAGGCCGTGCGGTCATGCACGCGGCTCAGGCTGCCATTCAGGGTGGGCAGATAGGCGGCTTTCGCTTCGCCCACGCCGGCCGCCTGCAGCCGGATGCCGGCCCAGGCGCCGTGCACCTGCGCGTTGCGGCACAGGGCCAGGTCGACGGCCGCCGGCAGGGTCAATGGTAAGGTCAGCTGTGCTTCGGCCTCCCAGGTGGACGGACATGGCGCGGTATTGAACTCCATCGGCGGCTGCGCCTGCGCGGGCAAGGCCCCCAGCAAGACGGCAGCCAGCAAGGCGGCGCGGCATCTAGCGTTCATGCAGCGCCTCCTTCTGGTGCTGCACCAGCGGCGAGAGCACGTATTCGATCACCCGTCGCGTGCCCGTGCGGATTTCCGCGCGCACGGCCATGCCGGCCGACAGCGGCACCAATCTGCCGTCGACGGCGATGGCCGGCTGCTGCAGCGTGATCCTGACCGCATACACGAGGCCCTTCTTCTCGTCCTCGATGGCGTCGCGCGACACGCTGCTGACGACAGCGGCCACGGTGCCATACTTTGTGTAGTCGAAAGCGTCGACCTTGATGGCGACCGCCTGCCCTTCCTGCACGAAGCCGGCGTCGCGGTTTTCCAGCATGGCGTCGATTTCCAGCCGGCCCTGGCGCGGCACGATCTGCATCAGCGCCTGCGCGGCAGGCACCACGCCGCCCACCGTGTGCAGCTTGAGCTGCTGCACCGTGCCGTCGACAGGGGCCGTCAAGCGCAGCAGGCTGCCGCGGGCGCCGGCGCGGCGCGCATCCTGGCCGCTGGCGGCCGCCACCCTGGCCCCTTCCGCCAGCGCGTCGTACGCATCCTTGCGCGTCTGCGCGACCAGGGCCGCCCGTTCGCTGCGGGCCGACGCCAGTTGGCCCGCCAGGTCGATGCGCGCCTGCTCCTTTTCCAGCCACGCGTGTTCGGCCACGTCGCGCGTGGCCGCCAGCGCCTTGTAGTCGCTGGCGCGCTGCACCGCCAGCGGCAGCGCCTGCGCATAGCGGGCGATTTCGCCATCGAGATGGGCCAGCCTGGCGCGGAAACTCGCGTACTGACCGTCCACATGCGCCTGCGCGGCGGCGACGTCGGCGGCGGAAGCCTCCGCGGGCGGCGCCAGCTTCGGCGCGCGCACGGTGTCGACGGCGGCGATCAGCGCGCGCGAGCGGGCCATTTGCAGCGCGGCCGCCACGGCGTCGCCGGCAGCCTTGTCGCGCTCCGCGTCGGGGCCGCGGCTGTCGAGCTCTACCAGCAGCTCGCCTGCTTTGACGGCTTGCCCTTCCCGCACGTGCAGGGCGCGCACGGCGGCCACGTCGACGGAAGCGATGGTCTTGGTATTGCCGGAGGGAATGATCTTGCCCGCCGCATTGACGATGATGTCGACCTTGCCGAAGACGGCCCACAGCACCACGCAGCCGACGAGCAGCATCAGCACGCGCGCCGTGAAGCGCAGCGACGGCGACACGGGCCGTTCCTGCAGCGCCAGCGCGGCCGGCAGGAAGGCTGCCTCGTCTTCGCTCAGCACGGGGCCGCCCAGGGTGGCGCGGCTGCGCCAGCTGTGCCGCAGCACCTGGCCATAGCGGGCCAGCAGTTCGCCATACGCGGCCAGGCGGTGGCCGGCGCTCATGCGGCGCTCCCGGTCGTTCCCTGCTGCAAGCCGTACAGGTGGGCATAGATGCCGTTCGGCCTGGCCAGCAGCGCGTTGTGCGTGCCCAGTTCGGCCACCTGGCCCCGCTCCATGACGACGATGCGGTGCGCCTCGCGCACGGCCGACAGGCGGTGGGCGATGATCAGCACGGTGCGCCCCGCGCAGATGCCGCGCATATTGTCCTGGATGATTTTTTCCGACTCATAGTCGAGCGCGCTCGTCGCCTCGTCGAAAATCAGGATGCGGGGGTTGCCGACGAGGGCGCGGGCGATGGCGATGCGCTGGCGCTGGCCGCCCGACAGGCCCGTGCCGTGCTCGCCCACCATGGTGTCATAGCCTTCTGGCAACTCGCAGATAAAATCGTGGGCGCCCGCCAGTTTCGCCACGGCAATGACGGCGTCGATGGGCAGCGCCGGGTCGCTCAGCGCGATATTGTCGCGCACGGAACGGTTGAACAGGATATTTTCCTGCAACACCACGCCGATCTGGCGCCGCAGCGAGGCCGTGTCGATGACGGCGATATCCTGCCCGTCGATCAGCACCCTGCCCCGTTCGGGGATGTACAGGCGCTGCGCCAGCCGCGTCAGGGTGCTCTTGCCGGAGCCGGAACGCCCGACGATGCCGATCACTTCGCCGGGCGCGATGGCGATCGACACGTCGCGCAGCACCTCGGCTGCATCGGGCCGGTAGCGGAAACCCACCTGCTGGAATTCGATGACGCCCGCGATGCGCGGCATGCGCGCCTTCTGGCTGCCGCCCAGGCCGCCGGATTCCGTGCGGGCATTCAGGATATCGCCCAGCCGGCTCATGGAAATGCCCACTTGCTGGAAATCGTTCCACAGCTGCGCCAGGCGCAGGATGGGCGAAGCCACCTGCCCGGCCAGCATATTGAAGGCCACCAGCTCGCCCACCGTCATTTTCCCGTCGATGACGAGGGTGGCGCCCCACCACATGATGGCGGCCGTCACCAGCTTGCTGACGAGGGTGACGCCGCCGCTGGCCAGCATGCCGATATTGTTCGCCGACAAGCCCGCCGACACGTAGCCGGCCAGCTGTTTTTCCCACTGCAGCTGCCAGCGCGGCTCGACGGCCATGGCCTTGACCGTGTCGACGCCGCTGATCGTTTCGACCAGGAAAGACTGGTTTTCCGCGCTGCGGTTGAATTTGTCGTTCAAGCGCCCCCGCAGCACGGGCGTGAGCAGCATCGACAGGGCCGCATACACGGGAATCGAGGCCAGCACGATCACGCTCAGCGCGGCGCTGTACCACAGCATGGCGGCGATGAAGATGAAGGAAAACAGCACGTCGAGCACCAGGGTCATGGCGTTGCCGGTGAGAAAGGAGCGGATGCTTTCCAATTCATGGATGCGGGCCACGGAATCGCCCACGCGGCGCGCCTGGAAATACGCGATCGGCAAGGCCAGCAGGTGGCGGAACAGGCGCGCGCCCAGTTCCACGTCGATCTTGCTGCTGGTGCGCGCAAAGACATAGGTGCGTATCTGGCCCAGCACGGCCTCGAAGACGATGGCGCACACGAGGCCGATGGCCACCACGTTCAGGGTCTGCATGGCGTGGTTGACCAGCACCTTGTCCATCACCACCTGGAAAAACAGGGGCGTGGCCAGGCCGATCAGCTGCAGCACGAAGGAAATCAGCAATACTTCGCCCAGCAGCCGGCGGTATTTGACGATGGCGGGGATGAACCAGCTGAAGTCGAAGCGGGCCGTCTCGCCCGCGTAGCTGGCCTTGCTGGTGAAAAAGATCAGTTCGCCCGACCAGATGGCGAGGAAATCGTCGCGGCCCAGGATTTGCGGCGGCTGGCCCGGATGCTGGACGAGTACCTTGCTCACGCCGCCGTCGCCCGTGTCGACCTTGCCGAGGACAAAGAAACGGCCGTCGTGGCCAATGGCGATGGCCGGCAGCGGCGCCTGCGCCAGCCGTTCAGGCGCTTGCTGCACCAGCTTGGCCGTCAAGCCCAGCTGTTTTGCGGCCAGCAAGACGGTTTGCCGCGTGAACACGGACTGGCCGAATGCGTGCTTGAGCTGGGCGCCGTCGGCAGCAATGCCATGCAGGCTGGCCATCAGCAGCAGCGACAGCAAGCCCGTGTCGGGCGCGGCAGGTTCCAGGGGGGACGTATCGTGGCGATATGAAAATGCGGTCATCGGATCATGTCAGAAATTCAATGGCGCAGCCTGGCCGGCACGTGCAAAGCCGGCCTGGCTGCGTAAGTGGCGATACGGCTAGCTAGCCGTTAGTGGGCCGCCGCCAGCTGGATCTGCGCCGCCGGGCCGCCATGGGCCGACCACGGCGCCGATGCGGCCGCCGGCACGGCAAAGCCGGCCATCGCTTGCACCAGTTGCGACGCATCCGCTTGCCAGCCGGCAAAGCCGCCCGCACTGGCGGCCTGGGTTTGTTGCGCGGCGCGCCAGTTCTGCGCCAGTACGGGCGCCAGGATCGCGGCCGTGCCGGCAGGCAAGGTGAGCTGGCCAGCCGGCGGCGGCGTCAGGCTGGCCATCGCCTGCACCAGGTTTTGCACCTGGCTGCCCAGCAAGACCCGGCCATCGGCCATGCGGAATTCCTCGATGCTCGCCCCAGTCGCCGCATACCAGCCAGTGATGCTGATCTTGTCCGTGGTGCCGATGGTGCTCACTTCCAGGTTCGTGCCCACCTGGCGGAACCACAGTTGCTCGGCGCTGACGCCGGCCAGGAAGGACACCACGTCGCGGCTGCCCGCCTCGTTGGCCTCGTTGATCATGTCGGCGCCGTCGCCGCGGGCGAAGATATAGGTATCGTTGCCCAGCACACCGGCCAGGACGTCGTCGCCCTTGCCGCCCTGCAAGATATCGTTGCCCAGGGCGCCCAGCAGGGTGTTCTTCAGTTCATTGCCGATCAGCACATCATCGAACTTGCTGCCGACGACCGCGTTGAAATTGGCCACCACATCCACGCCCGGACGCGCCGCCAGTGCCGTGCCTACGGCTGCGAAGGCAACCGTCGCGCCAGCGCTTGCGTTGACGTAATTGAGCGCGTTGCCCGCACCGCCGCCGTCGAGCACGTTGCCGCCGGGGGTAGTAACGAAAAAGATGTTGTTGGTGAAGGAGCTGCCCGTCACGGTCAGGCCAGAGCCCCCGAGGCGCACATTCTCGACGTTGTCGGCCACCGTGTAGTTGACCGTGGTAAACACGGTATCGTTGCCGCCGTTGTCCCGTTCGTCAATGAAATCGCCGCCGTGGTTGACGTAATACGTGTCGTCGCCGCCCAGGCCCTGCAGCAGGTCGGCGCCGGCCGTGCCATACATGACGTCGGCATTCGCCGTGCCCGTGAAGGTTTGCCCCGTCGGCTGCGTGGGGCCGTTGAAGTGCCAGGCCCGGGCCAGCGCGGGCGCCAGGGCGGCGGCCGTGGCGGCAGGCAAGGTCAGCTGGCCCAGCGCAGGTGGCGCCAGGTACGCCATCGCCTGCACCAGCGATTGCACGTCGGCGCCGCGCAGGACGTGGCCGGCGGCCGTGCGGAATTCCTCGATGTTCGGCGCGGCCGCGTTCCAGGCGCGGATGGTGATCTTGTCCGTCGTGCCGATGGTGCTCACTTCCAGGTCCGCGCCCACCTGGCGGAACCACAGCTGGTCGATGTTCACGCCGGGCAGGAAGGCGATGGCGTCGTAGCCGGCGTCGGCGGAAAGCTCGGTGATGACGTCGGCGCCGTCGCCGCGGGCGAACACGTAGGTATCGTCGCCCAGGCCGCCGGCCAGCGTGTCGGCACCCTGGCCGCCTTGCAAGGTGTCGTTGCCGAGGCCGCCGGACAGGCTGTTGGCCAGTTCGTTGCCGATCAGCACATCGTCATAGGCGCTGCCTGTCACGCTGGAAATATTGACCAGCACATCGCTGCCAGGCAGGAACGCGGTACTGCCGCCGACGGGAGCGATGGTCGCCGTGGCGCCCGCCCTGGAACCGGCATAGGTCGCGGAATTATTGCTGCCGATGCCATACAACAAGTTGCCGCCGGCTACGTCGACGTGAAAGACGTTACCGCTGCCGTTGCCCGTCACACCCAGGCCCGCTGCGGCCAGGTGCAGTTCTTCGATGTTGGCGGCCATGGTGTAGTTGACGGTCGTGTAGACAGTGTCGCGGCCGCCACCAGGCTGTTCAGTTACCACGTCGTTGCCATGGTTGACGTAATAAATGTCGTCGCCGGCCAGGCCCGCCATCACGTCGGCGCCCGCCGTGCCCTTGATGATGTCGGGATTCGCCGTGCCGGTGAAGCTGCCATTGGCGGGCTGGCTTGGTCCCTCGGTGCGCCAGTTCTGCGCCAGCACGGGCGCCAGGACGGTGGCTTCGTAGACATGCAAAGTCAGCTGGCCCAGCGGCGGCGGCGTCAGTCCCGCCATCGCCTGCACCATGTTTTGCACGTCGCTGCCCAGCAGCACGCGGCCGTCGGCCGTGCGGAATTCCTGGATGCGGGGCACGATGCCCTCGCTGTACCAGCCGCCGATGGTGATCTTGTCGCCGGTGCCGATGGTGCTCACTTCCAGGTTCGAACCGACCTTGCGGAACCACAGCTGGTCGGCGCTGACGCCGGCCAGGAAGGAAACGACGTTGTGCGCCCCCGCTTCGGCCATTTCGGTGATGAAATCTGCACCATCGCCACGGGCAAAAATATAGGTGTCGTCACCGCCCAAGCCAATCAGGTGATCATCGCCCTGGCCACCGCGCAAGGTATCGTTGCCAATACCGCCCAGGAGACTGTTTTTAAGTTCATTGCCGGTCAGCACATCATCGAATTTGCTGCCGATGAGGTTGGCGAAGTTGAGCAGCACGTCGCTGCCCGCAGGCGCCGTCAGAGGGTCATTCGCGCCCAGCAGCGTTGCCGTCACGCCCGTGCGAGAACCGATATACACGACCGAGTTGCCCGTGCCGCCGCCATCGATCCTGTTGCTGCCAGCCGTGTCGATGTAAAAGATATTATTGGTATTGGCGCTGCCCGTGACGGTCAGCCCGGCGGCGGTCAGGTACACCCTCTCCACATTCTCGGCCACCGTGTAATTGACGCTGGTGTACACGCTGTCGTTGCCGCCGTTGGCCAGTTCGACGATCACGTCGCCGCTGTCGTTGACGTAATACGTGTCGTCGCCGGCCAGGCCTTCGAGCACGTCCGCGCCCGTGGTGCCGGTCAGCACATCCGCGTTCGCCGTGCCGATGAAGCGCTGCGGAGCGGCCGCGACACTGTTCAGGTATGCCTCGATGGCGGACATGCCGTCGGCAGCGGTGGAAGTTTGCGATGCAAATTTTTCAGTCATGTTGCAGTTTCCTGTCATTAAACGTCAAAACCAAGAGTGAATATGTCGGCGCAAGCTGACATGCAAGGCAAAAGTTCCGGCCGCCTCCACTTGCAGTTCAGCGTGCACCTTCAACGGTCCGGCACTTTCGGCGCAGGGACGGCGCGCGATTGAACGCCGCCTCGCATGCACGCCGTATTGACGTTCAAGCGGGTGTAGCACTGTTATTTGTCATGCAAATGTCACACTGCATGGTGGAAGGGAGGCGGGGAAGGAAGCGCGCGGGCGCGCCCGCTGCGATGGCGTATGGTTTCAGGCGGCAGGGACAGAACTCTCGCTTGACGGCCGGGCGCCGAACGTCTGATCCTGCAGCTGCGCCACCAGGAAATCGATGAACACGCGCAAGCGCGGCGGCAAATGGCTGCTGGCCGGCCACAGCAGCCAGAATGCCGTGCGCGCCTGCGTATGCGCGTCCAGCAGCGAAACCAGTTGCCCCGCCGCCAGCTCGCGCTGCACGGCGAACGCGGGCAGGTAGGCGATGCCCTGCCCCTGCAAGGCCAGGAAGACGCGCATTTCCACGCTGTTGCACACCATGCCGGACGCCGGCTGGGCCAGCGCATCCATCAGCGGCCACGGCTCCAGGCGGCCCGTGGCGGGAAAACGGTAGTCCAGGCGGGCGTGCCGCAGCAGCGCGGCGCCATCGGCGGGCCAGCCATGGCGCGCCAGATAGGCGGGCGACGCCACCAGCAAGCGGCGGAACGTGCATAGCTTGCGCCGCATCAGGCTTGAATCGGCCAGCTCGCCCGTGCGCACGGCCGCGTCGAAGCCGTCGCTGACGAGGTTGACCATGGCGTCGGAAAAATCGAGATCGAGTTCGATGGCGGGATAGGCTTGCATGAAAGCGCCGATGGCCGGTTCGAACAAGCCGCTGTAGCGTGGCAGGCTGATACGCAGGCGACCGCTGGGGCCGCTGCTAGCCTCGCTCAATTCCCGCTCGGCCGCGTCCACCTCGGCCAGGATGCGCTTGCAGCGCTGCAGGAATTTTTCCCCTTCCGCCGTCAGCGCCAGGTGCCGCGTGCTGCGCTGGAACAGGCGCGCGCCCAGCCGCGCCTCCATGCGCGCCACGCTCTTGCCCACGGCCGACGAAGACAGGCCCAGCAGCCGGCCCGTGGCCGAGAAACTGCCGCTGTCGGCCACCTGTACAAACATGGCGATGCCGCCGAGACTATCCATGCGCTCCCCATTAAAGACAAATGTGTCCGATATGTTGATCAGTTTAGCCCATTTTTCTTCAATGACGGGCGCGCCATACTTGCCGCTCCTTCTCTCCGAGCCCACTTCCATGCCCTCTTCCCCACGTTTGACGCTTGCCCTGCAAGTGCTGGCCGCCTGCCTGACAGGCTTGCTGATTCCTTTGTGCTTCACGGGCCCGGCCGTGGCGCTGCCCGCCCTCGGCGCCGAATTGCGCGGCAGCGCCGCCGCCCTGAACTGGGTCATCAATGCATACATCCTCAGCTATGGCAGCGCCATGATGGTGGCCGGCAGCCTGACGGACGTGCTGGGCCGGCGCCGCGTCTGGCTGGCGGGCCTGGCCCTGTTTTGCGCGGCCACCCTGGCCATCGCCATGGCCCCGTCCGTCGCGCTGGTCGCCGCGCTGCGCTTCGTGCAGGGCCTGGGCGGCGCGGCCGCGTTCGCCGCCGCCATGTCGTCGCTGGCGCCCCTGTTCCACGGCGCGGCGCGCAGCCGGGTGATGAGCGTGCTGGGCACGACGTTCGGCCTGGGCCTGGCCTTCGGCCCGCTGGCGGCCGGCGCCATGCTGGAACTGGCCCGCTGGCCCGCCATCTTTTACGCCACGGCCGCGCTGGGCGCCATCGGCGCGCTGCTGGTGCTGGCCAGCGTGCCGGCCGATGCGCCCCGTGCCCAGGGCCGGCTGGACTGGCCCGGCGCCCTCAGCTTCAGCGGCGCGCTGTCCCTGTTGACCCTGGGCATGCTGCTGGCGCCCGAACATGGCTGGCGCAACGGGGCCGTGCAACTGTCCATCGCCTCGTCCGCGCTGCTGTTTTGCGTGTTTGTCGCGGTCGAACGCAGGACGGCGCGGCCCATGCTGGACTTGACCCTGTTCCGCCAGCGCCGCTTTGTCGCCGTGCAAGTGCTGGCCGCCTCGCCCGCCTTTTTGTTCATCGTCCTGATCGTCATGCTGCCGGGGCGCTTCATCGGCATCGACGGCGTGTCGCCGCTGGCGGCGGGCCGCCTGATGATCGCCCTGGCCGCGCCCCTGCTGGTCGTGCCCATGCTGGCGGCGCTGCTGTTGCGCTGGGTCAAGGCCGGCACCGTGTGCGCGGCGGGATTGCTGCTGGCCGCCGCCGGACTGGCCTGGCTGGCGCAAGTGCTGGGCAACGGCGGCACCGCCGCGCTGGCGGGACCGCTGCTGCTGGTGGGCGCCGGCATCGGCTTGCCGTGGGGCTTGATGGATGGCATGGCCCTGAACGTGGTGGACACGCCGCGGGCCGGCATGGCGACGGGCATCTTCAATACCGTGCGCATCAGCGCCGATGGCGTGGCGCTGGCCCTGGCGGGCGCCGTGCTGGCCAGCCTGATCGGCGCCGCGTTGCAGCGCCAGCTGCCCGCCGGCCTGCCCGTGCTGGCCGCCGCCAGCCGCGCCGCGCTCGGTGATATCCAACAGGCAACTCAGCTGCTGGGCGGCCAGGAAGCGCTGCTGCGCGCCAGCTATGACGCCGCCTTCCGCCATTTGCTCAATGGCCTGGCCGTGCTGGCCGTGGCGCTGGCGGCGCTGGTGCCGTATTTACTCAAGAAAAGAGAACTTCACGACGCTTGACAAAACCGTCGCGAGCGGAAGGTAGAGGTGGTCGAGAAGCGCAACCGTACTCAGGTACGGTGAGCATCGCAGGCCATCTATACCGACGCGCAGCAGGTTTGGGCAGGCGTCCTAGGCGTCCAGGCCATAGAACACGGCAACGAGGATGGCGATGTTATTGCAGGCGCGGGAAAAAGTCGTTGTGGCGTAGGCCACGGCCACACTGGGGCCGCGGTAGCGCAGGTAGACAAAGCTGAACATGGCGCCCGACCCCAGCGCGACGATGGCGTGCAACAAGCCGCCGCTGATGAAATGCACGATGGCCCACAGGATGGCACCGATAAAAATGCTCAGCTGACGGCTGGCGCCCAGGCGCCGGAGGATTTCCAGCGGCAGCAGCTGGCCGAGGAAGGTTTCCAGGATGGGGGAATAGATGACGACCCAGAACACCAGCAGGGGCAGCGACATTTCGCGCTTGAATTTGGACAAGCCCGTGTGCGCACCCCAGTATTCAGGCGGCAACAACCATTTGGTGAGGAACAGGATGGCAAAGCACAGCATGCAGGTGAGTAACCCCCAGCCGAGGCCGGCAAGGGCCAGCTGCAGCACGGGCGGCGCCGGACCGTCGTCGTCCGGGCTGGAGAGATCATGGCTGCTGCGCACTTGCATGAGTAGTCCTGGCGGTGATCCAGCGCTCATTGTAGCGCGGAATACGACTGTTCGCGCATGGCTGTGGAGCGCGGCGCATGGCGCGCCGCGCTGCCGCGCTATCGGCGTCAGGCCGCCAGGCGCAACGGACCGTTGGCCGGCTTGGCCAGTTTGAAGATGCCCACTTCCTGTTCCAGTTGCGCCGCCTGCTGCTGCAATTCATGCGCGGCGGCGGCCGCCTGCTCGACCAGGGCCGCGTTTTGCTGGGTCACGCGGTCCATGTCGACGATGGCGCGGTTGACTTGCTCGATGCCGGCGCCCTGCTCCTGCGTGGCGTGGCTGATCTCGGCCATGATGCCCGTCACCCGGCCGATGCCGGCCACCACGTCATGCATGGTGACACCGGCCTGCTCGACGAGCAAGGTTCCCGTGCCCACCTTGCTGACGGAATCGTCGATCAGCAGCTTGATTTCGCGCGCGGCGGCGCTTGACCTCTGCGCCAGGTTGCGCACTTCCGTGGCGACGACGGCGAAGCCGCGTCCCTGCTCGCCCGCGCGCGCCGCTTCCACGGCCGCGTTCAAGGCGAGGATATTCGTCTGGAAGGCGATGCTGTCGATCACGCCGATGATGTCGACGATCTTGTTCGACGAGGCATTGATCAGGCTCATGGTGTGCACCACTTCGGCCACCGCCTTGCCGCCCTGCTCCGACACCTTCGACGCTTCGCGCGCCAGGTGGTTCGCCTGCTGCGCGTTATCCGCATTCTGGCGCACGGTGGAAATCAGTTCTTCCATCGATGAGGCGACCTCTTCCAGCGAGCCGGCCTGCTGCTCCGTGCGCTGCGACAGGTCGCGGTTGCCCGAGGCGATCTCGGTCGAGGCCGTGGCGATGCTTTCCGTGCCGTGGCGCACCTTGCCGACGATGGCGGCCAGGTTGTCGCGCATGGTCTTGATGGCAAACAGCAGGCTGCTGTCGTCGCCGTGGCGCGTGTGCACGTCGATGGCCAGTTCGCCGAGCGCGATGCGCCCCGCGATCGAGGCCGCATACCCCGGTTCGCCGCCCAGCTGGCGCAGCAATCCCCGCGTGATGACGGTGGCAACAAAGATGCAAATGAGTACGCTGAGGGCGGCCAGCACGCCGATCCAGCGCAGCGACTGGCCGTAGATGGCGCGCGCGGCCACGCTGGCCAGCTCCGATTCGCGCTGCACGTTTTTCAGCACGGTATCGATGTCGGCGACGATCTGGCGCCGCAGGGGGCTGCACTCCTCGACGAGGAAGGTGCCGTACTGTTCCATCTGCCCCGTGGCGCGGAACTGGCGCGGACGCTGCAATTGCTGCGCCATGGTGTTCAAGCCCGCGCTGACTTTTTCGAATTGCGGATCGCCGGCGAACTGCGGCGCCAGGCGCGCCAGCGCTTCCAGGTACAGCGCCTTCTGGCTGTCGAGGATGGCCAGCTCTTTTTCGGCGGCGGCCTGGTCATGGAAGATATACGCGTTGCGGGCGGCCAGGCCCGTCTGGTCGAGCGCTTCGCGCGCCACATACAGCGGTTCGAGTTTTTCCAGCTGTACTTTGTCTTGCGCGTCCATGGCGCCGGAGATGGCGCCGATGCGCAGCAGCGCGAAAGCCGCCAGCACCAGCATGAATACCACCAGCAGCCCGAAGCCTGCGCTCAGGCGCGCGCCTATCGTCAAACGATTGAATGACATCATTGTTGTTATTGCCCTGTAAATAAAGTTGATTGTTGCTGGTTATTTAAAAACCAGCGATCTGCTCGCCGTCGTGTTGCCTTTCCTGCATGGCGCAGGATGGGTCTCTAACTGGCGTTTTTTGGGCAGTCAGCTTCTAATTTCGGGCAATGCAGGCGCGCGGGACATACCCTGCGCCATACAACAGCACACTGAATTATAAGCGAACAGCGTTATGGATGATTCCACGCGCTCACTTTTAATGCCTTGACGCATATCAAAAAAGACAATTAACGCTGGCCTGGCGTATCGATGACGGCCATGGTGATGCGCGAGATGCAGCACAGCTTGCCGTCGTCGTCGGTGATGCGGATTTCCCAGACCTGGCTGGTGCGGCCCCGGTGGATCGGCGTGGCGCGCCCCGTCACCTGGCCACCGCGCACGCCGCGCACGTGGTTGGCATTGATTTCCTGGCCCACGCTCACTTGCCGGCTGGAATCGAGGCAGGCATTCGCGGCCATGCTGCCCAGGGTTTCGGCCAGCAGCACGGAAGCGCCGCCATGCAGCAGTTTAAAAGGCTGCATGGTGCGGTGGTCGACGGGCATGGTCGCCTCAATCCAGTCGGGGCCGAAGGCGCTAAATTCGATGCCCAGGTGGCGCATGGCCGTGCCTACACTGGCGGCGTTGAGGGTGGCCAGGTCGAGCGGTGCGTGCCAGATTTCCATCGTTACCTCATATCAGTGGGGAGAACAGCCATTGTAGGACAGAGCGCTGCCGCGCGCCGCTTCATCTTTCCTTCACCGTGGCACGGGGTGGCGCCGGCATTAACTGGTTATAATTGCCCCATTCTTTAAAAACGAGGTTGTGTATGAAGTGGGCCTTGCTGGGCATTTTTGTGTTTTCTGTTTTACATATTCATTTTCGTGGCAAGGTGCGCCTGCCGTTCCGCCGCCAGATCTTCGATCACTCCTCGTTCATGGCGCCGCTGAACCTGTTCATGCACACCTTTTCCAAGGTGCCGGCCACGCCCTATTTAGCCGTCGAGCAATTCCCGGAACTGGCGCCGCTGCAGCAGAACTGGCAAATCATCCGCGATGAAGCGCTGCGCATGCAGGAAATGAAAAAGATCAAGGCTGCCGAAAAGAACAATGACGTGGGTTTCAATTCCTTCTTCAAGTATGGCTGGAAGCGTTTCTACCTGAAATGGTATGACGCGAACCACCCGTCGGCGCAACAGATGTGCCCGCAAACCTATGCGCTGCTGCAATCGATTCCGTCGATCAAGGCGGCCATGTTCGCGGAACTGCCGCAGGGCGGCAAGCTCAACCCGCACCGCGACCCGTTCGCCGGCTCCCTGCGCTACCACCTGGGCTTGCAGACGCCGAACGACGACCGCTGCTTCATCGACGTCGATGGCGAACGCCACAGCTGGCGCGACGGCCAGGCCGTGATGTTCGATGAAACGTATATCCACTGGGCCCGCAACGACGCCGACAGCGACCGCATCATCCTGTTCTGCGACATCGAGCGCCCGATGCGCTACCGCTGGGCGCAAGCGCTGAACCGCTGGCTGGGCCGCACCCTGATGACGGCCGCCGCCTCGCCAAACGAGCTGGGCGACCAGGTGGGCGGCGTGAGCAAGCTGTTCCAGATTTCCTGGACCATGGGCCAGTACCGCCGCCGCTTCAAGGCGTGGAACAAGACGGCGTACCAGGTCACCCGCGTGGCCCTCGTCGTGGGCGTGATCGCGCTGATCTACTTTATCTAGACGCCGGCATCGCCACTTTGACAAAAACCGCCTCCGGGCGGTTTTTTTTATAATGCGATGCCACTCACCAGGAGAATCTGCAAATGACCGAACGCGACCGCCAGTACGATATCCAGATCGGCGACGATGCACGGATCGAGTTCATCAGCCTTGACGGCCGCTATGACCAGGCCATCGATATCGATGCCCTGCTGGACGGCCTGTGGCCGCTGATCTGCCGCCTGGAAACCTATTGCGTGGCCGGCTGTTGCGGCATGGATGCCTTCGATTTCACGCCCGAAGGCATCGCTGCAGCGCTGGTAGACCTTGACCGCGCGCAACTGCACGCCGCCTGCGCGCAAGCCCGCAACGCCGTGGCAGCGGCCGCCAGCGACGTCTTCACGAGCAACACGCTGAACCACATGGCCGACAAACGCGTGTTCCTGCAATTGCTCGAGCATGTCGGGCGCTGCACGGCGGACCCTGAAACGGGCCGGCCGGCAAGCCAGCCGCGCTGACATAGGCGATAATACGGGTTCACACCACTCTCTTCTTTTATTTATGCGCGACATCATTGCCGGATTTCTACGTTTCCAGAAGGAAGTCTTTCCTGAACGCCGAGAGCTGTTCAAGACACTGGCCACGGGACAGACACCCAAGGCCCTGTTCATTTCCTGCTCCGACAGCCGGATGGTGCCGGAACTGGTGACGCAGCGCGAACCTGGCGAACTGTTCGTGATCCGCAACGCGGGCAATATCGTGCCCTCGTTCGGCCCGGAACCGGGCGGCGTGAGCGCATCCGTCGAATTTGCCGTGGCGGCCCTGAATGTGACGGACATCGTCATTTGCGGCCACTCCGATTGCGGCGCGATGAAAGCCATCGCCACCTGCACCTGCCTCGATCACATGCCGGCAGTCAAGAACTGGCTGCGGCACTCTGACGCGGCGCGCATGATCAATGAATCGATCGAGCATGCGACGGAACAGGACCGCATCGATGGCATGGTGCGGGCCAATGTCGTGGCGCAACTCAACAACATCCGCACCCACCCTTCGGTGGCGCTGGGCATCACGCAAAAACGCCTGACCCTGCATGGCTGGGTGTATGACATCGAAAATGGCTCGCTCGATGCGCTCGACGAGTCCACCGGCCAGTTTGTCCCGCTCGCGGAACATCCGGCCTCGAAGCTGTAAGGGCAAGCCATCCCCGTCAGGCGCAACATTGCGCTTGACCTTGTCCAGACGGGAAGGTGCAAGGTAGCGGTACTCAAGGAGATTATCGTATGCCAACCATCACCGTATTACCCCATCCCGAGCTGGCCCCCGAAGGCGCCGTGTTTGACGCGCCGCAAAACATGAGCATTTGCGACGCCTTGCTGCTCAACAAGATCGACATGGAACACGCGTGCGGCCAGGTGGGCGCCTGTTCCACCTGCCACGTGGTCGTGGTGCAGGGTTTCGACTCGCTCAATGCGCTGGGCGACAATGAAGAAGACATGCTCGACCAGGCCTGGGGCTTGCAGCCCCACTCGCGCCTGTCTTGCCAGGCGCGCATGGCGCAGGAAGACCTGACGCTCGAACTGCCCAGGTACACGCTCAACCACGCCAAGGAATAGTCCCCGGCGCGCTTGCCCAACGCCCTACCTGATTACCACATGATCACGCGCTGCTCGGGCGGCAGATACATCGGGTCGCCCGGCTTGATGCCGAACGCTTCGTAAAAGCCGGGCTGATTCTTGACCGTGCCCTTGGCGCGGAATTCGCCCGGCGAATGGGGGTCGCTCTTGATCTGCGCGATGGCCGCTTCCGGACGCAATTTCGCGCGCCATTTCTGCGCAAAGCCGATGTACAGGCGCTGTTCGCCCGTCAAGCCATCGATGACGGGCGACGGCTTGCCGCCGAGCGAACGCTGATACGCCTTGTAGGTGATCGACAGGCCGGAATTGTCGCCGATGTTTTCGCCCAGGGTGAGTTCGCCATTGATATGGTAGCCAGGCACGGGGCTGTAGGCGCCGTATTGCTTGACGAGCCCGGCCGCCAGCGCCTTGAAGGCCGCGCGGTCCTCTGCCGTCCACCAGTTGCGCAGACGGCCCTTGGCGTCGTACTGGCTGCCCGAATCGTCGAAGGCATGGCTGATTTCATGGCCGAAAGTGATGCCGAGCAAGCCGTAATTGACGGCGTCTTCCGCCTTCACGTTGAAGAACGGCGGCTGCAAAATGGCGGCCGGGATCGTGATCGCGTTGAGGGCCGGGCTGTAGCTGGCGTTGACGGTTTGCGGCGTCATCGACCATTCGTCGCGGTCCACCGGATTGCCCAGCTTGGCCAGGTTTTGCTGGCGGCTCCACGCGCGCGCGGCGCGCACGTTGGCGATCAAGTCGTTCGGCTGCGTCTTCATGCTGCCGTAGTCGCGCCAGGTATCCGGGTAGGCGATCTTCGGCTTCAGGGCGGCCAGCTTGAGCTGGGCTTCCTTCTTGGTTTCCGGGCCCATCCAGTCCAGCTGTTCGATGCCATCCTTGAACGAGGCGACGAAATTGTCGAACATGGCCATCACGCGGGGCCGGGTTTCCGGCGGCAAATACATTTCCACATAGCGCTTGCCGACGGCGTCGCTGATGGCGTTATCCGTGAAGCGCAGCGCCAGCTGCCACTGCGGTTCGCTTTGCGGCACGCCGCGCAGCACCGTGCCGTCGAAGGCAAAGCGCTCCTTGACGGCGGCGCTGTCCAGGTAGGAGGCATAGCTTTCGATGATGCGCCAGTTCAGATAGCTCTTCCACGACTCCAGCGGCACGGCGGCCACGATCTCGGCAAAACCTGTCATGAAGCTGGGCTGGCGCACCACGGCCGAGGCGGCTTTCGGCGCCAGGCCGGCAGCCGTAAAGTAGGCGTTCCAGTCGAAGGCCGGCGCCAGCGCCGCGAATTGGTCGAAGTCGACGCGGTTGTACGATTTGACGGGGTCGCGCATCTGCACGCGCGTCCACTGCACCGCCGCCAGGCGCGTTTCGAGGTCGAGGATTTGCGCCGCGTGCGCGCCGGCGGCCTTGTCGCCGCTCATGGCCAGCATGGTTTCGACGTGCTTGAGGTATTTGGCGCGCACGGCTTGCAGCTTGGCGTCGTCATCCTTCAGGTAGTAATCGCGGTCAGGCAAGCCCAGGCCGGACTGGCTGATGTTGACCGTGTAGCGCTCGGGGTCTTGCGCATCGGGCGCCACATAGGCGGAAAACGGCGTGGCAACGCCATTGCCTTGCAGGTAAGCGAACAGCGCCGGCAAGTCCTTCTTGTCTTTCACGCCAGCCACGCGGGCCAGTTCGGCCTTCAAGGGCTTGAAGCCGGCCGCATTGCGCGCCTTCTCATTCATGAAGCTCGTGTACAGGTCGGCGATCTTGTGCGCCTCGCTGCCGGGCTTGCCGGGGTTCTTGACGGTGGCGTCGATCAGACCGCGCAACTGGCCCTGGGCGATTTCGCGCAATTCGATATACGTGCCCCAGACGGATTTGTCGGCCGGGATGTCCGTATTGCGGGTCCAGACGCCGTTGACGTAGCCGTAGAAGTCGTCCCGCGGGCTGACTGCCGGGTCCAGGGTTTTCAGGTCGATGCCGGAGACGGGTGCGGCGGCGGTAGCGCCTTGCTGGGCGTACAGCGACGGCGAAGACAAGGCGAACAAGGCGCAGCAGGCGGCGCTGATAAGCGAACGTTTCACGAAGATTCCTTTAATTGTTTTGACTTCATGTTGGGGAACATGCTGTATCCAGGCATGAGAGGTCGGATTATAGTCGGCATGCTTGCGGGGAAACAATG
Organism: Janthinobacterium sp. SUN033; assembly: GCF_030397595.1. Taxonomy (NCBI): domain Bacteria; kingdom Pseudomonadati; phylum Pseudomonadota; class Betaproteobacteria; order Burkholderiales; family Oxalobacteraceae; genus Janthinobacterium; species Janthinobacterium sp. SUN033. The sequence goes on from NZ_JAPQNV010000001.1 coordinate 1,287,098, forward strand.
TCGATTGAACAATCCCGGTGATCCGATGTGCATTGAAGCACGCCTCGCGCCCGCGCCGATGATCGGCAAATGTTACCATCTAGCAATAGCCATACCTGTCGCTCACCACCTTTTTTGCCTGGCTCTTGGACTGGAGAAGTTTGATGCAGGAATGCAGATTCAATATTTTCGGCACGCTGATTGCCGTCCGGGGACATCAAGGAGCATGGCGCGCCTTCTATCTCGGCGCGGAAGGCAAGCGCAGGCCCGCCGATTTCATCATTCCCGACGATATTCAAGGCGATGCGTTGTGCGAATACCTGGCGGACCTGTTCCATGAAGAGGCGACGCCGCGCAACAACACGGCCACGCAAATCACCACGCCCGCGTTCCAGGCCTAGCTTCTTATTTCACCGGTTCGAACGTCACCGTCAACCCGTTTCCGGTAGTCCGGATCTGCGTGGGCACGAATTGCACGCCCGCATAGCGCAATTCGTCGGGTTTGAACGTATAAATGGGCGTTTCATGCATGAGCTGGTCGGCCACCAGGCTGGCCACCTTGGCGAACTGGCGCTGCTGCGACTCGTCCATGCCGTCGATGGTCACCTTGTCCACGCTCGCTTCGCTCAGGTAGACGGCGTTGCGCTGGGCGTCGAGCACGAGGCGGCCCGACATGGCCAGGCTGCCGCGCCAGCTCTGGCGTATGAATGGCGGCAAGACGCTGGCATCCACGCCGAGGGCGACTCTTTCGCGCTCGGGCTGCAGCGACAATTGCGGATGCGTCAGCTTGACGTCCAGCACGGACAGCACCCGCTTGTCGATGGGAAAGCGGCGCTCCAGGCCTTGCTGCATCTTGCTCAGCGACACATTCACGTCGCGCGGGCCGATCAGGGTGGAGCACGCGGCCAGCGCGCTGCAGGCCAAGGCGGCGATGGCGGCGGTTTTCAGCAAGGGACGAAAGGCGGTCACATTCATGGATAGTCTCGGTGGAAAGATGGCGCCATCTTACACATGCGCCCGCTTTCACGCAAAAACCGGCGCCCACCTTGCAGCGGACGCCGGTTTGCATGTGGGCCTTGTCAGCGCACGAACAGGGCGATCAGGATTACGATGGGCAATGGAATGCCCAGCAGCAGCAAGAGGATGGAACGCATGGCAGTCTCCTGGATTGAATTGGTGGATTAATCGGTAAATTAAATGGTCACATGGCGCAGCACGCGCTCATGGTCGCGCTGGCGACCACCAAACGTGGCGGCCAGGCTGGCCACGAAAGCGCCCAGCAGCAAGGCGACGAACATCCACAGCGCCGTGTGGGCGCCGGCCTTGCGGGCCGCTTCGGCCGCTTGCTGTGCCTGCGCCTTGGCGTCGGCGGCAGCCTTGGCGGCGCGGCCGTAGACGGCGTCGACACGCGCTTCCGCTTCCGCCTGCGTCAAGCCCGTGCGGCTGGCGACGACCTGGCCCAGGTAGGCGCGGTCATCGGCGGCCAGGCTACCCGTGGACAGGCCGGTGGCGAAGATCTTGCCGATTTCGCCGCGCTGTCCGGCGGATACGCCGCCCGCTTCACCCGCCCCGGCCGCCGGGGCGGCGCGCAGCAGCATGTCGGAAAAATAGTCGAGCGGATTGGCGCCGCTGCCCTCGCCTTGCTTGGCGCTTGCAGCGCCAGCAGCACCTGCGCCCGCTGCCGCTGCGGGGGCAATGGCAGCCGCCACGCCGCTGCCCGCATCAATGGCACCGCTCAGTACGGCCCGCGTGCCGCCGGCCAGCACGGCCACGGTGATCAGGGTGGCCACGGCCCAGGCCAGCAAACCGTGCGCCGTATCGCGGAAATGCACTTCATCGGTATGGATGGAGCTCCATTTCACGCGCAGACGGCCCGCCATGTAGCCGCCGATGCCGGACGCGGCCAGTTGCATGAAGGCCAGCCAGGCGATGGTCGACACGCCGATGGCCGTCGCATTGAACGACCACGGCGACACGGACGACAGACCCAGGCCCACGCCGAGGATCAGCAGGATGAAGGACAAGGCGGCCGCCGCAGCAGCGCCCGCCAGCACGGCGCCCCAGGAGACGCCCGGATTGTTCAAGTCCGAGACGGACAGTTGTGTAGCTTGCATAAAATTCTCCCTTGGTTGTTGATTGTTTAAGCCGTTCAGGCGGCGACGCCCGTCAGTTGTTCCTTGCGCGCGGCCATTTCCTTGCCCAGCGCGTCCAGGTCGACGGCCGTGTGGCGCACCTTGGGAAACATGTCGCCCTCTTCTTCCTTGACGTGGTGCTCGATCTGTTCGGACAGCACCTTGACCTTGGCGTCGTACAGGTCGTCGGCAGGGTCCATCGCTTCGATCTGCGCGATGAGTTCCTTGGCGCTCGCGTGCTCGACGACGGCTTCATCCATCAGATCGCCATCGTGAATGGGGCGGCGCACGGCCGGGTAAAAGATTTCTTCTTCCAGCTGCGTGTGCACGGTCAATTCCTGACAGATCTGATCGGCCAGCTTTTTCTTGGTGGCAAATGAGCGGTCGCTCAAGCCTTCATATTGTGCAAACAAAGCCTTCACGGCCTTATGGTCCTGCATCAATAAACTGATCGCGTTCATGGCGCCTCCTCGTTGTGGATGAGGCAAGGATGCGCCACGGCGGCGCCAGCGTATGTGCGACGCCTTACACAATCTTGATTTTTAATACATTCGCCTACTTGATGCCGTGATGGCCCATCAGGTCGTACAGGGTGGGCCGGCTCACGCCCAGCAGCTCGGCCGCCTTGGCGATATTGCCGTCGGCCCGCGCCAGCGCGCGCACCATCACCTTGTATTCGGCCCCTTCGCGGGCCTGGCGCAGGTTCAGCGGCTCGTCCGGGGGCGCCGCCCGGGCGCTGGCGGGCAAACCCAGGTCGTCGGCGGCGATCTGCGGCCCGTCGCACATGATGACGGCCCGCTTGATGCAGTTTTCCACTTCGCGCACATTGCCGGGCCAGCCATAGCTTTCGATCAGCTGCAGCGCGCCCGCGCTGAAATGCAGGTTGCTGCGGCCCTCGCTGGCGCAGAACTTGTTCTTGAAATGTTGCGCCAGCAAGGTGCAATCGCCGGCCCGCTCGCGCAAGGGCGGAATGCGCAAGACGATTTCGCTGAGGCGGTAAAACAGGTCTTCGCGGAAGCGTCCCTGTTCCGCCAGCACTTTCAGGTCCTGATGCGTGGCGCAGACGATACGCACGTCGACGGCGATCTCGGCGCGGCCACCTACCCTTTCGATGACCCGCTCCTGCAGGAAGCGCAGCAATTTCGCCTGCAGCGGCATCGGCATGTCGCCGATTTCATCGAGAAAGAAGGTGCCGCCGTGGGCCAGTTCGATCTTGCCCAAGGTTTGCCGCGCCGCGCCCGTGAACGCGCCCCGCTCATAGCCGAACAGCTCGCTTTCCAGCAGGTTTTCCGGGATGGCCGCGCAATTGATGGCAACGAAACGCTGCGCATGGCGGCTCGACAGCGCATGCAGTCCCCGCGCGATCAGTTCCTTGCCGCTGCCCGAATCGCCCAGCAGCATCACGCTGGCCGACGAGGGCGCCACTTTTTCCACGTTGCGGCACAGTTTCAGCATGCCGGGATCGCGGCTGACGATGCCGGCCAGGGGAGAATCGGCCTGCGTCTGCAGCATGCGGCGGTTTTCCTGCTGCATCGCGTGCAAGTAAAACGCGCGCGCGATGACCAGGCCCAGCATGTCGGCCTCGAACGGTTTCTGGTGAAAATCGTAGGCGCCCAGCGCGATGGCCTTCAAGGCATGCGCGCGCTCCTGGTTGCCCGAGAGGATGATGACTTTCGTGTCCGGCGCCAGCGCAAGGATTTGCTGCAAGGTGGCCAGGCCTTCCGTGGCGCCGTCCGGATCGGGCGGCAAGCCCAGGTCCATCGTCACCACGGCCGGCTGGTGGCGCCGCACGAGCGCCAGCGCCGCCTCGCGCTCGCCCGCCAGCAAGACATCATAGCCGTCAAAGCTCCAGTGCAACTGCTTTTGCAGGCCGGGATCGTCTTCGATGACCAGCAGTTTTTGTTTGCCCATGGCACTCCTTTGCTATGCCGCATGCAGCGGCAGGATCACGCGAAACGTCGTGCCCACTTGCGGCTCGCTGCGCACTTCCAGGCTGCCGCCCACTTCGCGCAGGTATTCGCGGCTTTCGAACACGCCGATGCCCATGCCCGCCGTCTTGGTCGTGTCGAACGGTGTAAATAGACGTTCGCGGATGAATTGTTCGCTCATGCCCTGCCCCGTATCGTCGAGCTCGACAACGGCCGTATGCTGCACGCGCCGCAAGCGCACGGCCACCTTGCCGTCGCTGGCCGTGGCCTCGATGGCGTTCTGGATCAAATGGCCCAGCACCCGCTCCAGCCGCGCGCGGTTGGCCAGCACCGTCAGTTCGCCGTCGACGATTTCCAGGCACGGGGCCGGCGCCAGGCTGGCCTTGGCCGCCACGGCCTGGCGCAGCAAGCCGTCCAGCAGCAGCGGCACCGGCGCTTCCGGCGCTTCGCCGCGCGCCAGTTTCTGCAGCAGGGTCTTCATTTTCTGCACGGAATGGTCCAAAGTGCCCAGCATGTCTTCCTGGAAGGCGGGATTGGCGCGGTGCTTCTCGGCATTGCTCAGTAAAAGGGAGAGTTGAAACACCAGGTTCTTCAAGTCGTGCACGATGAAGGTGGACATGCGGTTGAACGAATCGAACTGGCGCGCCACCGTCAGGGTGGCGAGCGATTCGCGGTGCGCCAGGTAGCTGGCGGCCTGGCTGCCGGCAATTTTCAGCACGTCGCGGATCTCCCAGTTCAGGCCGATGCGCGTGCGGGGCCGCGCCAGCGCGACAAAGGCGAACAGCTGGCCATGCAGCATCAAGGGCACCAGCAGCCACACGTCGGGCAGCGCCAGCAGCGCGGGCGGCAGTGGCAAGCCGCCGTACTGGTCCGGATTCTGCACCCAGTCGGGCACGTCGATCACCCATTGTCTTGCTTCTAGGAACTGGCACAGGGGGCCGGACGCCGGCTCGCTCCACGTGCCCGGCGGCCAGTTCCAGCTGGCCGCCGGCGCGAAACGGTCCTGCTCGCGCAAGATCCACAGCGCGCCGGCGCGGCTTTCCACCAGCTGTGCCATGGCCTGTATCGTGCGTTCGCCCAGGTCCGGCCCGTCTTCGGACAGCGCGCGCGTAAATTGCAGCCATTCTTCGCGGTAATCGAAGATGGCATTGTAGAAATGCTTGTTGATCGTTACCTTCAGCTTGGCGCGCAAGCTGCCGGAAAACAGCACGCCCGCCAGCAGCAAGGCCGCGCCGCCCAGGTAAGCCATTTGCATCAAGGAACCCCAGGTGCCGCCGAAGTAGCGCAAATAATAGGCGCTGGCCGCCATGGCCAGCAAATAGATGGCCGAGCCCAGCAAGGCGGCCGAGCGGTACAGCATCTGGCGCGACACGGACAAGCCCAGCGCCCAGCCCGGATTGCGCGCGGCCGAGACGGCCAGCAGGGGCGCGCACAGGGCGTCGACGATGCCGCGCGCGGCCCAGATATCATCGTTGACCGCGCGAAACAGCAAGGCGTCGCTGTACAGATAGAAATCATAGGCGAACAGGCCGCCGACACCGAGGCACGCAAACTTGATGCCCCAGCGTTTCAAGGGCGGCGTATTGCGGTACCACTGTTCCACCAGCAACATGCCCAGCACGGCCAGCAGCAAACGGCAGACACTGGCGATGAATCGCGCAGGCAAAGGCAGCGCCAGCCAGGACGAGGCCATGGACAGCAGCCAGGGCGCCAGCGCCGTGAGGGCGATGCCGGCCAGCACCATGCGCAAACGGGACCGTGCCGGTTCGATCAGCAGCAGCAAAAACACCAGCCAGGCCAGGGTGCGCAGCAGTTCCAGCGCATCGCCGGCCAGCGCCGTGCGCTGTCCCAGCAGCACCAGCACCACCGTGCCCGTCGCCCAGCCGCCCGTCGCCAGGCAGGCGACCAGCAAGGCGCGCACGTTTTGCCGCGCGCGCCAGTTGCTGATGAGCAGCAGCGCCAGCACGAAGAAGGCCAGCGACGCCAGGCCATGGCTGAGGGCCGCCGCATCGGCCGCCGCCAGCCAGTCCGACTGCGCCCGCATCATCGGCTGCCCTTGCCAAACAGCACCACCTGCACCGTGTCGAGCAAGATCAGCAAGTCGAGGAACAGGCTATTGTTTTTCACATAATACAAATCGTATTGCAGTTTTTTGACGGCGTCGTCGACGGAGGCGCCATATTGATAGCGCACCTGCGCCAGGCCCGTGATGCCCGGTTTGATGCTGTGACGAATGTTGTAGTACGGTACCTGCTGCTTCAATTGCTCGACAAAGTAGGCGCGCTCGGGCCGCGGTCCCACGAAACTCATCTCGCCGCGAAACACATTGAGCATCTGCGGCAGCTCGTCGATGCGCAGCTTGCGGATCAGCCTGCCCACGCGCGTGATGCGCGCATCGTTGTCCAGCGCCCAGATGGGCTTGCCATCGCGCTCCGCGTCGCAGCGCATGCTGCGAAATTTCAGCACATTGAAGGGCAAGCCGTCGCGCCCCACCCGCTCTTGCTGGTAAAACACGGGGCCGCCGTCTTCCAGGCGGATGCACAGGGCCGTCGCCAGCATCACGGGCAACGCCGCCAGGCAGATGACGCCGCTGGCGGCCAGGTCAAACAGCCGCTTCGAGGCGGCGCGGAAAAAACTCTGGTCGAAGCCGCCGCCATAGATCAGATAGCTCGGTTGCAAGGAATCGATGCGGATCTGGCACGCTTCGCGCTCGAAAAACGTGGCCGCGTCGATCACTTTCACGCCGCCCAGCGCGCATTCCAGTAGTTGCTTGGCAGGAAACGCACCATTGCGCCGGTCGCTGACGGAAACGACGATTTCATGCGCCGCATGGCGCTGGGCCATGGCCAGCAGCGACGGTTCCGCCGGCAGCAAGGCCGAAGCCGGTACGCAACATTGCTCGCCAGCCACATCGATGCAGCCGACGACGGTAAACTGGTGGAAACCGATCTTGCTCGCCGCCAAGTCCATGCATTCGCGCGCCAGCGCCCCGCCGCCCACCAGGATCAGCCGTCCCTCCATCAGCGCCGATTGCGAGGATTTGAACACCACCAGGCGCGCCAGCAGCACGCCGATGGCGCCCAGGCCGAAGATCAGCACGCTGCCGCGCCCGAAATGCAAGGAAGGAATAAAGCGGATCAAGACGCTGAGCACGGCAAAACCCAGCACGAACGACGGCAGGATGCGCAGCAAGGTGTTGCGGATGTCTTCACGCGAGCGGTGCTGGTACATGCCCAGTGCGCTCATGCTGAAAACGATGACCAGGGCAAAGATCGAGGACGACAAATACACCTCGCTCGCCCGCACGAGGCGGCTGCCATCCGCCAGCCACAGCAGGGACGTCAGGGTGGCCGACAGCAGCAGGATCAGGATTTCCAGCAACAGCAAGATAAACGCTGTTTTCGAGACGTAATGGCTGAAGATGCGGATCATGGGGCCTCCTGCGGCAAAGGCAACACGCCGCGCACAAGGCGGCCTGCTGCTCTCCTGCCATCATGGCGAACTGTTCCACGAAGACATTGATACGCCACAAGCTACGGCCCCAGCTATCTTTCACCGGCAGAATTTATCTCAACACATTACCGATTGATGTGAAATGGACTATAGTATGCTTCCCCTGAAAAAAGATAAATGTCATGAAATTTGATGTAGCGATTGTCGGCAGTGGCCTGGCGGGTTTATCGGTTGCACTGCATTTAGCTGAGACGCGCACTGTCGCGATCATTTCCAAACGCGCGCTGCTCGATGGCGCCAGCAACTGGGCGCAAGGCGGCATCGCGGCCGTGCTGGACTCGGGCGACAGCCACCAGCAGCACATCGAAGACACCCTGATCGCGGGCGGCGGCCTGTGCGACGAGAGCGCCACGCGCTACATCGTTGAGCACGGCCGCGAAGCCATCGAATGGCTGATCGAGCAAGGCGTGCCGTTTACGCGTGACGCCACGGCCGAGCTGGGTTTCCACCTGACCCGCGAAGGCGGACACAGCCAGCGCCGCATCATCCACGCGGCCGACGCCACCGGGCACGCCGTGCAAGTGACCCTGGAAGAAAAGGTGCGCGCCCACCCGAACATCAGCCTGTTCGAACACCATTGCGCCATCGACCTGATCACTTCCGACAAGCTGGGCATGAAACCCACCCAGCGCAACGCGCAACCGCATTGCCACGGCCTGTACGTACAGGATGAGCAAACGGGGAAAGTCCTCACCTTTGCTGCCGAGCACACCGTGCTGGCCACGGGTGGCGCCGGCAAGGTGTATTTATATACCACCAACCCGGACACGGCCAGCGGCGACGGCATCGCCATGGCCTGGCGCGCCGGTTGCCGCGTGTCGAACATGGAATTCATCCAGTTCCACCCCACGTGCCTGTACCACCCGTACGCGAAATCCTTCCTGATCACCGAAGCCATCCGTGGCGAAGGGGGGTTGCTGAAACTGCCGCCCGAAGCGGGCGCGGCGGCTGGCACGCGCTTCATGCTGGCGCACGACGAGCGGGCCGAACTGGCGCCGCGCGACGTGGTGGCGCGCGCCATCGACTTCGAGATCAAGAAACGGGGTCTCGATTACGTGCACCTGGACATCAGCCACAAGCCGGCCGAATTCCTCATCGAACACTTCCCCACCATCTACGCGCGCTGCCTGGAACTGGGCATCGACATCACCAAGCAGCCTATCCCCATCGTGCCCGCCGCCCACTACACGTGCGGCGGCGTCGTGACGGACCTGTCCGGCCGCGCCGACTTGCCTGGCCTGTATGCCGTGGGCGAGACCGCGTGCACGGGCTTGCATGGCGCGAACCGCCTGGCGAGCAATTCCTTGCTGGAATGCATCGTCATCGGCCGCGCCTGCGCGCAAGACATCGAAAGCAAGGAAAAGCTGGGCACGCCATACCTGCCCGACTGGGATGAAAGCCGGGTCACGGATGCGGATGAGGAAGTGGTGATTTCCCACAATTGGGACGAGCTGCGCCGCTTCATGTGGAATTACGTGGGCATCGTGCGCACAACGAAGCGCCTGGAGCGGGCCCAGCACCGCATCGCCCTGCTGAAGGAAGAAATCGACGAGTACTACCGCAACTTCCGCATCACCCACGATTTGCTGGAATTGCGCAACCTCGTCGACGTGGCCTCGATGATCGTCAACAGCGCCCTGTCCCGCCGCGAAAGCCGCGGCCTGCACTTCAGCCGCGATTATCCGGAAACGTTACCGAAGGCCATCGCCAGCGTGCTGACGCCGCCGCACCGGTAAACTGTTCGTGATTGGGGAGATGCCTCACTGGCATACTCCCTGGCGGCTCATCAGACCGCTCTTTTATTTTTGCGTTCCCCACACAGACGGCTGTGGCAATGGCTGCGTTGGTTGAAACGATGGTAGAGGTTGCAGTGGCTGAATCTCCTGGCGTGGCGCTGGCTTTGCCTGAGGCTGATATCCGTAAGAGCTATCTGCTTGATTTGGAACAGTTCCAGCCTTCCCCGTGTAGGGATTGACATTGCCCTGTGTGCTGTAGTTATTCGAAATGGTGCTGTCAGGTGCGGTTCTTTGATGCGGTGCCACGTAAGTTCCATCCTTTTTCGTGTACCCATTTACATGCACTTGGGCATTGGCAATGCTGGTGAACAACACCATTGATATCGCTAAGTATTTGATCATTTACTTCTTTCAGGTTCCGGCATAGTGGCGTGTCGTTGCGCCCGCAAAAAAGATTGCCGTTTCCTTGAGGCTATATTTTTTGGTATGGTGACTATAGGCCAATTCTCATAGGTAAAAAATAAAGTATTTCTTTCCAATACAAATAGAGGAAATTGACTGATTTTCTGTAGTAAATATGCAACCATCTAGATAAATGCGGTATTTATCAAACTGCCGCAGCACCGTTGGAATACACGTCAAATATCAATCCTCCGGCATCTCAAACTCAATCCCATCTTCCGTGTACGACATCTTGGCCGACTCGCCCGTGCATTCCCCCTGCGGCTCGTCCGCCACATAGCGGCATTCGCTTTCCACGCTGCCATCTTCCCGCCAGTGCCGGGTCCAGCCCTGGCGTTCGCCATCCACGTATTCGATCAGCTGCTTCGGCTTGCCATCGGCATACCAGGAACGCAAGGCGCCCTCCTCGCGGCCGCCCGCGTTCCATAGTTTGTGCACGATCAATACGCCGGCCCGGCTGAAGCGTTGTTCGCTGCGCAACACAAAGTGATCGATGTGCGTGCGCTTGCTGGCGACTTTACCGTCCGGGTAATATTCGACGCTCTCGCCGACAGGCTTGCCGTCCACGTAGTTGGCAGTGCGCTGCACCTTGCCATCCGGAAAATATCCGGTGCTCGGTCCCGTCATGACGCCGTTGTCATGCTGGCTGCGGCTTTCCACGGCGCCGTCCGGATAGAACCGCAGCAATTCGCCATCCGTCCGGCCCTTGACCTGGGTCGTGCGCGTTTTCAGCTTGCCGTCCTCGTCGAACGTTTCCATCACACCATCGGCGCGGGCGCCGTTGCGGTAGGTGCGCGACGCGATCTGCTTGCCATTCTGGTGATAAGTCTGCTCCTCCCCGTCCTGCACGCCATTGCGCCACGTAATACGCATGGAAACCTTGCCTTCCGGGTAATACAGAGTCTGCACACCCTCCTGCACGCCGCGCCCATCCCGCTCCATCTGCATTTCGACTTGTCCATGCGGGTAATACATGCTGTAGTTGCCCACCAGCTTGCCGCGCAGGTAATCGGGAGCGTTGACGTGGCCAATCAGCCGCTTCGGTTCGCCTTCGCGCACATGATAGATCGCGACTTGCCAGGTGCCGGGCGTCTTGCCGGGCGGCAGCGGCAGGACCAGCGCATAGCGCGCCTCTTCCATCACCTCGCCGCGCGACAGGTTGTGGTTCAGGTAGAGCCGCGCCTTGCCGTCGGCACAGTACGCATCGCAGCCGCGCAGCATGTGGATGACGGGAATGGCCTCGGCCTTGGTCCGCTCGGGCGCCGGGCAGGCGCGCAGGCGCACGAGCAAGGGATTCCTGTCGCGTATCATGTTGGCCAGCTCGGCCTTCATGACGCCATACTGCTCCTCGTTCAGTCCGACCGACGCCGCATCCATGCGCAGCTGCCTGCCGCCGCAGCCCGTGTCCTCGTCCACGGTCAGGATATCGCCGCCGCCGGGCGCGGCCGTGATCGCCGTGACCACTTGCCGCTGCACGATCTCGGCGTGGGCCAGCGCCGGCAACAGCAGCATGGCGCCAAACAAATGTTTCAAAGTGCGCGCCATGCCTGCTCCTTGCGCTGCAGTTCCGGCGCTGGCGGCGCTTCCCCGCATGCGCCCTGGGCCTTGCCGGCCAGATACTGGCACTCGCCCTTCAGGCTGCCATCCTCGTGCCAGCTGCGGCTCCAGCCGTCGCGCCGGTCGTTCACGTACTCGATGGCTTGCTCGGGCTTGCCATTTTCATACCACGAGCGCGACGTGCCCTGCTCGCGCAATTGCGCATCCCACCGTCTTTCCAGTACCAGCACGCCCTGGGGGCTGTAGCGCCGGACGCTCAGCAGCCCGCCTTCGTCGCCATATTGCTGGCGGGTTTGCACCTTGCCGTCGGGATAGAACTCCAGCGCTTCCCCTACGGGCAAATCGTTGACCTGCGTCATGGTGGCGCGCACGGCGCCATCGGGATAGTATTCCGCGCTGCGGCCATTGAACTTGCCCTTGCTCACTTGCGTGCGGCCGGCTACTTTTCCATCCGGGAAATACGAGAGCAGTTCGCCTTCCATGCGGCCATCGCGCAGCACGTAACTGGTGCTCAACTTGCCATTCGCGTCAAACGTCTGCACGGGGCCGTCCACGCGCTGTCCCTTGCGGTACACGCTGGCCTCGCGCAGCTGGCCCGTGGCGTGATATTGCTGGTGCGTGCCTTCCGGCAAACCATGGCGCCAGTTGCCACGCGATTCCAGGCTGCCATCCGCACGATACAGGCTGGTGACGCCATCCTGCCGTCCCTGCCCATCCTGCGCCACCTGTTTCTCGATCTTTCCGTCCGGGTAATACGTGACATAGCCGCCCACCAGCTCGCCCTGCGCATAATCGGCGCGGTTGACCTGGCCCGACAGGCGCAGCTTGCCGCCTGCCACGCTGACAATCTCCACCTTCCACGTGCCCGGCAGCTTGCCTTTCGGCAAGGGCAACAGCAGCACGTTGGGCGCGTTTTCCTGCTCGACGGGGTAGAAACGCTCGTGCAGGTACAGTCGCGCCCGGCCATCGGCACAGGCGGCTGGCGTGCAGGCGGCGATGTGGCGCACAATGGGCACGCTCGCATCCTCCGGGCATTTTTTCACGGTGACGAGCATGGGCGTCCTGGCGCGCATGCGTTCAGCAAGCCGGACTTTCAGCGCCTCGTACGGCGCCTCGTCGAGGTTCACCGAGCGCGCATCCATGCGTATCTGCTTGCCGCCGCAGGCCGTCGTGCCGGCAATAGTGAACACATCGCCGCCTTCGCTATCCGGCTCGCTGGCCATCGCCGTCACCACCAGGCGCTGCACGATTTCCGCCTGAGCCGTGGCTGAATACAGCAAGGAAGCGCCCAGCACGGCGCATATCGTCTTGATTTTCATGCTATTCCTCTAATTTTCCGCCGTGACGGCGACACCGCCCGGCACGAAGCTGACCCGGCCATCGCGGTAACGCACCAGCACCACCACCTTGGCATCCATCAATTGACCGTGCTGCACGGCCGGCAGATAGGTCCAGCGCTGCACGCTATCGAGCAGCGCCTTGTTGAGCATGGGTTCCATCGGCAATTCCGCTGTCGCAAGCGTCAGGCTGCCGTCGGCGGCAATCGACAGGATCAAGCGGTTTTCGCCCGTCGCGTGCTTTGCATCGAGCACGCCGTAGTCGACCGTCGTCATCGTCTCGCGCTGCACGCCGCCAACCTGGTCACGCAGGGGCGGCATGGCCTCGAGTTTTTGCGCCAGCAACGCGCCGTCGGCCAGCGTCTTGTCCCAGCGTTTCTGGTAGGCGCCCGGTTGGGCCAGGCGCAACACCCTGGCAGTCAGGTCCATGCGCTGCATGGTGCGCGCGACGCCATTGTCGGCTGGCTCGCCCGGGTCCGCCGGCAAGGCGTTCTGCACGGCATAACGGTAAGCCGTCAACCGCGCCAGCGCCACCAGATTGACGGCATCGCGCTCGTCGCCGCCGCGCAGCTGTGCAGCAGCTGCGATGCCCAGCCAGGCCGTGCCATCGGTCGGGCGCGCCCACACGGCTTGCTCGAAGTACTGGCGCGCCGCCTGCGGTTCGTTCAGGCTCAGGTGCATGCGGCCCATGGCCGCCGCCACCAGATGGTCGCGCGGGTTCGCTTGCAGCAGATCAAGATAACTGGCGACCAGCGCCGGCTGATAGCCGGGCACCCAGCCCAGGCCTTCCAGCAACGAGGCGCGCAGCTGCGCCTGCGTGCGGTCGCCGCCGTAGCCGGACTGCTTTTCTTCGCCAGCCCGGTACAGCAGTTGCAAGCCGCGCGTGACGGCGTCATCGTCGCCCTTGGTGACGGCTTGCGACAGGCTGCGCACGGCCTTGCGCGCATCGGACGGCTGGAAACCTGCCACCTTGCGCGGGCGCCAGCGAAATACTTCCAGGCCAGCCGCCTGGTCGGCTTGCGCCTGCAAGTTGGCCTTGTCCTTGACTTCATCGGACGACGAGGTCCAGGCCGTAAAGCCGATCAGGAACAGCACGATCAAGAGCACCACCACGGCCCAGCCCTTGCCCGTGATGCCGCCGCCCGCGTTGCCCGCTGCATTGCCGGCCACATTGCCAGCCCAATTCGCAGCGGGAATGGCGACGGGCGCCTGCCCCGGCGCCGTGCGGCGCGCGCTGCGCTGCGGCGGCGGCTGTTGCAGTTGCATCTGCTGCGCCTGCACGGACGCTTGCGCGGCCGCACCGATGACCTTGTCGCGCGCGCACGCGGCGCAGCCCAGGCCTGCAAAATGCTGGTGTTCGGGATGCGCGGCACACACGACGAGCTTGCCGCCGCTGCGCTGAGCATAGCCGCGCAGCAACTGCGCCCAGTCGGCCGCCGCGGGCCGCTGGGGTGTTGGCGACTGGGAAAACGCGCGGTCGAACATGGCGCGCAATTCGGGCGGCATCAGCGCATGGCCGCTGGTGGCATTCGGCGCCAGCTGCTTGTGGCGCTTCACCCCATACGCATAGCAACCGTCGCGGATGCGGCCGGGAATGTCTGTCGCCACTTGCGCATTGCCGGGCCGCCCGCTGTACGGGTGGATGCCGAAGTTGAGCAACTGGAAGATAATGACGGCCAGGGCGAAGCGGTCTTGCGCCATTTCCGTGCCCGCCGGCATGCCTTTGCGCTGGAATTCCGGCGCCAGGTAGTCGGCCGTGAATTGCTCGGCAGGAAATCGCTCCGCATGGCCCTGGATGCTGAAACCGTCGCAATCGAGCATGGCGATGTACAGCGAATCGCGGTAAAAACGCAAGTTCACGGGCTTCAGATCGACCACGTAATGCTGCTGCTGGTGCAGCGCATCGATGACGGCGGCCAGGTTGGCGGCCAGGGTCAGCTTGGGACCGAGTCCCGTGGGCAATCCTGCCGCGCGCGCCTGGCGCTCCTGCATGATCTGTTCCAGCTCGGCCGTCTGCGCCATGTCCAGCAAGGGCATGACGAAACCCGCAAAGCCGCCCTGACCGTCGAACACGGCCGCTTGCGGCCAGGCGATCTGGACGTAGCGCTTGCCGTTTTCCACTTGATCGGGCAGCTCGGGCGACAATTCCAGCATCGCTTCGAGCTTGCGCCGGTTGGCGGCCCGGTCCAGGTGCGGGTGGTACAGCTTGGCAACCTGCGTGGGTGCGCCGGGCAACAGGTACACGCTGCCCGCGCCGCCGCTCTTGACGAGTTTGCCCAGGATCAAACTGCGCACTTTATCCAGCCAGATTTTTCCACCCGGACTCAGGCCGGGTGTCACGCCCTGCTTCCGGCTCATGCGCGCAAGGCCAGCAGCAGGGTCTTGTCGTCGCCCGTGATCTGGTGCGTGCGCGGGTCGGCCAGGGTGGACGCCAGCGCCGTATCGCCCAGCTCGATACTTTCGACCGTGCGCAGATAGCCTTGCACGGCATCCATGAACGGCGCGTACAGGCCACCATTGTTCTTGCTCATGGCGAAGGGCATGCAGCCGTCCGACATCAGCACCACGCCGCGCGCGGACCGGGGAATCGGCAACAGGCGCAGCTGCTCGCGCCAGCGCTCGCCCGACAGAAAATAGGTTTCGTTCGCGTATTCGCCGTTGGCAGGCAGCGAGATCAGTTCGCCGCCATCGCCCAGTTGCGCCACGCCCAGGCCGTCGCCCAGGTGGAAGAAAAAGCCTGTATCTTGCCCCATGACCACGCCGACGACCGTGGCAGCGTAGTCGTCGAGGGTGGCGTTGGCGGCGCGGGCGATGTCGTCCAGCGCGGCGCGGATCTGCGCCAGGGTGGCCGCCAGCGCGCCGTCATGCAAATCCTGCACGGTGGCGCCCTGCTCCAGCCGTCCGGCCAGCGCCTGCACGGCGTGCGTTGCAACAAACTGCGCGCCCTGCTCGCTGAGCCTGGCCGAACCGGCGCCATCGCAGACGATGGCGACCAGCACGCCATTCACGACGGCGTGCGCGTGCGCATCCTGGCAAGCGATGTCTTTATCCAGGTGCGCCTTGCCCGTGACGGAGGCGCCGAACACGCGCCAGATAGTCTGTACTGCAGTCATGGATCAGCGGGCTTTCACGTATTCACGACCGACCAGCCGTCCGTCGAGGCCAGCTGGGCCTGCGCACCGGGACGCGATTGCGACACCACTTGCATGCTGGCGCTCAGCCACAGGAACAGTTCGCGGAACTGCAAGCCTTTCAGCTGCTTCACGCCCCGTTCGCCACGGCTGGAGAATTCGCCCAGGGAATCGATATTCGCATGGTCGCCCACGGCGATGGGGAAGATCGCCACTTTATTCGCCTGCTCGGCCGCGCGCGCCTGTTCGGCGCCATGCTGCCAGCGGTCCGTCGGTTCGCCGTCCGACATCAAAAACAGCCACGGCCGCGTGTACGCCACGCCCGCCTGGCGGAAACGCTGCTTTTCCTGCTCGATTTCCGCCAGCGCCAGTTCCACGGCCGCGCCGGTCGGCGTGGTGCCGTTCGCTTCAAGACGAGGCGCCGTGAAATCCATGGCGTCGCACCAGTTGCTGGCGACGACAGCTTCATCGTGCGCGCCATACTGAATCACCAGGATGCGCACGCGCTTGGCGGCGATCACGTCGGATTTGAGTTCCTGTTCCAGCAAGGCCAGGCCTTCGTTGAGCAGCGAGACGGGTTCGCCATCCATGCTGCCGGAGCAGTCCAGCACGAGCACCAGCGGCGTGCGTTGTTCGGTATTGTCGACAAGGGCGACGTCGGGGATCATTATGGAAGTCATGTAATTTTGATAGAGTTGCGAAATAGCCTAGCCCCGAAGCTTACCCTATGGATATGTTTTCCATGCGTCCGATTGCTTCGGATTTCACCATGCGGTATCAAACACCTGACAAAACCTCTGGCTTGCAATAAAAATAACAAGCTCGTACACTGCGCCATTCTGCTCCGACTCTGGCGGCCATCCATTTACTGACGTTTTGGAAAAATTATGCAACTGCACCCTGAAATGGACTATGTCGGCTTTTGGCCGCGCGTTGGCGCGACGTTGATCGACACCTTTCTCTTGCTGATTTTTATCATACCGATGTTGATTACCATATATGGCGAAAGCTACTTTTTGACCGATTCCTTTTTCCGTGGCCCGGCCCACTTCATGATTTCATGTGTCATGCCGCCACTGATTCAATTGGGGTTTTGGATGACCCTGTCTACAACGCCTGGCAAGATGGCCATCGGCGCGATCATTGTCGATGCGAAAACGGGCGGCAAACCGTCTGCCAGCCAGTGTGTCAAACGTTGTCTCAGTGCTTACCTGTCGGCACTGCCGTTTTACCTGGGATTCCTTTGGGTCGCCAGGGACCCGCGCAAGCAGGGATGGCACGACAAGATCGCTGGTACGGTTGTGATACGGCGCAAGACAACGGCAGTGCCGGCCGCCCTGCAATAAGCAAACTGGATGATGACACCGATCGCCAGCCTGGATGAGCTGGAAGAATTCCTGGGAGAAAAACTGGACCCGTACGATGCCGGGCCGCCAATCGCGCATCCGGGGCTGCGGCTGTCGCATGCGTGCAGGCGGGTGACGCTGGACATCCGCAACGGCAACGCCTCTGCCGTGCGCATCGCCGTCCTGATATTGACAAAGGATCCTGGCATGCCTTTCGGCAAGATCATCAAGAGCGGTTTCGCCAGGGCGTTAAGGCGACGTGCGGAGCTGCTGTCCGAGATGCAACGGCGTGGCTTGATCGCGAAAACCTGCGAGTTGCTCAGTCTCGCATTCTGTCCGCGCGAAACAGAAGATTATTGCAAATTAATCAAAAAATTTGATCCAGGCGAGTTGCTCGCGAGGATAGAGGATGCCCGCGCCACGGACGCGAAATCGCGCATGCTGCTGCAAAGCCTGATAGCCGACGGTGCGCGACGTACAGCCGCAAGTTAGCAGCACTATTCCCAGATGATTTCCAAGGGCACGCCCGGCTCGAGCTCCGCCTCCTTGCCGGAAAGCGGATATTTTCGATGCCCCAGCGAGTATTTGGTCACGAAGACCTTGTAGCTGCCATCGTGAAGAAAATGCACGACGAACCGGCCCGCATCGCCAGCCGCATACTTCGGCACCGGCACGGTTTGCTCCACGCGGATATCCTTGCCGTTTTTTACCGTATACATGACGACGGTCGCCTGCATCCCCGGCTTCCATGCCGCCGGTATCGAAAGGCAGCAAGTGTCTCCTCCGCCACCCTCGGCAGGAGCAAGATAACCGGCCTCCGCCGACGAACCATCGGCCAGTGTCACCATATAACTGCCGACGCCATGCTCGCCATGGTTGTAGGCCGTCAGGCTCACGGCGATTTGTCGTTCACTCCTCGCACAGCCGGCATTCAAAAGCGACAAGACCATGCACACGAAGCAGGCGGCATATTTACTTTTCGAGAAAAATATCATTTAGCCCTCAATCCAGCCAGTTATGACAGGGAATTTCATGTGCATGCAACCTCTGCCACGCAGCGTCTTCACTCCCAGATAATTTCAATGGGAACGCCGCGCTCCAATTGTGCCTCTGTTCCGGAAAGCGGGTATTTACGATGGCCGAGCAAGTATCGGGTGACAAACACCTTGTATTTGCCGTCGCGCAGAAAATGCACGACGAACCGGCCAGCATCGGCGGGAGCATACTTCGGCACCGGCACGGTTTGTTCCACGCGGATATCCTTGCCATTCTTGATGGTATGCATGACGATATTTGCCGTCATTCCCGCTTGCCACACGCGGGGAATGGACAGGCAGCATGTCAATCCGCCGCCGCCCTGGCCAGCGTCCAGGTAGCCCGCCCCCGCTGTGGCGCCATTCTGCAAGGTCACCTCATAGCTTCCCACCCCGTGATCGGTATGGTTGTAGCCGCTCAAATTCACCGTCAGCTCCCGGCTTTCCTTGCCCTGCGCGGCATGCGGCAAGGCCGTGAACAGCCACAGGAAGCCGATCAGCACCGCTTTCATCGAAAAAAGATTCTTGACCATGGGATAGCCTCGGCAATCGCGTATGAATGACGCTGTCAATTCTGCATTGTTGTCGCGCCTCGACGGTTGCCTATTTGCGTCTGCCGGTCGAGGTCATCGATTCCCGCATCGAGCGCGCGCTGCTGGTATTTGGCAACAAAAGCATTGAGCACGCGCGGCGGCGTGTCATTCGTTTCATCCGTGATCACGCGCCGCAGATGGCTGACCAGGTTGGCGGTATCGGCAGGCTTGACCTTGACCTGCCGCGCACCGCTGGAGGCTTGCGGCGCCGCCTTGTCGGCAGCCTGCGCCTGGGGTTGCCACCAATAAACGCCAGCGCCGCGCACAGGGCCAGCGCCGGGAGGGTCGTCGGGTAAGGCTTGCCTGGTTGCATAAGAACTTTCGCTAAGTGAATGGCATGCGACTCCCGCCCCACGCCTGGAATTTATATTTTTGACAATTTTTTATTGTATCGGGGAATTTTTTATCCAGGAGCACGATTGCATCGGCGGCGCCGCATTGCGGTGGCGCCGCGTATGTACTATCTTGATAGTTGCCCAGGACAGAAGGCAGCGACCCGCCCCTCCTCACAAAGGTGGGGCGGATCGCTGCGCAACACCGCCCTTACCCAGTTCCGCACCTGCACGCCTGCGGCACACTGATGTAATCAGGATTGGGGGCAAGCATGCACACAGGGACAGTCACCGCGGATGTGGGCAAACTGATCGGCGCCATGTACGACTCGGCCTGCGGCACGGGCGACTGGCCGCAGCTCGACAACGCTGGACTGAACGGCCAGCAATGGCAGGAACTCCTGCCGCATCTGCAACGCGCGCTGTGCCTGCAGCAGCGTCTGCGCGAGGCGCAACTGGCCAGCCACTGCGCGCTGGCGGCGCTCGACGCCATGGGCGCGGCCGTGCTGGTGCTCGATGGCAACCTCTCCTTGCGTTTCGCCACCCCCGCCGGACACGCCCTGCATGCGGCGCAACTGGAACACGCGGCTCCGCCCGCCCTGGTGCGCGCCGTGCGCCTGGTGATCGCCAGCGCCGGCGGCACAGCCCAATGCCAGTCGCTGCGCCTGCCGCGCAAGCAGCAAGCGCCGCTGGCCCTGACTGTCACCCCGCTTGCCGATTGCCAGCCCACCTGCGCCCTGCTCATCGCGCGCGACCCCACGAAAACGTGCACGTCCGTCCCTGCCTTGCGCCAACTGTTTGACTTGACGCAAGCCGAGGCACAAGTGGGCAAGGCGCTGGCGCAGGGGGCCACCATCGAGGAAATCGCCGCGCAGGGCGGCATCAGCGTCAACACCGTCAAGACGCATCTGCACCACACCTATTTAAAGACGGATACGCGGCGCCAGGGCGAGCTGATCGCGCTGATCCACGGCGCCACGGCGCACCTGGCCGTACTCGATGCATGAGGCCGTGTCATCCGATCGGATGATGCGCGGCGCATGTTGCCTGCCTACACTGGCAAGACCGGCAGCCCGCGCCTTGCCAGTGTGACAGCAGCGCTTGCGGACCAGCCGGTGCGGTTTCCCTGTCACCCACATCAACATCGCCGCGCCGGCAGCGGGACGGCACCACAGTTCAAGGATGGGTAAAGAAATGAAAACATGGATCTTGGCCGGCACCCTGGGCGTCTGCGCCCTGCTGGCAAATGCGCAAACGCTTCCCGACAGCCAGACCGTCGTCGTTCCCGGCGGACGCCTGCACACGATCGAATTGCCGGCACACAAACATTTCATGAGTGCGGAAAGTTTTGCCCCGTTCCGCGGCGGCTATGAATTGTCGAACGGACAAGTGCTCTACCTGCGCAATGCGGGCAGCATCGGCGCCATGATGTATGCGCGCATCGATAACCAGGAAGAACACCGCATCATCGCCACCGGCAGCGACAGCTTCGTGGCGCTCGACCAGCAGCTGGCCATGCGCATCGACTTGCGCGACGACGGCAGCGTGGGCGGTGAAGTGCTGATGCGGGTACCGGCCGAAAAACTGGCCAGCGGCGAGATCGTGCCCGCCCATGTGCAAAGCATGAGCCTGGCATCGCGTTAGGGCGGCAAGCCGCATGCCGCATGGGTGACAGCCATGAGCAAACAGTATTCTGTGCAACAGCAAAACGCGCTGACCCAGGCCGCCATCAAGCAGACGGCGGCCTGGTGGCGCGCCCGTCCCCTGCCCGACGCCTTGCGCCAATGCGCGGCCAGCCATGGCGTGGCGCTGGGCACGGCCCTCATGCTCGACCTGAAACTGGCCTGCCCCGGCATGCCCGCCGTGTACGGCAAGCTGCTGAGCGCCGATGGCCACTTCATTCATTTCGAGATGGACCTCGACGACGACTTGCGCCCCTTGCCCGGCAGCGTGGCGTGGGACGACATCAGCGCCGGCTACGACCTGGCCGCGCACAAACGGGGCACGGGCGTCGGCTATGGCGTGCTGTGCAAGAAGGTGTTGCAGGAATTGAATCGCGGCGCATGCTAGCGGAACCGCCCTTGGCGCATGCTATGATCGGCGCCCCGTTCATGAGATAAATGGCAACGCTACATGCAGCATCCATCCGGCAACAACCCGATCCCGGCGCTGCTGCGCCGCGTCCTGCGCCTGCTGGCCTGGCCCTTGCTGGCCCTGGTCAGCGCCGCCTGCACCACCACCACGCGCCATCCTGCCAGCGAGCCCACGCAAGTCATCCTGCGCTTTACCTTTGACGATGGCAAGCCGATGCGGCATGAAGATCACATGGTCATGGCGCGCCAGGAAACGTATACCAAGTACTGCAGCAAGATAGGCAGCACCACTGTCTGCGATGTCGGCATCGATATACTGTATGCAAGCGCCGACGCGCCGCTCGATGCCACTGGCGAAGTGCGCGTCACCCTGCGTTCGACCGGCCCCATCGGCGACCTGCCGACCGAACGCTGCATCAATGGCAAGTCCTACCTCTTTAATTCCGGCGACTGGATACGCGGTCCGTTTCACCAAGGGCAGGTGATCGAGATCCGCTACAAGATAAGTCCATTGAAGATGGCATGCCCGAGGTCGGAGAGCGCGCCGCCGTGGTGGGACAAGGATTAAGCTAGCCAGTCCCAGCCGGGGCCGGCTGGCTTGGCGCTTACTGCAGCTCGAACTCCGCCGGAGTCAAGCCCAGCTCGCGCGCGATCTTGCCGGCCACGCGCTGCTCGTTGGCGTCGAAATTGCCGTCCGACGAAGCGACGGCGATGATCATGCGCACCAGCAGGCGCGACGCCTCCACATTCGACTTCATCTTGCCCAGCGCCTGATACGCCTTGGCTTCGCCGATATCCTTGTCGAACTCCAGCTGGCCGACATATTCCTGGAACGCCTTGATCACGTCCGTGGTGCTAAACACCGACAGCGCATCATTGCTTTCAATAAACTTCACCATCTTCTGCTTCTCTTCCGCACTGACGCTGCCGTCGGCCATGGCGATCAAGGCCGATCCCGCCATCGCGGCATTCAGGAAATCCTTGTTCTTGTACTTCAGTGCCTCGGTTTTCAGTTCGCTGGCTTTGCTCTTCAGTTTGGACAGAAAGGAATCGAAACTCATGGTGTACCTCCGGTTTGGTTGGTGCATATCGAGCGGCAAGACATGCCGCCACCAGGGATAGTTGAGGGTGCAAGCTTGAAATACAAGCAAGGGACGAGCAACAAGCACGCAACTGAGCGCGCCGCGTTTGCCGATCGCCATGCCTTGCCCTGAAAAACAACTGCAATCCAACACCAATTGAGCCACACGCAACGTTAAATAATTTGCAGTTGAAAAATAAGTAACTTCGTGGCAGCATGGAATTACATTTTCTTCACTGCAAGGTTGTGATGGACAAGCAATTGCTGTTGATTTGCGCACTGACGTTCATCATCCACATCATCGGCACCCTCGCCTATTCCGTGCGCATCGCCGCGGCCCCTGCGCGACAGCATCCTGATGTTGCTGTCGCGCAGGTCGACATCCGTTCTCGCTCTCTTACCCCAAAAGCACTTGAAGACTGGCGTCGACCAATACGTGGTCGACAGCACGCGGTGGATCAAAATTCGTCGGCTACTCTTGTCGCCGGCCGGCCGAGCCTATCCACATCACTGGCCAATTCCTGCATTTGGGAAGTACACCGCCATAACAATCTTGGCCCACATTTCACTCACTACATAAGGTAGTAGGAATGAATCAAAACTCTACGATTCTCGATGAAGTATTCAGAAAATTAAATCTCACACAAATTTAAATAAATATATCCATAAAAAAATATTATCCAACAACTAAAAATCAAACAATTAAAAAATAGCACTATTAACGTAAAATAAATCAAAAATGCGAGGAAGAATTGACTGATCAAACACTTATTTTATTGCGAAGCGCAAATTCTAGCAATGCAAAATTTTTTTCAGTTATAGATCAAATAAGGAAAAAAAGTGCAATAAGTAATTATAGGCATCTATTTTCAAAAATTAAACGAGTAAAGCCATTTGGCAGAAACACTCTTATTCCAACAAAAACGGAAAACCTAAGTAAAATTTCTGGCGTAATACCTTTAAAATCACTCCCTTTTGAAAAGGAGGTTGCCTGGACTGCCTTTCAGATATTTGACAATTTAAAAAAATTAATTTTTCACATTGAATGTACTGGAAAATTAGCCAAATTCATAAATAATGGTGAATTTGATAGTGCCATAGAAATTATTGAGCAGCACATTAGGCAGTATGGTGAAACACTCTGGGGCATAGAAGCAAAAATTGGAATTTTAAGCAGAAAAGATTTCTCATCAGAAGAGGTAAATAAATACTTAGACTCTCGTTTTGAAGTTTATGGGTCCATCGCGGATTATCTCGCATATTTATTTTTAGATTTATATGACGAAGACACCACATTAGGAGGTTTCCAGAGAAGAATGACTCTCCGATTAAAAACATTTACACGATCCGATCTTAAAAATTTTATCAATGTAAAAGCGATGAGCTTTGAAGAAACTACTAGTGAAGCATTAAGCGACTTCGTTAGAGTAAATTCAAATTTTAGCTTAGTGGATGCATATGAAGCCTTACTAACCTCCGTTCCTCAGCATCTATTTTCCGCTTTAGACTTTCAAAAGAACGGTGTACTTCTAACTGTATTGGCGCCCTTAAGCAAATTAGGAGATCCACGCCTCGTACAAATATGCAACACATTAAGTTATTCTGCACATTTTGAAAAAAGCATTAGTATTGAATTATTACACAAAATTAGTCCCGTAGATGACTTCCCAGATTTTCGAAAAATATCAATCACCTCGCTCTGTTCTACAGAGCAAGCAGCATCAGTTGGAGTAACATCTGAAAATTTTTCCAATATAGAACGTCAGTTTTCGGATCTACTGCTATCATTCAAAGATAGAAATATTGAACTAATATCGACCTATGAACAATTACAAACATTTGCCTCTAAATATTATTTTCTTCCATGGTTTTTATCTGCAAAATCCTGGATAGAAGGTATTTTCTTACCATTTTCAGGGGAGCTAAGGTTCCTACTATACAGAGCAAGCACCTGCTTTCAGGACATCTCCTATGTAAATCTGGAATCGCTCACACAATCACTTCCGTGGTCCACGATATATGAATCGTCACCAGAGGAAAGAAATATTTATTTACAGAATTCATTTAGTTTGCTTTCAGAAAATAAAAATCACTGTGTAGAAATTCCGTTATCGAACAATGAATCATTGAAATATGGCAACCAGTTGCTTGGACTAGCAGTAGCCTTAAATTTTAGAGACGAAAACAAAACACTAAAGATTTGCGTTAACATTGCCATTACCAATATTGGTAGCTCGACATTTTTGCCTTTTGCGTATATTTTTGAAGGAAAAGAGACTTGGGCGGACTTAATTGACCTAGATACTTTAGACGTAATTATAGGATTATATTTTACCTCCCTTGGCGATCGTGAATCCAGAAATAGATTTTTACTTGAATTCGCTTGCAAAAAGATGCTATCCGACTTCCGTGACGGATCACCATCAAAAATACTAGACATCATCGACAAAAGCGATCCGAGGGTATTATTTATTCTGAGAGAAATATTTGTCCCTAAAAATTTACGATTAGTTGGCGGACTACATACAGTTGAAGATCTTGAAAAATTTCGCATTGATGTTTGCGCGGCAATGCTAGATATAGATAAAGAATATAGTGATAGATATGTCGCGGAAACCATGGAGATTCTACAGTCGCAAGATTTAAGAAAAGCGGAAAAGGAAGTAGAGAGTGCTCGCATTAATGTAGATAGAGAGGGTATTAAACAATGGGCCGAAAAAACATATCGTGAAGAATTTCTGCGGGCCAAGAAGGCGCGCACTACAAAAATGGCGCCTTCTATTGAAGAAATAGAAAAAAACTTTTCCGAGAATGTATACTCCAGTGAAAATAAGGAAAATGCCAGTCTAGCTCAAAATCTCAAGGATCCGATATTTTCAATTGCCTCTGAAATATTTAGTAAATGCTTTTGGAAAGAAGATGATGGGCTAGATCATTTTCTAAGTCTTAGAATTCGGCATGGGTCATTCGCGGGTTATTTACGCGCGCCACTCGAACAAGTCAATCTTGTAGGTGCTGGATCCCCTACTGCTGGTTTAACTAAAAGATTCTGGAGCGCAAATCTATCTCGTTCTTCGGAGCGCTCCTTAGAATTGCTATTAACTGCATTGGATAGCTTTCAAATATCATATGATACGATAGTTGAACATTTTAGAAGTGATTTACTTCAAATATCCACCGTCACAAAGCCACACGGACTTTTCATTCCAGGTCTTCATAAAGCCCTATGGGACGCTTATCATTTAGATTGGGAAGGCGCAAAGAATTTTGACGTATTTTTTGACTATATTTGGAATGCTTTTCAAGAGGCACTGAATTCATCTTTAAAAATTGTCATATCATCAATTGACGAGAAAATATTATATGGGAGTGAGAACCTATTGAGCAACCTTCGCAGAACTGTAAATGAATGCGGGTTAGATGATATTGATAGAGCAAGTGTAATTTCAGCTTTAAATGAAGGAGTTAGATCGTTACAGGAAGCTGTTAAATCAGTCAAAAAATGGTTTGAAGTGAAACGCGACCCAACAAGCGATATAACCTTAAATTCAAAACAAGTGCTTGAGCTAGCCTTAAAATTATTTAAAAAAATACGTCCAAATTTCGCGCTGGAATTTCAGCCCACAATAGAATCAGGCAATGTTGTCTTTTCAGGGACAAATATTTCTCGCGTTACGGATGCTTTGTTTATAATATTCGACAATATCTACAAACATTCTGGACTACACGATGTAGCAAAAATACATCTGACTTTTAAATGGGAAGAAGATTCAGATAAAACTGGCTTTTTCTACATATCAATAATTAGCCCTATCAGCAAAGATAAAAATATAGACGATATTGAAAGGCGAATTCATGACGTAAAAAATATTATGAATTCTGGAAATAATAGAATTGCATTGGTAAATGAGGGGCTTAGCGGACTCATAAAATTATCATGGCTTGCGTCAAAAGGACAGCATGGAGGAAAAATAGATTTTTCAGTATCAGAAAATAAGGAGTTTAGCGTATCCATTTGGATGGGATTTAGTTTTCAATCCTTATCTTAAGAGGGAAATTATGAAATATAAAATTCTACTCGTCGAAGATGATGAATTTAAAAGAAAAAAGATACAGGATTTCATACTAAGTGAATCTTGGTGTGAAAAACTATCTACAGCAGTATCTGTATCAGGCGCGATACGTGAGCTAGACGATAATATTTTTGATATTTTACTTCTCGACATGGCAATTCCTAATCATGATGATGGTGCTGATGGCGCACAAGGACTAGGCGGACTTGCAGTTTTTAGGTATCTTCAAATTATTTCAAAATCAACAGATGTAATCGTCGTCACTCAATTTGAAGCATTGAATGAAGGTTCAACAGTTGTAGATATAGGAACGCTTCAAAATTTATTGGTAAACGAATTTAATTCACAATTTTTAGGATTAATTCAATACTTAACAGATACCGACACATGGAAAGAGCGTGTGACAAAAATGATAAACACAAAAAGGTGACGACATTGGATATATTAATTGTTGAGGATGACCATGAAAAATTCGTTAGAATATGTCAGGTCATTAAAAGCTGCCAAGATAAAAGCCAAGAGAAATCGGAAAACATTACAAGAGCAACTACAGTTGCCGACTCACGGCAACATTTATCAGAAAAGTACTTTGACCTGATGATCTTGGATGTGCGCATGCCAATTCGAGAAATGGAATGTCCGGACGATACAGCTGGCATACAACTTCTCGAACAACTATTTTTAGATGATGAATATAAGCGCCCACGATATGTCGTGGGTCTATCAGGCATTGAAGGTTTATACTCAAGCGCATCCAAAAAATTTCATCGGCATGGGTGGATATTACTGCAGTACTCTCCAACTGATCAATCTTGGTGTGATGCATTGTGTTATTTCGTCAAACACATTAATACCGTTGCATCTCCGGGTACGAAACATCTGCAAGCCGATGTAGTTATTCTTGCTGCACTTGAAGATCCTGAATTCACTTCTGTTAGGGAGGTATTCCCCGAGCTTAAAGGACCACGGACACTCGATGGAAAAACACTTTATTGGGAAGGTGATATTATTACGAAAAATGGTAATATCAGAGTGGTGGCTGGCTACTCTTGGCAGATGGGTCTCACAGCGGCTGCAGTTTTGACTGGGAAATTCATAAATGAATTTTCACCAAAACTAATTGCAATGACAGGAATATGCGCCGGATTTGAAGATAGTATTAACTTAGGAGATGTAATTGTGGCCACTCAAAGTTGGGAGTGGCAAGGAGGGAAAATAAAAGATGGGCCTGAAGGGCCAACGCTATTTATGGCTCCCGAACCTTATCGCGCTTCGCAATCTATAATTACAAACCTGAGATCCCTTAGCTCTGATAAGAATTTTTCCTCGGAAATTACACGTAATGTATATCCACAAGACGTTGGTGAAACTTGGGCTGTACATTATGGCCCTATAGTTTCTGGTTTGAGCGTAGTGGCATCATCAACCGTAATGACAGAGGCGCAACTGCAACATCGTAAGATGCTTGGCTTAGAGATGGAAGCATATGCGATCTATGCTGCTACGGATTTGAATGCTCATGAATGTAAAAGAGTCGTACTAAAAGGAGTATGCGATTTTGGTACTGCTGAAAAAGCTGATAATTTTCAGAAAAAGGCGGCTATGCGATCTGCGATATGTTTGCGCGCATTAATTACAGAAAAAGATATTGATTGAGAGTACTCATAGTTAAGAAAGCCGCTGTTTCCCGACAGCGGCTTTCTCATTCCTCCCCCAGCAGCAGCGCCTTGTAGTCCAGCGCTGCCCTGCAAGCGAGCTAATTACCCCACAAACTTCCGCGCATTCCTGAACATGCGCATCCATGGCGAATCCTCGCCCCATGCTTCAGGGTGATAGGACTGCTGCACACTGCGGAACACGCGCTCCGCGTGCGGCATCAGCACGGTGAAGCGGCCGTCTGGCGTGGTGACGGAGGTGATGCCTTCCGGCGAGCCGTTCGGGTTGTACGGATACGCTTCCGTGGCGGCGCCCTTGTTGTCCACAAAGCGCATGGCTTTGGTGACCTGGGTGATGTCGCCCGTTTGCGAGAAGTCGGCGTAGCCTTCGCCGTGGGCGATGGCGATGCCGGCTTGGGTGCCGGCCATGCCGTTGAAGAAGATCGATGGGGAATCCATCACTTCGACCATGGCAAAGCGGCCTTCGAATTTCTCCGACTTGTTGCGCGTGAATTTAGGCCAGGCGTGGGCGCCGGGGATGATGGATTTCAGATTGCTCATCATCTGGCAGCCGTTGCAGATACCGAGGCCGAAGCTGTCCGTGCGGTTGAAGAAGCGCGCGAACTGTTCCGCCAGGCTGGCGTTGAACAGAATCGTTTTCGCCCAGCCTTCGCCCGCGCCCAGCACGTCGCCGTAGGAGAAGCCGCCCACGGCGATGACGCCCTGGAAGTCGTCCAGCTTGACGCGGCCCGCGATCAGGTCGCTCATGTGCACGTCGACGGCCGTGAAGCCTGCCTGGTGCATCACGTACGCCGTCTCGATGTGCGAGTTGACGCCCTGCTCGCGCAGGATGGCGACACGCGGACGCACGCCCGTGGCGATGAATGGCGCGGCGATGTTCTCGTTCTGGTCGAAGGTGACGATCGGCGACATGCCCGGATCTTGCACGTCCAGCAGGCGGTCGTATTCGGCGTCCGCGCAGGCCGGATTGTCGCGCAGGCGGGCGATGCGCCAGCTCGTTTCGCTCCACAGGCGGTGCAGTTCGGCGCGCGGCTGGGTATAGATCAGCTTGGCGTCGCGCGTGAATTCGATCACGTCGCGGTCGTTCAATTTGCCGATGATATGGCTGCAGGCGCCCAGGTTGAAGGTGCGCAGCACGTCCATGACGAGCGATTTTTCTTCCGCGCGCACCTGGATCACGGCGCCCAGCTCTTCGCTGAACAGGGCGCGCAGGGTCAGTTCGTTGCGGCGTTCCGCTACCTGGCCCGTCCAGTTCTTGGCATCGCCCCAGTCGCTCGAATGCTCGCCTTCCATGGTCAGCATGTCCAGGTTGACGGACATGCCCGTGTGGCCGGCGAAGGCCATTTCCGTCAGGGTGGCGTACAGGCCGCCATCCGAACGGTCATGGTAGGCCAGCAGCTTGTCGTCGCTGTTGAGCTTTTGAATGGCGGCGAAGAAGCCTTTCAAGTCTTCCGCGCTGTCCACGTCCGGCGTTTCATTGCCCAGCTGGCCCATGACTTGCGCCAGCGCCGAGGCGCCCAGGCGGTTCTTGCCGCGGCCCAGGTCGATCAAGATCAAGGACGTGTCGCCCTGGTCCGTCTTCAGCTGCGGCGTGAGCGACTTGCGCACGTCCGTCACCGGCGCGAACGAGGAAACGATCAGCGACACGGGCGACGTGACGGATTTCGCCGCGCCCGTGCTCTCGTCTTTCCACGTCGTGCGCATCGACAGCGAATCCTTGCCGACGGGGATGCTGATGCCCAGCGCCGGGCACAGGTCCATGCCGACGGCTTTTACCGTGTCGTACAGGGCCGCGTCCTGGCCAGGCTGGCCGCAGGCGGCCATCCAGTTGGCGGACAATTTGATGTCGGAGATATCGGCAATCGCCGCTGCGGCGATGTTGGTGACGGCTTCGCCCACGGCCATGCGGCCCGAGGCGGCGGCGTCGATGACGGCCAGCGGCGTGCGTTCGCCCATGGCCATCGCTTCGCCCAGGTAACCTTCAAAGCTCATGGTGGTGACGGCGCAATCGGCCACCGGCACTTGCCATGGTCCCACCATCTGGTCGCGCACGGTCATGCCGCCCACGCTGCGGTCGCCGATGGTGATCAGGAAGGATTTGTCGGCCACGGTCGGCAGCAGCAGCACTTTTTGCGCTACATCAACCAGGTCCATGCCCGTCAAGTCGATGGCAGGGAAATCGTTGGCCACGTGGACCACGTCGCGCTGCATCTTTGGCGGTTTGCCCAGCAAGACGTCCATCGGCATGTCAACCGGCTCGTTACCCAGTTCCGGGTCGATCAGTTTCAGTTGACGCTCTTCGGTGGCCACGCCCACGGCGGCGAACAGGCAGCGTTCGCGTTCGCACATGGCTTTGAACAGCGGCAGGCTTTCCGGCGCGATGGCCAGAACGTAGCGTTCCTGCGATTCATTGCTCCAGATTTCCTTCGGCGCCATGCCCGATTCTTCCAGCGGCACTTTGCGCAAGTCGAAAATCGCGCCGCGCTTGGCGTCGTTGGTGATTTCCGGGAAGGCGTTCGACAAGCCGCCCGCACCCACGTCGTGGATGGAGATGATCGGATTGTCCGCGCCCATTTGCCAGCAGGCGTTGATGACTTCCTGGGCGCGGCGTTCCATTTCCGGATTGCCGCGCTGGACGGAGTCGAAGTCCAGGTCGGCCGTGTTGCTGCCGGTGGTCATCGACGAGGCGGCGCTGCCGCCCATGCCGATGCGCATGCCCGGGCCACCCAGCTGCACCAGCAGGCTGCCGACGGGGATATCGTTCTTGTGCGTGTGCTGCGCCGAGATATTGCCGATGCCGCCAGCGATCATGATCGGCTTGTGGTAGCCGAAGACGGCGTCCGGTGCGCCAGCTTCTTGCGCGCCGACGTTCTGTTCATACGTGCGGAAGTAGCCGCCCAGGACAGGACGGCCGAATTCGTTCGAGAACGCGGCGCCGCCCAATGGGCCTTCGATCATGATTTGCAGGGGCGAAGCGATGCGTTCCGGTTTGCCGTATTGATCTGCGTCAGTACGCGCGGCCAATGGCGCCGTCACGGAAGCGGCCGTTTCCCAGCTGCGCACGGCATCCGGCAGCGACAAATTCGATACGGTGAAACCCGTCAAACCGGCTTTCGGCTTGGCGCCGCGGCCCGTCGCGCCTTCGTCGCGGATCTCGCCGCCCGCGCCCGTCGAGGCGCCGGGGAAGGGAGAAATGGCCGTCGGATGGTTATGCGTTTCCACCTTCATCAAGGTGTGCGTCAATTCGTTTGACGCCGCATATTCGTGCTTGTCGCCGCGCGGGTAGAAGCGCGACACGGTCGCGCCTTCCATGATGGACGAGTTGTCGCTGTAGGCGACGACGGTGCCTTTCGGCTGCAGTTCATGCGTGTTCTTGATCATGCCGAACAGGGACTTGGGCTGCGCCACGCCGTCGATGGTCCAGTCGGCGTTGAAGATCTTGTGGCGGCAATGCTCGCTGTTCGCCTGCGCGAACATCATCAGTTCCACGTCCGTCGGGTTGCGGCCGGCCTTGGTGAAGGCGGCGTCCAGGTAGTCGATTTCGTCTTCCGACATCGCCAGGCCCAGTTCCGTGTTCGCCGTTTCCAAAGCAAGCTTGCCCTGCCCCAGCAAGTCGATCGATTCCAATGGGCGTGCTTCCAGGGTGCGGAACAGGCCCTTGGCGTCGTCCGCGCTGCGCAGCACGGATTCCGTCATGCGGTCGTGCAGCAGGTCGGCCACGGCCTGTACCTGCTCGTCCGTCAGTTTGCCGGCGCCAATGGCGCTGCCCAGGATGCCCGATTTCAGGTTGATGCGGAAAGCGATGCCGCGTTCGACGCGCTTGATGTGCGCCATGCCGCAGTTGTGCGCGATGTCGGTGGCTTTCGAAGCCCACGGCGAAATCGTGCCGAAACGGGGGATGACGAAGAATTCTTCGGCAGCGCCTTCCGTATTGTCAGCGTGGGCCGGCTCGCCGTACGTCAGCAAGGCGCCAAGGCGCGTGCTGTCGTCGTTACTGAGAGGCGCGCTGGCATCGATGAAATGGACATAGCGTGCTTGCACGGCAACAATCGCAGGCGAAACGGCTTGCAGTTGGCTTAACAGACGGTGGCTACGGAAATGGGACAGGGCATTGGAACCCGGCAGTATCAACATGATTGGAAGGTGGTTGATGCAGCGTGGCTGCGGGTTAAAGGTAGGTATGACAATATCTTTCGTACGGCAAATTTCCTTTGCGCGCATTATACCCGTTTTACCCCTGCCTTATGACCGGAACTTGGGCCTTTGCCACCCTTTTGCCCCGCACAGCGGCCATTTATGACGCGACAACAACACCGTCAGCCGACGATCAGGCGATCACGTAGCGGTTCTTGCCCTGCCGCTTGGCCAGGTACAGCGCCTCGTCGGCCAGCCGGTAGCTGTGGCCCAGCTCCTTGCCCCGGTCCAGCTCGGCCACGCCCACGCTGATCGACACAAACTGTGCCGCATGGAAAGCCTGGCTGACGGCCTCGACCAGGGCGCCGGCAAATGCGCGCGCCGCGTCGCGGTCGCCCGCGTAGACGATGCCGAATTCCTCGCCGCCCAGGCGCCCGCACAGATGGCCTTGCGCCTTGTCGGCGATGATGGCGGCCGTGCGCACCAGCACCTCGTCGCCCGCATCGTGGCCCTGCTGGTCGTTGATGATCTTGAAATCGTCGATATCGATCATCAGGAAATACAGCATGCCGCCGTGCGGCGCGCCATGCATCTGCTGGGCGCGCTGCGTGAACATGCGGCGGTTGTTGAGGCCCGTCAAGCCGTCCTGGAAGGCCAGCCGCGTCAATTCCACCTTGGAGTGATAGTTGCGCAAGCGCAATAAACTAAAGCTGACATTCAGCGCCAGCCCGAACAGCACGCTGACGGCGATCATCAGCGGCGCCCAGGATTCGTCGGGCAAGCCCGCGTTCACCGGATACAGGCCGTGGCCCACGTTCCACCACACGCCCGCCACGACGGCCAGGTAACTGAGGCCGCCATTGAAGATGGAGGCGATGGCCAGGGTCATGAAGACGCCCACGGGCAAGACCCAGAAGCTGGCGTGATGGACGGCGTCGGCCATGGTGCGCAGGCCGAAGGTCAGGGTCAGCACGGCGCAGGCGCCCGTAATGGTCAGCACGGGCAAGGTGGTGCAGCGGTAGCGCACGATCAGGCTCGTCAACATGCCCAGCAGCGCCAGCACGGCGTGCGAGAAGTTTGGATGATAGGGATCGGGCATCAGCAGCCAGGTCAGGCTGTAGGCGATGATGCCCAGCAGCTGCGTCACCATGCCGACCCGGTGCAATTCCGCGAAATACGTGTGCTGCTGCTCGCTGTTGCCGCCAAAAGCGAGGGGGACGGCAATGCGCCGCAAGAAAGAAAGGTCAGGAACACGCATACGGGTATCGACACCACAAAGAGAAAAAGCGCCCGGTACAGCCTTGCGCATGCCTGGCCGCAAGATTGCGCGGCATCCAACATTAGTTGTAATTAGGATACTATCATGCTAGTCAACTATGTGCTGGAATATACGGCTCCGGCGCCCGCGCGCAGGGCAACGGCGCCATGAAATACAACGCCGCGCGCCAGCGGATGCATCCTGCGCCCCGCCCCGCGCCCGATTGCATGCATTTTGCTGGCAGTGTCGGGCGCCTTTGCAGTATGCTGATAAAAAACAATACTGCCAGGCAGAGACATATAAGAAGAGTTCCCGCAAATGACCGAACAGATGAACGAGAGCTGAACAATGCCAGAAACTAGCGACTTATCTGTCCTGATCGTCGACCCGAACCCCAGCATGCGGGGCAATCTGCACAATATGCTGAACCAGGCGGCCATCACCAAGGTGGAATATGCCGTCAATTCCGGCACGGCCATCCGCTTGCTGACGAAGAAACCGTTCGACATCATCCTGTGCGAATACGATCTTGGTAGTGGCACGGATGGCCAGGATGGCCAGCAATTGCTGGAAGACTTGCGCCACCACAAGCTGATCGGCCTGTGGACGATCTTCATCATGCTGACTTCCGAAGCCATCCACAGCAAGGTGATCAGCGCGGCCGAACTGACCCCGTCCGACTACATATTAAAACCGTTCACCGTCGACGTGCTGAGCGGACGCATCGCGCGCGCCATCGAGCGGCGCGCCATGTTCCTGCCCACCTACCAGCTGATCGACAAGGGCGACTTGCGCGAAGCCGTGAAAAGCTGCCGCGCGGCCGAGCTGCAGCATCCGCGCCTGGCGGCCGATTTCACCCGCCTGCGCGCCGAGCTGCACCTCACCCTGGGCGAATGGAAGGAAGCGGAACAGCTGTACGCCGACATGCTGGCCACGCGCCCCATGGCCTGGGCCCACCTGGGACTGGCGCGCACCCTGTTCGAGCAGCAGCGCCACGAAGAGGCGCAGGATTCTCTGCTGGAACTGGTGGAAATCTATCCCCGCTTCATGGCCGCCTACGACTTGCTGGCGAAAAACCACGAAGCCATGGGCCAGCAGCTGCAGGCCAAGAAAATACTCGAAGACGCGGTGGCCATCTCGCCGCACATGGTGCGCCGCCTGCGCCACCTGGGCGGCATCGCGTATGACACGGGCGACATCGGCGCGGCCGAACGGGCGTATAAACAGGTCGTGACGAAAGCGAAGTACTCCGAATTCCGCGATCCGGAAGACCACGTCAACCTGGTGAAGACGCTGGTGAAGAAAGGCGATGCGCCGCAGGCGAGCGGCGTACTGCGCGACATGGAACGCTCGCTGCGCGGCGGCGCCAACGTGGAAGCGTGCCGCGCCATCTCGGCCGCCATGCTGCATGAATTGTCGGGCAACGACATCGCCGCCGCCAGCGAACTGCAGCTGGCCGCCGCCGCCCTGGACACGGCGCGGGGCCTGTCGACGCAGCTGAAGGTGGGTCTGGTGCAAAGCTGCCTGAAGAACAACCTGGAGCAGGCGGCGTCCGACGTCATGATGAAGCTCGTCAACGAAGCGGACAGCGAGGTGACGATGGAAGCGGCCGTGGACGTGTTTGAAAAGGCGGGCCGCCATGATCTGGCGCAAGGCATGGGCCAGCAGATCACGAACCAGGTGCAGGAACTGATGCAGGATGCGGCCAGCAAGTCGGAAAGCGGAGAGCTCAAGGGCGCCGTCTTCGTGCTGCGCCAGGCCCTGCGCAAGACGCCGGGCAACCTGCCCGTGCTGTTCGCCTCCGTCGACGCCATCTTGCGCCAGCTCAATATGCTGGGCTGGGAAGCCCCGCTGGCCGAACAGGCGCAGCACCAGATGCAGGTGATCCGCAAGATCGACCCCAAGCATCCGAAGCTGGAGTCGCTCAAGCAGCAGTATGCGGCCACGCAGCACAAATATGGTATTGCGACCTGATCTGAGGGACGCACTGCAAACCTGCTGCGCAGCCCACTCTCGGGTCGGCGTTGCTCACCGTACTAAAGTACGGCTGCGCTGCTCAACCCGACATTGGGCTTGCTCGCTACGGTTTTCAGAGGCGTCGTGACGTGCGTTGGCGTCAAAAGCGCGCAGGTCGGATTAGCGAGCCGCGCGCTTCTTCGCCGGCATGTCCGGCGGCTTGCATCAAGGCTCTCCCCTGAGCGTGTAGACCGGCTTCTCGGATTCGCCTTTTTCCGCCATCGCAAGCACGCGCTGCAGTTCCTTGCGCTCGCTGCCCTCCTTGGCCGATGACACCAGGTTGCGCAGGATGGCGACATGCGCCGCCTGCAGCGCCTGCGCCGCGGGCACGGCGATGTCCGGTTTCACGCCGACGTGCTCCCAGTTGGTTTTGGTGACGACATTGGTCGTGCGCGCGGTCGGGATCGAGACGATGATGTCCTGCCCAAGGTTGTACCAGCTCACGGGATTGGAGCCGCCGCCGGTGGTTTCCCCGACCACCGTGCCGCGCTTTTGCGCCTGGATGCCATACGAGAAATCCTCTCCGGCGGAAAACGTGCGGGCCGAGGTCAGCACGTACACGGGCTTGTCGTAACGCTGTGCGACCGTCTTCACGGTCCAGAACTGCCGCGTCAGACCGGTCGGGCGATCGTACATGTCGATCAGATGGCGCTCGTCGCCGAGCGGGAAGAAATGACTCATCAGGTAAGCCACGCTGGCCGGGCTGCCGCCGCCGTTGCGGCGCAGGTCGAGGATCAGCGCATCCGTCCCCGCCATGAGCGACATCGCCGCCGTGTACGCCGCGCTGACGTATTCCGGGCCGCCAAAGCCGCGCAGCTCGATATAGCCGACGTTGCCGGGAAGGCGTTCGATCTTCTCGATGTCATAGCCGCGCCGCGCGGTCTGGTCGCGCCATTCGTCCGTCTTGGCGCGGCTAGGCAGCTCGGGGTTGGCGCTGCGCTCGCGAAGGCCTTCGTACACTGCGGTGCCAAAATGCAAGTCGCCGCTCAATTCCCGCAAGTCCTTTGCCAGCGCGGTACTGAACGCCTGGGTGTTGGCGGCGCTCGCATAGCCTCCTTCGGCATTTTTCCTGGCGATCGCAGTGCCGACCCGTTCGGCCACAGCCGGTTCGATGTAATTCGCGTTCATTTTCGTGACCAGTGTCTGCACGATCGCAGCGCGGCCGGACGCGTTCAACGCGGTGTCCGCCGCCGCAAAGGCCTGAAACGACACCAGCGTACCCAATACGACAGCTGCGACAAATTTCTTGCTACCTGACATACATTCCTCCAAGTTGGACTGCGAAGCGATTGATCGTTGTGTGAAAAAAATACGCGTGACGCCCCCCTGGGCGCGTCATCGAAGCGGCGCCTGGGCAGGCATGCCTGCATCATTCGGGTTGATCGTCCAGGTGTGGCCGTGCCTGCGCCAGAGCGGTATCCGGCTGCAGCCCGCCGTCGCGCAGGCGCTGCAAGTTGGCGTCGCGGATGCGCGCGCCGAAGGAGCGTGTCTCGAGTACGGCGATCGCCTGTCCGAGGCAGGCGGACAAGGGAAACGCCAGTTCCGCATCGAGGCTGTCGGCCGCCGATTTGGTCGCCTGCCAGCACACGCGCAGGCGCGGCAGCAGCGTTTCGCCAGTGGCGCTGAGCCGCACCACGCGCTGCCTGCCGTCTGCGCCGCCGGCGGTCACCGTCAACAGGCCCTTTTTCACCATCAAGGCCACTGTCTGCGTCGCGGCGGGCTGCGTGAGGCCGGCCAGGGCCGCCAGCTCGCCGACGGTCGCGCTAGCCTGCTCGGCCAGCACCCGCATCACCGGTGTGTAGCGCGGCCGGTAATCCAGCCCCGCGTCCACGTAGGCTTGCTCGACCGCGCCGTCCAGCAGTTCGATGAGATGTCGTAATTGTGTGCCGAGTCCAGGTTTCATGGAACCATGGTAGCACCATTTACATAAGAGCTTATATAAATATTTTACATATTTGAAAACGCTTGCGGCGAGCTGCCGCCGGAGGCTGCCGCGTGGAACTCAGGAAGATGAGAGACGAGATAAGGTGAAAAACGGATGGATGGCGTCAAGGGCCAACGGGGCATCCCCGCCCTGACGGATGGCGAAGGATGCCCTGCCCGACCGGGCTGGCATCAGCAGCGCGCCGGCTACTGCGCGCCACAGGTCATCGCCTGCATTTACGCCAGGTTGTAAGCTGTTTCCAGGACCGCGATTGTCAGCGCGGCAATTTGTACCGTATCAGCAGCGTAGGTCCCTTGCCGCCGGATGGCGTCAGCAGTATCTCGTCACCGGGCAGCATCTCTTCATACATCACGGTGCAGCAGGTCGGCATTGAGTGGCCGCGCGCCGGATAGATGCCGACGTCGGTGTGCAGGGTTGCAGCGCGCACGTCCACGCTGGTCTTGCCGGCCTTTCCCTCTTCTTGCAGCAGTTTGCGCAATGCGGTGACGAAGTCCCCTTTGCTGAGCCTGACAGGCGTCTGGCTGGCTTGCGGGCGCGCGGTTGCGTCGTTTTTCATGGCAGTTTCTTTCAGTGTATACATTCCCGCCACTATATCATCCGCCCCCTGGCGGCATCACGCCAAAATAGACGCCAGCCCTGGCCGCTTAAGCTCTGCTGATGGTGCGCTCCGGCGGAACTCGCAGGCAGGTGACGCTTATTTCTTTCCGAGGCAGGTGCAACAGGCCGGCTTAGCTAAAGTCCAACATGATTAAAATAGTACTCGATGGAGTGTCGTAGAACATCAAAAGTTTATCTGCTCCATGATCCCGATAGCGATACCCAAGCAATATCCCAATTAATCGATATCGCTGCCCCTGTTCGTTTAGCGGATGAGTGAAGTTGACGCCATTAACCGTCTCGTCCTCGCGCATCATCCGAGATGGCCTGAATCCCCATTTAGCCACCTCATCAGGCAAGGAGAGATCGTTGGTCCAGTTGCCGGCCAGGGCATTTTCTCCAAAAGCGCTGCCCCAACCAAAGCTGTCAGATTGCCGATTCATGAGACCCTGCTCATGCCATGCGCGCCTACGCTCGGCATAGCTTTTGTTGGCCTCCCCGTACCAGAAGTCAGCCTCCACATCATGCTCCCTATTAATCGCAAAATAGCGCCAATCCCCGGCGAATCGATACTTTGATCCTATCCGAACGAACTTAATCCATGCTTCGCCACAGTGAGGACCGTAGTAATCCGTGCTGCCTTCGCCCAAAGCACCATCATACGGCTCTATGGGCAAGACGAAGTGGAACTGCCCGGTCCACGTAGGGTCGACCTGTGCTGCGGGTATGGTTAGAATAGGATGGAACACTTTCAGATGGAGCCCGACGTCTTCCATAAAGACGTCGTCTGGATCAGGATAGGGCACGAATCCGGGAGGGACTACTAAATTTTGAGCCATTGATGATGCAACCTTATGTAAATAGTGACTTACATAAGCCAGACGTTTCTCGGAGATGGAAACCGCATTTATTTTGCATCATTATGCAAAAATATTTTTTAGATTGCGACGGGTTCACACGACACCGCAGAACTGATCATCAACATCGCCGAAAGGCGGCCAACCGCCTCCCGGTCGCGCAGATCGGATTAACAGGGCCGCCGAAGCACGCAAGCGCGTCATCCGAATACCAGCGGCCAACAGACTATTCTCGGATTACGGTCCTAGCGGGCCGAATCCGCCTTGCGCGCCACCCTTGCCACCACCAGTTCGATCAGTTCCGCGATCAGGGGCCGGAACGTAGCCGCATTGCCGCCCTGCCCCAGCATGACGGTGCGCGTGGTCAGGTGCGAAAAGACGGCGTCGAACAGGATCTGCGGCAGGTTGGAAAACGAGGTGTCGGGCGCGATGCGCCCCTGGGCGCGCTGCTGCTCCAGCAGGCGTAATATCAGTGCGTGCCACACTTGCGGACCGTGTTCGTACCAGGTCAGGCCGACGGCCGGCACGGCGGCCGCGCCTGTGACGACAAGGCGGTAGAAATCCACGTGGCGGGGGCTGGTGACGACGGCCACCAGTTCATCGAGGATCAGCTGCAAGCCCTGTTCCAGGCCCGCTTGCGAGGTATCGAGCCGGCGCAGGTCGATGATGAAATCGGCGCACAGGTATTCGACCACCGCCACCAGCAGCTCCTGCTTGCTGCCGAAGTAGCGGTAGGCCGTGGCCTTCGAGCCGCCCGCCTCGGCCACGATGGCGTCCATGCTGACGCCGTCGTAGCCGGAAGCGAGGAAGAGGTCCGCCGCCGCCACCAGCAGCTTGCGCCGCCGCTCCTCGCTTCGGGTACTCGGGGAAGCTGGAACGGTGCGCAACTGGGGCATGAAGCAAACTCTTACTGTGTCTTGGGAAGCGCGTATGCTATCACGTAATCTCCCCGGTCCGGGCTCTGGCGGGCGCCGCCCGCCGCCACCACGACGTACTGGCGGCCCGAGGCTGGCGACACATACGTCATCGGCGTGCCTTGCGAACCGACGGGCATGCGCGCCTTCCACACTTCACGTCCCGTGGCGATGTCCATGGCGCGCAGATAGTAATCCTGCGTGCCCGCATAAAACACGAGGCCCGACGCCGTGCTCACGCCGCCGCCCAGGGTGGGCATGCCCAGCGGGATGGGCAGCCGCGCGCGCACGCCGTTGATGACGGCGTCCTGCACCGTGCCGGCCGGACGTTCCCACACTTTCGTGCGCGTCTTCAAATCGATGGCGGCAAACACGCCCCACGGCGGGCTTTGGCAAGGTATGCCCAGCGGCGAATTGAAGGCCTTGTGGTCGATGACGAAGGGCGTGCCATCCATCGGATAGGTGCTGCCCACGCCGTGGCCCGACGTCAGCTTGGCCACGTCCACCGTTTCGCGCGGCACCAGCTTGACCACTTGCGGCATGCGGATATCATTGACGAACATATAGCCATTGCTTTCATCGACGGCCGCGCCGCCCCAATTGAAGCCGCCGTAGTAGCCCGGATAGATCAAGGTCTCTTGCGTGCTTGGCGCAGTGAACTCCCCTTTGTAATTAAGCTTGCGGAAGCTGATGCGGCACGCCAGCTGGTCGAAGAAGGTGGCGCCCCACATGTCGCGCTCCGTCAGGGTTTCCGCGCCCAGGGCCGGCATGCCGGTGGAGTATGGCTGCGTCTTTGCCACCCAGTCGCCGGCCGCGTGCTCCTGCGGCACGGCTTTTTCGATGACTTCGGCAATCGGCTTGCCCGTGCGGCGGTCCAGCATGAAGATCTGGCCACGCTTGGTCAGCTGCACCAGTGCGGGAATCTTGCCGCCCTTGCCGTCCGGGACGTCGTACAGGGCCGGCTGCGCCGCCACGTCGTAATCCCAGATGTCGTGGTGGACGGTTTGATACGTCCACCGTTCGCGGCCCGTGGCCATGTCGAGGGCGACGATGGCCGACGCGTATTTTTCCGTCAGCGGCGGGCGCTTGCCGCCCCAGAAGTCCGGCTGCTCGTTCCCCGTCGGCAGGTAGACGAGGCCCAATTCGTCGTCGAAGGCCGGGGTCGACCACATGTTCGGCGTGCTGCGCGTGTAGGTCTGCCCTTCCGGCGGCAACTTGGTGATGGCCGGATTGCCCAGGTCCCAGGCCCACACCAGTTCCCCCGTGTCGGCGCTGTACGCGCGCACGACGCCCGACGGTTCATCGGTGGAGCGGCCGTCGAAGACCCAGCCGCCGAGGATGATCAGGTTGCGCGCCACCGTGGGCGCGGACGTGTAGGCGTAGTACGGCACGTTCATTTTCACCTTGCCCAGGCCGACGGTGAGGTCGACGGACCCCTTGTCGCCGAAGCCCTCGCACTGCTTGCCCGTCTGCGCGTCGATCTCGATCAGGCGCGCATCCATGGTCACTTGCACGATGCGCTTGGCGCACGCGCCCGCCGCCGGCGCGCCGGACGCCTGCATGCCCTCGACACGGAACGGCTTTGTCACTTTGGCCGGCTCGTAATAGCCGACGCCGCGGCAGCGGTTCCACGTCTTCGTGTTGACCGGCTTCGGATCGAAGGTCCAGCGCTCCTTGCCCGTGTCCGCGTCCAGCGCGATGACCTTGCTGGTCGGCGTACACGTATAGATGGTGTTGCCGATCTGCAGCGGCGTATTCTGCGATTCGGACGCGCCCTCGGCCAGCTCGCCCGTGCGGTAACTCCACGCCACTTGCAGCTGGCCGACATTCTGCTGGTCGATCTGCGTGTACGGCGCGAAGCGCGTGCCTTTCGGCCCATGGCCATAATGCGCCCAGTTGGCGCTGCCGTCATTGACGGGCGTCACGGCATCCTGCTGCGGCTGCGCGGTGGCTTCCAGCACGCCGTGCGGCTGGAACATAGAGGCAAAGCCGGCCACCAGCACGACGGCAAACAGGGCCGCGAAGCCGTGCGACTGGCCGCCGTGGCCACGGCCTGCCAGCCACGGATGCAGCAAGGCGGCCACCAGACCGATGACGAGGAATGGCGCCAGGCGCGGCACCATGGGCCAGAAGGCGAAGCCGATTTCCCACACGGCCCACAGCAAGGTGGCCAGCACCAGCGCAGCGACCACGCCACTGGCCAGCGGTTTGCGGCGCCAGTACAGCACGCCGGCCAATATTAAACCGAGACCGGCCAGCAGGTAATACCAGGAACCGCCGAGAGTAATCAGTTCGATGCCGCCCGCCGCCAGGGCCAGGCCGGAACATCCGAGAAAAACGCCAAAAACCGCCAGGGTAATGCGCTTGCCCCTGGAGACCGCCGGGATCGCCGGGATCGCCGCCGCTCCATTCTTTGTTGAAGTGTCCATTTTTTATCCATGACGCCTCCCCTGCCCAGGCCAACACGCCGGGGATGGCTGATTTTTTAAATCTACGTAGTGAAACTGTACTGTACGGTTTCATTTTATGCCGATTTTTGACGCAAGGAAAGAAAAATTGATGTGGAAGCTTGATTTTTGGCGGAGATGAGGTGTTGGCGGCAACCAAGGGGTCAGACCCGATGGGTCTGACCCCAGCCTTGTGCCTCGCTCGGAGTATCCAATGGTGCTCAGGGCTCAGCACCGGAAAAGCTGGGGTCGGACCCGACGGGTCCGACCCCTTGTCAAATTACTCAGCCAGCGATGACATATCGATCACAAAACGATATCTGACATCGCTCTTGACGACGCGCTCGAACGCCTCATTGATATCCTGGATGCGGATGATCTCGATGTCGGAGACGATATTGTGCTTGCCGCAGAAATCCAGCATTTCCTGGGTTTCCTTGATCGAGCCGATCATGGAACCGGACAGGCTGCGGCGGGCGCCCACCAGGCCGAAGGCGCTGATCGGCGGCACGGCGCCGTCGGGAATGCCGACGATGACCATGCTGCCATCGACTTTCAGCAGGTTGATGTACTGGTTCCAGTCGATCGAAGCGCCCACGGTGCAGATGATCAGGTCGAAGGTGCCGGCCAGTTTGCTGAACGTTTCCGCGTCATTGGTGGCGTAGTAGTGATCGGCGCCCAGGCGCAGGCCG
Source organism: Janthinobacterium sp. SUN033 (assembly GCF_030397595.1). Classification (NCBI taxonomy): domain Bacteria; kingdom Pseudomonadati; phylum Pseudomonadota; class Betaproteobacteria; order Burkholderiales; family Oxalobacteraceae; genus Janthinobacterium; species Janthinobacterium sp. SUN033. Next base: position 1,329,961 of record NZ_JAPQNV010000001.1, read on the forward strand.
TCTTCGCGCTTCGACAGGGTCTGGCTCAGCACCGTCACTTCGGCGCCCATGGCGTGGGCGATCTTCACGCCCATGTGGCCCAGGCCACCCATGCCCAGGATGGCGACCTGCTTGCCGGGGCCGGCTTTCCAGTGGTTCAGCGGCGAGTACAGGGTGATGCCGGCGCACAGCAGCGGCGCGGCCGCATCCAGCGGCAGGTTGTCGGGAATCGACAGCACATAGCCTTCCTTGACGACGATGCTGTCCGAGTAGCCGCCCTGCGTGGCCGTCTTGCCGTCCGCTTCGACGCCGTTGTAGGTCTGGATCAGGCCGGGCATATACTGTTCCAGGTCCACGTTGCGCGTCTTGCAAGTGGTGCAGGAGTCGACGAAGCAGCCCACGCCCACGTGGTCGCCCACCTTGAACTTGCTGACGTTGGCGCCGACGGCCGTGACGACGCCGGCGATTTCATGGCCGGGCACCATCGGGAAGGCGGCGCCGCCCCATTCGTCGCGCGCCTGGTGGATGTCGGAATGGCACACGCCGCAGTATTTGATCGAGATGGCCACGTCGTCTTCGCGCGGGGCGCGGCGCTCGAACGTGAACGGTTGCAGTGCGGAGGTCGGGCCCAGTGCGGCGTAGCCTTTGGCGATGGTGGTCATGAAAACTCCTGTATCTATATGTGTGTAACGAGGGGGAACGCGTGCCATGCATGCGATTGCACAAGTGTGCCCGAGAAGCCGCCCCGCCGTTACCGCGATCCTGCAAGACCTTTGCACGATCCTCCAAATCTGCGTAAGATCAACCCCTGCCCTCCCTCGCCTGACGCATACTGCCACCCATGCCTACCTTACTCCTGCCCCAAGATGAAATCGCCGCCCTGATCAGCCGCCACGCGCCGCGCACGGGCGATTACGCGACGGCCATCGGCAACCTCACCTTCCACCGCCAGTCGTCCGTCACGGAATCGCTGTTCCATGCGGCGCGCCCCAGCGTGGCCATCATCGCGCAAGGAGCGAAGGACGTCACCCTGGGCACGGAAACCTTCCATTACAGCCGCATGCAGTATCTGCTGACGTCCGTCGACCTGCCGGTGCAGGTGCGCGTGGTGGAAGCGAGCGTGGACAAGCCGCACCTGTGCGTGGTGCTGGGCATCGACATCGCCGACGTGGCCGCGCTGCTCGATAGCGAAAGCGGCGGCGACAGCGCCGCGCAGCAGAAAATCCTGCCCGCCGCGCGCGGCATTTCCGTCAGCGACGTGTCGCCCGAGCTGCTCGACGCGATGCTGCGCCTCGTGCGCCTGCTCGACAAGCCGGGGGAAATCGCCGCGCTGGCGCCCCTGATCCGCCGCGAGCTGACCTACCGCCTGCTCAATGGCCCCGTGGGTGCGCGCCTGCGCCACATGGCGCTGGCCAGCAGCCAGTCGCACCAGGTGGGGCAAGCCATCGACTGGATCAAGCACCATTACGCGCAGCCGCTGCGCATCGAGCACCTGGCCGGCATGGCGAACATGAGCATGTCGTCGCTGCACCACCACTTCAAGGCGATTACCGCCATGACGCCGATGCAGTACCAGAAGCTGCTGCGCCTGCAGGAAGCGCGGCGATTGATGCTGGTCGAGCAGATCGACGCGGGCACGGCCGGCTACCGGGTCGGCTACGCCAGCGAGTCGCAGTTCAGCCGCGAATACAGCCGCCAGTTCGGCCGCGCGCCCATGCGCGACGTGGGCCAGGTGCGCGCGCAGCTGAGCGGCGCCAGTGCCGCCAGTGCCAGTGCCGACCTGGCCTATTCCGTCTTGCCGTAGCCGCCGCCGCCCGGCGTTTCGATGACGAACACGTCGCCCGCCAGCATGTCCGTCTTGCCGATATGCGCCAGGTGCTCGATGCTGCCATCAAGCCGCTCGACGTAATTGCGCCCCAGCGCGCCCGCCTCGCCGCCGGCCATGCCGAACGGCGGAATAATCCGGTTGTTCGACAGGATCGCCGCCGTCATCGGCTCCAGGAAACGCACCCGGCGCACGCCGCCATTGCCGCCATGCCAGCGCCCCGCTCCGCCCGAACCTGGGCGGATGCTGTAGCTGTCCAGGCGCACGGGGAAGCGCCACTCGAGGATTTCCGGGTCCGTCAGGCGCGAATTGGTCATGTTCGTCTGCACCACGTCCGTGCCGTCGAAGCCGGGGCCGGCGCCCGAGCCGCCCGATATCGTCTCGTAATACTGGTATTTCTCGCTGCCGAACGTGAAATTGTTCATCGTCCCCTGCGAGGCGGCCATGGCCCCCAGCGCGCCATACAGGGCATTCGTGATGCAGGTCGAGGTTTCCACGTTGCCCGAGACGACGGAAGCCGGATACCGCGGGTTGAGCATGGAGCCGGGCGGGATGATCACGGTCAAAGGCTTCAGACAGCCCGCATTCAGGGGAATCGCGTCGTCGACGAGGGTGCGGAACACATACAGCACGGCCGCCATGCAGACGGCGGATGGCGCATTGAAGTTGTTCGGCAGCTGGCTCGAGGTGCCCGTGAAATCGATGACGGCGCTGCGCCGCGCCACGTCGACCCTGATCGCCACCTGGATGCGCGCGCCGTTGTCCAGGTCCAGCGCGTAGCTGCCATCCTTCAGGGTCGTGATGACCCGGCGCACGGCTTCCTCGGCATTGTCCTGCACGTGGCCCATGTAGGCTTGCACGACAGGCAAACCGAAATGCGCGACCATGTTATGCAGTTCTTCGGCCCCCTTCTGGTTGGCCGCCACCTGGGCGCGCAGGTCGGCCAGGTTTTGCCGCGGATTGCGGGCCGGCCAGCTGGCGCCCGCCAGCAGGGCCAGTGTTTCCGCCTCGCGCATCACGCCCGTGGCGCCGTCGACCAGCTTGAAATTGTCGATCAACACGCCCTCTTCCTCGATGCGCGTGGAGTCCGGCGGCATGGACCCGGGCGTCGTGCCGCCGATATCCGCATGGTGGCCGCGCGAGCCCACGTAGAACAGGATGGATTCTCCCTTTTCATCGAAGACGGGCGAAATCACCGTCACGTCGGGCAGATGCGTGCCGCCGTGGTACGGGTCGTTCAGCATGTACACATCGCCCGGCCGCATGGCGCCCGCGTTGCGCGTCATGACGGTGCGGATGCTCTCGCCCATGGAACCGAGGTGCACGGGCATGTGCGGCGCATTGGCGATCAAGTGGCCTTGCGCATCGAAGATGGCGCAGCTGAAATCGAGTCGCTCCTTGATGTTGACGGAATGGGCCGTATTTTGCAGGCGCAGACCCATCTGCTCGGCGATCGACATGAACAGGTTGTTGAAAATTTCCAGCATCACGGGGTCGGCATCAGTCCCGATGGCGCGCCGCTCCGGCAAGGCGGCGACTCTGCGCAAGATCAAATGGCCATGCACCGTCACTTGCGCGCGCCAGCCCGGCTCAATGACGGTGGTGGCGTTGGCGTCGCTGACGATGGCCGGGCCGTCGACGGCATCACCCGGGCGCAGGCTGTCCGCCGCATACAGGCCGCTGTCGCGCCATGCACCGGCGCAGTACATGGCCACCGTCTGCACGGGCGCCAGCGCGCCAGCGCGGGCCGCATACGCCGGCGCGGCCACTTGCGGCGCATCGGATGCGCCGAGGGCTTCCACGGAAATGGCTTCGACGATCAAGGCGCGCGCCGGCATCAGGAAGGAAAAGCGTTTTTTGTACGCCGCTTCGAACTGCGCCTGCATGCTGGCCACCGTATCGAACAGCACGACGAGGGCCGAATCCGTGCCTTCGTAGCGCAGGTGCACGCGGTGCACGAGCGCGATGCGCTCGCCTGCCACGCCCTGGCGCAGCAAGTCGCCCCGCGCCTGCTCTCCCAGTGCGGCGAAATCGCGCGCCAGGTCGGCCCCCAGTGTCGCTTCGATGGCCCGTTCGCGCATGGCGCTCTGGTCGGCCAGGCCCATGCCGTAGGCCGACATCACGCCCGCCAGGCTGTGGATGAACACCGTGCGCATGCCCAGCGCGTCGGCCACCAGGCAGGCGTGCTGGCCGCCCGCGCCGCCAAAGCTGGTGAGCGTATATTCCGTGACGTCGTGGCCGCGCTGCACGGAAATCTGCTTGATGGCGTTGGCCATATTGCCCACGGCGATGGCGACATAGCCTTCGGCCACCTCCTCCGGCGTGGCATTGACCGTGCGCGCCAGCGCTTCGAACTGGGCGCGCACCGTGGCCGCGTCCAGCGCTTCATCGGCGTCGGGGCCGAAGACGCGGGGGAAGAACGCGGGCTGCAGCTTGCCCAGCATGACGTTGCAGTCGGTGACGGCCAGCGGGCCGCCGCGCCGGTAGCTGGCGGGCCCCGGGTTGGCGCCCGCGCTGTCCGGCCCCACCTTGTAGCGGGCGCCGTCGAAATGCAGCAGGGAGCCGCCGCCAGCGGCCACCGTATGGATGCTCATCATGGGCGCGCGCATGCGCACGCCGGCGATCTGCGTCTCGAACACGCGTTCGAACTCGCCCGCGTAATGCGACACGTCCGTCGAAGTGCCGCCCATGTCGAAGCCGATGACCTTGTCGAAACCGGCCAGCGCGCTGGCGCGCACCATGCCGACGATGCCGCCCGCGGGGCCGGACAAGATACTGTCCTTGCCCTGGAAGGCGCGCGCATCCGTCAAGCCGCCGTTCGACTGCATGAATTGCAGGTGCACGCCGGGCAGCTCCATCGCCAGCTGGTCGACATAGCGGCGCAGGATCGGCGACAGATAGGCGTCGACCACGGTGGTATCGCCGCGCGCCACCAGTTTCATCATGGGGCTGACCTCATGCGACACGGACACCTGCGTAAAACCGGCTTCGCGCGCCAGCTGCGCCACCCGCGCCTCGTGCGCGTGATGGCGGTAGCCGTGCATCAGCACGATGGCGATGGCGCGCACCCGTTCATCGATCTCGATCACGTCACCATACAGCAGTTCGGGCAGGATGATCTTGCGCGCGAACAATTGCGGGCGATTCTGGTAGGCGATGCGCAAGGCGTCGCGAAAACCGCGCGTGATGGCCAGCACGGTGGGCTCGCCCTTGCGTTCGAGCAGCGCATTGGTGGCGACCGTCGTGCCCATCTTGATGGCGCCCACCTGCTCCACGGGCAGCGGCGCACCGGGCGCAAGGTCCATCAGCCGGCGCATGCCGGCCAGCGCCGCGTCGCGGTACTGGCCCGGATTTTCCGACAGCAGTTTGCAGGTGGCCAGGCTGCCATCGGGACGGCGCGCCACGATGTCCGTAAAGGTGCCGCCACGGTCGATCCAGAATTGCCAGTCCATCGCCTTGCCCCCGCGCTTATGTGAGATGGCTATTGTAGCCGCCAAACAGGCGCGCATTTCAGGCGTGCGCGCCTTGCCTTTCGCCCGCATCGGCCTTATGTTGAAGACATGCTGACTAACGGAACACGCTCCATGCCCCTGATCGACTCTGCAACACCGCTGTACTCCATCGCCGAACTGCGCGCCATCGAACAGGCGGCCATGCGCGACTTGCCGCAAGGGCTGCTGATGCAGCGCGCGGGCCAGGCCGCCGCCAGTGCCGCCCTGAAGCTGCTGCACGCCCAGGAAGAAGGCGGCGATGCGGGCCACCGGCGCGTACTGGTGCTGGCCGGCCCCGGCGACAACGGCGGCGACGCGCTGGAAGCGGCCGCGCACCTGGCCGGCAGCGGCACCGAGGTGCTCGTCTGGCTGGCGCCCGCGGCGCAAGCCACGTCGCCCGAGCGCGAACAGGCGCTGAGCCGCGCGCGCAACAGCGCCGCGCGCTGCATGGATGCGGCAACCAGCACGGCGTCGGCCGCCGTGGGCGCGGCGCCGTGGCACCTCGTCATCGATGGCCTGTTCGGCATCGGCGCATCGCGTCCCCTGGACGGCGAATGCCGCGACGTGGTCCAGCTGGTGAACCAGCTCGATTGCCCCGTGCTGGCGCTCGACGTGCCCAGCGGCCTGCACGCGGACACAGGCGCCATCGACGGCGTCGCCATCCGCGCCACGCATACGCTCACCTTCATCGGCGACAAGCCTGGCCTGCACACGGCAAATGGCCGCGACCATGCGGGCGAAGTGGAAGTGGCCGCGCTGGCCATCGATCCCGCCCTGCTACTGCCGGCGAAGGCGCAGCTGGGCGGCCTGCACCTGTTCGCCCGCCAGCTGCAGCCGCGCCGGCAAAACACGCACAAGGGCAGCTACGGCAGCGTGGCCATCATCGGCGGCGCGCAAGGCATGGCCGGCGCGCCCATCCTGGCGGCCCGCACGGCCCTGCACGCGGGCGCGGGACGGGTGTATCTCGCCTTTCCCGACGCGCCGCCCGCGTTCGACAGCGGCCAGCCGGAACTCATGTGCCGGCACGCCCGGGACGTGGATTTCTCGGGCCTGCACTTCGCCGCGCTGGTGGCGGGGCCCGGCCTCGGCGACAAGGCCGGCACGGTGGAGCTGCTGCTGCGGGCGTTCGACAGCGACAGCCCCCTGCTGCTGGACGCCGATGCGCTGAACCTGATGGCGGCCGAGCCGGAACTGCAATCGGCGCTGGCCGTGCGCACGGGCGCGGGGGCGACGATATTGACCCCGCATCCGCTGGAAGCGGCGCGCCTGCTCGACATGACGGTGACCGAGGTGCAAGCCGACCGCCTGGGCGCGGCGCGCCAGCTGGCCACGCAGCTGGGCGTCATCGTCGTCTTGAAAGGGTCGGGCACGGTGATCGCCGCGCCCGACGGCCAGGTCGTCGTCAACAACACGGGCGGCCCCGCGCTGGCGACGGCCGGCACGGGCGACGTCTTGGCGGGCCTGTGCGGCAGCCTGCTGGCGCAGGGCTGGCCGGAATGGGAAGCGGCGCTGGGCGCCGTGTGGCTGCACGGTGCGGCAGCCGATGCGCTGGTGGCCGCAGGCAGCGGCCCCATCGGGCTGACGGCGGGGGAATTGATCCCGGCCATCCGCCGGTTGATCAATGCCTTGTCGGTGTAATAACGACGTATTACAAGGAATGTCACGACGTCTGACAGCAAGTAGGTCGGATTAGCGCGTCAGCGCGTAATCCGACAATCAGCAGCACCAATCACACCAGCCTGCCCGCCGCAATCGTAATCGTGCGCCCGCATCGGGCCGCGATCGAGCTGTCGTGCGTGACGAGCACGAGGGTCGAGCCCCGTTCACGGTTCAGCTCGAACATCAGCTGGATCACGGCTTCGCCCGTGGCAGCGTCCAGGCTGCCCGTCGGCTCGTCGGCGAACAGCAGCGGCGGCTCCGTGACGAAGGCGCGGGCCAGCGCCACGCGCTGCTGCTCGCCGCCGGACAGGTATTTCGGATAGTGCTTCAGGCGGCTGCCCAGGTTGACCCTTCCCAGCATGGCTTGCGCCTTCTCTTTCGCGTCCGGGTCGCCGCGCAATTCCAGCGGCAGCATGACGTTTTCCAGCGCCGTCAGATGGGCCAGCAGCTGGAAGGACTGGAACACGAAGCCGAGCTTTTCCTTGCGAAAACCGGCGCGGCCGTCTTCGTCGAGGGCGAAGATATCGGTGCCGTCGAGCATGACCTTGCCCTCGCTGGGCGTGTCCAGGCCGGCCAGCAAGCCCAGCAAGGTAGACTTGCCGGAACCGGAGGCGCCGACGATGGCCAGCGTCTCGGCCGTTTGCACGGTAAAATCGACTTGATGCAGGATGGTCAGTTCACCATCGGCATCGGGTACGCGCTTGGCCAGCTGGACCACTTCGATGGCCGGCCGGGCATTTTGGCTGTTTTGACTGTTAGGTGCGGCGGGCCGCTGGGCCGCTGCTTCTGACGGGAGAAAACTGGTGGAAGTCGCTTTAGGGAATTCGGGCATGCTGATCTATCTTAAAAAATTTCGTGAACAAATAAGTGTCGAGGGCGGCAACCGCCTGCGGCGGCGTACCCTGTCCTTGCTTCCTGCGGCAGCCCTGCTCCTGGTGTCAGGCATGACGAACGCCTATTCTGCACCAAAAACGCTGCTGGTGCTCGGCGATAGCCTGTCGGCTGAGTACGGGCTGGCACGGGGCACGGGGTGGGTGGCGCTGCTGGAACAGCGGCTGCAAGCGCAAAAGAACGACACGCGCATCGTCAACGCCAGCATCAGCGGCGAGACCACCAGCGGCGGCCGCGCGCGCCTGCCCGCCCTGCTGGCGAAGCACCAGCCCGACGTCGTGCTGATCGAACTGGGCGCCAACGACGGCTTGCGCGGCTTGCCCGTGGCGGCCGCCGAAGCGAATCTGCGCGCCATGGGCGAGGCGGCCAAAAAATCGGGTGCGCAGGTGGTGCTGGTGGGCATGCGCATGCCGCCCAACTATGGCCGCGCCTACGGCGAGCAATTCTATGGCGTGTACGGCAAGCTGGCAAAGGAATGGAAGGCGCCTTTGGTCCCCTTCATGTTCGAAGGCATCGCCGACCAGCCGCAGCTGTTCCAGGCCGACCGCATGCATCCGAATGCCAAGGCGCATCCGACGATTCTGAAAAATATCTGGCCGCAACTGGCGCCGTTGCTGAAAGCCAAGTAAGCCAGTTGTTGACGTTACCTCTAGCCCGAGGCAAAAATCCGGGGTCAGACCCGGCGGGTCTGACCCCAGCTCTACGCTGATGGTCATGCTCAGTTCATTGGCACGCACATTCCGCAGACAAAAAAATAGCCGCTCGAGAGCGGCTATTTTTATGCGTGGAAACTAAATCTTACGGTGCTTCCGGCGCTGCGACGGCTGGGGCGGTGAGCGGTTTGACGATCTTCACCTTGGCCTTGGCTTTCAGGTACTCGACGTAATCGAACATTTCCTGTTGCGCCAGGATGCCGCCGATCTGGTCTTTCTCTTGCTGGCGGCGGGCCTCGTCCACTTGCGCCGGCTGCTGCACCTTGCCGATGCGGTAGATGCCGTAGCCCAGGGCTGGCAAGTCCACGCCCACATAGGCTGGCAGCTTGCTCGTGTCGGCCTTCATGACTTGCGCGATGGCGGCACGGTTGATGCCGTCCAGCTTGCTACGCGATACCCATTGCGCCGCGCCGAAGCCCGTCGCATCGCCCGACGCCTTCAAGGCGGCCAGCTTGGTCTCGCCCGCCTTCTTGGCCAGCTTTTCCGCTTCTTCCAGGGTCACGCGCTGACGGATCATCGCTTCGACTTCGGCCAGCGGACGCTTCGTTGCCGGCTTGAATTCCACCACGCGGCCAGCGATCAGCACGTTAGGTGCGACGGTCACGGCTTCCGTGTTGCGCTTGTCTTTCAGCGAATCGTTCGAGAAGATGGCGGCCAGGAACTTGGCGTTGTTGAACGGCGCCTTGCCCAGTGCCGGCGACGGCGTGCGCGACAGGTTGGCGACGCTTTCCACTTTCAGTTTCAGCTTGTCGGCCACCGGCTTCAGGCTGTCCGATTGCTCGTAGACCGTGTTGGTAAACGTTTCCGCCATTTCCGAGTATTTCTTGGCAGCAAATTGCTTGCGCAGGTCGGCCGTGATTTCGCCGCGCACTTCATCGAGCGCACGCACGTGCTGCGGCTTGAGCGAGGTGACGGTCAGGATGTGGAAACCGAAATCGGAAGCGACGACATCGCTGATTTCGCCTTGCTTGAGTTTCGAAATAGCGCTCAGCAGCGGTGCCGGCAAGCCATCCTTGCCGATCACGCCCAGGTCGCCGCCCTGTTCCGCGGAGGCCGGGTCTTCCGACTTGGCTTTCGCCACGGCGGCAAAGCTGGCAGGCGCCTTGCGCACGTCAGCCAGGATCGCTTCAGCCTTGGCCTTGGCGGCTGCCTTGTCGGCGGCCGAGGCGTCTTTCTTGACGGCTACGAGGATGTGGCTGGCCTGGCGCGCTTCTTCCGTCGTGTAGGCTTTCTGGTTCTTCGCGTAGTAGCCGGTCACGTCGGCGTCTGTGACGTCGACTTGCTCGCCGGCGGCGCTGTCGTCCAGCACGACGTATTCGATCTTGGCTTGTTCCGGGATTTCAAAGAACTTGCTGTTCTTATCATAGAACGCCTTGATCATGGCGTCCGTCACTTTGACTTCCGACACGTACTGGGCGATTGGCAACAGCAGTTCCTGCACTTCACGCTCTTCCGAGGTGATGTCGGACAGGCGCTTGGACACGGTGTTCGGCGCGAAGGCGGTGCCTTGCACGGCGCCGGCCAGTTGCTGCAGGGCCAGGTCGCTGCGGCGGCGCGCATCGTACATCTGCGGCGTCATGCCCTGGGCAGCCAGCATGGCCTTGTAGCGTTCCAGGTCGAATTTACCGTCCGGCAAGGTCAAGCCTGGGATTTCCAGCACTTCCTTTTGCAGCACGGCATCGCTGATGACGAGGTGGCTACGGCCCACTTCGGCGGCCACGGCGCGCTCGGCGATCAGGTTGTCGAGGATGCTCTGGCGCGCTTCCGGCGTGTCAAACATTTTTTGGTCGAACTGCTCGCCCATCATCTGGCGGTAGCGGTCGATCTGCTGGCGTTGCGCTTCTTCATATTGCTGCTGCGTAACGACCTGGTCGCCGACCTTGGCGATGGTGTTCGCGCCATCGCCGAAGCTTTGGTAGCCGCTGATACCGACCAGTGCAAAAGACGGGACGATGACCAGCATCAGGAGAAACTGCATCAAGCGTCGATGGGTACGAATAAATTCAAACATGGTCAGCCAATTCGGGATGAGTGGATCACTATAAAAAAAGGCGAACATGCGTTCGCCTTGATTTCTTCGGCGGAATGGACGGGACAGATGTCCACTTCCCCTTTAGATTCAACAACTTGGCGCTGGAACTAAAGCAGGATTCTGACGCCCAAGCCATTATCTCCTGATTCTACAATGCCCATAGCGCTATAGCAAGAGTAAATCAGGGCGCGCGCCCTGCCCTGGCGTCGCCTGGATGGCAAGGCGCCGGACTCGGGCATTTAACCCGATGCAGCTTAAAGGGGATTTAAACGCCGGCGTTTTTATTCAACACGGCAGGCGGGAATTTTAAAAAGCAGGCGCGCCGAGATAATCTGGCGCTGGAAAAGAAAAACCCGCGCCACTTATTCAGCAGCGCGGGCTTCTATATTCTGGCGGAGCGGACGGGACTCGAACCCGCGACCCCCGACGTGACAGGCCGGTATTCTAACCAACTGAACTACCACTCCTTAAGAGCGTATTTTTTTGGCGGAGCGGACGGGACTCGAACCCGCGACCTCCGACGTGACAGGCCGGCATTCTAACCAACTGAACTACCACTCCGAAAAATACACAGTACTACTTGCATTTGTATCCAGGATCGCCATTCAAGAACGTCGATCCTGAAATCGCGGCACCCAAAGGCGCCGCCAAATGTTTCCGGTGATTGTCACCTCACCGAAGTCCGTTAGTTTACAGCATCCTTCAAAGCTTTACCAGCTTTAAATTTTGGAACTTTTGCTGCTTCGATCGTGATCGCTTCTTTGGTACGCGGATTGCGGCCGGTACGCTCAGCGCGTTCGCTGACCGAGAAAGTGCCAAAACCAACCAGCGTCACGCTGTCGTTGTTTTTCAAAGTTTCCGTCACGCCGCCGATAACAGCGTCGAGTGCGCGCGCAGCGGCGGCTTTGGAAATGTCAGCTTTTTCAGCAATGTGGTCGATCAATTCAGTCTTGTTCACTAGCATCCCCAATTACAAAGGTATAAAACGTTTACCGTATCGTTGCGGCACTTTTGGCACCACAGCTGTCCGGCGAAAAAAATGTGCAGGCGTATTAAACAAGCCACACTGTATATGTGTCAAGCGCTTTGGGGGCGCAATTCACGTTTCAATATAAAACAAGCGCTCTAAAAGCGCTTGTTTGGGGAAAACAGGGGTAAAACGTTAGTGTTTTACTACCTCACCGGCCGCGTCAGGCTTGGCCGCGGCAGCCGTAACAGCCTCCACCGCAGCGACGTCCGCCAACGCTTCAGGCATGCGTTCGAGGGCGATTTCCAGCACTTTGTCGATCCAGCGCACCGGCACGATCTCCAGTTTGTTCTTGACGTTGTCCGGAATATCGGCCAGGTCTTTCACGTTTTGCTCTGGAATCAGGACCGTCTTGATGCCGCCGCGATGGGCCGCCAGCAGCTTTTCCTTCAAGCCGCCGATCGGCAATACTTCACCGCGCAAGGTGATCTCGCCCGTCATCGCCACGTCGGCGCGCACGGGAATGCCCGTGAAGACCGACACCATCGCCACCGTCATGGCCGCGCCAGCCGAAGGACCGTCCTTCGGTGTCGCGCCTTCCGGCACGTGGATGTGGATGTCGCTCTTCTCGAACACGTCCGCCTTGATGCCCAGGCGCTGTGCCCGGCTGCGCACCACCGTGCGGGCTGCCTCGATCGACTCTTTCATGACGTCGCCCAGGGTACCCGTGCGGATGATGCCGCCCTTGCCCGGCATCGACACGGCTTCGATGGTCAGCAGATCGCCGCCCACTTCCGTCCATGCCAGACCGACCACTTGGCCTACCTGGTTTTCTTTCTCTGCGACACCGAAATCATAGCGGCGCACGCCGAGGAATTTATCCAGGTTCTTCGAGTTGACGATGACTTTCTTGTCGGATTTCTTCAGCAGCAGCATCTTGACCACCTTGCGGCAGATCTTCGACACTTCCCGCTCGAGCGAACGCACACCGGCTTCCCGCGTGTAGTAGCGGATGATGTCGCGCAGCGCCGACTCGGCCACCGAGATTTCCTCTTCCTTCAAGCCATTGTTCTTGATCTGCTTCGGCAACAGGTAACGCTGCGCGATGCTGGTCTTTTCATCTTCCGTATAACCGGACAGACGGATCACTTCCATGCGGTCGAGCAAGGCTGGCGGAATGTTGTACGAGTTCGACGTCGCCACGAACATCACGTCGGACAAGTCGAAATCGACTTCGATGTAATGGTCGGAGAACGTGTGGTTCTGTTCCGGGTCGAGCACTTCCAGCAGGGCCGACGACGGGTCGCCACGGAAATCGGCGCCCATCTTGTCGACTTCATCGAGCAGGAACAAGGGATTGCGCACGCCGACTTTCGACAGCGATTGCAGGATCTTGCCCGGCATCGAGCCGATGTAGGTGCGGCGGTGGCCGCGGATTTCCGCTTCGTCGCGCACGCCGCCCAGGGCCATGCGCACGAACTTGCGGTTCGTCGCGCGGGCGATGGACTGGCCCAGCGAGGTCTTGCCCACGCCCGGAGGACCGACGAAGCACAGGATAGGCGCCTTGAGCTTGTCGACGCGCTGTTGCACCGCGAGGTATTCCAGAATGCGTTCCTTGACCTTGTCGAGGCCGTAGTGGTCGCCCTCGAGCACTTTTTCCGCGTTCGCCAGGTCGTTATTGACCTTGGATTTCTTTTTCCAAGGCAAGTTGACGAGGGTGTCTATGTAGTTGCGCACGACGGTGGCTTCGGCCGACATCGGCGACATCAGCTTGAGTTTTTTCAACTCGTTGGTAGCCTTGTCGAGCGCTTCCTTCGGCATTTTGGCCGAAGCGACTTTTTTCTCCAGCTCGTCGAGGTCGGCGCCATCTTCGCCCTCGCCCAGTTCTTTCTGGATCGCCTTGACTTGCTCGTTCAGGTAGTACTCGCGCTGCGATTTTTCCATCTGGCGCTTCACGCGGCCGCGGATGCGCTTTTCCACCTGCAGGATGTCGAGTTCGCCTTCGAGCTGGCCCAGCAGGTGCTCGAGGCGCTTGGCCACGCTGAAAATTTCCAGGATGACTTGTTTTTGCTCAAGTTTCAGCGGCAAGTGCGCGGCCACCGTGTCGGCCAGGCGGCCGGCATCGTCGATGCCCGACAGCGAAGCGAGGATTTCCGGCGGGATTTTTTTGTTGAGTTTGACGTACTGGTCGAACTGCTGCACGATCGCCCGGCGCATGGCTTCGACTTCCGACTCGTCGCCCGGCTCGGACTCGAGCGGCGTCAGGTCGGCGATGAAGTGCGTCGGGGCATCGCTGATGTGGTTGATACGGGCACGCTGCGCGCCTTCGACCAGCACCTTGACGGTGCCATCGGGCAGCTTCAGCATTTGCAGAATATTGGCAACGCAGCCAATTTCATAGATATCCGAAGGAGACGGCTCGTCCTTCGCGGCTGCTTTTTGAGCGGCAAGCATGATGCTCTTGCCCTGCTCCATCGCAGCTTCCAGCGCCTTGATCGACTTTGGACGGCCAACGAACAGCGGTATCACCATATGCGGGAAAACGACGACATCCCGCAACGGCAATAACGGCAGTTGAGTTTGCTCAGTTAATTTGGAAGTTGTCATGGCGTACCTTATAGAAAGCGTGTTTACGATGTTGGCGCTCGCTGCCAAAACACAAGACCGGCGAGAATAAATAATTCTGTGAAACAAACATTTTTCTGTTTATTTCGCAAAACACACCCGCATGACGGTAATAAATGCAGTTTTCACAGTAAAAAAGCCACGCGCAGCTAAGCGCCGCGAGTGGCTTTCCGATTGAAGCCTGCACTCATTGATTTAAATTGTACTGCCATGCATTAAGGAATCAAAACCCTTTTTATGCATTTGTCTCGGCAGTTTTCAATTTTCTCCGGAGGCTTTGGCAGTCTCTTGATAAATCAACAAAGGTTTGGCGCCGCTGGTGATGGTATTTTCGTCGATGACGACTTTCACCACATTTTGTTCGCTCGGCAGTTCGTACATGACGTCCAGCAAAGCATGTTCCAGGATGGAACGCAGGCCACGGGCACCGGTCTTGCGCGCCAGCGCTTTCTTGGCGATCGCATGCAGGGCGGCCGGACGAATCTCCAGTTCCGCGCCTTCCATCTCGAGCAGCTTCGAATACTGCTTGATCAGCGCATTCTTCGGCTCGACGAGAATCTGGATCAGCGCCTCTTCCGTCAATTCCGCCAGGGTGGCGATGACGGGCAGGCGGCCCACCAGTTCCGGGATCAAGCCGAATTTCACCAGGTCTTCCGGTTCCGCTTGCAGCATCAGTTCGCTGGCCGAGCTTTGCGACTTGCTGCGCACCGTGGCCGAGAAGCCGATGCCGCTCTTTTCGGAACGGTTGGCGATCACTTTCGACAGGCCGTCGAAGGCGCCGCCGCAGATGAACATGATGTTGGTCGTGTCGATCTGCACGAAATCCTGGTTCGGATGCTTGCGGCCGCCTTGTGGCGGCACGGAAGCCATCGTGCCTTCGATGAGTTTCAGCAAGGCTTGCTGCACGCCCTCGCCCGACACGTCGCGCGTGATGGACGGATTGTCGGACTTGCGCGAAATCTTGTCGATTTCATCGATATAGACGATGCCGCGCTGGGCTTTCTCGACGTCATAGTTGCAGCTTTGCAGCAGCTTCTGGATGATGTTTTCCACGTCTTCACCCACGTAACCGGCTTCGGTCAGGGTGGTGGCGTCGGCGATCACGAACGGCACGTTGAGCATGCGCGCCAGGGTCTGTGCCAGCAGGGTCTTGCCCGAGCCGGTAGGACCGACCAGCAAGATGTTGCTCTTGGCCAGTTCGATGTCGTCTTTCTTGCCCAGGTGCTTGAGGCGCTTGTAATGGTTGTACACCGCCACCGACAGGATGCGCTTGGCAGTCTGCTGGCCGATCACGTACTGATCGAGCAAGGCGGCAATTTCTTGCGGCGTCGGCAGGTCGGATTTGGTACCGGTCACCGTCTCGATGCTCGACGTTTCATCACGGATGATGTCGTTGCACAGGTCGATGCACTCGTCGCAAATGAACACGGACGGGCCGGCGATGAGTTTCTTCACCTCGTGCTGGCTTTTGCCGCAGAACGAGCAATACAGTAATTTTTCGCCGCTAGAGGATTTTTTGTCTGACATAAGGCATTTTGGTTGGAACTGCATTAACAATATTGCAAAATCGCAAGCCGGATGATGGTTGCCGCCCGTTAAGGCAACTCCCCATGGCGCAAGTCAACAACGTGCACAAGCTCCATGCTACCCGAAATAAAAGCGAAACGCCCGAACGTTTGAGCGCCCGGGCGTTTACTTACGTACTTAGCAATACCGGTAGGGGCTCATCAAGCGCGGCTGGTCAACACTTTGTCGATCAAACCATACTCAACGGCCTCGTCGGCGGACATGAAACGGTCGCGGTCGGTGTCCTTGGCGATCTGTTCGATCGTCTGGCCCGTGCGCTCGGCCATGATGCCGTTCAAGCGGGTGCGCAGGTAAAGGATTTCCTTCGCCTGGATCTCGATGTCGGACGCCATGCCTTGCGAACCACCGGACGGCTGGTGAATCATGATGCGCGAGTTCGGCAGCGAGAAACGCTTGCCCTTGGCGCCAGCGGCCAGCAGGAAAGCGCCCATCGAAGCAGCCATGCCCGTGCACAGGGTCGAGACGTCCGGCTTGATGAACTGCATGGTGTCGTAGATGGCCATGCCGGCCGAGACCGAACCACCTGGCGAGTTGATGTAGAGCGAGATTTCCTTTTCCGGATTTTCGCTTTCCAGGAACAGCAGCTGGGCGACAACCAGGTTGGCCATCTGGTCATTGACCGGGCCGACCATGAAAATCAAGCGTTCCTTCAGCAAGCGCGAGTAAATATCATACGAGCGCTCGCCGCGACCGCTTTGTTCCACCACCATCGGCACCAGGCCGAGCATCTCTGTGTCCAGCGCCGGATTACGGTTCATACCTGTCATTTCATTTCCTTGTGAAGCAGTTAGGGGATGCTACCACCACCTTGGAACACCTGACAAAACCTACTGCGCGTCGCGATTTGCGGCCTCCGATGCTCACTGTGCATTCGCACAGCTCCGCTTCTCAGCCACAACTCCCATCCGCTCGCTACGGTTTTATCAGGTGTTAAAAGCGATCATGGCATCCCAATACCAACTGGTTTACGCTTGTGCGTTGCTTCCCATCAGTTCGTCGAAAGCAACTGCTTTCGTCGTGACTTTCGACAGGCCCAACACGTAAGTGACGACGTTTTCTTCCAATACAAGGGCTTCGATCTCACCCAGACGACGACGGTCGCTGTAGTAGTACTTCAGCACTTCGCGTGGATCTTCGTAGCTTTGGGCGAAATCTTCGATTTGCGCCTTGACTTGCTCAGGCGTAGCTTGCAGCTTGTTGTCGCCCACCAGTTGCGACAGGATCAGGCCCAGGCGTACGCGACGCTCGGCTTTGTCTGCGAACAGTTCTGCTGGGAAAGGCACGTCCTTGACGTTCATGCCGCGCTGCGCCATGTCCTGGCGGGTCATTTCGGCCAGGCGCTCGGAATCCTGAGCGATCAGCGTTTTTGGCACTTCCAGCTCAGCAACTTTGATCAGCGCGTCCATGACGGCTTCCTTGTTGCGTGCTTTCACGCGGCCAGCGACTTCGCGTTGCAGGTTGACTTTGATGTCTTCGCGCATTTTGGCCAGGTCGCCATCGGCAACGCCCAGCGATTTGGCGAATTCGGCATCGACTTCCGGCAGGTGCGCCCATTCCAGCTTTTGCAGGGTGATGGTGAACGAAGCGGTTTTGCCGGCTACGTCCTTGCCGTGGTAGTCCTCTGGGAACGACAATGGGAAAGTCTTCGACTCGCCCACTTTCAGGCCCAGGGTCGCTGCTTCGAATTCTGGCAGCATGCGGCCTTCGCCCAGCACGAAAGCGTAGCCTTCAGCTTTGCCGCCTGGGAATTCAACGCCGTCGATCGAGCCGACGAAGTCGACGGTCACGCGGTCGCCGTTGGCAGCGATCGGCTCACCGCCGTCGCCGTGTTCGCCAGCTTCGCCCTTGGTGTGGAAGTGCACGCGCTGCTTGCGCAGGATGTCGATGGTCTTGTCGATTTCGGCTTCCGACACGTCGGCTTGCACGGTTTCGATTTCAACGGCCGTCAGGTCGCCGATGGCGACTTCCGGATACACTTCGAACGTTGCGTCGAAAGCCAGCTGGCCTTCGGCTGCTTCTTCTTTCGGCACGATGTTCGGGAAACCGGCCACGCGCAGATTGTTTTCGTTGGCGGCGTCGTTGAACGCGCGGCCGACTTTGTCATTCAGCACTTCGGATTCAATTTGGTAGCCGTATTGTGCTGCGACCATTTTCAACGGCACTTTGCCCGGACGGAAGCCCGGTGCCTTAGCCGTACGGGCTTGCACTTTCAGGCGCTTCTCAACTTCCGTGCGGACGTCCGTCAGCGGGAAGGAGATCGTGATACGACGTTCGAGTTTGCCCAAGGTTTCGACTGCAGTTGCCATGTAAAAAATCGTCCAAAAAATAAACACTGTTGGTGCGAGAAAAGAAGACCCGACCCCTTGCGCCATCACTGGCGGCAAGACATGGGTCCAGCTTCACTCGCTCGCATATATCATCTGTAAAAGTACTGCAAACAGGACAATGGACCTGGTCTACCCGGCAGTGGGAAAACCCGCACCAGGCACCAAACAATCCGCCGCTTCCAGTACTGCGACAGGGCTCCGAGCGTCCAGCCTTGCTTCTAAGTAAATGCAGGGCCGGCCATCATTCGGTAAAGCGTGGCATTATAACAAAGGACTTCGGGAAAGTGGCTGGCTTTGCAGCGCGGCCACAGAGGATACCAGCGGCGGCGAACGAGTCGCCACAGCCTGGGGGTGCCCTGTCTTTACTCTTGCCCCGGCATTCTTTGTTTCGCCAGAGACAGGCTTTCCAGCCTGCTTCGTTCATTAGTATATGCGAACTGGCGCCCCGTCCGAAACAAAGAAATGCGCTCATAGCGAAGATTTCGGGCAAAAAACCTTTGATTTATCTCAATTTGGCCATTTTTCAGGTAAATCGCCGCCCATACCCCGCCCTATCCTGCCGTGCCGGACGAAAAATAGCGCGATGGAAGACGCATCCCATGACGAAAACACGGGAAGAACAAGAAGAAAAACAGGAAGATGCCTGCACGAGGCTGAAGAACAACTTGATGGTGCTGCACGTCCGGGCTGGAACAACCCGGATTGGTGCGGATGGGGAGACTCGAACTCCCAAGCCGAAGCACTGGCTTCTAAGACCAGCGTGTCTACCAATTCCACCACATCCGCATTTTTTCACTACCAGCAACAGACTGCCGCCGCGCAGACTGTCGTCTGCGCCTCCCTGATTTTAACAACTCGGGAGCGATCTGGCTACCGCAGACTCAACGAGCAAGCCCTCGGTAAAGCAAAGGCGGCATTCTACTGGATTTCCCAGAGGAATGCCGCCTTTTTTTGCCTATGCCCTGGCGCTGGCGGCTAGCCCTCTTTTGCGGTCGCCGGCGCCGGCTTCTTGACCCGGAACCAGGCCGCATACAGGGCCGGCAGGAACAGCAGAGTCAAGGCCGTCGCCAGGATCAGGCCGCCCATGATGGCGACCGCCATCGGGCCCCAGAACACGGAGCGCGACAATGGGATCATGGCCAGCGCGGCGGCTGCGGCCGTCAGCACGATGGGACGGCAACGGCGCACGGCCGAGTCGATGATGGCATCCCATGGAGCCGAGCCATCGCGGATGTCTTGCTCGATCTGGTCGACAAGGATCACCGAGTTGCGGATGATCATGCCGAACAGCGCGATGACGCCCAGGTTGGCCACGAAGCCCAGCGGACGGTGCAGCAGCAGCAAGGCAAACGCGGCGCCCGCCACGCCCAGCGGCCCCGTCAGGAAGACCAGCAGGGAACGCGAGAAACTGTGCAGTTGCAGCATCAGCAAGGTGAAGATGATGAAGATAGCCAGCGGCAAGTTCGCCGAGATCGACGCTTCCGCTTCGCCGCTGTCGGCCGCCACGCCCTTCACATTGATGCGGTAGCCGGCCGGCAACTTGGCCCGCAAGGCGTCCAGCTGCGGCGCCAGCTGCGTCGACACGGTGGCGCCCTGGATGCCGTCGATCACGTCCGACTGCACCGTAATGGCCCATTCGCGCTTGTCGCGCCAGACGACACCCGGTTCCCACACGAAATGCGCGCGGGCCAGCTGCGAGATGGGCACGGACTTGCCCGTTGCCGTCGGAATATTCGTGTCATTCAACACGGAAATCGTCGCCCGCTCTTCCAGTGGCTGGCGCACCTGGATATCGATCAGCTTATTGTCTTCGCGGAACTGGCCGATGACCGTGCCCGACAGGATCGTATTGGCCGCCTGCATCACCGTTTTCGACGTGACGCCCAGCGCGCGCATCTTGTCCTGATCCAGGTCCAGGCGCAATACTTTCACCGATTCATTCCAGTTGTCGTTCACGCCCAGGGTGTTCGGATTGGCGCGCATGATGTCCTTGACCTGGTCGGCGATGGCGCGCACACCGGCCACTTCCGGTCCCGTGACGCGAAATTGCACGGGATACGGCACGGGCGGTCCATTCGGCAACAGTTTGACGCGGCCCCGCACTTCCGGGAAATCTTTCTTGAAGACATCGACGATTTGCTGGCGCAAGCGTTCGCGGTCGGCCAGGCTCTTCGGCAAGACCACCACTTGCGACACGTTGGTCTGCGGGAAAATCTGATCCAGCGGCAAGTAGAAACGGGGGCTGCCCGTGCCGACATAGCTGGTGACGCTTTCCACGCCGTCGAGCTTGCCCACGAAGGCTTCGAATTTCTTCACCTGCTTTTCATTCGCGGCAAAGGTCGTGCCTTCGGGCGACCACAGCTCCACCATCAGTTCGGGACGGCTGGAATCGGGGAAGAATTGCTTTTCGATAAAGTTAAAGCCGTAAATGCCCAGCGCAAAGATGGCCAGGGTGGCGGCGATCGTCGTCTTGCGCCATTCCACGCACCAGGTGACGGCGCGGCGGAAGCGGCGGAAGTTCGGCGTATCGAACAATTCATGGTCGTTGTGCGCGTGCGGTTTGACTTTCAGCAAGACATAGCCGATGTAGGGCGTGAAGACGACGGCCACCACCCACGAGATGATCAGGGCCAGCGCATTGACGGAGAACAAGGAGAACGTGTATTCGCCGGCGGCCGACTTGGCCAGGCCGATGGGCAAAAAGCCCGCCACCGTGATCAGGGTGCCCGTCAGCATGGGCATGGCCGTCGACGTGTAGGCGAACGTGGCCGCGTCGAAGCGCGACATGCCCTCTTCCATCTTGCGCACCATCATCTCGACGGCGATGATGGCGTCATCGACCAGCAAGCCCAGCGCGATGATCAGGGCGCCCAGCGAAATCTTGTGCAAATCGATGTCGAGCAGGCGCATGAACAGGAAGGTGACGGCCAGCACCAGCGGAATGGTCAGCGCCACCACCAGGCCCGGACGCACGTCGATGCGCAGCGGTTTCGTGTGCAAGCCCAGCGCGACAAAGCTGACTGCCAGCACGATCAGAATCGCCTCGACCAGGGTGTGCACGAACTCGCCCACGGAGGCGGACACGGCTTCCGGCTGGTTCGACACGCGCTGCAGTTCTATGCCGACCGGCAACTCGCTCTTCATGCGCGTGACCGTTGCCTGCAAGGCCTTGCCCATGTCGATGATATTGCCGCCCTTTTCCATCGACACGCCCAGGCCGATCACTTCCTTGCCGTTGAAACGCATCTTGTCCTTCGGCGGATCGATGAGTTCACGTTTCACGGTAGCAAAATCACCGAGGCGGAAGGTGGTGCCGTTGGCGCGCAATTCCAGGTTTTCCAGGTCCTTGACGGTCAGCATGGCGCCCGTCACGCGCACTTGCAGATTGTCCGTCGGCGTCACCAGCACGCCCGTGGCGTTGATGCTGTTTTGCGCGGACAGTTGCTGCACGATGGCGTCGAAAGGAATGCCCAGCTGGGCAAATTTCTTGTGAGAAAAGACAATATTGATCTTTTCATCCTGCACGCCGAACAGTTCCACCTTCGATACCTGCCCTACGGCCAGCAATTCCTGGCGCACCTTGTCCGCGTAATCCTTCATTTCCGCGTAGGTAAAACCGTCGCCGGACAGGGCGAAGATGGAGCCATACGTGTCGCCGAACTCGTCATTGAAGAACGGGCCCACGACGCCGGCCGGCAAGGTGCCCTGGATGTCGCCGATCTTCTTGCGCACCTGGTACCAGGCGGCGGCCGTTTCCTTGGGCGGCGCCGATTCGCGCAGTTCCAGCAGGATCAGGGTTTCGCCCGGCTTCGAATAGCTGGTGATTTCGTCGATGTACGGCGTTTCCTGCAGTTTCTTTTCCAGCTTGTCCGTCACCTGCTCGGCCATCTGCAAGGCCGTGGCGCCGGGCCAGTACGCTTGCAGCACCATGGCGCGGAAAGTAAACGGAGGATCTTCATCCTGGCCCAGGCTGGCGTAGCTGAGCATGCCGCCGATCAGCAGCACAGCCATCAAGTAACGCGTCAGCGGGATGTGTTCGAGCGCCCAGCGCGACAGATTGAAACCGCCCTTCATTTGGCCGCACCCACGCTGACGGCGGCGGCACCGGCGGCAGGCTTGCTGGCCAGTTCGGCGCCGAGGATGGTCACTTTCTGGCCCGGCTTGAGCAGGTTGACGCCGGCCGTGACCACGGTCTGGCCCGCTTTCACGCCCGAGGTCAGCAGCAGCTCATTGCCCGCCACGCCGCCCACCGTCACCGGCACCAGCTTCACGGCGCCGTTTTCCACCACCCATACGGAACTTTGCGATTTCTCATTGAACAGGGCCGTCAGCGGCACCTTGATCTGCGGCGTGGCCGTTTGCGAGGCGAACTGCACCACGGCCGTCATGCCCAGGCGCGCCTGCGGCGCGTCCGGGATGCTGACCTTGGCGATATAGGTGCGCGTGGCGGCATCGGCCACGGGCGACACTTCGCGTATCTTGCCCGGCAAGCCCTGCTTCGGGTCGGCCCACAGGCGCACCACCACATCCTTGACGCCGCGCAAGGTCTCGACCTTGTCTTCAGGAATGCCGATCACGACTTCCTTCTCGCCGCTCTTCGCCACTTGCACGACGGGCGCGCCGGGCGCCACCACCTGCCCCACTTCGGCCTCGATGCGCGTGACGACGCCATCGACGTCGGCCAGCAAGCTGGCATAGCCGGACTGGTTCGCCTGGCCACGGTACAGGGCCTGGGCCGCTTCCACGTTCGCCTGCGCCGCCTTGTAGGTGGCATCCTTGCCGTCAAGTACGGCCTGGCTGACGAAATTTTTCTCGCGCAAATCCTGGTAACGCTTCAATTCCGCGCGCGCCAGGTCGCGGCTCGTTTCCGCGCTGACGAGCGACGCCTTGGCCTGCGCCTGCGACAGCTGCAAGTCGGCAGGGTCGAGCTGCATCAGCACTTGCCCCTTGCTGACGCTGGCGCCCACGTCCACCTTGCGCGCGACGATCTTGCCGCCCACGCGGAAGCCCAGCTGCGATACGACACGGGGCACGACCTCGCCCGACAGCTCGGCACTCACGTCAACATTACTGCTAGACAATACGATCGCGCGCACGGGGCGCACGTCTTCCACTTTGACGGCAGGCTTGGAACAAGCCGCCAGGGTCAGCGCCAGGGCGGCGGCGGCAATCAGCCGCAGGGCGGGAAGTGCGGGAGCGCCGGTCTCGCGGCGCAGGGTTTTCAGGGCAAACAAGGTATTTTCCTTTACTATGCGGGCTGCAATATTTTTATGCGGAGAAACTTTTTGCTTGTCCTTTGGGCCAAGCCAAACTTTTTCGCACGCGATATCCTTAAATTTGTGACAATATCAGCTTGGTCATCGCGGGGAGCGATTTCCCCCTAATGACTTTCTGGTTATTAATTATAATCGTGCGTAAAAGTTTTTAGTGACTTTTGCGTCATTAATCTTGAGACGTACAACGTCCGGCCCCATTCCAGCGTGTGAGGGTGCCGGACAAACGCAAGACTAGAGAAGTGTGTTCATGCCTGTAGACCATTACGAAAATTTTCCTGTTGCATCATTTTTACTGCCGCGCCGCCTGGTGCCCGCCGTCGAAGCCATCTATGCCTTCGCCCGCAGCGCCGACGACCTGGCCGATGAGGGCGACGCCACGCCGGCCGAGCGCCTGGCGGCCCTGCACGCCTATGAAGAAGCGCTGGGCCGCATAAACCGCCACGAAGGCCATGCCGGCGAGAACGCCGCCATGTTCGAGCGCCTGGCCGCCGTCATCGCCAAACACCAGCTGCCGCTGAAGCCGTTTTACGATCTGCTGTCGGCATTCAAACAGGATGTGGAAACGACGCGCTACGCCAGCTATGACGATGTGCTCGATTACTGCGCCCGCTCGGCCAACCCCGTGGGGCTGCTGATGCTGCACCTGTATGGCGCGGCCGATGAACAGAATGTACGCGATTCCGATGCGATATGTTCAGCTTTGCAACTAATTAATTTCTTGCAAGACGTCGCCATCGACCAGCAAAAAGAGCGCATCTACCTGCCGATGGAAGACTTGAGCCGCTTTGCCGTCTCCGCCGCCGCCTTCGAGCGGCCCGAGGCCCACGGCAAGTGGAGCGCCCTGATGCGCTTCGAAGTGGCCCGCACGCGCGCCCTGATGCTGTCCGGTGCGCCGCTGGCCCTGCGCTTGCGCGGGCGCATCGGCTGGGAATTGCGCCTGGTGGTGCAAGGCGGCTTGCGCATCCTCGAATGCATCGAAGCCGTCAATTACGACGTGTTCCGGCGCCGTCCCAAGCTGGAGAAACGCGACTGGCTGATCATTTTCTGGCGCGCCCTGCGCATGTCGCGCAAAAGCTTGCATCAAGAGACACAAGTAAAAACGGCTTTTCCCCCGTCGCCCACTCTGTAAGACGATAGAATAGCGGCTTCGATCTGCAACCCTTGCTCTTTTGACTATGTCTCCCGACGAATACTGCCAACAAAAGGCCGCCCAGAGCGGCTCCAGCTTCTACTACAGCTTCCTGTTCCTGCCCGCCGAGCGCCGCAAGGCCATCACGGCCCTGTACGCCTTCTGCCGCGAAGTCGATGACACGGTCGATGAATGCACGGACGAAGCCGTGGCACGCACCAAGCTGGTCTGGTGGCGCAAGGAAGTCAAGGCCATGTACGAGGGCATCCCCACGCATCCCGTGATGCGCGCGCTGGAACCGCATCTGGCCGTGTATCAACTGGAAGAAAAGCATTTGCAGGCCATCATCGACGGCATGGAGATGGACTTGAACCAGACCCGCTACCTCGATTACCAGGCCATGAGCCGCTATTGCTGGCATGTGGCCAGCGTGGTGGGCATCTTGTCGGCCAGCATCTTTGGCGCGACCCGCCCGGAAACCCTGCTGTACGCGGAAAAACTGGGCCATGCCTTCCAGCTGACCAACATCATCCGCGACGTGGGCGAAGATGCGCGCAAGGGGCGCATCTATTTGCCGATCAGCGAATTGCAGCAATTTAATGTGACGGCGGCCGACTTGCTGAACGCGCGCCACAGCGAAAACTTTGAAAACCTCATGCGTTTCCAGGTGGCGCGCGCGCAAAAGGCGTATGACGAAGCTTTCGCGCTGTTGCCAGCCGAGGATCGCCGCGCCCAGCGTCCGGGCCTGATCATGGCCGCCATCTACCGCACCCTGCTCAACGAAGTCGAGCGCGACGGCTACCACGTGCTGAAACAGCGCATCTCGCTCACGCCGATCCGCAAACTGTGGCTGGCCTGGAAGACCTGGGTTCGTGGCTAAGCCTATCGTGAAGCAACGCTACGCCGTCATCGGCGCCGGCTGGGCTGGCTGCGCGGCGGCCATGGAACTGGCGCGCGCCGGCCACCCGGTGACCGTCTTCGAGGCGGCGCGCACCCTGGGCGGGCGCGCGCGCCGCGTCGAGAGAGAAAACACCGTGCTCGACAACGGCCAGCATATCTTGCTGGGCGCCTACACGGAAACCTTGCGCCTGATCAAACTGGCGGGGCAAGACCCGGACGAACTGATCCTCACGCTGCCCCTGCAGATGCGCTATCCGGACGGCTCCGGGGGCATGGATTTCATCGCGCCCCGCCTGCCCGCGCCGCTGCACCTGGTCTGGGCCCTGCTGCGCGCCACGGGACTATTGCGCGCCGACAAACTGGCCCTGATGCGCTTTTCCACCGCCATGCGGACGATGGGCTGGCAACTGTACAACGATTGCACGGTCAGCGAATTGCTGCAGCGCTTCGACCAGACGGACACTTTGTGCCGGCTGATGTGGCACCCGCTGTGCCTGGCCGCCCTGAATACCCCGCCCGAGCGCGCCTCGGCCCGCGTCTTCCTCAACGTGCTGCGCGACAGCCTGGGCGCCAGCCGCCGCCGCGCCTCGGACATGCTGGTCCCGAAGGCGGACCTGAGCAGCGTCTTGCCCGACGCGGCCGCCCGCTATGTGGAACAACATGGCGGTGCAGTGCGCACGGGCGCCAAGGTGGCCGCCCTGCAGGCGCTGCCCGACGGCCGCTGGCGGCTCGATGACGGCGTCGACGATGGAGATATCTTTGACGGCGTCATCGTCGCCACCTCGTCCGTGCAAGCGGCCGGCCTGCTGCAAGGCTTGCAGGACGCGCGCCTCGATGACGTTATTGCCAAAATGCAAGCCTTCACGCCGGAAGCGATCAGTACCTGCTACCTGCAATACGACGCCTCGGTGCGCCTGGACTTGCCGTTCTACGCCCTCGTCGATACGCCGGCGAACCGGCACTGGGGCCAGTTCGTCTTCGACCGGGGCCAGCTCGACAGCAAACAGGCCGGCTTGCTGGCCGTCGTCATCAGCGCTTCCGGCCCTGCCGCCGAGCAAGGCCACGGGCCGCTGGCGCAAGCCATCGCGGCGCAGCTGGCGCAAGTGTTGCAGCGCCCTGCCCTGGCCCAGCCCCTGTGGACCCAGCTGATCACGGAAAAGCGCGCCACGTTCGCCTGCACGCCGGACCTGGCGCGCCCCGGCAACGCCAGCGGCGTGCAGGGCTTGCTGCTGGCCGGCGACTACACGGCGAATGACGACCGCACGCTTGACTATCCGGCCACCATCGAGGCGGCCGTGCGCAGCGGCGTGGCGGCGGCCAAGGTCGTCACCACGGGCAAGGCGGCAAAGTAGACTTGACGGTGCATCCTCCCCTGGCGTCGCTCGCCCCCGCGAAATTGCATTCTGTCGCACCGTGCTGGTGCGCTCGCGTGCGCTTGGGTACAGTCTGATCATCGACAACGGCCATGCCACGAGGAATACCATGCACACCACCTTGCACTTGAAAAACAGCTTGAAAGCCCTGGCGCTGCTGGCGGGTGTGGTGCTGGCCACCTTGATCGTCATGCAGGTACAGCAGGCGCCACAGGCACCGTTGCTGCTGAGCCAGGCAAGCATGTTGCTGCCGGCAGTGGGCTGAAGCGGCGGACAGGAAGAATATGATGAACAAGCAAGATTATCTCGACGCGCTGCGGCGCGCACTGGCAGGCTTGCCACCGGACCTGGTGGCCAAGACGCTCGACTATTACGAGCAGACCTTCATCGAAGGCGCTGCGGCCGGCCGCAGCGAGCACGAAATCGCCGACGACCTGGGCGACCCGAAAAAAATCGCCCTCACCTTGCGCAGCAGCACCCATCGCCAGGCTTTCGAGCAAAAGAAAACGCCCGTCAACCTGCTGCGCCTGCTCGTCTCGCTGGTGGGCCTGGCCATCTTCAACCTGTTCATGGTCGTGCCTGCCGCCGTCTACGCGGCCCTGCTGGCCACCCTGTACGCCGTCGGCCTGAGCTTTTACCTGGCCGGCATCGCCATCACGGCCAGCGGCTTGTCCGGCGCCAACGAACTGGTGCTCGACGGCCCCCTGCGCCACGTCTTCATCCATGACGATGACGGCGGCGAAGGCGGCGAACGGCGCGAAACGCGCATCACCATCGGCGACACGGGCATCGAAGTCGACCACGTGCCCGGCCCCGTCAAAGCCGAGTCCACACCCGAGGCACCGGGCGCCTCGTCGCGCATGATGGAACGGGCCGAAGCGCTGGCCGGCGGCGGCATCCGCATCTCCACCGACATGGACCGCGATGCGCGCACCACGCAAACCGTGTTTGGCGTGGGCATGCTGCTCGGCGGCATCGCCATCTTCCTGCTCAGTCTGGTCGTAACGCGCTATACCTTGATCGGCATCAAGCGCTACGTTGCCATGAATGTTTCCCTGCTCAAAGGTCACTAGAAAGGCTGCCATGAAACGCTTGCTCAAAGTTGGCCTGTCCATGCTCTTGCTGGCACTGGTCCTGATCGCCATGTCGTATGCGGCGCTGCGCGCCAAGGGAATCAGCAATCCCAGCAGCGCTGCCGGCCGCGCCGTGCGCAGCGAAACGCGCCCGATTTCCGCCGATATCACCAGCATCGACCTGGCCGGCCCCATCGACCTGGTGCTGCGCCGCGGCGCCACGCCATCGCTGAAGGTCAGCGGCGAACAGCGTTTGCTGTCGAACGTCGACACCACGCAGGATGGCACGACCGTGCATATCGGCCCGAAAGGCATGCTGTTCCACCATCGCCAGCCGCTGCAGGTGGAACTGGTGCTGCCAGCCCTCGTGCGCGTCGAAGTGCACGGCAATGGCGACAGCAAGATCACGGGCTTTTCCGGCGACAGTTTCATCCTGGAATTAACAGGATCGGGCGACGTCAGCTTCACGGGGCGCTACAAGCAGGTACAAGCCACCGTCAACGGCAGCGGCGACCTCGACATCAATGCCGGCAACAGCGACAGCGTGGTGCTGGAAATGGTGGGCTCCGGGCGCATCGCCGCCAGCGGCAACACGAAATTCCTGCGCGCCGACCTCAGCGGTTCAGGCGACATCGATGCCGAGCACCTGGCCGCCGACAAGGCCAGCGTCAGCCTGCAAGGCTCGGGCACGAGCACCGTCTTCGTGCGCGACGCCGCCAACCTGACCCTGCGCGGCAGCGGCGACATCCACGTCCACGGCAACCCGCGCCAGCGCGAGACGCAGAAAAGCGGCTCGGGCGAAATTACCTGGCACTAACGCTCTCTTCCAGCCAGCTGACCGCCTGCTCGCCGGCCGCCTTGCCTTGCGCCAGGCAGGCCGTCAGCAGGTAGCCGCCCGTCGGCGCTTCCCAGTCCAGCATTTCCCCCGCCAGGAACACGCCCGGCATGGTGCGCAGCATGCTGCCTTTGACACCTTCAAAGTCCACGCCGCCGGCGCTGCTGATGGCCTCATCGATGGGGCGCGGACGCCGCAAGGTGACGGGCAGCAGCTTGATGGCGGCGGCCAGCTTGGCTTCGTCGGCAAAGTCTGCCGCGCTCAGGCATTCGCGCAGCAAGCCCGATTTCACGCCCTTGATGCCCAGGCGGCTGTTCAGGTGGCTGGACATGGAGCGGGCGCCGCGCGGGCGCGTCACTTCTTCGAACACGCGTTCATGACTGTGGTCGGGCGCCAGGTCGAGCCAGATGGTGGTGCTGCCCTCGGCGGCGATCTGCTCGCGCAGCGCGGCCGACAGCGCGTAGATCAGGCTGCCCTCGACGCCGCCCGCCGTGATGACGAACTGGCCCTGGCGCTTGATCGTCAAGCCATCGATATCGCGCGCCGTGATGGCCACGGTGGCCAGCGGCTCGCCCGCATGACGGCTGCGGAAATACTCGCTCCAGTCCACGTCGAAGCCGCAATTGGCCGGCGCCAGGGGCGTCACGGCCACGCCGCGCCCTTGCAGCAGCGGCACCCAGGCGCCGTCCGATCCCAGCCGCGCCCAGCTGCCGCCGCCCAGCGCCAGGATCACGGCGTCGAAAGCGAATAGCCGTTCGCCATCCGGCGTGGCGAAGGCCAGCTGGCCGTCTTGCCAGCCCGTCCAGCGGTGGCGCATGTGAAATTGCACGCCCGCTTCGCGCAGGCGGTGCAGCCACGCGCGCAGCAAGGGCGCCGCCTTCATGTCGGTCGGGAAGACGCGGTTCGAGGAGCCGACAAAGGTTTCCACGCCCAGGCCGTGCACCCAGTCGCGCACCTTTTGCGGGCCGAACTGGTCCAGCGCCGGTTTCACCCGGTGCGCTTGCCTGGCGTAGCGCGAGACAAAGGCCTGGTAGCCTTCCGCATGCGTGATATTCATGCCGCCCCGCCCCGCCAGCAGGAATTTGCGGCCGACGGACGGCATGGCGTCGAACAGCTCCACCCTGGCTCCCTGGTCGGTGGCCGCCTGGGCGGCCATCAGGCCGGCGGGGCCGCCGCCGATGACGGCGATGTGAAACGGAGGGGAACTGGTTTGGGTCATGGCGAGCTGGAAAGACGGTGAAAACCCCGGCATTTTAGTCGAGATAAGGCCGGCGGATGGCAAGAAGGCCGAAAAATGATGCATACTGCGCGGACATGCTGCAGCGATCGGCACTTCGACTTCACGAGACAACGCGACGACAAGAGGAGAAACACATGGGCGCAGGATTCTGGATTTCCCGTTATTTGCTGGCCAGTTCGATTTTATTCATCATCCTGACGGTGGTCGAGTACAGCAAGGGCACCACCAGCCGCGCCGACATCCTCAGCGCGCTGGCCTGGTCGCTGGTGGCGTCAGCCATCTTCATCGGCTCGAAATATTGGCGCTACAAGAAAGCCATCGCCTGCGCCACCTGCGGCGATACCACGGCCAGCAAGCCGAAAACCAAGACGCCATGAAAAAACGGCCACTTCGATGAAGTGGCCGTTGCATTTGGCGAGCGGGATCAGCCGCCCGTCACGGGCGGAAAGAACGCCACTTCGTCGCCGTCGCCTGTCACGGTATCGGCATCGCACATCACCTGATTATGCGCCATGCGCAGCGCTCGGCCCTGCGCCAGCGCATATTCCCAGTTGCCGCCGCGGGCGATCAGCAGGGCCCGCACCTCGCCCACCGTCAGCGGCCCGGCCACTTCCAGTGCTTCCTGGCCCGTGCCCACCAGCTCGCGCACGCTGGCAAAAAATCGCAGATTGATCTTCATCAAGACTTCCTTAGTACAGCAATTCGTTAAACGGGATAAACCGCAGCATGTCGCCGCGCGCAATCGACAGCCCCGGCGGGCAATCGATCAAGCCGTCGCCCCACACGGTGGACGTCAGCACGCCCGAACTCTGGTTGGCGAACAGTTCCAGCTCACCTTCTTCATTGACCTTGGCGCGCAGGAATTCGTTACGCTTGTCCGCCTTCAGGCGTTCAAACGCGGCCGGCAGCCTGTAGCTGCGCGGCGCAAGGCTCCCCGCCACGCCCTGCAGGCGCAGGATGAACGGGCGCACGAACAGCAAAAAGGTGACGAAGCTGGAGACGGGATTGCCGGGCAAGCCGACAAAGAACGCGTCCTGCACTTCGCCAAACGCCAGCGGCTTGCCCGGCTTGACGGCGATCTGCCACATGTTCAGCCGCCCTTCCGCTTCCACGGCCGGCTTGATATGGTCTTCCTCGCCCACGGACACGCCGCCCGAGGTGATGATCAAATCATTGCCCTGGGCCGCCTGGCGCAGCACGGCGCGCGTCGCTTCCAGGCTGTCGGGCACGATGCCCAGGTCCGTGATCTCGCAGCCCAGATTTTCCAGCAAGCCGCGCAAGGTAAAACGGTTCGAGTTGTAGACGGCTCCCGGCGCCAAAGGCTCGCCCGGCATGGCCAGCTCGTCGCCCGTGAAGAACACGGCCACGCGCAGCTTGCGCAGCACCGGCACTTGCGCCAGACCCACGGAGGCGGCCAGGCCCATTTCCTGGCTGCGCAGGCGCCGGCCGGCGCCGAGGACTTCGCCGCCGGCGCGGATATCCTCGCCCTGGCGCCGCACCCATTCGCCGGCGTGCGGCACGTGATTGACCGTCACCACGCCATCAAGCAAGGTGCACTGCTCCTGCATCACGACGCAATCGGCGCCGTCCGGGATCAGGGCGCCCGTGAAGATGCGCGCCGCCGTCCCCGCTTGCAAAGGCTGGCCCACGTGGCCGGCCGCGATGCGCTGCGACACGGGCAGGCTGGCCGCGCCGCTGGCGCAATCCTGCGCGCGCACGGCGTAGCCATCCATCTGCGTGTTATCGCGCTCGGGCACGTTCAGGGTCGACGTTTGCGCGGCCGCCAGCACGCGGCCGTTGGCGCGCATGGTGTCGACCAGCTCCACGTCAGCCACCGGGCGCGCCGCGCCCAGCATGAAGGCTTGCGCCTCGGCCACCGACAGCATGGGTTTGCGTTCTGCAGTCGGATCGTTCATCACAGGCGCACCCATCACAGCCCCGTATTGGCGGCGATGTACGCCTTCATTTTTTCCACGTCCGCATCCATCACGACGAACTTTTGCGGCAAGTCTTCGATGTTCTCGAAGCCGGCCGGGCGTTCCGCATCCACGCCCAGCGCTTCGAGGATGGTTTCGTTGAACTTGGCCGCCAGCGCCGTTTCCAGCACGATCATCGGCAC
Source organism: Janthinobacterium sp. SUN033 (assembly GCF_030397595.1). NCBI lineage: Bacteria > Pseudomonadati > Pseudomonadota > Betaproteobacteria > Burkholderiales > Oxalobacteraceae > Janthinobacterium > Janthinobacterium sp. SUN033. Next base: position 1,362,002 of record NZ_JAPQNV010000001.1, read on the forward strand.
GTTCGGCTCCAGGTGCTCGCGCGCCACCTTGATGCCGTCGGCCGTGTGCGTGTCGATGGTGATGCCGTAGTCGTCGGCCACGTCGCGGATGGTGTCGAGGCGGTCCTGGTGCGTGGACTTGCCTGACTTGAAGCCATATTTGGCCACCAGCTTGAACTCGTCGCCATCGCTGCCCGGCTTGCCGGACAAGTCGAAGCCGCCGTGCGTTTCCACTTTCGTGAACAGCGCGCGCACGCGCTCGCTGTCGCGGCCCACCAGGTCGTAGACGAAGCGCTCGAAGTTCGACGCTTTCGAGATATCCATCGACGGGCTGCTCGTATGGTACGTTTCGGCGGACTTGCGCACGCGGTAGACGCCCGTGCGGAAGAATTCGTCGAGCACGTCGTTTTCATTCGTCGCGGCCACCAGTTTCGAGATGGGCAGCCCCATCATGCGGGCGATGTGGCCGGCGCAGATATTGCCGAAGTTGCCAGACGGCACCGTGAACGACACTTTCTGCTCGTTGCTGGTGGTGGCCGCCAGGTAGCCGCGGAAGTAGTACACCACCTGCGCCACGACTCTTGCCCAGTTGATGGAGTTGACGGTGCCGATCTTTTGCTTCGCCTTGAACGGCAAATCGTTCGACACTGCCTTGACCATGTCCTGGCAATCGTCGAACACGCCTTCGACGGCGATGTTGTAGATGTTCGGGTCTTGCAGGCTGAACATCTGCGCCGTCTGGAACGCGCTCATTTTCTTGTGCGGCGACAACATGAAGACGCGGATGCCCTGCTTGCCGCGCATCGCGTACTCGGCCGCGCTGCCCGTGTCGCCCGACGTGGCGCCGAAGATATTGAGTTCGGCGTCGTGCTTGGCCAAGGTGTATTCGAACAGGTTGCCCAGCAGCTGCATGGCCATGTCCTTGAAGGCCAGGGTCGGGCCGTTCGACAGCGCCTGCAGGATCAGGGTGGCCGATCCGCCCTTGACGACGTTTTCTTCCAGCACGCGCAGCGGTGTGATATCGGCCGCGTTTTCGCCGGCGCGGGCGTTCTTGTAGACTGCCTTGGTATAGGTTTTCGCCGTCAGCGCCTTCAGGTCCGCGGCCGGGATATCGGTGGCGAACTTCTTCAGGATTTCGTAGGCCAGGTCGGCATACGACAATGTGCGCCAGGCGTTGAGCTCGGCACCAGTGACTTGCGGGTAGTGTTCAGGGAGATACAGTCCGCCATCGGGGGCCAGGCCGCCCAGGAGGATGTCGGAGAATTGCTGCGGATTCATTGGCGCTTTATCAGCGCGGGTAGACACGTAGTGCATAGATTTGAAGAGTCCAGTTGAGCTGAGTGCGGTTGATCATGAATGGCAGCGGATATTATAGTGCCAGCCGCCGTCCAAGGCGAATCGCGTGGCGCACGCCAGTTGCCGGCGTGACAATTGGAGAGCCATGCTGTTGTCAAACCACACATAATGCTTGAGATCAAGGCAGGTGGACATGGCCTGTGTGCGCACTGGCGCGCGCCGCCAATTTGCGCCACACTGCAGCTGTTACCCCGGAGCGGGGCCACTATGGAGTCGAAAACCGGCCATGTCGCTGAGTAAAAAACCGTATTTGCAAAGCGCCGCGCTGCGCCCTGACGCCGTCGTCGACCTGGACCACTATCCGTTCACCATTCCCGCCATCCGCGATTTCGTGCACATGGACTTCCACCGCGACGTGACGTTTTTCGTGGGCGAGAACGGCAGCGGCAAGTCGACCATGCTCGAAGCGCTGGCCGTGGCCCTCGGTTTCGGCAAGGATGGCGGCACGCGCAACGTGCGCATCGCCCTGCCGTCGGACGAGGAATCGGGCTTGCACGCGCACTTGCGCCTGAGCAAGAGCTATAAAAAACCCGAGGACAGCTATTTCCTGCGCGCCGAGAGCTTTTTCAACGTCGCCACCTACATGGACGACATGCCGGAATACCTGGCCAGCTACGGCGGCAAGTCGCTGCACGCGCAATCGCACGGCGAAGCGTTCATGGCCACCCTGATCAACAAACTGCGGGGAAAAGGCTTGTACCTGCTGGACGAACCCGAGGCGGCCCTGTCGCCCAGCCGCCAGATGGCAGCATTGTCCGTGATCCACCAGCTGGTGCAGGACGACTCGCAATTGATCATCGCCACCCATTCGCCCATCCTGCTGGCCTATCCGAATGCGAAAATCCTCAGTTTTACGGGCGGCGGCATCCACGAAGTGGCGTATGAAGACACGGAACACTACGCCGTGACGCGCGATTTCCTGAATAACTACCCGAGGAGGCTGGAGCAGTTGTTTGAGGAGGAGTGAGGGTGATGGCTTGCTGCCATGGTGATGTCGGCTTACGCCTGTTTGAGGAGGAGTGAGGTTGCCATAAGGCGCAGCGGAAATCTGGGTCAGACGGGGACGCCGAGTCCCGGCGGGTCTGACCCCGGCACTTAGCAGGCTGCATGGTTGACGGTGATTACATGCACGGCCAGCCCGCCCAAGGACGTTTCCTTGTACTTGTCCTGCATGTCCGCGCCCGTCTGGCGCATGGTTTCGATGACTTCGTCGAGGCTGACGAAGTGCGTGCCGTCGCCCTTCAGCGCCAGCGAGGCAGCCGTGATGGCTTTCACGGCGCCCATGCCGTTGCGCTCGATGCAGGGAATCTGCACCAGGCCGCCGATCGGGTCGCACGTCATGCCCAGGTGGTGTTCGATGCCGATTTCGGCCGCGTTTTCAATTTGTTCATTGGTGCCGCCCAGCGCCGCCACCAGGCCGGCCGCCGCCATGGCGCACGCCACGCCCACTTCGCCCTGGCAACCCACTTCGGCGCCCGAGATCGAAGCATTGCGTTTGCACAACATGCCGATGGCGGCCGCCGTCAGCATGAAGCGGCGCACGCCGCCGACCGGGTCGCTGGGACGGCAATCCTGCGCGTAGTAGCGCAACACGGCCGGGATGATGCCGGCGGCGCCATTGGTCGGCGCCGTCACCACGCGGCCACCCGCCGCGTTTTCCTCGTTGACGGCCATCGCGTACAGGCTGACCAAGTGCACGGCGTCGTGCGGCAAGTCGTTGGCGCGGTTGTCGGATGCTTTCGCTTCCTGCGCCAGACGCCACAATTTCGCGGCGCGGCGCTTCACGTTCAAGCCGCCCGGCAGGTTGCCCGTCGTTTCCAGGCCGTGCGCGATGCAGTCGCGCATGACGTGCCAGATGCGGTCCAGTCCTTCATTGAGTTCCGCGTCGCTGCGCTTGACGCATTCGTTCGCGCGCAGCATTTCCGGGATCGACAGGCCGCTTTCCACGCCGTGCGCCAGCAACTGTTCCATGGTATCGAAGGGGAAGACGACCCGCGCGCTGGCGGCCGACTCCACGGCCGCCTCGGCCTGGGCCTCGCCGGCTTCGCGGATAAAGCCGCCGCCGATCGAGTAATACACTTTGTCTACGCGGCTGCCATCAAGCAGTTTCAGGGTGAAACGCATGCCGTTCGGATGTTCGGGCAGGGATTCGCTCTTGTGCCAGATCAAGCCCGTGGCGGCCGTAAACGGCACCACATGCGTGCCCAGCAAGGCGATTTCACCGGCCGCCTCGATGGCGGCCAGCTTGCTGTCGACGGCATCGGGCGCCACATCTTGCGGCGTCTCGCCCATCAGGCCCAGAATGACGGCCTTGTCCGTGGCATGGCCCACGCCCGTCAGCGCCAGCGAGCCATACAGGGCCGCCTCGACGCCCACCACCTGGTCCAGCGGACCGTATTCGACCAGAAAACGCCGCGCCGCCACCATCGGCCCCACAGTGTGGGAACTCGACGGCCCGATGCCGATCTTAAACAGGTCAAATACGCTCATGTCCATGTAGTGTCTCTTTAGATTAGTATGTTTTTATGCAAGCGGGTTCGTACTTCAGGCAGCCTTGGCGGCATGGCCCACATCGACATTGGCCAGCATGTCCGTGACCATCTGCTCGACGCCGATCTGCGCCTTCCAGCCCCAGTCGGCGCTGGCCTTGCTGTCGTCCAGGCTTTGCGGCCAGCTGTCGGCGATGGCCTGACGGCTGTCCGGCTTGTAGCTGATCTTGAAGTCCGGGACCATGCGCACGATGGCCTTGGCCAGCTGCTCGGGGTTGAACGACACGCCGGCCACGTTGTACGAGGAGCGGATCTTGATTTGGGCCACAGGCGCGTCCATCAGTTCGATGGTGGCGCGGATGGCGTCCGGCATGTAAATCATCGGCAAGGTGGTGTTCGCATCGAGGAAGCAGTCATAGCGCTCGCCGCGCAAGGCCGCATGGAAGATGGCGATGGCGTAATCGGTGGTGCCGCCGCCCGGAGGCGATTTGTAGCTGATGATGCCCGGGTAGCGGATGCTGCGCACGTCCACGCCGTACTTGTTGAAGTAGTACTCGCACAGGCGCTCGCCGGCCAGCTTGCTGATGCCGTACATCGACGTCGGGTCCATCACCGTCATTTGCGGCGTGTTCACTTGCGGCGTGTTCGGGCCGAAGGCGGCGATCGACGACGGCCAGAAGATGCGCAGCGGCTTGCTCGCTTCGCCCCGCTCGCGCGCCAGTTCCAGGATATTGAGCAAGCCGTCCATGTTCAGGCTCCACGCCTTCAACGGCGCCGCTTCGCCCGTGGCCGACAGCATGGCCGCCAGCTGGTACACCTGGGTGATGCCTTCGTCGGCGATGATTTTCGCCAGGCCGTCCTTGTCCAGCACATTCAATTGCGCATAGCGCTTGGCCTGGTACAGATTATTCGTGCCGATGTCGCTGGCGATGACGTTGTCCGCGCCGTGCTGCTGCGCCAGTGCGCCCACCAGTTCACTACCGATTTGGCCGTTTGCGCCAATGACTAAGATGCGTTCCATGCTATTTTCCTGAATTCTTGTTAGTTGGTAGTGGTAGTGGTCAGCAAACCGAGTTCCTTGCCAGCCTGTTCGAAGGCGGCCAGCACCTGCACCAGCTGCTCGCGGGTATGCGCGGCGGACAGCTGCACGCGCACCCTGGCCTGGCCCATCGGCACGACCGGGTAGAAGAAGCCCGTCACCAGCACGCCCAGTTCATACAGGCGGGCGGCGAATTTCTGTGCCACGGGCGCGTCGAACAGCATCACGGGAACGACCGGATGGGTGCCCGGCTTGATGGTGAAGCCGATGCGCTCGATCTCGCTGCGGAAGAAAGCCGTGTTGTCATGCAGGCGGTCGCGCAGTTCCGTCGACTTGGCCAGGCGGGCCAGCACCGACAGCGAGGCGCCGGCGATCGATGGCGCCAGGGTGTTCGAGAACAGATAAGGACGCGATTTCTGGCGCAGGGTATCGATGACTTCCTTGCGCGCCGACGTGAAACCGCCCATGGCGCCGCCCAGGGCCTTGCCCAGGGTGCCCGTGATGATGTCGATGCGGCCCATCACATTGTGGTGTTCGTGCGTGCCGCGGCCCGTCGCGCCCATGAAGCCGGAAGCGTGGCATTCGTCGATCATCACCAGCGCGCCGTACTGGTCGGCCAGGTCGCAGATCTTGTCGAGTTGCGCGATCGTGCCATCCATCGAGAATACGCCGTCCGTGACGATGACTTTATGGCGCTTGCCGGCGGCAATCGCCGATTTCAGCTGCACTTCCAGGTCGGCCATGTCGTTGTGGGCGTAGCGGTAGCGGCCAGCCTTGCACAGGCGGATGCCGTCGATGATGGAAGCGTGGTTCAGCGCATCCGAGATGATGGCGTCGTTTTCATCGAACAGTGGCTCGAACACGCCGCCGTTGGCGTCGAATGCGGCCGCGTACAAAATCGTGTCTTCCGTGCCCAGAAAAGCGGAAATCGCCTGTTCCAGCTCTTTATGCACGGTTTGCGTGCCGCAGATGAAGCGCACGGACGACAGGCCGTAGCCATACTTTTGCGTGGCGGCAATAGACGCTTCCTGCGTCTGCAGGTCGCCGGACAGGCCCAGGTAGTTGTTCGCACACATATTGATCAGGGTACGGCCATCGTCGCACACCACTTCGGCGCCCTGGCGCGAGGCGATCACGCGCTCGGGCTTGTATAAGCCCTGTTGGCGCAGTTGATCGAGATTCTGTTGCAGACCGCTGAAAAAGGTGTTCTTCGCTTGCTCGCTCATGATGATCCTTGTGTGTCCCTGTTGTATGTGTGCTATCCGGGTGAGCTCAGTTGCCATAGGGAAAAGCGTCCGCTTGACCGGTGCGCGCACAATGCTGTACCGTGAAGCGCTGTTTGAAGTCTACACGTTTCCGTGTTTTTCCTCAAAATCCACTATTTCGAACTGAAATTCAATATAGTGGATATTACCCAAGCCTTTTGAACTTTGCAAGCCACCTGCCGATGAAAACCAGCGTTTCGACCAATTCTCCGCCCGAAGTGGGCGCCACCCTGCAACGGTTGCGCCTTGCGCGCGGCCTGACACTGGAGGATTTGTCGCGCATCGCGGGCGTCTCGAAGTCCATGCTGTCGCAGATCGAGCGCGAAAAGGCCAATCCCACCATCGCCATCACGTGGCGCCTGGCCAACGCCCTGGGCGTGCAGATCGGCGAATTGCTGTCCAGCGCGGAAAAAGCCGTGGAAACCATCCGCATCACGGACGCCCACGAAACCCCCACCCTGCCCGGCGACCACGCGGGCTACGTGCTGCGCATCCTGGGACCGATGGAACTGGCCGGCAAATATGAATGGTATGAAGTGACCCTGGCGCCGGGCGGCGAACTGGCGTCGCAGCCGCACGATCCGGGCACCACCGAGCATTTGACGGTGATCCACGGCAACCTGGAACTGGAAGTGGGGACGGCGAAGAAAAAGGTCAAGAATGGCGGCACGGCCAGGTATCCGGCGGACTTGCCGCATACCATCAGGAATCTGGGAAAAACGGAGGGCAAGGCGCTGCTGGTAGTGATCCACCGCTAGCGCGCCGGCCCATCCTGTCTGGCAGAAAGTATTACGTTACGGCATCACACGGGCGCTGTCGGCGCCGGCGCCCCGCAAAGCCCAGCAAGGTCATGCCAGCCAGCAACATGGCATAGGTTTGCGGCTCGGGCACGGCGCTGACGGGATCGAGGCGGACAATCTCGCAAATGAGCGACTGGCAACGGCGCGCGGAAATCTGTCCCGCCTCGTTGATGCCGCCGACGGCCATGTAGCTCCAGCCCGCCTCTCCCTGCACCAGACTTTCCAGGCTGTAAGTCACCCCATTGCTGTAGAACATGGCGTTTGTCCCCAGCACTTGGCCCAAGCCATCCACGCCGATCGGTGTGGAGATGGATTTCAGGACCGTGTTGTTGCCGTCGGTCTGGAGAAAACCGCGCGTCCGGTCCTGGTTCCAGTCGGGGGTGACATGGCCCACCATCTGGCCCGCATTGTTGATGCCCGAAATCGTGCTCTGGTAACCGCCCCAGCCCGTCGCGCTGGTCATCACGCCATCCTTGTACATGAAGCCTTGCGAACCGCCCGGAGTCGGCGCCATCGCGGAAGCGCCGACGACGACGCCATCGTCGTTGATGCCCGTGACATAGCTGTCCCTGCCGCCCAGGGTGCCCAGCGCCCGTATGCCCGTTTGCGGGTCGTACAGATAGGCTTTCGTCGTGTAGTCGAAAGTGGCATGGCTGCCGAAGCCCGCATTGAAGGCAACTTGCCCTGCAGCATTCATACTCCCGGACCACGTCGTTTGCCCGGCGATATTGAGCGAGGTGGCCACGCCGCCCGACAGGATGTGCACCATCGCATTGCCATTGCTGCCGGCCGAGCGTATCAGGCTGTCCCCCGCCGCATTGCTGGCAAACACCAGGTTACTCACCGCGGCCTTCGGCGCCACCGTCAATTGACTGCCCGCCGTGGCATACACCATGTCGACGCCGTCGAGCCGGCCCACGCCGTAAATCTGCCCCATGGCGCTGATGCTGCCCACCGTGAGGTTGGCGTGAGACGCATTGTCGAACACCGTGACGGTAAACTGTGGCCGCGATGCAGGCGCCCCCTGCGCCAGCAACAGCGGGCTGATGGAGCTGAAAAACAGGGAAAGCGTAACGTTCCGAATTATTTTCATCATTCCTCCAAGAAAAATGCACGATACGATTAAATATCAAAAATGTAAACTTATTTGACAACATTGTTGTTTGCAAGACATTTTCAGTCGCTGCGTTGCCGCGCAGCCGTGCGCAATAAGTCCTTTTGTCCATGTTAAGATTTCGCAATAGACAAGATTTCCAGGCCTGGATGTCTTTGCAGAGCGCCGCAGCACATCCCGGCTCGCCCCATCCTTGCTACGCCCCTGCGCGGCATCCAGGCCCCAACTGTTTTTTACGGAGCCCACGCGATGACGATTTCCGACAGCACCACCACCTTCCACAACAAGAAAGTCGTCCAGTACGACCCGGACCTGCCCTTCGACGCCTCGCCCGACATCGTCTACCGCCTGTCGCTCGAGTACGACGACAAGCGCAAGATGGACGAGCTGATCGCCGGCTTCATCGCCAAGGCGGACCGGAACGCGCTCGCAGCGCTGATCATCGGCATGTGGGGCGATCCGTACGAATCGGGCGCCGACGAAGTGATCGCCGCGCTGATCGCCCACGCGCCGCAACTGCCCAATGTGCGCGCCCTGTTCATCGGCGACATGACGTACGAGGAATGCGAAATCTCGTGGATCGTGCAAGGCAGCTACAAGCCCCTGCTGGACGCCTTCCCGCAGCTGGAAGAATTGCGCATCCGCGGCGGCAATGAGCTCGTCATCGAGCCGTTCGCGCACCAGCACCTGCGCCGCTTCACCATCGAAACGGGCGGCCTCGATCAAAAGATCGCCGAAGCGCTGGCGCAATCGAGCATGCCGCAGCTGGAACACCTGGAACTGTGGCTGGGCACCGAGGAATACGGCTTCTCGGGCGACGTCGACCTGTACCGCAAGGCGCTGGCGCAGCTGACCGTGCCGACCCTGCGCTACCTGGGCTTGCGCGACGCGGAAATCGCCGATGACCTGGCCGTGTGGCTGGCGGAAGAGCCGCTGGTGGCGCAGCTCGACACGCTCGACCTGTCGCTGGGCACCATCGGCGACCTGGGCGCCGTGGCCGTGCTCAATCACACGCAGCTGGGCAAGCTGAAACGCCTGGACCTGTCGCACCACTACATTTCCGAGGAAAACCAGGCCAAGCTGAAGGCGCTGCCCTTCGAAGTGGTGCTGGACGACCCGCAGGAAGCGGACGAAGACGACGGCGAAAGCTACCGCTACGTGGCCGTGGGCGAATAAGCGGAGTCTTTTCCTTTGGCTACACCCCTCACCCTGCTGGCCAGCGCCTGCAGCAAGCGCGTGCGCCTGATGCAGGCGGCGCGCGCGCAACTGCGCCTGCCGCCCGCGCAGGTGCTGGAATGGCGCGACTGGCTGGCGCGGCCGGCGCTGCTGGCAGACGCCTTGCGCCAGCCCGGCCTGTTGAAGATCGAGCCGCCCGGCGACGATCCTTCTGCCCATTTTCTCTTGCTGCAGGCGGGCTGGCGGCGGCTGGACCGCGCCCCCGTGCGTGCGCCCGAACATGGCGAACTGCTGGCCATGGATGCGTGGTTTGCGGGCTTTGCCAGCGCCATGCAAGACCTGGCGGGGCAACTGGCAGCCTTGCCGGCAATACGCGTCTTCAATGCGCCGGCCGAAATTGTCCGCATGACGGACAAGCTGGCCTGCCAGCACCACCTGGCAGCGCACGGCATCGCCATTCCCGCCCTGCTCGGCCCCGTGCATGGCTACGAGCACCTGCAAGCGCTGCTGCGCCAGCATGACCTCGACCGCGTGTATCTGAAGCCGCGCTACGGCTCGTCCGCGTCCGGCGTCGTCGCCTACCGCCGGAACAAGGCGGGACGCCAGCAAGCCACCACCTCAGCCGCCCTGCAGCATGGGGATGGCGCGGCGCGCCTGTTCAATGTCAAGCGCATGGCGCGCTATGACACGCAGCACGACATCGCCGCCCTCGTCGACGCGCTGGCCGCCCAGGAACTGTATGCGGAAACGTGGCTGAACAAGCCGCGCTGCGGCGACAGCCACTACGACCTGCGCGTCGTGACCCTGGCGGGCCAGCCCGCGCACCGGGTGGCGCGCATCGGACAGCACATGATGACGAATCTGCACCTCGACAACCGGCGCGGCGAGGCATCCGGCCTCTTGAACGCGGCCGACCTGGCGGCGCTGGAAGCGGCTGCCGCCCAGGCCGCGCGCGCCTTCCCCGCCAGCCACGTGACGGGCTACGACCTCGTCGTGCGCCAGGGCCAGGCCCACGTGCTGGAAGCGAACGCCTTCGGCGACCTGCTGCCAGGCCTGCTGTGGCAAGGCGCGGACACCTATGCGGCGCAATTGACGCAACTGACACATGCTTAAAGATACACCGGACACACCGGCCATCCCCGACATGCACGCCATCGTCGGCAGCCACGATATCGTCTTCCTCACGCTCGACACCCTGCGCTTTGACGTGGCGCAAGCCCTGTACGAGGCGGGTGAATTGCCCGTGCTGGGACGTTTTTTACCGCCGGGCGGCTGGGAACGGCGCCACTCGCCCGCCACGTTCACCTATGCCGCGCACCAGGCCTTCTTCGCGGGCTTTTTGCCCACGCCGGCCGCGCCGGGCCGCCATCCGCGCCTGTTCGCCAGCGCGTTTGCGGGCAGCGAAACGACGTCTAAGCACACGTTCGCCTTCGCGGAAGCAGACCTTCCCGCCGCGCTGGCCGCGCGGGGCTACCGCACCATCTGCATCGGCGGCGTGGGCTTCTTCAACAAGCAAACGGCGCTGGGCACGGTACTGCCGTCGCTGTTCCAGGAAAGCCACTGGAGCGCGGGCATGGGCGTGGCCAGCCGCCATTCGACGCAAAAGCAGGTGGCGCTGGCCCTAGCCCGCCTGGCGGACGGCGATCAGCGCACTTTTTTGTTCATCAACGTGGCCGCCCTGCACACGCCGAACCGCGCCTACCTGCCCGGCTGCCGCGCCGACTGCCTGGACAGCCACGCGGCAGCCCTGCGCTATGTCGACGGGGCGCTGGCGCCCCTGTTTGCCGCCTGCGCCGCGCGCGCGCCCACGTTCGCCATCGTCTGCTCGGATCACGGCAGCGCCTATGGCGAAGATGGCTATCGCGGCCACCGCATCGCCCATGACAGCGTGTGGAACGTGCCGTATGCGCACTTCTTCATCGCCCCCGATACACCTCCCAAGGAGTCCCCACCGTGAACCCAGCCGAACAACCTGGCACCCTGGCGCAACGCATGCGCCACACGCCCTACCAGGCGTATTCGTACTCGTATCCGCACAAGGCGGCCTACCGCGCCTTGCCGCAGGCGGCGCCGCTGGCGCCCCTGTGGGCGCGGCAAGACCGCTCCGCCCTGTTCGCGTACATCCATATTCCGTTTTGCGAGATGCGCTGCGGCTTTTGCAACCTGTTCGCCATGGCCCGCCCCGGCGCCGACATGGTCGAACGCTACGTGCGGCAAGTGCTGGTGCAGATGCGCGCCCTGGCCGGCGCGCTGGGTGAACGGCGCTTCGCCCGCTTCGCGCTGGGCGGCGGCACGCCCACCTATCTGTCGCCGGCGCAGCTGGACACCTTGCTGTGCGGCGCGCGCGACATCCTCGGCATCGATTTGCACGCCACGCCGGCCGGCATCGAAGCGTCGCCCGAAACCATCACGGCCGAGCGCCTGGCCGTCTGCCGCGCGCACGGCATCGACCGGGTCAGCCTGGGCATCCAGAGCTTTGCCGCCGGCGAGATGCGCGCGCTGGCGCGGCCCCAGCAAAACGCCACCGTCCATCACGCCATCGGCCTGATTCGCGCGGCCGGCTTTCCCACCCTGAACCTGGACCTGATCTACGGCATCGCGGGGCAAACCGTCGCCAGCCTGCTGGCGTCCATCGACAGCGCGCTGGCCTTCCGGCCCGAGGAAATCTATCTGTATCCGCTGTACGTGCGCGAGCAAACGGGCCTTGGCAAGATCGCGCGGCGCAAAGGCGCCGATACGCTGAACCCCATCATGCTGGCGCAGGACGGCGACAGCCGGCTGGCCCTGTACGCGGCCGCGCGCGACCATTTGCGCGCGCAAGGCTATGAACAGGTATCGATGCGCATGTTCCGCGCTCCCCATGCGCCGGAACAAAACGGTCCCTCGTACTGCTGCCAGAATGACGGCATGGTGGGCCTGGGCGCGGGCGCGCGCTCCTACACGGCCAGCCTGCATTATTCGAGCGAGTACGCGGTGGCACGGACAGAGACCATCGGCATCATCGACAACTACCTGGCGCTGGACGAGGAACGCTTCGCGCAGGCGGAACACGGCTACGTGCTGGGCGAGGAAGAACAGCGCCGGCGCTACGTGATCCAGTCGCTGCTGACGGAACCGGGCCTGGACCGCGACGCCTACACGGCGCGCTTCGGCACGCGCTGCGAGATGGATCTGCCGCAGCTGGCCGAACTGCACGCGCTGGAGCTGGTGCAGGAGGATGGTCCGCTGCTGCGCCTCAATGACCGCGGCTACAGCTATGCCGACACCATCGGCCCGTGGCTGGCCTCCGAGACGGTGCGCGCGCTGATGGCGCAAGAGGGCCAGGCGTGCTGACAACGCCGCCCGGCACTCTGTCCCTGCTGTACCGGGGCACGCTGGCGAGCTGCAATTACGCCTGCGACTACTGCCCGTTTGCCAAGAAGCGCGACAGCCGCGCCGCGCTGGCCCGCGATGCGCGCGAGCTTGTCCGCTTCACGGACTGGGTGGCGCGGCAAACGCGCCCCATCAGCGTGCTGTTCACCCCCTGGGGTGAAGCGATGGTGCGGCGCCACTACCGCGCGGCCATGCAAACCCTGGCCGCACTGCCGCACGTGCGCCAGGTGGCGCTGCAAACGAATCTGTCCGGCCCCCTGAACTGGCTGCAGGGGATGGATGGACTGGAAAAGATCAGCCTGTGGTGCACCTACCACCCGGACCAGACGACGCTGGCCCGCTTTCTCGAACGCTGCGCGCGCCTGGACGCCATGGGCGTGCGCTATTCCGTCGGCGTCGTGGCGATGAATGAACACCTTGACGCCATCCGCGCCCTGCGCGCAGCCCTGCCCGCGCACGTCTACCTGTGGCTGAACGCGTATGACCGGCGTGGTCCCGGCTACTACGCGGTGGAAGACCTGGCCTGGCTGGACGCCGTCGACCCGTGGTTCGCGCAAAACCGGCGCCCTTCGCCCTCGCGCGGCAAGCCCTGTCTGGCGGGCGAGGCGTCGCTGTCCGTCGATGGCGACGGCGAGCTGGCGCGCTGCCATTTCGTGCCCGAGCGCCTGGGCAACCTGTACACGGACGACCTGGCGGACCTGCTGCAAGAGAAATCCTGCCCGCGCTTCAAGTGCGATTGCTATATCGGCTATGCGCAGCGCAAGGATTTGCCGTTCCAGTCCACGTTTGGCAACGGCGTGCTGGCGCGCATCGCGCCTTTGCACCGGACGTAAAAAAGCGCGGGCCAACGGCACCCGCGCTTTTTACCTGAACACTACCTGATTACTGCGCCGCCACTTTCGCCGGCTCCGCCACTACTGGCGTCATCTTCAGCGAACGGCTGAGGAAGCCCCAGCGGTCGGCCACTTCTTCGATCTGCTTGGTCGTCGGCTTGCCGGCGCCATGGCCGGCCTTGCTGTCGATGCGGATCAGCACGGGCGCCGCGCCGCCTTGCGCTGCCTGGGCCGCGGCGGCGAACTTGAAGCTGTGGGCAGGCACGACGCGGTCGTCGTGGTCGGCCGTCGTGATCATGGTGGCTGGATAGCAACCGCCCGCCTTCAGGTTGTGCAGCGGCGAGTATTTCACCAGCGCCTTGAATTGCTCGGCATCGTCCGACGAACCGTAGTCAGGCACCCAGCCCCAGCCCACGGTAAACTTGTGGAAGCGCAACATGTCGAGCACGCCCACCTGAGGAATCGCCGCGGCGAACAGGTCGGGACGCTGCGTCATGGCCGCGCCCACCAGCAGGCCGCCATTGCTGCCGCCGCCGATCGCCAGCTTCGATGGCGAAGTGACCTTGTTATCTACCAGCCATTGCGCCGCGCCAATAAAGTCGTCGAACACGTTTTGCTTGTTCAGCTTGGTGCCAGCCTGGTGCCAGGCTTCGCCGTATTCGCCGCCGCCGCGCAGGTTGGCCATCACGTAGACGCCGCCCATTTCCACCCAGGCAAGATTTGCCACGGAGAAGCTCGGTGTCAGCGAAATATTGAAGCCGCCATAGCCGTACAGATAAGTCGGGTTGGAACCGTCGAGCTTCATGCCTTTTTTCGAGACGATGAACATCGGCACCTTGGTGCCATCGCGGCTGGTGAAGAATTGCTGGCGCGTTTCAAAGGCGTTCGGGTCGAAATCGACCTTCGGCTGGCGGTACACGCTGCTCTTGCCCGATTTCATGTCGTAGCGGTAGATGGTCGCCGGCGTCGTGAAACTGGTAAACGAGTAGAACGTTTCCGTGTCGCCACGCTTGCCGGCAAAGCCGCCGGCCGAACCGATGCCCGGCAAGGCCACTTCGCGCACCAGCTTGCCGTTCAGGTCGACGATCTTGATTTGCGTTTGCGCATCTTTCAAGTAATCGAGCACCAACTGGTTGTTGATCAGGTTGACGGCAACGAGGGTTTCCGCGCTTTGCGGCACGATTTCCTTCCAGTCGGCAGGCGCAGGCTTGCGCGTGTCGATGGCGATCACGCGCGATTTCGGCGCCTTGTTATCCGTCTTGAAGAAGAACACGGGGCCGTCATTGTCGATGAACGAGTACGACGCGTCGAACGCTTCCAGCAAGCCCACCACCTTGGCGTTCTTCTGGCGCAAGTCCTTGTAGAAAATGCGGTTCTTGCGTTCCGTGCCTTGCGTGGCCGTGATGATCAGGTAATTGCCGTCGTCGCTGACGGTGCTGCCGCCAAACGCCCATTCCTTCTGGTCGGGACGGTCGAAGACGAGCACGTCGTCGCTTTGCGGCGTGCCGATCTTATGGAAATACAATTTCTGGAAGTAATTGATATCGGCCAGCTTGGTGGCTTCGTTCGGCGCGTCATAGCGGCTGTAGAAGAAACCGGTGTTGTCCTTGGTCCACGAAGCGCCGGAGAACTTGGCCCACTTGATGTGGTCCGTCAAATCCTTGCCCGATTCGATGTCGCGCACCTTCCACTCGTTCCAGTCGGAACCGGAAGCGGACGTGGCATACGCCAGGTACTTGCCGTTCGGGCTGATCGAGGTGCCGGCCAGCGCCACCGTACCATCCGTGGACAGGGTGTTCGGGTCCAGCAGCAGGCGCGGCTCGTCCGTCAGTTTTTTCACCGTGTACAGCACGGCCTGGTTCTGCAAGCCGTCGTTGCGGCTGTAGAAGTAACGGCCGCCCTGCTTCGTTGGCGTAGAGAAACGCTCATAGTTCCACAGCTTGGTCAGGCGCTGCTTGATCGCGGCGCGCTCCGGGATGGTGCCCAGGTACGATTGCGTCAGCTTGTTTTGCGCCGCAACCCACTCGCCTGTCTCGGCGCTGTTGGCGTCTTCCAGCCAGCGGTACGGATCGGCGATGGTGGTGCCGAAATAGCTGTCTTGCTGGTCGACTTTTTTGCTGACCGGATACGTCACGGGTGCGCCATCGCCGGCCGGGCACGATGGCATCGCGGCGCTTTGCGCCAGGGCATTGCCACCGAAGGCGGCCATCAAGCTGAATATGAGGGTTGCACTACGTAATTGCATGGGTTGTTGTCTCATTGTTGGATGTCGAGGAAAGCAGGCCGCCTGCATGCGCCGCGGCTGCCCATGTTGACTTTCGCCAAGAGAAATCATAGCGCGGATTGCCACTTTTAAAGCACAGTTATCCAGTGGATTTACCATCTTTTGTTTGGACAATTCACGGGAATCACCGTGATAAATCGCGTTTTTGGCGGGAATCGGCAAACTGACGGTTAGGCAAGAAATATTGTCAAAAGCTAATACGTTTCATCAAGCCGTCATAAATCTTCTTTACTATCGGCAACATGTTCATGGCCCGTCCAGAGGCCGTGCCGCCACATCCGCCTATGCACACTCTCGCCCTCCCCCCCGCCACCGCCGCGCCGCCCGGCGCGGTGCCATCGAATGTGGCTTACCTGAAGCCGCCATCGGTATCCATGAGCATCGAAGGGACGGATGCCTTGCACGAGATCATTGCGGGCCGCAAGCTCAGCGCGCTGTTCCAGCCCATCATCCACATGCACAGCGGCGACATCATCGGCTACGAAGGCTTGATACGGGGGCCGTCCGACAGCCCCCTGCACGCGCCGATGAATCTGTTCAAGGTGGCGCGCGCACATGACCTGACCCTGGAAGTGGAACACCTGTGCCGGCAAGTGGTGCTCGAACGCTTCGCCGAACTGCAGCTGCCGGGCAAGCTGTTTCTCAATGTCAGCCCCGAATGCCTGTTGCTGCGCAATGCCCGCCATGGCGAGACCCTGGAATACATCGAGCATATCGGCATCAATCCGGACCGCGTCATCATCGAGCTGACGGAAAACCAGCCCACGTATGACTACGAGCTGATGCGCGAAGCGGTGCTGCATTACCGCAATATGGGTTTCCAGATCGCCATCGACGACCTGGGCGAGGGCTTTTCCAGCCTGCGCCTGTGGTCGGAACTGCGCCCGGAATACGTGAAAATCGACATGCATTTCATCCAGGGCATCAATAATGACCCTGTGAAACTGCAGTTCGTGCGCTCGATCCAGGAAATCGCAGAAAAATCGGGCACCCTGGTGATTGCCGAAGGCATCGAGGCGCAGACGGAATTGCTCGTCTTGCGCGACCTGGGCGTGGCGTTCGGACAAGGCTATCACCTGGGCCGGCCCAACGCGGTGCCGGCGCGCGCCCTGCCGGCCGAAGTGGTGCAGGCGCTGGGACGCAACGGCGTGGCCGTATATCCGCAGCGCAGCAGCCTGGAAAAGAACGGCGCCAGCATCCGCAAGCTGCTGCACCGCGTGGCGGCCGTTTCGCCCGAGAAAAACAATAACGAGGTGTACGATATTTTCCTGAAAGACCCGAAACTGATGATCATTCCCGTCGTCGATGACGGCGTGCCGCTGGGCCTGATCAGCCGCTTCGAGATGATCGACCACTTCGCCCGTCCCTACCAGCGCGAACTGTATGGCAAGAAATCATGCAGCCTGTTCATGGATGCCACGCCCCTGATCGCCGACCACGAGACGAGCTTGCAGGAACTCAGCTACACCATGGTGCAATCGAGCGCCCACCATCTGTTCAACGGTTTCATCATTACCGAACACGGCCGCTACCTGGGCATGGGCACGGGACACGACCTGATGCGCGAAATCACGCAGATGCAGATCAACGCGGCCCGCTATGCCAACCCGCTGACGCAACTGCCCGGCAACGTGCCCATCAACGAGCATATCGACCGCCTGCTGCACAGCGGCAGCCGCTTCTGGGTCTGCTATTGCGACCTCGACCACTTCAAGCCGTTCAACGACGTGTACGGCTACCGCAAGGGCGACGACGTGATCCAGCTGACGGGAGAAATCCTCAGCAGCCATTGCGACCCGAACCGCGACTTCATCGGCCACATCGGCGGCGACGATTTCATGATCCTGTTCCAGAGCGAAGACTGGGAAGCGCGCTGCCAGGCCATGCTGGACGACTTCGCGGCCGCCATCCTCGCCTATTACAGCACCAGCGATTGCGAACGGGGCGGCTACATCAGCGAAGACCGGCAAGGCAAGAAAGTGTTTTATTCCCTGATCAGCCTATCCCTGGGCGTCATCAAGGTCGAGGCGCACCAGTATTACACGCACCACCAGATTGCCACGCAGGCGGCGGAAGCGAAGAAGCAGGCGAAGAAAATCCACGGCAACAGCCTGTTCCTGGACCGGCGGCAAGGCGCGGGCGCGGCGCGCCTGGATGCGTAGCCAGAGGCACTAGTCAAAGCTGGACGGCGGCAGGCTGGCCGCACTCAAATACGCACGAGGTCGCCAAACGCATTGCTGCTGCGGGCATCGGGCACGAATGCCAGGCTGATGCGTGCCCCGTCGCGGCGCGCCTGCAAGCGGTAACTGCCCGCGGGCACGTCGACGAACAGGCCGCCATATGCCGTGTCCGGTTCCAGGCCGCCGCCGGTGACGTCCTCCCCGGCGCCGATGAAGACGCGGCCGGAGACCACGGCCAGATGCACGACCACATGCGGCTCGGCAAGTTCGGCGTGCAAGGCGATGTCATACGCGCCGTCGCCGCCGACGTTGAAAAACGCTACCTGCCCCGCGTTCACGGCCGCCAGTTCCGCACTGGGAATACTCCACCAGTCGCAGTCATCTTCCAGCTTGTGGCGCAAGAGGGCCGGGTCGAACACGCACAGGGTGGCCGTGCCCGTCACAATGCTGACGGACGCGCCTGCCGTCATGCCGCCAGCGGCGCCGGTCCCAGCAGCGGCTGGCTTTCCACGTACTGCGCACTGGCTTGCGCCTGCCATGGAAAATGGCCATCGCGCGACGGCCAGACGATCTGGTACACGGTAAACTCGTCACCCTGGTAATACCAGCGCGCATAGCCGACATAGTTGCGGTATTGCTCGACGGGCACGCGCACGAAGGCGCACTGATGGCCCTCCAGCAAGACGTCCGTGGTGGCCGTGAAATCCGTGATGGCGCCGCTGCGCGCGGCGTCCAGCGCCACGTCGAGTATCTGGTGGGCCATGGCCCGCGGCAAGCCCATGATGAGAAATTCAGGCTGGCCAAAGCTGTGGCAAGCGCCTATCGTGAAGGCGTAGCCGGGGCCCTCTTCATCCGCACTGATATGCACGCCATGCCAGCCATGCGTGGCGATGTCGTCGATGACTTTTTGCTCGGATGCATCCTCGCCTGCCTGCCTTACCATGTTCCGCCTTTCACTGTGCCAAAAACCACGCCGCCTTCGCGACATTCCTGCCGGCAATTATCGCACGCAGCCCGCGTCCGCGCCCACGCTTCAGTCGCGCGGTGGCCGTGGCGACCGCGGCGGGGAACGCACCTGGTGCCATTGCCGCATGCGCTGCTGCGCCTCTTGCAGCTGTGCCGGCTCCAGCCTGGCGGCCGCCGCTTCCCGCGCCCTGGCCGCTCCGCTATCGCCGCCCTCGGCCGCCAGCGCCAGCCACATATAGCCGCAAACGGGATCCTTCTCCACGCCGCGCCCGCTGTTGTACATGCCGCCCAGGTTGTACTGCGCCAGCGCATGGCCCTGGCCGGCCGCGCGCGCATACCATTGCACGGCCAGGCCATCGTCTTGCGGCACGCCGTGGCCGCTCGCATACATGACGCCCAGGTTGTTTTGCGCGCTGGCATCGCCCTGCTCGGCCGCCGTGCGGTACCAGCGCACGGCGCACACCTCGTCGCGCTCCACGCCCTGGCCATTCGCATACATCACGCCCAGGTTGAACTGCGCATTCGACGCGCCCTGGGCCGCCGCCCTGGCATACCAGTCCAGCGCCTGGCGCAGGTCGCGCGCGACGCCCCGCCCGCCTGCAAACATGCCGCCCAGATTGTATTGCGCCATGCAGTGACCTTGCAGGGCGGCACGCCGGTACCAGACGACGGCGCGCGCCTCGTCCTTGTCCACGCCCTGCCCCCGCGCCAGCATCAGGCCCAGGTTGAACTGGGCGTCGGCGTCATCCTGCTCGGCCGCCCGCTGCAGCCAGGCGTAGGCGCGCAGCTGATCGGGCGCCACGCCCAGGCCTTCCGCATACGCCACGCCAAGTTGCCGCTGCGCCACGGCCAGGCCTTGGGCAGCGGCCTGGCGGAACCAGGCCAGCGCCTGCGTGTCGCTTTGCGCCACGCCCTGGCCCCGCTTGTAGACGAGCCCCAGGTTCAGCTGTGCCTGCGCATCGCCCTGCAAGGCTGCCTTGCGGAACCAGGCCAGGGCCAGCGCATCGTTCTTTTTCGCGCCCAGGCCTTGCGCATAGGCTTCGCCCAGCAAGGATTGCGCGCTGGCCACGCCCTGTTCGGAGGCGCGGTAAAACCATGCCAGGGCCAGTTCATCGCTCTGCAGCACTCCCCGTCCCTTGCGGTACATCTGTCCCAGGTTTTGCTGGGCCGACGCATCGCCCTGCGCGGCCGCGCGGCGAAACCACAGCACGGCGTCCTCGTCGCTCTGCGCCACGCCGCGGCCGTGGTAATACAAGGCGCCCAGGTGGTTTTGCGCGAACGCCAGCCCTTGCAGCGCGGCCAGCCGTAGCCAGACAAAGGCGCGCGCATCGTCCTGCGCCACGCCTTCGCCCTTCTTGTACATCAAGCCCAGGTTGAACTGGGCGTAGGCATTGCCCTGCTCGGCAGCCGTGCGGAACCAGATATACGCCTCGTGGCTATCTCTGGCAGTATGGTGCTTGTCCATGTGCGCCCCCATCCACATTGCGCTTGCTGGCAGCACGCGCAAAACGGCGGCCCAGGGCGGCGAAATCATGTGTTGCTTAAATTTTAAATTCGATGCGGGGGAAGGACTTGAGCAGGCTCAAACGAAATAACAAAATTATATCGTTTTGATGAGCCCGCTTAGGCAGGCATGGCGCTCAGCGGCGTGATGGGTGTTTTTGCAGGAATTGCGGCACCTTGGCGGCGGCCAGCTTGTTCAGCGACACGAGCAAATCCGCGTCGACGTCGGCGATGCCATAGCTGCTGCGCAAATGGCGGCCGATGTGGATCAGCACTTGTGCCGCCACTTCCGCATCGGACTCGGCCCTGTGGGCGGCGCTCTTGAAGGCGATGCCCAGCTGGCTGGACAGCAAGCCCAGCTTGTAGCTGGCCATGCCGGGAAACACGCGGCGCGACAGTTTCAATGAACACACGAGCGACTGGTGCGCCGGTGTCAGGTTCAGCCTGGCGCTTTCCGCGCGCAGGAATTTTTCATCGAAGCTGGCATTGTGCGCCGACAAGGCATCGCTGCCGATGAAGTCCAGCAACTGCGGCACCACCTCGGCCACGGGCGGCGCCTTGTCCACCATCGCCTGCGTGATGCCCGTCAAGCCCGTGATGAACGAGGGGATGCGCGCATTGCAGTTGATCAGGGTCACATAGCGGTCCGTGATCTGCCCGCCCTCGATGCGCAGCGCCGCCACTTCCGTGATGCGGTCGCCCATGTCGGGAGATAAACCGGTCGTCTCGAAGTCGATCATGACGATCGGTTTGTCAAACACATTCATGGGGCGTTCTTTCGTGGGTGCAACAGTGGGGGTATCGATAAAATGCGCAGGGCAAGGCGCCGCGTCGCAGACAGTACACCAGTACGGCAAGACGCGGCAACGCCGCCATGCACATTTTATCAACCAAATTTACGCACGGCGTCCAGCGCGAGTCCCGCACCGATACTGCCGAACAGATCACCCTCGACCTT
The DNA here is from genome assembly GCF_030397595.1 of Janthinobacterium sp. SUN033. NCBI lineage: Bacteria > Pseudomonadati > Pseudomonadota > Betaproteobacteria > Burkholderiales > Oxalobacteraceae > Janthinobacterium > Janthinobacterium sp. SUN033. The sequence continues at coordinate 1,383,316 of NZ_JAPQNV010000001.1, forward strand.
GCGCGCGGCCGGCACCAGGGCTGCGATCTTTTCGCGCAGCAAGCGCACGCCGCTCGAACCGCCCGTGAAGAACACGGTGTCGACGGCTTCCGGCGCCACGCCCGCGTCGCGCAGCAGACGCAGCACGGTTTCTTCCACGGAACCGCACAGGTGGCCGATGGCCTCGTCGAACTGCGTGCGTTTGAGCAACAGACTTTGCGCGGGCGACAGGCGGTCCAGTTCCAGCTGCACTTCGGCTGCGTCGGACAGGGCAATCTTGCCTTCTTCCACTTTCATGGCCAGCCAGTGGCCGGCGCGCTCGTCGATCAGCTTTTGCAGGCGCCCCATCTTGTCTTGCTCACGCGCATCGCGGCACACGTCGGCCAGCTGCACCCAGATCTTCTTCGTGTAGGCCAGGTTGATCGTGTGCCAGGTCGCCAGGTTGAAATAATAGCTGGACGGCACTTCGCTATTGTTATGCAGGCGGCTGCCATAGCCCAGCAGAGGCATGACGGAAGACAGGCTCAGGTATTTATCGAAATCCGTGCCGCCGATGTGCACGCCGCCGGTGGCGAGGATGTCGTCGCGCCGCTCGGTTTTCTTCGCCCGTTCCGGCGACAGGCGCACCAGCGAAAAGTCGGACGTACCACCGCCGATGTCGGCGATCAGTACCAGTTCTTCCTTGTCGATTTGCGACTCGTAGTCGAACGCGGCGGCAATCGGCTCGAACTGGAACGCGACGTCCTTGAAACCGACGGAGCGGGCCACTTCGGCCAGCGTGTCCTGCGCCAGCTGGTCGGCTTGCGCGTTGTCGTCGATGAAGAAGACGGGACGGCCGAACACGGCGGACGAGAATTCGCGGCCGGCGGACTGCTCGGCGCGGCGTTTCACTTCGCCAATGAATTGCGCCAGCAGCATGCGAAATGGCAAGGCGCGGCCACCCACTTCCGTCTGGCCATCGATGAGACTGGTACCCAGCAAGCTTTTCAGCGAGCGCATCAAGCGCCCCTCGTAACCGGCCAGATAGCCGGCCAGCGCCGCGCGGCCAAAACTGACTTCCTCGTCTTCCGCATTGAAGAAGACGACGGACGGTAAGGTCGTCTTGCCATCTTCCAGGCCGAGCATGGTGCTCTGCCCGGGACGTGCCCAGCCTACCGTGGAATTTGACGTGCCGAAATCGACGCCGCAAGCATTGGCCATGTCGACCCTTCCCTGAATAAAGGGGCGTTATGTTATCAGAAGGCAGGCCATTGCACCAGCAAAACCCGTTCGACGGGGTCAACAGCATAAGCTTGCTTTGCATCAAGTAGCGGCCGCGCGCAAAAGCTACTCTTGGGAAATGAATGCCGAGCAACTCGGCCAGCTCCCGGAGACCCATCGTGCCCCTCGCCCGCCTGCGCCACCCGCGCCACCTGCCCGCCGCTTTGCTGCCTGCTACCTTGCTGGCGGCCTTCCTCGTTTCCCTGGCCGGCTGCGGCGGCGGTTCCGCCGATACCCAGGCCGGCGCCGGCTGCTCGCTGCACAGCACGGCAGGCTGCGGCGGCAGTCCGCCGCCCACCGTGCCGCCCGTGAAGCCGCCGGTCACCCCGCCCGTGACGCCCCCCGTGATTCCTCCCGTCACGCCGCCCGAGCCGGCCAGCCTGGCCAGCGCCGTCAACCTGGTGTTTTCCAGCACGGAACTGGCCTCGGCGGGATTGGCCGGCAGCGAAGTGTCCGTCACCGCCCTCGTCAAGGATGGCGCCAACCTAGCCTTGCCAAACGCAAAGATTTCCTTTGCCGCCGATTCCGGAATCCTCGGCAGCGTCGACGCCGTGACGGACAAGAACGGCCAGGCGCGCGCCCTGCTGGGCACGGGCGGCGCCAACAGCAACCGCAGCATCACCGTGACGGCGACTGTCGGCGCGCGCAGCGGCAAGGGCACGGTGGCCGTGACGGGCAGCAGCGTGGAAGTGCTGGGGCCGGCCGCCCTGATGCTGGGCCAGGGCGCCGACCTCACCGTCACCGTGCGCGACTCGGCGCGCAAACCCGTGGCCGGCGCCGCCATCGCCTACAGCACGGGCACGGGCAACGGCGTGCGCGTCAAGGATGGGGGCGCGGCGCTCAGCAATGCGCAAGGCCAGCTGGTGCTGCGCCTGACCGCAGGCAGCCTGGGCAAGGATGCCGTGTCCGTCAGCGCGCTGGGCGCCGCCGCCACGCAAGCGTATGCCGTGGCCGGCAGCGACCTGCGCCTGAGTCCGGCCGTGGGCCAGGACGCCAGCGGCGCGGACGTGCTGCAGGAAGTGGCGACCCTGGCGTGCCAGCCCATCGACGCGCGCTATGACAAGGCGGGCGTGCCGCAAGCGGGCAGCGCCAGCCTGTCGACCTCGCGCGGCAGCCTGTTCAGCGACAGCGCCTGCAGCCAGGCCTTGCCTGCCAGCTTGATTTTCAACAATGGCAACTTGCCGCGCAGCTATGTGCAATCGGCCAACGCGGGCGTAGCCACCCTCACGGCCGCCGTGGCGGGCGGCCCCACGGCGCAGACGCGGCTGGAATTCGTCGCGCCCCTGAGCGGCGCCAGCAAGCTGGCCGTGCAAGCGGACCCGGCAGTGCTGCGCGCGAATACGACCACTTCGGCGGCATCGGCCGACAACGTCAGCACAAGTATCAGCACCATCAGCGCCGTGGTGCGCGATGGCGCGGCCAACAACCTGGTCAAGAACGCGCCCGTGCTGTTTTCCATCTTGAGCGACCCCAGCGGCGGCTATTTACGGCAGGCTGGCCGGGTGCTAACGGGCAGCGACGGCCTGGCGCGCGCCGTGTATGTGGCGGGGCCGGCCGACAGCGGCCGCGACGGCGTGCTGATCCAGGCCCGCATCGAAGGCGCGCCGCAAGCGGCGGCCACGGCCCTCGTGCGCCTGACGGTGGCGCGGCAAGCGCTGTCGATCAAGCTGGGCACGGGCAGCCTGCTGCGCGAATATTCACCCAGCGTGCTGCAGAAGGACTTTGCCGTGTTCGTGTCCGACAGCGCCGGCAATGCCGTGCAGGGCGTCGCCATCACGGCCGCCGCCTGGCCCAGCCGCTATGCCAAGGGATCTTACGTGTGGCAGGCGGACAAGCCCGAGTTCCCCGACACGGGCGTCTGGCGCCTGGCCCTGCCCCTCTACAGCTGCGCCAATGAGGATGTCTTGCGCAACGGCATCTTTGACGCCGCCTACGACCGCAACGGCAATGGCGTCCTCGACCCGGGCATTCCCCTAACCGTCAGCGCCAGCGGCCTGAGCGACGCGCTGGGCATGGCCACCGTCACCGTCAGCTATCCGCGCAACTATGGTTCCTGGGTGCACGTGGCCCTGACCGTGCGCGGCACCGTCAGCGGCACGGAAGCGAGCGCCACGGCGGAATGGCCATTACCCACGCTGGCCAGCGATTTCAGCGCGCGCCGCGTGGACCCGCCGGGACGCCTCAGCCCCTATGGCAGCGGGCCCTGCGACAGCGCCGATTGAGGAGCAAGCATACCACTTGCCATTCAGTCATATTTTTTGCAACATGAACAAGAAAACAGTCTTGCCATGCGGCAATCTTTTACGCTATGCTCATTCTGCCCGCCCAGGCCGCCACAAGCGGCCGGGCCTGCAGGAATACTTTGAGACAGGTTGCTTGCCAGACCAATATGCGAAAAAAGAATACTGTAGCCCGGACACCCAGCACCGCCAGCCGCGCCATACCCGGCGCCGGACGGCGCGTGACCTCGTATGACGTGGCCTTGCTGGCCGGCGTGTCGCAATCGGCCGTGTCGCGCTGCTTCAAGCCCGGTGCCAGCATCTCGCAAGCCACCCACGCCAAGGTCATGCAGGCGGCCATCAGCCTCGACTACATCCCCAACGCGGCCGCGCGCAGCCTGATCACGCGCCGCTCGAACCTGGTGGCCGTCATCATTTCCAACCTGGCCAATCTGTACTATCCGCAAGTATTGTCCGACCTGAGCCAGCACATCGCCCGCCAGGGCAAGCGCCTGTTATTGTTTACCCTGGAGCGCGAAGCGGATATCGGCAAGGTCCTCAGCGATGTGTGGCAATACCAGGTCGACGGCGCCGTCGTGGCCGCCTGCCTGTCGGACGAGCAGATGGCCGAATTCGGCCGGCGCGACGTGCCCCTGGTGCTGTTCAACCGCAGCCCGCGCGAACACGCCGTGCATGCCGTGCTGTGCGACCAGGGCGAAGCGGCGCGCCTGCTCGTCTCGCGCCTGGCCGAAGCGGGCCACCGCCAGTTCGCCATCATCGACGGCCCCGGCGATTCGGCCGTCGCGCAGGAACGCAAGGCCGGCATGCTGGATCGCTTGCTGACCCTGGGCTTGCCCGCGCCCATCGTCGTCAGCGGCAACTACGATTACGCCAGCGGCGGACGGGGCTTGCGCAAGGTCATCGACCGCCTGGGCCGCGTGCCGGACGCCGTCATTTGCGGCAACGACATCATGGCCATCGGCTGCCTGGACACGGCGCGCCACCAGATGGGCATCCAGGTGCCGCTGCAAATGTCGGTGGCCGGCTTCGACGCGCTGGAAGCGTCCGGCTGGCTCAGCTACGACATCACCACCCTGCGCCAGCCCGTGCAAAAGATGGCCGCCGATGCCGTCGCCATGCTGGGCGAGCTGATGGAACGGCGCGGCGGCAGCGCCGAGCGGAGACGGTATTGCTCGTATCTGGTGGAAGGGAGTACGGCGCGGCTGACCAGCGAACCGGCGTATATGGCGCAGCGCCTGGGAATAATGGCCGCCGCCTGAAAAACGCCCGTGGCGTTGTTGCCGGGGTTACTCTTGTCCCTCGCCGTACTCGCGTACTGTCTTCGGGGCGGCGCCTAGCCACAGGCGTTTTTCCGACGTTAACTCTGATCCCCCAGAAACCTTGCACATAAAAAAACCTCGCATCGCTGCGAGGTTTTTCACTTGCAAGACCAGGGAATCAACCGAAGATCTTGCCCTTAAGCATATTCAAGCCCTGGCTGACGAGGTCATTGCCTTCCGGCACCTGACCGTCCGGGGTCAGCTTGTCGATCAGCTGGGGCAGCAAGGCGGCCAGGCCGCCCGAGGCCGCGTCCGGGGCGACGCCCGCTTTTTCAGCGATCTGGGTGATCGTGTCGCTGCCCAGCGCATCCTTGATCTGTTCGCCGGAGACGGGTGTATTGGCGCCCGTGCCGATCCAGCTGGCCACCTGGTCGCCCAGGCCGCTTTCCTGGAATTTCTGCAGCAGGCCGGGCAAGCCGCCATGCTGGTTGACCAGGTCCATCACGCTGGCCATCAATCCCGATGGGGCTTCCCCGTCAGCACTTTTATTGCCCAAAGCGCTCATCGCCTGTCCTGCAAGTTGATCTAGCAAACTCATCGTATTCTCCTGAACGCTATCGATTGGTGCCGCGTGACCGCGGTGTCCGGCATGGCGCAGACCATTCTCCGCCATGGAAATCATTATACTATGAATAATAACAGTGACATAATTACAATCTCAAGGCGAACGCACAGACGGCCTCACTGTCGAGGCGCCCACCTCCATCATATTTAGTTCGGCACAACTTGCAAGCGTAAATTGACGGTTCACAAAAACGTGTAGAATTAATTTTCCCACTTACTGAGGAGTATCAACACATGAACATCAATAAAGCGGTAGACAAGGCTTACGAAAAAAAGACGTTCAAGGAAATCGCTGATGCACCTGTCGATGCGCTGCAAGGCGTGAGCGAGAAGGATGCGGAGCTGCTCAAGCAGGCATTCAATATCAAGACCGTGCGCGACCTGGCAAACCTGAAATACTCGAAGTGGGCGCGCGCCATCGTCACCCTGGCCGATACGGAAGAATAGACCGGGCCATGCCTCAGGCATCCCCGTCAGCACAGCCCGCCCCAACCGGCGGGTTTTTTGCTTCCGGCCAGCGGGCGGCTGGCAAGCCGATAGCCGCGCGGAGGCGCCATTGGCCACGCCGCTGACCCTGCCCGGCATCTGCTGGCCCCTGCACGCGAGCACGGGCCGTCTTGCCGTCACCACGTCCCACATCACGGGCCACTTTCGGGCCGGCGCGGGACTGGACGCCATCATCGTGTGCGATCTGCTGCCCGCTGGAAAATTTCGCAATGGCGCGGCACGCCAATGGTGCCGCACGCACCAGTGCTACTGGGGCACGCAAGCCGACCTGGCCGCCTGCCCGTCCGCGCAGCCCATGCAGTGCCGCCAGCACGCCAGCCCCATGGGCTATGTGCTGTATCCGGAATTGTTCGACCCCACGCAATTCCACGCCAGCACCCTGCGCCTGGGCAATGATGGCCTGCTGCAACTGCGCGCCCGGGCCAATGACGGCAGCGCCCTGTTCAGCCGCGACCTGCCAGCCCTGACCATCGACTGCCGCGCCCTGCCCGGCCTGTTTCCTCCCGACATAGTGCAACTGAATATCACGCCGCCCGCCGCGCAGGCGTTCGCCGCCGCCTTGCAGGCTGGCGCGCCACCGGGCTGCAGCGACTGCGCCCGCTGCGGCCACCCGCACCTGGACCTGGGCGACTTCGCCCTGGCGCCGCACCGGCGCCACAGTTGCGGCCATTGCGGCCACGACGCCTCGCACAGTCCCACGGCCATCGTCTCGACGCCCTTGTGGCGGCTGCGCCAACGCTACCCGCACTGGTTCTGACGCAATGCGTCCGAAGGTGCGCCCGCCCACAGTCGGCCTGGCCGCCTGTGCGTAGACTGGCCCCATCGCCACCAACAGGAATAGCGCCATGCCGCACACCCCGCCACATGACGACAATAATCAGCCAGGCGAGGAAGGCGACTTGTCCGACCTGCTCAGCGAATTGCGCATCCTCTTGCCGGGCGCGCAGATGCTGACGGCCTTCCTCATCATCCTGCCCTTCAACGGCGGCTTCGCGAAGATCGTGCAGGCGGAAAAAATCGTCTTCCTGCTGACGTTTTTCCTGTCCATGACCAGCCTGGTGCTGCTCAGCGCGCCAGCCATCCAGCACCGCGTGATGCGCCCCCTGCAAGACCGCGAGCGCTTCAAGCGCGTGGCCGACCGCATCATGATGTGCGGCGCCTTTTCCCTGGCGCTGGCGTTCATCCTCGGCACCAATCTGGTGATGTCGGAAGTGTTCGGCCACGTCGCAGGCATCGTCGCCTGCGTGCTGATGGGCACGCTCATCGTCTGCATGTGGTGGTGGCTGCCCTTGCACTTGAAGCACGGCAGAAAGATTTAAGCGGCCACGCCCGCCTGCTGCAGCAAGGTTTCCCGGAAGATGCCCACCAGCGGGCGCAAATTGACCTTGTGCCAGGCCAGCCACAGGGGCGTGCGGTAGCTGAACCACGGCAATTCCCTCACGACGACGCCGGCCGGTGCGTGCTGGCGCAGGCTGTGCTGGATCATGGCCATGCCCAGTCCGGCCGCCACCAGGCCCAGCGCCGTCAGCGGCTCTGTTGCTTCCATGCGGATTTCGGGCGTAAAACCGGCGCGCGCGCAGGCGGCGATGAAGTTATCGTGTTTCAGCACGCTTTCCTTGTGCAGCACGGCGATCCACTCCTGGCCCGCCAGGTCGTCCGGGGTCAGCTGGGCCTTGGCCGCCAGCGGATGCGTCGCGGGCAAGGCCAGCAGCATGGGGTCGCTCAGCACTTGCGCGCAATCGAGGTCCGCGTCGTTCGGCAGCGGCGGCTCGCACAGCAGCGCGATATCGAGGCTGCGCTGGCGCAAGCCCTCGATCTGCTCGGCCGAATGCAGGTTGTACAGGGCCACGTGCACTTGCGGCCGCGTGGCGCGCAAGGCGCGCAGCCCCTCCGGCAAGACGCCCGCATGCATGGCGTTTTCGATGTAGCCTATGCACAGGCCGCCCTCGTCGCCGCGCCCCAGGCGTTTCGCCAGCGCTTCCAGGCGGTTCCCGTGGGTAATGAACGCGCGCGCTTCGGCCAGGAAGGTGTGGCCGTCGCGCGTCAGGCGGATGCGCTGGGCGCTGCGCTCGAACAGGGTCAGGCCCAGCCGGTCTTCGAGCTGGGCGATCTGCCGGCTCAGCGGCGACTGGGAAATATGCAGGCGCTCGGCGGCCCGTCCCACGTGTTCTTCCTCGGCGACGGCGATGAAGTATTGCAATTGGCGTATGTCCAGCATGTCAGACCTTTCAGGACTCAAGTTGCGCCAATTATGTCTTGGACAGGCTTAACTTGTCCAGCTATTCTGTCTGCACTGACTCACTCATTGAAGGAAAACAGCATGACAATCAAACACTTACTGACAGGCAAACTGGGTTTCGGCACGGCGCCGCTGGGCAATATGTTCCGCAACATTCCGGAACAGGAAGCGCTGGCGACCGTCGATGCGGCCTGGGAATCGGGCATCCGCTACTTCGACACGGCCCCGTTCTACGGCGCCGGCCTGGCCGAGCTGCGCCTGGGCGCCGCCCTGAAGCAGCGCCGCCGCGACGATTACGTGCTGAGCACCAAGGTCGGCCGGCTGATCCTCGACGAACTGGAAGACCCCGCCGCCCGCGAACTGGGCGAAAAAGGGGGATTGTTCGAATTTGGCCGCAAGAACAAGATCGTCGATGACTACTCGGCCGACGCCACCCTGCGTTCGATCGAAGACAGTTTGAAACGCCTGGATACGGACCGCCTCGATATCGTCTGGGTGCACGACATCGCCCAGGATTTCCACGGCGACAACTGGCTGGCGCAATTCGAGATTGCCCGCACGGGCGCCTTCCGCGTGCTGACCCGCTTGCGCGAAGAAGGCGTCATCAAGGCCTGGGGCGTGGGCGTGAACAAGGTGGAACCGCTGGAACTGACCCTGGACCTGGCCGAAGCCCAGCCGGACGCCTTCTTGCTGGCCGGCCGCTACACCCTGCTCGACCATGAACGTGCGCTGCAGCGCCTGATGCCGGCCGCGGCAAAACAGAACGTCGACATCGTCGTGGGCGGCCCCTACAGTTCAGGCATCCTGGCCGGCGGCGCCCACTTCGAATACCAGAAGGCTTCGCCCGAAATCATTGCCAAAGTAGAACGCATCAAGGCGATTGCCGCGCGCCACGGCGTCAGCGTCAAGGCTGCCGCCCTGCAATTTTCCTTGGCCAATCCGGCCGTGGCTGCCGTGATTCCCGGCGCCAGCCGTCCGGAACGCCTGGCCGAAGACCAGCAAGCGTTACACGCCGTCATCCCCGCCGCCTTCTGGCACGACATGCGCGCCGAACAACTCGTGTCGCCATTCGCCCCGCTGCCAACCGGCGCCAACTGATAGATAAGGAAAGCATATGGCACACACCACCACCTCGATCGACATCGCCGCCACGCCGGCGCAAGTATGGCAACTGATCGGCGGCTTCAATGCCCTGCCCGACTGGCTGCCCTATATTCCCAGCAGCACCTTGAGCGCAGGGGGCCGCATCCGCCACCTGGCCAACCCGGCCGGCGACGTCATCGTCGAGCAGCTGGAAGCGTACGACAACACGGCGCGCAGCTACAGCTATTCCATCCTGCAGGCGCCGTTTCCCGCCGCCGATTACCTGTCGACCCTGAAAGTGGAACCACTTGCCGGCAGCGATGGCGCGCGGGTCACCTGGTCGGGCCGCTTCACGCCCGTGGGCGTGAGCGAGCAGGAAGTGACGGACCTGTTCCACGGCATTTATGTGGCGGGACTGGAAGCGCTGCAGCAATCGTTAGCGAAGTAATACGCAAGGAAGACCATTTCCGCCACAGCCAGGCTTTCTTCGCTCTCCCTGTGGCGGAATCGCGCCAATTCCGTGTTATCGTTAACAACAAGAGCAAACGCTGTTGTGTGCAGTGCAGCAGATTTTAGCCGGCGCCCTGCAGAGCTTGCCCGAATCTCTTACAATGTTGTCTTTGGGCAGCTCTTCTAGCCCGGAAATACCGGCCATCCGTCGACTCTGGTGGCGCATTGCCACCTCCGGCTGGGCCACTGCGCGCCCCTCCGCCCTGTCATTCTTTACCCAACTAACAAGAACATGCACGCCTCCGTAGATCCCCTGATTCCGCGCGTCACCGCGCCTTTTGGCGCTGGATACGCCGACCTGGCCCTGGCCATCGGCGGCCTCGCCATCGGCACGGGCGAGTTCGCCTCCATGAGCATCCTGCCCGTGGTGGCCGACGACCTGGGCACGACCTTGCCGCAGATGAGCCACATGATCAGCGCCTACGCGCTGGGCGTGGTCATCGGCGCGCCCCTGATCACCATCTTCCTGGCGCGCATGCCGCGCCGCCTGATGCTGATCTGTCTGATGCTGATGTTCGCTGGCGGCAACTTGCTCAGCGCCATCGCCCCAAATTATGGCTTGCTGGTGGTGGCCCGCTTCGTGGCCGGCATCCCGCACGGCGCCTACTTTGGCGTGGCGGCGCTGGTGGCGGCCGCGCTGGCCGAACCGGACCGGCGCGGCCAGGCCGTGGCCCGCGTCCTGATGGGCTTGACCGTGGCGAATATCTTCGGCGTGCCGCTGGCAACCTACATCGGCCAGACCCTGGGCTGGCGCTCGGCCTTCCTGCTGGTCGCCGCGCTGGGCTTATTGACCATGCTGATGGTGCGCATCTTCGTGCCCATGGTGGCCGCCGGCGATTCCAGCCCGCGCCGCGAACTGGGCGTGTTCCGCCGCCTGCAAGTGTGGCTGACCCTGCTGATGGTGGCGATCGGCTTCGGCGGCATGTTCGCCGTCTACACGTTTATTACGCCAACCCTGCTGGAAGTGACGAAAGTGTCGCCGCTCGTCATTTCCATCTTGCTGGCCATCATCGGTATCGGCATGACGGTGGGTAATCTGATCGGCGGCTGGCTGGCCGACCGCTCGCGCCTGTGGACCATCTTCGGCGTGCTGCTGTGGAACGTGGCCGCGCTGGCCGCCTTTACTTATACCAGCAGCAATGTCTGGTTGACGGCGATCAACCTGTTCGCCATCGGCGCCGGCATCGCCGTCGCCCCGGCAGTACAGACGCGCTTGATGGACGTGGCCGGCGACGCGCAAACCGTGGCCGCCGCCCTCAACCATTCCGCCTTCAACATCGCCAACGCCCTGGGCGCCTGGGCCGGCGGCATCGCCATCGCCATGGGCATGGGTTTGCGCTCGACGGGCTGGGTGGGCGCCATGCTGGCCTGCGGCGGCATCGTCGTGCTCGGTATTTCCGTGCTGGTGGAAAACCGCAGCCGGAATGTGAGCGGCGCGCAGCCGGCTTGATGCTTGCGCATTGGTAGGATAATTTTCTCAGGATAGTTATCATTTCCTATATCATGAATAAAGATCGGATCTCGCAATTCCTGCGCATCCGATTTCTTTACATGATGAATGTGCAAGCCATGAACAAAGCAATCATCGCCAGATACACATCTGAAAGCTGTCCTCTGTGAATACCGCGACCATCTTCATTGACGAGGTTCTCGGGCGAGCGCAGCAAGGCATAACCGAGCCTTTTATTTGCCGAGGCGACGATGGAGCGATTTACTTTATCAAAGGCAAAGGGGCTGGTCGGCGTAGCCAGATTTGTGAGTGGGTCTCGGCGCAACTGGCCACCGAATTTGGCCTTCCCATCGCGGAATATGCATTGGCCGAAGTGGCTGAGGAACTCATCGAGGCAAATGCATTTCCAGATATCAGTCAACTCGGTAGCGGGATAGTCTTTGCATCGAAGGAGCTTCCACATCCACAAGAGCTGACAGCGATCACACGAGACCTTGTGCCGGATCAACTGGCAAGCGATGTGTTGGTTTTCGACTGGTGGTTGCATAACGAAGATCGTCATTTAACCGCACGTGGCGGCAATCCTAACTTGCTTTGGGACATGCAGAGTTCAGAGTTGGTCGTGATCGACCATAACCAAGCCTTTGATCGATACTTTGATTCGAGCAACTTCCTGAAAACGCATGTGTTTGCGAGCAGGTGGAATGACATTTTTAGCGACCATTTTCAACGCGAACACTACGCAAGGAAACTGGAGGCAATTTTGCCAAAATTGGCGAATATCCGTGCTAACATACCCGACTCTTGGTGGTATGTTGACGAGGGAGTCCCAGCAAATGTGACATGGGATGAAATCGAAGCATGCCTGCAACGGTGCCGCCGAGAAGATTTTTGGAATACCCCATGAAAAAGTTCGCCTGCCAATATGCTCTTTTGCGATTTCGCCCGTTTGTCGAAACCGGAGAGTTCGCCAACGTCGGTATTGCGCTGATCGCACCCGAAGCGCGCTTCTTTGGCTTCCGCATACTGAAGCGGTATGGCCGTATCACGCAATTCTTTCATCAGCTTGACCGTCAAATTTATCTGGATGGCCGCCAACTCTTTAAAGAAGAGATGGATCGCTTCGCTCTCGAGCTTCGTCGGCTGGCACTAGATGGACGAAAAACACAGCCAGATATAGTGCTCGCAAGAAATCTGTTTGCTGAAGTGGTACGCCCACGAGAAGCGATGCTGCAGTTTGCCGATCAACGAGTCGTCTTGGCGGAGGATCCAAAGGCCAAACTTCTGCAGCTCTTTGATCATTATGTCGAACGCAACTTTGTAACCAAGGAATACCAAGAGCGTTTATTGGAAAACAATGTTCGCAAACTCCTCCTCAATGCGCAAATCGGAGCGCGATATCAACGTGAAAAGGTTGGTACGGAAGACTTCGCCGTAAACTTTCCCTTTGTCGACATGGTTGAAGGCAAAGCTGAGCGAGTGATCAAACCGCTGTACCTTGCCCAAGGCGACAGCACCAAGATCCTTACGCATGGTGGTCAATGGGTTGACAAAGTCCGGCGCCTACGCAAACGCAATGCACTACCACCAAAGGTCTTGTTCCCCGTCACTCAACCGGCAGCCAACACCAAGCCTTACCATGCATTCCAAGAGATTCGGCAAGATTTGCTGGCTGAAAATGTACAGGTCGTGGCCGCAGACGATGAACGTCAAATACTCAAGTTCGCGACTGACAGAAGCTGACTTTAGCGCCTGATCATAATAGTGGCGATCTTGAAAGTGGCCGTACCGCTCAAAATGTCCGTGAATGACCCAGATCGCTACCCATATCGCGCAGAGGACGTTGACAGGTATCGCTACTCCGCAATGGCAAACGCCACCGCCGCCTCGCAATGAATGGCCGTGGTATTAAATAGCGGCAAGTCCACATCGCCCAGCTGGATCAGCAGCGGTATCTCCGTACATCCCAAAATCACGCCCTGCACGCCTTGCCGCCGCAGTTTTTCGATGATGGCGAGGAAAATTTTCCGGCTGGCGTCGGTAAAGATATTCTGCACCAGTTCCGTATAGATCAGGTCGTGCAGGATGTCCTGGTCGGCCGCATCGGGTGTCACCGTGGCAATGCCGCGCTGCTCCAGCGCATCGTGATAAAAGCGGCCCGCCATCGTCTGCTTGACGCCAAGCAAACCCACCTTGCGTATGCCCGACTGCTGCACCCGCTTTGCCGTTTCCTCGACGATACTGATAAAAGGCAAGCCGATGCGCGGCACGACGGCCGGCGCGAAACGGTGCGCGCCATTCGCGCACAGCAGGAAGAAGTCCGCGCCCATGTCTCGCAGGCGCTGCCCTTCCCCGACAAGGAATTGCTCAATGGCATGGGAATCGGGCTGTGCTGCGTGCGCGACGAAATCGGCCTGGTCCATGCTGACCAGCATGATGCGCGCGCTGTGCGCTGGCCCGATGCGCGCCACCAGCATTTCATTGAGAAGCCGGTAGTACTCGAGGGTCGAAGCCCAGCCGATGCCGCCGAGTAAACCGATAGTCTTGTTTTGCACATTATTCCCAGCGAAAAGAATTGCGAAAATTATACGATAGCGGCCGCCCGCCACGCGCATGCCGACCTTAGGCGTCGATCCACGCAAACAGCGCCTTGTCCGGCGTGGCGGATTGATGCCAGGTCGATTGCAACTCCATCAGAAATCCGGCCAGATCGAAGGGATTGACATCCAGCCCGGCCCATGGCGCCGTCTGCGCCCATGCCACCGCGATATCGGCCAAGTCGTCGGCCGTCAGCCGCTCGATAGCCTGCCCCATGGCATGCGCAAACACGTAAAGCTCACGCCCCGGGATAGACACGGGCCTGATGGCAGGCGCTGCCGAGTGGGTCAGCAATTGCCCCAGCGACGCAAAATCCAGTTCGCCGGGCAAGGCAATGCCCGTGACGGGAAAGGAGTCGAAGGCATCCTGCCAGCTGGCACATGCGCGCATCTCGGCGTCGGAACAGACAAAAATATCGATTTTTTTCATATTGCAGCCATTTGGCACAATCAAACGCCTGCCGCATCATGTTGGCTGGATGCCTCGCGGCTGTATTCGCGCTCGAACGCGGCCAGGCTATCCGCCTGCGCCCACAGGCTGGCGATATAGCGGAATTCATCCTCGAATGGCTGCTCGAAATCGGCTACATCCGTCGCATACTCGCAATTGCGGCTCAGCATGACCAGCCAGTCGGGATAATCGAGCGCCGGGTACAGGCGGGTAAAGATGGCGTCGAGCGACGCCGCGCTTTCCCGGCCCGCCAGGTAGGCGGCGCGCAGTTCGACGATGTATTTGCCGGCCAGGAATTGTTCACCGAGGCGCTGCGTTCCCCGGTAGCGCGCGATGATCATCTCGGCCAGCGGCAGCACCTCGTCGCGGCCCCGGGCGCTGGCCAGCAGCACGACTTCCAGGTCGTCGCCTTCCTGGTCGAGGCGCAAACGCTCCACAGCCCAGTCCACGCAGCGGTCCGCCCGGCCATCGCCATGGCGCAGCTGAAAGCATTCCAGCTCAAGTTCCGTCAATTGTTCCATTGTTATTTTTCCCGTGCGCATAAATGGACGTCAATGCACATAATGATTCAACTCCGGCCCGGCCAATTGCCATAAACGGCGAACGGTGCCCGGCACGCAGAACGAAGAGTATGGCTGGCATATTATACGACGGACAGTGGAAAGCCCGTGCCGGATAATGAGCGGGAGGAATGGGAACGCTTCGATAGAAAAGAGAGGGAGGAGCGATTAATTACACTGCCGCATAGCGGGGAATTTATTCGGGACAGGAAAAAAACGATTCACAAAAATGGAAAATCCAGGTTTATCTGGAAAGTATTCATTTAAAGAAACATCAAAACAGGCCATGCACGCGGCATGCCGAACATGGCCCTTGCCCGATTATTGCGGATTCGACGCCACGATGAATGGATCGAAGGTCAGCAGAGTATTGCCCGCCAACAACAAGGTTATCGTATATTGCACATTGCTGCCTTTGGCATTGACGCGGCCACCCCATACGGTGCTGTCATATTGCGGGTAAGGCGCCGGATTGATCATGCCGCTGGTGATGGCGGTGCCATCGAAGTTGTGGATGGAAACTTGTTCGGCCGGGTCCAGCGAGCTCACGTTCCAGACGATGGTGTCGCCGTTCTTGCACGTTGTCACCAGTTCATTGCCGCCTTCGTTGCCATTGCCCGAGTAGCCGGTCGTATCGACCATGAAGACGTACTTGCTCAGATTTTTTTGTGCCACTGCCTGACCAACATTGACCGCTACCAGTACATTAATTGTTGCCATGATTTTACCCCTATTTGGAATGGAATTAAACATTACAACTATCCTTTGTGCGATGAAATAATGAAGACCCATTCAGGTTTCCGGCAGCGCTCGCGGCGTAATCGGATTCCATCACTGGTGCATAAAAATACGCGAAATGTATCAATTAAAAATACACAAAATATATCAATAAATCACCAAATCTATCGATAAGATAATACGCCTGATGACCAATGATGTTTTTTGACCCTCATTACCGCAACCACGAAGTGAGGATATTTCGTTTATTTTCGCAAGTCAAATTATTTTTAATAATATTTAGAATCTATCCATTAATAACATTTAATTTTTAAATGAAATTTCTTTTATTTATAACATTGAAATTCCGTGTTTGATTTACCGCAAACAATAGAGGTATATCAACGGAAACAGATAATGAAAAGAAAGAAAACAGGGGATGTGATGGGCGCCGCAGGCGGGCAGGATGGCGCTACGGCAACTCAGCTCGTTTGCAGCATCTTCTGCAGCACCGCATCGAGCTCATAAAAATCCACGGGCTTGGTCAGATGTAAATCAAAGCCCGCGTCGGATGCCATCTGGCGGTCCTTGTCCTGACCCCAGCCCGTGACGGCCACGAGGATGGCGTCCTTGCCGCAGGGCTGGCTGCGCAACAGTCGCGCCACGTCGTAGCCATTCATGTGCGGCAAGCCGATGTCGAGCAAGATCACTTGCGGCATGAAAACTTGTGCCGCTGCCATGCCGGCCGCGCCGTCGTAGGCCGTGCGCACGTCATAGCCGAGGATGTCGAGCGCCAGCGCCAGGCTTTCGGCCGCGTCGGCGCTGTCGTCGATCACCAGCACCTTGCCTTCGCGCGTGCCTGCCAGCAAGCGGCGGTTGGGTTCGGGCGGCGCCTGCAAGGGTACGGCGGGCAGCGGCAGGCGCAAGGCGAAGGTGCTGCCCTGCCCCACGCCATCGCTGTGCGCGCTGATGCTGCCGCCATGCAACTCGGCCAGGCCGCGCACGAGAGACAGGCCGATGCCCAGGCCGCCCTGGGCCCGCGACAGGGCCGGTTCCAGCTGCGAAAACAGGTCGAACACCGTGCCCAGGTGCTCGGGCGCAATGCCGATGCCCGAATCGCGCACGCTGATGTGCACGTCGTTGTCCGTGCATGCCACTTCCAGCCCGATGACGCCGTTGGCGGGCGTGTACTTGATGGCGTTCGTCAGCAGGTTGGCGATCATCTGTCCCAGGCGCGTGGCGTCGGCGTCGAGCCAGATGGCTTGCGGCCATTGCTCCACGAGCACCTTGTGGCCGGATTGCACGGCCAGCTCCGCCACGCTGTGCAGGGCCGCCTCCACCACGGGCGCCAGTTCCACGCTGGCGCGGCGCAGTTCCAAACGCCCCTGCGTGATGCGCGACACTTCCATCAAATCGTCGACCAGGTGCGTCATGTGCCCCACTTGCCGGCCCAGCACGTCGCGGGCCCAGCGCAGCTGCGGGTCGTCCAGTTGCGCCAGGCGCAACACTTCCAGCACATTGCGCATGGGCGCCAGCGGATTGCGCAACTCGTGCGCCAGGGTCGCCAGGAATTCGTCTTTGCGCCGGTCGGCGGCGGCCAGCTGTTCGTTGAGCTCGCCAGCTTCCTTGCGCGCCAGTTGCAGCTGCTGTTCATACTTGCGCCGGTCGCTGGCGACAAAGACGGCGATCTCGTCATAACGCACGCCATCATGTTCGCGGCGCACGGCATTGAACAGCATGGGGATGGACTGCCCCTGGCGCTGGCGCATGTCGAGCAGGATTTCCGACACGCTGCCCTGCACCTGCATCAGCGGCAGCCAATGCGTCTGGTGGAATACGCGCCCGCCGATGGTCAGCAAGTCCTGCAGTTTCTTTTTCCCGAGCAACTCCCCGGCGCCATAGCCGAGCCAGCCGCAAAAGGTGGCGTTCGCCTGCACGATGGTGCCGTCGGCCGTGCACAGCAGCAAGCCGCAGGCTGCGTGCTGGAACAGGGTAGCGGCGTCAGGCAAGGAAGGCATCGTGTCGCGCATTACAGGTGTTGGCCATCGAGAAAGTGGCGGATGGCGCGGTAGCTGGCGTCGGGCACGCTCATGTGCGGACAATGGCCCACATTTTCGAGCACGTGCAGGCTGCTGTGCGGCAACATTTCACGCAAGTACACACCCACGCAAGGTGGCGCGATGAAGTCGTCGCTGCATTGCACGATCAGGGCCGGCGTGCTGTTTTGCGGCAAGACGGCGCGGTGGTCGGACAAGAACGTGGCTTGCGCAAAATGCCGGGCGATGACGGGGTCGGTGCGGCAAAAGCTGTTCGCCAGGTCTTGCCCCAGCGCCGGCTGCCCTGGCGCGCCCATGATGGCAGGCGCCATGCCGGCGGACCAGCCCAGGTAATTGCTGTCCATGGCATCGAGCAAGTCGTCGATATCGGCACGGCTGAAGCCGCCCCGATAGCCGGCCGCCGGATCGTCGACATAGCACGGCGACGGCGCCAGCATGACTTGCGCGGCGAACAGCTCCGGCTCGGCGATGCTGGCCAGCAAGGCGCTCATGGCGCTGACGGAATGGCCGATGCAAATCACGGGAGCGCCGCCGACGGCATGGATGACCTGGCGCAAATCGGCGCCATGCGCGTCGAGCCGCGCGTAACTATCGAAATCATAGGCACTGAGGTCGGAAGCGCCGCTGCCGACCAGGTCGAACAGCACGGTGCGGTAGCGCGCACGAAACAGCGGCTCCAGGTAACGCCACATGGTTTGGTCGCAGCCAAAGCCATGCATGAACACCATGGTGGCAGCCGCGCCCGCCTGCGGCGCACCGTTGCATTCGCGAATGCGGACATTGTTCCGGTCTTCTATGCGCATGCCGCCTCAGCCTTGAATATTTCCATGTGGAATGTAAATTAACTTCTTGCTAGCATCTTAGCATGCGCCATTTGACCCTGGGCAACACCATTGGCGCTGGACAAACGCCACGCCACGGCGGATAATGAGAACGATTCCCATTATCAAAATAGCAGGCGTGTGCCTGGCTTTTCCCTGTGCGCCCCCGTGGCGCCTGCTGGCGGCAACAAGCCGGTTTTATGTTAAAGGTTTGTACCGCATGCGCGCTTTCTGGACTGTCATACACCGCTGGGCCGGCCTGACCATCGCCCTCTTTCTCATCGTCGCGGGCCTCACGGGCGCCGTCACGTCGTGGGACCACGAGCTGGACGAATGGCTCAACGCCGACATCATGGACACGCCGGGCCGCGGTCCCCTGCAGCCGCCGTTTGTGCTGGCGCAAAAAGTCGCCGCCGCCGACCCGCGCGTGGAAGTCAATTACATGACCCTGGGCCTGGAAGAAGGCCATGCGGCCGCCTTCATGGTGCGCCCATTGACGGACCCGGCCACAAACAAGCCGTTCGTGCTCGACTACAACACCGTCTACATCGACCCCGTCACGGCGCAGATCACGGGCACGCGCGATTCGACGGCCATTTCCCTGTCGCGCCGCAGCCTGATGCCGTTCCTGCGCCACCTGCATTACAGCTTGCACGTGCCCGCCTTCTGGGGTACGGACCGCTGGGGTTACTGGCTGATGGGCACGGTAGCCCTGGTGTGGCTGCTCGACAGCATGGTGGCGTTTTATCTGACCACGCCGCGCCGCTTGCGCCCGCGCGCGCAGGACGAGGCACCGCGCCACCGCGACGCCGCCAGCTGGTGGCAGCGCTGGAAACCGTCGTGGGTGCTGCGCTGGGCGGCCGGCGGCTACAAGCTCAATTTCGATCTGCACCGCGCGGGCGGGCTGTGGGTGTGGCCCGTCATCATCGTCGTCGCGTTTACCTCGTTCTCGCTGAACCTGTACCGCGAAGTGTTTTATCCCGTCATGTCGCTCGTTTCCACCACCACGCCGGGACCGTACGAAACGCAGACGCCGGCGCCCTACGGCACGTATATCACGCCCGCGATCGGCTTCGAGCAGGCCGTGGAGATTGCCAAAAAGCAAGCCGCGCAGCGCGGCATCACGGCGCCCATCGGCGGCATTTATTATGGCGGCAATTATTCGTTCTACAACGTCTCCTTCTTCGACCCGGCCGACGAATTCGGCGCGGCCGGCATGGGCCTGTCGAACCTGTATGTCGACGGCATGGACGGCAGCATCATCGGCCAGCACAAGCCGTGGGAAGGCACGGCCGCCGACGTCTTCGTGCAACTGCAATTCCCCCTGCACTCGGGCCGCATCCTCGGCTTGCCGGGACGCATACTGATGTCCTGCATGGGCCTGATGGTGGCCATGCTGTCGGTGACGGGCATCGTCATCTGGGAAAGAAAACGGCGCGCGCGCCGGCTGCAGGCGAAAAAGCCAGCGAACTTCACCTGAAGCAGCGACTCCATCACGGCGCAGGCGGACCAATGCAGTCTGCGCCGCACACCTTGCCAGCGGCCTGATCACGCGCAACGCGCAAGGCCAGCACACCTCCCCCCTTTCCAACCCAGTAGCCGGCACATGCCGGCTGCCTGCGCTGCGCTGCTTCCGTGCGCCAGTCCGCCGATGCCATCAAATGCAGTTTACTTGCAATAGCATTTGGCGCAAGCTATTATTGCAACTCAATTGCATTTACACCTTCACGCCGGGCCTGCGTCCAGCACCACCTTCCGCCTTTTTAGAAAGTCCTATGCGCCATCACGTATTCGCAGCTGCCATGCTGTCCACTGCCCCGCTCGCTTACGCGGCGGACGACGTCACCCTGCAAACCATCAAGGTCCGGGCTGACCGGCCTTCCAGCATCGACAGCGTCGTCCTCGTCGAGAATACGCAAGCCCAGAACCGGACCCTGGGCGGCATGCTCGAACATGTCTCGGGCGTGCAAAGCAGCGCCTTCGGGCCGAATGCGGGCGCGCCGGTGATCCGCAGCCTGAGCGGCAGCCGCGTGCAGATCCTCGAAGACGGCCAGTCCATCCTCGGCATGAATGCGCTCAGCGGCGACATCAACATCCCCTTCGACCCGCTGTTTGCGCGCAGCGTGACGGTGAACAAATCGTCCGATAGCGTGCGTTTCGGCGGCAATGCCATCGGCGGCAGCGTCGACGTCGATTCCGGCCTCATTTCCAGGAAGATGGAAACCAAAGAAAAGGATGTGGAACTGGTCCTGCGCAAGGGCTTCAATGATGCCGACGCGCAAGGCCTGCGCGCAAACTTCAACGATGGCAAGCACTTCTCGACGAATCTGCAACTGTCCTTCCAGAAGATCGGGCATTACGATATTCCCGGCAACAGCAAGGCCGGCGTGTGCAACAGCCAGCTGTTCCCTGCAACCGGCGGTGTCAACACCTTCCTGGCCGACAGTTGCCAGAAGGAAGCGCGCATCCAGCAAATCTACAACAAGGCGTCGCAACCGTTTATCGACCAGTTCATGAAGGAAAATCCGGACTGGGCGGACGGTGATTTTTCCTTCTACACCAATAATCCCACCTCCGTCTGGCAACGCAAGACCTACGTCAACCCGGCCAATCCCGCCTACGTACCGGGTACGCCAGCGATGACCCAGAACAAGATCAACAAGGACGTCACCCCCGACTACCACGGCACCTTGGGCAACAGCCATGCCAGCAATGCCCACTTTGCCGTCGGCACCACCTACTTTTTCGACCAGGGCTACGTGGCCGTCAGCCTCGACTCCAAGGAAAGCGAGTATGGCGTGCCGGGCTTTTCCATGGAAAACAAGTCGTTCGGGGCGAATTATGACGAGGGGTTGCCCGTCGGCGTCGTAATCAAGCAGGATAAATATGCGCTGGAAGCCCGGCTGTCCAGCCCCGTTGCGTATCTTGAAAGCGTGCAATTGCGCATGTCACGCCTGAACAATGCGTCGGGAGAGCGCCTGGGTTCCACCAAGGCGAACGATTACCAGTTCGACACGAATCAAGCCGAGCTTCTGCTGGCGCACCGGCGCGCAGGCCCCTTGAGCGGCATGCTGGGCTTGAGCCACAAGGCCAGGGATATCGCCGGCAGCGGGCCGCAGCTGTACCTTCCCGACGCGAGCACGGTCAGCCGCGCGCTGTTCCTCAAGGAAAGCCTCGATGTCGACTGGGCCACCTTCGACGCGGGCTTGCGCCATGAAAAAGTCGAGCACGATATCCGCAAGAGCGGCTTCAAGACGTCGAGGAATGCGGGCAACTCGACACTCGAGGACAGGTCGTTCAGCCTGAACAGCTATAGCCTGGGCGCCTCGGCCAAGCTGGGCCAGCTGTTCGGCGCGAAGCTGCGCTATTCATCGTCGGAAAGAGCGCCCGACGTCAATGAATTGTATGCAAGCAACCGCCACTATTCGATCATGACCCAGGAAGAAGGCAACCAGAACCTGAAGGCCGAGCGCGCGAAGAATACGGAGCTCACCGCCCTGTTCGCCAACCGCGGCTTCCAGCTGTCGGCCACCGGTTACGTCATGAAGTACGAGAACTACCTCTACCTTGGCCACTCGGGCGCCCAGATGGCCAATCGCCTGCCCTTGAAGTACTGGAAGCAGACGGATACGACGGTGAGGGGATTCGAAATCGACGCCTCCCAGGTCGTGCAGCTTGGCGGCTACGGCAAGCTGAACCTCTCCGCATTCGCCGACCTCGTCAAGAACAAGGCGGACAATCCGGACAAGCTGCGCGCGCACAACGACGGCGCCTACCTGCCCAATATGCCCACCAACCGCTATGGCGCGAATGTGCTGTGGGAAAACAAGGGGTGGAAGGCCAGGCTGTCCGGCACCCGCTACGACAAGCAAAAGTACCTGGGCAAGAGTGTCAGCGAGGAAGTGCCGCTCGACGGCTACACCATGGTGAACTTCCAGCTGAGCCGCGCCCTGCAGGTAGCCAATTCGCCGTTTGCAGGCATCGAGGTGTTTATCAGCGGCAGCAACCTGCTCGATGCGGATGCCAGGCCGCACAATTCCCCACTGAAATACATCGCGCCCTTGCCGGGCCGTGGCTTTCAAGTTGGCTTGAGCGCCAGGCTTTAAGGCACGCTGCCGTTTCGCTCCCGCCGCACCAGCGCCAGCACGCTGTCGCCCCGGTTGCCGTCGCAGCAGGCGGCCACGCCGTCCGTGAAATCGGGCGCCGTCAGCCGCGTCAGGACGCTGCCCGGCGGCATTTCCAGCGCCAGCCGGGCGCCCCGCTCCCACGCCAGGCGTACGGTACTGGTCCACTGCACGCGCTGCGCCATGTTGGCGGCCAGGCTGTCGCGGATGCGGGCCGGGTCGAACAGCGCGCGCGCCGCGCTGCTGCTCAGGTAGACGAGCGAGGGACGGCGCACGGCCACGCCCTCGAAGGCGGCGGCCATGTCGAGCGCCGCGCCTTCCAGCAGCGGGCAATGCGACGGCACGCTGATGGCCAGGCGCTTGGCCTTGCTGGCGCCCTGCGCCAGGGCCAGCGCCATCACGGCTTGCAAGGCGGGCTCGCTGCCGGCAATGGCGATCTGGCGCGGCGCATTCAGGTTGGCGACATACACGGGGTTCGCGGCGCCATGCACCTGGGCCAGCAACGATTCGAGTTGCGCCAGATCAAGTCCGATGATGGCCGCCATGCCGTAGCCGGCCGGATACGCCCGTTCCATCAACTCTCCGCGCCGCGCCACGAGGCGCACGGCATCCGCATAATCGAGCGCGCCGGCCACCACGGCCGCCGCATACTCGCCGATGGAAAAGCCGGCCACCATGTCGGGCAGCGCGCCGCGCGCCGCCAGCGAACGCGCCATCGCCACGCCTGCGATCAGCAAGCACAGTTGCACGGCCCGCGTCGAGGCCAGCGCTTCAGCCGTGTCCAGCGCCAGGGAATCTTGGCCCAGCACGTCAGCCGCTTCGGCCAGGGCCGCCGCCACGGCCACATCGTCGGGCAGCGCATGCAGCATGCCGGGATATTGGGCGCCCTGGCCCGGAAAGGTAAACAACACGCTCATGTACGCTCCCAGGGCGTCGCCGTCAGCACGGGACCGTGGTCCGTTTTCAGCAAGACCCTGCCCCGGCCCGCCGCCCATTCCGCATACGCAAAGCCGCCATGGCCCGTGTCGATTTGCAGATCCAGCCGGCACGCCGTGACCGTGGCGGCGATGGCGCGCAGGGCGTCGGCTTGCGCGGCGTCCGGCGGCGCGGCGATGCGCAGCACGAGATCGAGGTCGCTGTCGGCGCGCAGCACGGGCAAGCCGCTGGCCAGGGCGAAGCCCACGCCGCCCGTCGGGCCCCAGGCCCAGTCCGTGGCATCGAGCAGCGGCGCCACCAGCCGCAGCGCATCGAGCGCAGTACAGTCAAAACCGGACGGCGGAGTGTGCGCCAGTTGCGCCAGCATTTCCGGCGTCACGCGGCGCAGCACGGCGGAAGACTCCACTTCGCACGCATGCCGTTCGCTGCGCAGCCGGCCGCGCAAGCCCACGGGGATGCGTCCGGGCGCCGTGCTGGCGCGCCGCACCACCAGCGGCGCCGCCTGCAGCCAGGCCGCGTCGGCCCAGGCGGGCAAGCATGCGTCGTCCGGCAAGCCGGACGCCCACAGCAAGTCATGCGCGCGCCAGGCGTCCATCAAGCCACCACCGCCTTGACGGCGAAGAACAGCAGCGATGGCCCCAGCAAGCAGCCCAGGCCCGTATGAAACGTGGCCACCAGCGCGCCATACGGCACCAGCTTGCGGTCGGTGGCGGCCAGGCCGGCCGACACGCCGCTGACGGTGCCGGCCAGGCCGCCGAAGACCATCGCCGAACGGGGCGTTTTCAGGCGCAAAAAGCGCGCAGCGGCGGGCGTGCCCACCATCACCAGGATGGCCTTGATGAGGCCTGCCGCGATACTGAGCGCCATGACGTCCGAGCTGGCGCCGATGGCCGCGCCCGTGACGGGGCCGACGATGTACGTGACGGCGCCGGCGCCGATGGTGGTCATGCTGACGGCGTCTGAATAGCCAAACGCATAGGCCACGCCGGCGCCGACGAGGAACGGCAGCACCACGCCCAGCAGCAGCGCCACGACGCCGATCAGGCCCGCCTTGCGCGCTTCCGTCGCCTGCACCTCGAAGGCCGTGGCGACGATGGCGAAGTCGCGCAGCATGGCGCCGCCCATCAGGCCGATGCCGCCGAACAGCGACAAATCGGCCAGGCCCTTGTGGCCGCCGCTATGCACGCCACCCCAGTACGCGAGGCCCAAGCCGATCACGATGGCGATGGCCGAGCCGTGCACGCGGCCCAGGGTCAGGTATTTCGACAGCGTCACCGAGACAAGCATGATCAGGCCGACGAAGGCGAAGGCCGTCACCAGGCCATTGTGGATGGCGGCTTTTTCAAAGAGTTCAAGCATGACGGTGCTCCTTCATCAACATCGAGTCGGCTTGCACGCGGTCGGCTTCAGCGGCAGCGATGGCAGCGGGGCTTTCCGACCGGTTAATCAACGAAATCACGGCGCCGCACACGAGCACGGAACCGATGGCGGCCAGCACGGCCACCGGCCCGCCGCGCAGCGCCGCGACCACGTCCTGCTGCGCCGCCATGGCCACCACCACGGGAATATACATGGCGCCCCAGTATTCGACGCCCCGTTCCGTCATCTGCGGCAGCCACGCGCGGCGCTGCATGTAGAGCCGGGCGCAGATCAAGAGCAGCATGGCGATGCCCACGCCGCCCACGTTGGTCTTGACGCCCATCAGCTGCCCGAGCAGGTCGCCCAGGAAGATGCCGAGCAAATGGCACAGTGCCAGCAATGCGGTTCCGTAAATGATCATGATTGTCTCCGTTATAGGAATAGGAATGACTTGATGTCTTCTCTGTTGTTGCACCTACCACTGCTGCCCCAGCACCTCCCTGACTCTTGCCGATGCCTGGCGGTGCGGCGCGCCCAGGCGGCTGGCCAGTCCCCGTTCCGGATCGGCGCGGATATCGGCCAGCGCCGCCTGCAGGCTGGCACACACCTGCGCCAGATCAAGCTCCGACGGCGCGTCCGGCTGCGCCACCCGCAAGGTTTGCCACAGCAGGCCCAGGGTGGCGTAGTTCCTGACGTCGTAGGCCATCGGCGCAATGGTGGCGGCCAGCGCTTCGAGCGCTTCCACGGTGCGCAGGGTGATGCGCGCGGCCGACGCCTTGCCCATGGCATGCACCATCACTTGCGGATCGTCGAGCGCGATCAGCCGGTTGGCCTGGTAGCCGTGGGCGAGAAAGGCGCCCGACATGGCCTTGCCGACGATCAGGCCGATCACGGGATGGCCCGCCAGGCGCGCCTCGGCATACGCGCCGGCAGCGCCGGCCAGCGCCTGGTGGATGCCGTACGCCTCTTCGCGCCGGCCGTAGGCCTGGCTGGCCACGTCGATGACGGCGACGATGGGCCGTTTCACGGCCAGGTCGCGGTCCTCGGCAAGCACCTGCTGCACGGCGCGCGCCAGCTGCCACGCCTCGGCCAGGCCGACCTCCCCCGTGCGGGCGCGCGTAAAACGGTTGCCGGGGTCGGGCAGCACGGCGAGGTAGCGCGCCGGCTCGCCCGCCAGCGGCGCGTCCACCACGCGCACGGAAGGCGGATAGCCGTCCAGCGGCGCAGCGGTATTCGTGAGTGCCGCCAGCCAGACGGCGCCGCGGCTCGTGTCGGTAATGGCGTTCATGCTGCTGCTCCTTTGCTGTAGATCAAACGTACGGCTTCCGGCGTGGCTTGCGGGCCCGCGTCGACTTGCGCCAGGCGGGCCAGGAAGACGTCGGCCTGGTCGCTGCGGTGCTGCGCCGGCACGCCGCGTGCGAACAATGCGGCCACGGTGGCGCGCATCTGCGCCGTGTCGTCTTCCACATAGGCGTCGGCCAAGCCGCTGTGGAAGCGCTGCTCGCCGCCCGTCAGGCTCCAGATGAACGGCTTGTTGCGCGAGTCGAATTCGCCCACACCCGCTTCCTGCTCGATCACGGCCGGGCCGTTGAGACCCAGGCGCGCTTCGCGCGTGACGACCAGATAACTGCACAGGCCCGCCGCGATCGACATGCCGCCGTAGCAGCCCACCGTGCCGGCCGTGATGCCGATGACTGGCTGGTAGCGGCGCAGGTCGACGATGGCGGCATGGATGTCGGCAATGGCAGCGAGGCCCAGGTTGGCTTCCTGCAGGCGCACGCCGCCCGTCTCGAACAGGATCACGGCCCGCGTCGGCACGCCATTGCGGTTGTCGCGCGCCGCCAGTTCCAGCGCGCCGGCGATCTTTGCGCCGCCCACTTCGCCCATGCTGCCGCCCTGGTAGACACCCTCGATGGCCAGCACCACGGCCGGCTGGCCGTCAAACAGGCCCTTGGCCACCACCACGCCGTCATCCGCCTGCGCCGTGACGCCTTGTTTCGGCAGCCAGGGCGAAGCGATGCCGCAGAACGGATCGAGCAGTTCGCGCATGCTGCCATCATCCAGCAAGGCCCTGGCCCGGCTGCGCGCGCCCCGTTCGATGAAGCTGTCGCGCTCCAGCAATTCCTTCAATGTACTCATGCCGCCCTCCCCGCTTGCAATTCTTCATAGGCTTGCTCGATGCGCATGCGCACCACGCCCGGCGTGGCGCCGCAATCGTTGATGACGATGCTCGCCGCCGGCAGCGGCTCACCGCCGAATACGCGCTGCAGGAGCGCATCCCACACGGCACCCTTGCCATCGACGGAGGTGTTCACGACGATGCGGGTCACGCCATCGTCGCCAGGCTGCAGCAGCACTTCCAGGTCGCCCGAACCGACGACGCCGGCCAGGGCCCGCCCTGCCGCCGGCCGTCCTGCCGGGAATGTATAGTCACGCGTTTCCATGCGCTTCTCCTTCAGTCAATCGATCGAGGAACAGGGTGGCCGCCAGCAAGTCCGCAGCGCCGCCCGGCGACACGCCGCGCTCCAGCGCCACCGCTTCGAGCGCCAGCAGCGCCTCGGTGCCGGCGGCAGTGGCAGCGCCGCCGGCGGCCAGCACCCGCGCCGCCCCCGATTGCAGTGCCAGCAAGGCCGCCTCGCCGCCGCGCGACAGCACGCAGGTGTCGTCCAGGCAGCTGAGAATGGCCAGCAAGGCGTTCAGGCGCGCCGTCGTCTCGCTGTCGCCGCGCGCCCGCGAGGCGTGCAAAGCGGGCAGCCCCGCACCCGTCACCAGGGGGAAACCGGCGCGGGCCTGGCCCCGCGCGCCATCGACCCGATACTGGCGGCACGCCAGCTCGCCCTTGTTGCCGGTGATGCCAGGCGCGCCACGGTCGCGCAAGCGGGCCAGCGCGCCGGCCCGTGCCGCCACGACGTGCGGCGCCAGCGACGCGCCGCGCGCGCCCTGCTGCGCCGCCGCCGTCACCAGCAGGCCCAGCGCCCAGATGGCGCCCCGGTGCGTGTTCACGCCGCCGGTGGCTGCCAGCATCAGCGCTTCGCCATCGCGGCCGATGGCGCCGATGCGCTGGCGCAGCTCGTCGTCATCGCCACTTTCCCAGCCTGCCTGCGCCATGGCGGCAAACACGGGCTCCAGCGCGCAGGCCGAGTGGCACATCAGGGCCCAGTTCAAGTCGGCGTGGGCGCCACGGCTGCGCAAATCGACCAGGCCCGGTTTCGGCGTCAGGGTCACTTCATCGAGCAGCGCCTGCAGCACCTGCCGCGCCAGCGCCGCAGGGCGTACCTGCACCGGCACTGTCGTCGTCATTGTGGTCATCATTGTCATCATTACCAGCTCCTGAATTTGGCGGGTGGTTGATACAGTCCGTCGGACCATTCGACCAGGTCGGCGATGCTTTTCGCGGCCAGCAGCGAGCGGCTGGCGGCGCCGCGCTGCACGCCGATATCCTCGGGCAGCGCGATCAAGCCGTCGGCGCGCAGTTTCGCCGTCGTCTTCGGGTCGTGGCGCAAGCCGATGGGCGTCACGCCGGCCACCGCCGCCAGCATGGCCTTGCGTTCGTCGAGCGAGCGGGCCTTGTACAGGTAGGCGATGCCCTCTTCCGTCAGCACGTGGGTGACGTCGTCGCCATAGATCATCACGGGCGCCAGCGGCATGCCGCTGGCCTGGCCCACGGCCACGGCGTCGAGCGATTCGACGATGGTCGGCTGGCCGCCGTCCTGGAACGTTTCGACCATCTGCACCACCAGCTTCTTGCCGCGCGCGAGAGGGTCGTCCGTCTCGATCAGGTCCAGCCAGGCGGGCGTCGGGTGGCGCCGGCCATGCGGATCGTGGCCCATATTGGGTGCGCCGCCGAAACCGGCCAGGCGGCCATTCGTCACGGTGGACGAATTGCCCAGGCCATCCATCTGCAGGGTGGCGCCGATGAACAGGTCGACCGCGTACTGGCCGGCCAGCTGGCACAGGGCGCGGTTCGAACGCATGGAACCGTCGCGGCCCGTAAAGAACACGTCGGGCCGGGCGGCCGCATAGCCTTCCATGCCCAGCTCCGCGCCGAAGCAGTGCACGCTCTCGACCCAGCCCGTCTCGATGGCGGGAATCAGGGTCGGATGGGGGTTGAGCACCCAGTTGCGGCAAATCTTGCCCTTCAAGCCCAGCTGCTCGCCGTAGGTGGGCAAGATCAGTTCGATGGCGGCCGTATTGAAGCCGATGCCGTGATTGAGCGACTGCACCTGGTGTTTTTCATACACGCCGCGGATCGCCATCATGGCCATCAGCACGTGCACGGGCTTGATCACGCGCGGGTCGCGGGTAAACAAGGGTTCGATGAAGAACGGCTTGTCGGACTGCACCACGAAATCGATCCACGAGCCGGGCACGTCGACCCGCGGCAAGTCGCTGACATCGTCGACGATCTGGTTCACCTGGGCGATGACGATGCCGTCGCGGAAGGCGGCAGATTCCACCAGGGTGGGCGTGTCTTCCGTGCTGGGGCCCGTGTACAGATTGCCCTGGCGGTCGGCCATGTAGCCGGCCACCATGACGACGTTGGGCGTCAGGTCGACGAACAGGCGCGCATACAGCTCGATATACGTGTGGATGGCGCCCACTTCCATCAAGCCATCCTGCAGGAACTGGGCGATGCGCAGGCTTTGCGTGCCGGCAAACGAGAAGTCGAGCTTGCGGGCGATGCCCCGCTCGAACAAGTCCAGGTGCTCGGGCAGGCTGACGCTGGGCATGATCAGGTGCAGATGGTGGATCTTGTCGGGATTGACCTGGGTCAGCATGCGGGCGAGGAAATCGGCCTGCTTCTGGTTATTGCCTTCGAGGACGACGCGGTCGCCCGGCGCAAGCAGCGCTTCGAGCACGGCGACCATGTCGCCCTGTTGCAGCACGGGGCCGCTCGCGTACTGGCGCACGGCTTCCAGGCGGCGGCGCTTCTCGGTGCGCCGCGTATCCCATTGTTTTTGCCGCTGCGCTGGCGCTGCTGTGGCGGTTGACATCATGCCTCCGGAATGAGCTATCGAACCCCGACGATAGAACGAAAGCGTCACCGCGACAATCAACCTGCTACCATGTTCATTACCCTGAAGTTAATGAACTCACGATAATCACGGTGATCATGGCCATCAACGAAGAAATTACCCTGAAAAAGCTGGAAGTTTTTCTCAGCTTTATGGAATTGAACAACCTGGCGCGGGTGGCCGATGCGCTGGGCCAGAGCACCGTCAGCGTGCACCGCGCCCTGCATTCGCTGGAAGACGGCTTGCGCTGCCCCCTGTTCAAGCGCGAGGGCCGCAGCCTGATCCCCCTGCATGCGGCCTACACCTTTGCCGAATCGGCGCGGCGCGCGCTGGCCGAGTGCGAGGAAGGCGTGCGCAAGGTGCGCGAAATGTCGGGCATCAATCCCGTGCGCCTGAAGATCGGCTCGCTGTATTCATTGACCCTGCACTGCATCCCGCAACTGGTGATCGCCCTGAAGCTGCGCCGGCCGGGCCTGGACATCGACCTGACCCTGGGGTCGAACCGCGAACTGCTGCAAAGCCTGGCCGATGGCAGGCTGGACGCCATCATCGTCGGCGTGCAGGAAGACGAACACCATGCGGGTCTGGTGGCAGTGCCCCTGTTCCAGGACGACATCTTCCTGGCCGCGCCGCTGGCCTCGCCCTATGCGGGGGCCGCTTCCGTGGACTTGCAGCAGCTGCGCGACGACAAATTCGTCACGCTCAACGAGGGATTCGTCACCTCGCAAAGCTTCAACCACGCATTCGAGCTGGCGGGATTTGTGCCCGACACGGCCATGCGCGTGGGCGACATCTTCTCGCTGATCAACCTGGTGAGCGGCGGCATCGGCTACAGCCTGCTGCCCGGCAGAGTCCGCGCCTTCAGCTCGCGCATCGAACTGCTGCCCCTGGACGCCCGCTACGGCTCGCACCAGCAAATCACCCTGCTGATGCTGAGCAGCCGCGAGCGCGACCCGAATCTGCTGGCGCTGGCGGCGGAGTGCAGGTTGTATGGGCGTGGCGAGCGCGCAACTGATAGCTGAAATGGAGTCGCACGTCAAAACAGTGGCACAGGAGCGCCGCGCTGCGATGCTGGGGCGCATGGAAAACGAGGCCACTTGCAATCTTCAACTGGGCAGTATCAGCTCAAGTTGGAAATTCTCCGTGCATATAGGTTTTCCAGAGATTGTCGATAAAGTCGATCTCGACTTTATCGTGACATGCCTGCGCAATCAAGCCCATGTCGTCCGACACATATCCAGCAAGGTCGGAATTTTCAGTGACTTGATACACTTTCTTGAATGCGATCTCCCTGATCTCCCTCACCAGCGCGCCTTCGGGTGGACAAGATGAGCTCACTTTTTCGTAGCTGGCACACCATGCACCATCAAACTCAAAAGAGTCCCTGGCGCACAATGCAGCATCCCAGTCAGTATCTTTCTGAAAAATAGTCTCAAAAAAAATACTCTTATTTATTGTCGCTAAAATTTCGCTTACGGTCGTCATCTCGATATTTCGTATTCATCTGTGTGGATGCCATTCGGCGTTTCGTGAGCCTGCGCGCCAACGATTGTTATGACCTGACGCCAAAACGCCCGCAAGCAGGTCAACACGCCCATTATAGGGACTGGCATGGACTGCTCACGGAACTGGAGCACAGTACAATCAAATCGCGCTATCCCAAGGCGCCGACAACCTCACCGCGCAGTTGATGAGACCCACCATCGAGTAGGTCTGCGGGAAATTGCCCCACATTTCCCCCGTCACGGGATGCGTATCTTCCGACAGCAAACCCAGGTGGTTGCGCGCCAGCAGCATGGTCTCGAAAATCTTGCGCGCTTCGTCTTTCCTGCCGATGCGCGCCAGGGCGTCGATGCGCCAGAAGGTGCAGATGTTGAAGGCCGTTTCCGGTTTGCCGAAGTCGTCGGGCGCTTCGTAGCGGCGCATGTAGGGGCCGTCGCACAGGGAGGCTTCCAGCGCGTCGACGGTGGCGATGAAGCGGGGGTCCATGGGGTCGATGAAGTTGACTTCCGCCATCAAGAGCACGGACGCGTCCAGGTCGCGTCCGCCCAGGCTTTCCGCGAAGGCCTGGCGCTCTTCGCTCCACGCTTCGCGCAGCAGGCGTTCACGGATCAGCACGGCGCGGCTGTTCCAGTGGTCGGCGCGGTCCGGCAAGCCCAGCTTGTGCGCGACCTTGGCCAGGCGGTCGCAGGCGGCCCAGCTCATCAGCATGGACGAAGTGTGCACCCTCGCCCGCGTGCGCAGTTCCCACATGCCCGCGTCCGGCTCCGCGTGCAGGCGGAACGCCTGGTCGCCCACGGCTTCCAGTGCGGCAAACTCGGCTTTTCCCGCCCGGTGGAACAGGCGGTGGTCGAGGAAGGCCTGCGCCGCGCCTAATACAATGTTGCCGTAGACATCGTGCTGGAAGTGTTCCTGCGCCTGGTTACCGACGCGCACGGGGCCGTTGCCCCTGTAGCCGGGCAAGTGGTCGAGCATGGATTCGGGCAACTGTTCTTCCAGACCGATGCCGTACAGGGGCTGGATGTGGCCGCCCTTCGAGCGGGCGACGATATTCGTCAGCCAGCGCAGGTATTCCTCCATGGTGCCCACTTCCGACAGGCTGTTCAATGCGCGCACGACAAAGAAGGCGTCGCGCAGCCAGCAATAGCGGTAATCCCAGTTGCGGCTGCTGCCCGGCGCTTCGGGAATACTGGTGGTCATGGCGGCGATGATGGCGCCCGTGTCTTCATATAAAGACAGTTTCAAGGTGATGGCGGCGCGGATCACCACGTCCTGCCATTCCAGCGGCACGGCCAGGCGGCGCGTGTAGGTGCGCCAATAGTTGATGGTTTCCTTTTCGAAAATGCGCGCCGTTTCGTCGATGCCGCCGGCCAGGGTTTCATCGGGACCGAGAAGGAAGTTGGCCGTGCCGCCCAGCACGAAATACGTTTCACTCAGCACATAGTTGAGCGACACATCGGTGTTCAGGCGCAAGGTCTGCTCCGGCCCCACGTAGCGGATGTGGTGGCTGCCCTGCGTGATCTGCGGCGCCAGTTTGCCCCAGTCGTAGCGGGGGCGCAGGCGCACCCGGATGCGCACGGCGTGGTCGAGCGGACGCACGCGGCGTATCAGCATCAGCGGGCGGAACATGCGGTCGCGGCTGAGGAATCGGGGCGCGAAATCCGTGATTTCCACGCCGCGCCCCTGCGTATCGTACAGCCGCGTGCGCAGCACGGCCGTATTCGGCTCGTAGACTTGTTCGCTGCGCGCGAAGTTTTCGATGTCGATGGCCCACACGCTGCCGTTTTCAGTGTCGTCCAGCAAGCGGTTGAAGACGGGATCGCCGTCGAAACGGGGCAGGCACGACCAGACGACCTGCCCCGCCTGGTCGATCAGGGCGCTGAAGGCGCAATTGCCCACCACGCCGCAGTTGAGGGACGCTGGGGCGGGCGCCCCGCCGGGGGTGTCATCAGCTTGTTCATGGGATATGGTCATCGGCTACTCCTTGAAAGGGGATACGGACGCGGCCAGCAGCGCGGCGCGCAAGGCGCGCGGGCTGGCCAGGCGCAGGGTGGCGGCGCTGGGGCCGCTGCCCACTTTCACGCCCTGCCCGCCTGCTTGTTGAACAAAGACAAAGCCCGCCTCGTCGGTGGTGTCGTCGCCCGCGAACACAGGCCGGCGGCCGGCGAACGGGGTTTCCTGCATGAAGGCGGCGATGGCGCCGCCCTTGTCCGTGGCGGACGGCTTGGCTTCCAGGACCATTTTGCCATGCAACAGCAATACCCCCGGGCACGCTTGCACGGCCGCCGTCATTTCTTGCGTGCACAGTTGCTCGAGTTCCGGCGCCAGCCGGTAATGCAGGGCCACGGCGCCCCGCTTGCGTTCCACCAGCAAGCCGGGGTGCATCGCCGCCAGCGCCTGCGCGCGCGCCAGCACGGGCGACACGTCGGGCGTGGCCGCCACGCTGAACGTGCCATCGGCGCCGCGCCGCTCCACGCCATGCACGCCCGCCACCGGCAACACCAGGGGCGCCAGCATGGCGTCGATCTGCGCCACGGGACGCCCGGAAATGACGGCCAACGCGCCGCCGTGGCGTTCGGCCAGCAGCGCCAGCGCCTCAATGACGCCCGCTTCCAGGCGCACGCCGTCGGGGGTGGGCGCCAGGTCGACCAGGGTGCCGTCGAAGTCGAGGAAAACGGCTGTGCCGGGCGTACCCAGCAATTGCAGCAAGGCTGCGCTGTCGTCAGGGGTATCGGCCATCAGATCATCCCCTTGCGCCGCTTGATGCGGCTGTGGGCGTCGATCTTGGTCATGACCTTGTCGCGCTGGCGCAAGCGGGCCGCATCCAGCAGCATGCGCCCGGCCCAGCGGTAGACATTGAAATGTTTCACGCGGGCCCGCATGCTCTTCATGCGCTCGCGCTGTTCCACGGGCGGCATCACGAGGGCGCGGTACAGGGCGTCGGCGCCCTGCTCGATGTGATACGGGTTGATGATCAGCGCTTCGTGCAGCTCGCGCGCGGCGCCCGTGAATTGACTTAAAACAAGTACGCCCAGTTCGTCGTCGCGGGCGGCGATGAATTCCTTGGCCACCAAATTCATGCCGTCATGCAAGCTTGTCACCATGCACACTTCCGAGGCGCGGAAATAGCGCTGCAAGTCGTCCTGGCCGTGGTGCTCCGCTTTCAGCAGGATGGGCACGTAATCTCCGCTGCCGAAACGGCGGTTGATGCGCTCGACCATCTTGCGCACCCTGGCGTCAAAACTCTGATATTCATCGAGCGAAGCGCGGCTGGGGGCGGCGATTTGCACAAAGGTAAAATTGCCCACCATGCCAGGCTGCTGCTCCAGCATGCGCTCGACGGCCTGGAAGCGCTCGACGATGCCTTTCGTGTAATCGAGGCGGTCCACGCCGATGCCCAGCAAGTGGTCTTGGGCCACGCCCAGCTCGCTGCGGATCTGCGCGCGGCAGGTGGCCACGTCGGGCTGCGCCGGGTCGTCCTCGGGCCAGGCGATGGAAATCGGGTAATCCTCGACCTGCGTCATTTCGCCGCCGTAGGAAATGGTCGACGCTTCCGGCTCGATGCGGGTTTCCAGGTAGCGGTCCACCGTTTCGAGGAAATTCTTGCGGTGGAATGGCGTGTGGAAGCCGAGGATGGTGCTGCCCAGCAAGCCGTCGAGGATTTCTTCGCGCCATGGGCAAATGCCGAACGATTCCGAATTCGGCCAGGGGATATGCCAGAAGGTGATGATCGTCGCCTTCGGCAAGGCTTCGCGCACCATGCGCGGCAGCAAGGCGAAGTGGTAATCCTGCACCAGCACGACGGGGTTGTCCGTCTTCGCTTCGGCGATCACGGCGTCGGCGAAGCGGCGGTTGACCTTCACATACTGCTCCCAGTCGGACGAGCGGAACACGGGGCGCACGTGGGCGATATGGCACAGCGGCCACATGCCCTCATTGGCGAAACCATAATAATAGCCCTGCTCTTCCTCTTCCGTCAGCCATACGCGACGCAAGGTATAGCTGGGATTGTCGGGCGGCACGGGCACGTGGTCGAGCTTATCCACCGTCTCGCGGTCGGCGGAACCGGCGCCATGCGCGATCCACGTGCCGGAACAGGCGCGCATCACCGCTTCCACGGCCGTCACCAGGCCGCTGGCGGGGCGCTGGACGGTAATGCCCGCATTTGTTTTTGTGTGGATATACGGTTCGCGGTTCGACACCACCAGCACTTGATCTCCCTGCAAATCCGCTTCCAGCAAGGCGCGCAGCTTGTCCGGCGTCCAGTCGGACGACCAGCCGTTATCGCCCTGGCGTTCCAGGTGGTATTCCTGCAGCAATTCGCGCAAATCGCCGATCAGCGGCTGCATTTCCGGCGGCGGCGCGGGCGCGGCGGCGGGTGCGGCGGCAGCCACGGCCCCATTACTTTTAGGCAATAACTCGCCCCGCAGAATATCTTTCACGGCCGACAGCCAGCCGCGCCAGCTCAAATGGGCCACGAACACGGTCATCAGGGAAATCAGTACGGCCAGCACGGCCAGGAAGGCAAAGATGAAGCGCTTGGTATCCGTATTGCGGCGCTCGACAAAGCTCATGTCCTGCACCAGCACCAGCCGTCCCAGCTGGGACGCATCCTGCATGACGGGGGTTTCGCTGAGGTGG
The DNA here is from genome assembly GCF_030397595.1 of Janthinobacterium sp. SUN033. Taxonomy (NCBI): domain Bacteria; kingdom Pseudomonadati; phylum Pseudomonadota; class Betaproteobacteria; order Burkholderiales; family Oxalobacteraceae; genus Janthinobacterium; species Janthinobacterium sp. SUN033. The sequence goes on from NZ_JAPQNV010000001.1 coordinate 1,419,245, forward strand.
ACTTGGCCTTGCGGCAATTGCGCGAGGGATTTGTACAGGCCGCCAGTGGGAGGCGTGCTCCAGCAGCCGATGGAAGTTGGGTATTGCGCGGACTGGTACAGCAAGTGGCCTGCATTGTCGCAAAAGCCGATGGCGATCAGGCGTTCGTCGCGCGTGGCGCCCTGGAACAGTTCTTTGACGCGCGTGGCGTCTTGCGCGGGCAGGTATTCGGTGAGCGAGGGCCGGAGGGTTCCAGCGAGCAATTCTGCCCGGCTGTCGAGGTCGCGCACGTACCAGCGCAGGGTGATGTTGTCGAGCAGGGGTACCACGATATAAGCAAACAATCCCAGCACCAGGGCCAGTGGCAGGATGAAGCGCAAGGACATTCGGAGTGATCGTACTATCATCGTTTTCCTTTGCAAAAACAAAAAGCATGGCAAGTATGACTATGTTTCCACTGCGGCGACGCCCGTTTGCTTTCCGTATTGAAACGTCAACGTGGCATGGCGCAGCGCAGCAATTTCTTCCAGTATCCACCTTGACGCAGGTCTTATCCGTACGGCAACGCACGCCCCCGTTACGCCATCTGCCCGTAAAATACCGCTTCCGACATCCATTTCACTAAAAACAAGGAGTTTTCGCCTATGGATCTCAGCACGTTCCACTCGCTGATGGGAGGCCCGCTGCGCTCGGCGCTGACCGTGCTCGTTTCCGCCCTGCTCGTCACCGTGGTCGCCATCGGCGTGCACCGGGCCGGCATTGGTTTACTGAAAAGACTGGCCAATGGCCGCCCGTTCACCACCAACGCCACGCGCGTGGCCTTCCGCGCCAGCCAGCTGTGCGTGATCGTCTTCGGCCTGCGCATGGTGCTGGCCGGCGCGCCCGACGACACGCCGGGCTTGCTGGCCATGTCGCACCTCGCCAGCGTGGCGCTGATCATCGCGCTGACCTGGCTGGCCATGCAATGCATCCAGGCCCTGTCCATCACGATTTCCGAAGTCAACCCCGTCGACGTGGCCGACAACCTGCGCGCGCGCCGCCTGATCACGCAAGCCCGCGTGCTCACGCGCAGCGCGCACGCCATCGTCGTCATCCTGGGCCTGGCCTTCGTGCTGCTGACCTTGCCCGGCGCGCGGCAGATCGGCGCCAGCCTGCTGGCGTCGGCCGGCGTGGCGGGCCTGGTGGCCGGTATTGCCGCCCGTCCCGTGCTGGGCAATTTCATTGCTGGGTTGCAAATTGCGTTTTCGCAACCCATCCGCATCGACGACGTGCTGATCGTCAATGGCGAATGGGGCAAGGTCGAGGAAATCAAGGGCACGTATGTGGTCGTGCGCGTGTGGGACGAGCGCCGCCTGATCGTGCCGCTGCAATGGTTCATTGAGAATCCGTTCGAGAACTGGACGCACAGCTCGTCCACCCTGCTGGGCACGGTATTCCTGTGGCTCGATTTCAGCATCCCGCTCGACCCGCTGCGCGCGGAACTGACGCGCATCTGCGAAGGGGCCGCGCAATGGGATGGCCGCGTCTGCACGGTGCAGGCGACGGATTCGAACGAGCGGGCCGTGCGCGTGCGCTTCCTCGTCAGTGCGGCAGATTCGGGCCTCGCTTTCGAGCTGCGCTGCATCGTGCGCGAGCAGATGCTGGCCTTTATCACGGCCCGCTATCCGCACGGCCTGCCCCGTCTGCGCTCCACGCACGACCCCATCGAGGTGCACGCCATGCAGGCGCAGAACGACAGCGTGTCGCTGTACAAGGTGTAAAGAAACCGTGCGGCGCGCTGCCCTCGCCGGCGCGCCGCTACAATGGGCCGCATGAGCACCACCGCCTGGTTCATCCTGATCGGCTGCCTGATGCTGGCGCGTGGCCTGGGCGCCGACGGCATCGCGCGCCTGCCCTTGACCTCGGCCATGGCTTACCTGGGCGTGGGTCTGCTGCTGGGCCCCATGTTCCTCGGCCTGTTTGCCTTCGACCTGGTGCAGCAGGCGCCCCTGCTGGAAACCCTGACGGAAATCGCCGTCCTCATCTCCCTGTTTTCCGCCGGCGTCAAGATGCCCGTGCCGTTTAGCCTGGCGCGCTGGCTGCCGCCGCTGCGCCTGGCGTGGCTGTCGATGGCCCTGTCCGTGGCCCTGGTGGCCGCCTTTGCCTGCCTGGTGCTGGGCCTGCCCCTGGGCGCGGGCGTGCTGCTGGGCGCCATCCTCGCGCCCACCGACCCCGTGCTGGCCACGGACGTGCAGCTGCGCCATGCGGGCGACAGCGAGCAATTGCGCTTCATGCTGACCAGCGAAGCGGGCATGAACGATGGCAGCGGCTTTCCTTTCGTCATGCTGGGCCTGGGCTTGCTGGGCCTGCATGAGCTGGGTCCCCACGGCGCCACCTGGCTGTGGCGCGATCTGTTGTGGGCCAGCGGGGCCGCCATCGCCCTGGGTGCGGCCGGCGGCGCGCTGCTGGCGTGGCTGGGCTGGCAGGTGCGCGCCAAGGAACCGAAACATGCGATGCTGGACGACCTGGCGGCCCTGGGCCTGATCGCCTGCGTGTACGGCGTGGCCACATGGCTGCACGCCTGGGGCTTCCTGGCCGTGTTCTTTGCGGGCGTGGCCCTGCGCCAGACGGAACTGCGGCTGGCCGGCGCGCCCAAGGACAGGCAAGGCTTGCTGCAGGCGCAAGACACCCATGCCGTGTCCGCCGCCCAGCCGCACGACAGCGAAGTGCCGCTGACCGTCAGCGGCGAGTCGCTCGTCTTCAAGGAACATCTGGAACGCCTGTCCGAACTGACCCTGGTGCTGCTGCTGGGCGGCGCCGTCACGGCTGCCGCCTGGCGCTGGCAGGCGTGGAGCGTGGCGCTGTTCCTGCTGCTGGTGGCGCGCCCGGCCAGCGTGATGCTCGGCTTGCTCGCTTCGGGCACCAGCGTGCGCCTGCGCGGGCTGGCCGCCTGGTTCGGCGTGCGCGGCATCGGCTCGCTGTATTACCTCAGCTATGCCATCGCGCATGGCTTGCCGCAGGGCCTCGCGCGCGAACTGGCCGACATCACCCTGGTCGTCGTCATCCTGTCCATCGTCGCGCACGGCTTGACGGTCAAGCCCCTGCTGGAACGCTATTGGCGCAAATAGGCACCAGTCGGCCCACTTTGTCATTGGTTCAAAGCAATGTTTTGTCAATCGCCCCTATGTCGGGCGGAAATGTTGTTAAGATAATTAAAAATGGCAAAAGAGAGAATCAATGAAACGACGAAGCGTGCTGGGACTGGGCGTCTCACTGGCCCTGCTGCAAACGGGCTGCGCCACCGATCCGGCCAGGCTGGCGTGGGAAACGGAATTTGACGGCTTCATGCGCGATGGACTGGCCCGCACGGAAACGCCGGGCATGGGCGTGGCCGTGGTGCGCGGCGAGCAGACCATCTTCGCGCGCGGCTATGGCTGGGCCGACATCCAGGCCGGCAAGAAGGCCGATGCCAACACGGTGTTCCATGTCGCGTCCGTCAGCAAGCTCGTCACGGCCGCGGCCGTCATGATGCTGCTGGAACAGGGCGCCTTCCAGCTGGACGACAAGGTGGCGGCCTACCTGGACTTCCCGCTCATGCACCCGAAGTTTCCCGACGTGCCCATCACCTTTCGCCATCTGCTCAACCACACCTCGGGCATTTCCGACGCCGTGTACGAAAAGACGACGGCGTTTGCCGTGCAGGGCGACCCGCGATTACCGCTGCGCGACTTCGTCAAGGGCTATCTGTCGCGCGGCGGCGCCTGGTACGACGCGGATGTATCGTTTGCGGCACGGCCCGGCACGGAATGGCGCTACAGCAATGTCGGCATCGCCCTGCTCGGCTATCTGGTGGGCCGCGTGAACCCCGATGGCCTCGACGCCTTTACGCACGAGCACCTGTTCGAACCGCTGGGCATGGACCATACGGCGTGGAGCCTGGCAGGCTTGCCGCGGCGCGCCGTCGTCGCCCAGCCGTATGTGCACAAGGAGCCGGGCCTGCAAGTGCTGCCGCCCGTCGGCTATCCGGACTGGCCGGCCGGCCTGCTGCGCAGCTCGGCGCATGACTTCGCCCGTTTCCTGGCCATTTTCAGCAATGGCGGCCGGGTCGATGGCCACCGCTACCTGCAAGATGCCACCCTGCAACTGTTTTTCGCCCCGCAAGCGGCCCCCGTCGTGCCCGCCGATTCATCCGTGCGCCAGGCCTTGGTGTGGCTGCTGCGCGACGTCGACGGCAAGCCGCTGGCCACGCACAGCGGCGGCGACCCGGGCGCCGCGTCCGTCGTCTGCGTCGACCGCGCCAGCAAGACGGCCGTGCTGGCCTTCGCCAACGTCAGCGCGGACAAGGAATTTCGTTCATTCCAGAAAGAAGTCGTGCTGCGCCTGCTGGCCCATGGGGGCAGCGGCGCGCCGGCGGCAAAGAAAGCCTAGGCGCCGAACCAGCCGCGCAGTTTCTCGGCGGCCCGTTCCTTGACGTCGGCCGTGATGTAGGTGGCGACCGTGGCGACGGCCGCCGCCAGCACGGCCAGGTCATCCGCATAGCCGACGACGGGCGTGATGTCGGGAATCGCGTCGATGGGCGAAATGAAATAGCCGAGCGCGCCGTAGATGGCCGTCTTGGCCCACAGCGGGGTGTTCGGCTGCTGTGCCGCGTAGTACAGCCACAGGGCTTTTTCGATGACTTCGCGCCCCGCCGTCTTGGCAAACTTGACGACCTTGTCCCAGAAGCTGTCATCCGTGTATTTCTTTTCATACTGCTTGTCGGCCTGGGGGGCGTGGTCTTCTTCCAGATTCTTTTTTCTGCCAAACATCTGCTGCTCCTGTCTGCCGCGCACGGCGTTACGAATGCGCACCTTAGCATAACGGCGCGCCGGGCGCGCGGCGTGCAAGGTAAGCTAGCGTCATGGAAATATCCGCCACCACCACGGCCCGCGCCGCCGGCCTGCGCTACACGGGCGACCACCAGCGCGGCATCGCCCGCCTGGGCAAACCCGGCAAATTCCGCTACCGCGACGGGGACGGCCAGTTCCTGCGCGATGCCGCCGCCTTGACGCGCATCAAGGCACTGGCCATACCGCCCGCCTGGACGGACGTGTGGATCTGCCCGCACGCGACGGGACACCTGCAGGCGACGGGGCGCGATGCGCGGGGCCGCAAGCAATACCGCTACCATGCGCGCTGGCGCCAGGTGCGCGATGAAGTGAAATATGAGCGCATGCTCAGCTTTGGCCGCGCCCTGCCCGCCATCCGCGCCGCCGTCGCGCGCGGTATGCAGCTGCCCGGCTTGCCCCGTGAAAAAGTGCTGGCCACCATCGTGCACTTGCTGGAATTGACGATGATGCGCATCGGCAACGAAGAATATGCGCGCACCAATAAATCGTTCGGCCTGACGACCCTGCGCACGCGCCACGTGCAGCTCGACGGCAGCGCCGTGGCCTTCCGCTTCAAGGGCAAGAGCGGCGTGCGCCACGATATCCGCCTGAGCGACCGGCGCCTGGCCAGGGTGCTGCAGCGCATGCGCGAGCTGCCGGGGCAGGAACTGTTTCAATATATCGATGAAGATGGCGCGCGCCACGGCGTCGATTCGGGCGACGTCAACGATTACCTGCGCGAAGTGACGGGCGAAGACTACACGGCCAAGGATTTCCGCACCTGGTCCGGCACCCTGCTGGCCGCGCTGGCCCTGCAGGCGTTCGAGCAAGTCGATTCCGAGGCGCAAGCGAAGAAAAACATCGTGCAAGCGATCGAGTCGGTGGCAAAAAAACTGGGCAACACGCCGACGATCTGCCGCAAGTGCTATGTGCACCCGGCCGTGCTGGAATCGTATCTGGATGGTAGCTTATGGGAAGGCATGCGCGCGCGGGCGCGGCAGCAATTACAGGACGACTTGCCGGCGCTGGCGCCGGAAGAAGCGGCCGTGCTGGCCTTGCTGCAGCAGCGCCTGCAGGCTTGACCCCATCAAGCCTGGCGGGCCGGCTGGGGCTGGCACTGGGCCGACAGTGTGAGGGCGTCGCTGCGGCAGACGGGCAAGGCGCCGTGGCCAACGTCGCGCGCCACGGGCGCCGGGGCGGCATCGTCCGTCCGCGCCTCGTCCGTATTCATCAAGGTGGCCGCCAGGGTCGAGAAAGTAAACAGGCAAATCAGCAGGAACGGCTTGTTCACGTGGATGGACTGGACTGGCTTTTGCATCGCATACTCCGTCGGACTGGTTGGCTGTTGCAGCATGAACATCATCATCGCGTGTTTCCGCAGGGCATACAATCAGACAGTTTCGACAAGATAAGTAGGACAGCGCTGACAGACTCAGCCATAAAAACCCGTGTCGGCGGATTTGACACCGGCACCACCCCGCCTCAGCCAAGTCATTGTTTTTACAGCACATTTTGTACGGGAACGCTTCCTGCTTGACCTCTTGCCTGGGCACGCTTGGCGCCAGTCAACGGGGGAACGATCATGGGTTTTATCAAACAGGCGCTGCTGGCGCTGCTGCTCTGCGCCATGTCCGCCGCGCACGCCACCCACATCGGCTACACGGCAACCGCGCTGGGCGGCACGCAGTGGCGCTACGACTATACCGTCAGCAATACCACCCTGGGCGTGCCCATCGGGGAATTCACCTTGTTCTTCAACGTGGGCCGGTATGCCAGCCTGCACAACGTTTCCACGGCGCCCGGCTGGGACGTGCTGCTGGTGCAGCCCGATCCCGCCATCCCCGCCAGCGGCTACCTCGACGCGCTGGCGCTGGCCGGCGGCATCAATCCCGGTGCCACGGCCACGGGCTTTTCCGTCACCTTCGACTACCTGGGCGCGGGCAGCCCCGGCGCCCAGCCGTTTTCCATCCTCGACCCCGTTTCCTTCATCGAACTCGACTCCGGCAGCACGCAGCCGGCCGCCATCACCCTGCCCTCCACGCCCTGGCTGCTGCTGGCCGGCGTGCTGGCCATGCTGTGCCTGCGGCGCCGGCAGCTGGCCGCCGCCGTGCTGGCCCCATTGCTGACCCTGAGCCTGTGCGCCTGCGGCGGTTCGAACGATCCGACGCAGCCGCCTACGCCGAAAGTCATGCTGGCGGCGGATGCGGATACGCTGGGGCCGGACACGGCCGTGCCCCTGGCGGCCAGCGCGGACGCCGGCCAGGCTGCCGGCCCCTTCACGGTGACGGCACTGCGCAAGGTGGGCGAGCAGCGCATCAACCGCCGCACCTACGACTACACGTTCCGCATCAGCATCCGCAACAATGGCAGCGAAGCGGCAAGCAACGTGCGCGCCATCCTGGCCAGCGTGCCTGCCGGCGCCAGCATCGTGGACGACAGCGTCCTGGCCGGCGGCATCGACGCGGGCGCGACGGTCACTCCCGACGACACCATCACCCTGCGCATCGACCGCACGCGTCCGTTCGAGCTTGGCGGCCTGGCGTGGAACATCACGTCCGGCGCCAGCGTGGCGCTCGACCCCGTGCGCCCGGCGCAGGTGGTCAGCTTGCCGCTGGCCGAACTGGGTTTTCCCGCCGGCGCCGACAAGGTCGCGGCCAGCGGCGCCGTGACGGACGTGCTGCTGAAAGATGGCAGCCTGCGCTTTTCCACCCCGGGCGACACGGGCGAAGACCAGCACGCGCAGTTTTTTGTCACCAAGGGCAACATCGTCACCACCCTCGACCTGCTGATCCAGAGCGAGCTGCCGACCGCCCTGCACGTGTATGTCGAGCCGCTCGAGAACGGCTCGCTGCCGCCCGCGCCGCCGAAGCTGGCCATCGGCGGCCTGGGGCAGAACAATACGCTGCAGCCCGGCGGCCTCTCCTTCCGCCTCGAGGGCGTGGCGCCGATGAACCTGCGCAACGACAGCGGCGGCTTCCTGGCGGCGCAGAGCGGCGCGACGGTGGCCATCCATTCCTACTGGGTCTTTCATGCGGACACGGGCAGCTTCAGCATCAGCGCCACGGCCATGCAGCAGCTGCTGAACGTGCTGCCGGCCGGCGCGCTGCAGCTGCACCTGAATTTTGTCACGCAGGATGGCGAATTTGCCGTGTCGTACGCGCTCACCGTCATCAAGGCCGCCACCGTGCTGCAGGGCCAGATGCGCACGCCGGCAGGCGGCAACGCCAGCGGCCTGGCCGGCAAGAAAATCTTGCTCACAGGCTATAACTTCCACCTGCGCCGCGTGGCCGTGATCGACGCGGCGGGCGCCTTCCATTTCGACAGCGTCATTCCCGACACCTACCAGCTGACCCTGAACGATCTCGACCATCCGAATGTCGTCGGCATCAGCACGGCCATCTTCCCCACCAGCACCATCGTCAACGTCAGCATCACCTACCCGTATGCCGCCGGCCCCGGCTTGCAGGCGGCGACGGCGCCATGGACCGCCGCTCCCGTGACGCAGGATGGCGCCGCGCCGCCGGCGCGGCAAGCGGCGCAGGCCATGGCCGTGCCGGCGCCGGCCACGCCGCAGGATGAGGACCTGGACGGCACGCAGTCCTTCACCGCCACGGCCGGCCCGCAAAACCAGACCGTCGTGCGGCCCTTCAGCTACACGGTACCGAAAGGCACGCAGGACGTGGGCGTGAAAATCACCGTCAGGACGGCGGAATATCCCACCTATACGACCCAGCAAAGCCAGTACAACGACACCTGGTCCTACGTCGTGGTCGGCTTGCCGGGCGTCGACCTGGCAAACATGGGCGCCGTCAACCAGTCGCATTTCACGCAGGGTACTACCGTCAGGACGGAATGCGTGGATGTCAGCCAGGAAACCAGGGCGGGGCCGCTCCTCATCACGGGCGCCGCCAGCGCCACGAATATCGGCGACAGCCTGCTGGCCACGCTCACTACGGTGGAACTGAGCCTGGCCTGCAAGGGCTTGAAGATCACGCGGGCGCGCTTGTTCCCCATCAATGCGGACCTGCATCCCGTGCTGCAGCCGCGCAATCTCGCGCACAACCTCCCCGGCCCCTACGTGTCCGTGCCGCAGAACACGCCCGACCGGCACACCATCTCACTGGAAGTGCGCTATTCGCCGGAGCGGGTCAACTTGACCGAAGTGAATATCGGCATGTCGGCCGACGGCGCCAACCCGGCCTTCAGCACGGTCAATCTGCTCGACCAGGCCAACATCCGCGGCAAGGACAGGATCACCTTCCCGCGCCTGAAACTGCCCGACTTCCCGGGGCCGAAAATCGACAGGAAAGCCGTGCTCACCGTCCGCCTGAAGGGACGCGTCGGCAATGCCAACGCCGTGTCCGACCCCGCGGAAGGGGGGCAAGTGGCGCTCAAGGGCGACACGGCGTTCATCCCGCTGTATCTTGCCAACAACGAAGCGGCGCTGGCGAAGCGGCGCTACGGGCCGCGCGATGACGGCGGCGATTCGTGGGCCACGCGCCTGACCATCGCCTGGCTGGCGGGAAAACCCTACCGTTTCAACGATATCAGCGGCCAGCACGTGACGCAGGAGGCGTCAGGCCGTTCCATCCTCGACCACGACGGCCACAGCGATGGGCAGCAGATCGACATGCGCTACGCGGATGGCGCGGGCGGCTATTCGGACGAGCTGGGCGGCCTGGGCAATGGCGCCGCCATTCTGCAGCTGATCAACGATGCGGAAGCGGAAGTGGCGGCCGGCTTGCCGAAAAAGCCGAAACTGGCCAGGCTGGGCGCGTGGATCACGGCCAACCGGGCCATGCTGACCCTGGAAGCGGGCGCCGCCAGCACGCGCGTCGTCTACATCGGCCACCGTTTCATCAAGCTGGCCCTCATCGACGGCTGTTTCGCCAGCCCGCCGCACGCGCGGATACCGGGCGTGCCGGTGTGGACCAAACCCCTCAAGGTGAGCATCGACCCGTCCCACTTGCACCACTGGCATCTGAGCATGACGGCCCATCCTTGAACAGCCGGGCGGCGCCCCGGGCGTGTTCAGGCAGGCAAGTCGGACAGTTCCAGCTCCGAAAACCCCGCCCGGCGCCGCGCTTCCAGATTGAACGGGCCGCGCAGGGTGGGCGCTTCGTAGCGCAGCGCCAGCTCCGCATAGGTGGCGCGCAGTTCCAGCCCCCGCTGATCGCACAGGTAGCCGTACCAGCGGTTGCCGATCTCGACGTGCCCCACTTCATCGCGCAGGATGATGTCGAGGATGGCGGCGGCGGCCATGTCTCCCGCCTGCGCCAGCTTGGCGCGCAGCGGCGGAATCGCGTCCAGACCCCGCGCTTCCAGGGTGCGCGGCACCAGCGCCATGCGCGCCAGCACGTCGCCGCGCGTCTTGTCGACCATTTCCCACAGGCTGTCGTGGCCGGGAAAGTCGCCATACGTGTGGCCCAGCACCTGCAGGTGCGCCTGCAGCATGGCGAAATGCGTCGCTTCCTCCTTCGCCACGCGCAGCCAGTCCGTGTAGTACTCGGCCGGCAAATCAGGGAAGCGCCACAGGGCGTCGAGCGCCAGGTTCATCGCATTGAATTCGATGTGCGCCAGCGCGTGGACGAGCATGGCGCGTCCTTCCGGCGTGATCATCGAGCGCCGTCCCACCAGGCGCGGCGGCACCAGCTCCGGACGTGCGGGCCGGCCCGGCACGGCGCCGGACGGCGCCAGCGGCGCCTTGACGTCCAGCGCAAGCTCGGCTGCGGCCATGGCCGCCACCATCGCCACCTTCGTCGCCGGGTCGGGTTCGAGCAGGCAAGCGAGCGCAGATGCACGCAATTCCGCTGGCGCGGTGGAGGTCAAGGGAGATGGTTGCATGGGGCTGCTTTCTGGCGCGTTGCTTGGTAAGGGGCGCAGTGTATCAAATAGCCTGCCCCACGAGCCAGTCGGACAGCGCCTGCACTCGTGCCGGCAACGGTGTGCGCGCGGCGTGCACGAGGTAATACGCCTGCGGGCTGGCCAGGTTGAATCCGCCGAACGGCAAGACCAGCTGACCGCTGGCCAGCCACGGTTGCACCAGCTGACGCCGGCCCATGGCCACGCCCGCGTGGTGGATGGCCGCCTGCGCGCACAGGTCGGCGCGGTCGAAGCGCAGGCTGCGCGCGGGCAAGTCCACGCCGGATGCCTGCCCGTCCAGCCACAGGCGCCACTCGGCATCGGGCGCGCAGGCGGGCCAGGCCAGGGTGTCGTGCAGCACCGTCGCGCCGGACAAGTTGTGTGGCGCATCGAGCAAGCCGTGCTCGCGCGCATACTGCGGGCTGCAGACGGGCGCCAGCCATTCATCCATCAGCTTGCGCGATACGAGGCCGGGAAAGTGGCCGTCGCCATAGTGCAAAGCCAGGTCGACCTGGCCGGCGCGAAAGTCGACGGCGTCATTGCCCACGCGCAAGTCGATCGACACATCCGGATACTGCGCAGCGAAGCCCGCCAGGCGCGGCACCAGCCAGCATTGCGCGACCGACGGACGCGCATGCACGGTGACGCTGCCCGTCAGCGCATCGCCGCCGGCAAGGGCCGCATGCAGGCTGTCCCAGCCCGTTTGCAGGGCCGCGAAGATGCGCTCGCCGTCTTGCGTCAGCCTGACCTGGCGCGTCAGGCGTTCGAACAAGCGCAGACCCAGCCCCGCTTCCAGCCGCGCGATGCGGTGGCTGACGGCGCTGGGCGTGAGCGCCAGTTCCTGCGCCGCCAGCGCGAAACTGGCATGGCGCGCCGCCACGAGAAAGGTATGCAGGTTGGCGAACTGGCTGGCCGTGAGCGTGGCCCTGATCGGCGCGCCGGCCGGCATCAAGCGGCTCCGGCCGCCAGCAAGGCGCGGCCGCGCGCCACGTAGGCGGCCATCTCTTGCTCCGGCACCATGCTGCCGCCCGTGCCCCACACCAGATGCGTGGCCGTTTCCAGGTGCTGCTGGTATTGCGGCGCGGCCAGCACGGGCTGGATGCCGGCGAAACCGGCCACGGCGGACGGTTCCAAACGCAAGCCTTGCGTTTGCTCAAGCGTCGCCAGCAAACGGTACAGTTCTTCATCCGTGACGGTGGCGTAGCCGTCGATCAGCCTCTGCATGGCGCGTCCGACGAAACCGGACGGGCGTCCCACGGCCAGGCCATCGGCGGCCGTGACATTGTCGATGCCGATCTCCTGCACGCTGATTCCCTCGTGCAAACCCGTGTGCACGCCCAGCAGCATGCACGGCGAGTGGGTCGGCTCGACGAAGACGCAGTGGACGGCATCGCCAAAGGCCAGCTTCAAGCCGAAGGCCACGCCGCCGGGGCCGCCGCCGACGCCGCACGGCAAGTACACGAACAGGGGGTGGGCCGCATCGACCGCGACGCCGCTTGCGGCAAACTGGGCTTTCAGGCGCTGGCCCGCCACCGCGTAGCCGAGAAACAGGTCGTGCGAATTTTCATCGTCGACGAAGTGGCAGGTCGGGTCGTTCTCCGCCTGCTTGCGTCCCGCTTCCACGGCCACGCTGTAGTCGGTTGCGTATTCGACGACGGTGACGCCGTGGCTGCGCAACTTGTCCTTCTTCCATTGCCGCGCGTCAGCGGACATGTGCACGGTGGCGCGAAAGCCCAGTCGCGCGCTCATGATGCCGATCGACAAGCCCAGATTGCCCGTGGAGCCGACGGCGATCGCATACTGGCCAAAGAAGGCGCGCACGGCGTCGCTGGCCAGCACGCTGTAATCATCGCCCTTCTGCAGCAAGCCGGCGTCGAGCGCCAGCATTTCCGCGTGCTTCAGCACTTCATAGATGCCGCCGCGCGCCTTGATGGAACCGGAAATGGGCAGATGGCTATCCTGCTTGAGCCATAGCTGACCGCTCGTCATGCCAAGCGCCGCCTGCATGACGGGCAGCGGCACGACGGGCGACTCGATGACGCCGCCGCTGGCCTGCGTTTCCGGAAACGCCTTGGCCAGATATGGCGCAAAGCGCGCCAGGCGCGCGCTGGCCTGCGCCACATCGTCCGCCGTCAAGCCCACGTCGTGCAAGGCCTCGGCCGCCGGCGCAATGCGGGGATTGAACCAGCTCAAGGGCTGCAAGGCCATCAGTTCTGTAATCAGGGGAAATTTTTCGCACAGCGCGGCGATGGCGGAAGTGGGCAGCATGGCAACCTCGGAAAGGAACAAGCCATGATTAGACCGCATCCGGACGCGCCTGGCAAAGGATGGTTGATCAGCCAACAGGTGACGGGAGATCACCTGTCATGCCGCAATAGAAAAAACAAGGCTATTCGCCAGGAGCAAGTGCCCTGGATTTTTTGCTGTTTAAGAACGAGGCGATGAACACGGCTGGAAAACAGGCCAGCCAAAGATAGCATCCGGCGCCGAATCCCAGCACCGTGTAGGAAGCATTATCACTGGGAATTTCTTTAATGCCAAAGGTGGTCAGTGCCAGCACAAAGCCAAAAAAAACGGCCAGCATCGCGGCACTGGGCTTCTCTTTCGAAAAATACATGGCAAAAATAAGCAGCGGATTGGCAAACCAGGCAAAACTGCCGGCCAGCGGCCCTAGCCAGCCGAGCAATAACACGCCCCCGCCCAGCAAGACTTCGTGGGAGTCCACGATTGCCCTTAAAAACAGGGATGTCACATATGCAACAACGCTCAGGGACAGCACGATGGCGGCGGCATCTTCGCCGAGTATTTTTTGATATTTCACAGGTTTCCGATGGCATGAACGGGTGAAACAGGACGACGATGAATTAACCAGGAAAAGTAATCCCCTTACGGCTTTAGCGGCACGGCGCCCACTTCCGACCACCCCCGCAAGCCTCGCCATCGCCCGCCTGTGCGGCAAACGCCGAAAACCGGACGCCATGCAGCATAACAAATTACCAAGAAGAAACATGCGCACATTGTCACAAGCACCTGGCCAGCGCCGATGCGGTGCACTTGGCAGGCGCCTTCCCCTCCCGCGCCGGCAACGGGAAGGCGCCATTGCTGTTAGAACTTCAGCTGCAGCCCCAGATCAATCGACCGGCCCTCGGCCGGCAAGGCTTGCAGCGCCCCGCCATTCGCCTTCAAGCCCGACAGGTACACGCCGCCCAGCGGGTCCGCGTAGGCGCGGTTGAACAGGTTGCTCACGCCCGCGCTCAGGCTGGCCATCTTGTTCAATGCCACGCTGCTGCGCAGGTTGACGAGGGCATAGCCGCCCGTTTCCGGTTCGAAGCGGCGCGCATCGACCTTGTCCTTGCGGGCCACGATCTTCGTTTCGATGCGGTTGCTCCAGGCGCCCAGCTTGTGCTCGACGGCCAGCAAGGCGTTGAACGGCATCATGCGGTACAGGTCGCCGCCATCGCTGCGCTTGCCCCGCGTATAAGCGGCATTGCCCATCGCCATGAAACGGCCCCAGCGGGCACTGCTGGCCAGCGGCAGCTGCCATGCCACATTGGCGCCGTACAGCTTGGCGTCGTGGTTGGCAAAGCGCAGCAAGTTGCCATTCGCACCCATTTTCATGTACGGATGGAAAGACGCCAGCACGTCGACATCGATGTAATTGTCGACCTTGCTGTAATAGGGATTGACGCGCACGAACCAGCCTTCCTCGCCGCCGCCATGCCAGTCGACCGTCAATGCTGCCGTGTAAGCCGTCTCGGGCTTGAGGTCGATGTTGCCCACATAGCCGTTGCCGTCGCCAAACCAGTTGGTCATGGTCATGGCCATCGAACCGCGGCCCCAGGAATAACGCTCGTACAGATTGGGCGAGCGCACCTTGCGCGCCAGCGCGAATTCATAGCTGCTGGCCGCATCGGGCGTGAAAGTGGCTTGCGCCGAGGCATCGATATTCGTGTCGCGCTGGCTGCGGCTGCGCGCATTGAAAGCCTTGGCGGCCATCAGGTCCGGCATGTTCATCATGTTGGTGCCATACGATTGCACGTCGCCCGTGTCCATGCGCACGGATTCGCCGCGCACGCCCAGCACGCTGGTCCAGCGCGCATCGTGGCGCGTTTCCAGTTCGCCAAACAGCACGGTGCGGTCGCGCTTGCCGTCGTTGATGTTCAGGTAGGTGCGCGGACCCATCATCATGGAGCCGGGCACGGCCGGCCAGTAGTCGTCGAGGCGGAAGCCGTGCCACTCCTGGCCCAGGCGCAACTCGCCCGCCGCCGTCGGCAAGCTGGCCATCAGCGCATAGCCCGTGTTGCGTCCATGCGTGAGCATCGGCATCGAGCCCTTGCGCTCGCTGCTGAAAAAGCCCATCTCATGGTCCGTCTGCTGCCAGTAGGCGCGCGCGTCCAGCACGCCCCAGCCGAATTCGCCCTTGTACGCGAGATTGGCGAACTGGCCGTGGTTGTCCGTCATATCCATGTACTGGTTGGGAAAACCCTGGTACGGGATGTGCTGCACGCCGGCGCGCAGGGTCAGCTGCTGGCCCTGGCCTTTCGCCGCCAGCACGATGGACTGGTTGATGCTCTCGAACATGCTGGCCAGCACGGTGTTGCCATGCCCGTCTTCATAGCTGTGGCCGCGCGTGTAAGCGCCGCTGTAGCCGACGCTCAAGGTATCGCTGGCGGCCGACGCATTCACGCTGGTCGCCACGCTGTTGTTGACGCTGCGTCCCGAGACGGCAAAGCTGCCTTGCGTCAGCAAGCCTGCGCCGGGCTGGGCGAACACGGGCGCGTTCGACTGCACCTCGATGGTGCCGGCGATGCTGTCGCCGCCCGCGCTGACGGGCGTCACGCCCGCGATCAGGCGGATGCGCTGAACTTGTTGCGGATCAATGTAGGACAGCGGCGCATTCATATGATTGGCGCAGGCCGACGTCAGTTCCATGCCGTCGATGCGAATCTTGATGCGGTCATCCGCGAAACCATTGACTACGGGCAAGCCGGACACGCCGCCACCTGCCGCCACGCTGTAGCCGGGGGTGCTCGACAGCATCAGCGCCGTGTCGGCGGCAGGACGGTAGCCGTCGCCTATGGCCGTGACGATGACTTTCATTTCCGGCAGCACGGTGGTGCCGGCTTCGCTACGCGTTTGCGCCACGGCAGGCATGGCGATGGCGAGGGAAATCAATAACGGTAAATGTTTCATGGTGCTGCTTTCAGTTTCTGTATGGGCAAGACGAACAGGCGCCAGCGCACGACAAGTGCGAGGCAAGGCCGTTCAGGGAAAGGACAGATCAGAAAGCGGCGGGCGGGCCACGGGGCTGGACGGGCGTCCAGGCGAACAATGGCGTGGCGGATTGGTAGAACAACTCGGGCAGCAAGCCCGTGATGAGTTCGCCGGAAGCGAGCACGAGGGAGGTGGGCGGTATCGCCAGGGTATCGGCATGCATGCTGCAGCACGGGCAATCGCCCATGCGCATGCCGTCCTTGGCGGGATCGGGTGTGTCCGTGGACAATTTCACGGGCAGCATGTTCATGCCGCCCGCCACGGAACAGATCTCGAAGCTGGGCACGGCCTGCCCGCTGGCGACCGTGAACGCGCGCGACAAGGTGGGGGCGAGCGCGGCCATGAGGATGGCGAGGCACGCGATCCACAGGACGACGACGGCGCGGCCTTGGCGAATAAACATGGCGGCATTATAGCGGCCGCCCTGCCCTGCAGCCAGCCATGTGGTCAAAGAAACTTTACAAAGCGTCCAGTTTCTTGATCTCGGCCTGCAAGTCCTGTTCGCTGAGCGGCAAGTAGCCCTCTTCGCTATCCTGCTGGGCCAGAATGATGGCTTGTCCCTGCGGCGACAGGGCCAGCTGCAGGTACGCTTTCACCAGCGGATCGAGCCTCTTCCCCGGCGCGCGGTTCACGTACAGCTGCACGGGCATGGTCAGCGGGTAATTGCCGGCGCGCACGGTGGCCTTATCGGGACCGTAGTATGGCGCGCCCCGGGCCGCCGCCAGCGGCAGCACGCGCACCTGGTCCGAGATGGGTGCCGCATTGACCCAGCCCAGCACGGCAATACCATAGCGGTCGGCGGCCACGGCGCGGATCACGGCTTCGCGCGAGGCCAGCGCCTCGTACCTGGCGGCAAACGGACGCTTGCCGAAACGCGCATGGCGCAAGCCCGTGGCGAAGCCGCCATCGTCGCGCAAGCCGTAGGCGTGGATGCGGCGCGGCGCCCAATCCCCTGTCGCGCCCAGCTGCGACCACAGGTTGGCGTCGCCTCCCGGTGCGCCTGCCGTGAATACCTGACCCAGCTGCTCCATCGTCAAGCCCGCCAAGGGGTTGTCGCGGTGCACGTACACGGCGGGCGGCGTCTTGGCCGGCGGACGGGGACCGTGGCCGTTGTAGCCGATGCGCACGGGAGTGGCGTCGTAACCGAAGACTTGCCGGAAGGCCGCCTGGTCGCCCGGCCACATGTCGCGCGTCAGCGGCGCAAACGCCGTGGCGCCCGCCGTCAGTGCGGGCATGCCGGCCGACGAGCCTTCCATGCGCAAGCTGAAGCGCACCTGCGGATGCTGACGCGTAAACAGCGCGTTCAACTGCGTCATCACTTCTTCCAGGCCATCATTGCCGACGATGGCCACCGTGCCGTCACGGTTCACATAGGTTTGCGCGGGATCAACGCCCAGGGGCGCGGCCTGCACGGCGGACGCCAGCACGCAGCAAGCGGCCAGTGCGGTCTTGTTCAACAGCGTCATTCGAGTTTCTCCAGTTCAGCCCTGGCTTGCGCGGCCGTCAGGGGCAGATAGCCGCCCGGCTGCGCGGCGATGATGGCCTGTCCCTCGCGCGACAGCACCAGGCGCAGGTATTCCTTTGCCAGCGGATCGACGGCGTGGCCCGGCAAGCGGCGCACGTACAGGTACACGTAGCGGCCGTACGGGTAGCGTTGCGCGACCACTTCCTCGTCCGTGCCCGTCGTCGCCCGGCCATCCGCGCCCACGATGGCCACCTGGCGCAGCTGCGGGTGCTGCACACCGAGCGCGGCCACGCCGATGCCGGCCGGGTCTTGCGCGATGCGGCCCGTGATGGCGGCCGTGTTGCCCAGCTCTTCGTGATTGAGTGCCAGCGCCCTGCCCTGGAAATGTTCACGCTGCAAGTAGTCGCCAAAGCCCGTGTACGCGGCCGTGCCGTACGGGTGGATCGCGCGCTCGCGCCATTCGCCGCTCAAGCCCAGCTGCCCCCAGCGGCTGAAGTCGCCGCCTGGATTGCCGACAGATAAAATTTGCGACACTTGCGCCGCCGTCAGCCGCATCAATGGATTGGCGCGGTTCACGTACACGGCCAGGGACGTGGCCAGGTGCTCGCCCGGCGTGGATGCCGTGTGCGCGATGCGGATTTCCAGCGCGTCGCGCCCCACGATCTTGCGGTATGGCACCAGCTCGATGGGATTGATGGCGCGGCCCATGGCGCCGAACAACAGCTTGTCGTGCATCAATAGCGGCACGGCGCTGCTGGTGCCCTTGCCGTCAAACCCCAGGACGATGCCCGGGTGGCTGGCCGCAAACAGGGCATTCCACTGGCCAACGACGGAAGCCACGTGTTCGGCGCCGCCTATCATGGCCGCGCCCGTCTTGCGGTCCAGGTAACCGGCCGTGGCCGGCACCTTGACGGGCTGCGGCACGTAGGCGGGCAAGGCGGGGTCGAGTGCGGCTGCGCCCGCTGCCGGTGCGGACATGGCCAGCATCAGCGCCGCCAGCGTCAAGGATGGGCTATTTGCCATCGCTGGCCCAGTCCACGGCCGCGTCGAACAGGCGCAAGCCGGCCGGCGACAGATTCGTGAAGGTTTCATTGTCGAGGAAGAAGCTGACCCGGCGCGCAGGCGCCAGGCTGTCGTAATCCATGGTGGCGCCCTTTTCATAGCCGAAGATGGCAGCTTTTTCCGGTTCGCCATAGATGGTGGCGATGGTCGTCGCGCCCAGGCCAGGCTTGCCCCAGCTCATGGTGGCTTGCTTTTGATAAATATCTACCGTGCCGGCCGGCAAGCCGCCCGCCAGCGCGTGGGGAGCGTTGACCAGCCACACATAGCGCGACTTTTCCACCGTGCCATAGTCCACGCCGGCCCGCTTGCCCGTCATCGACAGGTCGTCATACAAATCGTTTTCCCACGTCAGCACGGGCACCGTGACGTTGCGGTAAGCGCCCAGCAAGTCGCGGCCCCGGATGGTCGACGACAGGATCACCAGGTCCTTGCCTTGCGCGCCGGACACGGGCGCGTACTGGCTGTGCAGCGTGACGGCATAGCCGCGCGCCTCCAGGTGTTCCCTGATTTTCTCGTCAAAAGGCAAGCTCTTGCCTTCCAGGCGCACCACCAGCAACACTTGTTTGCCAGCAACAGCCTCCGCCGCCTGCACATGCAACGTTCCCGCCAGCAAGGCCGTCGCCAATGCGGTGTTGAGCAGGCGCATCACAGGTCCACCTTCATGCTCAGCTTGATGGCGCGCGGCGCACCGGACGCCAGGCGCGTGCCGGCGCCAGCCCAGTAGCGCTTGTCGGCCGCGTTTTCCACGTTGAGCTGCCACACGACGGATTTCTGCATCAGCGTGCTGGCATAGCGGGCGCCGGCGCTGAACAAGGTCACACCGCCGAGGAATGCCTGGTTCAGGTCGTTGACGGGACGGGCGCTGTAGTAATACGCGCCGCCATTGACGGACAGGCCAGGCACGGCGTCGAGGGCGTAGGCGAGGAAGGCGCTGGCCGTGCGCTTGGACGCGTTTTCAGGCGCCTTGCCGTTGTAGTCGGCGTTGATGTGCTCGAATTTCGGGTCGAGGAACTGGGCCGACGTTTGCCACGACAACTGGCGCGTCAGCTTGCCCTGGGTCGACAATTCCAGGCCGCGGTAGCGCTGTTCGCCATCCGAGGTGAACACATTGCTGCTGTTGGTGTAATAGCCGGGGCGCGTGATGTCGAACAGCGCGGCCGACACCAGGGTGCCGCCCGGCGTCAGCCAGCGCGCGCCCAGTTCCTTCTGTTTGCTCACGCCGGGCGCCATCTTGACGTTCTGGTTGACGGTGCCCGTCGGGCCCGTCTCGCCCTCTTCCAGGCCCCGCGCCGACGAGGCGTAGAACGAGATCGCCGGCGTCAGCTTGTAGACCAGCGATACCATCGGCGTCGTCTTGCTGACGTCATAGTGGCTGGCACCCTGGTCGCTTTGATAGCTGGTGCGGCGCACGCCGATGACGCTTTGCCACTGCGGGCTGAAGACCATGCGGTCGAGCGCATACAGGCCCGTGTCGCGCGTGTCCAGCGCGGCCGTCGTCGGCGAAGTCGGCTTCGGGCCGAACACGACATTTGTCACGGGCACGGGGTTGTACAGGTTTTGCGAGGCGATCGTATAGTTGCTCTGGTAGATAGGATCTTGCGACTTGTCCGTGCGCGAGGCGCCCAGGGTCAGTTCATGGGCAATGAAACCCGTATTGAACGTGCCGGCCAGTTCCGCGCGCAGCAAGTCCGACACCGTCACGTGATGCTGCATATTGCCCGTGATGCGGCCCGCTCCCGTGGCCAGCGCCGCCGCATTGTTCAGGCGGAAGATGGCCAGGCGGCGGTCGCGCGCCGTTTCCGAGTGACCCGCCTCGACCGTCAGGGCCCAGCCATCCGTGATGGCGTAGTCGGCGCGCAATTGCGCGTTTTTCGTCTGCGCCTCGAAATTCGACCAGTCGGGGCCGATCAGCTTGCGCGGATCGACGGCGCGCGGCAAGCTGATCACGCCTTTCACGGCGGCCGGCAAGGCCACGCCCGCCTGCTCCGTCACCCGGCGGCGGTCGTATTCCAGGTCCGCTTTCAGCAGCAGCTTGTTCGTCACGCGCCAGTCCAGCGCCGTGGAAATGAAACTGCGGTTGCCGTTGCCGACATTGTCCAGCCAGGAACCCAGGGTGCCGCCGGCTGCATTCACGCGCACGCCGAATTCCTGCTCCGCGCCAAAGCGGCGGCCGATGTCCACGTTTGCCACGGCACTGCCCCGGTCGTCGAGACTCAAGCCCATGCTCGTGACGGGCTTGCTGCCGGCGCGCTTGGTGACGAAGTTGACGACGCCAGCCGGCGAGGTGAAGCCGTAATACAGGGCAGAAGCGCCCTTCAGCACTTCCACGCGCTCCTTGTTTTCCATGGGTACTTGCGAAAAGTTCATGATGGGCAACGAGCCATTGAGGCGGTAATTCGTGCGGTTTTCCACGGCGATGCCGCGCACCACCAGCTGATCCCAGGTATCGCCGCCGTTTTGCTGGCGCGTCACGCCAGCCGTATTGCGCACGGCGTCATACAGGCCGGACACGGCTTGCTGTTCCAGCAGTTCGCGCGTGATCACGTTGACGGTCGATGGCACGTCCATGATGTTGGCGCCACGGAAGCTGCCCGCCTCGGTGGTGGTGGGCACCAGGCCTTGCGCGCGCGCACCCGTCACCTGCACCGCCTGCATGACTTTCTCATCGCCAGCCGTCAAGTCGTCCTGCCCGTTGGCGCCATTGGCGGCGCAGGCCGTGTGGGAAGCGAAAGCCAGCGACAAGGCGGCTGCCACTGGAAGTAGTTGCAAGGAAGGAAAAGCTGCGCGCATATAAACGGGTCTTTCAACAGAGAACAGTGATAGAAGGAAACTTCAAGTTACCGCGCATAATATCCGTAACGAGAATCATTCGCAATAAATAAGTGACAATTCGTGAGAATCTGAGAATTTCATAAGATAAACAGTCCGCCAGGCCGCCTGTTATCACTTGAACACGTTTGGATTTTGCAGACACAGCCGCAAAGAGGCATACTGACAGTCACGGCGTGCAAGATGTGCCGCCCAACAAGATCAAAAGGTAAGTTCGTGAATACAATCGACAACAAAAGCGTGCAGACGAAAACATTTCGCTGGAAACGCTGGCAGCGCTGGGCCGTTGGCACAGGCTGCGCCCTGGCCGCCTACAGCGCGGCCGGCTTCTGGCTGGTGCCCTACGTCATCAAGCACCAGCTGCCCAAATTTGCCGAGAAAGAACTCGCGCGCCAGGCCAGCATCGCCGACGTGCGCTTCAATCCGTTTACCCTGCGCCTGGAAGCGGACCAGATCGCTTTCAAGGAAGCGGCCAGTGCGGATGGCAAGGGCGGCGCACCGCTGCTGTCCATCGGCGCCCTGGCCGTGCAGCTGGAATGGAAATCCATCGTGCGCCGCGCCTGGAGCCTGGCGGAAATCCGCATCACGGCGCCGCAAGCCCAGCTGACGATCACGCCGGACGGCAAGTTCAACCTGGCCGAAGTGCTGGCCACCTGGCAACGCAACCATCCGGAAAAAAGCGAAGGCGGCATGCCGCGCCTCGTCATCGCCCACTTTGCGCTGGAACAAGGCAAAGTGGATTGGCACGATCAGAAGGCGGGCTATGCGGACAACTTCACGCCCATCAACTTTACGCTCGACAATATTTCGACCCTGCCCGACGCCAACGGCAGCTACAGCCTCAGCGCCGACGCGGCGCGCGGCGGCAAGCTGCACTGGCGCGGCACGGCCTCGCTCAGCCCGATCCGGGGGGAAGGCGAACTGATACTGAACGACGCTTCCCTGCCCGGCCTGGCCGCGTATCTGAAAGCCTATACGCGCGCCACGGTGACGAGCGGACAATTGTCGGCGCGCCTGCCCTACGCCTTTTCCTATGCGGACGGCAAGCTGGAAGCGAGCGTCAAAGGCGCGGGCCTGGCCCTGCACGACCTGGCGCTGGTGCGCGACGGCAAGGGAGAAGCATTTACTTCGCTCAATACTTTGGGCGTCGCCGGCGTGAACGTGGACCTGGCGCGCCAGAGCGTGACCGTGGATAAAATCAACTTGTATGGCGGCAAAGTGGCCGTGCGCCGCGACAGCAAGGGCGAGATCGACGTGGCGAACCTGATGCTGCCGGGTAATCCCGCGCCCGCCGCCACCGCGCCAGCCGCACCAGCCAAGCCTGGCAAATGGAAGGTGGACTTGAAACAGCTGGCACTGGCCAATGTGGACGTGTCCGCCATCGATGAAACCATCTCGCCAGCCTTGCAGCTGAGCGCGAAACAATTGCAACTGCAGCTGCAACTGGGCTTGCAACAAGGTCCAGCGGGCATGGCCACCGTGATCGACGGCGCGAGCTTCAGCCTGGCCGACCTCGCCATGCAGCGGGGCGCACAAACGCCGTTCAAGCTGGCCCAGTTGGGCTTTACAGAAGGCAAGATCGACCTGGCGGCGCATGCCGTGCACCTGGGTTCCGTGACGGCCAGCGGCGCGCAAATCGACCTGGCGCGCAACCGCCAGGGCGAATTTGCGATTGCGCAAAAGCTGCCCGTGTTTGCCTCCGGCAAAACCGACCCGGCCAAGGATGCGCCATCCGCGCCGTGGTCCACCAAAGTAGACAAGGTAGAGCTGAGCAAGTTCGGCGCCCGTTTCGATGATGCGGGCACGGGTATCAAGGGTAATCTGCAGGATGCCAGATTGTCCCTGCAGAACGTCAGCAACGACATGCAGCAGGCGCTGCCGTTCGAGCTGGGCGTGGGCCTGCGCGAAGGCGGCTTGCTCACTGCCAACGGCAAGTTCGTGCCGGGCACGGGCGCCGTCGATGCGCAATTGAATTTGAAACAACTGACCCTGGCCCCCGTGCAACCCTTGCTGGCGCAGCATCTGAAACTGAAACTGGCGGGCGGCTCGCTCTCCGGCAGCGGCCGCCTGACGACGGGCGGCGGCGCGCCGAAAGCGCCGAAAGTGCGCTATGTGGGCGGCGTGGACATCGCGGGCCTCGTGCTCAATGAAACGGATGGCAAGCGCTTTGCCTCGTGGAAAAGCGTGCGCGCCGACAAGCTGACGGCCAGCGTGGGCCCCGATTTTGTCGACATCCCCGAATTGCGCGTGGTCGAACCGAACGCCCAGCTGATCATCGAAAACGACCGCAGCCTGAACGCGCAGCGCTTGCTGGTGAAAGCGCCGGAACCGGCCGCGCCCGCGCCGTCGGCCACCGCCACGCCGGCCGCCGATGCCGCCTTCCCCGTGCGCGTGCGCCGCGTGCGCCTGCAGAATGCCAAGCTGGACTTTGCCGACCTGAGCTTGCGGCCCCAGTTCGCCGCGAAGATATATGAATTGAATGGCGTCGTCACGGGCCTGTCGACGAAGCGCGATGCGCGCAGCCAGATCGAACTCGACGGCCGCATCGACGAATTCGGCCTGGCCCGCGTGCGTGGTCAATTAAATCCGTTCGCCCCGACCGACAATACGGACTTGAACGTGGTGTTCAAGAACGTCGACATGGTGTCCGCTTCGCCGTACACGATGAAGTTCGCCGGCTACAAGGTGGCTGAAGGCAAGATTTCGCTGGACTTGCAATACAAGGTGCGCAACCGTCAGCTGGACGGCACCAACCAGATCGTGCTCGACAAGCTGACCCTGGGCGAGCGCATCGACAGCCCGGACGCCTTGAAACTGCCGTTGGAACTGGCGCTGGCCATCCTCAAGGATAGCGACGGGCGCATCGACCTGGGCTTGCCCGTGTCGGGCGACATGAACGACCCGCAATTCAGCTACGGCGCCCTGATCTGGAAAGCCGTGGGCAATGTGCTGACGAAAATCGTCACGGCGCCGTTCCGCGCGCTGGGCAACTTGCTGGGCATCAGCGCCGACAAGCTCGAAGCCATCGATTTCGATGCGGGCAGCGCCGTGCTGCTGCCGCCGGAACGGGAAAAGCTCAAGCAGGTGGCGCAAATCCTCGCCAAGCGCGAACAGCTGAAGCTGGCCGTGCCGGGCCAGTACAGCGACACGGATGCGGCCGCCCTGCGCGCCCAGGCCGTGCGCCGCACCGTCGCCGCCAAGGCCGGCATCAAGCTGGAAGCGGGCGAGGAACCGGGGCCGTTGAACTTGGGCGAACGCAAGATACGCGGCGCCCTGCGCGACCTGTACGGCGAACGCTTCGGCAAGGCCGAGCTGGACAAGCAGAAAAAGGCGGCGGAATCATCCGTACCAGCCACAGCGGCGGCAGCCTCCGCTCCGGCGGCGGCGAAGATTCCCGTCTTCCAACGCCTGGGCAAGCTGATCGAGGGCGAGCCGCAAGTGGCCGACACGGGCGCCTTCTACAACGGCTTGCGCGAGCAGCTGGAAGCCAAACAGCCCCTGCCTGCCGACGCCTTGAGCAAGCTGGGCGCCCAGCGCAGCGCGGCCATCCTGGCGGCCCTGCAGCAGGACGGCACGCCGGCGGCCAGGGTCAGCGCGGGCGCGCCGGAAAAAACGGAGGCTGCGCCGGGCAAGCTGGTGGGCTTGAAGCTGGGACTGGCCACGCAATAAGACACGGAGAGAATCTGACGCATGAAAAACCTCGACAAGGTAGCGCCCTATGCATCGTCTGTTACACAGGGCGACTTGTGCACCATGACAACGCTCGTCGCTGAGACACAGGTATCGGCAAAAGACAGCATTGCATTTGCTGAAAAGACGCTGCTGGCGAACTATGTATACGGGAAAAATGGCACGTACAAGCTGATTTATACGGTGGTCGAGATTGATGGCAATATCGACAACTACATCGAGGATGACGGCATCTTGCCGACACTGTTCCTGAGTCCGGATCAGGACAACTATGTCTCCGTCATCCCTTATCATCCTGACAATGAACTGGAAATCAGCATTCCCATCTTTAATCGTGAAGACGTGGAAATACCGAAGGGCAGCCGTCCATTGACAGGAACCTTCATTGGAACAACGGAAACCTGTTCGATATTTCACGATGTGGATTTCTATGACAGCAAACCCGATAAGATCCTGGCCATCGAATTTATCAATGGAAAACTAAAAAAGAAAAACAATATCAAGATCCCATTGCCCGCAAATAACAGAATCAGCATTGCCAACAAGGCGATTCATTTGCTGGCCAATGAAGACAGCCTGCTCCTGCACCGGGAGCTTGATGAAAAAGGCAATGTGATTCGCCATCGCGAAATCGACTCGGATGGCATCTATGTCTTGCAGATATTAAGCGCTTCCTTCGATGGGAATTCTTATCTGCTGGCGCAGGAAAAAGACAAGCTCGTTATCCAGAAAATAGATGAGAATGGTGCAAGTGCCGTCATTGAATTGGTGGATTTTGCTGACCCATTGTTCAATACATGGCAACCGGTCAACATCGGCGACGACACTTTCATCACCCGCTTCAATAGCGAGTTTGGAAATGGCTGGCTGACCACGAAAAATGATCAGTTATTGGAAATCTTCTATAGCAAAGATGAGCAAGGCTACAGGAACTTGCTGACCAACGAGCTTTTGTCTATACCCCGTGACAACTTGATCATTTCAAGCATCAACAAGACGAGCGATCGTGCTTATGCGGTAGTGCTCTACCCGATGGCAGACGATAACGCGGGCAATGCCGAACTGATCGTCTTGAATCGCCGCTTGCAATAAGGTCGAACGCTTCAATGGCAGCGCATCCGCGGCATGGCCGATCCATGCCGCGGATGCGTAGCGCTTACTTCCCTTTCCCCGCCTCCTTCACCGCCTCGTCCGGCAAGGCAAACGCCACCAGGCTATCGCCCATCTTCGTGCCCAGCGAACCGTGGCCGCCGGCCATCACCACCACATATTGCTTGCCCGTCTTGTCGGAGACATAACTCATCGGCGTAGCCTGGCCGCCGGCCGGCAGGCGGGCTTTCCATACGGTCTTGCCGTTGCGCACGTCGTAGCCGCGGATGTAGTAGTCGAGCGTACTGCTGAGGAAGGCCACGCCGCCGCCCGTGGTGCTGATGCCGCCCAGGCTGGGCACGCCCAGCGGCAAGGCGATGGGCACGGGAGCGCTGTCGCGCGTGGTGCCGTTCTTGTGCATCCACACTTTTTTCATGGTGCGCAAGTCGACGGCGGCGATATAGCCCCAGGGCGGCGCCTGGCATGGGAAGCCCAGCGGCGACAGGAAGGGCTTGATTTCCACGGCAAACGGTACGCCCGTCTGCGGCTGCAAGCCCATTTCCGTGCCCGTGCCGCCCGGCGCATTGGCTTGCGCGCGCGGCACCAGGCGTTCCAGGAAGCCCATGTAGTCGGGGTTGACCAGCAGCAACTGACGCACGGGATCGACGGCCGCCCCGCCCCACTCGAAGATGCCGAGCGGACCGGGCGAAATGATGGCGCCCTTGATCTTGCCTTCGGCCACCGTTTGCGGCGTGAACGGCCCTTCATAGCGGTGCTGGCGGAAGATGATGCGGCACGCCAGCTGGTCGAACGGCGTCGTGCCCCACATATCCGTTTCGCTGATGTTTTTCTCGGGCAAGAACGTGAGGGCCGAGAATGGCTGCGTGGGCGACAGCTTGTCGCCGGGGGCCGCGTTGGCCGTCGGCACGGGTTTTTCCGGCGCCGGCACGACCAGGCTGCCGTCGCGCCGGTCGATCACGTAGATGTCGCCCCGTTTCGTCGTGGCCACCACGGACGGTACCTTGCCTTTCGGCGTGTCGATGTCGACCAGGGTCGGTTGGCCGCCGATATCCATGTCCCAGATGTCGTGGTGCACGGTCTGGTACACCCAGCGCACCTTGCCCGTCGCCAGGTCGAGCGCGACGATGGCGCTGTTGTATTTCTCGCCATGGGGGTTGCGGTTGCCGCCCCACGTATCGGGCGTTTCGTTGCCCATCGGAATGTAGACCATGCCCAGCTTTTCATCCACGCTGGACACGCCCCAGGAATTCGGCGAATTGTTGGTGTAGGTTTTCCCCTCGGCAATCGGCGCCGTGTCGTCCGGGTTCGAGGCATCCCAGTTCCACATCAGCTTGCCCGTGACGGGGTCGTAGCCGCGGATCACGCCAGACGGCTCTTCCGTGGAAAAATTGTCGGTCACGCTGGCGGCCATCACCACCACGTTTTGCGCCACGGCCGGCGGCGACGTCGGCATCAGGAAGCCCCGCTTCTTCATGCCCATGCCGTGGTACAGGCCGATGACGCCATTTTCGCCAAAGCTCTTGCACGCTTCGCCCGTATCGGCATTGACGGCGATCAAGGTCGCATCCATGGTGGGCGCGAAGATGCGGCGCGGGCATTCCATGCCGGCCGCTTCCGGCGCCGGGCTGTCCTTGGCGCGGCCCGCGTTGACGTCCCAGTAGGCGACGCCGCGGCAGATCATGTGCTGGTAGCTGGAGGCGTCGCGGTTGATCTTCGGATCGTGGCGCCAGAGCTCCTTGCCCGTGTCCGGATCCAGCGCGATGACGATGTTATGGGGCGTGCACAGGTACAGCATGCCGTTCACTTTCAGCGGCGTGACTTCGTTGGCGATCTCGCCCGGATCCGTCGGCCCCTTGAAGTCGCCCGTGTTGTAGACCCACGCCTGTTTCAGCTGCGCCGCGTTGGCCGGCGTGATCTGCGCGGCCGGCGCATAGCGGTCGCCATAGCCGGAGCGGCCATACGCAGCCCAGTCGTTGGGCGCCACGCCGGGCGCGAAATCGCCTGCGGGCACGGCGGCCATGTTCTCGGCCGGCACTTCGCCGTGCAAGGTGTAATAGTCCTGGAACAGCGAGAACACGCCCACGGCGGCCGTCAGCACCACGGCGGCGGCCAGCGCGCTCTTGCCCGCGTCGCGCGGTTTCGCCCCGGCCGTCAAGGGCGGATCGAGGCGGCGGTCGATGAACGGCAGCAGCAGCCAGACGGCGGCGGCGAACCAGATATCGAGGCGCGGCAGCAATTGCCACCAGTCGAACTTCACTTCGATCACGGACCAGATCAGGGTACCGAACAGCAGCAGCGCAAGGAAGAGCTGGGCGCTGCGCCGCCTTTTCCACACGAGCGCACCGGCAACTATCATGCCGATACCCGCCACGACGTAATACCAGGAACCGCCAAGGCTGACGAGCCAGGCGCCGCCGCCAACGAGCGCCAGGCCCAGCAAGATAAAGATGACTGCGGTGATGACAAGCAAGGGTCCAGGCCGGGCAGAGGCAGTCATGATGCTCCTTTACAAGAGTCAGTCGGCGGCACGCGCCTGCGCACCGTATTTGATGGCAATCAATGAAATTGCATTTTTTCACTAATTGTCAAAGCGTGCCACACGCCAGAACGCCCGCCGCGTGCCGTGTGGCTTTTTATACACGACATGCGCGTTCAGACAGCTTCTGTGATGCGATTTTGATGAAAAACATAAATTAAAATAGATAAACAACAAATTTCTCGAATAAAACAAATTTTTGTCGTAAAATGAAAAAACTCATCCAGGCAAAGTATTTTTCTTGAATTTCACTTCATTGGAGCGGCGCCCATCATGACCATCGCTAAACGGCTGTACGTCTTGATCCTTTCCGTCGTCCTGGGACTGGCCGCCCTGGCGGGCTTCGGCATCTACCAGATGGACCGCGTGTACACGGCGGCCAGCTATGCCACCGTCAACACGGTTCCCAGCCTGCTGACCCTGAACCAGGCATTCGTGCCGTTCACGCAGATGCGCACGGCCGTCTGGCAGCACATGGCCAGCAAGGACGCCGCCAGGCGCGACAAACTGGAAGCGGGCATCAACGAGGCGCGCGCGGCGGTCGGCAAGGCGCTCGACCAGTATGAAAAGGAAAACATTTCAGATGAGCAAGACAAGGCGCTGCTGGCCACGGACCGCGCCGTGCTGCTGCGCTACGACGCCGTGCGCGACAAGGTGCTGGCGCTGTCGAAGGCGGGCGAACTCGACGCCGCACGCGACTTGCTGATGGCAAGCCAGCCCCTGATCAAGGAACTGGTCGACGCCCTCGCCGCTCATCACCGCTACAACGAAACCCTGGCCGCCAGGGGGGCTGCCGACGGCGCCGCGGCCGCGGCCAGCGCGCGCTGGATTTCCAGCGGCCTGGCCCTGGCCGTGACGACCCTGGTGGCCGGCATGGGCCTGCTGCTGGCGCGGCGCATCGCCGCCTCGCTGGCCGACGCCATCGGCGTGGCCCGCACCATCGCAAGCGGCGACCTCAGCGTGCAGGTCAGCGCCGCCTCGCACGACGAGGTGGGCCAGCTGATGACGGCCCTGGCGGAGATGAGCGGCAGCCTGGTGCGCATCGTGGCCGAAGTGCGTGCCGGCACGGACACCATCGGCACGGCGTCAAGCGAGATCGCGGCGGGCAACCTGGACCTGTCGGCGCGCACGGAGCAGCAAGCCGGCTCGCTGGAAGAAACCGCGTCGGCCATGGAAGAATTGACGGCCACCGTGCGGCAGAATGCGGACAACGCCCGCCAGGCCCGGCAAATGGCCGTCAGCGCCTCGGACCAGGCGCAGCGGGGCGGGCAAGTGATGGGCGACGTGATCCGCACCATGCAAGCGATCGACAGCTCGTCCGCCAAGATCGCCGACATCATCGGCGTCATCGACGGCATCGCCTTCCAGACCAATATCCTGGCCCTGAACGCGGCGGTGGAAGCGGCGCGCGCCGGCGAACAGGGACGCGGCTTTGCCGTCGTGGCCACCGAAGTGCGCAACCTGGCGCACCGTTCGGCGGCGGCCGCCAAGGAAATCAAGGCACTCATCGGCGACTCCGTGCAACAGGTGCAACAAGGCGGCAAGCTGGTCCGGCAGGCCGGCGCGACCATGACGGAAGTGGTCGACACGGTGCGCAGCGTCACCGGCATCGTCAGCGAAATCTCGGCCGCCAGCGTGGAGCAAAGCACGGGCATCGAGGAAATCAACCGCGCCATCGCGCAGATGGATGAAGTCACGCAGCAGAATGCGGCCCTGGTCGAAGAAGCGGCGGCGGCATCGCAATCGCTGCAGGAACAGGCGGCCAAGCTGGCCGACGTGGTGGGCACCTTCAAGCTGGCGCAAGGACAAGCCGGCGCGGCGCCCCGCGCGCCTGCCGCCCGGCGGCCCGCACAGCACAAGGCCACGCTCAGGCTGGTCGCCACGCGCCACGCGGGCCAGGCCAGGAACACGGCGCCGGCCGGCGCCGATGCCGGCGACTGGGAAGTATTTTAGGTCCGCCCTCACGCAGGATCACGCGCATCGTCCGCACCGGAGCACCGCCATGAACGCCTTTCTCTCCATCCACCCCTTCCTGCGCTGCGAAGACCTGTCGCTGATGCGCCCGGCGCTGGCGCTGGCAGGCTTGCTGTTGCTGCTGGCCGCCCTGCTCTGGCGCCGCACCCGCTGGCGCCAGGCCGGCCGCGCGCCAGCGGCCGGCAGCAGCACGCCGTCCGACCTGCATCAACTGCTGCAGATGCGCAAAGCGGCCCCGCCGGCCAGGGGGGCTGACAGCGCACCGCCGCCGCAAGCGCCCAGGGCGCCGGGCGCGCCGCCATTCGAACTGGCCCGCCTGGACGCCATGTTCGGCCACGACCGGCGCCTGCAGGGCGAGATTCTGGCCCTGTTCGTGGCCGAGACGCGCGACCGCCTCGCCGGCATCGCCCATGCGCTGCGCTGCGAGCGGACCGCCCCGGCGCGCGTGCTGGCGCAGGAAATTCTCGACGGCAGCCTGGCCATGGGCCTGCTCCCCTTGCAGGCGCTGGCGCGCCAGGCCGTGCATGCGGGCTTTGCCAACGATATCGGCGCGCTGCGCCGCCTGCATGCGGAACTGCTGATGGCGCTCGACACGCTGTCGCAAGCCGTCACGGCCCTGCAAACGGGCGCGGTGCTGGCAGAGGAGCGCAGCGGCGCAGGCAGCCGGCCATGAGCGCGCATCCACCTGGCGCGCCTGCCCGGCCCTGAACCAGCCAGGTTTTTATTGAATTCATCTAATTCGTTAAAATTGATTTTTTGAGCGCGATTGCGTATCATCTCCTTCAACTTCATCCGCAACCAGACAGCCCATCATGCACACTGCAGACGTTTGCACTACCCAAAAGGCCGCCGAAATCCTCGGCATCTCGGTCACATCGGTGCAGCAACTGGTCGAGGCCGGCGTGATCGAAGCCTGGAAGACCAAGGGCGGCCACCGCCGCATTCCCCTCGCGGCCGTCGAAGCCTACAAGGGCAATCCCGGCCAGCCGGGCCAGGACCAGCGCGCCGCGCGCGCCGGCCGCCCCGCCCCGTCGGGCCGCCCGCCGTCCATCCTCGTCATCGAAGACAATCCGATCGAACGGGCGCTGTATGAAAAGCAGATCGGTTCCTGGGGCTTGCAGGCGGACTTGCGCTTTTGCGAAAACGGCTACCAGGCGCTGATGGAAATCGCCCGCGACCAGCCCGACATCTTGCTGGCCGACATCATCATGGAAGGCATCGACGGCTACGAGGTGATCCGCACCATCCTGGCCGACCCGCTGCTGGCGGACATGCACATCGCCATGCTGTCTAGCCTGACGCCGGAGGAACTGCAAGAACGGGGCGGCGTGCCGCCCGGCGTGGTGTTCTTTGCCAAACCCGTCAATTACGACGAGCTGCGCGGCTATCTGCGCGCCTGCTGCGCCGGCCATGCGCGGCGCAACAGCCTGGCCGCCTAGCCGGCCACCGCCTTCCCCCCGCCACGGAGCCGCCATGCCAGCCTATCGCCACATCGATCCTGCCGTGCTGTTCCAGGCCACCGGCCGCGACCTGGAGATGTTCCGCGCCCTGTCGCAGACCTACCTCGATACGGCGCCGGCCATGTTTGCCCGCGTCGAGCAGGCCGTGCGCGGCGGTGCGGCGCAAGCCATCGTGCACAGCTGCCATACCTTGCGCGGCACCGTCGTCCTGCTGGGCGCCAGCGCCCTGGCGGCGCGCCTGGCGGAATTCGAGCAGCTGGTGCGCCACCAGGGCGTGCCGGCAGCGAACTGGCTAGCTGAAACGGCGGCGCTGGTCGGCGCGGTGGAGCAGGAGGTACGCCGCAGCATGCTCGACTACACGGGCGCGCAGGCATGAACGCGCGCCAGGCCGCCCTGCGCCTGGTGCACCGCTATCGGCCACGCACCACGGCGGCCGTCGTGGGTCTGGTGCTGGTGGGCCTGCTGGCGCTGCGCATCGTCGTCTCCGGCGTGCTGCTGCACCGCGAAGCCGTCGATGACTGGAAACAGGACCTGTCCAACCTGTCGCTGCTGCTGGCGGAAAACACGGCGCAGAGCATGACGGCGGCCAGGCTGGTGCTCGACGGCGTCAGCCGCGACATCGATGCCGCCGCCCCCGCGGACGCGCAAGCGCTGGCCGCCGCCGTCGGCACCCCGGCCATGCAGCAGATGCTGCGACACAAGATCGGCGGCGTGCCGCAAGTGGACGGGGTATCCATCATCGGCGGCGATGCCAAGGTGCTGGCCTTCAGCCGCGCCTTTCCCGCGCCGCCCATCCGCCTCGACGAGCGCGATTACTTCGAGTATCACCGGCGCCACCCGGACGGCGGCATGCATGTCAGCGCGCCCGTGCAAAACAAGGGCGATGGCGCCTGGACCTTCTATATCAGCCGGCGCATCAGCGGCACGGACGGCCGCTTCCTGGGCGTGGTGCTGGTGGGCCTGTCGTGCGACTTCTTCAGCAAATTCTTCCAGAACACCAGCATCGGCGAACACACGGCCTTTTCCCTTTACCGCAGCGACTACACGCTGCTGGCCCGCTGGCCGGCCGTACCCTCCATGATGGGCAAGCGCAACCTGACGGGCAGCACCTACCGCCTGCTGGAACAGGGCAAGTCCGATGGCGTGCTGCAGGTGGACACGCCGCGCGCGGCCGACCAGGGGCGCGCGGTCGACCGCCTGGCCGCCATACGGCTGGTGCGCGACTATCCGCTGGCCATCAACGTGACCGTGACGGACGACGTCTACCTGGCGGGCTGGCGGCGCATGCTGCTCACCATGGGCGGCGCGGCCGTCGTCAGCCTGCTCGTGCTGGCCGCGGCCGTCGCGCTGATCCTGGCCCTGCTGCGGCGCCAGGAGCGCGACGCGGCCACGGTGCTGGCGCTGCAGGAGCGCGCGGCACCAGTGGATGCCGCCAAGCCGCCGGAACAGGAGATAGCGCAGGGCGCGCGCATCCTGCTGGTCGAGGATACGGTGCTGAACCGCCAGCTGGTGTGCCTGCAGCTGGGCACCTGCGGCTACGCCATCGACACGGCGGAGAACGGCGCGCTGGGCCTGCAAGCGCTGGCCGGACAGCAGTACGACCTGGTCCTGATGGATTGCATGATGCCCGTCATGGACGGCTACCAGGCGTGCCAGGCCCTGCGCGCCCGCGAAGCGGCCAGCGGCGCACGGCGCCTGCCCGTCATCGCCCTCACGGCCGGCGTCACCGACGACGACCGGCAGCGCTGCGCGGCGGCCGGCATGGACGATTACCTGTCCAAGCCCTTCACGGCCGCCCAGCTGCGCGCCATGGTGGAACGCTGGCTGGCGCACTAGCCTGGCGGCAAATTGGCCACACTATCACCTGCGTAGTCATGCGCAAAAGTTGTTCTCCGTGCATATCGGGTATAGCATCGCCACATGACCTACCACACAGACGCGGCGGCAGTGCACAGGCGATTGATCGAATGGCTGTTTTTGCTCCTCGGGCTGCTGATCGTGGCTGCCGCCCTCGCCTACGCGCACCTGGCCGAAGCGTCGCGGCACGATGCGGCCGAGCGCGAACGGCTCAGCGTGCTGACGGCGCTGCTGGCAAAAAATATCGAAGTCGACCTGGCGTCGACCAACCTGGTGCTCGACGGCGTGATCCGCGACTACCTTGCCGCCGGCGCCGCGCCCGACGCCGGGCAAGCGCTGCCCCGGCGCCTGGCCGCGCTGGTCGACGCCATGCCGGGCGTGCGCACCATGCTGGTCATCGATGCCGGCGGCAAGCCGGTCGCCACCAACATCCCGGAACTGGCCGGCCAGGATTTTTCCCGCCGCGGCTACTTCCAGACGGCGCGCGACGCCCCCGATGCGCGCATGCTGTACATCTCGGCGCCTTTCCTGTCCTTCAAGCGGGACCTGGTCATCACGGCGGCGCGCATGGTGCAGGACCGGCAAGGCCGCTTTGCCGGCGTCGTCGTGGCCACCTTCGACCCCGAGTATTTCACGGCCAAGTTCCGCACCGCCATGTATGCGCCCGACGTCTGGGCCGTGGTCGTGCATGGCGACGGCCGGCAATTCCTGAACTATCCCCCCAGGAACGCCAATGGCGGCAATGTGGACGCGCCCGGCAGCTTCCTGCGGCGCTTTCGCGACAGCGGCTTTCAGGCGGGCGTGCTGAGCGGCGTCGAGATTGCCGGCGCCGGCGGGTCCGCCTCCCCCCGCGTCATGGCGATGGCAACCATCGCCCCCGCCACGCTGCACATGGACCGCGCCCTGATCATCGGCCTGAGCCGCGAAGAAGCGGCCATCGCCGCCCCGCTGCGGCGCCAGGCGCTGGGCTACGTGCTCGGCTTTGCCATGCTGGCGCTGGCCGCGGCCAGCCTGCTGTTCTGGAGCCAGCGGCGGCGGCGGCAGCAGGCGGCCTGGCAGGTGGAACAGGAAAGGGAGCGCCAGGCCATGCAAGCCGTGTCCGACAGCGAAACGCGCTTTCGCACCCTGATCGAAGATGCGCCCGTGGCGATCGCCATCCTGCGCCATGGACGCTTCGTGTATTCCAATCCGCGCTACCGCCACCTGCATGGCTATGCGCCCGAGGACGACCTGAGCGGCCTGGCCTGGCGCACCATGCTCACGGCCGACTCGCAAGTGGCGCTGGCAAGCAACGAGGCGCTGATCGAGGCCGATTCGGCCAGCGAACAGGTGTTTGAAGCCGTCGGCCTCGACAAGCAGGGCCGGCCCGTGCCCATCCTCAAGACCAGCACGCGCGTGATGCTCAAGGATGGACCGGCCACCTTGATCTTTGCCCAGGATATTTCCGCACAAAAGCAGGCCGAGGCGGCCATGCTGCTGGCGCGCGACGGGGCCGAAGCGGCCAACCGCAGCAAGGCGGAATTCCTCGCCAACATGAGCCATGAAATCCGCTCGCCGCTGAACGCCATCCTCGGCATGGCCTGGCTGCTGGAAAGGGGCCGCCTGGATGAAGAGGGACTGTTGATGACGCGCAAGATCCGCGCCGCCGGCCAGTCCCTGCTGGGCATCATCAACGACGTGCTGGACGTCTCGAAAATCGAGGCCGGCCACATGCGCATCGAGCAGGCGCCGTTCCGCCTGGCCGAAGTGATCGAAAAGATTGCCGCCAGCATGGGCGTTGCCGCGCACGACAAGCCGATTGAGGTGCGGATCGGGCCGCTGCCCGACGGCATCGACCACATGCTGGGCGACGCGCTGCGGCTGGAGCAAGTGCTGGTCAACCTGGGCAGCAATGCCATCAAGTTCACGCCACAGGGCACGGTCGAGCTGCTGAGCACGCTGGACAGCCGCGACGGCGACGCCGCCGTGCTGCGCTTTTGCGTGCGCGACACGGGCATCGGCATCGCCCCCGAGGTGCAGGAAGCGATCTTTTCCGCCTTCGCCCAGGCCGACAGTTCCACCACGCGCCGCTTCGGCGGCACGGGACTGGGCTTGACCATCTGCCGCCAGCTGGTCCGTCTGATGGGCGGCACCCTGCAGCTGAAAAGCGGCCTGGGCCTGGGCAGCGAATTCAGTTTCACGGTGCCGGTGCAATTGATGCCCGCCGGCGCCCTGTCCTCGCCCGACATGCAGGGCCTGCATGTCTTGCTGGCCGATGGCAACGCCGGCACGCGCGAGGCGGTGGGCGCCGTGGCGCGCGGCCTGGGCTGGAACGTGCATGCCGTGTCCGGCGGCCAGGCGGCACTCGATTATGCGCTGGCTTGCGCCGAGGGC
Source organism: Janthinobacterium sp. SUN033 (assembly GCF_030397595.1). Lineage (NCBI taxonomy): Bacteria > Pseudomonadati > Pseudomonadota > Betaproteobacteria > Burkholderiales > Oxalobacteraceae > Janthinobacterium > Janthinobacterium sp. SUN033. The sequence continues at coordinate 1,455,563 of NZ_JAPQNV010000001.1, forward strand.
GAGCGGCCCGGCGTCGTGGTGCTGGCCGCGCACATGCCGGACCTGGACGGCGAAGCGACGGCGCGCGCGCTGCGCGAATACCTGCCGCCGCAGGACTGCCCCGTCGTCATCCTGGCCGCCAGCGGCGTGACGGCGACAGCGCCGGCACGGCGGCACACCGACCCGGCCTATGCCGCCGATGCCATCCTCAACGAACCGGTGACCGCTTCCAGCCTGTACAACGCGGCGATGGATGCGCGCCAGCAGCGGGCCAGGGACGCCGGCCTGGACGCCAGTCTGGTTCCGCTGGAAGAGCGCCAGCTGGCCGGCGTGCGCGTGCTGGTGGTCGACGACAGCGAAATCAACCGCGACGTGGTCAGGCATATCCTGTGCGACCAGGGTGCCGTGCCCTCGTTCGCCTGCGACGGCCGGCAGGCGCTGGACTGGCTGCTGGCCCACCCCGCCGACGTCGACGTCGTGCTGATGGATGTGCAGATGCCCGTCATGGATGGCTTGCAGGCGACGCGCGCGCTGCGCCAGTTGCCTCAGTTCCAGGACTTGCCCGTGGTGGCGCTGACGGCCGGCGCCTTCCAGACGCAGCGCACGGCGGCACTGGAAGCGGGCGTGAACCATTTCATCAGCAAACCGTTCGACGTGCCGCAGACCATCGCCCTGGTGGCGCGCGCGCACCGGCGTCATGCGCAAGTGCTGCCTGCCCTGCCGCCTGTCACGGCCGAAATGGCAATGACCGAGCCGCCGGCCGGCGCGGCGCCCGCGATCGACCTGGCGCAAGGGATGGCGCAGTGGCTCGATGAAGCGCCCTACCGCCAGCATCTGTTGCGTTTTAGCAACATCTACGGCAACACGGTCGGCGCCATGCGGGCGCTGCTGGCGACCGATGCGCGCGGCGATGCGGCCGCGCTGGCGCACAAGCTGGCCGGCGAGGCGGGCAGCCTGGCCCTGCCCGCCACCCTGCATGCGGCCCGGCATGCCGAACAGCTGCTGCACGCCGGCGACGATGCGGCCGCCGCGCTCGACACACTGGAGCAGGCGCTGGCGCACGCCATCGAGGCCGTCGCGACCTTCACGGCACGGACGCCGCCGTCCGACCAGGCGGCCGTACCAGAAACGCAACATGGCCGGGCATGCCAATGATAAACTTGCCAATATGAAAATTTGGGAGACGCCATGATCTGGTGCAGGGATTTACTGCTGAGAGCCTTGATGCTGGGCCTGCTGCTATTCGTCGTGGGCGAATCGCTGTCCTACTGGACGCCGGAAATCAGGAAACTGCTGGCCTGGCGCCCTTTCTGACGCTTAGCCTTCGCGGCCATCCACCCTGGCGCGCCACAGGTACGGCGCATACACGCACGCATACAGGCCAAAGGCCAGCGACCAGCAGGCGCCCGCTGCCAGCAGCAGCGGCATGGCCAGCGTTGCGGGACCGACGGCGGCCAGCAGGCGCGCCAGCGCGCCCAGCTGGATCAGCCAGTACATCGCCGCTTCCGCCCTGCCGCCTTTCAACGGCCGCCCCGTGTGGCCCAGGGTGGTGCGCGTCATCATGCCGATGATCAAGCCCGCCATCGAGCCCACCGTCAGCGCGTGAAACGCGGCGCTGGCTGGCAGCAGGCCCAGGCTGGCGGCCGCCAGCAGCGCAAAGCCGATGCCTATCCACGCATACGACAGGTGCAGGATCCACAGCAACGGCACGCGCAAAGTGCGCTGCGGCTGCCAGGCCAGCAGGTTGGTCAGCGAGACGCCGGCAGCACAGAAGGCCAGCGCCGCAGTCAGCCAGGATGGCGCGCCGGCCAGCCATGCGATCGCGGCCGCCGCCATGCAGGCCACGGCGATCAAGGCCCGCTGCGGACTGGCCACGGGCGTGCTGCCTGGCGCGCCATTGCGGGTGAACATGGGAATCACGCGCGCGCCGATCACCGATTCGATCAGCACGATGATGAAGATGGCCGCCTGCACGGGCAGGAACAGCGACAGCGGCAGCCAGCCCAGCGCGGCCGCGTGGAACAGGCCATTGGCCAGCGCCAGCAGGGCCAGCAAGCCGACGAGGAACAGGTTGCGCGTATTGCCCGAGCGGCGCAGCACCCGATACAGGGGCCAGGCGGCCAGCGGCAGGAACAGCCAGTCGACCAGCGCCGCCAGCAGGCTCGGGCCGCACAGCATGGCCACGCGCCCCGCCAGCCACAGCGCCGCCAGCGCCATCAGCGGCGCGCCGTGCGGCGTGGGCAAGCCCGTCCAGTTGCGTCCCGCCGTGTACAGGAAGCCCACGACGACGGCCAGCGCGAAGCCGAACACCATTTCATGCATATGCCAGCCCAGCCCCACGTGCAAGCCGCCCGCCAGCACGCCGAAGTAGCTGGCCAGCCACAGGGGAATGCTGATGGCCGCAAACACGGCCGCCAGCAGGTAAAACGGGCGGAAACCCAGTTGCCAGACGGCGTGGCCGGCATGCCAGGGCGCAGCGCCGGGGGCGGAGGGAGAAGGAGATGGTTCGCTGATCGGGGTGATGGCCATGATGGGCTCGCATTTAAAGATATATTCAATATACTACTTTAAAAGCGCAGCTGCCGCCATCGGCAAAAGGATTAGACGGCTAGCCCGCAAGGACTAGCCGCCGGCGCAGGCTACTTGCCCTGGCGGTGCTCGACCGCGTACACGGCCGCCTGCACGCGGCTGGTGAGGTTGAGTTTTTTCAGCACGTTCTGCACGTGGATCTTGACTGTGCTTTCGGCCAGGTCCAGCGTGCGGGCGATGCCCTTGTTGCTCTCGCCGCGCGACAGGCAGTCGATGATTTCCTTTTCGCGCGGCGTGAGCTTGTCCAGTTCCGACACGGGCTCCTCGCGCCGCGTGCCCGCCTGCAGCTGCGCCACCAGCTTGCCCGTCATGGCTTCGGCGATGACGACTTCGCCGGCGGCCGCGCGGCGGATGGCCCGCACCAGGTAATCGGCGTCGATATTCTTGATCAGGTAGCCGCAGGCGCCCGCGCGCAAGGCCGTCGCCAGGTCTTCCGCATCTTCGGACACGGTCAGCATGACGATGGCCGTGTCCGGGCAATCGTGCTGCATCAGCTGCAGCGCTTCCACGCCGGACATGCCGGCCATGTTCAGGTCCAGCAGCACCACGTCGGGCTGCAACTGGATGGCGCGCTTGATGCCTTCCACGCCATCGGCCGCCTCGCCCACGACGGAAAAGTCCGTATGCCGCTGCAGCAGCGAGCGTATGCCGCTGCGGAACAGCGCGTGGTCGTCCACCAGCATGACGGTGATCGGTTTATCGGGTGTCTCCATTTTTTTGTACTTTCAGGTGGTTACTTAGGCGGCGCGGCGCTGCTCGCGCGACAAATGCAGTTCGACGGTGGTGCCGCCGCCAGGACAGGCGTGCACGTCGAACGTGGCGTCGATGCGCTGCGCGCGCTCGCGCATGATGTGGATGCCGACATGGCTGTCGCCCTTTTCCAGCACGGCGCAGGCGTCGAAGCCGACGCCATTGTCGCTGATCGTCAAGGTAAAGTCCTGGTGGTCGGCGAGGCGCACCTCGACGTGGCTGGCCTGGGCGTGCTTGCGGATGTTCGACAGCGCTTCCTGCACGATGAATAATAACTGCAATTGCTGCTCGCGGGGGAATGGCGCGCCGTCGACATCGGCCAGCAGTTCGGCGTCGATGCCCGTCTGGCGGCGGAATTTGTCCACCGCGGCGCGCAGGGAGCCGATCAGGTCATCTTCCATCAGGCGGCTGCGGAAATTGGCCAGCAGTTCGCGCACGTCTTCATAGCTTTCCTTCACGCCCGCATGCAGGGCCGGCACGATGCCCGCCACCTCGTCGAAACGGGCGTTGCGTACGGAGTCGTCGAGCATCTGCACTTGCAGGTTGAGGAAATTGAGGCTTTGCGCGATGCTGTCGTGCAGCCCCTGCGCCACCAGGTTGCGCTCTTCGGAAATGGCCATTTCGCGTTCGCGCGCGGCCAGGCGCAGGTTTTCCAGCGCGATGCCCAGCAACTGGCCCAGCGTTTCCAGCAAGGCCAGCTCGCGCGCGGAAAACACGCGCGCATGGCGGAAATGCAGGTTGAAAAAGCCCAGGTGCTGTTCGTGCGCGTGGATATGGAAGACGGAGACGGTGGCAAAGCCCTCGCGGTGGCAGCGCAGCTCGTGCGCCTTGTCGATGCGGCGCATGTCGTGCACCTTCGCCACCTTCATCTCGACGGCCGTGCCGCACAGGCAGTCGCCCACCTTCAGGCAATGCTCGGACGCCACCAGTTCCTCGGACAGGCCGTGGTGCACCACCATGTGCAGGTTGCCCCGCTCGGCGTCGAGCACGCGCACGGTGGAGCCGTCGGCCTCGAAATAGTCGACGATGCGCTGCATGAAACCGCCACAGATGTCTTCCAGGGGCTGCGGGCGCTGCAGGAAGGCGGCGCTTTCGTACAGCAGCGCCAGTTCGCGGTTGCGGTATTCCAGCGTGGCCGTCTTGCTGCGCACGCCCTCTTCCAGGTTGCCGTACAGCGCCTGCAGGCGGTCGGCCATCTGGTTGAAGCCACTGGCCAGCTGGCCGAATTCGTCATTGCTCTCCACTGCCAGGCGCACGCTGAAGTCGCGTTCCTTCATGCGCTGCATGCCCAGCCGCAGGCGCGTGACCGGTTCGATGATCAGCATGAACATCAGGTAAATCATGCTGACCGTGCCGATGACGGCCATCCCGACCAGGATCAGTTGCGAGGCGCGCAGCCAGAAGGTGCGCTGTTCGCTATCGTGTTCGATCAGGCGCACCAGCTGGTCGACCTGGCCGACGAAGGTATCGGCGTCATGCTCGAACTGGCGCGCGCGCACGCTGGAATCGGCGGCCAGGGCGGCCGGACGCAGGGCGCCGCGCCAGGCGGTGCCGATGCGCTCGAATTCGGATTTGATGGCGCTGCTGGGCGGCAGGAACAAGGGGCGCTGCGGGTCGCCATGGCCGATCTTGGCCAGGGTCTCGTCGATCAGCAGCACTTGCTGGCGCGCCTGCTCGCCCGCATCGCTGGCAAGCAAAAGGGTCAGGCGGTAAGTCTGCATGCGCAGCCGGCCCGTCTCGTTGATGGCGGCCGAACTGCCTTCGAGCTGCCACGACAGGAACAGAGTGCAGCCGATGGCACTCAGGGCCAGCACCAGCATGAGCAGCAGCGCGCCGACGATTTTGGTCGACAGCTTCTGCCAGGAGGAAAACATCGCTTTAAATTTCATACACCCTTTACTTGGCACCGCCCCGTTCAGCCTCCGGTTTGGGCCATAAAACGGATAATCTTGTCCGGCTGCGTATTGAAATCATGCTGCTGCGGCTTGAGTTCGATGGCGGCACGGATCGCCGCCTCGATCTCCGCATCCGTGGCCCCGCCGCGCAGCATGGGGCCAAAGGCGAATTTTTCTTCCTGGCCCAGGCACAGGTACAGGGTACCATCGACGGACAGGCGCACGCGGTTGCAGGTGGCGCAAAAATGCTGCGACATGGGCGTGATGAAACCGATGCTCGAGCGTCCATCGGGTGTCGCCATATAGCGCGCCGGCCCGCCACCGAGCTCCATCGCCTGCGGCACCAGGCCAAAGCGGGCCGCCAGGCGCTCGCGCACGGGACCGAGCGGCATGTAGCGGGCATTGCGGCCCGTGCTGCCCATCGGCATGGCTTCGATCAGGCGCAGAATGAACTGCTGCTCGATGCAGAAGGCCGCCATGGCCTCGATCTGGCTGTCATTGACGCCGCGCATGGCCACCATATTGATCTTGATCGGATCGAAACCGGCCCCCTTGCCCGCCATCAGGCCATCGAGAATCGGCTGCAGGCTGTCGCGCCCCGTGATCTGCTGCATGCAGGCGCGGTCCAGCGAGTCCAGGCTGACGTTGATGCGGTCCACGCCGGCCGCACGCAGGGCCACGGCGTGCTTGCCCAGCTGCGTGGCATTGGTCGACAGCGACAGGTCCTGCAAGCCGGGCAGCGCGGACAGCCGCTGCGCCAGCTCCGGCAGGTTGCGCCGCAACAGGGGCTCGCCACCCGTCAGGCGCACGCGGCGCGTGCCGAGGCGCACAAAAATACCCAGCAGGCGCTCGATCTCGTCGAACGTCAGCCAGTCCTTCGGCTCTTCGAAACCGCGAAAGCCCTTGGGCATGCAATAACTGCAGCGCAAATCGCAGCGGTCGGTGACGGACAGCCGCACATAATCGATCGAACGGCCAAAACGGTCCTGCAACTTGACGCTACCCATGACGCTACTCCTGTTTCTTCCTTGATTGTAAAGGCTAGGGCACGATCTGGCTGTGCCCCAGAAGGCCTAGCGGCCTACGCCTTCCGGTCTATTGCACTAACGGACTGGCTGTGCCTTCCAGTTCGACGCCGGCGATCTCCGCGCGCCCCACCAGCAAGTGCAGATACTGGTGCACGGCGCGCTGCCACGCGGCCCGCGACAGGCGGTCGGCGATCTGCGCCTGCACCGCCTCGTAGGCGATGACCTGGCCTTCGACCCGGCGCAGCACCTGCACGATGTGGTAGCCGAAGCGCGTTTCCAGCAAATGGCCGGCCAGCGCGCCCTCTTCCAGGCGGAACAGCAGCGCGTCGAACTCCGGCACGCTCTGGCCCGGCGACAGCTGGCCCAGGTTGCCCCCCAGGGCGCCCGAGGGGCAGTTCGAATACTGCGCCGCCAGTTCGCCGAAGCGCTCGGGCGCCAGCTTCAGGGCGTCAAGCACAGCTTGCGCCGTGGCCCGCAGCAGTTCCAAAGGCGCCTCCGGCGTCACCTGGAACAGGATATGGCGCGCCTCGACCAGCGCCCCGCTGCTGAACAGCTGCGGGCGCTGCGCATAAAAGGTGCGGCAAGCCGCATCATCGGCGGGCGGCACGCGCACTTCCTGCGCAAACAGCGCTTCGATGCGGTCGTCCAGGCTGCCGCCCTGCACGCCGAGGCGTTCGACCTCGTCTTGCAGCAGCCGGCGCAGCACCAGTTCATGCACGGCCTGTTTCAGCGGATTGCCGGCGCCGTCGTGATGCGGCAATTCCTGCGCGATGTCGGCATCGTCGATATCGATGCCATTGACGGAGATTCCCATGATGTAGCTCCTTTCTTAACGGCGGCGCACCAGTTGATAGGCGCGGCCCAGATATCCGATGGCGCCAAAGCCGCTCCACACGTGCACCAGGCGGGTGAACGGGAAGATGACGAACAGCGACATGCCCATGAACAGATGCAGCTTGAACACCAGCGGCGCATCGACGATGAAGCTGGCGGCGTCGCCGCGGAAAGTCACGATGTGCTGCGCCCAGTTCATCAGCAAGACCATCATGTGGCCATCCATGTGCAAAGCCGAGACGAAGATCGACGACAGGCCCAGCAGCAAGGTCAGCAAGATCCAAAGCATCACCAGCTTGTCGCCGGCCGTGGTGACGGCGCGCAGCCGTTCATTGCCGAAGCGGCGCGCCAGCAGGATCAGGATGCCGATCAGGCACAGGCCGCCCATCACGCCGCCGGCCGCCATGGCCACGCCCTGCTTCAGGCTATGCGACACGCCCAGCGTATCCCACACCCAGACGGGGGTGAGCAAGCCGGCCGCATGGCCGAACAGCAGGCCGATGATGCCGATATGGAACAGAATATTGCCCAGGCGCAGGCTGCCGCGGTGCAGCAACTGGCTGGAATCGGACTTCCACGTGTATTGCTCGCGGTCGAAACGGATCAGGCTACCCAGGAAAAAGATGGCCAGCGCGATGTATGGATAAACACCATACACAAATTGATGCAAGTAATTACTCATGATGTACTCTCCTCATGCGGGCGCAGGCGGCCAATTAAGCGGCACGCCGCGGCTGCGGGTGAAAATGCACGGGATGGACGCCGCCCGCGACCTGGCCCTGACCTTGGCGCAGCAACGGCTCGACGCCGTCCGCACCGGGACCGAAGGTTTCCAGCGCTTCATCCATGTCGCGCACCGGCGGTTCGGCCAGCATTTCTGCCGCCACTGGGCTCAGGCGTTCGAGCAGCGTGAAGACGGGCGCATACGGGCTTCCGTTGGCCGTCAGCTTGCGGCCGATGTGCGCCAGCACGTGGACGGCGTCGCCCAGCAGCGGCGCCGAAACCGCCTCGTCGAGCTGCGCCAGGAACTCCAGGAACAGGGGCACGAAGTCGGGCAAGTCGTCGCCCACCATTTGCAGGCCGTGGCGCTTGTATTCCTCCATCAGGTCGACCATGGCCTGGCCCCGGTCGCGCGATTCGCCGTGGATATGCTCGAACAGGTGCAGCGAGTGCGAGGGATTGCGGTCGAAGGTGGCCACGTACTGCTGCTGCAGGTCGATCAGGCTGCTGCTTTCCAGATGCGCCAGCAAGGGCCGCAGCAGCGCGTGCTGCTCCGGCACGGCCGCCAATGCGGCGTCCAGTTGCGGCAGGTGTTCGATCAGCTCGGGCTCCGGATACAGCAGCAGACGAGAAAGGACTTGGTAGTGATGCATAGCGTGTTCCATATGAGCTCCTTAAGCGCCGGGCGCCGTTTTGCGCGACTTCGGCATCTGCATGAAGATGGCCGAACCGTGTTTTTTCTTGCCGAACAAGGTCGGCTCGCTGGTGCCGTCCGAGCAGCCATTGCCGAAACTGAAGCCGCAGCTGCCCTTCTCGTTGAAGCTGTCCTCGGCCATTTCCTTGTGGCTGCTGGGGATGACGAAGCGGTCTTCGTAATTGGCGATGGCCATGATGTGGTACATGTCCTCCACCTGCGCCTTGGTCAAGCCCACCTGCTTCAATACCGTGAGGTTTTCCACCTTCTCGACGGTCTTGCTGCGCATGTAGGCACGCATGGCCAGCATGCGGTCCAGCGCCGAGACGATGGGCGGCTGGTCGCCGGCCGTCAGCAGATTGGCCAGGTACTGCACGGGAATGCGCAGGCTTTGCGTATCCGGCAGCATGCCGTTCACGCCCAGCTTGCCCGATTCGGCGGCCGCCTGGATCGGCGACAGGGGCGGCACGTACCACACCATCGGCAAGGTGCGGTATTCGGGATGCAGCGGGAACGCCACTTTCCACTCGACGGCCATCTTGTAGACGGGCGACTTGACGGCAGCTTCCAGCCACAGGTCGGGAATGCCCTGGCGGCGCGCCTCGGCGATGATGGCCGGATCGTGCGGATCGAGGAACAGGTCGAGCTGCGCCTGGTACAGGTCCTGCTCCTGCGGCACGGAGGCGGCAGCCTCGATCTTGTCGGCGTCATACAGCAGCACGCCCAGGTAGCGGATGCGGCCCACGCACGTTTCCGAGCACACGGTCGGCTGGCCAGCTTCGATGCGGGGGAAGCAGAAGGTGCACTTCTCCGCCTTGCCGGACGACCAATTGTAGTAAATCTTCTTGTACGGGCAACCGGAGATGCACATGCGCCAGCCGCGGCACTTGTCCTGGTCGATCAGCACGATGCCGTCGTCTTCGCGCTTGTACACGGAGCCGGACGGGCAAGAGGCCACGCACGTCGGGTTCAGGCAATGCTCGCACAGGCGCGGCAAGTACATCATGAAGGTGTTTTCGAACGTGCCGTACATCTCCTTCTGCATGTTGTCGAACAGTTTATCTTTGCTGCGCTGGGCGAATTCGCCGCCCAGGTCATCTTCCCAATTCGGACCCCACTCGATTTTCTCCATCTTTTTCCCCGTCAGCACGGAGATGGGACGGGCCGTCGGCGGCGTCTGCGACAGCGGCGCGCTTTGCAGGTGCTCATAGTCGTAGGTGAACGGCTCGTAGTACTCGTCGATGGCGGGCAGGTTCGGGTTGGCGAAGATATTCGCCAGGATTTTCAGACGGCTGCCCTGGCGCGGCTCGATCTTGCCCGCGTCCGTGCGGCGCCAGCCGCCATTCCACTTGTCCTGGTTTTCCCACTGCTTCGGATAGCCGATGCCTGGCTTGGTTTCCACGTTGTTGAACCATGCGTACTCGACGCCGTCACGGCTGGTCCACACGTTCTTGCAGGTGACGGAACAGGTGTGGCAGCCAATGCACTTGTCCAGGTTCAGCACCATGCCGATTTGCGCTCTGATTTTCATACTATGCTCCTTCTTCCTGCAACGGGCCTTCGAGCCAGTCGACCTTGTTCATCTTGCGCACCAATACGAATTCATCGCGGTTGGAGCCCACCGTGCCGTAGTAATTGAAACCGTACGCCAGTTGTGCGTAGCCGCCGATCATGTGCGTCGGTTTGGGCACGGCGCGCGTCACCGAGTTATGGATGCCGCCCCGCTTGCCCGTCATCTCCGCGCCAGGCACGTTGATGATCTTTTCCTGGGCGTGGTACATCATCGTCATGCCGGCCGGGATGCGCTGGCTGACGATGGCACGCGCCGTCAGGCTGCCATTCACGTTGAACACCTCGATCCAGTCGTTGTCGACGATGCCGGCCGTCTTCGCGTCGGTTTCCGACAGCCACACGTGCGGTCCGCCGCGCGACAGGGTCAGCATGCGCAGGTTGTCCGAATACGTGGAGTGGATGCCCCACTTCTGGTGCGGCGTCAAAAAGTTCAGCGCCAGTTCCTTGTTGCCGTTCGGCTTGGTGCCCAGCAGCGCTTCCGTCGTCTTCGTGTTGATGGCCGGCTTGTACACACACAACCCCTCGCCAAAATCACGCATCCACAGGTGATCCTGGTAGAACTGCTGGCGGCCCGTCAGGGTGCGCCATGGGATCAGTTCATGCACGTTGGTATAGCCGGCTGTGTAGCTGACTTCTTCGCTTTCCAGGCCCGACCAGGTGGGCGAGGAAATGATCTTGCGCGGCTGCGCCTGCACATCGCGGAAGCGGATGCTGTCATGCTCGCGCGGCAGCGCCAGGTGGGTGTGCTCGCGTCCCGTGATGGCGGACAGCGCGGCCCAGGCTTTCACGGCCACGTGGCCATTCGTTTCCGGCGCCAGCGACAGAATCATTTCGGCCGCATCGATGGCCGTATCGAGGCGCGGCTGGCCCTTCGACACGCCCTCGTCGAGCACCGTGCGGTTCACGCCGCGCAATACCTCGACTTCATGTCCCGTTTTCCAGGAGATGCCCTTGCCGCCGTTGCCGATGGTTTCCAGCAGCGGGCCGATCGAGGTGAATTTCTTGTAGACGTCGCGGTAATTGCGCTCGACCACCGTCATGTTCGGCATGGTTTTGCCGGGAATGGCGTCGCATTCGCCCGCGCGCCAATCCTTGGGATCGAAAGGCTGCCCCAGTTCACCCGGGGTGTCGTGCATCAGCGGCGTCAAAATGATGTCTTGCTGGGTGCCCAGCAGCTCGCCGCCGATTTCCGAGAATTTCTCGGCGATGCCCTTGTAGATTTCCCAATCCGATTTCGATTGCCACAAGGGTTGCACGGCTTCCGACAAGGGGTGGATGAACGGATGCATGTCCGACGTGTTCAAGTCATCCTTTTCATACCAAGTGGCCGTCGGCAGCACCACGTCGCCGTACAGACACGTGGTCGACATACGGAAGTCCAGCACCACCAGCAGATCGAGTTTGCCTTCGGCGGCCGGGCGCACTTTCACCTGCTTCGGCGTAAGGCAGTCCTCTTCATCGCTGAGCAAGCCGTTCTGCGTACCGAGCAGGTATTTCAGGAAGTACTCGTGGCCCTTGCCCGAGCTGCCGAGGATGTTCGAACGCCAGACGAACATATTGCGCGGGAAGTTGGCCGGGTTGTCCGGGTCGTCGCACGAGAACTGCAACTGGCCCGCCTTGATCTGGTCGAGCGCATACGCGGCCGGCGCCTGCCCTGCCGCCTTCGCGGCCTTGGCCACTTCCAGCGGATTGGTTTGCAGCTGCGGCGCCGATGGCAGCCAGCCCATGCGCTCGGCCTTGGCGTTATAGTCGAGCAGGGTCAGGTCGCCCGTGCCGCCGGCCGCCGATGGCGAGGCGATGTCGCCCGTTTCCAGCTTTTCGTGGCGCCATTGGCTCGTGTGGGCATAGAAGAACGAGGTGCCGTTCATCTGGCGCATCGGACGCACCCAGTCCTGGGCGAAGGCCAAAGGCGTCCAGCCCGTTTGCGGACGCAGTTTTTCCTGGCCCACGTAATGGGCCCAGCCGCCGCCCGACTGGCCGATACAGCCGCACATCATCAGCATGTTGATGATGCCGCGATAGGTCATGTCCATGTGGTACCAGTGATTCAGGCCGGCGCCCACGATGACCATGCTCTTGCCGCGCGTCTGGTCCGCGTTTTCCGCGAACTGGCGCGCCACGGTGATGACGTCGGCGCGCTTCACGCCCGTGTGCTTCTCCTGCCATGCTGGCGTGTACGGCACGTCGTCGTCATAGCTTTCGGCCACGTTTTCGCCGCCCAGGCCACGGTCGATGCCGTAGTTGGCCAGGGTCAGGTCGAACACGGTGGTCACCAGGCCCGTGCTGCCGTCGGCCAGGCGGATGGTTTTCACCGGCACCTTGCGCAGCAGCATGTCGGACGCATCCTTGCCGCCGAAGTAGGCGAAACCCACTTCCGTGACGGCGTCGCTGTCGTTGATCATGGAGAGCATCGGCACGATGGGCGCGCCGCTGCCGCCCGCCTTCTGCTCCAGGTTCCACTTGCCCGACTCGCCCCAGCGGAAGCCGATGGAGCCGGCCGGTGCGGTGATCGCACCCGTGGTTTCATCGATGACGAGGGTTTTCCATTCCGGGTTGTTGGTTTCGTCGAGGTTGTTGTCGAGGTGCGAAGCGCGCAGGAAGTAGTCGGGCACCAGGGTGCCGTTATGCTCCTTGAGCAGCACCAGCATCGGGAAGTCCGTGTACTGGCGCGCATAGTCGCGGAAGTAGGCGCTCTGCCCTTCCGAGTGGAATTCCTTGAGGATGACGTGACCCATGGCCAGCGCCAGCGCGGCATCCGTGCCCTGCTTGGGCGCCAGCCAGATGTCGCCGAACTTCACCATTTCGCCGTAATCGGGCGAGATGGCCACGGTTTTCGTGCCCTTGTAGCGTACTTCCGTGTAGAAGTGGGCGTCCGGCGTGCGCGTCATCGGCACGTTCGAGCCCCACACCATCAGATAGGTCGAGTTGTACCAGTCGGCCGATTCCGGCACGTCCGTCTGTTCGCCCCACACTTGCGGGCTGGCGGGCGGCAAGTCGCAGTACCAGTCATAAAAGCTCAGGGCCACGCCGCCGATCAGCGACAGGTAGCGCGTGCCGGAGGCATAGCTGACCATGGACATGGCGGGAATCGGCGAAAAGCCGACGACGCGGTCCGGGCCGTATTTCTTGATCGTCAGCGCATTCGCTGCGGCGATGATTTCATTCGATTCGTCCCACGTGGCGCGCACGAAGCCGCCCAGGCCGCGGATGGATTTGTACTGCTGCGAGCGCACGGGGTCCTGGCTGATCCAGTCCCAGGCCGTGACGGGGTCCATGGTCTTGCGCGCTTCGCGCCACATTTCCATCAGGCGGCCGCGCACCATCGGGTATTTCACGCGCTGCGCCGAATACACGTACCAGGAATAGCTGGCGCCGCGCGGACAGCCGCGCGGTTCGTGGTTGGGCAGGTCGGGCCGCGTGCGCGGGTAATCGGTTTGCTGGGTTTCCCAGGTGATCAGGCCATTCTTGACATACACCTTCCAGCTGCACGAGCCGGTACAGTTCACGCCATGCGTGGAGCGCACGATCTTGTCGTGCTGCCAGCGTTGGCGATAGGCGTTTTCCCAGGTACGGTCTTCATCGACCACGGTGCCATGGCCGTTTGAAAACGGCTCGGCGGGCTTGCTAAAAAATTTCAGGCGGTCCAGAAAGTGACTCATGCTACCTCCACATTGCGCCGCAGACAGCGGCGCCAGGTCTTAAAAAACGCTGCAAGCAGGATGGCTCAAGCGTCGATACAAACAGTCTATCGATGCGCCCTGCCCGGCGGTATTGGCAAGAAGTCGTTTTCCGGCACCAGGAATGCATAGGCGCGTAGTCACCCGGATAGTCACTATTGCCTATGGGCGGCAAGGCGGCGCTGCGGTATACCTGTCGTCATCGTTCAACACAGAGAAAGAGCACCATGTCGATTACCGATTACGCCAGCCTGCTGCGCAGCGCCCGCAACCAGGAACAGCCGCAACGCCTGCTGTTCACCTTTACCCAGGCGCAAGCCCAGCCTGGCGGCCAGGGCAAGTCCCTCACGCCCGTGATGTGCGCCGACAAGCTGCCCGAGGAACTGGACAGCTTCGAGACATTGAAGGAGGAGTCGAAACAGATGCAGACGCACTGGGACGTGGTCTTCGTGGCGGGACTGGCGGGCCAGGACGGCCAGCCGCCGGCGGCGCAGGAATGCGAGGCGCCCCTGCGCGCCATGGTGACGGCCATCGAGCAAGGCCGCATCGACAGCCTGCTGGCGTTTGACCGCAGCGGGGATTTGTTACGTTTTAGCTGAATCCGGCCAAGGGCGCTCGTGCAGATGACGCGCCCGTTCGATCGGGCAGACCAGGGGCAGGAACTGCTGCTGGCGCGCCGAATACGCCATCAGCGCCCCGCTGTCGATATCGAAATACCATCCATGCAATTTCAATAATCCCTGCTCCACCCGCCGTTTCAGCCATGGGTAGGTGAGCAGGTTGTCCAGCGACTGCAGGATGCTGGCCAGTTCGCACGCGTGGTGCTGTTCTGCCGACGAACGGTGCGCCAGTTCGCGCCGTACGCGCTGCGCCACCGGTTCAGCGATGCGCATCCACTGTCCCACGAAGTCCGTTTCCTGGCCTTCCGCGCGCGGCTGCGGTTCGAGCAGCGCGCGGATGCCGCCGCAGCGCGCATGCCCGAGCACGATGACCCTGGCCACTTCCAGCTTGCAGACGGCAAACTCGATGGCCGAACTGACGCCGGGCGGCGCATCGGGCGTGCACGGCGGCACCAGGTTGGCGATATTGCGCACGACAAACATGTCGCCCGGATCGCTGCCCGTCAGCAGCATGGGATCGACCCGCGAATCGCAGCAGCCGATCAGCAAGGTCGAGGGACGCTGCCCGTCGCGCAGGCTGTCGTACAAGGTCTGCGGCTCGCTGAAATACTGCTGCTGAAACAGGCTGAAGCCGTTGACGAATTTTTCCAGTTCTTCCATGACTACCTCTTACTGAATACAACGCCCGGCAAGCAGGACTTGCCAGGCATTCTGACGCTAACTAGCAAGGCATCGGCGCGTTTTTACGGGCGTAGCACCACCAGGTGATGGCGATGCAGCTGACATAAAAGCCGATGAAGCACCACAGGGCCGCGTCGGGGCTGCCCGTCAGCGAGATCGAGGTGCCATAGCTTTTCGGGATGAAGAAGGCGCCGTAGGCGGCCACGGCCGACGTGAAGCCCAGGACGGCCGCGCCTTCCTTGTTGGCGTCGACGATGGCTTGCTCCTGCGCCGCCTTGCCCTTGCCGACCGCCGCGCGCTGGTGTTCCGTCAAGAAGATCACGGGGATCATGCGGAAGGTCGACGCATTGCCGATGCCGGTGCCGGCGAACAGCAGCATGAACATCCAGAAGAAGCCGTTAAAGCTGCCACCCACACCGGCTTGCGGCATGAAGTACAGCACGCCCAGCACGGCGCCGATCATCAGCAGGAACGACCATAAGGTGACGCGGGCGCCGCCCAATTTGTCAGAAATCACGCCGCCGGCCACGCGCGCCAGCGCGCCGACCAGGGGACCGAGGAAAGCGTAATCGAGCGGGTTCACGTCGGGGAACTGGATCTTGATCAGCAGCGGAAACGCGGCCGAATAACCGATGAAGGAGCCGAAGGTGCCCGTGTACAGCCAGCACATGAGCCAGTTGTGCTTGCGCTTGAAGATCACGGCCTGTTCGGAAAACGAGGCCTTCGCCGACGCCAGGTCATTCATGCCGAACCAGGCCAGCAAGGTACTCAAGGCGATGAACGGCACCCAGATGAAGCCCGCGTTTTGCAGCCACATGTCCTTGCTCACGCCATTCTTGACCCAGGTGAGCGAATCGCCGCCCCAGGCGCCGAAGACGGCGAAGGTGATCACCAGCGGCACGACGAACTGCACCACCGACACGCCCAGGTTGCCCAGGCCCGCATTCATGCCCAGCGCGAAGCCCTTGCTCGCCTTCGGGTAGAAAAAGCTGATGTTGGCCATCGACGAGGCGAAATTGCCGCCGCCAAAGCCACACAGCAGCGCCAGGATCAGCATGGTCGGATAGCCCGTGTTCACGTCCTGCACGGCCAGGCCGATGCCGATGGCGGGAATCAGCAGCGAGCCGGTGGAAATGGCCGTCCAGCGGCGCCCGCCGAAGATCGGCACCATGAACGAATAAAAGATGCGCAAGGTGGCGCCGGACAGGCCCGGCAAGGCCGTCAGCCAGAACAGCTGGTTGTTACTGTAGGTAAAACCGATGTTGGGCAGGTTGACCACCACCACGCTCCACACCATCCACACGGCGAACGCCAGCAGCAGCGCGGGAATCGAGATCCACAGATTGCGCGCGGCCGTGGCCTTGCCTGTCGATTGCCAGAAACTGGGAGTCTCAGGCTCCCAGGTGTTAATCATATAGCGGCTCATGCTTTTGCTCCTGCAGGTTGAGGGATAGGTGCCGCGCGCAGCGGCTTGAACGAGAAATACATCCAGACGAGGGAAACGCAGACGGTGCCGTACAAGAGCATGAAGGAGCTAGAACGCACGCCGGTGAGGTCCACCAGGGCACCGAACATCACGGGCAGGATGAAGCCACCGAGACCGCCGGCCAGGCCGACCACGCCCGAGACGGCGCCGATGTTGTCGGAAAAATCATCGCCGATGAACTTGAAGACGGACGCCTTGCCCACGGCCATGGCAATGCCGACGATGAACAGCAGCACGGTGAACCACAGCGGCGACAGGCCGATATGGAAGGCCAGCGGTCCCGTGACGGTTTCCACCACCATCTGCGTTTGCGGATACGACAGCAGGAAGAAGCACACCCAGCACACCCACATCACGGCCCAGGTGACTTTCGCCGCACCATATTTGTCGGAGATCCAGCCGCCCATCGCGCGCAGCACGCCGCCCGGCAGCGAGAAGCAGGCCGCCAGCAGCGCCGCGTGCTTCAAATCAAAACCGTATTCGGCCACGTAGTACTTCGTCATCCACAGGGCCAGCGCCACGTAGCCGCCAAACACCACCGAGTAGTACTGGCAGTAGCGCCACACGCGGGGATCCTTCAGCACCTTCATCTGCGCCGAAAAACTTTCGCCCGACGGCGCCAGATGCGATTTGTCCGTGTACGAAAACAGCCAGAAGATGATGGCCGTGGCCAGCATGGCGACCGCATACACCTTGGGCAGCATCTGCCAGCCGAAGGCGGCGACGATGCCCGGCGCGACGAACTTGGTCAGCGCGGAACCGGAGTTGCCTGCGCCGAAAATGCCCATCGCCAGGCCGCGGCGCTCCTTTTCATACCAGCGCGCCACGTACGGCGTGCCGACGGAAAACGAGCCGCCCGCCAGGCCGACGAACATGCCCAGCACGAGGAAATGCCAGTAGGCGGTGGCGTAGGAGATCAGGTAGATCGGCACCACGCTGGCCAGCATCAGCCAGAAGAAGACGCGGCGTCCGCCGTATTTGTCCGTCCAGATGCCCAGGGGCACGCGCACGAGAGAACCCGTCAGCACGGGCATGGCGGCCAGCAGGCCGAATTGTGTTTCAGTCAAGCCCAGGCTGGTCTTGATGGGAATGCCCAGTACGGCAAACATCATCCAGACTGCAAAGCAGATGGTAAATGCGAAGGTGCTGCTGACCAACACGGAAAACTGCTTGCGCCGCATGCCGGGTTCGACTGCCTTGTTACTACTGTTGTTCTTAGTGCCATCTAGGGTAGCCACGATGTTTCTCCATGAATGCACTGGCCGTCTGGCCAGCCGTCCCGACCAGCTTACGTGGCAGAGGGGAAAGGCACTATCGGTCACAGGGTGATTCTGGAAAGGCAATCTGGATAGCCGTATCGGCAAAAGTGACTAGATGGCGCGGCGCAAACCTAGCCTGGATGGCGGGTGTTTTACAAGCGGAGGGATTTTTGGCACACTCGGCGCCTGGAGAAAAAGGAGCGGCATGCAGAACAGGCACGAAACAGACCCCATCATCACCCGCGTGGCCCGGTCTGGCGACGTGGCAGCCATGCTGGCCTGCGATGCGTACGCGCAGGCGCACGCCAGCCGGGGCGATGCAATACGCGCCGCCGTCTGCCAGGGACACTGTCTGGTGGCCATGCGGGCGGGCCAGGTGGCCGGCTATGCCCTCCTGAACGGCGACTTCTTTGGCTACGGCTTCGTCTCGCTGGTGGTGGTCGCCCCCGGGCAGCAGCGGCGCGGCGTGGGGCGGCGCCTGCTGGCGGCGGCCGAAGCCGCGTGCCGCACAGGGAAAATATTCACCTCGACGAACGAGAGCAACCTGGCTGCGCAACGGCTCTTCGCCAGCGCCGGCTTCGTGCGCAGCGGCCAGATCGACCATCTCGACGAAAACGATCCTGAACTCGTGTATGTCAAATTCCTGCGCTAGGGCCGCCTCATCCCGACGACGTATGGCGCGGCGCGGCAAAGGCGGCTATGCTGGCGCCATCGTCAATCAACGCCCACCACATCACGCATGGATTATCTGAGCCTCAAGCATTTCCACATGGGTTGCGCCGCCGCCAGCGGCTTTCTTTTCCTCTTGCGCGGCGCGTGGATGCTGCGCGCCTCGCCCGCCTTGCAGCAGCGCTGGGTGAAGATATTGCCGCACCTGGTCGACACAGCCCTGCTGGCCAGCGCCATCGCGCTGGCCGTGTGGAGCGGCCAGTCGCCGGGCAGCCAGCCGTGGCTGGCCGCCAAGCTGTGCGCGCTGGTGGCTTACATCGTGCTGGGCACCATCGCCCTGAAACGTGGCAAGACGCCAGCCGTGCGCGGCGCCGCCTTCGCGCTCGCCGTGCTGGTATTCGCCTACATCATCGCCGTGGCCGTGACCAAACAGGCGTGGCCACTCTGATACATCAGAAGAGGTAGCGCAGCGTGACGCTGGCATTGCGCGGCGCGCCCCAGTAACCCTGGTTGTACATGCCAAGCTGGCTGTAGTAATGCTTGTCGAACAAGTTGTTGACGTTCGCCTGCAGCGACAGCTGGCGCGACAACGCGTATTTCGCCATCAGGCTGGCCACGGCATAGCCGCCCTGCTCCACGCGCTCCGTGCCCTTCGGCCCGGTGGCGTCACGGTAGGCGCCGCTCTGCCAGTTCACGCCGCCTCCCACCGATAACGCGCGCCAGTCGCCACGCAGCTGATACGTGGAAAACACGCGCGCCAGGGTCTGCGGCACATAGCTGTTCAGGCGTGCGCCCGTGTTGTCCTCGGCCGCCGCGTGCGACACGCTGGCCGACACATTCCAACCCTTTGTCAGCTCGCCCGAGACGTCCAGTTCCACGCCCTTGCTGGTGGTACCGGCAGCCGCGTAATACGCCTGCGTCAGCGAATTGCCGACGAAATGCCCCGTGTCCTCCTGCGCCAGGCCGTCTTGCGCGATGCGAAACACGGCCAGCGCCGCGTTCAATCGGCCGCCGAAATACTCGCCCTTCACGCCCGCTTCCACATTCTTGCCCTGCACGGGATCGAGGTAGCGGCCGAGCCGGTCCTGATAGCCCTGCGGCTTGAATATCTTGCTGTAGCTGGTGTACAGCGCATGCTGCGCGTCGATATCCCACACCAGGCCCGCATACGGCGTGACGGCATGCTTGGCATAGGCGTAGCTGCCGCCCCAGTCATCGACGTGGTCCGCCTTGTAGCGGCTGTAGCGCGCGCCGACGATCAGTTTCAAGGGATCGGCCAGCGAAAAGCGCGCCGTGCCGTAGATGCCGCGCTGCTGCACCGTGTCGAGCAACTGCCAGCGCGAGAAACTCGGGGCGTTCCAGTCCGGCTCCGGCGCCACGCCCTGCCACTGGTAGAAATTGCCGTAATCGACGCTGCTGCCGGCAATACCCGGATTGCTGGAGAACTGGTTGCTGCCCGAGACGCCGAACGCCAGGTCGTGCGTGCGCCCCAGCAGTTGCACGGGGCCCTGCACATAGGCGTCGACGCTGTCCTGGCGCCGCGTGCCCGAGTAAAACCCGGCGTAGCCCGTCACGCCTTGCCCCGTGACCTTGTCCGGCCAGGTATTGGCGAAAAGCTCGGCAGCCGAATAATTGCCCCAGCCGTGATTCAGCATGGCCGTCAGGTTCCAGCCCTTGCCCAGGTCCTGCTCCAGGCGCAAAAAGGCCGTCTGGCTGGTGCTGAACCAGCGGCTCCAGGTGGTTGCCGTGGTGGCGGAACGGGGCAAGGTGGCCCGTTCGCCATCCGCATACCACAGCGGCAAGCCGCCATACATGCCGCCGCGCGGGCGATTATCCTGGTACTCATAGCCGGCAATCAGCACGCTGCCGGGCGCCAGGTCCGCTTCCACGGTGGCATACGCCATGGCCTTCTTGGCGTGATACAGGCGCACATACGATTCGCTGTCCTGGTAGCTGGCCACGACACGCCCGCGCACCTTGCCATCGCTGCTCAATGGCGAGGAGACGTCAGCGCTGGCGCGCGCATTGTGCCAGGAACCCAGGCTCAGGGCAGCATTCCCGGCGAGCTGACTCGATGACGCGCGCTTGCGCACCAGGTTGATGGTGGCCGACGGCTCGCCCGCGCCCGTCAGCAGGCCCGTGGCGCCGCGCACGATCTCGACCCGGTCGTAGGCCGTCATGTCCAGGGTGCTGTCACCCACACTGAACGCATTGTCGACCGTGGTGGGAATACCGTCGTACTGGTAGCTGGCGATGGAAAAGCCGCGCGCGAAGAACGAGGTGCGGTCGCTGTCGTAGCGGTTGATGGCCACGCCGGCCGCGTTTTGCAGCACCTCTTCCACCGTTTGCAGGTTCTGGTCATCCATCTGCTGGCGCGTGACCACGCTGACGGCTTGCGGCGTCTCGCGCACGGACAGGCCCAGGCGCGTGGCCGAGCGCATGGTCTGCGTCGTATACGAACCGCTGCCTTCCGTCGCGCCGTTCGCATCAAAGCTGGCGCTGACCTTCATCTCGGGCATGGTCTGGCCGCCATCGGCCGCCGCCACGTCGAGCACATAACCGCCGTTCGCCTGCGGTACGGCGCGCAAGCCCGAGCCGGCGACGATGGCGCTCAGCGCTTGTGGCACGCTGTAGCTGCCCGCCAGGCCGGCACTGCGCTTGCCCGCCACGGCGGCGGCCTGGTAGGAAATCATGGTGCCCGTCTCCTGGCCGAAGCGCACCAGCACCTGTTCCAGGGTACCGGCGGGTATCGCCAGCTCGATGCGCGCCGCATTGGCTGCCTGCGCAAGGGGTGCGGCGGCCGAGGCGCCGCCGGCGGCGAGCAGCCACAGGGCGTGGCTGACGGCCAGCGCCGCCACGCTGCGGCGGCATGTGCTGGAAACGGAAGAGGCGTAAATAGGTATTGTGCTGGGCATGCGGACTGTTTTCCTGAAAGTGAATGAAGGGTTCACTCGCTATGTCACGCGAAAATCGAAAACCCCTCACTTTTTCGGAAAATAATCACGGGTGCTTCCGATGCGGCACCACGCTCACCCAGAAGCGCGTGCTCTGGCGCACGTCGACGGGCAAGGTGCGCGTCAGCATGTCGAGCACTTGCGTCGTGTCGGCCAGCGGATAGATGCCCGACACG
The DNA here is from genome assembly GCF_030397595.1 of Janthinobacterium sp. SUN033. Classification (NCBI taxonomy): domain Bacteria; kingdom Pseudomonadati; phylum Pseudomonadota; class Betaproteobacteria; order Burkholderiales; family Oxalobacteraceae; genus Janthinobacterium; species Janthinobacterium sp. SUN033. Next base: position 1,477,146 of record NZ_JAPQNV010000001.1, read on the forward strand.
CGCAGGTGGGCGATGGCGGGATCGCAGGCCAGGCGCCCTTGGCGATAGCGGGCCAGCTCGCCGACAAAATCGGCCAGCGGCATGTCGTGCGCCACCAGCATGCCGGCCGTCCACGCATCCGCACCGGCAGGCAAGGTTTGCACGCTACCGATCTGCGCCGCCGTAAAGCTGGCTTGCTGGCCGGCCTGCAGCCTGCGCACGGCGGCGGGCGCCTGTTCCGGCAGAATATCGACGGCGCCCGCGAACACGCCCAGGTGTGTGTGCCCCCCTTCCGCGCGCACGGCAAAACGCGTGCCCACAGGCTGCAAGCGGCCTTGCGCCGTGCGCACGAAAAAAGGACGGCCAGCCGCATCGCGCGCCGTGCTGACCATGATCTCGCCTTTTAACAAGGTCACCAGGCGCTGGCCCGCATCGTAGCGCACGTCGATGCTGGACGCCGTGTTGAGCGCGATGCGCGTGCCGTCTGCCAGCACGATGTGGCGCAGCTCGCCCGTGCCGGTGCGGTAATCGGCCAGCCAGAAGGCCGCCTGTTCGTCGCCGCCCGCCAGCCAGGCGCCGCCGCCCACGGCCAGCAGCGCCAGCAGCTTGAGCGACTGCCGGCGCGCCGCGTTGGCCTGCGCATGCGCGGGCTTGCGCGCCAGGGTGCCGTGCGCCAGCGTCGCCGGCAAGGCTCGCATGCGCGCCATGCAGCCTTCCACATGCTGCCACGCCTGCTCGTTTTCCGGGTCGCTGCCGCGCCAAGTGCGCCAGGCCTGCTCCACTTCGGGCGTGGCGTCTCCGGCCTGCAAGCGCACCAGCCATTCGACAGCCTGCAAGCTGGCCGCTTCCGGCCTCAGGGCGCCCATCACGGCGCCGACGGGGAAAAGAAGCACTGGTGCATGGCTTTGACCAGGTGGCGCTGCACGGTGGCCAGCGAGATGTTCAGTTCCAGCGCGATGGCCGCCTGCGGCATGCCATCGAGCTGCGACAGCAGAAAAGCGCGGCGCACGGCGGGCGCCAGGCCATCGAGGCGGCGGTCGATGTCGAACAGGGCTTCGAGCAGGATCGCCTGCGCCTCGGGATCGGGCGCGCACTGCACGGGCAGGCTGGCCAGTGTTTCCAGGTAGGCCGCTTCCAGGTCGCGGCGGCGGTACAGATTGCCCAGCACGCCCTTGGCCACGGTGGTGAGGAAGGCGCGCGGCTCGCGGGCGGCGATGGCCTCGTCGCGGTTCAGCAGGCGCATGAAGGTGTCGTGCGCCACGTCGGCCGCGTCAAACGCGTTGCCCAGCTTGTGCCGCAGCCAGCCTTGCAGCCAGCGGTGGTGATCGTGGTACAGGCTGCCCACCTCCTGGTGGACGCCGGGTTGGGCTGCCGACACGTCGCATGCTCCCTGGGTCGCAAATAATAATGATTCGCATTCTATATCTAGGCGGTGCTGCGGCGCAAGCGGCCTGCAAATGCCAGTTTGACGCGATTCTTTCCAAAATTGCCAGGCTGGCCGCATCCGCCGGCGCAGTGCACGGTGCAAGTTCTACCGGGCGCGCCTCGGCACGCGGAAATGATAGTATTGACAACATCACCCAGCCGACCATCCTGGCCTGGCGTCCCTCCATTGAAAGGCAAACATGCTGTTATCTGAACTGCTGACCAAGCTGACCTGCGGTGACCTGGAAGGCGAGGAGCTCGACGCGGCCGTCACCGCCATCACCAACGCGCCGTCCGCGCCACGCGACGAGTGGATCGACAGCGATGCGCATGCCTACGCGGTGGCGATCCTCTGGCACCTGGCTGGCTATACGGCGTCGGGCGACAAGCTCGATGAGCTGCACGAACAGATACAGGACATGTTCGACGAATTCCCCGACTTCCCGTACGCAATGCTCGAGGGAGGCGACGGTAGCGCGCTGCCCTATTTCGAGTGGCTGGACGCGGAACTGGCGCAGCGCGCCGTGGACGAAGGCGGCTATGACCTGATCCAGATCGACGGCAACGGCACCGACCAGATGGATGCGCTGGTCGTGTACCGGCGCGATACAAACGACATCATCCAGGCGGCGGCATTGATGGGAGTGACGATAGGCCGCCCGCTCACCTACTATCGCGGCATCGAAGCGATGGTGGGCAAGCGGCCGGGGTAAGGATCAACGCCTATTGCATCGGCAAGGCCGCCACATCGACGGACGGTGCCTGGCCCGTGGCCGGACGCGTGAAGTTCTGGCTGGTTTTCACGTAGTCGGCAAAGAAGCCGCCGTTACGCAGGTAAAACTTGCCGTTTTCCAGGCCGCCCGCGTAATCCATGCGCTGCGCATTGGTGGCCGTGGCGTCGCCCGTGAACCTCCCCGCCGTCACTTCCGACCAGGCGCCTGAAACGTTCCTCGCCCACTGGTTGCCGAACTGGACGCGGCGCTCCGTATGGCCCAGGGTGTCGATGAAGTTCTCGAGGAAAGAATGCAAGCCCGTCAGATACGTGGAAATCGCCGGGCGCTTCCACGTGGCGATATAGCGCCACTTGCCCGTCTCGGGCGCGAAGAACCAGGCCGAGTAGTCGCTGCCGCCCTTGCCGTCGGGCCGCGCGCGCGTGATGAAGCGGTACGTGGCGCCGGCCGCCCAGTTGTACGACAAATAGGTCTGGCCGCCCGTGCCTTCGCCGCCGAACGCGTTATCGACCACGCCGGCGCCCTTGCTGACCAGGGTGGTCTTCGCGCCATTGTCGGCGTCCCACACGGAAAACAGGATCCAGCGCTCGCTGGTCGATTTCACCTGGATACCCATGTAGCCCTGGCCAAAGCCGTTGGCCATGAAGTAGGAGCCGATGGCGTCCTGGCCCTTGGGGATCGTCATCTCGTTATAAAAATACTCGGTATTGGCCGGCACCGTGTAACCCATGTGCACTGACGGACCGCGCCGCGACCAGTAGTAATTGGCCGGGTCGTTAGCGTAATTAAGCGCCGCGTTCGCAGTCACCTTCAACGCGGCGACGTCGCCGAACGTGGCTTTTGCGCGCGTCACCCCCTGCAAGTCCACCTTCACATAGCCGGCCGCCGGCACATTGACCGTGCCCACGGCATAGGTCTTGCGGGCCTTGCCGGCCAGCTTGACGTCGAACGGCGCGCCATTGATCTTCACGCGGATGGTGCTGTTGCCGCCATCGGCCAGGCTGGCGTCGAGCGCCACCTGGACGGGGCCCGCGCCGGCCACGCGGAAATACGTGCTGGCGACGGCATCGGGATTGCTCCAGCCGGCCAGGCCATGTTCGCCGATGACGGCGCCCTTGTCTCCGTTGGTGATGAAGGCATTTCCGGCCAGTTCCACGGTGGCGGGCGTGACCGCTGTGGCCACGCCAGTGGCCAGCAAGGCGGTGCCGCCCATGTCTGGGGTAGCGGTGGCAGTGGCGCCGCCGCAGGCTGCCAGCAGCAAGGGCATGGCGGGAAGAACTGCGCAGAGTAATGAACTTCTGTGTTTCATCAACGTCTCCTGGTAGTACGGCGTGCAACAGGCGCAAGAAGTCCTGCGGCGTGCGCCGCGGTTGAAAAACGGATCGGGACAGAAAAAACCCGCTACGGCGGCAAGCGCGGTAGCGGGCGAATGGAGCTTAGTACTTGCCGTCGAGGGCGAAGATAGGCTTGCGCGATTTCCACTGCCCGCCCGTGAAGTCCGGGAAGTCCAGGGTCTGGAAGTTGGCGGCGATCGATTGCTCGGACAGGGGCGTGATGGCGCTCCACGTCACGGCATCGTAGATATCGATCGGCATCGGCGCATTGGCCTTCAGCGCTTCGACGAAGGCGTGGATGACGAAGAAGTCCATGCCGCCGTGGCCCGCGCCTTCCGCTTGCGCCGCATACTTGCGCCATACCGGGTGCTCATACTTGTCCTGGTAAGCCTTGAAGTCATCCCACTGGTGCGGCTTGCTGACGCCCTCGATATGGATGGCATTGTTCAAGTCCATCCACAGGCCGTCCGTGCCTTGCACGCGGAAGCCCAGCGAATACGGGCGCGGCAGGCTCGTATCGTGCTGCAGGATGATGGTTTCGCCGTTTTCGCACGCCAGGGTGGTGGTGACTACGTCGCCCAGCTTGAATTTCACCTTGGCGTTCGCATGCTGCGCGCCGCCCGGCTGCTTGACGATATAGTCGTGCAAGCCGCGCGCCTTGGTGGCGAAGGCGTTGATGCGCGTAAAACGGTTGCCGCGGTTGATGTTGGTGTACATGGCGCACGGGCCGATGCCGTGGCTCGGATACAGTTCGCCATTGCGCTCGACCGAGTGCTGCGTGCGCCAATGGGCTTCCGACCAGCCCTTTTCGCCGAATTCCACGCCGCCGCCATACGGCTTGGCCGGATTGCCGCTGTTGAATTTGACGACGCGCAAATCGTGCTGGTAGCCGCCCTGCAGGTGCAGCAGTTCGCCGAACAGGCCCGCGCGCACCATCTGCAGCGCAGCCATCACGTCGCGGCGGTAGCACACATTTTCCAGCAACATGTACGGCGTGCCCGTTTTCAGCTGGGTGTTCAGGACATCCCAGTGGTCTTGCAGGCTGATGCCGGCCACCACTTCGCAGCCGACGGCGATCTTCGCCTGCATGGCGGCGATCGCCATGGGCGCGTGGAATTCCCACGGCGTGGCGATGATCACGCCATCGAGGCCGCCCGCGTCCAGCATGCGCTTGTATGCTTTCTGGTCGCGGTCTTCGCCATACGTGCGCGGACGGGGCTTGCCGGCTTTGGCCACCTGGCCCAGCGCGTGTTTCAGCATGATCGGCTCGATATCGCACAGGGCGACCACTTCCACGTCGTCGCGGCGCACCAGTTCAGCCAGCAGCACCTGGCCGCGCATGCCCGTGCCGATCACGCCCAGGCGGACCTTGTCGCGGCCGGCCACGGGGGCGGCGTTGGCGTCGCCAGGCAGCAGTGCGCTGCCGGCCATGGCGCCACCGGCCAGCGCGGCGCTGGCGGAGAGGAAATTGCGTCGATTGATTTGTGTTGTCATTGGTCTCTACTCGCTTCCATTGGTAATGTTCGTCGCCGGCCCGCCATACAGCGGGCCGGCTGCAGTTTAATAGGTGTATTCAGCCGTGAAGCGCACCGAACGCGGCGCCGTGCGGCCATCGACCTGCAGGTAATTGCGGGAGATGGCGCCATGGTCTTCGCGCGTTTCGGTGTAGCGGGTCACGGTCTGGCTGTTGAACACATTGAAGACGTCCACTTTCAGGCTCAGGCCCTTGACGGCGCTGGGAGTATAGGCCACATTCATGTCCAGCTGGGCTTGCCAAGGCAGGCGGCCCTGGCTGCCGCGCGGCGCCGGCTTGCCATTGCAATAAAAGTAGGAATCGCCGTAGTCTTTCTCGAACCTCAGGTTATCGGGCAGCGCGCCGATGCAGTTGCGCGGTGCGCCCGAGGTCAGCGACAGGTTGGCGCCCACCATCACGTCCGGGATGACTTGCATAAATCCGTAGGCCTTGAAGGCGTGGCGATGGTCGCCCGGCAGGTAGCCATACGCGTTGTACATCAGTTCCTTGTGGTCGTCGCTGACCGTCAGGCCCACGTCGCCGCCGCCGATGCTGTCCGTCTGACCTTCCATATTGCCCTTCAGGCCGGACAAGGTGTAGGTCAGCTTGCCGTACCAGCCATTCGTGTACGGGTGCTCGATGAACATGTTCAAGGCGCGGTAGGTGCGCGATGGCAGCGGGTTGCCCCACTCCGCCGCCGAAATATCCACGCGGCGCAGGCCCTTGCCATCGTCAAAGTCCACCATCAGGCTGTTGTCGCGGCCCGGGTTGATGATGGCGCACTGGAAGCCGCTCCATTTGCCCGTATCGACGCCGTTGCGCGTGGCCCAGGCTTGCAGCGGACGCTCGTCGCAGACGTCGTCGTTGGTGTCGTTCAGCTTGCGGTACAGGAAGCTGGCGCCCACCACCAGCTTCTTGCTCAGGGCGCGTTCGAAGCCCAGCGAGAATTCATCCTGCGACAGCGGCTTCAGGCCCACGGCCGTCACCTCGCGCGCATCGCGGCTCTGGCCATACGCGTTGTTGGCCGAATACGGCTTGCTGATGGCGTGCAGGCCCGTCGGCGCGCCCGTGACGGGATCGACGCCCGTGTAGGTGAACATCTCGCTGGTGGCCAGGAAGGGGCTGGCCATGTTGCTCGACAAATTCGATGGCACCGGCAGGTGGTAGCGACCGCCGTTGGCGAAGAATTTCAGGGTGCCGTCGCCCAGGTAATCCCAGGTAGCGCCCACGCGGGGGGCGATCATGTTGCGCTGCGAAATGAAGGCCACGCCATCGGTGCTGTAGTTGGTGAACTGTTCGCGGCGCAGGCCCAGGTCCAGCAGCACCCGTTCCGTGACCTGGTAGTGATCCTGGATGTATTGCGCCGATTGCACGCTGGTCGGACGCGCCAGGTTGGCGTTCAATTCCTTGCTGACGTAATAGCCGTCCTTGCCGTAGCCGTTGCCCTGGGCCGGCGTTTCAAAGGCGCCGTTGATCAGGAGCGTCGGATCCTTGACCTTCTGGTACTTCCAGCGATAGCCGCCGGCCAGACTCAGGCCCACTTTCGATTCCACGTCGATGCGGTCGATGCCGCCGCGCAGCGAATGCTTGCCCAGCTTGTATTCCAGGTCCAGGCGCTTGGCTTTCTGGCGGTCTTCCGACGACGGGTCGACCAGAGTACCGGTCACCATTTGCGGATTGGTGTACGTCAGGCCAGGCACCTGGGTCGATTCATTCGACGACGTTTGCGCCAGCAGCGGATTGTAGCCTTCCGGGGTACGGCGGTGCGAAGTGCGCGACTGCCCCATCATCGCCGTCACCGTCAGGTTGTCCGTCAGGTAGCCCGTGTACTTGAAGATGTCGACATTCGCGCCCGGCGCGGCCGACGAGCCGCAGCAGTTGATGGTGGTCTCGCTCCCGCCGCCAGCCACGTTGTTGCGTTTCAAGGTGGCATAGTCAAAACCATAGCTCTGGCTGTCCGTAGTCGTGCGGTCATACAGCTTGGTATATTCAAAGTGATGGTCGTCCGTCAGGTTGTAGTCCAGCTTGGCCATCATGCGGTCAACCTTGCTCTTGCTCTCGCGCCAGCCGTTCGGCAGCACCTTGTCCACCAGGTCGTCGCGCGCACCGGCGACGGCGCCGCCGTCCGTGCGCGTCTGTTCCAGCGCCACGAAGGCGAACAGCTTGTTCTTGATCAGCGGTCCGCTGCCGTACAAGCCGACCACCTTGCTGGTGCTGCCGTTATCGCGGTTCCAGTACTTCAAGGTGCCATCCGTCTCCGGATTGGCGCCCGTGTTCGGGTAGTACCGGTTTTCCGTCGTGCCCTTCAGCGAGCGGGGGATGATGGAGACCTTGCCGCCGAATTCGACCTTGTTGCCGCCGCTCTTGGTGGTGATGTTGATCACGCCGCCCGTCGAGCGGCCGAATTCCGAGCCGTAGCCGCCCGACAGCACCTGCAGGTTGGAGATCGCGCCGAACGGCAGCTCCGACGCGCCCACCTGGGTCAGGAGGTTGGTGATGGGGAAGCCGTTGACGTAGAACGCGTTTTCGGACTGGCCCGAGCCGCCGATCGACGGTGCATTGCCATACACGCTGTTGGTGCCGCGCGCCACGCCCGGCGTCAGCTGCACGATGGAGGCGACATCGTTGCCGACCGGCAGCGCCTTCAATTCCTTGGCCGTGAAGATCACGCCATTGTTGGTGTTCGACACGTCGATCGGATTGCGCGACGCCTTCACCACGACGGTCTGCTCCTGGCCCACGGGGCCAGCCGCGCTGGCCGGGCCGAAGTTCGCTTCCGCGCCGGCGCCGATCAGGGCCTCGACTTCCTGCGACGCTTCCACCGAACCGGCACGCAGCACGCGCACCGCATAGCGGCCTGGCGGCATGGAGTTGGCCACATAGCGGCCCGACGTATCCGGCGTCAGGCTGCGCTGCACGCCCGTCGCCAGGTTTTCCAGCACCACGGTGGCGCCGGCCGGCGCGCTCACTTCGCCGAAAATGGTACTCGTGGCGTTCGACTGTGCCCAGGCCTGGCCTGGCACGCCGGCCGCCAGTGCGATCACGATCGCGGCGGCGCGGCTGATGTCGCGCAATTTGAGTCGGGTGCTATGCATGATGTCTCTCCGTCTATATCGAGGGTTATGCGCGCCCTCCCCGCTCCAGGGCGGAGTCGGGGGAGCGCAATTTTTATGGTGGTCGTCGGCCGGTGCAGCCAGGCAGCTGCACCTTTCGGGAAATCAGTCCGCATCGGCTGATTTTCGTTTTCTTGGGATTACTTTAAAAAGAAAAATAAGTATCGTCAACAAAAAGAAAGTTAAAACGGTAATTTATCGCTCAATCGAGCAAATAAATGCAATTTATCTTTCGATTTAATCTGTGGAGCGTCAAATAACTTTCGCTATCGTGGTGTAGCAGATACACGCGTCTGCAGGAAGGTGGCAAACAGAGGACGATCCGCGCGGGAATCAGGGGAGGAAAACACGAACGACGACAGGGCAAACGTCTTTCGCTTACGTTTATCTTTCGTATTGTGCATTTCGGAACATTGTCTTTTCTTTTCCATGGCAAAACCCCGGCCCGCCACAGGCAAGCTGGCGGACCGGGGCAGTGTCACGCCTTAAAAGAACTTGTAGCTGGCCGACAGGGCAAACTGGCGGCCGAACAGGTCCTGGCTATGGTTGTAGCCTTCCCAGCCGTTCGGGTCGTAGTACGGCTGCTTGTTGAACGCGTTTTTCACGTTCAGGCCCACGTCCAGGTGCTTGATCGGCTTCCAGCTGAATGCCAGGTTCACCGTCGTGTACGAGGGCGCCCCCTTGCACTGGCCGGCCGGCAGCGCCACGGAGGCGGCGGTGCAGTTTTCCGGCGTGTTGTCCTTGTCCCAGGGGCCATACGCCCAGCGCGTCTTGCCCGAATAGTTGATGAAGACACTGCTGACGAAGTTGCGGTAGCTCCAGTCGGCGTTGACGGTGGCGCGGTAGCGCGGCGAATCGTAGTAGCCGACGGTGTTGCCCTTGATGTCGCTGCCGTCTTCGCTGTCGTGGGTGTCGCGCTTGCGGATGGTGGCCGCAATGCCCGTACTCAGCTTGCCCATGTCTCCCAGCGAAAAGCGCGTGCGCGCATCGATGTCGACGCCGTCCATCAGGGTGCGGCCACGGTTCGAATACGAGTTGATCAAGCCACCCAGGTTGCCCACCGAGTAGCCGGGCACGCCGCCAGCGCACACGCCCGCGTTGGCGGGATTGGCGCACATGGCCGCCACGGCCGCCACATTGCCACGGTCAGCGTCGGTCAGGTCATTGCGGATGGCGCTGGGCGTGCCGGCCAGGGTCGGACCGTATTTGTCCACCAGTTCCGTAAACAGCTCGTTGAAGTCCTGGCGCACGATTTCGTCGCGGCGGTTGATGAACCAGTAATCGATGGAGATGCTCACGTCCTTGGCCGGCTGCAGCACCAGGCCTACGGTGGAAATCTTGGCCTTTTCCGGACGCAGGTTCTGGTTCGGCGGCGTCAGGCCGCCCACCGTCGTGGAGCAATTCGAATTGAGCAGGCTCTTGCCCAGATCCGCATCCGTCGCCACCTTGGACTTCATCAGCGCGCGCGCCATGGCATTCGTTTCATCGCAGCGCACCGTGTCGCGGATGCCGCCCACCTGCGCAAAGACGCCGCCCGTGCCCGATTCGGCCAGGTTGGGCGCGCGGAAGCCTTCGGAATACGTCCCGCGCAGCATCAGGTCGGGCCGCGCGCGCCAGATCACGCCCAGCTTGGGCGCCAGGTTGGCGGCGAAGTGCGGATATTTGTCCAGGCGCGCGGCCGCATTCACTTCCAGGGTGTCGGAAAGCGGCACCACCACCTCGCCGAACACGGCGGCGATGGTACGCCGGCCATCGAACCAGGAACCGCCCTGCTGCGTGATCAGGCCATTGGCCGCATCCGTGTTGCCGGGCGTGAGAAAACTCTCGCGCATGACATTGGTGCCCACGGCGGCGCGCACTTCGCGCTCGCCCAGCTTGAACAAGGTGCCTTCCAGCTTCGCATCCCAGGTCATCAGCTTGGTCCAGGATTCGATGGCGAAGGTCGGGTAGGCGCTGCGCAGCAGCGCCGCATTGGCCTCGCTGATTTCGCCGAACTTGTAGGCGGGATTGTCCGAAATGAACGTGCGGCCGCTGACGGGGTCTTTCGTGAACGGGCCGAATGCCTGTTCAAAACCCTTGATGTTGATGTTCGCCGTCTGGAACAAGGTGGAATGGCTGCCCGCCACGCTGAGCGCCGTTTCAAAATCCCAGCCGCCGCCGATGCTGCCGCGCAGGCCGACGAGCGCGCGGTAGTTTTCATCGACGTTCTTCTGGCCGAAGTGGCCCGTCGCATCCTGCAGCAGGTAGTTCAAGCCGGCCGCACCGCCCATCTTGGCCACCATGTCGGCATCGAGCTTGCCTTTCAGGTAGACGTTGTTGGGGCTCAGGAATGGCGTGGCGAAGGTGTTCAGGGTATTGCCCGTATTGCGCGCGAACCAGTTGTTCGTGCTGCCGCTGTTAAAGCTGGACGGGCCGTTTTCACCGCGCATCTTGATGTGGGTGAAGGCGCCTTCCGCGAACGCTTCCAGGTCGCCGCCCAGTTTCAACCGGCCGCTCAAATAAGCCGTGGCGCGCTCCGAGGTGGGGCCCGTATCGAGCTGGTTGGGCAGCGCATTCCACACGCAGCGCGTGCCCGACGCTTCCGTGATGCTGGTGTTGCAGCCAGGCGCGGCACGCTGGGTGCGCGCATTGTTGTTGGCCTTGTCGAAGACAAAGAAGGTCCCCGGGTTCATCGTGCCCGGTTCGCTGCCGACGCCCACGCGCATGTTCGGGATGAAATTGGGATTATTCGCATAAAAATACGCGGGACGCTTCTGCCAAGTGTCGGCCAGCGCGATGCGGTCGCGCTGGTAGACGTTCACGGAACCGTAGATGTTGTAGCCGTCGCTGGCCAGGTCGCCCAGGCCATACAGCACGCTGGCCTGGCGCTCGCCATAGGACTTCACGCTGGGCGAAAACTCGCCGTTGGCGCGCGCTTCCAGCCCCTGATACGACTTCTTGGTGATGACGTTGATGACGCCGGCCACGGCATCGGAGCCATACACGGCCGACGCGCCATCCGTGAGGATTTCCATGCGCTCGATGGCCGCGGCGGGAATGGCGTCGATATTGACGAACATGGTCTGGAAGCCGGCCGGCGCGCCATAGAACGACAGGCGGCGGCCATTCAACAGCACCAGGGTGCCCTGCGCACCCAGGCCGCGCAGGTTCGCCTGCGAACCGCCGTCCGAGCCCGTGAACATCGAGCGGAAGTCCTGCTGCGCCGGACGGGCGGCGGGCAGGTTGTCGAGCACCTGCAGCAAGGTGAGCGCGCCCATGTTCTCGATCTGCTTGGCGTTGATCACCTGTACGGGCGACGCCGTTTCCGCGTTGATGCGCTTCAGGCTGGACCCCGTCACTTCGACGCGCGCCAGCTTTTCTTCCTCCGCTGCCAGCGCCGTTGACGCCAATCCTACCGCCACCATGGCGGCCATCAGTTTTTTCAAGTGCATTCCCATCTCCCTTTTTATCAGTGATTTGTTTTCGTCAGGTTGCAAGAGCCCCTCCCCGGTCCGAAGAGGGGCTCGTTTTTGGTGAAATGATGAAGTGAAGTTGCTTAGCGCGGCTTGACGGTCGCGCCTTCCGTGCCGGTCAGCACGGCGTTGGCCCAGTTGCCGCAGACCCGGGCCGGGTGGGCGCCGCGCGCGCCCAGGGTGCGCAAACTGAGCTGGCTCAGGCCGCGCACGTCGATTTCGGGTTTGACCACCCCGGGAGCCGTGACCAGGCCGCTGTCATACAGCAGCCGCTCACCGCTCCAGACCTGGAATTGCAAGCCGCCCGCGCTGCGGCAGCTATCGTCCACGCCCAGGTCGGCGCGCAGCAGATTCCAGTTGCCCGCCAGCTGCAAGTCGATGCGGCTGGCTGGTCCCACGCCGAGGCCCTTGCGGAACCACAGCCCGTTCATGCGCATCTCGGCCGCCTTGCCGGCTGGCCTGTCTTTCGCGATATGCTTCGGCAGCGCCAGGTCCGACAGATAGCGCTGCACCTCCTCGCCTTCGGCCACGCGGTGCTCGAGCACGCGGAATTCGGACAGGGTGACGGGCGCCACGTCGGTCGCCAGCGCCGCATCGAACGCGCGCGCCACCGGTGCGCCTTGCGCCGCCGTGACCATCGGGTCGGTGGACGCCGCGCCATCGCCTTCCGGATTTTGCGTGCTCATCACGCGGAAGCGCAGCAGGCGCCCGGCCGTGGCAGGGAAACTGATCGTCTGCGTGCCCTGTTCCAGTTTCAGGGTGCCGCGCGCAAGCGGCGCGCCCCACTCGCCATTGTTGTCGCCGATGTAGATTTCATAGTCGCGCACCTGGCCATGCTTCCAGTGCTGGTCGTTGCGCGGCGCCAGTTCGATGCCGTCGACCAGGCGCCGTTCCGTGAAGCCGATCACCCATTCGTGCGGCCCGCTCTTCACGGACGGGCTGCGCACGGTGCGGAACCAGGTCTCCGGCTTGCCATCGAAGGCGTTTTCCAGCGGATAGCCATTTTCCTCAAACGGACGTCCCACCACCTGCATGGCATCGGCCGGCAAGGCGCGGCCCGGCACGGGTGCGGCCGGGAAATCCGCATCGATTCTCGCCACGGCCAGCGCGCCGGCCACTTGCAAGGTCAAGGCCTGGCGGATATCCTGCGCCGCCACCTTCACGTGCAGGGTGCCCTGGCGGTCGGCAGCATCGAAATACCAGCCGTCCAGCGCCTTGTCGTAGGCGGCGCGGTCGCCGGACGCCGCGATCACGCGTTCGCCTGCCCGCACGGCGGCCGGGGCCTGGCCCGCCAGCATGCGCAGCGCATAGCCGCGGCGCGCTTCCTGGCCCTGGTACTGGCCATCGACGGCGCCGATGTCGACCTGCACGTCGCTGCCCGTCTGGCGCATGCGGATGACTTGCTGGCTGAAGGCGCCGCCCTGGTACTGGCGCGTGTTGCCGTCGTCTTCATACAGCGTGTATTCGGAGCCGCCGTGCGGGTAGATATCGAGCGTGAGCTGATCCTTCGGCTTCTGGCCGTCGTACAGCATTTCCGGATACATGGGCAGGATGGCGCCGGCCCGCACGAACACGGGCAGCTTGTCCAGCGTGACCTGCATGTCCAGGTCGCGCCCTTTCGCGTCCGCCGTGGCCTGGCGGCCGTCCCAGTAGTCGTACCACGTGCCCTGCGGCAGGTGGATGCCCTTGCGCCAGCCGCCGCTGACGGCCTGGCTGCGGTAGACGGGCGCCACCAGCACGTCGCGGCCCAGGAGGAACTGGTATTTATAGGCTTCCGTGTAGGCGGCCGGGTCTTGCGGGTAGTCCCACATCAGGCCCCGCACCAGCGGCGCGCCCGATTGCTCCGCTTCGCGCACCAGCGTATACATATACGGCGTCAAACGCATCTTGAGCTTCAAGTAGCGGCGGTTGATGTCGCGGTACGGCGCGTCAAACCACCACGGATGCTTGCGCTCGGCCGCGGCCCAGCCGGACATGCCCATCAGGACGGGCGTAAAGCTTTTCCACTGCAAGTCGCGCAGATAGGTTTCCGGGCTGCCGCCAAAGATGGCGTCCACGTCGCCGGACGCATACGCCTGGCCGGACAGGCCCGAGCCGATCAGGGTCGGGATGTGCCAGCGGATGTAGTCCCAGCTGGCACTCTGGTCGCCCGTCCACGCCACGGCGTAGCGCTGGATGCCGGCCCAGCCCATCACCGTCCACAGAAATGGCCGGCTGTCGGAGTTGTTCAGGATGCCGTCATAGGCCGACTTGTTCGCGTCCATGGCAAACTGGTAGCCCTTGCCCGTCCACGCCACGTCCAGCTTTTGCACGCGGCTGCCCGCCTGACCCACTTCCCACGCGATCTTGTCGACGCCGTTTTCCGTCCACAGACCCGTGCGGAAGCCATAGCCGGCCAGGCCCTTCACGGTTTCCGGCAAATTCGTGTAGCCGCAGCCATAGCCATCGTTGGGCAGAATCCAGCCGCCCGGCATGTCGTGCTCGCGGTACTGGCGCGCCACGCTTTCCACCACGTCCGGCGTCTTGCCGGTCGGGCCATCGGTCCAGCCCTTCGGCACGGAACCGGGCTTTTTCACGTTGTCGCCATCGTTGTAGCAATCGGCGTCGCCGTATTCCAGCGCCCAGCGGGGCAGCATGCGGGCGCGGCCCGTCAAGTCCGTGTAGCGGGCGACGACGTCGCGCACGTCCTTGCCGACGAAGAAATACGCGTCATAGCGGCCTTCCGCGTGCTGCAGCGATATCTGTTCCTTGTCGCGCAAGTCGTAGTTCCCGTCGGACCAGGTATTGCGCAGCATGCCCCAGCCCCGTGAACTCATGAGAAATGGCGCGGGATTCGGCCGGTCGCCCTCTTCCCAGCCGCCCGAATACGACACGGGCACCTGCTTGCCCTTGAATTCGAAGCGGCCATTCTGCTGGCCGCCGCCAAAGTATCGTTCGCCGGGCAGGCTGGAAAGCACCTGCACGCCCTGCTTGTCGTCGAGCGACAGCGGCTGCACTTCGCGCCACAGGGGCACCGTGTCGCCCTTGCGGTACAAGGTAAAGCGCAGCGGCTTGCGGTCGATGCGCAGGCTCAGGGCTTCGGTGCTGATCAGGATATGGCCGGGCTGTTCGTCGATCTGGTATGCCACCTGTGCGGCCGGCTGGCCCACGACGATGGGCGCGGCCTTGTCGCCGGGGCCCGTCAAGCCCCCCTTGCCGCCCGCCTGGATGCGCAGCACGTCCGCCTGCGGCAGGCTGATACGCAACTGCATGCCCGTGTCGCTGCGCACATCCCAGCCCAGCGCCTCGCCCTTGACCACGTCGGCCGGGTGCACGGCGGACAATGACTGCAGATTGCCGATGGTCGCGGCCTGCAAGCCAGGCGCTGACAGGGTGGCAAGGGCGGCGAGGACACAGGCGGCAAGGAGGCGGCGGGGAAGCGGGAGAGGTTTCATCGGCTGGCTTTCAGAAGTAATTCAATGAAATTACTTTAAGAAGAAAAATAAATATCGTCAACCAAAAGAAAGTTTTGACGCCAATTTATTAATAAAATACCTAAAATCAGCTCATTTATCTTACGTTTTACCAAAAAATCACGATACATACTTTCGTTATCGTCGCATTTCAGCGACAGGCCGCGCCGTCACACGCTTTCACGCTGCACTGCAGCACGCTCCGACACCGTTAAAACGACACTATTTCGCAAGTGGATTAAAAATTTACTTTCGTTTTACTTTCGTATTTGACTTTTCGAAATTTAGTATTTATGCTTTCTCCAACAAACACTTTACTGACACTCCATGACTACCCTTCTTCAGCGTGACATTCAAACCTGGCGCGACATCGGCGGCCTGCACACGGCCGAGGAAATCGCCCACCAGCCAGCCATCTGGCGCGCGCTGTCCGGCATTTTGCGCAACGAGCAAGCCAGCCTGGCCGCCTTCCTGGGCGACGCGCTGTCCAATCCGCAGCAGCGCGTCATCCTGACGGGCGCCGGCAGCTCGGCCTATGTGGGCGAGATCGTCGTCGATACCCTGAACGCGGCCTGGCCTGCGCAGATCCGCGCCATCGCCACCACCACCCTGCTGACGCATCACGAGCTGTACCTGGAAGCGGATGCGCCCACCCTGCTCGTCTCGTTTGCCCGCAGCGGCGACAGCCCGGAAAGCCTGGCGGCCGTGGAACTGCTGCGCCAGGTCGTGCCCGGCGCGCGCTTCCTGAACATCACCTGCAACGCCGACGGCAAGCTGGCGCGCCAGGGCGCCAACGACAGCAACACCTATAATCTGCTGATGCCGGAAGGCAGCTGCGACCGCGGCTTCGCCATGACCAGCAGCTTTAGCAGCATGCTGCTGGCGGCCCTGTCGGTGCTTGGCAAGGACACGGATTTACAGCGTCTGGACACGCTGGCGCAGCTGGGCGAGCAAGCCTTGCGCGACTGGTCGGCGCCCGTGGCGGACCTGGGATCAACACCCGTGCAGCGCGTCGTCTACCTGGGCAGCGGCCCGCTGGAAGCGCTGGCCAAGGAAGCGGCCCTGAAAATCCTGGAATTGACGGGCGGCCGCGTGATGGCGATGGCGAATACCGCACTGGGATTCCGCCACGGCCCGAAATCGGCCGTCACCACGGAGTCGCTGGTAATCCTGCTGCGCAGCAGCAAGCCGCTGGCGCGCCAGTACGAAGACGACCTGCTGAAAGAACTGCAGCGCGACAGCGTGGCGCAGCGCTGCCTGACGGTAGGCATCGGCGGCGACTTATCTGCCAACTTAGCGGCCGATGCGCCGGCCTGGCCCGACGCCTGGCTGGCCCCTCTGTGGCTGCTGATGGCGCAGCAATATGCACTGCACCAGTCCGCGCTGCTGCAACTGCGCCCCGACAATCCATTCGCCGGCGGCATCGTCAACCGTGTCGTACAGGGCGTCACCATCTATGGCCATGACCAATTCTAATCGCACCGCCGGCTACCACGGCATCGACATCGGCGGCAGCAAGATGGAGCTGGTCGCCTTTGCCGACCGCGACGGCGCGCTGACGGAAGCGTTCCGCGAACGGGTGGCCACGCCGGGCGACGATTTTGCCGCCTTCGTGCAGGCCATCGTCGACCTGGTGGCGCGCGGCGACGCCGCCCTGGGCACGACGGCGCCCGTCGGCATCGGCTTGCCCGGCGTGATCGACAGCGCCAGCGGACGCCAGCTCAGTTCCAACGTGCCGGCCCTGAACGGCCGCCTGGTGGCGCAAACCCTGCAGCAAGCCTTGCAGCGCCCTGTCGCCATCGGCAACGATTGCCAGTGCTTCGCCCTGTCGGAAGCGCAGGGCGGCGCGGCCGACAATGCCGCCAGCATGTTCGGCGCCATCCTCGGCACGGGCGCCGGCGGCGGCTATTGCGTGGGCGGCCAGCTGCTGCGCGGCTTTAACGGCGTGGCCGGGGAATGGGGCCATTGGAGCCTGCCCGCCACCCTGCTGGCGCAGCACGGCCTGGCCGAATACCCCTGCCCGTGCGGCAAGGCGGGCTGCCTGGAACGCTATGTCTCCGGCCCCGCCATGCGCAAGCTCCACGCTCACTTTGGCGGCGACGGCGCCGAACCGCTGGCGATCGTGGCGCGCGCCAACATGGGCGACGTCGTGGCCCAGCGCACGGTCGCCGTGCACCTCGATGTGCTGGGCCACGCGCTGGCCGGCCTGGTGCTGGCCTACGACCCGCACGTCATCGTGCTCGGCGGCGGCTTGTCCAAGCTGCCGCACCTGTACGACAAGCTGCCGGCCGCCGTCAAGCGCCACCTGTTCCCCGGCGTGCACGTGCCGCCTATCCTGCCGCCCCGCTTTGGCGACGCCGGCGGCGCGCGCGGCGCGGCCCTTTTGATACGACAACATACAAAGGCGTCAACATGATGAAGCAAGCGGAAAACCCGACTTTTACCCTGTCCCCGATCCAGCAAGTGATCAAGGCGCACCGCCGCGGCGAGCGCATGGGACTGTACGCCGTCTGCTGCAGCCACCCGAGCGTGCTGCGCGCCGCCATGCGCGTGGCCAGCGAATACGACACCGTGCTGCTGGTCGAGGCGACGTCGAACCAGGTCGACCAGTTCGGCGGCTACACGGGCATGACGCCGGCCGTTTTCCGCGACACCATGCTGGCACTGGCCCGCGAACAGGGCTTCCCCGCCAGCCGCCTGGTGCTGGGCGGCGACCATCTGGGTCCGAACGCCTGGCAGCACCTCGATGCGGCCACCGCCATGGACCATGCCGAAACCCTGATCGCCGCGTATGCGTCGGCCGGTTTCCATAAGATCCACCTCGATTGCAGCATGCGCTGCGTGGATGACCCCTTGCAGCTCGACGATGAAACCGTGGCCGCCCGTTCCGCGCGCCTGTGCATCGTCGCCGAGGAAGCGGCGGCCGCCGCCGGCTTCGCGCCGCCCGTCTACGTGATCGGCACGGAAGTGCCGATTCCCGGCGGCGAAGCGTCGCTGGTGCAGGCCGGCGCCGTCACCAGCCCGCAAGCGGCGCGCCGCACCCTCGACGTGCACCGCCGCGCCTTCCTCGACAACGGCCTGCATGGCGCCTGGCGCCGCGTCATCGCCATGGTGGTGCAGCCGGGCGTCGATTTCGACCAGAGCAGCATCCAGCACTACGATGCGGATGCCGCCGCCGAGCTGTCGGCCTTTGTCGCCGAGCAGCCTGGCCTCGTGTTCGAAGCCCATTCCACCGACTACCAGCGCGAAACGGCGCTGCACGCCATGGTGCGCGACCATTTCGCCATCCTGAAAGTGGGCCCGGCCGCCACCTTCGCCCTGCGCGAGGCGCTGTTCGCCCTGTGCCAGATCGAGGAAGAACTGCTGCCGGCGCACGCCACCTCGCAGCTGATGCAAGTGCTCGACGACGTGATGGTGGCCAAGCCGAAGAACTGGATCAAGCATTACCTGGGCACGCCGGAAGAACAGCGATTGATGCGCCGCTACGGCTTGAGCGACCGTTGCCGCTATTACTGGGGCGAGCCGGAAGTGGCGGCCGCGGTCGGCAAGCTGCTGGCCAACCTGGACGCCGTGGCCATTCCGCTGCCGCTGCTGAGCCAGCATTTGCCGGAACAGTACCTGGCCGTGGTGCAGGGCAGCTTGCCAGCGCAGGCGCCGGCCTTGATCGAGCACAAGATCGGCAGCTTGCTGGCGCAATATGCGCGCGCCTGCAACCGCAATGCGGCAGTGGCCGTCATTGCCGAAGCGGCAATCTGTTAAGCTCGGTATTTTCATTTTTTACTGAGCCCGCCACCATGCGAAATACCAGCCAACGCCGTGAATCCATCCTCCAAATGCTTGCCCAGCAGGGCTCGGTGCAGGTGACCGATCTGGTGGAAAAGCTCGGCGTGTCCGCGGTCACCATCCGCAGCGACTTGAATGCGCTGGAAGCGCAAGGCATGGCCACGCGCAGCCACGGCGGCGCGACCCTGACGCGCACGCCACCGCCCGAGCACACGATACGCCAGAAGGACGCCATCAACCACGAGCAGAAGGAGCGCATCGGCGCCTATGCGGCGCGGCTGGTGGAACCGGGCGACAACATCATCATCGACTCGGGCACCACCACCATCTCGCTGGCGCGCCATCTGCGCGACGCGACGGGCGTGACGGTGGCCACGAATGGCCTGAACATCGCGTGGGAACTGGCCGACGCACCCGGCGTGGACCTGATCCTCACGGGCGGCCTGCTGCGCAAGCAATCGCTGTCGATCCAGGGCAGCCAGGCCGAAACCTGTTTGCAGGCCTACAGCTTCGACAAGCTGTTCCTGGGCGTGGACGGCTTCGACCTGCAGTTTGGCGTGACCACCCACCACGAAGCGGAAGCAAGCCTGAACCACAAGATGGTGGAACGGGCCAAGAAAATCATCGTCCTCACGGACGCCTCGAAGTTCGGCCGCGTCAGCCTGCACCGCATCGTGCAGCTGGACCGCGTCGATACCGTCATCACCGATGCCAGCATCAGCCAGGAGTACCGCGAAGGGCTGCAAAAGCTGGGCATCGAACTTTTTATAGCGGAATAACACATGCTGAGCGGCAGAATCCTTACCCCATCTGGCTGGATCACGGGCACCATCACCTTTGACCAGCGCATCGTCCAGATACAAGAAGACCCTGCCGCCGACAGCGCGCTGACCATCCTGCCCGGCTTCATCGACCTGCACGTGCATGGCGCGGCCGGCGTCGACATCATGGAAGGCGACAACGCGGGCGCCACCGTGGCGCAGGTGCACGCGCGCCACGGCACCACGGCCCTGCTGGGCACCACCCTGACGGCGAAGGAGCCGTCGATCCTGCGCGCCCTGCAAGGCCTGGCCGGCGTCATCGCCGAGCGCCCCGCCAACGGCGCGCGCATGCTGGGCGTGCACCTGGAAGGCCCGTTCCTGAACCTGCACCGCCTGGGCGCGCAGCCGCCCGACGTCGTGCAGGCCAGCCTGGCGCTGGTGCAGCGCTTCCACGCCATCGCCCCCATCAAGGTCTTGACCATGGCGCCGGAAATCCCCGGCCACCTGGAACTGATCCCGCAGCTGGCGGCCATGGGCATCCGCGTGCAGATCGGCCACAGCGCCGGCACGTATGACGAAGGCGTGGCGGCGCTCAACGCCGGCGTTTCCGGCTTTACCCACCTGTACAACGGCATGACGGGCATGACGCATTACGACCCCGGCATGGTGGGCGCCGCGCTGGCGCATGCCGAGTACGCGGAAATCATCCCCGACCTGCAGCACGTGGCCAAGGGCGCCCTGCGCGCGGCCCTGCGCGCCATCCCCCGCCTGTACGGCGTGACGGACGCCACCTCGGCCACCGGTATGCCCGATGGCGAATACGGCCTGGGCACGCAGCGCGTCTACAAATGCCTGGGCTGCGTGCGCCTGGCCACGGGCTCGCTGGCCGGCAGCGTGCTGACCATGGACCAGGCCCTGCGCAATTTCGTCGACCTGGGCCTGGACCTGGCCGACGCCTCGAACCGCTTGTCGCTGTACCCGGCCGACTACCTGGGCGAATCCGAACGGGGCCGCCTGGCGCCCGGCGCCTGGGCCGATATCGTCGTCCTCGATTCCACATTACAGCCAGTGTCCGTCTTCGTCGAAGGCGCGGCCATCGATCTTTCCAGCCGCTAGACCACCTCAACCCACCTCAACCCCGTCCCGGAGTTTTCATGCACGACACGTCACACAAGGCCCCCGTGTGGGCCATGCGCTACCTGCTATTTATTGCCGGCATGGGGGGATTGCTGTACGGCATAGACATCGGCATCATCGCCGGCGCCCTGCCCTACCTGGAATCGACGGCCTCCGTGGCGTGGAAACTGACGGCCCAGCAGCTGAGCTTTATCGTCGCCGCCGTACTGTTGGGTTCCGTCCTCTCCTCGCTGTTCGCCGGCACCCTTGCCGACATCCTCGGCCGGCGCTGGGTGATGTTCCTGGCCGGCGCCCTGTTCAGCGCCAGCATCCCGCTGATCGCGCTGGCCGACGGCTACATGCCGCTGCTGCTGGGCCGTCTGCTGCAAGGCATCAGCGGCGGCTTGATCGGCGTCGTCGTGCCCCTGTACCTGGCCGAATGCCTGCCCGCGCAGCAGCGCGGACGGGGCGCGGCCCTGTTCCAGCTGCTGCTGACCATCGGCCTGGTGGCCGCCGCCCTGATCGGCCTGCTGCAGGCGCAGACGGTGGAAACGGCCACGCAGGCGGCGCAAGCGCTGCCGGAAGCGGGCCGCATCGCCGCCATTTTTACCGCCAAGGACCACGCCTGGCGCAGCATCTTCTGGGTCTGTCTGACACCCGGCCTGGTGTTTACCGTCGGCGCCCTGCTGCTGGCCGAATCGCCGCGCTGGCTGGCGCAACGGGGCCGCATCGAGCAGGCGCGCCAGTCGCTGCTGCGCACGCGTCTGCCTGCCGACGCCGACATCGAACTGCGCGAGATGCAGGATACGCCGGAAAATACGGCCAAGGCCGGCGGCAAGGCCAGGGATCCGCTGCTGAGCCGCCGCTACGTGCTGCCCTTCCTGCTCGCTTGCCTGATCCTCGCCTGCACCCAGGCGACGGGCATCAATTCCATCCTCGCCTACGTCGTCAATATCCTGAACCAGGCGGGCCTGTCGGGCGCCTCCGCCAACATGGCGGACGTGTTGTTGAAGGTGCTGAACGCCGTGATGACGGTGGTGGCCGTGCTGCTGGTCGACCGCAAGGGCCGCAAATTCCTGCTGATGCTGGGCACGGGCGGCATCGTCGTCTCGCTGCTGGCGGCCGGCCTGCTGTTCCGCGGCGCCGAAGCGCACCTGGCCGACGTGCGTCCCTCCATCGCCACGCAGGTGCAAGCGGACAGCCTGGCCTTGCGCCTCGATGCGGCCACCTTGGCGGCCCTGGGCGCGGCAACCGACGGCACGCCGCAACAGCTGACCATCGCCTACGCCTACGGCCCGTTCACCAACGTGAAAAGCCTGCGCAGCGACGATCCCGTACTGCGCCAGGTGACGATCGCCCGCGCGGACGCCGTGCAGGCCGACAGCGTGATCGGCGTGTTCTTCCGCAAGCTGCACCTGAACCCGTTCGCCGACCCGGCCGCCGGGCGCGAGGCGCCGCTGCGCATCGAGAAGGCCAGCCTGGGCCCCGTGCCATCGTCCACGCACGGCTGGCTGGTGGCGATCGCCATCTGCGTGTTCGTTTCCAGCTTTGCCGTGGGGCCGGGCGTGTGCGTGTGGCTGGCCCTGTCCGAGCTGATGCCGACCCGTATCCGCTCGAACGGCATGAGCATCGCCCTGCTGGTCAATCAATTTGTCTCGACGGTGATCGCCGCCATCTTCCTGCCGACCGTGGGCTTGCACGGTTATTCGACGCTGTTCTTCTTTGGCGCCGGCTGCACCGTGCTGTACTTCCTGGCGGCGGCCTTCCTGCTGCCGGAGACCAAAGGCAAGACACTGGAAGAGATCGAGGCGCACTTTTCAAAGTAAGCCAAAGTAACCATTTGTAGCAGTCTCCTTTTCAGCCCCGGCCACTTCCGGGGCTGTTTTTTTGCCCGCAAGACAAGCTTCCGGGCTGGCGCGCACGCCAAAGTACGGTTTTCCTTCTGGAATCTTGGCCGCCTGGGCTAGAATCTGGCTGCGTCGTGCTACTCACGAGGCGGCAATGGCGCCATGACAAAAACCACCAGGAGACACAGTGAGCTTATTTAGAACCAAGAATTTGGATGACATGATTGCCCACAGCAAGAAGCCAGGAGGTCTGGCCAAGGTGCTGGGGCCCTTCGACCTTGTCCTCATGGGCATCGGCGCCATCGTCGGCACGGGCATTTTCGTGCTCACCGGCACGGGTGCGCTGACGGCCGGCCCCGCCCTGTCGCTGTCGTTTGTCGTGGCGGCCGTGGCCTGCTGCTTCGCCGCCCTGTGCTATGCGGAATTTGCCTCCACCGTGCCGGTGGCCGGCTCCATCTACACCTACAGCTATGCGACTTTGGGCGAGCTGGCCGCCTGGATGATAGGCTGGGACTTGCTGCTCGAATACGGCCTGGCCGCGGCCGCCGTCTCCGTCGGCTGGTCCGGCTACTTCCAGTCGCTGCTGTCGGGCTTTGGCATCGCCCTGCCCGTCGCGCTCACCGCCGCGCCGGGCGCCCTGCCCGGCGTGACCACCTTCATCAACCTGCCGGCCCTCGTCATCATGCTGGCCCTGACGGCCATGCTGGGCTGGGGCGTGCGCGAATCGGCGCGCCTGAACAACATCATGGTGGCCATCAAGGTGGGCGTGGTGCTGCTGTTTATCATCTTCGGCGCGCGCCACGTGCAGCCGGCCAACTGGCAGCCCTACATGCCGTTCGGCTACCACGGCATGCTGAGCGCCGCCGCCCTCGTCTTCTTCGCCTTCATCGGCTTTGACGCCGTCACCTCGGCCGCAGAGGAAGTCAAGAAACCGTCGCGCGACCTGCCGATCGGCATCATCGGCTCGCTGGCCGTGTGCGCCGTGCTGTACGTGGTGGTGTCGGCCATCATGACGGGCATCGTGCCATACCAGAAATTCCTCGGCGTCGACCATCCCGTCTCGCTGGCGCTGCAGTATGCGGGCGAAAACTGGATCGCCGGCTTCGTCGACCTGGGCGCCATCCTCGGCATGACCACCGTGATCCTCGTGATGGCGTTTGGCCAGACGCGCATCATCTTCGCCATGTCGCGCGACGGCTTGCTGCCCAAGCGCCTGTCCACCGTGCACCCGCGCTTCCACACGCCGTTCTTCGCCACCTGGCTCGTCGGCATCGTGTTTGGCCTGATCGCCGCCGTGATCCCGCTCAACATTCTCGCCGAGCTGATCAACATTGGCACCCTGGCCGCTTTCACCATGGTGTCGGTTGCCGTGGTGGTGCTGCGCAAGCGCCGTCCCGACCTGCCGCGCGCCTTCCGCTGCCCCGGCGTGCCGTACGTGCCGGCGCTGGCCGTCATCCTGTGCGTGGGCCTGATGAGCTTCCTCAGCTGGGTCACCTGGGTGGCCTTCACCATCTGGCTGGTGATCGGCCTGGTGATCTACTTCGGCTACGCGCGTCGCCGTTCGCTGCTGCATCCGCAACAGTAATCGCATCACTGCGCCATCGCAGTAAGATGGCGGTCTCGCAACCCTGCAGGCCGCCATCCATGCAACCTTCCCCCGACCTCATCGCACAGCTGGACCGGAGCACGGACCAGCTCAAGCGCGCGCGCCTGCGCAGCATGCAGTGGCTGGCCGTCGGCTTGCTGCTGCTGGCCGCGCTGGTCTTCGCCGTGGCCCGCTCGCAGCGGGACGGCCACCCCGCCTGGGGCTACGTGGAAGCGTTTGCCGAAGCGGCCATGGTGGGCGCGATCGCCGACTGGTTCGCCGTCGTCGCCCTGTTCCGCCACCCGCTGGGCATCCCCCTGTGGCATACGGCCATCATCCCGAACAGCAAAGCGGACATCGGCCGCAGCCTGGGCGCCTTCGTGGAAAACCATTTCATTACCGAACAAGGCATCGCCGAACGCATCGTGCAAGCCGACCCCGCCGCGCGCCTGGGCGCCTGGCTCGGTGACGAGACGCACGCGCGGCAGCTGGGCATGGCCGGCGCCGGTGTCGCCAGACAGCTGCTGGCGATGGCCGACCACGACAAACTGGGGCGTCTGCTGCGCGAGCAGGTCAGCGGCTATCTGGGCCAATTGAATGTGTCGGACGTGGCGGCCGACTGCATCGATGCGCTGATCGCCGACGGCAAGCCGCAGGAATTGCTGGACTTCCTGCTCGACCGCAGCGCCGCCTACCTGGACGATGAGCACCACCACGCCGCCATCGGCGACTTCGTGCTGGGCGCCTTCCAGATCGAGAACGCGCTGGTGAAAAAAGCCGTGAAAGCGTATGAGCCGCGCATGATCGCCTCGCTGCAGAAATTCGCCCTCGCCGTGCGCGTCGATCCGGCCCACCCGCTGCGCCAGCGCATCGCCGGCTGGATCGCCGACAGCGCGCTGCACCTGAAGGCCGACCCGCAGTGGCAAGCCACGGTGCGCCGCTACCAGCTGCAGCTGATCGCCAGCGACACGGTGCAAGCCATGCTGGGCGACGTCTGGAACCACCTCCGCGCGCGCCTGCTGGCCGACCTGCACGCCGACCAGCCCGTGCTGGCGCAAGCCATCGCCAGCCTGGCGCGCAACACGGGCACGGTGCTGGGCGCGGACCAGGCCGCGCGGGCATGGCTGAACGACGCCATCGTCGCCGGCAGCGGCGCGCTGGTGCGCCGCTACCGGGGCGAGGTGGGCGCCTTCATCGCCGCCCGCCTGGACCTGTGGAGCAAGGACGAGATGAGCGAGCGCATCGAACTGGCCATCGGGCGCGACCTGCAATTCATCCGCATCAACGGCACCGTCGTGGGCGGCCTGGCCGGTTTGCTGATTTATACGGCTACCCAGCTGTTCTAGGCCGCCTTCACCAGCGCGGCACGGCCTTGGCCGGCGCCGCATGCGAGGGAAAATGCGGCAGCACTTCCTGCGCCAGTTCCTGCAGCACCTCCGCGGCCGGGCGCTGGCCATGCTGGATGCCCAGCGCCGCATGGTTGACGCCAGCGTCCCGCCATTCACCGAGCAAGTCGATCAAGCCCTTGCGTCCCGTGCGCAGCACATAGCCGCTGCGCACGGGCGTGCGCGGATAATCGGGGTCGTCCACCAGGTCCAGCCACTCGTTGCACATGTGCGGGCGAAAGCCGCCATCGGGTATGCAGGCGCGCCAGGCGCGGATCTTGTCCGCCAGCCGGCGCGGCCCGTCCGGCGTATCCGTCGCTTCCGGATACGTCAGCCATCCATCGGCGTGGCGCCCGATCCACTCCAGCGGCTGGCCCGAGGAACTGGTGACGACGAGGGGAATGGCGCCCGCCACGGGCTTGGGCAGCAGTTCGAGGCCCGCCAGGCTGCCCAGCGGGCCGTCGATGCTGGCGGGACCTGCCCGCAGCAGCTGGCGGAACATGTGCACGGCCTGCGCATAGCGCGCGCCGCGCGTGGCATACGGCACGCCATACGCGGGAAATTCGCTGGCCCGGTCGCCCGACGCCGTGCCCAGCACCAGGCGTCCGCCCGACAGCTGGTCGATGCTGGCGGCCGCCTTGGCCAGGTCGATGGGATGGCGCAGGGTGAAAATGGCGCTGCCCGTGGCCAGGGCCAGCGAGTCCGTGCGCGCCGCCAGATACGCCAGATAGGTCCACGGGTCGAACAGCTGGCCCGCGTCGCCGAAGCGCGGGTCGAACAGGGGAATGTCGCGCACCCAGGCGGCGGCAAAGCCTTGCCGGTCCATGGCGGCGACCAGGTCCTCCTGGCCGGCCAGCGCCTGCATGTCGCCCTGGTAAAAGCGCAGCGGCAGATAAATGCCGAGGGTGAGCGCGCCGGGCGCGAACATGCGGCGGTAGCCTGCATGGTGGGCAAACGCGTGCGAGGACGCGCCGCCGGTATCGATCGTCATATTGTTCCTTGATGTAGGTCAAGCACCCGTGGCGGGCGCGGGAAGCGTGATGCCCAGCTGCACGGCCGGACGGGCCGCCACGCGGGCGTACCAGGCGGCCACGTGCGGCCAGTCATCGAGCTTGAAGCCGACCAGGTCGGCGATGTGCAGCCAGCCGAAGCTGGCGATGTCGGCGATGGAATAGTCGTCGCCGGCCAGATAAGCGTGGTCCGCCAGGCGGCCATCCATGGTGGCCAGCGCCGCGTCGCACAAGTGGCGGAAGTGCGCCGTGGCGACGACATCCGCCCCGCCGTCGGCCAGTTCAAAATGCACGCGCTGGCCCAGCATCGGCCCCATGCTGGCCGCGTGAAATTGCAGCCAGGTGATGGCGGCCCAGCGCTGCCGTGGCTGCGCCGGCAGCAAACGCCCCGTCTTTTCCGCCAGGTACAGCAGGATGGCGGCCGACTCGAACACGGTGATGCCCGTGTCGTGGTCGACCAGCACGGGAATGCGCCCGTGCGGATTGAGGGTCAGGAAGGCGGGCAAGCGGTGCTCGCCCTGTTCGATGCGCACATGGCGCAATCGATAGGGCAAGCCCAGTTCGGCCAGCGCGATGGTGGCCTTGAAACCGTTGGGCGAGCTGTCGGTATAGAGCTCCATCATGACGCCGCCTCCTGGCGCGCGGCCTTGCCGGGCAGGATGGCGATGGCGCAGGCCAGGCCCGCCGCCACCAGGCAGGCGGAAACGAGGATGGCGCTGCTGTAGCCTTGCGCGGCCGTGCCGCCGCCGGCCAGCACGGCGATGCTGACCGCCACGCCCACGGCCAGGCCGACGGCCGAGCCGACTTCCTGCGTGGTCGTCAGCATGCCGCCCGCCAGGCCATGGTCCGCTTCCGGCACGCCGTCGATGCCGGCCACCGTCCAGGCGGGAAACGCCAGGCCATAGCCGATGCCGGCCAGTACGGTGCCGGGCAGGATGGAGGCGGCCCACGACGCCAGCGTGGCCAGCGACGCGCCCAGCATGGCCAGGCCGCCGATGAACAGCAGCATGCCGCCAACGATGACGGGCTTGGTGCCGCAGCGGGCGATCAGCGCCGGTCCGGCCCACGCGCTGGCCAGCGTAAAGGCGACGGCCATCGGCAGCAAGCCCAGTCCCGTGCGCGTGGCGGAAAAGCCCAGCACTTCCTGCATGGCCAGCGCCACGACGACAAAGGTGGGGCCGAGGGCCGTATTGGCCAGCAGGGAGACGATATTCGCGCCGCCCGTCGAGCGGCGCAGGAAGACGGCCAGCGGCATCAGCGGCGTGGCCACGCGCCCCTCCACCCAGACGAACAGCGCCAGCAAGGCCAGCGCCAGCGCGACCAGGGCAAACGTGAGTGGATGCGCCAATCCCACATGCTCGCTATTGGCAAAGGCAAACACCAGCGTCGCCGCGCCCGACGCCACCAGCAGCGCGCCCCACACGTCGAGCGAGCCGCCAGCCGCGGCGGCATCGGGCCGGCCCTGGGGCAAGGCCGGCGACAGGGCCAGCACCAGCAAGCCGACGGGCACATTGATCCACAGCACCCAGCGCCAGCCCAGCAGGTCCGTGATGAAGCCGCCCAGTATCAGTCCCGCGACAAAGCCGCTGGCCGCCACGGCCGTCCAGGCGCCGAGCGCCCGGTTGCGCTGCGCCGGCTCGGGAAACACGGCCAGCAGCAGCGAGAACGCGGCAGGCGAAAACATGGCGGCGCCGAAGCCCTGCAGTGCGCGCGTGGCCACCAGCATGGCCGGGCTGTGCGAAAAGCCGCCCAGCAAGGAGGCGGCCGTGAACAGCAACAGCCCCGCGATGAAGACGCGGCGGCGGCCAAACAGGTCGGCCGCGCGCCCGCCCAGCAGCAGGAAGCCGGCGATGGCCACGCCATACGCATTGATCACCCATTGCAGCCCGCCGGGCGTGAAGCCCAGGCTGTGCTGGATTTGCGGCAAGGGGATCATGGTGATGGAAAAATCGAGCAAGGCAACGAATTGCGTGGTGCACAGCAAAAGCAGGCAAAGCTGCCGATGTGAAAGTAACATGGAGATCCTATCGATATAGTTTTACTCGACGTCAAAAGAACGCCGAACTCCCCTATAATGCGTTTTCCAAGAGCGAAACAGAAACGATGTTTTTTCGCGCTTAACTTTAGAAAAACTATATCGATGACGCATCCTTTACCGCTCCAGGCGCTGCGCGCCTTTGTCGAAGTGGGCCAGCGCGGCAGCATCAAGGCGGCCGCCGAAGCGCTGCACGTGACGTCGGGCGCCGTCAGCCAGCAGATCCGCCTGCTGGAAGAACGGGTCGGCATGCCCCTGTTTACGCGCGAACGCCAGGGCTTGCGCCTGACCGAGGCGGGCGCCAGGGTCCACCCCGCCCTGCTGGGCGCCTTCGCGCAGATCGCCGGCGCCAGCCAGGCGCTGGAAGACATGGGCGCGCGCCAGACGCTCACCGTCAGCACGGTCGCCACCTTTGCCGCCGCGTGGCTGGTGCCGCGCCTGGGCCGCTTCAACCAGCGCCATCCCCATATCGAGGTGCGCGTGGAAGCGACATCCGCGCTGGTCGACCTGCGCCGCGACCGGGTCGACGTGGCCTTGCGCCACGGCCTGGGCGACTATCCGGGCTTGCAGGTGACGCGTTTGATGGCGCCCGTGCTGGTGCCCGTCGCCAGTCCATCCCTGATGGCGGGCCAGCCGCCCATCGCCACGCCGGCCGATTGCCTGCGCTACCCGCTGCTGCACGATACGGACCGCGCCGACTGGTCCCTGTGGCTGGCCGCGCATGGCGCGCCGGACGGCAGCGAGGATGCGGCGCGGGCGCTGCGCGGCTCGGCCTTCGAAGATGATTTTCTGTTGATACGCGCGGCCGAGGCGGGCCAGGGCCTGGCCCTGGTGCCGCAGCTGTATGCGCAGGAAGAAATCGCCGCCGGGCGCCTGGTGCAAGTGCTGGACTTGCCGTGGCCCGCGCGCTTTGCCTACTACCTGGTGACGCGGCCCGACGCAGCCGCGCGCCCTGCCGTGCAGGCATTCATGGCATGGATTTGCGAGGAAGCGCAGGCCACGCGCTAGAACACATCGCCGCCGGCCGCACACGACACCACGCCGCACGCGGTGCTGAACAGCACCGGCACGCCGGCGCGTCCCATGGCGATGCAGCTTGCGGCGGGCAGCACGGCCAACAGCAGCGCCAGGTAGGCGAGCACCTGCAGGCGGCCCAGGGCCGGTCGCACAGCGCCCGCGGTATCGCGCGCCATGCCGCGCCTGAACGCCGTATTGCCCCTGCAGGCATCTGCCCTGCCGCTTGTCATCCAGTTCGTAAGCATGTCCCTCTCCTCGATTCCGGTTACCAGCCTGTCCCGCCGGCTTGAACGGCCTGCACGCCTGCTGGTCAGGCTGTAATGGCATTTTGCTGCATAAATTTACCAAATACAATAAATAAATCCAAAAAGAAACAATTTTTTTGGTTTGCCAGCATGCATCGTGGCGCAAAGAAATCCGCCTTGACAGAGTGTAGAATGGGGCACTGGAGGCTGGCGCCGCCATCAAATCCGGGTATCGCCGCATGAAAAATTCAACTTTAATCATTGCAATCAGTAAATTCGTTGGAATGCATTTCATATATGCAACAAACGGACTCTGCCATCCCGGCGGCAGGTTGCCGGCCGCAGGCATCCGGCCAAACTTGATGTAGATCATAATTTTTTGAACAAGCTCTTGCTATCCTGTAAAAAAATGACGGGAGCCCCGGATGAACAAGACGCAGTCGAGCAATGCGGAGCAAAAGTTTGCACATGAGCGCCTGGGCAGCGCCTGGCAAGGCGTGCCGGTTCCCGGCTATCCGGAAAGCGCGCCGGAAGGCGCCACGCTCGACCTGCTGCTGAACGCCTGGCTGGGCAAGTTCACGGGCGGCATTTCGCCGGCCGCGCTGGGCAACGCGTATGCCGACTGGCTCAGCCACCTGGCGCTGGCGCCGTCGAAGCAGCAAACGCTGCTACAGGAGGCGTGGAAGAAGATCGGCCGCTGGCAGCAATATGCCTGGCAATCGGCCCTGACCGGCGGCGCCGCCGAGCCGCCGTGCATCGCGCCGCTGCCGCAGGACCGGCGCTTCGACGACCCGGCCTGGCAACGCTGGCCCTACAATCTCGTCTACCAGGGCTTCCTGCTGCAGCAGCAGTGGTGGCACCGCGCTACCACGGGCGTGCGCGGCGTCTCGCCGCACCACGAGGATGTCGTCACGTTCACCGTGCGCCAGTGGCTCGACATGCTGGCGCCGTCGAACTTCCTGCTGACCAATCCCGTGGTGCAGCAAGCCACCCTCGCGAGCGGTGGCGCCAGCCTGGCGCGCGGCATGGTCCACGCGGCCGACGACTGGCAGCGCGCCGCCATGGGCGCCGGCGCGGCCGGCGAAGCCACGTTCAAGGTGGGCGGAAACGTGGCCGTCACGCCGGGCAAGGTGGTCTACCGCAATGACTTGATCGAATTGATACAGTACGCGCCCGCGACGGAGAGCGTGCATGCCACGCCGCTGCTGTTCGTGCCCGCCTGGATCATGAAGTTCTATATTCTCGACCTGTCGCCGCACAATTCGCTGGTGCGCTACCTGGTGGGCCAGGGCCACACGGTGTTCATGATTTCCTGGAAAAACCCGCAGGAAGAAGACCGCGAACTGTCGCTGGAAGACTACCGCCAGCTGGGCGTGATGGATGCGCTCGACGCCGTTGCCCGCATCACGGGCGCGCCGCAGGTGCACGCGGCCGGCTACTGCCTGGGCGGCACCCTGCTGGCGATCGCCGCCGCGACGATGGCGCGCGACGGCGATGCGCGCCTGGCCAGCCTCACCATGCTGGCCTCGCAGGTGGACTTCAAGGAGCCGGGCGAACTGTCACTGTTCATCGACGACAGCCAGGTCAGCTTCCTGGAAGCGGCCATGTGGAAGCAGGGTTACCTCGATACGAAGCAGATGGCGGGCGCCTTCCAGTTACTGCGCTCGAACGATCTGATCTGGTCGCGCCGCTTGAACCACTACCTGCTGGGACAAGATGAACAGGACAGCGACCTGATGGCCTGGAACGGGGACGCCACGCGCATGCCCTGCCGCATGCATTCGGAATACCTGCGCCGCCTGTTCCTGCACAACGACCTGGCCGAAGGCCGCTACCGCACGGCAGGCCGCCACATCGCCCTGTCCGACATCGATGCGCCCATCTTTGCCGTCGGCACCCTGACGGATCACGTGGCGCCGTGGCGCTCCGTCTACAAACTGCAGTTGCTGACCGACACGGACGTCACCTTCCTGCTCACCTCGGGCGGCCACAATGCGGGCGTCGTCTCGCCGCCGGGCCAGCCGCGCCGCAGCTACCAGCTGGCCACGCACCGCCACGACGCGCCCTATGTCGACGCGGACAGCTGGCAGCGCGACGTGCCGCACCATGACGGTTCCTGGTGGCCCGCCTGGCAAGCCTGGCTGGCGCAGCAAGCGGGCGCGCAAGTGGCGCCGCCGGCCATGGGCCCCGACCTGGGTGACGCGCCGGGCAGCTACGTGCTGCAGACCTGACAACTGACAACCGAGGAAACGCCATGCCCTACACCACCCTGCTGGTCCACGTCGACAATTCCCGCCACTGCGCCCAGCGCATCCGCCTGGCCGTGCGCCTGGCCATCGCCGAAGGGGCGCACCTGATCGGTTCGGCCATGAGCGGCATCTCGCGCTATGCATATGGCGGCGGCGTCAACGCGCTGCAGTTTGCGCCGGCGCAGATGCAGGCGCTGCGCACCCAGGCCAGCGAAGCCTTGCACGACTTCGAGCGCATCGCGCGCGAGGAAGGCCTGGGCGCCTACGAAACGCGCTTCGTCGACGACGACGCGCAAGGCGCGCTGCTGCTGCAGGCGCGCTATTGCGACTTGCTGATCCTGGGCCAGACGGATGCGCAGGATACGCCGTCGCGCGTCATCGCCGGCACGGCCGAATACCTGATGCTCCATTGCGGCCGGCCCGTGCTGATGGTGCCGCACGCGCCCTCCGCCGCGCCGGCGGGCGCCGCGCAGCATCCGCTGCTGGCCTGGAACGGCAGCGCCGAAGCGCTGCGCGCCATCACCGATGCGCTGCCGCTGCTGCAAAAGGCGCGGCAAGTCACCCTGGCCGTCGTCAATTCGCACGCCCAGCCGGCCGCGCACGGCGAGCAGCCGGGCGCCGACCTGGCCCTGTACCTGGCGCGCCATGGCGTCAACGTCGAGGTGCTGCAGCACGACACGCCGCCGGGCCAGGACGTGGGGACGGCCCTGCTGACCATGGCTGCGCAGCGGCGCTGCGACCTGGTCGTGATGGGCTGCTACGGCCACATGCGCCTGCGCGAAGCGCTGCTGGGCGGCGTCACGCGCACGGTGCTGCAAGAGACGACGTTGCCGGTGCTGGTGTCGCACTAGCGCGGCCGGCGGGCCTTCAGCCTTCCTTCACCCGCCCCTCATCCACGCTTCATGCGCGGCGGCGACACTGCTCATGCCCTTACCCACACCAGGAGTACAGCATGAGCAAGACACCCGGCGCCCCCGCGCATTTCCACGCCCGCAGGCACTTTCTGTCGGGGATGACGGCGCTGGCCGGCCTCGCCGCATGCGGCGGCAGTTCGCTGCCGCGCGCCTCCGCCGTGACGGACCGGCAGATCGGCGTCGCCCCCGGCGTCAGCCTGCACGTGCGCGACTGGCCATCGGCACGGGGCGGCAGCGACGACGTGATCGTGCTGCTGGCCGGCCTGGGCGCCAATGCGCATGCGTTCGACAGCCTGGCGCCCGCGCTGGCGCGCCGCCACCGCGTGCTGGCCGTCACGCGGCGCGGCTACGGTTCGTCGAGCAAGCCAACGCCCGCCAGCGACGCCAGCTACTCTCCCGCCACCCTGGTGGCCGACCTGCTGGCCGTGCTGGACGCACTGAAGGTGCCGCGCATCATCCTGGCCGGGCATTCCATCGCCGGCAACGAGCTGACCCTGTTCGCGGGCAGCCACCCGCGGCGCGTGCGGGGCCTCGCCTACCTGGATACGACCTTCGATTACCTGGCCAGCGGCGGCTATGAAGAACCCGCACCGACGCCCTATGACGAACCGCCGCCCGGCCAAGCCGACCTGGCATCGCCGGACGCCTCGATCGCCTATGCCAGGCGCATCAACAAGCAATGGTGGCCCGCGCTGGAAGCGAACTGGCGCGATGCGCTGGAAGTGTTGCCCGACGGTTCGGTGCGGCCGAACACGCCGCCCGCCATCGCCAGGGCCATGGACGTGGCGGCGCACAATTTTTCGCCCGACTACCGCCGCGTGCGCGTGCCGGCGCTGGTCGTCACCGTCGATCCCGGCACCTTGCGCAACCTGTTTCCATGGCTGTTGCAAGCCGATCCCGCCACCCGGGCCGCCGCGCAGGAAGTACTCGACTTTATCCGGCCCCTGCGCCTGGCCGACGGCGAGCGCCTGGCCGCCGCCCTGCCCGGCAGCAGCCACCTGGTAATGCGCAACGGCTTCCACAGCGATTTCTTCATCGAGTACGAGAGCACGGTGGTCGATGCCATCGAGGCCATGCGCTGGGAAGGTCTACAATAGGCGTGCAGCCAGCCGCCGCGCAGTGCCTTTTCGAACACGGCGCGGTCTTCTCCGTTTCCCTTGTCCCAAGGAGTTCCGCATGAGCAAGCAAGCCACCATCGTCCTCGTCCACGGTTTCTGGGGCGGCGCCGCCCACTGGAGCCGCGTCATCGTCGAATTGCGGCGCCACAGCCACACGGCCATCCGCGCCGTCGAACTGCCCTTGACGTCGCTGGCCGACGACGCCGAGCGCACACGCAAGATGGTGGCGCAGGTCGATGGCCCGGTGTTGCTGGTGGGACACTCCTACGGCGGCGCCGTCATCAGCGTGGCCGGCAATGCACCGAATGTGGCGGGCCTCGTGTACATCGCCGCCTTTGCCCCCGACGCGGGCGAAAGCCCGGGCAGCATCACGCAGGAACACCCGCCCCTGGGCGCAGCCAGCCTGGAAGGCGACAGCGACGGCTATCTGTGGGTCAAGCCCGAGCAATACCATGACAGCTTTTGCCAGGACCTCGACGCGGAAGAAGGCGCCGTGCTGGGCGTGGTGCAGAAGGCGCCGCTGGCCAGCACCTTCGGCGACACCGTCGGCGACCCGGCCTGGAAACATAAGCCCAGCTGGTACCAGGTGTCCAGCGCCGACCGCATGATTTCCCCCGTCAACCAGGAGCGCATGGCGGCGCGCCTGCAAGCGAGAAAGGTCATCACCCTGAACGCCAGCCACGCCTCGCTGGCTTCGCGCCCCGTGGAAGTGGCGGCGCTGATACTGGAGGCGGCAAGCGCGCTGGCCGCAGCGTAAGCTTGCCGGCTACAGCCAGCCTTCGCGCTTCAGGCGGCGGTGCAGCCACCAGCAGCCGGCGATGATGACGACGATCACGGCCGGATAGCTGCCGCGCCACTTCAGCTCCGGCATGAATTCGAAGTTCATGCCGTACAGGCTGAAGACCATGGTGGGCACGGCCAGGATGGCGGCCCAGGCGGCCAGACGCTTGACGACCTCGTTCTGGCGGATGGAAATCTGCCCCAGCGCCACCTGCATGGCCGAATTGACCAGCTCGCGCATCTGCCCCGCCGTATGCGTAACCCGTTTGACGTGGTCGAGAATGTCGCGGTAATAGATGCGGTTTTCCTTGGGCACGATATCGCCATGGAAACGGATCAGCTGGGTGCAGATGTCATGCAGGGGGTTGACGGCCGCGTCGAGCTTCAGCAGCTCCGTCTTGAGCTGGTAGAAATCCTGCAGCTTGTCTTCGCTCAAGCTGGGCTTGAACAGCTGCAGTTCATGGTGCTGGAAGCGTGCCTGCAGATGGTCGATGCAGGGCTGGTACTGGTCGACGATGAAATCGATGATGGAATACAGCACGTAGCCGGGGCCGCTGGCCAGCTTCTCGGGCACGCTTTCCTTGCGTTCGCGCAACTTCGCATAGCCAGCCGAGGCGCCGTGGCGCACCGTGATGATGAAGCGGGGGCCGAGAAAGACGTGGGTTTCGCCGTAGACGATGGCCTCGCCATCCAGGGTGGCCGTGTGCATCACCATGAACAGGGTGTCGCCGTACTCTTCCAGCTTGGGGCGCTCGTGCGCGCCCTGCGCATCCTCGACGGCCAGTTCGTGCAGGCCGAAGGCCGATTGCAGCGCGTGCATGGCCGTGACGTCGGGGCTGGCCAGGCCGATCCACACGAAACAATCGGGGTCGCCGAGGAAGTCGCCCACCTTGTCGATATCAAAGTGCGCGATCTTCTTGCCGTCGCGATACGCTTCGCAATTGACGACGGCGGCGTGGGTACTCAGGTCCATGGTGTTTTTCGGCCAGGGGCAGCAATATTGGGGGGCCAGTATAGCGGAAAGCCCATGATTGCCATGCCAATCCGGCTGCCGCATTGACATTCGGGCACGTCAATGTAAAATGAGAACCATTCGCATTTAAGAAGAGCCTGCATGCGCCAGCGGCACGGGACTTCCGCGCCAACCTGGAGTGTGCCGTGACATATGCCGTATCGCCTGCCGCCGATTCTCAAAGCCCCATGTCATTGAGTCAGCTGTATGGCCAGCACCATCCGTGGCTGTTGCGCTGGCTGCGCGGCAAATTGTCCTGTACGGACCACGCGGCCGACCTGGCGCAGGATACCTTCATCAAGCTGCTGGCCACGCCCGGCGAGCGCGCCGTCACCCTGCGCGAGCCGCGCGCCTACCTGACCACCGTGGCGCGCCGCCTGCTGATCGACCATTACCGCCGCCAGTCGCTGGAACAGGCCTGGCTGGCCACCCTGGCGCAGCTGCCCGCCCCCGTCACGCCGTCGGCGGAAGACCGCTTGCTGATCCTGGAAACCCTGCACCAGATCGACGCCATGCTCGACGGCCTGGGGGCGAAGGTGCGCACGGCCTTCCTGCTGTCGCAGCTGGAAGGCATGGCGTATGCGGACATCGCCGCGCGCCTGAAGGTGAGCGAGCGCACCGTCAAGCGCTACATGGTGCAGGCGTTCGAACAATGCATCCTGCTGCTGGCCTGACATGAGCGCGGCCCTCGATGCACGCGCCGCGCGCGAAGCGGCGCACTGGATGATGCGCCTGCAAGGCGGCGAACTCGACGCTGCCGCGCAACAGGGGCTGGCCCGCTGGCGCGCCGCCCACCCCGACCATGAGACGGCGTGGCAGCGGGCCGAGCAAGTGTGCCGCACCTTCGGCATGCTGCCCCCGCCGCTGGCCATGCCCTTGTCCAGGCAAGTGCTGGACCGCCCGGCCCGCGCGCAGCGCCGCGCCATCCTGAAGACCCTGGCCGTGCTGATCGTCGCCGGACCGGCCGGCTGGGCCATATTGCGCGTGGCGCCATGGCAGGCATGGACGGCCGAGCTGCGCACGGCGACAGGCGAAATCCGCCACCTCACCTTGGCCGACGGCAGCGGCCTGAGCCTGAATACGGCCAGCGCCGCCGATGTCGCCTTCGGCGCATCCCTGCGCTTGCTACAGCTGCGCGGCGGAGAGATACACGTGGCGACCAGCCCCGATCCCCTCGGGCGCCCCTTCATCGTGCGCACCAGCAACGGCAGCATCCGCGCCCTGGGCACGCGCTTCACGGTGCGCCAGGACGACAGCCTGCTGGGCGCGCGCACCCACGTGGCCGTCTCGCAGGGCGCCGTGGAAGTGCGGCCCGCCGAAGGCCGGCCCGTCACCGTGCAGGCGGGCTGGCAAGCCAGTTTCGATGAAACGGCCGCCGGCGCGCCGCAGCCGCTGGCGCCGCACGCAGCCGCCTGGCTCAAGGGCTTGCTGTACGCGGACGACACGCCGCTGGAGCAGGTGCTGGCGCAGCTGGCCCGCTACCGCCACGGCGTGGTGCGCTGCGATCCGGCCGTGGCGCGGCTGCGCGTGTCGGGCGTGTACCAGCTGCGCGACACGGACGCCCTGCTGGCCCTGCTGCAAGCGTCGCTGCCCATCCGCGTGCGGCGCCACGGCCGTTGGTGGATTTCTGTCGAGCCCGCATAAAAATTTTTGAGAACAATGTCCCTTTCCGTCATGTGCCCCGTCAATCCACACAGGACCAACACATGAACGAAGGGAAACAAGCAATGAAGCACTACCGCCACACCAGCATCACCCTGGCCCTGCTGGGCAGCCTGGCCTTGACCGCGCCCGCATCCGCCCAGCAGCAACCGCAGCAGGCGCCCGCGCGCCACTACCAGGTGGCCGCCGGCCCCCTCGGTGCCGTCCTGTCCGCGTTTGCGGCCGACGCCGGGGTCAGCATTTCCGGCGCCGCCGGCCTGTATGCGGGCTTGAACAGCCGCGGCTTGAACGGCAACTACCAGGTGGCCGACGGTTTCGCCCGCCTGCTCGATGGCAGCGGCTTATACGCTGTCGACCAGGGCGGCGGCCACTACGCCGTGCGCAAGCTGCCTTCGGCGGCCGACGCTGCCACCCTGCCCGGCATCGCCGTGCGCGCCACGGCCGAGCGCAGCACGAGCACGGAAGGCACGGGCTCGTACACGACGCCGGCCACGGCCAGCGCCACGGGCCTGGTGCTGTCGCTGCGCGAGACGCCGCAATCGGTCAGCGTCATCACGCGCCAGCGCATGGACGACCAGGACTTGCTGACGGTGCGCGACGTGCTGCGCAATACGCCCGGCATCGCCGTCAACCAGTTCGACACGGAACGCAGCACCTTTTCCGCGCGCGGCTTCGACGTCGACAATTTCCAGTACGACGGCGTGCCCACCACGTATAAGGTGCAGTATTCGGGCGGCGAGTCGGAAATGGATTCGCTGATCTACGACCGCGTGGAAGTGACGCGGGGCGCCACGGGCTTGCTGACGGGCGCCGGTTACCCGTCCGCCTCGATCAACCTGGTGCGCAAGCGGGCCAGCGCCAGGCAATTCGAAGGGCAATGGTCGCTGGCGGCCGGCTCGTGGAGCGATTACCGGGGCACGCTCGACCTGGCCGCGCCGTTGAACGGGGATGGCTCCGTGCGCGGCCGCGTGGCCGGCGCCTGGCAAGACCGCAAGTCGTTTACCAATGGCTATTCGAACCAGCGCCAGCTCGTCTACGCCACCGTCGAGGCGGACCTGGCGCCCGGCACCGTGGCCATGCTGGGCGCCAGCTACCAGAAGAACGACCCGAAAGGTAGTAACTGGGGCGGTTTCCCCCTGTGGTACAGCGACGGCACGCGCACCGATTTCGACCGGTCCGTCACGACGGCACCCCGCTGGGCCGCCTGGGCCACGGAACAGACGAACGTGCACGCCACCGTCGAACATGCGCTGGGCCAGGGCTGGAAAGCGCAGGCGCAAGCCATGTACAGCAAGCACACGGAAGACACGCCGCTGGTGTTCCTGGCGGAGCGGCCCGATAGAATCACGGGCCTGGGCATGCTCGGCTACCCGAACCGCTACATCGGCGCGCGCGACCAGAGCAGCGCCGACATGAAGCTGTCCGGCCCGTTTACCCTGGGCGGACGCCAGCATGAAGTCATCGTCGGGGCCAATTACACGGTGCAGCACGCCGAGTTCAGCGTCAAGGAAGCGCTCGACCCTGAACCGATCGGCAATTTCCTCGCCTGGGATGGCAGCTACCCGCAGCCGGCCTGGGGCGAACTCGTGCTGTCGGAAAAATACACGACCAAGCAATATGGCGCGTATGGCGCGGCGCGCCTGAACCTTGCCGACAACACCAAATTGATACTCGGCGGGCGCTTGAGCCGCTGGGACAAGGACCGCATCGGCTTTGACGGCAGCGCCCGCTTTGCCTTCGCCAAGAGCAAGTTCGTGCCGTATGCGGGCGTGGTGGTGGACCTGAACGACACCTATTCGATGTATGCCAGCTACACGGACATCTTCCGCCCGCAGGAAAACCAGGACCGCACGGGCGCCTGGCTGGACCCGCTGACGGGGCAAAGCATGGAAGTGGGCTTGAAGGGAGAACTGGCCGGGGGCCGGGCCAACGGTTCCATCGGCATCTTTGAAATCAAACAGGATAAGCTGGCCCAGCCGGACGGCGCGCACAGGATTCCCGGCACCACCACGCAGGCGTACTACGCGGCGCGCGGCGCCACCAGCCGCGGCATCGAGGGGGAATTGTCTGGCCGCCTGGCGCCGGACTGGAACGTGACGGCCAGCGCCAGCCACTTCCGCGCCAGGGACCGCGAGCAACAGGATATCAACACCCTGTCGCCCCGCTCGACGGCGCGCCTGTTCACCACCTGGAAGGTAAAGCCCGACCTCACGGTGGGCGGCGGCGTCAACTGGCAAAGCAAGTTCTACTTTGACGACGAAGGCCCGAACGGCAAGGAAAGAGTGACGCAGGAAGCCTACAGCACAGTCAGCCTGATGGCCACGTACCAGCTGTCGCGCCAGTTGACGGCCCAGCTGAACGTGGAAAACACGCTGGACAAGAAGTACATCAACATCAACACCTACGCGCAAGGCACGTATGGCGTCCCGCGCAGCGTGCGGGGGACGTTGACGTACCGGTTTTAACGTAGCAGCCAGTATTTAGCGTACACGCAGGACGGGCACTGGTAGCAACACGATTCATGCCTATCTAAGCTCGTCCGTGTGCGCGGTCGCGTATTTCACGTGCAATTCAACATGAAAATTCGGAGCATCGCATGGTTTCCAATCAAATGAACTCGTTCGGACATCGGGTGTGCATGACCCAGCCAAGACCCGATCAGGCTCAACTCCAGCAATCAACCCTGCTTCCGACACAATCTTGATATTGTCGTCATTCATTACCTTCCTGATTGCATTGGCAACTACCCGGGCACGTAACTGCGACTGCTGAAAATACTTATTGCCATCTTTATCGTTGGGAAGTAGTACATTCTGATTCTGGCGAACGCCTTGCACAAGGACCAAAATGCTGCGCGGAACACCCGCGCCACGAACTGTCAAGAGTACGTCGTGCAGCCGCTCCAGAATGTCAGCGTTCAACTCCTCGCCACGCGATTCAAGTCCAAGGTCATGCGTAAGATCGAAACAAATATCCATCGCAGGACTGCTGGTAATGACACGCAATGAAACCGAGTCGAATCGAAGGGAAATTTTTCTTCGCACCACCTGCTCGGTACCGAAGATAGTGGAGCGATCCGGCCCTCGCAGGCTGAAGCTCACAAGAAAGATAGCGCCTATGCCTGTCCACATTACATCAGCGCCATGCAATAGCAATCGCCCCTCTGCAGTTCTACGACAGTCCAGAATAGGTCTGCCTATAAATTCGGTGGCGCGTTCAATCGTACCCAATTCCGCCTCAGCTACCTCAATACTTACATTCGAGCTTCGAATACCCATGGCATTGAAAGCCATCTGCGGCAATGTCATGGGTCCGGAGTAAAAAAGCACAAAGGCAAGTGGCAAAAAAAAGAAAAAAGCATATTGCCACCAAACGACTGAACGTATGGATTGGCGCGTAACCGCGTCTGGCTGCTCGCTTGACGTCACCGTAATCAGCATCAGCAAGGTGAAAAATCCAGCCAGGAAGCAGCCGATTAATAAGAAGGTAAAAACCATCAAGCCTTTGACGAGAACCAGACTCAACATCACGATGAACACGACGAGGGAAAATAATACTGAAAAAAAGCCGCGCAGCGGACTTGGCAGCTTATTGAGTGGAGTCCTGCTATTTCTCGTCGCCCCCTTGCGAAATTGACGTATTTTCTTTGGAATCCAACGCAAACGGGGCCACCAGCGAGAAGTCGGAAGGGCCGCTATTTCCTGGATATATCGCAATGGACGAAATGGCGATAATTTCTTACGCCTGAACCGGCACTTGTATCTTATGTAATTGACAATCTGCAGTAACCATAAAGCAGAAAAAGTTCCATAAATCCAGAGTATTCCATATATAAAACTGAAGGCCAACGCAATAAATACAAACAAAATTATCTCGCCTGGCGCCAAGGCGGAAGGGAAAAATTTAATTGAAAATAAATATGAAAATACGACGATAGCGCCAATAGCAATGGCAATTTTGTATGCCAATGATGCGAGGTGATTGACGTTTTCTATGCGTTTGGTATTGGCATCGTTTCTTTCTAGCACCTCAGTTGGCATTGGCGCGTCTGTCGATGGGGTATATTGATTTCCGGATGACATACCCCCCTCCGTTGACAATAGTAATTAATCATGGCACCCAAAATATGGGTGTCGTACAGACATATATAGACCTAAAATAAGACCTCTCCCTTACGGAATAATTCGCTCCTCGCCCAAAAAAACCAGTACATTGCGGCGGCAGCGGCAGGGTCTCACTGTCCGCACGCTCGAGGTCACGGCGCCGCCATTGCAGCAGCAGGATGCTCTCAGCCATCATACTCAGATAGGATCGCGGATGGCTACCAGCTGTCCCGTGTG
Organism: Janthinobacterium sp. SUN033; assembly: GCF_030397595.1. Classification (NCBI taxonomy): domain Bacteria; kingdom Pseudomonadati; phylum Pseudomonadota; class Betaproteobacteria; order Burkholderiales; family Oxalobacteraceae; genus Janthinobacterium; species Janthinobacterium sp. SUN033. Next base: position 1,519,004 of record NZ_JAPQNV010000001.1, read on the forward strand.
CAGAATGCGCACGACTGTTTCGGAAGCCACGTCTTGCGCTTCTGTTTTGTTGAGCAGCCGTAACAGCAGGCGTTGCAGCACCCATCCCCCGTATCCCGTAAAACAGGCGGGCCGCCAGCGATTGCTCATGCGGCAAGAGAGATAGTACGGAGACTCATCTATCAGACTCACGAATGATAATGATTCTGATTGTATTTTTACATCGGACCGCCGGCACGGCCCTACCCCGTCGAAATGACCATGTTCAAGGCGCGCCGCAATTCCTTCAGCCGGGGCGGCTTGCCCAGCACGCAGTTGACGTGTTCCGGGTAGTCGCTGTCGGCCGCCAGGCGCTGGCCCCAGCCCGTGAGCATGATGATGGGCGTGGCCGGCGAATGCTGGCGCACGGCGCTGGCCACCTTGCGCCCGTCCACGTGGGGCATGCCCAGGTCCGTGATGACCACCGCGAAATGCTCGCCCCTGTCGCAGGCGGCCAGGAAACAGTCGATGCCGGCCTGGCCGCCATCGGCGGACACCACGTCGTGGCCGTCGATTTCCAGGATATCGCGCAGGGACTTGAGCACCATCGGGTCGTCGTCCACCACGAGGATGCGCAGGCGCGGCGGCACAGCGTGGGCCGTGTCGGGCACTTCGACCCCCTCGCCTTCCGCGCAGGCGGGAAACGCCAGGCGCACCGCCGTGCCCTGCCCCGGCGCCGTGACGATGTCGATGCCGGCCCCATGGCGCTCCATCATGCCGTACACCATGGCCAGGCCCAGGCCAGTGCCCCGCTCGCCCTTGGTGGTAAAAAACGGCTCCAGGCAGCGGCGGCGCGTATTCTCGTCCATGCCGATGCCCGTGTCCCCCACTTCGACCTGCACCTGCCGTACCCCGGCCTGGCCTGACGCGCCGATGCAGGCCGTGCGCACGGTCAGGGTGCCGCCTTCCGGCATGGCGTCGACGGCGTTGAAGACCAGGTTCGTCAGCGCTTCGCGGATTTCGCCCACGCTGCCGGGCAGCATGGGCAACCCGTCCGTCAGCTCCATGCGCAGGGCGATGACGATGCCGCGCTGCTGCGGCATGTCGCTCCAGCGCGCGCGCGTCAAGTCCAGCACCTGCTGCACCACCAGGTTGACATTGATGGGCGACAGCGCCAGTTGCGGTTCGCGCTGGCGGTAAAATTCGCGCATGCGCGCCACGGTGGCGGCCACGTCGTCGATGGCCCGTTCGATGACTTCCAGGCAATGCCGGCCCTGCGGACTGAGATTGGTTTCCGTCTCCAGCAAGGACTCGGTGTACAGGGCCACGGGGGAAATGGCGTTATTGATATCGTGCGCGATGCCGCTGGCCATCTGCCCCAGCGCGCGCAGGCGCTCCTGCTGCATTACCGACTGCTGGGTCTGGCGCAAATCGTCATACGCGCGCTGCAGCGCGCCATAGAGCTGCGCCTGGTTGGCGGCCAGCGCCACATGCTCGCTCAGCTGGCTGAGGAATTCGCATTCGCCGCTGGTGAAGCTGTGCGCGGCACGGCGCGCCACGATCAGGATGCCGAAGACCGTGTTTTCAGCCAGCAGCGGCGCCATGACGAGGGCGCGCAGCCCCCCTTGCGCCAGCCGCTGCGGAAACGGAAACGCCACATCGGCGATATCGGCTTCATACACGAGCTTGCCGCGCACGCAGCTCGACAGGCCATTTTCGTCGATGGGAATGTGCGCGTGTTCGCTCATCATGAACGACTGCGCCAGCGCCTCGCTGCGCACGCCCACGCACGTCACCTGCAGCGCGTGCTGCGACGGCTCATACAGGCAGATGCAGCTGAAATCGATGGGCAGCTGCTCTTCCAGGCTGCGCACCACCACCTGGAAGATGCTGCGCAAGTCCTGCCGCTCGCCGATCGAGCGCGTGATCTGCTGCAGCAGGTTCAGGCGCTCGAGCTGTTCATGCACCTTGCGCTCGGCCAGCTGGCGTTCGGCGATCTGCGTTTCCAGGGCGGCATTCGTGTGCGCCAGCTCGTCGCGCGAGACGGTGGTGCGGCGCAGCTTTTCCGTCATGCCGTCGAAGGCGCGCGCCAGGTCGCCGATTTCATTCTTGGTGTGCACGCCGAGCGCAAAATCGAGCTTGCCGGCGCCGACGATCAGGGTACCCTGGCGCAGCTTTTCCAGCGGTCCCGTGACGCTGGTCATGGTGAAGTAGATCAAGCCGGCCACCAGCGCGATGATCATGCCGCCAAACAGCATCACGGCCACGTTGGCTTGCTGCTGCGCCTCCAGCACGCCTTGCCGGCTCAATTCGGACAGCCGCATCGCGTCCGAGATCATGCCCTGCACCTTGCCCATGATCTGGCCCGACAGGCGCGCTTCCAGCTCGCCCAGCACTTCGCGCCGCTGCGGGTCCTGCCCCAGCTCGCGGTGATTCGCGACAAACAGCTCGAACAGGCCGCCCACGCCGGCCAGGTCGCCCTGCAATTCGCGCAGCAGCTTGCGCTCTTCGTCGCCGTTGAAGGCGGGCGTGGCCAGCAGGCCCGTGGACAGCGACTCGCTGCGCAGCTGCCACTGGGCGCGCGTGCGCGCGCCATGGTGCAGCGCGTATTCGATCGACAGGTAGCGCAGCGACGTGACGGCTTGCAGGATATCGGCCGCCGCCTTGTTCTTCGCCAGTTCGCGCTGCATCGCCATGGTGGTGGAGAACAGCACGGCGACGATGATGGCCACCAGCACCACGCAAAACAGTTGGGCCAGCTTGAAGCGCGTGACGATTTTCACGGTGGCCCTCTCAATGAATGACCGTCACGGCCGATGGCGCCACGGCTTCCAGGCCGTCCAGGTAGACGGCGTCGAGGAAGTTCGGCATGTCGCCGCGCTCGCCCAGGCGGTTCTTGATGGCCCAGCGCGCCTCATCTTCCAGCGCCAGCAGCAAGCCCTGGTCGAGCACGACGCCAAACTGATAACCGTGCCAGGCCGCCTGCAGGCGCGCAGCTTCGCCGGGCGACGCCCTGGCAAACAGGGCGCGCGCGGCGTCGGGTTCGTCCTGGCAAAAGCGCGCGCCGGCGATCAGCGCGCGCAGCACCTTGCGCATCGTCGCCGGGTGCGCACGCACGTAATCGCCCGCGCCGGCCACGTTGAACAGGCCCGCATACACGTCCTCGCCATAGAAGATGGCCGCCTTGCCCGCGATGGCGTGCGTCATGGCCGTCAGGAACGGTTCCCAGCCGGCCGCCGCATCGACCTCGCCCCGCGCCAGCGCAGCGGCCAGCTGGTCCGGCGCGTAGTTGTGCAGGGTGACTTCGCCGGGCAGCAGCTTCTGGCGGTTCAGGAAGGCGTCCAGCGCGAACTGGCCGGAGGTGCCCAGGGTCACGCCGATGCGCTTGCCCTTCAGGCTGGCGGGCGTGGACACGCCGCGGTCCAGGCGCCCCACGATGCCGTGGTCGCGTTCGGCCTCGAAGATGCTGGCGATGATGACGACGGACTGGTTCTTCAGGCTCGCCAGCACCACGGGAATATCGGACACGGTGCCCAGGTCGGCCTGGCCCTGCAACACGGCTTCCAGCGACGCCTTGCCCGACGAGTAGGATTGCAGCCGCGCGTGGATGCCTTCGCGCGCGAAATAGCCCTGCCCGTGCGCGGCCAGCACGGGGCAGCTGCCCACGTATTCCGCGTTCACGGCCAGGCGCAGCTCTTCCACGGGGACGGGCGGCGGCGCGGGACGGGCAAACAGCCGCCAGAGGGCGATGGCGGCCAGCACCGCCAGCAGCAGTGCGGCCGCCAGCCAGACCGTCCGCCGCGCTGGCGTCGGGCCGCTCATGCGCTGCACTGCGCCGTGGCCAACTCCAGCGCGCTGTTGACGGCCTCGGAAAACGCCACCACGTCGACCGGCTTGGTGAGATAACGGTAAAAACCGGCCGCCAGCCCCTGGCGGACATCGCCGGGACCCGCCACGGCCGTCAGGGCGATGACGGGAATATGCGCCGTGCGGGCATCGGCGCGCAGCAGCTGCATGACTTGCGTGCCGCTGATGTCGGGCAGATCGATATCCATCAGTATCAGCTGCGGCAGGTGGCGGCGCGCCATCTCCAGGCCCGTTTGCCCGTCGCCGGCCGACAACAGGTCGAGATCGGGGCGAAAATGGATCAGGCCCGCCACCAGGGTCACGTTCAGGGGATTGTCTTCCACATACAGCAGCGTCTTGCGCTCCGGCAACGCTATCGGCTCGGCGCGCCGGGCAATGGCGGGCGGGCGCGGGCTTTCCTGCAGCGGCTGGCGCGCCGGGCAACTGGCGATGTCGAGCCAGAAGGTGCTGCCGCGCCCCGGCGTGCTGGCCACGCCGAGCCTGGCCTGCATGGCTTCGGCCAGGCGCTTGCTGACCACCAGTCCCAGGCCCGTGCCCTCCTCGTCGCGCGCATCGCGTCCCAGGCGATTGAAGGGCTGGAACAGCGCCTCGAGCTGCGCGGCGCTCAACCCGGCGCCCGTGTCGCGCACGGACAGGCGCAGCCGGCGCGCATCGACGGGCTGGCAATCGACGTGGATCTCGCCCTGTTCGCGGTTGTACTTGACGGCGTTCGACAGCAGGTTGATCAGCACCTGCTTGAGGCGCGTGCGGTCGGCCAGCACATGCAGGCCGACCGCTTCCACGAACGTCAGGGTGATGCCGCGCTTGTGCGCCAGCGGCTCCATCATTTGCCAGCATTCGTGGTAGATGCCGGCCAGGTCCACGGGCTCCATCGACAGCGACATATTGCCCGACTCGATCCTGGCGATATCGAGGATATCGTTGATCAAGGTCAACAAATGCCGGCCGGCGCCGAAGATGTGCGAGGCAAAGGTTTTTCTTTCCTGCGCCGTGGAGGGGATGGAATCGGACGTCAGCATCTGCGAAAAGCCCAGGATGGCGTTGAGCGGCGTGCGCAGCTCGTGGCTCATGCTGGACAGGAAATTGGTCTTTTCCTGATTCGCCCGCTCGGCCACTTCGCGGGCCAGCTGCAAATCCTTGTTCATGGCGTCGAGTTCGGCCGTGTGCTGGCGCAGCAGCAGTTCCAGGCGCGCATTGGCGATGCGCAACTGGCGCGTTTCCAGCGCCCGCGCCAGTATCAGCAGGATGCCCGACACCTTGAACGGCTTGACGACGTAATCGAGCGCACCCGCCTGCATGGCCTGCACGGCCGAAGCAATCGTGCCTTCGCCCGTCATGATGATGCAGGCCAGGTCGGGATCGATCTGCCGCGCCGCTTCCACCACGGCGATGCCGTTCATGCCCGGCATCATCAGGTCGACCAGCAGCAGGTCGAACGATTCGACGGCCAGCAGCGACAGCGCCGCCTCGCCCGAGGCGAGCCCCGTTGTGTCGTAGGCCTGGCCGCGCAAGGTGTCGCACAGCGCGCGCACATGCGCCAGCTCGTCATCGACGATCAGTATCCGCGGCGGCATTGGTGAGCTGTTCATGCATTCTCCTGGCGGCATGGCCTTGCGGACCGGGAACTTGCCCCGCAACATGCGTTCCGAGCATAGCACTTGAAAATTACCAAAAATACACGCTTTGTCACGCGCACGGCGGCGCCAGGACGCCAGGCCGAGGCTAGGTCATGACGGGCAGCCCCCGCAGCAGCTTGTCCGGGGTCAGCGGATAGCAGGCCCGAGGCAGCAATCTGGTAAACGAACGTTCAGCCGCAGGCCGCGCCGGGTCGTGCCGACGCCCCCCTGCGCCGCGTAACCCGTGTGGCGCGCGCAATGGTCGAGCGCCTGGCGCAGGGCCGTATCGACATTGCGCAAGGACATGTCGTGCCGCTCGGCCACTTCCTGGCGGGTCAGCTCATCCACGCGCAGCGCTTCGAGCACTTGCCGGTGGCGCCGCGGCAGCAAGTCGACGGCCTGCGCCAGGCGCCGCACGTCCGCCTGCAGCTCGGCCAGGCGTTCCGGCCCGGCCGCCGTATCGGCCAGGAAATCGACCAGGCCGGCGGCGCCATCGTCACCGCCCTCGTCCGCATACAGCCAGGCGCGGTTGCGGCGCAGGCTGTCCATGGCCGCATTGCACGCCACGCGGAAGACATAGGCGACGGGGCTGTGCGCCAGCGCCGCACCGTCGCCGGCCGCCAGCGCGCCCAGCCGCAGCCAGGCGTCGTGCAGGCTGTCGCTGGCCAGCTCGGTGCAGCCCAGGTGGCGCACCAGGCGCCGGTGCAATCCCGCGTAATTGCCTTCCAGCACAGCCTGCAGCCGGGCGCCCTGCGTCGGCGCCGGCATCGGCAGGGGCGCCACGTCGTTGGCCGCCTGCAGGCGGGGCCGGATGGCGGGCCGGCACCAGGCCATGCCGGCATGCCCCGCCGCGCGCAGGGGCAAGGCAGCAGCCACATTCGCCATGCCGGCCATCATGGCGACAACCTGCTGCGCTCTTGCGCCGTCAACTGGCGCGTGGCCGATTCCGGCAAGGTGCCCAGTCCCAGCACGCGCACGGCGCTGCGCGGGTTGTAGTCGGCCGCCTCGATGCGCGCGCCCTCCTGCGGCGCCGCTTGCGCACTGTCGGGCGGTGCGTCATTGCCAAAGCCCAGCACGCGCACCGTGAATACGGATGGCTGCGCGGAACGGGTGGCGGCGCGCTCGCGCTGCACCACGTCCTGCGCCGCGGCCGTGGCCTGGGAAGCGGCCGCGCTGGCGTTCGTCATGGCCGCCACGTTGACGGACGCCGCCGTCGGCATGCCCTTCGCTTCGCCCTTGACCTGGATGTTGGCCGCATTCATCACCTTCAGCGCGGCCAGGTTGACGTTGCCCGAGACGCGGATGCCCGCCTCGCCCGCGTCGATGGTGCCCAGCGGGGCCAGCAAGTCCACGTCGCCGGCCGGCACTTCCGCGATCGGCGCCAGGGTGGCGATGCCGGCGCCCGTGCTCGGCACGTCGGACGACAGGGTCACGTTGCCCCAGTTGTCATATACGCGCTTGGGCGGCGTGTAGACGATGGTCGACTTCGAACCGCGGCCCGCGTTGATGTCGCCTTCCGACGACCAGCCGAGGATATCGCCGCCAAACGTCGTCATGATGCGGCTCTGGCCCAGCAGGATGCTGCCGTGCGAGAACAGCTCGATATTGCCGCCGCCCTTGGTGATGACGCCCGAGGTCGCCGGCGGCGCCTCGCCTTCGATGCCGAACACCTGCCTGCCGCCCGGCGTCAGCAGTTGGATGTCGCCGCCGAAGTTCGTGTGCACGTAGCCGCTGCGGGGGTAGTAATCCCAACGCTGCTCGCCGTCATTGCGCACCGCGTACAGGCCGCGGTACATGACGATGTCGCCCGCATAGGCAAGCGCCTTGCCGTTGGCGTCCGTGGCCGGCGCCAGGGCCGCGATGGCGTTGCGGCTGCGCAGGAAACTGCCATAGCGCGAGCTGTCCCAGTCGTTGTATTCGCGCCCGCCCGCCTTCAGTTCCGCGAAATACACATTGCGGGCGAACACGCGCTGCTGCGGCTCGGGCAAGGCCAGGTAAAAGGCCAGAACCTCGGCGGCCGTGCCCTTGAAACCGTAGCGTTCGCCCAGCCACGCCGCCAGTTCGCTGTCGTACGCTTTCACGACCTTGCCGGCCTGGTCGGCCAGCGGCACGCCCTTCTGCGCCACGTTCGCCGGGTCCAGGTAGGGCTTGACGAAGCGCAGGTAATCGAGACCGGCCGCGCCCACGCCCGCCTGCATGGCGATGCCGGCGCCCGGACGCTTGTCGCCCGCCACCACGGGACCGAGGCTGACGACGCTGCCCTTGTCCTGCATCAATATATTGCGCCCGGCGCTAATGTCCAGCGTGCCGGGGCCGGCCACGTTGAAGGAGCTGTTCAGGATATCGCGCCCGGCCGACACCACCGACACGTCATACACATTGTTATGCACGACCAGGTTGCTGATATTGCGGAAGCTCATGTCGCTGCCGCTGGTATTGCCGTTAATGGCTTCCAGCTGCGCCGTGCCGCTGCCGACGATATCGCGGCCCGCCTTCATCCACACGGGCTGACCGCCCTCGTACCAGGTGATGCCTGCACGCCTGACATTGGAAAATTCGAGGATGCGGCCGCTGTTCACGCCCACCAGGTCACCCGTGACGGCATAGATGCGGGCCGTCTGCGTGCCGCTGTTGGCGGGACCGGCCGAGGAGTTGGGACCGAAGGCGAACAGCGGGAAGTTCCATTTCGTCGCCGCCGTCCCCGTGCTCGAGATATTCGCCGCCAGGGGATCGGTCACATTAGGCTGGACATCCCAACCCGTGAAACCCGGCTTGAACGGCGTCGCCATGCTGTCGGCAGAGGCGCCGGACTGGCTGACGGAAAAACCGCCCGCATAAATGGAGTCGCTGGCCATCCATTGCAGCTGGGCGTTGGGCGACGGCGCCAGCAGCAGTGGGTGGTCATATTCGCGGATGGTATTCGGATTGCCGATCGCCTTGCCATAATACAAACTGCCATTCGCGGCCGCGGCCCGCACGATGGCCGGATAGACGACGGCAAGGTCGGTGTCCGTGTCGATCGCCGCAGTCAGCGGGATCATGTTGCCACCGGCGGAGTACAGATCGAGCGCCGTGTGCGGCGTCCACAGGCTGAACCAGCCGTAGCCATACCCCTGCTCGCCCGCCGCGCCGGTGAACGGCGTGGCATTGAACGGGGTCACGCGGCCCGGGTCGGCCACATCCTGCAGCACCTGGTCGCCCAGGGTTGCCACGCTGAACGTGGCGTCGCCCGGTACCAGGGTCATGGCGCCCCGGGGCGTGGCGCGCGTGGCGCGGAAGGCATCGTAGGCGCGCGATTCCAGCGGCACGTGATCGCCCCCCCAGGTACCGTACTGCAGCGCCACGCTGCCCAGTTGCGTGGCCGACGCTTCCGCATGGCCACGCAAATCGACCAGCGCGCCATTCAGGTGGCGGCCACCGGAGCCGCCGCCTGGGTTGAGGGCGCCGCCCACGCGCAAGTCCAGGTCGCCGCCGCCCGTCTGCAGCAGGCTGCCGTCGGCCTGCATGCGGCCCGTGCCGCCCACGGCCAGCAGCAAGCCCTGCGAACGGGGATTGATGCTGCCGTTATACGTGCTGCCGGTCAGCGGCGCCAGCACGCCGGCGGCGCCCGCCACCTCGGCGCGCACATTGCCGCCGCCCAGGGTGCCGAAACCCGTAAAGCCCAGCACCGTGTCGGCCAGGGTGGGGCGGCCCACGTAGCTGCCGAAATTGATCCACCACGCCACCGGCTGGGGTTGGCCACCCGTAGCCACGCCGCCGCTGCCCTGGCGCCACAGCCAGTTGCCTACTGCCACAGAATCGGCCATGCCATCCTTGCTGACCGGACGCTGGCTGATTTCGCTGGACTTATCGACCAGCGAACCGCTCAAGTCGCCCCCCACCTTCAGCAGCAGGTTGCCGCCCTGCTCCGGATACCAGGCGCGGTAGACGCTGTCGGCGCCGCCGTCGACCAGGCGTTCATGCGCGCCGTCGGGGTTGCCCAGCACCTTGCCGTCGGCATTGCGCGAACGCGGCAGGTTGTACGGGTCGCCGGCCGCCGTCGGCGCGGACGACATGCCGGCCGTGTACACGCCATACAGGCTGTCCATGCGCAGGCTGCCGCCGCTGACGAGGTCCAGGTCGCCCGTGCCCGTGCGCAGCACGCTGTAGCGCAGGCTGCTCGCCTTGTAGTCGAACGTGGGGTTCGATGTGCCGCACCAGGTGGGGTTTTCCTCGCAAATGGTGGGCCAGCCCAGCGCCACCGGATCGAGCAGGTCGCCCGCCTTGGTCTTGGGGTCGCCAAACTCTTCCGCGCCTTCCCTGGTCCATACATAGGCCACCTTCAGCAGGCACATGGTAGGGTCGTTGGCGCAAAACACCTCGACAGTCTGACCGAACTGGCTGGTAAATTCCTCGGTGATGGGTTCGCCCGCCACGATGCCGGGAATGCCTTCCCGCTCGCCCAGCTCCTGCGCTTCCTTGGTCCAGTACTGCACGCCCTTCGGCGGGACCAGGATGCCGTACATGCCGTAGTGGCTGTCGGCCAGGCGCAGGGTGCCGCGCGCGGGATGCGCCTGCACGCCGCGCGTGTCTGCCCCATCCAGGTCGGCGCCAGCCACCAGGCGCATGCCCCACGCTTGCGAGCCTTCGGCCAGCATGGGCGCGATGGCCCACAGCTTGCCCTGGCTGCCCGCCACTTCCGGACGCAGGCCGATTGAATCCACATTGGGCAACAGCTTGACGTCGGTGCCGGACGGGATCAGCGAGCCGACGGCCAGTGCCAGCTGGCCGTTGAGCGCGAACACCGAGCGCTCGCCCGCCACGCCCGGCAGGGGCACGCCCTTGGGCCAGGTCATGGCGCGCAGCGTCACCGATTGCTTCAGTACGCTGCCCGCATCGAGGCGCATGCCGGCTGTCAAGGTCTGCGCCGTGGCCAGCAGGGTGCCGGCCGCGTGGACGATATTGCCGGCGCCGTCGCGCACGGCGGCCGCCAGCACCGTGCCTGGCGGCAAGGTGATCGCCTGGTCCAGGGTCACGGCCACGGGCAGGCGCGTGTCGGCCAGCAGATTGAAGCCCTTGACGGGCAAGTCGTAATTGAGCGCGATGCCTCCCGGGAACAAGGTGCCGTCGGCCAGGGTCACGCCCTTGCCCGGCACGATGACGTCGCTGCCGTTGATGTCGCGCCCCGGCAACAGTTTCCAGCCGCTGTCGTCCTGGGTGGCGGGCGGCGGCGCGAAGCCGTCATTGATGCTGCCATAGATGCTCAAATCGCCCCCGGCGCGCAGCAGCAGGCTGCCCACCTCGCCCGAGCCCCGCAAATTGCTTACTTGAAAGCGCGGATTCAGGCTGGCATAACGCATGCCCGACAGATCCAGGTCGCCCTGCACCACCAGGTCGCCATCCGCCGTCTTGCTGACGATATCGACGCCGGGACGCAAATGCAGCGCGTCGGCATACGCGGCCGTGGCCAGGCCCGCCAGCTTGCCGTTGCGCAAGTTCGTATTGGCCAGCGCCGCATCGATGAAGGCCGTGCTGTCCCCATGCTTGCTGTCGAGGTAAGCCTGGTTGATCACCTGGTAAGGGCGGCCGCTGACCGAAAGGTCCGTGGCGTAGGCCGCGTCGTCGTAGCGCTGCATGGCGTTGACGGCGATGGATTTCGCGCCGCGGATGGTCAAGCCGCCGCCGGCGGCGATGGCGATGTCGCCAAAGGTGGCCGCGTCAAGGTCCGTGCGCGCACCGCCGCTGCCCAGGCGCGGCGCGCTCAGCTCCACCGTGCCGCGCGCCGCGCCGTCGTGTTCGCCCTTGCCCTTGCCGGCCACGGCCGCCGTGCCGTGGCGCACGTCGATCTGCGCGCCGCCTGCCAGGTTCAATACACCCTCGCCCGCATTCAGCTCCACCGTGGCGCGGTTCGGGCTGTCGATGATCTTGCCATAGCTGTCGACGCGCAAGACCGTGCCGTGCGCGTCGAGCACGGCGTTGCCGGCCAGAGTGACGCCGTGCCGGCCGGCCAGGCGGATGCTGCCCACGCGCTCGCCGCTGGCATCGATCACGCCAGCGACGGTGAGGCGGCCATTGTCGACGGCCACCTGCACTTCGCCCGCCTTGACCTCATTGCCGATCGTCAAGTCGCCCTGTTTCAGCTGGAAGCTGCGCGCGCCCATCACGCCGCCGTCCGTCAGGCGCTGGTTCAGCGAGGTGAACTGGTTGTCCAGGGTGCCGCCGGCGCCCAGGGTCTGCGCGCGCACGTCCACGCTGCCCTTCTTGTACGGCACCATGGTGCCGCCCGCGTCGTAGCTGCCGCTGGCGCCGCCCAGGATCTTGCCCTGCAAATCGACCATGCCGGCCGCGCCGTCGAGCGCCACGGCCTTCAGGCTGCCGGCGCGGTTGTTCTCGGCCGACAGGTCGATCACCGCGCCCGCCCCCTGGCGGATATCACCGGTCCGGCTATCCAGGGTCACGTCGCCGCCCCAGCTGTATTTGTCCACGTCAAAGAAGGTGGTCTTGCGGCCCGCCATGTCGATGCGCGCGCCGTCGGCCACGGTGATGTCGCGCAGGGCGTTGACGGTAAGCTTGCCGCTAGGCAACACCACGGCCGTCGCCACGCTGACGCTGTCGCCGTTCAAGGCCAGCTGGGCGCCCAGCGCGGCGCTATTTTTGACGGGAGCCGCTGGCGCAGCGCCGGCCGGCGCCGCCACCTTCAGCGCGCCGCCCGCCGTGTAGCTGTGCGCGGAACCGGCGTCGCCCGTCAGCAGCGGCGTACTGATGTTCAGGTTGCCGCCGCTGTACTGGTAGCCCTTGCCCGTTTCATACGCGCCCTGCGACTGGTAGACGGACAGGCTGCCCTTGTGGTTGGCCGTGACTTGTCCCGACGCTTTCAGGTTGACCGTGCCAAAACCGAGCGCCAGGCGGTCGAACGAGGCGACGCTGGCCGGCTGCGTGAACGGGCCGAAGCCGAAATCGATGCGTTCCGCTTCCAGGTTCAGGGTGCCGCTGCCCGTGCCGGCGCCGTGCGCAATCACATTGCCGGCCGGCGACAGGGCGCCGCCCCAGACCAGATTGGCCGTGCGGATGGTGGCCACCGTGCCCGCATCGCCCTGGCCATACATGGCGGGCGTGGTCAGCACCAGGCGCTCCAAGGTGGATTTCCCCGTCGTCTTGTCGTAGGTGTCGAGCACCACGTCGCCATAGAAATTGACGCTGTCCGCCGCGCTCAGCACCAGCGCCTGCAGGGCCGGCGCGCCCGCGCTGGTGTCGCCGCGCAGCAGGCGGTCCAGCACGCCCTGGTTCATGGCCAGGCCGTTGGCGCGCGTGCCGTTGGCCTGGGCCGCCGCCAGCGCTTCGCTGCTGCCCATGTTGATGGCGCCCACGGCCAAGCCCAGGTTGCGCGTGCCGTAGCGGGCGGAATCGTCCAGCGCGAAGCTGCCATTGGTCGACAGCAGCAAGGTGCCTTCCGAGTACAGGCTGGCCGTACCGATGCGGATGCCGCCGCGCGCCGTGCCACTGACCGGCGCCACATTGAGCAAACCGTTCGACGCGGCCAGCATGTGCACGTCCTCGCGGCCCTTCTTGTAGATGAAGCCGTCGTTGGCATCGTAGGCCGCCTTGCCCTTGCCCAGGGTGCTGATGCCGGCGCCGGCCGCGATATCGATCAAGCCGTCGCCCAGCAGATAACTGCTGGGGTCCTGCGCGACGAGGAACACCTCGGGCGCCGATAGCACGGCCCCCGCGCGCAGGTAGATGGAGCGCGCCGAATTGGCGCCGAAACTCACGTAGTTGCCGGCCTGGCCATATTCCACCGACGGCGCATTGCCCACCAGGATACGGGCTGCGCCGATACTGTTCAGGCTCGAGGCGCGCACGCTGACCAGTCCGGCGTCGCGGGTGGCCGGCGCGCCGTCGGCAAGGATTTCAATGTCGCCCTTGGCGCTATTGCTCGGCATCACGATCACGGTGCCGCCATAGCCGCCCTCGGCGGCGCCGAACTTGCCGGTGCCCTTGAACTGGAAGGTGTCCAGGCCGCCGTCCTGCATCATGCTCAGCTTGAGCGTTTTCGCATCGGACGGCAGCAGCGCACGGGGAATGCCCCGCGTTTGCGCGTCGGCCAGCGCGAATGCGGCATAGCCCGTTTCGTTGTACTGCGAATACGTGCGCAAGACCTTGGCCGGCGTGAGTATCAGCTGGCTGGCCAGCGGCGCGCGGATGTCCGTGCCGGCGATCGACATGGTGCCGGGCGCGGCCCAGGAACCGTTGCGCAGCGGCTGCGCCGGGGCCGCGCCGCTGCCCTGCCCCGCCAGACCGTTCAGTTCCACGCGGAAGGCGCCCGGCAGCAAGGCGTAGGTCGACGGCATCAGCGTGTAGGTGCCGGCGGCCAGGCCAGGCACGCCGCTGCCTATCGTCACCTGCCGGCCCACGGCCGGATCGGACGCCGCCTTTTCGCCGCCCGCGGGCGCTTGCGGCGCCTGCGCGCCCGGCACGATGGCGTACACGGGGTTGGTGGCCAGTCCCGGCAGGACAAAGCCGCCGTTCGCGCCCACCTGCGCCAGCGGATGGTAGCGCGCATCGGTGGAGCCGCCGCGGCCCGCGATGAAGCCGGCACCCGCCAGTTCGCCGCCGCCGGACAGGTCGAGCAGCGCGCCCGGCCGCACGTCCACGGCCACGCCGCCCAATTCCACGCCGTTGAGCAGGCCGCCCTGCGCATTGATGCCGCCCACGCCCATCAAGGTGACCGGCTTGCCGCTGACGTTCCAGGTCTGGCCATCGACGGTGCCGCCATACGGCATGACCAGGCCCGCGCCGCTGACGGAACTGATGCTGTTGGCCAGCAGATTCACGCTCAGGCTCTTGTCATTGTCATAGCGGGCCGCGCCGATCACCAGGCGCCCCAGCGGCGCACGCACGACGCCGCCCTGCTCGATATGCGCCGCTTCCAGCTCCAGCGAGCCGAAAGCGGAAGACGGCATGGCCGGCACGGCATCGGTCGCGCGGCCGATGGTCAGGCTGCGCGCAGGATCGTAGCCGAACTTGCCGCCAACGGAACCATAGCCCACGCGCACGGCGGCGCCGGCGCCCGATTCCGGATACAGCTGGGCTGCAACGAGGGTCATGTCGCCCGGCGTGGACAGCACCGTCGTCGCCTCGTTACCATCCCAGCCCAGCGGCGACAGCAGGAAGCGCAAGTCGCCGCGGCTGCTCAGGCGCACGTCGTCAGCCAGCATGTTCACCGTGCCGCGCACGTCGATCAGGTCGCCCGCAATGCTGATCTGGCTGGCGACCGGCGACGCCCCCGCGCTGCCCGGCGTCGTATAGAAATCGCGGCCGGCCGGCTTGATGCTGGCCAGGCGCACGTACGGCGCCGCGATGCCGATGCGCGCGCCGGGCTGGCTGCCGGGCGACAGCAGCGGCGCGCCGTACAGCTGGAAGCTTTGCCGCATCGTCAGCGACACGTCGCCATCGAACGAAGCGGCGCCCAGCAGCGCCAGGTTGCCGAAACCGCCCGCCTCCACCTGCTCCACGGAAAAACGGCCATGGCCATAATGCAGCGTTGCCGCGGCGTCCTGCGCGCTCACGTGCGCGGCCAGGTCGCTGGCGCCCTGGCGCTGCGTCATGGCCAGCTGGCGGCCCTGCAGCACCTTGGGCGTGGCCAGTACTTTCAGGTATTCGGGCGTGCCCGTGGCCACGGACAGGGTGCCGCCCGCCGCGCCCGCGCCGCCGGCCCTGGCCCGCAGCTGGCCATCGAGATACAAGCCATTGTTCGACGCCAGCGCGATGCTGCCGCCCGCACTGGCCACGTCGATGGCGTCGCCATTGACGTCGAGCACGGCGTGCGCGCCGGACGCGTCCAGCACGGCGCCGTCGCGCACGACGACGAACAGGCTGGCCGCCGAAGTGCTGCCCTGCGCATGGTCGATCTCGCCGCCGACGACAATGCTGCCGCCATCGACCACCTTGCCGTAGCGCCGGCCCTGCGCATCCGTGGCGCTGACGGCGCGCGCGGCCACGTCCAGCACGGCATGCTCGCCGATCCAGATGGAGCGGCCATGGCCGGCCGCCTCCACCGCCTCGGACACGGGCTTGTCGACGCCCACGCCGCCCAGGCTGATCTTGCCGCCCCACGCATTCAGGCGGCCTTCCACCGTCAGCTGGCCCACGCTGGACAGCTTGATGGACTGGCCCGCGTCGACGCTCACCACGGCGTTCTTGCCCACCAGCAATTCGGCGCTGGCCATGTCGGCCGCGCCGGACTGGATATCGCCCACCTGCAGGGCCAGGCTGGCGCCCTTGCGCTGCGTCAAGGTGCCCTTCAGCGGGTTTTCCGTGACCTGTTCCGGCATCCACAGGGCCAGTTTTTCATTCTCCACCACGCGCAGCACGGGCATGCGCACGTCCACCTGGGTGCCGTCCGCGACAGTCACGCCCTGCTTGCCGACCAGGCTGTAGCTGGAAAACCCCTTGTCGAAGAAGCCGCCGTCCAGCTGCAGGGTGCCGGCCTCGGGTTTTTCAATGTGGCCGATCATGATCTTGTTGGCCTGCAATTCCAGCTTGCCGCCGCCCGCCACGCCATGGCCGCGCACTTGCGCACCCTCGCCCAGCACCAGGTCGGCCTTCGGTCCGTAGCTGGCCAGGGTCACGTTGCCGCCCTTGCCGCCCTGCTGCTTCGCCTGCGCCAGGATGGCCGCGCCGGAACTGACGTCGACCAGGCTGCCATTGCCGATGCGCACGTCGCCATACGTTCGCAACGATACGCTGCCGCCGTTCATATAAGGCAGGCCGGCGGCGGCCAGCGGATCGCGCAGCACGTTACTGAGCAGGCCGCTGGCATCGAGGCTGACGCCGTCGGCCAGCACCAGCGTGCCCGGGGGCACGCCAGGATTGACGAAGGTGTCGAGCATGCCCAGCGCGCCGATCTGGTTCAGCACGTTGCCGGCCGCGATGCTGCCGCCACGGCTGCGCAGGCTGGCGTTCACCGCCACGTCCTTGCCGAACAGGGTGATATTGCCGCCATCGGCCACCTGCAGCGCGCTGTCGACGGTGATCGCGCCCTTGGCGGCGATGCGCAGGGCGCCCAATTGCTGATTGTTCAGCAAGGTGGTGTCGAGCAGCAGCTTGCCCTCGCGCTCAGTGGACAGCGCGCCTGTCACGTCGAGGCCGGCGGCGATGCCGTCCTGCACGCGCGTCAGGCGCACCTCGTCCATGACGGCGGACAGCGCATGCTGCAGCACGCCCGTGCGCTTGTCGAACATCGGCACGTACTGGCCCACGATCAGCTGCCCCCGCTGTGCGGCCGCCAGCTGCGACTGCTGGTAGCCGTCAAGCAGCGCTTGCGGCGCCTGCGCCTGGCGCTCGCCCTGGAAGACATCGCCCGCGATGCCCCCTTCCAGCACGGCCGACCCGGTCGCCACCACCAGCTTGCCCGCGTCGCGGCCCACCGTGTAGCCGTTTTCCAGGCGCTTCTGTGCGGCGATCAATGGATTGGCGTAAAAGGCGCTGGCATCCTTGCCCCAGCGCACATGCTCTTCCTCGTAACCCTTGTAAACGCCCGCATACGCCAGGTCGGCGGGCGCGCTGCCGGCCTCATACAGCTTGCCGTCCGCGCCTTTCAGCCAGGTCTGGCGCAGCTTGCCCGTCTGCACGTCCAGGGTGCCGCCCGACAGGTTGATGCTGGAGCCAAGCTGCGTAACGACATCCTTGCCGCCGAAGGTGACCGTGCCGCCCTGCGCCATCCATTCGCTGACGGAGTGGCCCTGCGTGCCCAGGTAACCGGCCACTTCCAGCAAGCCGCCCGCCGTGTACCAGCGGTCGCTGTCGTAGCCGTTCGTGCCTTTTGGCACGAACACCAGCTTGCGGCGGTCCACCCAGATATTGTTATTGATCAAAGCCTTGCCGTCGCGGTTGACGGGCGCATCGCGCTGCTCGTTGCCCTGCACGTTGATCTCGACATTGTTCGCTTCCATCGCCACCTTCACACCCACGGCGCCGGAAACGTCGAGCTGGGCGCCGTCGCGCAGCAGGCTGCGGCTGGCCGCGTTGACGGCGATCTGGCCGCCCGTGGCCAGGGTCAGGGAGTCGCCCATGAATTCCACCGTGCCGGCGCTGCCGATCTCGATGCGCGACTGGTCGCGGCGGTCGTTGACGGCGAGGATATTTTCCGTGGACGTCACGGCCGGGCCGCGCATGGCGTCGCGCTGGCTGTCGAGCGCCGTCGTCTTGCCGTCGTCCTCGACGAGGATGGCCGTGGTGGCGCCCCGTCCCACGGTGACGGCCGCGTCGCTGCCCAGGGCATTGAGGTGGATGGTGCCGCGCGTGGCCGTGGTGGTGGACGCCAGCAGCACGCCATCCTGCTGCACCGTGCGCCCGGCCAGGGTGATGTCGCCTTCGCGCGCCTGGATCAGGCCCGTGTTGACCACCTTGCCCGCCGTGCTGCCGGCCGCGAACTGCGGCGTGACTTCGCTGCCGCGCGTGGTCGACAGGGGGTTGCCATCCGTGCCCACGCCTTTTTTAATGCTAAAGCTGTCGCCGGCGGCCAGCAGGGCCTGGCCTTTCGGCGTGCTGATCTCGCCCCCGTTGTGGACTTCCTTGCCCAGCAGCATCACATAGCCGCCGCCTTCCGTGCTGCCCTTGGGCGCATTGCTGGCGATGCGCGCCCCCGCCTGCACCTCCACCTTGCCGGCCGCGTCCGTGAACGTCGTGGCGCCGGCCGTGCCGGGGCTGTAGATGCCGTTTTTCTGGAATTGCGCATCGCTGATGCGGGCCGCGGCCGCCACCAGGCTGCGCGTGTCGACCTGGCTCGCGCCGTTGAAGACGATGCCGTTGCGATTGACGAGCAGCAGCGTGCCGTCGGCCTTGATCTGGCCCTGGATCTGGCTGGGACGGGCTTGCGGATCGTTGACCCGGTTCAGCACGGCCCAATCCTTTTGCTGCTGGAACGTCAGGGTCGTGTCCTTGCCGACGTTAAACGTTTCCCAGTTCAGGATGGCCTTGTCCGCCGTCTGCTGCACCACCACGGCCGTCTTGCCGTTCGCTACCGTCTGCACGGGCGCCTGGGCATTGAGCCAGCCGGCCGTCAGGCTGTTGGTGTCGACCTGCAAGCCGCCTTTCACGAGGCCATCGGGTGCTCCGGGCACGCCGGCCGCCGCCTGGCGCGCCTGCGCCTGGGCCGCTTGCTGCGCGGCGATGGCGCGCGCGGCCAGGTTCAGGTTGTTGAGCGAGCGCTGCAACTGCTGATTTGCCTGCTGTTGCTGGCCCTCGGGCCGGCTGCCCAGCGGCAGCGGCTGGCCATTCGGCAGGCGACCCGAAGTGGCCGCCGTATTTTGCGCCGCACCCTTGGCCGCGAACCAGCCGCCGCTGAACGCCTGCTGCGCGCGGGCCGGCGTGGCAAAGGCGCCCGCCATCAGCATGGTGGTCAGTGCGTAGGCGAGCGGCGTGAGCCGCAAGCGGCTGCCCAGCGTGGAGGTACGCTGCGCGTCCATGTCGACGTTCGGGACTGGGCGCTGGGCAGTGTGAAGCTTGGTCATGGCAATGGTTTCCTGGCTAGAGAGAAGGGAACGGAGCCTGGCGGTAGCGCAAGCGTCCATGCCTCCATGACGTAGCCGGATGGCGGAAGGGATAATGTTTTTTGAAAAATATTTTCAGATATTTTCAAATAAGCCTGCCAAAGGGAAACCTGGAATCAGCGGAAATCAACTGAGCAGCACGATGCCGCCCGGCAAACTGGTCATTTGCGCGCCGTACAGGTCGCGTATCATCGCCAGCGCGCCATCGGTTTGCCCGATGGAAAAACGCATGCGCACGAGGCGGCGCCCCAGCTCGGCATTGCGCAGCACCACCCGGCCCGGCCGGTAGCGGTTGATTTCATCGACGACCTCGGCCAGCGGCTTGCCGACGAACGACAGCGCGCCCGTGCGCCACGCGCTGGCCTCCTCCGCTGGCGCGGCCGTGGCCGCCTGCACGCCCCGGTCGTCGTAGACCAGTTGCTGCCCCGCATCGAGGGTCTGACGCCGCTGCTGCCAGACCACGTCCACGGCGCCCGCCAGGCAGGTGACGCAGACGGCGTCGTCCGTGTGGCGCACGTTGAAGCGGGCCGACTGCGCCAGCAAGCGCCCCGCGCCTGCCACCACTGTGACGGGCTGGCGCGCGCCGCTGGCGAGGATTTCCGCTTCGCCACCCAGCAGTTCGATGGCTTCCGGCGCCCGCACATCGATGCGCGTCTGCGTATTCATCTGCACCGTCATCTGCTGCGACACGGCCACCTGCCGCTGCTCGCCCGTGCCCGTGCGGTAATCGGCGCTCCATTCCTGCAGCGACGGCCAGGCGCCCAGGGGCGGGCGCAAGGCCAGCACGGCCACGCCGGCCGCCAGCGCGCCGCCCAGGAAAGCCCGGCGCCCGGGGCGCGCCGGGAACGCCAGCACGTTCGCCCGCTGCGGCGCGGCGGCGCGGCTCAAGGCGGGATCGAGCGCCTGCCACACTTGCTGGAGTTCGCGCCAGGCGCGCGCATGCGCGGAGCTGCGCGCGCACCAGGCGCGCAAGGCGTCGGCGTCCGCCTGCGTGAAATCGTCGCCGCGCAGCCGCGCCCACCAGGCAGCGGCTTGCCGGCCGATGTCAGCGTCGCTGTCGGCGGTATGGGAAGGGGCGCGTGGATCGCGGTCAGGAGCAGTCATGAGATTCATCAATATTTACGGCGGCCCGACACATCGCTACGCTGGGCGGCGTCGGCGTCGGCCATGCACGTTTTACAGTGTTGCATGGCGGCCTGCAATTCTTTCTTCACCATCGCCACGGAAATGCCGAAGCGCTCGGCAATGTCCGCATTGAGCAAACCATCGACCCTGGCGGCCGTCAGGATGGCGCGGCGGCGCGGCGACAGACCCGCCAGCGCCGCGTCGAGCGCCTGCACGTCGAGCCGCGCCGAGACGATGCGGGCCGGGTCGCTGATGTCGTCGCCCACCTCGTCGGCCATGTGCATCAGTTCTTCGCGCTCGCGCTCGGTGACGATGATGCGGTCGCGGCGGTAGGCATCGGTAGCGATATTGGCCGCCATGCGCAGCAGATAGGCGTCCGGGTTGTGGACGGGCGCGGCGGCGGGACCGGGCGCCACCATCACTTCGAGGCGCAGCCACGTTTCCTGCAGCGCATCGGCCGCATGGTGCTTGCAGCCGACCACGCGCTCCAGGCGCCCGCGCAGCACGGCGTAGCGCGAACTGAGGTGGCGTTTCAGCTTGGTGCGCAGGTCGGGCATGCTCATGGCGCGAGCCTTCCCATTGTTCCGGGGGCGCAATCGACTTCGCTGCCCGGCCCTTGCGGCAGCAGCAGGATGGAAACGGGTTGCGGCATCGAGGGCTGCGGCGCCGCGCCCACGCGCATGCCCAGCACCAGGCGCGCGATGGCCGTGTCGCGCGCGCGCAAGCCCGTGCTGTCGAGCAGGTGCACGCGGTCCACCACGCCGGCGCGGTTCAGATACAGTTGCAGCGCCAGCCGGTAGCCGCCGGGACGCGTCTGCGCCGCGCGGCACAGCAAGCCCAGCAGCACGTGCTGCAAGCGGCTGACATAGGCCGCATGGTCGCCGCCGCCCTGCACGGCGCCCGGGATGTCGGCGGCGGCCACGACGGCGGCCTGTGGCAGCTCCGCCGTGGCGGCAGCGCCAGCGCCGGCCGGGGCGTACACGATGACGGCTTGCGCGTCGGACAGGCGCGATTGCAGGCCCGTGCCTTCCAGCAAGGCTTGCAGGGCCGCGCCGGCCGCATGGGCGCCGCGCACGGCCCCCGACTGGCGCTGCGCGTAGCGCTGGTCCATCAGCACGGCGATGCCCGTGCGGCGGCTGTACAGGTCCAGCGCGTCGCCCAGGTTTTGCGCGGCGATATCGAACTGCAGCACGGGGCCGTCGGCCGGCTGCGCCCGCACGGGCCCCACCGCGGCCAGGAAACCCAGCAAAACCAGGTATCCTGCCAGCGCAAGCACATGGACGGATGCCGGGCTGCCTGTCATATCGCTATCGAGTCGCTATCGTGTGAGGGGGGAATTGCGTGGAAACAAGGCATTGCCAAGTAACAACTCTTGCATCAACTGCAATAGCCTACACAGAAAAAATGACGGCTTCGTGACATCGTCAGCGTGCATAAATTTCGCCATGCGGGACGTCCGGCGCGCCACCTATTTCGGCTACACTGGCTGTCACTTTCCCTTTCAGACGCCTGATGATCGAAAAGAATCTGCCCGAGCTGGTCATGCTGAAGCGCCTCATCGACGAGGGCGGCAGCCACCTGGAAGTGGCCGCGCCCTGCAGCATCGCCATGGATGGGCGCGAGTTTCCCGTGTACTCCATCGCGCTGGGCAATCCGAGCCCAGACGTGCCCGTGCTGGGCTTTTTCGGCGGCATCCATGGCCTCGAGCGCATCGGCACGCAAGTCATCCTGTCTTTCCTGGAAAGCCTGGTCGCGCGCCTGCGCTGGGATGCCACCCTGCACCAGCAGCTGGAAAGCATGCGCCTCGTGTTCATGCCGCTGGTGAATCCGGGCGGCATGTGGCAAGCCACGCGCTGCAATCCGCGCGGCGTGGACCTGATGCGCAACGCGCCGCTGAGCGCGCGCGAAAAAGTGCCGTTCATGCTGGGCGGACAGCGCTACAGCGCCCGCCTGCCCTGGTACCGGGGCGCGGCCGGGGGGCCGATGGAGCTGGAAAGCGCCGCCGTGTGCGACCTCGTCGAGCGCGAACTGCTGTCGCGCCAGTTCAGCATCGCCCTCGATTGCCATTCCGGCTTCGGCTTGCGCGACCGCATCTGGTTTCCCCACGCGCACACCAAGGTGCCCATCGAACACCTGGCCGAAATCGGCGCGCTGGAAGAGCTGTTCAGCCAGAGCTACCCCAACCACAACTATGTATTCGAGCCGCAAAGCCGGCAATACCGCACGCATGGCGACCTGTGGGACTATCTGTACCTGAACGGCACCAGCTATACCGGGCGCGTGTTCCTGCCGCTGACCCTGGAAATGGGTTCATGGCTGTGGGTCAAGAAAAACCCGCGCCAGCTGTTCAACCGGGTCAGCATCTTCAACCCCACGGCCGCGCACCGCCTGCAGCGCGTGCTGCGGCGGCATCTGGTGTGGTTCGATTTCCTCATGCGCGCCGCCAGCAGCCACGGCCGCTGGATGCCGGAAGGCTTGCTGCGCAAGGCACAGCGCCGGCGCGCCCTGGCGCAATGGTATGAATCATGACGCAGATCAACACGCACGATAACTGGGTCTTGCTGCGCGGCCTGATGCGCGAACAGCGCCACTGGGGCAGCTTCCCCGCCACCCTCGCGCGCGCCCTGCCCGGCGCCCGCATCGTCACGCCCGACTTGCCCGGCAACGGCACGCGCCATCTGCAAACGAGCGCCACCCGCGTGGCCGACATGGTGGAAGACTGCCGCCGGGAGTTGCTGGCGCGGGGCATCCCGGCGCCCTACCACTTGCTGGCCCTGTCCCTGGGCGGCATGGTGGCCGTCGAATGGGCCAGCCGCTATCCGCAGGAAATCGCCCGCTGTGTGCTCATCAACACCAGCATGCGGCCGTTCAATCCCTTCCATCAACGCCTGCGCTGGCAAAACTACGGCGTCCTGCTGCGCCAGCTGCTGCTGGGCGATGCCGCCAGCCAGGAAGCATTGATATTGCGCCTGACGAGCCGCCGGCATGCTGGCGGCACTCCCGCGCTGGTGGCCGACTGGTTGACTTATCAGCAAGAGTACCCGGTGAGCCGCCGCAACGCGCTGCGCCAGCTGCTGTCGGCCGCCCGCTACCGCGCCCCCCTCGTGCGCCCCACCATGCCCGTGCTGGTGATGGCCGGCGCGCAAGACCAGCTGGTCGACCACCGCTGTTCGCAGCGCCTGGCCCGCGCCTGGCAAGCCGATTGCCTGATCCACGGCGATGCCGGGCACGACTTGCCGCTCGACGAGGGAGAATGGCTGGCGCAGTCGGTGGCACGCTGGCTGGGGGTGGCAGCGGCAGGCGATGAGCAGACCAATACGGCACAATCATCATGCCGATAGCCCATAGCACGGAGCAACTGACGGCGCTGGCAAATACTGGGGTGCGCGAACACATTTTTCCAGGCGCGGCGTGGGCCGTCGGCACCGTCGACCACGGTGTGGCGGGCGCGGCCGGGCGGCTCACGCCGGAGCCCGCCAGCGCCGCGATGCAGGTCGACACCCTGTTCGATATCGCTTCGCTGACCAAGATCGTCAGCGTCTGGTCGCTGATCGGCAGGCTGATTGGCCAGCAACGCCTGCGCCTGGACGACCGGCTGGACGACCTGCTGCCCGGCACGGCGGGCTACGCGCTGGCGCCCATCACGATTTTCCAGCTGCTCACGCATACGGCCGGCTTGCCGCTGCGCGCCCGCCTGCGCGCCAGCTATGGCGAGGTATACGACGATATCGTGCGCGGCGTGCTGCGCGAGCCGCTGGAAGGCACGCCGGGCCAGGCTGTCGAATACACGGACCGCGCCGCCCTGATCCTCGGCTTTGTCATCGAGCGCCTGCTGGGCCAGCCACTGGAACAGGCGCTTGCAGAGCATGTGCTGCAGCCGCTGGGCATGACCGCCACGGGTTACGGGCCGCTGGCGCCACGCCACGGCCAGTTAATCGCGCCGACCGAGTATTGCGAACAGGCGGGCGCCCACCTTGCCGGCGTGGTGCATGATTTCTCGGCCCGCCTGCTGGGCGGCGTGTGCGGCATCTCCGGGCTGTTTTCCAACGTGCCCGACTTGCAGCGCTTCCTGCAGGCGATGCTGGCGTCGGGCCTGCATGGCGCAGGCCAGGTGTTTGACGCCGGCTGGGTGCACGCTTCGCTGACGGTGCAGACGGGTTCGTTAAATCCCTCGCGCGGCCTGTTCTGGCACCCGGCGGCAGGCACCGGGCCGGCAGACGACGTCTGGTGCCACCAGGGGTTCACCGGCACGGCCATGTGGCTCAGCCCCCGGCGCGGCCGCTATGCCGTGCTGCTGACGAACAAGCTGTATTACACGCGCGATTCCGCCCGGGTCAACGCGCTGCGGGGCGACTTCATGCGCTGCGCATTCGGCCTCTGAGGTTTACAGGCGCAAGCTCACCGCGATGGCCAGCAGCAGCGCGCCGGCCGCCGCCAATAATGCACCGTTGAAATTGTGCGACTGCGCATACAGGCTGCCGGCCAGCACGGGGCCGATGATCTGTCCGATGCCATATACCACCGTCATGATGGCCATCATGCTGGCGCCCGCCTTGACTGCTGCCCGCTGCGCGGCCGGCATGGCGATGGTCACCGTGCCGACAAACGTGCCGCCGACGAGGATGGCGCTGAGCAGATAGCCGGCGGCCGAGGGCGCCAGCACGGGCAGCGCCACGCCCAGCGCCTGCAGCAGCAAGTTCAGCCGCAGCGCCTGGCGCGTGCCCAGGCGCTCGTGCAGCCGGTGCCACAGGAAACACGAAGGCGCCGCGCCCAGGCCGAACACGGCCCACACGTGGGCGGAATTGAGATTGGGCAAGGCCACACCCACCAGCACGGGCAGATACGTGGCCGTGACGATGTAGCCGAGTCCCGCCAGTCCATAGATCAGCACCAGCGGCCAGGGCGCCACGGGCGCCAGCGCCGGCGCGGCGGATGCAGGCGGCGCATCCGGGGTCGCCTGGCCGCTCACGGCAAGCGCTGGCGCGGCCGCCAGCCCCGCCAGCGCCGTGACGCCGGCCAGCAGCAGCCACATGCCGGCGCTGCGCCAGCCCAGGTGCGATGCCAGCACCAGCAATTCGGCCGAGACGGCGATGCCGGCGCCCACGCCCGCGTACAGCAGCGGCGCGCCGCGCGCCTGCCCGCGCTGCACCAGCAGCCACAGCGACGCCGCCACCATGGCCAGCGCGCTGAAGACGCCCGCCACGCCGCGCACCGTCACGATGAGCCAGACGGGCATGGACAAGGCCAGCACGCCCAGGCACAGGGCCGTGCCGGCCACCGACCATAAACACAGCCGGTGCGCGCCATTCGCCCGCGCGCGCATGGCCAGGATGGCGCCCAGCAAGTAACCGGCATAGTTAGCCGAGGCGGCGAGGCTGCCGTCGCGCAAGGTCAAGACGCCTTCCTCGAGCATATGCGGGTAGATGGCCGTGAAGGCGAAGCGGCCGAAGCCCATGCCGATGGCGAGGATGACGGCCGCAGCGATGGCCGCGCGCAGCCTGGCCGGCCCGCTCACGCCGCCTCGCCGAGCTGCGCCAGCAAGTGCTGGAACGCGGGTACGTCGAATCCCGCGCGCCACACCAGCACGGTGTCAATTTGCCCTGCGGAAATAGTCGCCAGGGTGGCCGGCGCGCCGGACAGCGCCAGCACGCTGGCGGGCAGCAGGGTCACGCAGGCGCCGGCCGCCACGCAGGCGATCATGCAGTGATACGAACTCATTTCCTGCACCCGCCACTGCGTGCTGCCGGCCACGCCCAGCACCTCTTCCGCGATGCCGCGGTAGGTGCAGCCCTGCGGAAACGCCGCCAGCGAGCGCGTGCGCACATCCATGGCGCGGCGCGCCTGCGCTTCGCTGGCCGGCAGCAGCAGGCACAGTTCCTCGCGCCACACGGGCCTCGATGCCAGGCCCAGCTCCGCCAGCGCGGCGGCGCCGCCGAATGCTGGCGGCAAGGCCACGAAAGCGCAGTCGAGCAAGCCCGTGCGCACTTGCTCGATCAGGGGCCGCGACGGCCCCGTGCCCAGCGCCAGGCGCGTCGCCGGATAGCGCGCGTGATACGCGGCCAGCAAGGCCGGCAAACGGCTGGCCGCCGTGCTTTCCATGCTGCCGACGCGCAAGGTGCCCCCCTCGCGCCCGCCCGTGACGACATGCCGCGCTTCGTCCGCCAGCGCCAGCAGGCGCTGCGCATACTCGAGAAAGCGCTCGCCCGCCGCCGTCAGGGCCATGCGTTTATTGGTGCGCACGAACAGTTCCGCGCCGATATCGGCTTCCAGCTGCTGGATGCGCGTGGTGACGCTGGACGGCGCGCGGCCCAGTCGCGCTGCGGCCTGGGTGACGCTCAGTTCACTGGCGACCGAGCAAAAAATCCGCAATGATTCCGAATCCATCGCATTCTCTTTTTGAAAATGATTATGCTATTATATTCTTAAAATACGAATCAAATGCAGCATCCTCAACTTCATGAAGGAATCATCATGACGTCAATCCAGCGTTTCCTCGACCGTCTCGGCTTGCAATTGCCCATCATCCAGGCGCCGATGGCGGGCGTTTCCACGCCGCGCCTGGCCGCCGCCGTCTCGAACGCGGGCGGCCTCGGTTCGCTGGGCATCGGCGCCGGCACCGTAGCGCAGGCGCGCCAGATGATCGCCGACACGCGCGCGCTGACGGACAAGCCCTTCAATATCAATGTGTTCTGCCATGCGCCTGCCGTCAGGGATGCGCGGCGCGAAGCGGCTTGGCTGGCCCATCTGGCGCCCCTGTTTGCGGAGCTGGGCGCGGCCGCGCCAGAGGCGCTCGACGAGATCTATCAGACGTTCATCGGCGACGAGGCGGCGTTTGCCCTGTTGCTGGAACAGCGTCCCGCCGTCGTCAGCTTCCATTTCGGCTTGCCGACGCAGCAGCAGATCGCCGCCCTGCGCCAGGCCGGCATCTACACGATGGCCACGGCCACCAATGTGCGCGAAGCAGCACTGATCGAACAGGCGGGCGTCGACGCCATCGTGGCGCAAGGCGTGGAAGCGGGCGGGCATCGCGGCGTCTTCGACCCGCAAGCGCCGGACGAGCGCCACAGCACCACCGTGCTGCTGCGCCTGCTGGCGGGCCGCACCGCCCTGCCCCTCATCGCCGCCGGCGGCATCATGGATGGACAAGGCATCCGCGCCGCGCTGGATCTGGGCGCCGTGGCCGCGCAGCTGGGCACGGCGTTCGTGCTGTGCCCGGAATCGTCGGCCAATGCGGGCTACCGGGCCAACCTGAAAAGCGAACGGGCGGCCAGCACCCGGCTGACCAGCGTGCTCTCGGGCCGCCTGGCGCGCGGTATGGTGAACCGTTTGATCGAACATGGCGAAGCGCCGGGCAGCCCGCCGCCGGCCGACTATCCCGTCGCCTACGATGCCGCCAAGCAATTGAACGCGCTAGCCAGCCAGCATGGCGACAGCGAATTTGCCGCGCAGTGGGCCGGCCAGGGCGCCCCGCTGGCGCGGGAAATGGGGGCGGAGGAATTGATTGCCACCCTGGCGCGGGAAATGGCGGCCTGACTTTTCCGGGGCCATCCGCCTCACGCCGGCTGCTGCTGCGTGGTGCAATGGATGCCGCCGCCACCAGCCGCGATGGCGTCGATGTTCAGTTGCACGATGTCGCGCCCGGGGAATTGCTCGCGCAGGATGGCCTTGGTATTGCGGTCGGCTGCCGCATCGCCGAATTCCGGGCACAGCACGGCGCCGTTGCAGACATAGAAATTGATGTAGCCGGCGGCGAAATCCTTGTTTTCATAGCGCGGGCGGACTGACCCAGGGGCCGGCAAGACCACCACCTGCAGCGCACGGCCGCGCGCATCCGTGGCCTTGCGCAGGATGTCGAGGTGGCGCTGGGTGACGGCGCGCTCGGGCGAAGCGGGGTCGTTTTCAAAGCCAGCCACGACGACGCCGGGGGCGCAGAAGCGCGCATAGAAATCCGTGTGGCCATCGGTGATGTCCTGGCCGGCGATGCCGGGCAGCCAGATGACTTTCTCGATGCCCAGCAGCCGGCGCAGCTCCCGTTCGCATTGCGCCTTGCCGACGCCGGGATTGCGGTTGGCGTTGAGCACGCAGCTTTCCGTGATGATGGCCGTGCCCTGCCCATCGACTTCGATGCCGCCCCCTTCCAGCACCAGGCTGCTTTCCAGCACGGCCACGCCGGCGCGTCCGGCAACAAAAGGGGCCACCCGTGCATCGTCGTCGCAGTCCTGCTTTTCGCCCCAGCCATTGAAATTGAAGTTCACGCCGGCCAGCGCGCCGCCCGCCTTTTTCACGAAGACGGGGCCCGTATCGCGCATCCACAGGTCGTCGATGGGCTGCACCAGCAGCTTGACCTTGTTGCCGCACAGGCGAGCGGCTGCGTCGTAATCTTCCTCGTTGACGAGCATGTGCACGGGTTCGACGCTGGCGATCGCTTGCGCGATGCGCGCCAGGTCCGCCTGCGCGCCCGCCTTCAGGCGCTTGCCCCAGACGTCGTCATTCGCGCCGAAAGCCATCCACGTGGCCGCGTGGCGCTCGCCTTCGTCGGGCATGCGCCAGCCGGCTCCAGCCGCCAGCACGGGCAAGGCTGGTAAAGCGGCGGCGCCTGCCGCCAGGCCCAGGGCGCTGGTCAGAAAATGTCGTCGTTGCATGCTGTTCTCCTTATGCCACTTCCTGCTGCGTGGTGCAATGGATGCCGCCGCCACCGGCCGCGATGGGGTCGATATTGATCTGGATCACGGCGCGTCCCGGATACAGCTGCGCGTACTGCGCCCTGGCGCTGGCGTCCGCTTGCGCGTCGCCGAATTCTGGCAGGAAAATGGCGCTGCTGGTGGCATAGTAATTGATGTAGCCGGCGGCGAAGGTGTTCGGGTTGTTTCCAGGCCGAATTTTCTCGGGGCCATCGATGACGACGATCTGCAGCGGCTGCCCATCCGCATCGGTGGCGCTGCGCAGGATGTCCAGGTGGCGCCGGGTCAGCGCGTAATCGTACGATGCCGTGTCCATCTCGCGGTGCGCCACCACCACGCCGGGACGCACGAAGCGGGCGTAGAAATCCGTATGGGCATCCGTGATGTCCTGGTTCTTGATGCCTGGCAGCCAGATCACCTTGCGGACGCCCAGCAGGCGTTGCAATTCCGCTTCGCAGTCGGCCTTGCTCCAGCCCGGATTGCGGTTGCTGTTGAGCACGCAACTTTCCGTGATGATGGCCGTGCCCTTGCCATCGACTTCCAGGGCGCCCCCTTCGAGCACCAGGCGCGTGGCCAGCAGCGGCACCCGGGCCTGGGCGGCGACCACGTCGGCCACCTGGCCATCCTTGCCGGACTGCTGCTTGTTGCCCCAGCCATTGAAGTTGAACTTCACGCCGGCCCGCTCGCCATTCGGCTTGCGCACGAAGACGGGCCCCGTGTCGCGCATCCAGACATCATCCATCTCGGCGGGAATCAGGTTCACGCGGGCGTCCAGCAACTGCCGCGCACTGGCCAGCTCGGCAGGACGCACCAGCATGTTGACGGTTTCATACGCGGCGATCGCGTTGGCGATGCGCACCAGCGCCAGCTGCACTTGCGGCACTTGCGCGCGCGTCCAGACGGCGTTCGAGGCGCCATACGCCATCCACGTCGCCTTGTGGGCTTCGGCCTCGTCGGGCATGCGCCAGCCGTCGGCCTGGTTGACGCCACCGCCGCTATTGATCGGAGGCAATGGCGCCACCGGGCCCGTTTCCGGCGTGCCGCCGCCACAAGCGGCCAGCATGCCGCCCATGGCCAGCGCGCTGCCGCCCAGCATGCAATGACGCAAGAAATATCGACGTGTGTTCATATCCATCCTTGATTAGTTAGTCAGAGCGCCGCGCAGTCGATGCGCTGGCATGGACGGCATTGTGGAGCGATCAAGATATGAAAACAAATGATATGATTTACACCAATTCATTAGGTTTTCTCATATGTCAGAACATCGCATTCCCTCGCTGAAGTTATTGATGGGCTTTGAAGCGGCCGCCCGCCACGGCAATTTCTCGCGCGCGGCCGACGAGCTGCACGTGACGCAGTCGGCCATCAGCCACCAGGTGCAATTGCTGGAAGAACAGGTCAAGCAGCCGCTGTTCCGCCGCGCGGGACGGGGCGTGGAGCTGACGGTGGCGGGCGAAGTGCTGCTGCGCAGCGTGCAGCGCTCGATGACCGTGCTGCGCAGCGGCCTGGGGCGCATCGCCACCTATCTCGATCCGGGATTGGTCGTGCTGGTGTGTCCGGCGCCCGTGCTGCACGGCTGGCTGCAGCCCCGGCTGCGGGCACTGGAAGCGCGGCTGCCCGAGCTGTGTCTGCTTTTGTCGGTCGATGAAAGCGCCCGCTTCGTCGATGAAATCGACGTCGATATCGCCATCGGCGAGCGCCCCATCCTGCAGCCGGACTTGCAGGAAATCCCCCTGCTGCGCGATGAATGGGTGATGGTCGCCAACAGCGGGCTGGCGGCGCGCCTGGCCGGCGTGCCGCAGGATGCGCATCACCTGCACGCGGATCTGGTTTGCCTGGAAGAAAGCTTGACGGGCGACACTACGGCGCCATTGTTCCTGGGGCCGCTGGCACGCTTTCGCAAGCGGGCCATCTATGACGATGCGCGCCTGTTGCTGGACGCTACGCTCGACGGGCGCGGCATCGCCTGCCTGCCGCGCCTGCTGGTCGATGCCAGCCTGGCGCGCGGCCTGCTGCACATCCTGCCCGATTATCCGCGCGTGCCCGGCGCCACGTGGTGGCTGTCGGGCGTGGCGGAACATCCCCGTTCGCCCATCGTCGGGCAAGTGTTCGACTGGCTGCGCGCGCAAGGGCAATGATCAGGGCCGCGGCACGCGCGCATAGTCGATGCCGCTGGCCCAACGGTTTTCCCAATGCGCCAGGTACGACTGCGCCAGGCGCTCGCTGTGCCACACGACGAGCACGTTTTCGCTGTTGGCGGTGGCTGCATCGGCCGTGTAATTGAAGCTGCCGTTCTGCACGGTCACGCCATCTGCCACGATATACTTGTCGTGATGCAAGGCGTAGCGGGCAATCAGGCGCGTGGGAATGCCAGCGCCGACGAGCCGGTCCAGCGCGGCCCGGCTGTTCTTGCGCGCGTTGCGCCGCGCATCGACCAGCACCCGGACATCCACGCCCCGCTGCCGCGCCCGCAGCAAGGCCTCGACCACATGGGACGAGCTGAACGAATAGGCGGCCAGCCGGATGCTCGACGCCGCGCTATCGATGACCTTGAGCACCAGCGCCTCCGCCCCGCCATCGGGAGAAAACGCGTTCTCGATGGTCACCACGGGCGCGGCGTCGGCGGCAAGCGCCGCTGGCGAAACGCCGTTAGCCAGGCACAACGCAACGGCAAGTACGAGATTCTTCATCGCTGGCATTTCCCTGCTTCAATAATCGGGGGTGGACGAACAAAAAATGTGGACACAGCCTGCAGGCAGACTCGGAGCCTGGGCGACCGTCCGCTGTCGCCCCAAAGCGGACAACGGTTACTGAGCGCAGATTACTTTGCTCGCGGTCAAGCACAGCGTTCAAAGGCCTGAAGGGCTGTTTCACCAGATATTTTCTGAGTGGGCAGCATTGGGCCTTTTCTCGTCAAATGTGCCAATACCTATTTTCCAACCACTGGACTAAAACGAGCGTTGCGAATTGACTGTTCAATAAACGAAATGTCAGATGCAGTCCTTTCGGACTTTTCCTGAGAGCTCAAAATCGAGTAGCTGAAACTAGCGACACGCACATGGTCTGGCTCCACAACATTTGCGACGTACCACCAATATATGGTGATGGGAGCGCCACGATCCACTTCCCGAGAAACATGCTTAGATATGGCGCCTCCAGTCGGTAGGTTTTCCGCATGCGGATATCCAATTTTCGCGAGCACTTCACCACTAGCAGATGATGATACGGGACTTGGGGACTTGGCAGTAATAACGTCTAAGCGGAGGGTGCCCGTGTCGTCGCCTGGCGCATAAAACACGCCGCCTCCCTCTGGCTCATACTCTTCCACCCACGCATCTGGCAGGGAGAACACAACGATTCCGCCACGGTAAATGATCTGTTTTAAATTTGATGGAGACTCTTGGCCAGCCATGGCGCCTTTCAAACTCAGTAATGCAATGATGCTCGCTATGACTTTGCGCATGAAGCGCCCCCTAATTTTTTGTAAGCGACCGCTTGTGGCCGGTAGCGGCACCAGAGCATAGCGGATTGCCAATCAGAAAATCTCACACATTGTCACGCTGCTTCGAATGGCCGCTTCTGGCCGATTTCAGCCAACCACTCCACCTTCAAAACGAACCGGAACCCCACGACGTCGTGCATCACTGCTACGTCTCTCTACATACTCTGGGAGCCTGGCACACCGCATCAGTTCATTTTTTCGACTTCTGACCATTTGAATACACCAGCACACCTTGCTCGTTGAACTGCTGGGTACTCAGCAGCACGCCCTTATCACTGTAAACCTGACGAATGCTTACCTTACCGTTGAGATGGTAACTATTTTGCACACCCACGGGCTGGCCATCGCGCCATTGCCCCTGCGACTCCAGCTTGTCATGACTAAAATACGTAGTTGCTACGCCGTGTTCGCGGCCATGCTCATCTAGCTCTACCTGCGATTTGATATTGCCATCTCGATCATAATAGTGGTAACCGCCAACCATCTTGCCAGAAACAAAATCGGCTGCATTGGTCTGTCCGGAGATTCGTATCAGATCGCTCTTGATGGTATCGAAAATCTCCACCTTCCAAGTGCCGGGCAACGCTGCTTTTGGTAAGGGCAGCACCAGCACATAAGGCGAGCGATGCTTGACCTGCGGCATCAGCTGTTCGTCCAGGTAGAGGCGCGCCTTGCCGTCGGGACAGGAGTCCGGGCCACAGTCGGTCATCATGCGCGCAAACGGAATGGCCTCATCGCCGGCTTTCCCGACAGGGCAGCCAAACAAGGTCACGACCATTGCTGTCTTGTCACGGATGCGCTCGGCGAGTGCGAGTCTGAGGCTCGCATACTCATCTTTGTTTTCCAGCATCCCCTCTTTTATGCGCAGCTGATTGCCGCCGCAGGCCGTAGATTCCGCCACGGTCAGCACATCGGCGCCTTTGCTATCTTTCTCGTTAGAAATAGCCGTAAACACGTGTCGCTGAATAATATCGGCCTGCGCCACTACTGGCCACAACAGCATCGCACCTAGCGCCACGCATATCATTTTCTGATGTTTTTTCAAGTACATCTCTAATCAAGTGCAACTGTAATATTGACTGGGTTAGCGGAAAAGTGCTTTCCCATAGCCGCTTGTGGCTGCTGTCGTTGGCAGCTTACGCCCCATTGTGCCGCTCGAAATCACATTCAACGTCAAAGTGATCGCCGCGCTTCAGCGCGTCAAATGCGCCATGGTGTTATCCATTTGCTTCAACTTTGCTTCGATCTGATCCAAAGCATGTAGCTTTTCTTCGCGATGAGACCAGTCACCCGCGGCCAGCGCCTGGGCTCTTTGCTGCCCGATAGCGTCCAATGCCAGTTGTCGCGCCTGTTGGTTGCATGCCGCTCTTAACTTGATATCCGCAAATGCGAGAGCAATCGACGCTTCGCAGCGCACGTCATCGTCCATGGCGTGTATGTCGGCGTATCCCCACTGCTTTGCCAGTTTCTCGAGGAATCGAATTGGCGTGACATCCTTGTGCGTCTTGTGCCAATCGCGATAGCTCTCCAGAAGATCAGCGCCAGTATCATTGCCGTTCGGCGAGAAATCATCCGTGCAATTCCAAAAAAATGGATCATCCAATATCTCGCGTGCATTGGGATGAAAGTCTTCCCAGTCGATTCCCAACTGCTCCCAGGCCGACATTCCATCACGCTTGGCTTGTGCCGCTGCCTCCAGCCCGGATGCCAGGAGTTGCAGAGCTTCCTCGGAATCCGGGACGCGTTTTCTGGCAGCTTCACAGTGGTCCAGAAATTTCTCCAGGCTAAAATCATCAGTGCGCTTCAATCGCTTGCTCAATAGCCCTAATGCATGGATGACTTCATCCACACCTGCCTTAAAAAGTGGCAAAGACAATATTGAAGAACGCGTCCAGTCCCGGCCTTCCATCAATTCGCTGGCGATGTCGATCTCGACCTTGCCCTTTGCTCTTCGATAAGTGATCTTCGGTAGCGTTGCGCGGAAATTATTGTGCGCCTCCAACAGAGATTCCAGCGTCTTCTTTGCCGGACCAGAGTCCCTGAAGTGAAGCGTGACCGCAATTTCCTGGATCGCGTCGCCAAAACTGCCGCTGCCCGCGAGAAGAAAATCCCCGATCGGAGACAACGTTGTGTGACCACCGTAGCAATTATAGGAATTTGCGACTACATGGAAATCCATTGAATACTGCCTTTCATCCGAAATTTCAATTGTTCTGAATGTCGATATATATTGCTTGTTCACCTCAAGCCAGCCATGCCGTGGCTACGGCAACCGGTGCCGGAACGTCGGTTCGATGTTGCGCGCATGCAGCCAGCGCACGATGTCTTCCAGGGTGGCGTCCTGCAACAGCAAGCCTGGCGCGGTGGCGGAAGATGCAACAGGCGATGCGGCCACGGGAACAGGCGCTGGCGAAGACTCCGAAAGGCCCGCATGTCCCTGCAATTTCGCCAGCGCCTGCGCGAACTGGGCCGGATTGATGCTGCGCAAGCTTTCCAGGAAGCCCAGCTGGGCGGCGGGCGGCGGCGGCATGTCCAGGCCAGGTTCGTCGACGAAGGCGGCGCCCATGCTGGGGTGGATGAAGGCGGCCCACTTGCCCGACGGCTGCAGGCCTGGCGGCAGCGCCACCTGTTCCACGTCGGCGGGCGGCGCGGCGGCGAGGATGTCGGTCGAGGCAGGCAAAAAGGTCGAGCGCAGCAGTTGCACGAACTGGCGCGCCTGGGCGACGGGCACGGGCGTGGCCAGCGACAGCCATAACTGGAACGCCGTGCCCGAGATGCTGACGGCGGGCGCCGGCAAGTCCAGCTCGTGCTGCACGGCATTGGCGATAGCGCACAGCGCGCTCCAGTGCGCCTCGCCGCCGCCCTTGCCGCCAAACTCCAGCACCAGCGCGCGCGTCAGGCCGCTCCCGGTCACGAGTCGCACCGCTACCGTCTGCTCGCCCGACAGATGGCGCGCCAGCACGGCCGGCGTCAGCGGCTGCACGCCGCCCTCGCCATCGACATAGTGCTGCTGTTCATCGAACAGGTACAGGCGGGTGAGTTCGGAAATCAGTTTATGCATGGACGGCCTCGTAATGACGTTGAGCAACACTTGTCAACGTGCCCAGATTATAGCCTCCCAAGCCTTGGCGCACCCGCACGTCCAACGCCAAACACGAGCCAGCTGGCCACGGCGAACAGGCAGGCGGCAACGCCGCCGTACAGCATCACGGCGCCAAAACCTTGTGCCAGCGCAAGCTTCGCCACGCCGGCCGGCAGCGCGCCGCCCTTGCCTGCCGACACTGCCTCCGCCAACGCCCGCAATGCCGCCCCGTCAATCCCGGCAGGCACATGCCGGCGCAAGGCGGACTCGATGGCTGCGACGAGGATAAAACCCATCAGCGCGATATTGATGGACAGGCTGACCATGCGCGCGCTGATGTCGATGCTGGACGCCATGCCCGCCCGTTCGCCCGGCACGGCAGCCGTCGTCGTGTTGGTGACGGGGGTATTGGTCAGCCCCAGGCCCGTGCCCGCCAGCAGGCAGCCGGGCAAAATCGTCAGCCAGCTGGCGGCGTCCGCGCGGCTGCCCCACAGCATCAGCAGCAAACCCGTGCCGATGGCCAGCAAGCCGGCAGGAATGACGGCATCGGCCCGGTAGCGCAACGCCAGCCGCTCGGCCAGGGGCGGCACGAGCAAGGTGGGCAAGGTGTAGGCCAGCAAGGTCAGGCCCGTGTCCAGACTGCTGTAGCCGAGGCCATATTGCACGTACAGGGGCAGATAGATCATGAACGGCCAGAAACTGCAATTCATGCCCGCCGAACCGAGCAGCGCGCCCGAGAAGCGGCGGATGCGGAAGACGGAAAAGTCGACCATCGGTGCCGCCTGGCGCCGTTCGATGACGGCAAACGCGGCAAAACCGGCCAGCGCCACGGCCAGGCTGGCCAGCGCACGGGGATCATCGAAACCCAGCGCCGGCCCCTGCGTGAGGCACCACGCCAGGCTGAACACGGCCAGCGACAGCGTGGCGATGCCGGCCACGTCCAGCCTGCGCTGCTGCGGGTCGCGCGATTCGCTCACGCCCAGCGCCACCAGCAGCAGGGCCGCCAGCGCCAGCGGGCCGTGCACGAGGAATACCCACTGCCAATTCGACAGCGCGACGATGGCGGCGCCGATGATGGGGCCGAAGCCCAGGCCCAGGCCAAACACGATGCCCCAGGCGCCGAACGCCCGGCCCCGCGCGGCGCCGGCCGGGAACTGCTGCGACAGCACGGCTACCTGGCAAATCAGCATGGCGCCGCCAGCCATGCCTTGCAGCGCGCGCGCGGCGATCAGCACGCCCGTGCCGCCGGCCCAGCCGCAGGCCAGCGAACTGAGGCCGAACAGCGCCAGGCTGGCCAGCAGCAGGCGCTTGCGGCCATAGCGGTCGGCCAGGGTGCCCGTGGCCATCAGCACGGTGGTGCAAGCCAGGGTGTAGGCATTCATGATCCATTGCAAGTCCTTGAAGTCGCCATGCAGCACGGTTTCCAGGGTGGGCAGGATGACGGGCACACTGGAAATTTCCAGGCCGAACATGAGCGAGGCCAGGCAGACGGCGGCCAGGGTCACTGCATTTTGTTGCGAAGTATTAAGTAGCATCGAAGCCTTGAGTACGGTAGTCATGGAGGTGCGCGCGATGCCGGCGCACGGGGAGCCACCATTCTAGAAAGCCGCGACTCATGAGGGAAATGATAAAATTTTGTACAATTCATTCATTTTCATCATGAATCACGGGAGCGTCACGCCATGGACTTCGATACCGCCCTGCTGCGCGCCTTGGTCGCCGTACAGGACACGGGCGGCTTTACGCGCGCCGCCGAACGGCTGCACCTGAGCCAGTCCGCCATCAGCCACCAGATCCGCCGCCTGGAAGAGCAAGCGGGCACGCCCTTGCTGGTGCGCACGACGCGCAGCCTGCGCCTGACGGAAGATGGCGAGGATTTTCTGCGCCACGCGCGGCAGGTGCTGGCGGCCCAGGATGCGCTGTCACGCCGCTTCCAGCGTTCCGCGCTTGCGGGCGCCGTGCGCTTCGGCGTGCCGGAAAATTTCATGGGCGCACGCCTGCCTGCCCTGCTGGCGCAGTTCGCCCACCTGTTTCCCGCCGTGCGCCTGGATGTGACGGTCGGCACCTATCTTGACTTGCAAAAACTGGTCGCCGCCGATGCGCTGGACCTGGCCGTCGTCATGGTCCTGGCGGACGGGCAAGATGAAGCGGCCGTGCTGCGCCGCACGCGCTTCGTCTGGGCCGCGGCGCAGGATTTCCGGCACGACGGCGCGCTGCCGCTGCCGCTGGCGTTTTCACCGGCACCCTGCATGCACCGGCATGTGGGCGTCGACGCCCTCGATGGCGCCGGCCTCGACTGGCGCGTGGCGTTCACCTCGCCCAGCCAGCAGGGCTTGCGCGCCGCCGTGCTGGCTGGGCTGGCCGTCACGGCCCTGCCGCAAGGCGACCTGGAGCCGGGCATGATGGTCATCGATGGCCAGCACGGCTTGCCCGCCCTGCCCGCCGCCCAGTTCCAGCTGCTCTGGCGCGCCGCCGGCAGCACGGCGGCGGCCGACGCGTTCGGACAATTGCTGCGCGAGTGGTCAGCCGCCGCGGCGGCTTGACAGCACCAGCAGCAAGGCCAGCGCCAGCATGGCGGCCGCGCTGCCCAGGGCCAGCGTCACGCGGTGCGCCAGCAGCGGCACGCCAACGAGCTGGTGCGCGCCAAAGGCCGAGATCGCCACCAGCGCCGCCAGCCCCAGCGAACTGCCCAGCTGGTGCGCCACGCTGACGACGCCCGAGGCGGCGCCCGCATCCTGCGCCGGCACGCCGGCCACGCCGGCCGCCGTCAGGGGACTCAAGGCCATGCCCTGCCCCGCGCCGATCAGCACCATGGGCAGGGCCACGCCCAGCCAGTAGGCCGTGCCAGCGTCGACACGGCTCAGCCAGGCCATGCCCAGCAGGGTCAAGCCCAGTCCCATCGCCAGCAAGCGCGCATTGCCGAGCCGGCGCGTCAAGCGCGGCACGCACAGGGCCACGCCGAAGTTGACCAGGGTCATGGGCAGGAAAGCGAGGCCCGTCAGCGAGGGCGGATAACCGAGCACCACTTGCAGCAATTGCGTGGTGAAGAAGAAAAACCCGATCATGGCGCCCATGAACAATACCCTGGCCCCGTACGCGGCATTGCGCTGCCGATCGGCAAACAGGCGCAGCGGCAGGATGGGCTGCGCGGTGCGCCGTTCGATCAGGATGAAAGCGGCCAGCAACAGCACGCCCGCCGCCAGCGCAGCTTGCGTCAAGGCATCCCCCCAGCCGGCGCCGGCCGAGCGGATCAAGCCGTACACGAGGGCCGACATGCCGAGGGTGGAACTGGCCGCGCCGGCCACGTCGAAGCGGCCCCGGATGGTTTCACTGTCGGCGATATAGCGGCGCGCGGCCACCAGCATGGCGGCGCCGATGGGCAGGTTGATGAAGAACCCCACGCGCCACGACAGCCATTCGGCCAGCACGCCGCCCAACACCAGGCCCACGCTGGCGGCGATGCCCGCCACCGCGCTGTACAGGGCGATGGCCCGCGTGCGTTCGCGCCCTTCCGCAAATGTGGTTTGCAGCAAGGCCAGGGTGGATGGCGCCAGGATGGCCGCGCCCACGCCCTGGATGGCGCGCGCGGCGATCATCATGGCCGGCGACTGCGCCAGGCCGATGGCCAGCGACGCCAGCGTGAACAGCGCCAGGCCCAGCTGCAGCAGGCGGCGCCGGCCAAGCACGTCGCCGGCGCGCGCGGCCAGCAGCAGCAAGCCGCCAAACGTCATCAGCGTGTAGGCGCTTTGCACCCAGGCCAGGCCCGTATCCGTAAAGCCCAGTTCCTGGTGGATGTTCGGCAAGCCCGTCAGCACGATGGACGTGTCGAGC
The DNA here is from genome assembly GCF_030397595.1 of Janthinobacterium sp. SUN033. Taxonomy (NCBI): domain Bacteria; kingdom Pseudomonadati; phylum Pseudomonadota; class Betaproteobacteria; order Burkholderiales; family Oxalobacteraceae; genus Janthinobacterium; species Janthinobacterium sp. SUN033. The sequence continues at coordinate 1,558,195 of NZ_JAPQNV010000001.1, forward strand.
ACGATCATCACGTAACTGACAAGAATGATGGCGAGGATGGCCGCCTTGTGCGGCGCGGCAGAGGGAGTAGCAACTGGCGGATTGTTCATGCCATCACTGTAAGCCGTATGCATTACCATGAATAGATGGTAAAGTCTGCATGAACTTATTAGCACAACTAATGAATTGAAAAGACATCCGCCATGGCACAAACCAACTTCAACGACATACTCGCCTTCGTGGCCGTGGCCCGCGAAGGCAGTTTTACCCGGGCGGCGGCCAAGCTGGGCGTGTCGCAGTCGGCGCTGAGCCAGACCGTGCGCGCGCTGGAAGAGCGGCTCGACTTGCGCCTGCTGGTGCGCACCACGCGCAGCGTCTCGCCCACGGAGGCGGGCGAACAGCTGCTGCGCACGGTGGCGCCCCGCTTCGACGAGATCGAGGCGGAACTAGCCCTGCTCAGCGCACGGCGCGACAAGCCGGCCGGCAACATCCGCATCAGCGCGGGCGAGCATTCGGCGCTGACGGTGCTGCAGCCGGCCATCGCCCGTTTGCTGCCGGACTATCCCGACATCCACATCGAAGTCATCGTCGACAATGGCATGACCGACATCGTGGCCGCGCGCTGCGACGCGGGCGTGCGCCTGGGCGAGCAAGTGGCCAAGGACATGATCGCCATGCCCATCGGCCCCGATTTCCGCATGGCCATCGTTGCCTCGCCCGCCTATTTCAGCCGGAATCCGCCGCCCGTCACGCCGCAGGACTTGATGGCGCACAACTGCATCAACATGCGCCTGCCCACCCTGGGCGGCCTGTTTGCCTGGGAATTTTCCAAGGATGGGCAGGAACTGAAGGTGCGCGTGGAAGGTCAGATGATCTACAACAACATGGCCATGCGCTTGCATTCGGCCCTCGATGGCCTGGGCCTGGCCTGCATGCCGGAAGACGTGGTGCTGCCTTACGTGGCCGATGGCCGCCTGGTCCGCGTGCTGGACGACTGGTGCCCCGCGTACGCGGGCTACAAGCTGTATTACCCGAGCCGGCGCCACCCTTCTCCCGCGTTTACCTTGCTGCTCGACACCTTGCGCTACCCCCGCGTTTGAGCCAGCGCAATCGTCCACCGGGCGTGGACAGTCGCCAAACGAACATGCGTTTACCGTGCGGCGGCGCAGGACTATAGTGGCTACTTTCCCACCTGTTCAAGGATCGCCATGAAACTCTTTTATTCGCCGGGCGCCTGCTCGCAGGCGCCGCACATCATCCTGCGCGAAACGGGCACGCCATTCACCCTGGTCAAGGTCGACCTGGGCCAGCACCGGACGCAGGAAGGCGGCAATTACTACGAACTCAACCCGAAAGGCCAGGTGCCGCTGCTGGCGCTCGCCGATGGAACGACCTTGAGCGAAGGCCCCGTCATCGCCCAGTACATCGCGGAACAGGCTGGCCGACAGGACTTGCTGCCGTCCGTGGGCAGTTTTGCCCGCTACAAGGTGCTGGAATGGCAGAACTACATCACGTCCGAGCTGCATAAATCGTTCAGTCCCCTGTTCGATCCACGCATCGACGCGGCCGCCAAGGCCTTGTTCGTCCAGCAACTGGGCAAGAAGTACAAATGGGTGGACAGCCGCCTGGAAGGCCGGGCCTACCTGACGGGCGACACGTTCACGGTCGCCGACGCCTATCTGTTCGTCATCACGGGCTGGGCGCCAGGCGTGGGCGTGGACTTGTCCGCGCTGGCGCATGTGCAAGCCTTCCTGGCCAGAGTGGCCCGGCGCGACAGCGTCAAGGCGGCTTTGGAAGCGGAAGGACTGGCCAAGGCGGCTTGAGCGCCATCGCCCGGTGCACGGCTCACGTCTTTTCCGACTTGCCGTGCATCACCATGATGGTTTGCTGCATCAGCGCGCACAGGATTTCCTTGCCATCGCGCACGGCGAATACTTCGGCTTGCGTGACGATCAGAGTGCGCCCCGGGCGCACCACCTTGCCGCGCGCGATCAGTTTCTCGCCATCGGCGGGCGCCAGCAGGTTCATCTTGTATTCCACCGTCAGCACGGACGCGCCGTCGGCCACCATGGTCATGGCCGCGTAGCCGGCGGCCGAGTCCGCGATCATGCCCACCACGCCGCCATGCACGAAACCGTGCTGCTGCTCGATGCCGCGCCAGTGCGGCACGTGGATTTCCGTGCTGCCATGCGCCACCACGGGCAGGCTGGCCTGGATCAGGGTCATGGCGTTTTGCAGATCGAAACTGGCGCGGACTTTCTCGGCGAAGTGCGGGTCGGGCAGACGGGACGTGCTCATGGGCTGTGCGCTTTCAAGGGGAGAACGCCTTACTGTACCCGCTTATGCCCGTTCGCACCATGTCGCGGCGCCCGCCAGCTTGCACGGCGGATGCGGTAGTATCGCCATGTCGACACATGATCCCTCCTCCTGCCCCCGCGAAAGGTCCGCCATGGAAGAAGAATACGAAGTACCCAGCCCCCATGAGCACGCCGTGGAAGAGGCGACGGAGAAGGAGCGCGATGGCCTGACGCAGAAAATCGCCCTGATGACGGCCATCCTCGCCACCATCGGCGCCCTGATCAGCTACCAGAGCGGCAACGCGCAGAACGAGGCCATGTTCCTGAAGAACGAGAGCATCCTGAAACAGGCACAGGCGAGCGACCAGTGGGCCTTGTACCAGGCGAAGTCGACGAAGGGACATATCGCCGAAGCGACGGCCGCGCTGGCCAGCGTACCTGAGGTGCGGGCGCGCTTCCTGGCGGAACAGGCGCGGCAGGAACGGGAAAAGCCCCTGGTGCAGGCGCAGGCGCGCCAGCTGGAAGAGCAGTCGAGGAAGCTGGGCGAGGCATCGGAAGCCAAGCTGCGCCCGCACGAACGGCTGGCCATGGCCCTGACCTTCATCCAGATCGCCGTAGCGCTGGCCGCCATCACCGTGCTGACGCGGCGCCGCTGGCTGCTGTGGGGCTCGGTGGGCGCGGCGGCGGCCGGCATACTGGCGGCCGGCAGCGCCTTCCTGCTGTAGCGGCAGGCGGTTCAGGCGGGCGGCACGATGCCGCTCCAGCCCGGCAAATAGCGCGCCTGCTGGCTGCGCGCCAGCTTCATGGCCTGTGCCAGTGCCTTGGCGAAATTTTTCTGCAGGCTGGCGGGCGCGATGCGGCTGCGCAAGAAATCGGCCCACAGGAATTCACTGAACGGCGTCACGTCCTTGGCGTAGCCGCCCGCGCTGCGCAATTCGCCGGCCAGGCTGCGGTAGGGATCGTCGTGCAAGCCGCTCAGGTGCCGGGGGATGGCGGAAAAATCGCGGCGCAAACCTTCGCTGTCGTACGGGTGCACCCACTGATGGTGGTCCATCACATGCCAGAAGTGCAGCGGCTCCAGCCAGGACAAATCCTTGAGGATCATCAAACTGACGCTTTTCACGCCTTCCTGGTGCAGCGCCAGGCCGAAATGGTGGTGGTCGACGATGTAGTGGCGCCCTTCCGGACCGATAATGCTGGGAAACCAGTGGTCGGCCAGCGCCGCAGCCCGCGCCTTCCGGCCCAGGCTGGCCCAATGCGCGCGCTTGAGCGCCACCTCGGCCATGCCCACCGTGATTTGCGTGGGCAGCAGCTTGTTCAGCCGTCCCTTGACCAGTTGCGGTTTCACGCTTGTCATACCGTCTCCCAGATGCATGGCCTGGCCGCCAGCGTAGCATAGTCGCCGCTACTTTTCAGGCGTGGCGCAGCCCAGCAGGCGCACGGCCTCGGCCACGCTCAATTCGCTGAGCAGCAGCGCCGGCCCCGCCTCGGCAGCCAGCATGTCGCGCAGCGCCAGTTGCAGCACGGCGCACGCCGGCTCCTTCAGCCGCGCCAGCGCCACGGCCAGCCCCCGCTGGCGCGCAAACGCGGCAAAGTCGCGCAAGGCTTCGACGCTGCTGCCATCGAGGTCGGGCGACTCTTCCAGGCTGAGGATCACCTTGCGCAGCGGACCGGCCCGCTCCTCCAGCAGGGTGCGCGCCAGGTGCAGGCTGCGCTCGGCATTGACGAAGAACAAGGGTTCATCGAGGCGCAGGATCAACGTGTCGGGCTGCGCGCGGGCCGCTGGGTACAACGCCAGTTTCACGTAATCGTGGCTGTCGCCCAGCCGGCCCAGCACGGACAGGCCCGGCCGCGACAGGCAGCGCAGCATCAGTAGCAGGCTCATGGCGATGGCTGCCAGCAAGCCGTCGAGTACGCCGAACAGCAGCACGCCGGCAATGGCCGCCAGCACCAGCAGGCGGTCGCGGCGCCAGGTGAAATAAGGCCGCAAGGAAACAGGGTTCAGCGTATGGCTGACGGCATGGATGACCACGGCAGCCAGCACGGGCACGGGGATCAGGGCCACCAGCGGCAGCAGGGTCAGCACGATGACGCCCACGACGGCGGCGGCCACCAGCCCCGCCAGGCGCGAGGTGGCGCCGGCCGCCTCGTTGGCGGAAGTGGCCGAATAGCCGGCGCCCACCGGCATGGCCTGGAACAGGCCCGCCACCACGTTCGCCGCGCCCAGCGCCAGCAAGTCGCGCTCGGGCGCCACGGCGTCGCCATGCTTCAAGGCAAAACTGCGGATGGCGCCATACGATTCCGCATACAGGATCAGCGCCAGCGCAAACGCCAGCTCGGCCAGGCGCGTCCATTCCGCCTGCGTCAGGCGCGGCAAGACAGGCATGGCCAGGCGCACATCGATGGCGCCCACCAGGGCCACGCCATGGCGCGGCAAGTCCAGCCATTGCCCGGCGGCGATGCCCAGCGCGATGACGATCAGGCCGGCAGGCCAGCGCTGCAGCCGCCGCAGCAGGAACAGCGACAGCAGCGCCGCCGCGCACAGGCCGGCGCCGCTGCCGTTCCACTGCCCTGCGCCTGCCAGAAGGCCTGCCAGCAGATGCGGCACATCGCCGTGCGCTGGCTGCACGCCCAGCACGCCGGGCAGCTGTTTCACGATGATCACGATGGCCAGGCCGAAGGAAAAGCCCCGCAGCACGGGCTTGGCGATGAATTCCGTGATGCTGCCCAGCCTGGCCAGCCAGGCCAGCAGGAAAAATGCCCCCGTCAATATCACCAGTCCCGCCATCAGCATCAGCCGGTGCCCCGCCGTGCCGCCTGGCATGGATGCCATGGCGGCGGCCAGCACGGCGGCCGAGGACGACGTGGCCGAGACGATGGCAAAGCGGCTCGTGCCCAGCACGCCGTAGCACAGCAAGCCCGCAAACAGGGCCAGGATGCCCGCCTGCGGCGCCAGGTTGCCGATGCTGGCATACGCCACCGCTTCCGGCAGCAGCAGGCCGGCGATCGACAGGCCGGCGCTGGCATCTTGCCAGCGGTTCATTTGCGTCGCAGCCGATGCGCTCATGGAAGCTCCTGGTGGGTGGCGCTAGTCCGCGCCATGATGCGGCAAAACGGCGGCATGCAGGCTTACGGCGCTGCGGCGCCCACTTCCGACACTTTCCTGCCGGCGCGGAAGATGGAATAGATCACGGCACCGACGCGCTCATACGGCACGTCCGGCTGTGTGCGCAAGGCAACGCTGGCAATATGCTCCTCGGACAGGACGGCCAGCATCTCGTCCACCGTGTGGACGCGCCGGCCCGCCACGGTGATGTCTTCCTTGCCCAGCATGACCACGGGCGGCGGTGGCGGCACGCTGGCGCAAGCCGCCAGGCACAGCAGCAATGCCGCCGCGCTTCCCGCATGGACGAATCTGCACATGTTTTTCCCCTTTTCCTGCAGCTTACAGGCGCGGGACTGGCGCCGCAACAGGCGCCGGCTACCGCCGGCACCCCGCGCTGTGCGAAAATGCCCGCCTTCGCCATTGCCGGATTCTACCCATGCCGCACGCTGCCCTCGCTACCCCTGCTACCCTTTCCGGGCGTGACGCGCGCCGCATCGCGCGCCATGCGCCGGCCGCCGACGCCGCCCGCTTCCTGCATCCGGCCCAGCAAGCCTTGCTGCACCGGCGCGGCTGGCTGACGATGCTGGCGCCGCGCGGCGCGGGCGGAGCCGAGCTGCCCTTGCCGCAAGTGGTGCGCCTGGAGGAAGCCGTGGCCGCCGTCGACGGCAGCATGGGCTGGGTGCTGACCCTGTGCGCGGGCGCGGGATGGTTTGCGGGCTTCCTGGCGCCCGACATGGCGCGGGCCATCATCGGCACGCCCCGCGTCTGCCTGGGCGGCAGCGGCGCGGCCACCGGTGATGCGGAAGAGGAAGGCGACGGCTACCGCATCACGGGCAGCTGGGACTACGCCAGCGGCGCGCCGATGGCGACCCACTTCACGCTGAACGCCCGGCTGCGGCGCGATGGCCAGCCCCTGCTCGATGCAGATGGCAAGCCGCGCATCCGCGCCTTCCTCGTGCCCGCCGCCCTGGTGCAGCTGGTGCCCTCGTGGAACAGCATCGGCATGCGCGCCAGCGCCTCGCACAGCTATCGCATCGACGGTCAATGGGTTGCCAAGGAACACGGCTTCACCATCGATCCTTCGGCCGCGACGGCCGACGGCCCCCTGTACCGCTACCCGTTCTATTCGCTGGCCTACGTGACCCTGGCCGCCAACGTGGCCGGCATGGCCAGCCATTTCATGCAACTGGCCGAAGAAGGCATGCGCCACCGCCGCCATGCGCGCGCCGGCTTGCCACTGCTGGACGTGCCGGAAGTAGCCGCCATGCTGCAAGCCAGGAAACAAACGTTCGCGGCCGCCCGCACCCGCTTCTATGCCGTGCTGGACGACAGCTGGGCGCAGGTGGCGGGCGGTGCGGCGCTCGGCGCGGACGCCATGCAAGCCGTGCAGGACCGTTCGCTGGACCTGGTCGCCGCATGCCGCGCGGCCGTCGGTGATGTGTATCCGTATTGCGGCCTGTACGCGGCCCGCGAAGACAGCGCCATCAACCGCGTGTGGCGCGATTTCCACACGGCCAGCCAGCATGCGCTGCTGCTGCCGTAATCTGCCTGAACGCCCGGCGCGGCATCGTCATTGAGCGCCTTGGCGCGGATAGCTGTCATCCATCACCTGTTCCAGCCACGTCACCGCCGTGCCATCTTGCGCCTCGGCAATGGCGACATGCTGCATGGCGGACGTGGCCGTCGCGCCATGCCAGTGCTTGACGCCGGGCGGTATCCACGCCACGTCGCCCACGGCCAGCTGCTGCAGCGGGCCCTGCCAGTGCTGCACCCAACCCTGGCCTTGCGTGACGATCAGGGTCTGGCCCAACGGGTGCGTATGCCACGCCGTGCGGGCGCCGGGCGCGAAGGTGACGATGGCGCCGCCCACGCGGGCCGGCGCCAGGCGCTGAAACCTGGCGTCGACTGCGACCTTCCCCGTAAAATAGGCGGCGTCACCGATGCTGCTGGGCATGGCGGCGGCGCGCGTGACGGTGACGGCCGCTGGCGCGGCAGCCGGCTCGGCGGAGACGGCCCCGGCGGGCAGGCAAAGCGGCAAGAGTGCCGCGGCGTATCGGTGCATATGGATATCCTTTCTTGCCGCGCGGGGCGGCGGTCGTTATTTGCGGAAGACTTCTTTCGCCACGGCCAGCGCCGAGACGGCATTCGGCCAGCCCGCATAGAAGGCCAGGTGGGTGATCGCCTCGACCAGCTCCTCCTCCGTCAAGCCGTTCTGGCGCGCCAGCAACAGGTGCGATTTCAGCTGCTCGGGACGGTGCATGGCCACCAGCGCGCTGACGGTCACCAGGCTGCGGTCGCGTTTGGACAGCTGGGGACGCTCCCAGATGTCGCCGTACAGCACCTTGTCCGTGAGGTCGGCCATCTTCGGCGCAAGGTCCCCCATCAATTGCTGCGCGCGCGAGGGCGGCTTGCTCTGCGCATCCAGCGTTTGCGCTGGCGCAAAGACGGGCAGCGCCAGGCAGGCCGCCAGGAAGCCCGCTTTCATGCCGTTCAAGAAAACGCCCATCACGCCCCCAGGTGCTGGCGAAAGAAGGCGTCCAGCCTGGCCAGCGACTGCGCGATGTAAGGCGGCCGGTCGTACAGGTCCACATGCGAGGCGCCGGGCACGACGAACAACTCCTTCGGCTGCGCCGCCCTGGCGTACGCATCCTCGCTGAAATATGCCGAGACGGCGCGCTCGCCGACGATCATCAGCAACGGGCGCGGCGCGATCGTCTCAATCTGCGCGAACGGGAAGAAATTCATCATCGGCGCCAGGCTCGTCAAGGCGTACAGGCTGGTCGAGTGCAGGTGCTGGCCCCGGGGCGTGGCGTAGTAGTCGAGGAATTCGCGCACGATTTCCGGCGCGTCCGGCCCGGCCGACTCGGGCAGCGCGCGGATGTCGCGCCGCGGTTCGCCGCGCGCCTCGCGCGTGCGCTGCTCGCCGACCTCGTCCAAGGTCTTCATGCGCTGCTCGTAGGTGAGCGTGTCGCCCAGCCCCTGGCGGCGCGCGCGGCCCATGTCGTACATGCTGACGGTGGCGATGGCCTTGATGCGGTGGTCGGCCTGCGCCGCGCTGACGGCATAGCCGCCGCCACCGCAAATACCCAGCACGCCGATGCGCGCCGGGTCCACGGCCGGATGATTGCTGAAGAAATCCACGCAGGCGCTGTAGTCGCCCACGCGCGTGCCCGGCACTTCCGTGTAGCGGGGCAAGCCGCTGCTGTCGCCGTAATGCGAAGCGTCGAACGCCAGGGTCACATAGCCCAGTTCCGCCAGCTTTTGCGCGTGCAAGCCGGCCGTCTGTTCCTTCACGCCGCCGAACGGGTGGCCGATGACGATGGCGGGATATTTTTTGGCCGCATCGAAGCGGGCCGGCATGAACAGGTTCGCCGCGATGACCGTCTGCGCGCTGGTGTTGGGGAACGTGACGCGTTCGATAGCGACGCCGTTGCGCCGGGGATGGCCCACGACCATGGGCCGGGTGGGCGCGGACGCCGGCGCTTGCGCCTGGGCCGCGCCTGCCAGCGCCATGCCGGCGCCGCCGGCCACCATGGCCAGCGAGGTGTTCAGGAAGGTGCGCCGCTGCGGCTGGGGGACTTCATCACGCATCTGTATTTTCCTTGTAAACATTGATATGGAACAAGCCGCGTACGAGGCACGCTTGTGGCAGATCAAGCGTACCCGCCCTCGCCCACCGTGAATAGACAGGCAAATCCACTAAAGTCTATAAGTACAGCTTATGAATGGCACCATCGGCCAGCCGTGCCTGGCAGGATAGGCAGCCGGGCGCCATGTGGCCTGGATTGCCTGATAAGATGGGGACATTGCTACTTCCCGCTCCCCTATCCATGCACGTCAACACGCTCAGCAGCCTGGCGCAACTTTTGGCCAGCGCCGAAACGGAAACCCTGGCTTTTCCCACCAGCATCAATACGGCCCTGCTCCTGCAAAAGGAACTGGCCAATCCGGATTGCCACTCGGCCGACATCAGCCGCTTGCTGCTGTGCGAACCGACCTTGTCGGCGCGCGCCGTGGCGCTGGCCAATTCGGCCCTGTTCTCGCCCGGCCAGGCGCCCGCCATCACCAGCGTGCGCGCCGCCGTCGAGCGACTGGGCCACCGCAACCTGTATGCGCTGGCGACGGCGGCCGTCATCCGCCAGCTGAACGCGGGCATCCGCGACGAAGCCTTGCGCGCCCGCGCCACCCAGCTGTGGGCGCACACCGTGCACGTGGCGGCGCTGGCGCACGGGCTGGCCACCACCGTCACGCAGACGGACGCCGATACGGCGCTGTTCGCCGGCATCGTGCATGAAGTGGCCGGCTTTTATTTGCTGGCCCAGGCCGACAAGACTCCGGGCCTGTACGCCCAGCTGGAAACGCAGATGGCATCCACGCTGGAAGTGATCGGCCGCGCGCTGATGCGCCAGCTGGGCGTGCCGCTGCCGGTAGCCGACGCCGTCAACGCCTTGCCCGGCTCCACCATCATGCTGCCGCCCGAGGGCTTGCGCGACACCCTGCTGCTGGCCAAGGCGCTCTCTCCCGTCCCGTCGCCGCTGCCGCAGGCCGGCGTCACCGTCAGCGAGGCGCTGCAAGCCTATCTGGAACACGATCCCGTGCTGCAGGCGCTGCGCACGCAGCCGTCGGCCGAAGCGAAGGGCCTGATCGAGGTACTGCTCAGCTGATGGCCGATCTGCTATGATGGCGCGAGCCGGGATGGACCCGGTCCGCTTTCATTGATGCTCACTGGAAAACTGCCTTGACTACCTCCTTACGCATGCTCGGCCTGGCCGCAGCTCTGACCATGGCGTGCAACGCCAACGCCGACAGCTTCGTTTCCTCGGCCTCCAGCGCCGGTTCCCAGTCGAGCGGCAGCATTTCCGATTCGCTCAACGGTTCGAGCAACAGCTCTTCGCGCGACAACAAGGTGGCCAATGGCCCCTACCGCATCATCGACGTGGCCGCCGTGCCGGGCCGCGCCGGCATGACGCGCTTGACGATGCAGGCCGACGCCACGGCCACGCCGCTGGTGCTGGACTTGCCGCAAGCGGCGCTCGACAAGCAGCAGCTGGCGCAGGGCGACGTGGTGCATGCGCAAAACCGCGCCTACGGCATCGAATTCTCGCGCAACGACACGCGCGCCGCCTTCTTCCTCGTGCTGGCCGACGACTGGTACGGCGAAATGGCCACGCGTCCCGTCAGCCTTTGATCTTGCGCAAACTGGCGCCGCTGCTGGCCGGCTGCGCCGCGCTCGTCCTGGCTGGCGCGGCCCAGGCGGGCACCTCCATGTCCTCCTCGCGATTTTGCGACCGCGCCCAGGAACTCACGGCCACGGAACAGGACCGGCTCTTGCGCTTTGCCGCCGTCGTGCGCGAGGAACTGGCCGCCAGCGAAGGCAGCGTGGCCCTGATCAGCCGTTCCGGCCTGGACCTGGCCCGCTTCGGCATCCGCTATTCGCACGCCGCGCTGGCCTGGCGCCACGACAATGACAGCGGCTGGTCCGCGCGCCAACTGTACTACGCCTGCGACGAAGGCCGCCCGCGCATCTTCGACCAGGGCACGGCCGGTTTCGCCATGGGCACGGAAAACCCGGCGCTGGGCTACATTTCGCTCGTGAAATTGCCGGCCGAAACCGTACCGCCCCTGCGCCGCGCCCTGCTCGACCCCGTGCGCGTGCAGCAGTTGCTGGCGGGCCGCTACAGCGCCAACGCGTATGCTTTCAATTTGACATACCAGAATTGCAATCAGTGGGTGGTGGAAATGCTGGCCTCGGCCTGGGGCGAACTGGCGGCAGGCGGCGACTTGCGCGTCCGCGCCCAGGACTGGCTGCGCGCCGCCCAATATGCGCCCGCCCCCGTCGACGTGGGTGCGCGCTGGCTGATGCTCGGCTCCATCTTCGTGCCCCTCGTGCACATGGATGACCACCCGCCTGAGGCAATTCGCTCGATGCGGCTGGCGGTGAGCCTGCCGGCCAGCCTGGAAGCGTTCGCGCGCCAGCGCCTGCCCGCCAGCGAACGCGTGGAAATCTGCCACGACGGCAAGCAGGTGGTGGTGCACCGGGGCTGGGAACCGATCGCCGACGGCTGCGTGCCCGGCGCAAACGACCGGGTCATCGCCCTCGACGATACCTAGCGCAGCATTCCCCAGGCAGACTAAACGGCCAGGGCCGCTTCGACGTGATCCAGCAGGCGCGCTGATTCGAGCCCCTGTCCCATCCGGCGAGCCACCTCGCCGCACGCCAGCCTGACTTCGGGCGCGGCCAGCAGGCGCGCCAGCTGCCGCTGCATGCGCCCGGCAGACAAGCGCTTGGCCAGCAAGACTTCCCCCACACCGAGCCGTTTGGCGCGCCAGCCGTTGTCGAACTGGTCGTACGCGAACGGCACGATCAGTTGCGGGATGCCCGCGCGGAAAGCGTCCGCGCTGGTGCCGATGCCGCCGTGGTGCACCACGGCCGCCATGCGCGGCAACAGCGCCGCGAACGGCGCGTGCGCCTGCCACAGCACGCCAGCCGGCAAGTGCTGCGGCACTTGCGCCGCATGGGGCGTGAGGAACAGGCCGCGCCGCCCCAGCCGCCGCAAGACGTCCAGCGCGATGCTGAAATAGCGTTGCGCATGCTGGTGGCCGGTGCCGGGCGTAAACACGATGGGCGGCTTGCCCTCGCCCAGAAAACGTTCCAGTTCCGGCGGCAGCGCTGCGGCGCCAGGCATGGCGGCGGCGGTGAAATCGGCTTGCGCGAAGTGCGGCGGCCAATCCGCCTGCGGCGCGGCGAACCAGGCGGGAAACAGTCCCAGTGAGGCGTCCGGCGCGGCCAGCATGTGTCCAAAAAAATGCGCTTCCGGCGGCAAGCCGTGCTGCGCGCGCGCGCCGTTCAGCCCAGGCAGCAGCACCGGGTCGATCATGGCGCGGTGGATCATCCGCCACAGGGCTTGGCGCCAGGCCAGCGGCACCCAGGCGGGAATGCGCAGCGAACCGGCCGTCAGGAAATCATGGCTGCTGCACAGGTTCGATGGCGCGAGATACGCCGCGACGATGCGCAAATCCGGGCGCACGGACCGCGCCAGGGCCGCCATCGGCACGAGGATGGGATGGCACAGCACCACGCAAGCCTCATCGTCCGGCAAGCCTTGCACGATGTCGCGCACGGCGCCCAGGTGCGGCACGAGGCCATTCCACACCACGCCCCAGCCCTTGCGTTCATCCCACAGGCCGGGGTTGCCCAGCATGGCCTGCCCCTCTTCCGCGCTGCCGAAGGTGCGATACGGCAACTTTGACGCCTGCGCGACCGCTTCCTGCCAGCCCGGCACCAGCAGCAGCACGCGCCGGCCCCGTTGCTGCAAGCCCTGCGCCAGCGCGATAAACGGCTGCATGTCGCCACCGGTGCCGCTGCTGGCGATGATGACGAGCGGGGATGGCGGCAGGTTGTCATCCGCCATGCAGCCATCCGTGCCTGGCGACAATTTTCAGCGGAAAATCAAGCAAGAACGAGGGGGGCATGGGCATCTTTCCTAGTTGAAACACCCAACGATAGTAAGCGATTAACGTTAGCATTTCAATCAATTATTGAGCGCGGCACGGCGCCATGCCTGCCGCTGCTACAGCGGCAGTTGCAGCACCATGTCCCATTGATCGATGCCCGGCCCGAAGCCGTCCGGCGTCACGTTGACCGTCACGAAACCGTAGCCCGCATAAAAGCCTTGCGTGTGCTGGCTGGTATTCATGCGCACGCTGGCGATGCCCGGCACGGCGCGGATGGCGTCCAGGCGCGCCTGCGTCAGCGCCCGGCCCAGTCCCTGGCCATGCGCATCCTGCGCCACCATGCCCCAGCACAGGCTGGCGACGCTGCCGCCCGCCTCGATGGCATGGCCGCCGCAGGCGACGATGCGGCCGTCGCGCAGAATGACCAGGTAGGGATGCGTCGAGGTATCGAGCCAGGCGGCAAAGTCCGCGCGCTCGGACGGGTCGAAAAAGCGCGGTGTATTGCCGTCGAACAGGGCCAGGCAGGCATCGCGGTCGCCGGCCTGGTAAGGACGTACAGTCTGCATTGCTATCCTTTCAGAAACAGGAAGGGAAATTACACGGGCGCGCACTCACAGCAGCTGCTCCGACGTCACCACATGCACGCCCGGCGCGGCGACAAGCGCCGCTTCCAGCAAGGCGCTGGCGATGCGCGGCGCGGGATTGATGCGCCAGCGGCGCGGCAGCACGGGACCGAGCACGCGCAGGATGCGCAAGGCGACGCCCTCGCCCGCCCGCGCCACGGCGCGCTCGCCGCCGATCAGGCCCGGCCGCACGTACGTGAGCGAACGAAAACCCAGCGCTTGCAGGTCGCGTTCCAGCTCGCCCTTGACGCGGTTATAGAAGATGCGCGAAGCGGCGTCGGCGCCGGCCGCGGAATTGAGCACATAGACTGGCGTGCCGGCCGCCAGCGCCAGCCGCGCCACGGCCAGCGGATAGTCGTGGTCCACGCGAGAGAATATTTGCCGGGTGCCGGCCACCTTCATCGTCGTGCCCAGGGTGCAGATGACGGCGTCCGCCTGCCACCACGATGCGTCCGGCGGCAATTGATCGAAATCAATGACAGGCGCGGACAGCTTGGGATGCGACGGCAAGGGCTTGCGCACGGGCGCCACGATGGCCGTGATCCGCGCATCCATCAACGCCAGGCGCAGCACTTCGCTGCCGACGAGACCGGTAGCGCCTACGAGCAGTAATTTCATTGCATCCCAGTATAAAGTTGCTCACAGCCACCACCATACACGGAACTCAGGACAGGCGCAGCGCCAGCGCGGCCAGGGTCACCAGCAGCACGGGCACGGTCAGCACGATGCCGACGCGGAAATAGTAGCCCCAGGAAATGTGGATGTTCTTGCTGTCGAGCACGTGCAGCCACAGCAAGGTGGCCAGGCTGCCGATCGGCGTGATCTTCGGCCCCAGGTCGCTGCCGATGACGTTCGCGTAAATCATCGCTTCGCGCACGGCGCCCTGCGCCGTGGTCGGGTCGATGGCCAGGGCGCCGACGAGCACCGTCGGCAAGTTGTTCATCACGGACGACAATAACGCCGTCAGCACGCCCGTGCCCATGGCCGCGCCCCACACGCCGTACTGCGCAAAGTGGTTCAGCATGCCCGTCAGATAAGCCGTCAAGCCCGCATTGCGCAAACCGTACACGACCAGGTACATGCCCAGCGAAAAGACGACGATGTGCCATGGCGCATGGCGCAGCACGTAGCGCGTGGAAATCACCTGGCCCTTGCCGGCCACGCCCAGCAGCAGCGCGGCGCCCACGGCGGCGATCAGGCTGATGGGTACGCCCAGGGATTCCTGCGAGAAAAAGCCCACCAGCAGCAGCGCCAGCACCAGCCAGCCGGCGCGGAAGGTGGCCAGGTCGCGGATGGCGGCGTCCGGACGTTTCAGCTGCGCCACTGCATAGTCGCGCGGAATATCCTGGCGGAAAAAGAGCAGCAAGGCCGCCAGGGTGGCCAGCACGGCGACGACGTTGACGGGCACCATCACGGACGCATACTCGGCAAAGCCGATCTTGAAGAAATCGGCCGAGACGATATTCACCAGATTCGACACCACCAGCGGCAGGCTGGCCGTGTCGGCGATGAAGCCGGCCGCCATCACGTAGGCCAGGGTGGCCTTGGCGGAAAACTTCAGCGCCCGCAGCATGGCGATGACGATGGGCGTGAGGATCAGCGCGGCGCCGTCGTTGGCGAACACGGCGGAAACCAGGGCGCCCAGCAAGACCAGCAGCACGAACAGTTTTCTGCCGCTGCCGCCGCCCCAGCGCGCCACGTGCAAGGCGGCCCATTCGAAGAAACCGGCCGCGTCCAGCAGCAGGCTGATGATGATCACGGCGATGAACGTGCCGGTGGCGTTCCACACGATGTGCCAGACGACGGGGATGTCGCCCCAGTGGATGACGCCCGCCAGCAAGGCGACGCAGGCGCCGATGACGGCGCTCCAGCCGATGCCCAGGCCACGCGGCTGCCAGATGACGAGGATGAGGGTGGCGAGGAAGATCAGGAAAGCGGTCAGCATGCGGTAATGGTCCCGTGCAATGCGGCGTCGCGGGCACCATGCGCCGCAGCCTGTGAAATAGAACAATACTTCTATATTACTGGAATTATTGAATCAAAGCAAAACCGCAGTGCTTGGGCCTCACTGCAGCGCCATGCCAGCCGGGAGGCCGGCGGCACAAAAAAAAGTGGGCGCCACCATTTATGATTGTCTTTAAGCAACTTAATCGGTGTATAGTCGCAGCACCGTTGACACCAGGAACGAACAAGGAAGCATACATGGCGCGCATTTACCAGACCAACAATATGGGCGAAGCGGACGTGCGCGTGGCCATCGTGCAGCGCGGCAACGCCGACTTGCTGGTGCAACGCGTGAGCAGCTGGGGCCTGGCGCATGGCGACGCCCATTGGTTCCTCACCCGTGAGCGGCAGGACGCCTCGGCCAGCGTGTATTTCACTTCGCAAGGCTTCGCGCAACTGACCATCTGCTTTGTCGACCACCCGGGCGAGGCAGGCTGGGCCCGGCCACACCGATTTAAAGGTTGCCTGTCGCACGGCGGCACCTGACCATCAAGCGGAGGAATTCGTCATGGATTTGATCTTACTGGAACCCGGCGACGGGGAACTCGTGTTCGGCAAGGCGCAGGACGGTGAAAGCAAGAGCGGCGGTATCGACGCCATCTGGCGCGACGACGCCATCTGGCGCGACGACGCCGCGCTGCGGGGCATGGGCCGGTGCATCGAGCTGGTGTCATTACATCAAGGCATGAAGCAGCAAATAACGACCGACGTCAGCAACTCTGCGCGCACGTCTGGCCGGCCCGTCATCACCGAATTTACCTGCGTCAAGTATGTCGATGCGACCTCGGTCAAACTGTACGATCTGTGCCTGCGGGCGAAGCCGCTGGGCAGCGGCCCGGACCAGCCGACCAGGCTGTACATCACCCGCCAGACGGGCGACAAGACGGCCAACATCATCACCATCGCCCTGCGAGACGCCCTGATCAGCGAAATCCAGCTGCAAACCCATCCCGACGACATGCCCACCGAGCAGTTCAAGCTGAACTTTACGGAAATCCTCTGGACGTACAGCGTGCAGCAGGCCGACGTCCAGCTCGGCGACCAGCAGACGACGGGCTGGAGCCTGGCGCGCAACCGCCCGATCGGGGCATTTACAGGATAAGCACATGAACGACGCTGTACACGCGACTGACATCGCCGACATCGGCAACGCCGGCCTGGCGCTGCTCCACCCGTTCCTGCCGGCAATGTTCCAGCGGCTGGACTTGCTCGCCACTGGCGGCGATGGCAGGCCGCAGCTGCGCGGCGAACACGGCGCGCGCGCCGTTCACTTGCTGCAATACCTGGTCGATGGCAGGAGCGACGCGCCGGAGCAGCAATTGCTGCTGAACAAGCTGCTGTGCGGCCTGGAACCGGACTTCCCTGCTCCCCCCGTCGACCTCGGCGAAGAAGAACGGGCCCTGTGCGAACAAGTGCTGGCCGCCGTGATGCGCCATTGGCCAGCGGTGGGACAAACCTCGCCCGAGGGATTGCGCCAGGTCTTTCTGCAGCGCGAAGGCCGACTGCAAAAAGGCGACGGGAAATGCACGCTGGCTGTCGCGCGCAATCCCTTCGATGTACTGCTGAGCCGCTTGCCGTGGAACCTGGCTGCCATCCGGCACCCGTGGATGCCGCAACCGCTGTTGATCGACTGGCCCGGCGCGTAGCCTGGCAAGCCCACGCCCGGCTGGCCGCCCTCCGCAAAGCGGGCTACTCTTCCAGCCCGCCCCCCAGCGCCTTGTACAGGGCCACGGCCGACTTGAACTGGTCGCGCCGCGCGTCGAGCAAGGCTTGCTGCGCCGCATACGACTGGCGCTGCGCGTCGAGCAATTCCAGCCGGCTGTCCTGGCCCGCGTCGTAGCGCAGCTGCGACAGGCGCTGGCGCTGCTGCGCCGCCGTCACCACGCGTTCCTGCGCGGCGATCTGCTGCGCATACGTGGCGCTGCCCGCCAGGCCGTCGCGCACGTCGCGAAACGCCGACTGGATCGCTTGCTCGTATTGCAGCACGGCCACGTCCTTGCGCAGGCGCGACAGCTGCAATTCCGCGCGCAGCTGGCCGCCCTGGAACAGCGGCTGCGTCACTTGCGGCGCGAACGACCAGCTGCGCGCGCCGCCTCGGAACAGGTCGCCCAGTTCCGGGCTGGCCAGGCCCAGCTGCGCCGTCAGCGACAGGCGCGGGAAGAAGGCGGCGCGCGCGGCGCCGATTTCCGCATTCGCCGCCATCAGCGCGTATTCCGCCTGCAGGATGTCGGGACGGCGCGCCAGCAAGTCCGACGGCAGGCCGGGCGGCAGCTGCGTCAGCACGGGCTGGCCATCGAGCGGCCGGCCCGCCGGCAAGTCGGCGGGCAACGGCGCGCCCAGCAACAGTTCCAGGTTGTTGCGCGCCAGGGCAGTCGCCCGCTCGCGTGCCTGCACGTCCGCTTCCGCCGTGGCCGCCTGCCCTTCCGCTTGCGCTATATCAAGACCGCTGCCCTGCTGCGCGCCGTGCAGGCGCTGCGTCAAGACGAGGGCCTGGCGCCAATCGAGCAGGGTTTGCCGGGCCAGCGCCAGCTGCTCCTCGGCCAGCCGCAGTTCCAGGTAGGCGTCGGCCACGGCACCGATCAGGGCCATGTGGGCGGCCCGCTGGCCCTGCTGCGTGGCCAGGTAGCGCGCAAAGGCGGCCTCCGACAGCGAGCGCAGGCGGCCGAACAGGTCGATTTCGAACGCGCTCATGGCGATGCCGGCCGTGAACTGGTTTTGCACCGTGGGATTTTGTCCCGTGGCATCGGCAGCGCGCTGGCGCGTGCCACCGCCGTTGAGACCAATCGCCGGATAGCGGCCCGCATCCTGGATCTGGTACTGGGCCCGCACGGCTTCCACGTTGAGGGACGCCACGCGCAGGTCGCGGTTGTTTTCCAGCGCGATGTCGACCAGGCGCTGCAGGCGCGCGTCCAGCAGCATCTGGCGCCAGCCCAGGTTGGCCGCCGTGTCGGCCGTGCCTGGCGCGGCGGCCTCGGCATACGCGGCGGGAATCGGCGGCGCCGGCTTGACCAGCGGCGGCGTCAATGAACAGGCCGACAAGGCCAGCGCGGCCAGCGGTGTGATAAAAATCAAACGCATTACAACTCTCCTTCCACTGCCTTGACGGCGATGCGATTACTGCGTTTGTTGAAATAACGGTCCATCTTGTCGACGGCGCCCAGCACCACGACAAAGAACACGGGCACGAAAAACACGGCCAGCACGGTGGCGGTGATCATGCCGCCGAACACGCCCGTGCCGATCGCGTGCTGCGTCTCGGCGCTGGCGCCCGTGGCCAGCATCAGCGGCACCACGCCCAGCGCGAACGCCAGCGACGTCATCAAAATCGGGCGCAAGCGCAACCTGGCCGCTTCCACCGTCGCCTCGACCAATCCCTTGCCCTGCGCCTGCAGCTGGCGCGCATATTCGACGATCAGGATGGCGTTCTTCGCGGACAGGCCGATGATGGTGATCATGCCCACCTTGAAGAACACATCGTTCGGCATGCCGCGCAACATCACGGCCAGCACGGCGCCCAGCAAGCCCAGCGGCACGACCAGCATGACGGAGACGGGAATCGACCAGCTTTCATACAGGGCCGCCAGCACGAGGAAGACCACCAGCATCGACAGCGCCATCAGCATGGGCGCTTGCGACGCCGATTCCTTCTCTTGCAGCGACTGCCCCGTCCACGCCAGCGCGAAGCCGGGCGGCAGCTGTTTCACCAGGCGCTCCATTTCCAGCATGGCGTCGCCGCTCGATACGCCCGGCGCCGCGCTGCCCGAAATGCGCGCCGCAGGATAACCCTGGTAGCGCACCAGTTGCAGCGGCGACTCGCTCCACACGGGGCGCACCAGTTCGCCCAAGGCCACCATGCCGCCCGCGTTATTGCGGATGCGCAGGGCCAGCACGTCGTTCAACTGCATGCGCGACGGCGCATCGGCCTGGATGATCACCTGCTGCATGCGACCCGCATTCGGGAAATCGTTGACATAGGTCGACCCCATCGCCGCCGTCAGCATGTCGGCGATGGCCGTAAACGACACGCCCAGCGCTTCCGCCTTGGTGCGGTCGATATCGAGGCGCACGCTGGCGCCCGGCGGCAAGCCGTCCGGATACACGCCCGCCACCTTGCTGCTTTGCGCGGCCAGGCCCAGCAGCTGGTTCTGCGCCGCCTGCAGGGCAGCGATACCCTGGTTGGCGCGGTCTTGCAAGCGCATGGAAAAGCCGGACGAGTTGCCCAGTTCATCGATGGCGGGCGGCATCAGGCTCATGATCACGCCCTCCTTCGCCTGCGACATGGCTTCCTGCGCCAGCGCCACTTCTTCCTGCGCCGTGGCGCCGTTGCGCTGTTTCCAATCCTTCAGCATGGTGAACGCCAGGCCCGCGTTCGGTCCCGCGCCGGAAAAGCTGAAGCCGAGGATCGACTGATTCACTTCGATGCCGGGCCGCGTGGCCACGTGCTGCTCGTACAGTTTGACGACATCGAGCGTGCGCTCCATGGTGGCGTCGGACGGCAGCTGGATCGAGGTGATGAAGTAGCCCTGGTCTTCTTCCGGCAAAAAGGCCGAAGGCAGCTGCATGAAGGCCACGCCCAGCGCCGCGACGATGGCGCCGTACAGCACCATCGAGCGCCCAGCGCGTTTGAGCATCGCCACCACGCCCTTTTCATAGCGCGCCGTCATGCGCTCAAACTGGCGGTCGAACCACAGGAAGAATCCCTTCTTGTGGTGGTCGTGCGGACCGATGGGTTTCAACATCGTGGCGCACAGGGCCGGCGTCAGGGTCAGCGCCAAAAACGCCGAAAACAGGATCGACACGGCCATGGCCAGGGTGAACTGGCGGTAGATGGCGCCCACGGAACCGCTGGCCAGCGCCATCGGGATGAACACGGCCGTCAGCACCAGGGTGATGCCCACCACGGCGCCCGTGATTTCGCGCATGGCTTTGGATGTCGCTTCCTTCGGCGACAAGCCTTCGGTCGCCATCAGGCGCTCCACCGCTTCCACCACGACGATGGCGTCATCGACGATGATGCCGATGGCCAGCACCATGCCGAACATGGTCAGCACGTTGACGGAATAGCCGGCCAGCAGCATCACCGTAAACGTCCCCATCAAGGCGATCGGCGCGACGATGGCGGGAATCAGGGTGTAGCGTATCTTTTGCAGGAACAGGTACATGACGAGGAACACCAGCACCATCGCCTCCAACAGCGTGACGATGACCTTTTCGATCGAGATCTTGACGAACGGCGCCGTATCGAAGGGCACCGAATACTTGATCCCGGCCGGCATGGTGTGCGCCAGTTCGGCCATGCGCGCACGCACGGCGGCCGCCGTCTGCACGGCGTTGGCGCCCGGCGACAGCATGATGGCGGCGCCCGAGGCGGCTTGCCCGTTTTCGCGGATGCTGAAATTGAAGCTTTGCGCGCCCAGCGACACTTTCGCCACGTCGCCGATGGTCACTTTCGAGCCGTCGGGATTCGCGCGCAGCACGATGGCGGCAAATTCGGCCGGCGTTTGCAGCTGGCCCTGCACCGTCAGCGGGATGGTCACGCGCTGGCCGTGCACGGCGGGCGAGTCGCCCAGGCGGCCCGGGGCGATCTGCGCATTTTGCTGTGCGATGGCGGCCGTCAGCTCGCCCATGGCGATGTTGTACGACACCAGCTTGGCCGGATCGACCCAGATGCGCATGGCCCGCTCGGAACCGAACAGCTGCACCTTGCCCACGCCGGGAATGCGGCGCAGTTCTTCCGTCACGTTGCGCGCCAGGTAGTCGCCCAGCGCCACCTCATCGTGCTGGCCATTGTCCGAGATCAAACTGACGATCATCAAAAAGCCGGACGACGCCGACTCCACCGTCAAGCCGTTTTGCCGCACGGCTTGCGGCAGGCGCGGCTCGATGGCTTTCAGGCGGTTTTGCACGTCCACCTGGGCCATTTCCGGATTCGTGCCCGGCTGGAAGGTGACGGTGATCGAGGCCGAGCCCGACGTATCGGTGGACGACTCGAAATACAGCAGGTGCTTGACGCCCGACAGTTCGCGTTCGATCAAGCCCACCACGGAATCGTTCATGGTTTGCGGCGTGGCGCCAGGGTAGTTGGCGCTGATGCTGACGCTGGGCGGCGCCACCGAGGGGAAGCGCGCAATCGGCAATTGCGGTATGGCGATCAGTCCGAACAGGACGATGAAGACCGCCACCACCCACGCGAAGACGGGGCGGTTGATGAAAAATTGAGGCATGTCATTAGGCTTTCATTGTATTCATATGGTGCATCAACGCGCCTTGGCGGCAGCCGCCGTTGCCACGACGGCTGGCTTCCACGGCTGCGGCGCGGCCGTGGCGCCCGGCTGCAGGCGTTCCTGGCCTTCGATGACGACGGTTTCGCCAGCCTTCAAGCCGCCGTTGACCACGTACTGGTGCTCGATCACGTCGCCCACGCTGATGGGTTTAAGACTTGCTTTGTTCGTGCCATCGAGCACCCAGGCCTGCGCCTGCCCGCCGCTGCTGTGCAAGACGGCTTGCTGCGGCAACAGCACGCCATTCGCCTGCACGGCGCGGGCGATGCGGGCGCGCACGAACATGCCCGGCAGCAACTGGCGCTGCGGATTGTCGACCAGCACGCGGATGACGGCGTCGCCCGTGCCCGCATCGACGCTGATGCCCGAGAACAGGATGCGCCCCGTGACGGGATGCGGCTGGCCATCGGCGCCCAGGATGGTCACGGGCAGCTTGTCCGCGCCGCCCGTGCCCGACGCTTGCAATGCCGCCAGCGCGGCGGCCGGCTGGCGCACGTCCACATACACCTTGTCGATCTGCTGGATGCGCGCCATCGGCGTGGCATCGGCCAGGCCCACCAGCGCGCCTTCCGTCACCAGTTCCGAGCCGATGCGCCCGGCAATGGGCGCCTCGATGCTGGCGAAGGCCAGGTCCAGGCGGCGGCGCGCCAGGCTGGCCCGCGCCTGGGCCACGGTGGCCACGGCTTGCTCGCGCTGGGCCACGGCGTCGTCATACGCCTGGCGGCTGATGGCGTCCGCCTCCACCAGCGGTTTCAACCTGTCGGCCTGACTGCTGGCGCGGTTGGCCGTGGCCACCGCATGCTGCAGGGCGGCGGCGGCCGAATCGACGTCCGCCTGGAACGGCGCCGGGTTGAGCTGGAACAATTTCTGTCCCGCCTTCACTTCGGCGCCCTGCTCGAACTGGCGGCGCAGCACGATGCCGCCCACTTGCGGACGGATGTCGGCCGTGCGGAAGGCGGCCACCCTGCCCGGCAATTCATCGCTGAGGACGACAGGCGCCGCTTGCAGCTTGAGTACCGTCACGGCGGCCGGCGGCGCCGCGCCTTCTTCCGGCGCGGGTTTGGAACAGGCGGCAAGGCTGAGCAGTGCCGCGGCGATCAACATGTTTTTCTTGGTGAGGTGGCTCGGATGCATGGTCTTTCTCTATGGCAGATCCCAACCGGCGGTCCGGTCGACAGATAACAAGAGCATAGAAGGCCAACATGGATGTTCCGTCAAAGAAATGTGGAGATTCGATGGAGAGCGCGAAGAATGCTAGACTATTTGCATGAACTATCATCACAGCGCCAGCCAGCCCTCGTTTCTTGCCACCACGCCCCCTTCCGCCCTCGTCCTGATCGCCGAAGATGAACCGCAAATCGCCCGCATCCTCGCCGGTTACCTGGAGCGCGACGGCTACCGCACGGCCTTCGCCCACGATGGCCAGGAGGCGCTGCAGCAGCACCTGGCGCTGGCGCCGGACCTGCTGCTGCTCGACGTGCAAATGCCCAGGGTCGATGGCTGGGGCGTGCTGGCGGAAGTACGGCGGCGCGGCGAGACGCCCGTCATCATGCTGACGGCGCGCGACCAGGATGCCGACAAGCTGGCCGCCTTGCGCGTGGGCGCCGACGACTACATCATCAAGCCCTTCAATCCGGCCGAAGTGGTGGCCCGCGTGGCCGCCGTGCTGCGCCGCTCGCGCGTGCACCACCACCCGGTGGGCGGCCAGCGCCTGCGCTGCGGCCCCATCGAGATCGACCAGGAAACGTATATGGCCAGCGTGCTGCGCGACGGCGCGCCCGTGCCCTTGAGCCTGACGTTGACGGAGTTCCGTCTGCTGGCCCACCTGGCGCGCACGCCGCGCCGCGTCTGCAGCCGGATGGAATTGCTGGAGTCGTGCATGCCCGAGAGCAATTCGCTGGAACGCACGGTGGACAGCCACGTCAGCAAGCTGCGCAAGAAGCTCGAGGAAGCGGGCGTGACGAACATGCCTGCCAGCCTGCGCGGCGTGGGCTATCGTCTGGAAAGCGACACCTGATGCGCCTCACGGGTTTGAACCGGCAGATCGTGCTGTCGATGTCCGTGCTGATGGTGTGCAGCATCCTGATCATCTGGATCGGTTCCTGGATTTTCTTCGCCGTCGCCTTCAAGATCGATCCCGGCATGCTGTCCGAGCCGGACGACTGGTCGCCCAGCACCGTCGAGTGGCTGTGGATCTTCGCCATCACCATCTTCGGCCTGGGCCTGGCCGCCTTTTTCGCCATCAAGCTGGCCGCGCGCATCTTGAAACCGATCAATTCCGTGATGGACAGCGTGCGCCGCGTGGCGCATGGCGACCTGTCCGCGCGCGCCTCCGCGGGCGACCGTACCCTGGGCGAGACGGCCATGCTGGTCGACGACTTCAACAGCATGGCCGAGCGCCTGCAGCGGGGAGCGCAGGAAAGCCTGACGTGGAATGCGGCCATCGCGCACGAATTGCGCACGCCCGTGACCATCCTGCGCGGCACCTTGCAAGGCGTCGTCGATGGCGTGTTCAAACCCGAGGAGGTGCCGTTTTCCAGCCTGCTGGCGCAAGTCGAGGACCTGGGCCGGCTGATCGAGGACTTGCGCACCCTGAGCCTGGCCGACAGCGGCCACATGCAGCTGCGCATGGCCTGGACGGACCTGACCCTGGAAATCGAGGAAGTGGGCCGCCTGCTGGCGCAGGAAATGGAAGCGGCCGGTTTTACCCTGCGCTTGCACCTGTCCGACCATCCCGTCTGCTGCGATGCGGCGCGCATCCGGCAAATCGTGCTGGCCCTGCTCGACAACGCGCGCCGCTATGCCCATCCGGGCCTGCTGCGCGTGCGAACGCGCGTGCAGGCCGGCCAGTATTACCTGAGCGTCGAGGATGCGGGTCCCGGCATTGCCGACGACCTGGCGCCGCACGTGTTCGAAGCGTTCCGCCGCGGCGACAGCGCCAGGGTCGACCTGAACGCGGGCAGCGGCCTGGGCCTGGCCGTGGTGGAAGCCATCGCGCGCGCCCACGGCGGCAGCGCCGTCTGCACGCGTGGCAAGGCGGGCGGCAGCCTGTTCACCATCAAGTGGCCGGTCGAACATGGCGCCCCGCCGCCCGCCGGCTGACTACGCGGGCGGCGCGCGCAGCATGTCGACGAAGGCGCGCAGCACGGGCGGCATCTGACGCCGGCCCGGGTAGTACAGGTAGTAACGGGGCGGCGGCGGCAGGCAGCGCTCCAGCACGCACGCCAGGCGCCCCGCCGCGAGATCGGCGCGCGCATCGGCCTCGTACACATACGCCAGTCCCGCGCCATCGCGGGCCGCGCGCAGCATCAGCTCATCGTCGTCGAACACCAGCGGCCCGCCGACGGCGATGCTGACGGCTTCCCCTTCCAGCTCAAACTCCCACGCATACTGGCGCCCGCTGGGAAAACGCCGGCCGATGCAGGCATGGTCCAGCAAGTCGCGCGGCGTGCTTGGCGCCCCATGCGCCGCCAGGTAGGCGGGCGACGCCACCACGACGAACGGTTGCGGCGCGCCCACGGGCACGGCGATCATGTCGGCCGCCACCTGCTCGCCAAAGCGGATGCCCGCGTCAAAACCGTCGCGCACGATATCGATCATGCCGTCATCCGTCACCAGTTCCACCTGCACGCGCGGATAGCGGGCGACGAAGCTGGCCAGCATGGGCGCAAGCAGCAGCCGCGCGGCCGGACGGGGCACGTTCAGGCGCAACTTGCCTGCGGGCACATCCTGCAAGGCGCTCAGGTCCAGCAAGGCATCGTCGATTTCGCGCATGGCCGGCGCCAGCCGCGCCAGCAGCTGCTGCCCCGCCTCGGTCGGCGTGACGCTGCGCGTGGTGCGGTTCAGCAGGCGCACGCCCAGTCGCTCTTCCAGCGCGCGCAATGCGTGGCTGAGGGCGGACGCGGAGACGCCCCGTTCGAGGGCCGCCTTGCGAAAGCTGCGCAGGCGGGCGACGGCGGCAAAGGCCGTCAATTCGTTGAGGTCAGTCATTATTCATGAGGAAAATTCAGTAATGCATGCAGGATTAGGCATCTTATCGCATGCTGTTGCTTCATCCATACTCCTCGCATCTTTTTTTGAAGAGGAGTGAAAAATGGAACACAGAACACTGGGCAACTCCGGCTTGCGCGTCGCCCCCATCGGCCTGGGCTGCATGGGCATGAGCTTTGCCTACGGCGGCGCGGACGAAGCCGCCTCGCTGCGCGTGCTGCACCGCGCCGTGGAACTGGGCGTGACCCTGATCGATACGGCGGAAGTCTACGGCCCCTACGCCAACGAGGACTTGGTAGGCCGCGCCGTGAAGGAGCTGCGCGGCAAGGTCAGCATCGCCACCAAGTTCGGCTTCAAGATCTTGCCTGAAGGAAAAGGCGTGGCACGCATGGCGGGCGTCGACAGCCGCCCCGAACACATCGTCCAGGCGGTGGAGGCGTCGCTGTCCCGGCTGGGCATCGAATGCATCGACTTGCTGTACCAGCACCGCGTGGACCCCGCCGTGCCCATCGAGGACGTCGTAGGCGCCATGGCCGGCCTGGTGCGCGCAGGCAAGGTGCGCCACCTGGGGCTGTCGGAAGTGTCGGCCGCCACCCTGCGCCGCGCCCACGCCGTGCACCCGATTGCGGCCGTGCAGTCCGAGTATTCGCTGTGGAGCCGCGACGCGGAAGCGGAGGTGCTGCCCGCCTGCCGCGCCCTCGGCATCGGCTTCGTGCCCTACAGCCCGCTGGGCCGGGGCTTCCTGACGGGCCAGCTCACGTCCAGCGCGATGCTGGCGCCCGACGATTACCGCCACAGCCTGCCCCGCTTCCAGCCGCAGGCGATGGCGGCCAACGCGCACCTGGTGACAGAATTGCAGCGCCTGGCGGCGGCGCGCGGCGTCACGGCGGCCCAGCTGGCCCTGGCCTGGCTGCTGGCGCAAGGTGACGACCTTGTGCCAATACCCGGCGCCCGCAGCCTGGCGCACCTGGAAGAAAACGTGGCCGCCGCGCGTATCACCCTGGGCGACAGCGAGCTGGCCGCCATCGGCGCCGCCATCGCACCCGCCAGCGTGCAAGGCGCGCGCTACCCGGATGTGGAACTTGCCATGCTTGGCCTGTAGACAACCGTGCTGGAGTCCGCTAAGTTGAGCACGCCAAGCAATTCTTTGCCCCTCAGCACTTGAAATGCCTGAATCCGCTATCATTTCCAATCTGAACTATTCATTATGAAAGGGATTTACATGTCCGCACTGCTCGAAACACTGCAATGGCGCTATGCCACCAAGAAAATGGACCCGACGAAAACGGTGCCGCAAGACAAGGTCGAGCGCATCCTGGAAGCCGTGCGCCTGACGGCCAGCTCCAGCGGACTGCATCCTTATGAAGTCTTCGTCGTGACGAATCCGGCCCTGCGCGAGCAGATCAAGCCGCATGCGTGGAACCAGGGCCAAGTGACGGATTCCTCGCACCTGCTGGTGTTTGCCGCCTGGGACAATTACACGGTGGAACGCATCAACGCGCGTTTCGACCTGGTCAACGAGGTGCGCGGCTTCAAGAATGAAGGCTGGGAAGCGTACCGCCAGCAAATCCTGGCCACGTATCCGCAGCGCGATGCCGAGACCAACTACCAGCACGCGGCGCGCCAGGCCTACATCGGCGTGGGCACGGCCCTGATCGCCGCGGCGCAGGAACAAGTCGATTCGACGCCGATGGAAGGTTTTGATCCGGCCAAGGTCGATGAAATCCTGAACTTGCGCGAAAAAGGCTTGCGTTCCGTCGTCATGCTGCCGCTCGGCTACCGCGCCGACGAAGGCGACTGGCTGGTGGACTTGAAAAAAGTGCGCCCTGCGCGCGAGCAATTCATCACCGAGCTGGCGTAAGCGCTACGCCAGTGACTGAAAAGCGGATGCCCTGACCGGCATCCGCTTTTTTTTTGTCCGTTCAGGCCGCCTGCGGGAAGCGCACCGTCACCTGCAATCCCCGCCCCGCCTCGCCGTCGGCCAGCGCGATATCGGCCCGGTGGTGCTCGGCGATGTGGCGCACGATGGACAGGCCCAGGCCGCAGCCCCAGGCGTCGTTGCCGTCAGGACGGAAGAAGCGGTCGAACAGGCGCGCATGGTGCTGGCGCGGCACGCCGGGGCCGTTGTCGGACACGCGCAGCAAGGGCCTGCCCTCTTCCACGGCCGCCTGCAAGTCGACCCGGCCGCCCTGCTGCGTGTAGCGCAAGGCGTTGTCGATCAAGTTGTTCAGCAATACTTGCAAGCCGTCGGGATCGGCCTGCACCAGCACCCTGGCGGGCGGCGCTTCCACCACGCCCAGGTCGATGGCGCGGCTGTCGGCCAGCGCGCTGTGGTCGCCCACGGCCGCTTCCAGCAATTGTCCCAAGTCCACCGTGTGCAGCTGGCTGGCCGTGAGCGCCGTTTCATGGCGCGCCAGACTGAGCAGTTGCCGCACCAGGTGCGTGCTGCGGTCCAGCCGTTCGTGCAGCCGCGCCAGCGCAACGCGCCGTTCTTCCTCGCTGCCGGCCCGCTCGGCCACCTGCAGCTGCAGTTTCAATGCCGTCAGCGGCGAACGCAATTCATGCGCGGCATCGGCGACAAAGGTGCGCTGCGCCGTCAGCGCCGCCTCAAACTGCCCCATCAGGCTATTCAACGCCAGCGCCACGGGCCGCAGTTCGGGCGGCATGTCGTCGGCCGCCAGCGGCGTCAGCGCGTCCGGCGAACGGCCCGCCACGGATTCGGCCAGCCGGTGCAGGGGCGCCAGCGCGCGTCCCACGACGGCGACGATCAGCAGCGCCAGGATCAGCGCGAACACCAGCAGGGGCGCGCCGGCCCGCATCGTCATCCGCCAGGCCAGCTGGTCGCGCACGGCCTGCGCCTGCGCTACCTGCACGTAGCGGCCGCGCCGGGTTTCGCCGTACAGGCGCCAATCCTCGCCGTGCAGCTCGACATCGGCGAAACCGGCCAGCGCATAGCGCGGCAGTGCCGGCTGCTCCTGCAGGACGGGCAAGGGCTGGCCATCCTCGTCCCACGCCTGCAGCACGAACGCTTCTTCCGGCTCTTGCGCGGCGGCCAGGCCCTCCTGCGGCTCGAACTCGTCGGGCAAGGCCACGGCCAGCTGGCGCAGCTGCAAGTCGGCCAGCTCATTGGTTTCTTCCAGCAGCGAACGGAACAGAGAAATACCGGCGCCCAGCACGCACAGCAGGGTGGCGGCCAGCAAACCGAGCAGCAATTGGCGGCGGATGGTCAGCATGGCGCCAGTCGCATCTTGTAACCAACGCCGCGCACGGTCTGGATGCAATCCGCACCGAGCTTCTTGCGCAGCTGGTACACGTACACGTCGACGGTATTGCTTTCCACTTCGCTATCCCAGCCGTACAGCTTTTCGCTCAGCTGGCGCTTCGACACCACCTTGCCCGGATGGTCGAGCAAGGCGCGCAGCACGGAAAACTCGCGCGGCGGCAGCTTGATCTGCTCGCCCTCGAACGTGACGTCGTGGCTGGCCAGGTCGAGGATCAGCGCGCCATGCTCGATGACGGAGCGCGAACGGCTGACGCGGCGGCGCAGCAGCGCGCGGATGCGCGCCAGCAGCTCGTCGAGGTCGAACGGCTTGACCAGGTAATCGTCGGCGCCGCTGTCGAGCCCTTCCACGCGGGCCGGCGTGCCGTCGCGCGCCGTGATGATCAGCACGGGCAACTCGGCACCCCGCGCGCGCATGGCGCGCAGCACGTCCATGCCCTCCTTGCCGGGCAAGCCCAGGTCCAGCAGCATCAAATCGTAGGCGAAGCCGGCCAGCGCCAGCTCCGCATCGTGGCCATCGCGCACCCAGTCCACGGCATAGCACTCGCCGCGCAAGCCCTCGACCAGGCTTTCCCCGATCATCGGATCGTCTTCCACCAGCAACACGCGCACGCGGGCCTCTCAAAGTCTTGAAAAAGCCACCATCTTACCTTGACTGGCGCCGCGCCGCAGGGGCTGCCGCGGTAGCCTTACCTGGACCCGGACCCGCGGAACGGCGGGATATTGCCTTCTTGCGGATACAGCGCCACGCCTGTCGCAAGCGGTGCCGCCGCAGCGAGCGCCTCGCCGGGCTGGGCCGCTTGCGATACGGGCAGAACGGCCAGCAGGGATACCGCGCCAACACAGAAAATAGCCTTGATTTTCATATCATTCCTTCAAAGGTTGCATAGAAAAATATCGGATCAATACATTATTTCGTATATTGATAAACAGGCAATGCCAGTCCAAGATAGCTACATGCCGGCAACAAGTCAATCTCCGCAGCAACTGAATTGCCCGCGTGTCCGCCCATGCCATGCATGGCGTGAATTCGCGATACCGTGACTATGTGCGCATTTGGCGCGTTTTTTATGCGGTATATTTTCCTTCCCTCCACGCATCTGGAAAGGCATGCCATGTCCAGTTCCACCCAAGATACCGTCATCGTCAAGGCGGCGATTTATCCGCCCATCGGCATTGCCCGCGTGGGCAACAGCCCCAGCGAATACTTTATGGGACCGGAGGTGCCGGAACCGGCGCCGCGGCCGGCCGGCTATTACCGCGATGCGTCCGGGGCCATCAAGCGCCAGGCGGCGGGCTTTCGCATCTACGGCTTGAACGCCGCCGGCGTGGCGGTGGCCGAGTTGAACGCCAGCAATGCCGACATCGAATGGTCCGTCACGCTGGCCAACACCAAGGCGGCGTGGTATCAGTTCCAGATCGCGCTCGACATTCCCGAGGCGAATGCCACCCAGCCCTCGTTCCTGCGCAACATGGCCGTCACCGACCGCGCGCAACTGTCCATCACGCCGGGCGAGCGCAAGATCGGCGGCAGCGAACAGCCGGCCGTCGCCTTCGACAGCGGCCGCTTCATGGGCACGCCCGTCTACCTGGGCGAGTTGCGCACGGACGCCATGGGACGGCTGATCGTGCTGGGCGGCCATGGCAAGTCCGCCTCGTGGAATGGCGCGCGCGCCATCACCTTTGCCAACAACGAAGGCTGGCATGACGACACGGCCGACGGCCCCGTCTGCGCCACGGTGCACTACCAGGGCCAGGCCTTGCCCGTCGACATGGCCTGGGTGGTCGTCGCGCCGCCCGACTACGCGCCGCAGCAAAAGTCGGTGCGCACCATGTGGGACTTGATGCGCGACTTGTTTGTTTCCGAAGACAAAATTACCGCGCCTGCCGTTCCCTCGTTCCAGGACGATATCCGTCCCATTTTCGAGCGCCTGTCCAACCTGCAATGGGTCAACGCCGGCTTCGCGGCCGCCTTCGGCTGGGATGGCAGCACGCCGTTCAGCCGCGACGAATGGATGGCGCGCCTGGCCAGCCCGTCCGAAAACCGCAAGGAGTGGCGCAACGTCATCTATAACCAGTTCCGCCAGTTCGAGCGCGACGCCTGGGCGCCGTCGCCGTGGCCGTGGCTGTATGGCGATGCGATGGCCATCCCGCCGGCAGACACGCCGCGCCAGAACTGCGCGCTGAGCAATTTGCAGTTGCGCTTCCTCAAGCAATGGGCCGACGGCAAGTTCACGGACGACTACGCGCCCGGCAAGACGCCGCCGCAAAGCCTGGCCGACGTGGAAGTGGCGCAGCAACCGGACACCCTGCTGCGCGCCGCCATGGAATTCTGCCTGGCAGACGCCTTCCACCCCGGCTGCGAAATGACCTGGCCCATGCGCCAGGCCAGCATGTACAGCGCGCCATTCCGCCTGGCGCACCGGCCGCCCGGCTGGGTGGAGCCGGATTACGGTGCCGTATTGACGCCGGACAATATCAGCAGCCCCTGCTCGGCGCAGATCGCCGGCGGCGTCACGCGCTGGATGGCCGTGCCTTGGCAAACGGACACGGCCAGCTGCCGCTCCGGCTACCAATCCGACTACGATCCCTACGTGCCGACCTTCTGGCCCGCGCGCGTGCCGAACCAGGTGATGAGCAAGCTCGCCTACGACACGGTGATGAACCGGGAAGCCCCCACCGACGACCGCCTGGCCGCCTTCGCCCGGCGCGCCGCGTGGATACGTCCGCTGGGCAACATCAGCTATGAAGAGCAAATCAACAACATGATCGCCGACCTGGCGCAAGTGGGCGTGGTCGAGGTGCGCCCCGGCCCCACGGACGTGAGCGGCTTCCCCGCCTTCCTGCAGGTGGAAAACCTGCCGCAAGCGATCGCCGGCAAGCATACATTGCGCGCCGCGGCGCCCATACCGGACGAGTTTGTCGACGTCGACCTGGAAGGCACGGAAAAAGCGCGGCATCTGCAGCGGCACCGCTTGTGACGGTGCTGCAGGCCGACGTGCTCGTCGTCGGCGCCGGTCCGGCCGGCGCCACGGCCGCCCTGAACCTGGCGGGGCGGCACCGGGTTTTGCTGGTCGACCGGCTGGCCGCGCCGCTGGCGCGCATCGGCGAATCGCTGCCGCCCGCCGCCGCGCGCCTGCTGCAAGACATGGGCTTGCTCGACGCCTTCCTGCGCCAGGGCCATGCGCCCTACCACGGCAACCGCGCGTGGTGGAACGGCGCCTGGGCGGAACACCACTTCCTCAGCGACCCCGATGGCCACGGCTGGCACCTGGCGCGCGGCACATTCGACCTGTGGCTGCGCGACGAAGCGCGCCAACGCGGCGCCGCCCTGCTGGCCTCGGCCAGGGTCGCGGACATCGCGCCGGACGATGGCGGCTGGAGAGTACGGCTGGAAACGCGGCACGGCACCTGCGACGCGGCGGCGCGCATCGTCATCGACGCCACGGGACGCAGCGCCCGGCTGGCCCGCAAAGCGGGCGCGCAGCGCCGGCACAGCGACCGGCTGATATCTATATGGCAATACGGACATGAACGCACGCCCTCCGCGCGGGGCTTTGCCCACATCGAGGCGTGCGAATACGGCTGGTGGTACAGCGCGCCCCTGCCCGGCCAGCGCCGCGTGCTGGCCCTGCATACGGATGCGGACTTGCTCGGCAACACCTCCCTGCGCGATGCCGGCTGGCTGGAAGCGGCGGCACGGCGCTTGCCGGCCACGCGGGAATTGCTGGAGCAGCAAGGTTACGGGGCCGATACACCGGCCCTGGCCACGCCCGCCCATACGGCCGCCCTGGACGCCGCCGCGGGACCGGGCTGGTTTGCCGCCGGCGACGCGGCCTTGAGCTTCGATCCGCTGTCGTCGCAAGGCATCTTCAACGCCCTGTACACGGGCCTGGCCGCCGCCGAAGCGGCCGACCGCACGCTGCAGGGCGACGCCACGGCTTGCCAGCAATACAATGCGGAACTGGCGGCCATCGGCGCGGCATACGGACGCCACCTGGCATACTGTTACGGCCAAGAAACACGCTGGCCATCGGCGCCATTCTGGAGCCGGCGCCGGCCGCTCGCGGCCCGCTGACCCGCTGGCCCGCAAAAAAATCGCCGCGCCGCCGTGCTGCCACGCGCTGCCGCTATGGCTGCATGGCCAGCGCCCCGATCACCAGCGCGCGCATGCCCAGGTCGAACTCGGCCTCGATGAGCGCATCGTCCTCTGCTTCCCAGGCGTCGCCGGCCGGCGCATACACGGTGTCGGCCAGGGCCACGCAGTGGAAGGCCACGGTCGACAGCAGCCAGCGGGCGCGCTCCCTGGGCAGCCGGTAGCTGTCCGCCACTTGCGCCTGGTGGGCGTCGATCCGGGCCAGCATGGCCGGCGTCGTCGCTTTTCTGCGCAGCAAGTACGGCGCCAGCCCCGGATGCGACTTGACCAGCGCACGCAGCGAGGCGCTGAAACGCAGCAGATAGCCCTCCAGGTCGTCGTTGCCCGTCGCCGGAAGTTTCCATCGAACAAAAATTTCCTCGGCCACCAGCAGCTTGAGCGCCGCCAGGTTCGCCACATGCTTGTACAGCGCCACATGGCTGACGCCGAGCAAGGTGGCGACACCGGTAAACGTCATGGCGGGCAGGCCCAGCGCCATGCCGGCGTCGGCGATGCGTTCGCGCGTGATGCTGGGGGGACGCCCGGGGCGGGGCGAAGTGCTTGCAATAGTCATCGTTATTGTCCGTGGCGGCAGCTGCGTTGTCGGTTTCAGTTAATTAGTTTAGCATGGTGAAACTAATTACCCAATACCAAGGAGTACTTACCATGGCAACACCCGTAGAACAGCAATCCGGCGGCCAGCTGCGCAATGCCGAGCATGACCGCAGCCTGCATGACGTCACGGCCGCCGTCAGCGCCATCGCGCACCCCGTTCCCAGCGTGCTGCGCGTCACGGCCCGCCTGGACCGTTCCGGCGACGATCCCCAATGGGCGTTGCCCAACGTGGCTTTCCGCATCCACCTCGACGGACCAGCGTATGGCGGCGCGTCGCGCATCTACACCGTGCGCAGCTTTGACGCGCAGGCAGGCGCGTTTACCTTCGATATCGTGCGGCATGCACACGCGAGTCCGATGATGCACTGGGGTAACAGCCTGCGCGTGGGCGAGGTCTTCCGCCTGACGGGGCCGCGCCCGCAGTTCGTCGTTCCTGCTGGTACCGAAAAGAAAATCGCCCTCTTCCTCGACGAAACGGGCATACCCGCGCTGTACGCCATGTTGCAGCAGTGGCCCGCCGGCGTGAGCGGCATCGGCTGGGTGGTGACGGATGATGCGGCCGCCTTTGCCGAGCTGCCCACCGTGCCGGGCCTGGCATTGCAACGCCTCGGCACGGCCCACGTGGCGCCGGACGGGCCGCTGGCGGCCCAGGCCAGGGCCTTGCAAGATCCGCACGATTACGCGATCTGGGGCGCCGGCGAGCGCGATGAAATGCGCGCCATCCGCCAGCATTTTCGCGTCGACGCGGGCCTGTCCAAGGAACAGGTGCTGGTGGCAGGCTACTGGAAACGGGGCGTCAGCAACACGGACATCGATCTGCGCCGCCGGCAAAGCTTCGAGCAGCTGATCGCCGATGGCGGCACCCTGGCCGATTTCGACGACCTGGCCGTCGAAGTGTGAGCAGCGCCGGTCGCGGCGCGCGCTAGCGGGCGGCGAAGTCGAAGCGCCACGCGTCCTGGCTGCGGTGCAAGGTAACGTCCACTTCGGTCACCGAGACCGGCATTACATACTGCGTCATGTCCTGGAAACTCTCCAGGCTGTAGGTCTGGCCCGCCGCCGGCCGCATGGCCACCACAAAATACAGGCTGGGCAGGTATTCGAAACCGACCGTCATGTTGGCATCGACATCGGGCATGGTCGCGACCGGCCGGTCGTTCACGTACCAGTTGCAGCTGAATGGGATGAATGGGCTGGTCTCGTTCATGACGCCGCATTGTGCCGGCGTCAGCTTCGATTGCGCCAGCGAGGCGGCGGCCGGCTGCAGCAGCGGCGACAAGCCATGCGGGCTCACGGCCGACAGCAGCTGGCCCGGCGCGATGACCTGGCGGCCCGAGACGATCTTGTTCCCGGTGATGCCGAAACTGTTCACGTCAGTCGAGATCCTGTCCTCGTAGTGGAACGATTCGGTGGCGCCGGCCGACCCCGTCAACACCTGCCAGGCATGGCTGCGGTAATGGCCCTGCGGGTTCTGCAGCTTCAGGAAAACCAGCACGGAGTTGCCTTGCAAATCGTCTGTTTCCACGTTGTAACGGACGTTGAATTGAATGCCCATCGCTTGCTCCCTGCCTGGAATCTGCACGAACTCAGGAAAGACAGCGCCGGAGGACGAGTCCACGATTTCCTCCGGCGCCGGTTGTCACTGCTCCTGCCCTGGCTGATGCAGGGCCTCTGCGGGGTTTCATCGAACGATTACTGCGCCAGGTAGCGCTCCGAACGGGGACCGTACAGCAAGCCATTCGGCACGCCGGCCGACAGCATGCGCGCATTTGCCGTGCCGGCGAGCGGATGGCTGGCATCGGTGCTGGTATTGATGATCTGCTTGACGGCCGCCGTCACCAGCATGCCGACCAGGCCGCCGCCACCGCTGTTGTTGCCTTCGTTGCTGGACGCGCTGGCCGCGCCCTGCCACAGCAAGGCGCCCGTCTTCAGGTCCACCAGCTTGGCATCGACCGACACCACCGTCACGCTGTCGATCACGGCATAGGTCGTGCCGTACTTGGAAATCGTCACGTACAGGCCCGCATCGGCGCCAAAGATCTCGTTGAGCTTTTTCGCATCGACGCCGTGGATATCGGCGGCGTTCGTCAAGCCGTTCTGCTTGAAGGTTTCACCGACCACGGCCACCGGCAGCACATAGTATCCCGCTTCGGCCAGCGGATACGTCACTTGCGCGTAGACGCTGTTGCCGGCATTGACTTCCGGCGAGTTGTTCAACGGCGGCAAGACCACGATGGAGCGGGGCTTGGCTGCCTTGAAGGCCGTGTAATCGTAGGCCGCCTGCTTGGTGGCGCAACCGACCATGAAGATGGCGGGACCCAGGCACAAGGCCATTTTCAACATGCGCGACATCATAATTTCTCGCCTTTTTTCATTTTACCCAACAGGAAGTCCATGTACGGCGTCGATTCCGGGAACAGTTTTTTCTCGTCTTCGAACTGCGCTTCGACTTGCTCCGGCTTGCCCGCGATCGAGTACAGCATGCCCAGGTGGGCATGGAAACCCGGCGGCGCGTGGTTGCCCTTCGCGCCGATCACTTGCAAGTCTTTTTCCATGGCGGCGATCTGCTGTTCCGGGCTTTCACCCTTCAGGTATTCGTACACTTGCGGCTCGTAGCCTTCCCATTGGTACAGGGTCTTCGATTGCGTGGCGCAACCGGTCAGGGCGGCACAGGCGAGCAGCGCCAGCAGGGCTGCGCCCTTGTTCATCATTGTTTTCATGGGATACCTTATTGTTTGCGCATTGCGCCCGCTTCGACACCAGCCACCAGGCGCTCGACCGCTTCGCGCATGGCCAGGTCCAGCACCTTGCCGTTGAGGGTCGCGTCATAGCTGGCCGTACCGCCAAAACCCAACACTTCGCGGTTCGACAGGCTGTATTCACCGGCGCCGGCGGCCGAAAACACGACTTCCGAGGTAGCGATGTTGACGACGTTCAAGGTGACCTTGGCATATGCCACTTGCGTCTTGCCGCGGCCCATGATGCCGAACAATTGCTTGTCGCCAACTTCCTTGCGGCCGAATTCGGTCACGTCGCCCGTGACGACGAAATCCGCGCCCTTGATATTCTGGCCCTGCTTCTTGAACTCGGCTTCCTGCTTGAGTTCCGCCATGTTGTCGCGGTCGAGCACATTGAAACGGTTGGACGTTTGCAGGTGCGCGATCAGGATCGTTTTCGACTGGCTGCCCAGGCGGTCGACGCCATCGGAAAAGATGCCGCGCATGAAGTTCGAGCGGTTGTCGAATTTGCCGACAGCGATCAGGGTGCGTGGACCAACGTAGGGACGGGCTGCGCTGGCAACCGTGGGGACAGCCAAAGCTTGCGAGGATTCGGAAGCGCAACCAGCCAACGCCGCGCCAATCAGCGCTGCAATCAACAACGCGCCGGGTTTATTCTTGTTCATAGTGCCCTTATGATATGGAGGATCAGGAGCAACCTGCGAAATTGATTTTTGGCAAGTTAATTTCCTAATGGCAATTATATGGTATTGCATGTCTCACAATTCTCTCCAAAAGTAACGATGGCAAGGATTGCATGATTGCCGGCGCTACTCAGGCGCGGCCCTGCTTGACTTCCCCGGGCCGATTCATTAACTTAGTAGTAAAAAAGCGCGCCGTCAGCGCCCTGTGCCACCGTCCTTCACGGACTTCGCCCGCCGGCCCGCCCCACTCCGGCGCCAACTCCACGCTTTCCACCTGGACGGGTCTCCTGGCCATGCCGATACACGATCATTCCCCGGCCCATCCGCTGGCCACGGCGCTGGCGCTCTCGCTGGGCGCGGCCGTCGCCCTGGGCCTGTCGCGCTTTTCCTATGGCTTGCTGCTGCCGCCCATGCGCGCCGACCTGGGCTGGTCCTACCTGCTGGCAGGGGCCATGAACACCTTCAATGCGCTCGGCTATTTTCTCGGCGCCCTGGCCACGCCGGCCCTGATGCGCCGCCTGGGCGTGTGGCGCTTGCTGATCGTCGGTTCCGTGCTGGCCAGCATCTTCATGCTGATGTCGGGCCTCGTCAGCGATACGGCCGCCCTGTTCCTGCAGCGCGTGTGCGCGGGCGTGGCCAGCGCCTTCATGTTCATCGCCGGCGGCGTGCTGGCGGCGCGGCTCGGTTCCATGCACAGCCAGCGCGCCGGCTTCTACATCGGCCTGTACTATGGCGGCACGGGCTTTGGCATTGCCTTGTCTGCCCTGCTGGTGCCGGCCGCGTTGGCGTCCGCCCAGGAACACGGCGCCGCGCATGCGTGGCAATGGCCCTGGCTGGCACTGGGCATTGCCTGCCTGCTGGCCACCACCATCATGGCCTTGCCGGCGAAAGCGATCGGCGAAGCGCCGCGCACCGTCGACACGCCGCGGCGCTTCGCCTGGCGCGACTTTTCCCCCAGCCTGGCCGGCTACTTCATGTTCGGCGTCGGCTACATCGGCTACATGACCTTCGTCATCGCCCTGCTCAAGCAGCAAGGCATGCCGCCCACCTTGATCACGGTGTTCTACACGGTATTGGGCCTGGCGGTGGTGGCGTCGTCGCGCATCTGGGCACGCATGCTGGACCGCTACAAGGGCGGCGAATCGCTGGCGATATTGAATGGCGTGCTGGGCGCGGCGACCATCCTGCCCGCGCTGACGAGCTTTGTCCCCGTCGTGTTCCTTTCCGGCCTCGTCTTCGGCGCCGTGTTCCTGTCGGTGGTGGCGTCGACCACGGCCCTGGTGCGGCATAACCTGCCGCAGCAATCCTGGACGGCAGGCATCAGCGCCTACACGACGGTATTCGCCTTGGGCCAGATCGTCGGCCCCATCGTTGTCGGCTGGATCGCCGACGGCCCTGCCGGCCTGGAACGGGGCTTGATCGCCTCAGCCATCGCCCTCTTCATCGGCGCGGCGCTGGCCGCGCGGCAAAAGGCGCTGGCGGCGGGCGCGTAAGCGACTGTCTCGCACATGCATTGGCCCCGCTTATTGCGGTTTGGCATACTTTGCGACGCCTGTTACATCGAACAGTACACAACGCTGGTTTCCAACCACCCAGGCGTCGTGCCCTGGTGGCATATAGAAGACGTCACCCGGGCCATATTCCATTTCGGCGCCATCATTCATCCTTACCACCATCCGTCCCTCAAGGACCATGCCGGTATGAGCTGCCTGGCACGAATCGGTTCCTGCAATCGGTTTTACGTGCAGACTCCAACGCCAGCCAGGCTCAAATTCGCCGCGCCCCATGGTCTGTTCGCCAAGCGTAAAGACAGCCATCCGGCCGGCTCCGTCCTTGAATGGTCGGACTTCGTCCGGCTTATCCAAGGATTTCTTTTCTAACATCGCACTCATGACCCGCCCCTCCTTTGGAATTTCTGGAAGTATTAAATTTCCGAATTGGAATAACTGACACAATATAAAAATCACATCATTTTCCAATATAGTTTAATAATGGAAATTTACAAGCAGAGCACCTGCCGCACTTACCTCAAATGCGGAGACGGATCGTACAATTGAAACTTCCGGGCCAATGCTTCAACATCCATTTACACTGCAGGCATAGCCCACCTTCGCGGAAAGAAAACGATGAACACCGATGCACGAAAAATCCCGGCAACGATGGATGCGGAAACGCTGGAATTCATCCAGGGCCTGTTCGCCCTGGTGCGCGAAGGCGATACGCAGCAACTGGGCGCCATGGTGGCTCAGGGCGTGCCAGTGAACTTCCGCAACGAAAAAGGCGACAGCCTGATCATGCTGGCCAGCTACCACGGCCACCTGGAAACGTCGCGCCTGCTGCTCGAAGCGGGCGCCGACGCCAACGTCCCCAACGACCAGGGCCAGACGCCGCTGGCCGGCGTGGCCTACAAGGGTTACCTGGACATCGCCGAACTGCTGCTCCGGCACGGCGCCAAGGTGGAAGGCAGCAGTCCGGATGGCAAGACCCCCTTGATGATGGCCGCCATGTTCAACCGCCTGGCCATCCTCGACCTGCTGCTGCAACACCGCGCCCGCATCGATGCCGTGGACAGCCGCGGCATGACTGCCGTTTCACTGGCCAAGAGCATGAATGCGCAGGAAACCCTGGCGCGCCTGGCCAGCTTGGGGCAGACGGCATAGCTGACGCTGCCGAATGAGTGACTATTCCCATTCGATAGTCAATGAGATGGCTAAGCGCTTGATTTTTCAGTGTCTTCCAAACCATTCAGTTACCGATACCCTCAAAAATACCCTCACCAGCAAAATCCGCTATTGCCGGTTTGTCGCGACAACGCCTTCATCTCAGCACAGCAGCAATCAAAGCGCGCGATAAATTTAAGGATACGCCGATCTTCAGCGCCGCGCTGTCACCCTGTCATTAACGCCATATCAAGCCCGCTATAGCGACAGAGACGAGACAATGGGACGAGCTTATCTGTCTGCCGCTTTTACCCTGTCCCACACTACCGCCGCTTTTCACGTCTCAAGCAAGACAGTCAGTCGGGCCGTATCGGCAATTAATAAAGCGCAACTTGCCGCAAATAGAGATGACTAAAGCGGAGATCATGTACAAATGGCGGACCTGACCCTGGCCCTGTGTGCTTAAAAACCCCATAAATACATGACTTACAAGACAGTTTGAGGACATCTATACTTAACTTGGGTGGATTGGTATCTGATCCCACCCCTTGTACCGATTACGTTTCTAAATATCGCCTTCCCTAATTTTCAAAACAAAAGAATGTAGCAACTCATATTCATCATCCGTTTTTGCATAACGTTCCAAAGCAGGAATTAGGTAATACAACAACAATTCAATATTTTCTCCTTTAATAGGAAGCTTCTCCTCCATGACCTTTATAAAGACCTTAAATGACATAATAGACAAGAAAATATCATAAACTTTCCCATTAGCAAAAGGAATTTTTTTTAGATAATGTTTTGCCAAACGAATCTGATCCCCCCTGCGCCATGACAAATGCGGAATTATTTGCAAGGCCTTCCAATAATCCGGATTCTCCACAGAATAATTCAACAACAACCAATCTACCGCCTCGTCAGTTGGAATTTTTCTAAGATTGGCAATTTCATTTTTCACATCATTACCCATTTTTACCTTCCCCCTTTGGAGTTAAATACATTTTTTGGCAATCCAGCATTATCAATCAACGTAGCTGGAGGTTTATAATGACCAGATCTGTCTGTCCAGTTGCTAATTGCACCTCGATTAGGCCCCATATTATTAAAGAACCGAATGGATCCAGCAAAATTAACCTCACCTCCACCACTTAAACCAAGGTGCGTGGAGAAATCGGGATTGCTATTTGGCCTTGTCACTTTAATTTCACCATTCGGCAAAGTAACAAAATCATACGATCCAGATGGTGTTATTTTTTTACCTTCAGGACTTTTCAACCAATAACGTCCACTTTCGTCTTGCAATAAATTCCTCACAGGAAATTGAGCTACTACTGCATGATCTGGATATAAATTCAACAACGTCCCACGATCTGTTATGTTTTGCCCGCTTGAAATATCTATACTTGGCCGACTCTGCACCACCGATACTGGATGGGCCATTCCTCCATCTGAAATTCCTTTAGCACCAGCATAAGGCTCATCTCCCACTGGAACATGAGGTCGGACTCCAACGGTTGCAGGTTTCGTCTCTAATACAGCTTCGGCCTGAAATACCTCCCTGCCCTGCCCCGGCTTCGTGCCACGATTATTACTCGCAATAGCTTTTCCACCTGCGATTGGTGCAATGACATCAATAATTATTGTTTCCGCAATTGCTTTCTTATCCCCCTCTGCTGCTTTTGCATAACGTTCAAGTTGTGTAGCGACAGCGGCATATTCAGGGCGAGGATCATTAATCAATGCAATTAAAAAAGGTAATTTTACCTCACTCATTTCACGATAACTTGTGGCTTTTATTCTATATGTATCGGAAATATTCTTTCCAAATAATTCTGCCTTCGCATTTTTTTTCTCCTGCAAATATACGCTATCACGATACCCACCACCTAGCCTGTCGATTTCATCAACAGCCAAACGAAGCTCCGTTCTGAGTGCCTGACATTGGGCACTTGTATCTGACTTACAACTCTCCAGCTTCGCATCCCGCTCAGCACTGCTTGCTTGCAACTGCTTTTCTCTTTCTTTATCACAGCCACTCCCTTTCGGATCCTTGGAACATGCTTTTGATATGGCGCTAAGTTCGAGAATTTCTTTGTGTTTCAGATAATTATTCGCCACCTCATTTGCCGCGGTCGCCGCTCCCGTCGCCCCACCAGCAGCGGCGCCCACCGCAGCGCCCGCCGCCAGCGTCAACGCATCACGCAGCGTTTCAGGCATATCAAGTTGCTTCAGCTGCTTGGCGATGCTATCAGTCGACAACGCCGCCGCGCCTGCGCCCAAAGCACCATTGGCGCCACCGGCAAGCCCGCCAATTGCCGTGTGCAAGGCAACACGCGCGAGTCCATCCTCTTTCCAATTCTCTGTTAACTCAACACTTTGACGCGTTAACTCTGCGCTTCTTTCAGGATCGGTTTCTCGAAGCTTATATGCTTCATCTGCCAATGCAGTCGCTTCTTTCAGCTTATCGGAAGCATAGGTCCCCAGCTTCTCTGCAGCAGCTGCCGCAAACGCCGCCGTCACATCCATCGTCGCCTGCAGCGCTGCCTTGTCAAAATTATTGCCAATCTTACCGCTGGAATCCACTCCAGTCGTTACATCGCGGTTCAGATCGGAGATAGCTTCATCCGCTCCCTTGCCCGTCGCTGCACGCTGAGCCGCATCATCGGTGATGACCAGAGTGCCGCCACTGATGCCGCTACGCGTAGTACTACTAGCGTTCTCGCTGAGCGCGACAATGGCAGGCAGGCCTGCGGTGGTGCCGCCTTTACCGCCAACATTGGTCAAATTCTTATTCTCTTCGGTCTCCTTGCCCGCTACCGAAAAACCGCCCGAAACACCCACACTGCTACCCTTCGATATCGCATGGTTGGCAATGTCGCTATGCGTCAGGGTCGCGGTCGTCAAACTGCTGTTCAGCTTGCCCGCCTCCGTGGCACTGATGACGGCTCCCTTCAAGTCCGTATTGCCGCCCACCTTGATCTGGAAGCCGCCGTTGCCTGCCCTGATGCCGCTTTGCTCCTGCACGCTGGCATAGTCGTTGTGCATCTTGCTCTGGCTATAGCTGCCGCTGAAGCTGGCGCCAATGCCCACCGTACCGCTGGCGGAAATGCTCTGGCTCTTGCTGTCGAACTTGGCCAGGTCTTGCAAGCTTTCCAGGTTCAGATTGCCCTTGATGTCGGCAATCACCTGGTTGGCGCTGGCCACGGCGCCCTTGATGTTGGTGTCGCCACCACTTGTGATAACCAGCTTGTCGCCTGCATTCACATGGGTATTGAGCTGCGTCGTGCCATCGCCATCCTCATGCCCCTTGCTGCCGCTGACGCTGGCCGTGAAGCCGAACGAGGTGCCCTGTGTGCTGACGATCGCCTTCACGCCCACGGAGGCGCTCAGG
Source organism: Janthinobacterium sp. SUN033 (assembly GCF_030397595.1). Taxonomy (NCBI): domain Bacteria; kingdom Pseudomonadati; phylum Pseudomonadota; class Betaproteobacteria; order Burkholderiales; family Oxalobacteraceae; genus Janthinobacterium; species Janthinobacterium sp. SUN033. The sequence goes on from NZ_JAPQNV010000001.1 coordinate 1,601,429, forward strand.
CTCGAGCTCTTGCTGTGCTGGCTTTCCGTGTCCTGCGCGGCCAGCAGATTGACGTTATTGTCGGCATGCAGGCGGATATCGTTCTTCGCGTTCAAGTCGCTGCCCAGGATATTGATGTTGCTATCCTTGCCGCCACCCAGGGCCGTGATGTTGATATTGTTGCCTGTCAATACGCTGCCGCTATGGGTGGTGCTGGCCGTGTTTTGCGTCTGGATGCTTTCCGAATGGCCCGCCGTCAGGCTGATGCTGATGCTTGGACCGCCTTCCTTCATCATGTCCTTGGCAGCGTCCTTGGCGGCCATGGCCGCCGTGGCCGCCGCCATGGCCGTAACGCGGCCATCCTTGGCCGTGCTGGCCGCCGAACTCATGGTTTGCAAGGTCTGGATGGCGCTGATCACGCTGCCGCCCAGAGCCAGGGTCAAGCCATCCTGCGTCGTCTTGACTTCAAATTTCCCCTTCTCATTGTCCTTGCCCGGCTTGATGGTGACGCTCTTGCCGATGATATCGAGATCGGTAGCGGCAAGAATATCGCTGCCGCCTATCGTCACGTTATTGCCGGCAACCATCGTCAATGCACCGCCTGTGGCGCCGATCGAACTGCGCGCCTCGCCGCTTTGCAAGGTGGCGTCCCGCTCCTGATCCACCGTCGTGGTCTTGGTGCCATAGCTGAAGCCGATGCCGCCACTGCTCATGAAGCCGCTTTTCTTGGTACTCGTGTGATGCAGTTCGTATACCGTATTGGTGGCCGCGTCGATCGTGATGTTGTTGCCTGCGAGTAATCGCGTCGCGTCGTCGCTCAAGATGCTCGAACCAGTAACTTGCAAATCATGCCCGGCCTGCACCGTCACGCTGCTACCGCCAAGCGAGGTGCCGATGGCCGTGGTGGTATCGACCACATCGTGCTTGGTCGTCGTGGTCTTGTTCCAGAAACCCTTCTTCGTCGATTTGCTGGCAACATCAGTCACTTCGTTCTGGAAACCATTCACCAGGCTGATGTCATTGCCCGCCACCAGGCCCAAGGTACCGCGCGCCTGCACGTCCGCCGCGCGCGCCGTCAGATCATGGCCCGCCTGCAAATTGACGTTGCCGGCGCCCATGATCTGGCTGCCCACTTCACCTGTCTTGCTTTCTTTGCGGTAATTGTCCGCATTGCGCACTTGGTCGTGCGTCGAGGCGACGGCGACGGTATTGAGAGTCAGGTTATTACCTGCGACCAGGCTGGTCTGGCCATTCACGCCGGCATTGGCGATGACGCCTCCGGTCAGCGTCATATCACGGCCCGCCTGGGCGACCAGCGTATTGCCTTCACCCGTGCCGGTCACATACAGGCCTGCCACCTTGTCGACGACGGTGCTGGTTTCGCTATTGCCCATCCCTTTCTTGCTGGCATTGCTGACAGTGGTCGTGACGATGTTGATGTCTCGTCCGGCGCTTGCGATGAGCTTGTCTGTCGCGATCACCTGGCCGCCAGTATTATTAATATCATTGCCGGCCAGCATGACGATCTGCTTGCCGCCCAGCTCGCTGCCTTGGCTAGTGCCTTTGGTCGAGCTGTTGCCATACCAGCTTTGACGCGTTTCTGTATCCCGTGCCGTAGAAATGTCGATATTGCGTTCCGCAGACAGCTGCAGCGTTTCCGCTGCCTGGACATTTGCCGCTTTCAGCTGGATATTGTCACCGGCACTCAGGCGAATATCGCCGGCAGATGCAATCGTGCTGGCGGTTTCTTTGCTGGACGTATCGGTCATATGCCGCTGCCCAGGACCTGCCAACGTGAACTCACTACCGCTGTTCACTGTCGTGACGGCAATATCACGGCCAGCTGCGATGCCAATGCCGCCACCGGCATCCGTATTCACGACGGATGCACCCGCGATAGTCACGTCGCGCCCCGCAGATACCAGCAAATTACCGCTGCCGGCCGTGCCATTGCCTGTGACATACAGGCCCGCCAGATTATCCAGGGTGGTACGACTGAAGCTGTTTTTGCCATCGCCGCCGCTGGACGTCAGCGTGGACGTCTTCACGTTGATATCCCTTCCCGCACTGACTTGCAGCTCGCTATTGGCAGAAATGGTGCCGCTGATGTTGTTCAGGTCATTCCTGGCATGGGCCGAAATGGCGTCGCCAGTAATGCGCCCGCCCAGGTTGTCGATATTTTCCGCATTCAGCTTGACGATCGTGCGTCCGGCGATCGTACCGCTATTGGTCAAATCGCCTTCGAGATTCAGATTGACTTCCTTGCCGGCCAACAATCCGCCCTGGCCATCGATATCGCCCTCACGCACGCGCACATACACTTGCGGCGCCAGCACTTTTTGCGTGCTGCCGTCGGCCAGCACGACGTCCTGTTCCACCAGCCAGACGATATCGCTGGTCAGCCCCGCCATTTGCTCCGCTGTCAGCGCAATACCGGGACGAAGGTCCCATTGCTTGGCAAACGCGACACCTTGATCCATCAGTGCCTTGTACTGCTGTTCGTCACTGGTGTAATCGCCGACGAAACGCTGCCCCGTCAGCTCTGCGACTTGCTCGCGCACCAGGCGTTGCTCGTAGAAACCGTCGCCCAGGCGCTTTTGCGTCACGGAGGGATCGTTTTTCACCTGCTTGAGCAGATAATCGGAACCCGTCCACTCCCGATAACTGGCAAAGCGCGGATCCGTTTCCACCAGATAGCGGGATGATGGCGCAGAGCTCACTTTATACAGGCTGGCGTTCGGAATCTGCAGCGATGAACCCGTGGTCCGCACCACTTGTGCGCGCGTGGATGGATTGCCCAGTTTCACCTGGGTAATGCCATTCATGCGCACCTGCCCTATTCCACCGACAGCACCTGCGTATGCCGCGCTGCCTGTCGAGGCTGCAATAGCCACGTCTTTCAGCGGGTTTAATCCGGTTCCGGCGCTTGCTTGCGCGCCGTTGACACCCGCCAGCGCAGTCGACGCCAGCGTTGCAATTTCGCCGGCCCGGCCAAGCTTGGCGGCATCGGCAATACCGCCTGGTCCGCCCTTGCCCTGCACTTGATCTGCCGCAATGCCGGCCCCGGCTACGGGACCAAGGCCTGTATGCGAGCTGGCGTGGCTGCCGGCAATGCCACTCAACTGGGCAGCATTCACCGCCCCAAGCTCTCCAGCTTGGCCAAGGACGCCACCATGGGCCGCGCCGCCCGGCCCCTTGCCGCCCGACACGGCCGTGACCGCCCCCACAGACGAGCGAGACAGCAAGGCCGCATCAACGCCTGCGCCATGCTGGCCAGCGCCGCTGGCCGCATCAACGTGCGCGCCGGAAACCGTGTCAACGGCAACAGTACGGGCCGCATCGCCCGTACGCGTGCTGCCCGTCGCACCGTGAGCGCCCGACACCGTGGCGGCGCCCTGTGCGGCAACGCTACCTGCCGCGCCTGTCGACACGTGGTTCAGTGATGTCCCTGTATCTGCAGCGATGCCTGTCGCGCCATCAAGCTTGCTGCCTGGCGTGACGCCAACAGCCGCATCGGTGACGGGATTGCCAGCACGGTCAGTCTTTTGGACAACACTGCCGCCATCGACACGATTAGTTTCTTGACCGCTGACATCGGCTTTCCGGATTTCTGTTGCCTCCGTAGAAAAAGCCGAAGTGCGCACCTGCGTTTCCGCACCGCCTATGCGTTCCGCCGCACCACCAACGCCGTTTTTGACGGCACTGCCTGGTTTTGTGCCCTGGCCGCCGGTATTGGCATTTCCTTCATTGCGCGACGTACTGACAGAACTGGCTGGAATAGTCCTGGTCATGTCAACGGGCCGGATGCTTATCCCCGTCTGAAGCAAACCAGGGTTATTATTCACACGGTAGCGGGTTATTTTTCCTTTTTCATGTACAACTTTCTCCCCCTTGGTTGTCTTATTATTAAGAATCGCCCGATCTATATCCAATGTCCCACCGGCAATAATATGACTATTGTCATTTACAATCGAACCTGAGCTAATTTTTAAATTATTGCTTGCAATAATTCTCCCTGGATCGGAACTAACGACAACGCTCTCATAGGTTGTACGAATTACTTCACGCTTGATAAAATTTTGATGATAGATATCACCAGGTGTCACCAACGATATAGAAAGGTCGCTGGGATCGTTGTAACCAATACGATCCAGAATCACGCCTGGAGTACCCTCTGCATACGTGATATCGCTCCCATCTGGTTGATACTCAGATATATTCTCCGTCGTCATCCGCCCTTCCTCAAAAACCAGATGGTTATTGAGCACATTCACCTGACTCGCGCCCAGGTTCAAGCTCCCCAACGCCTCGATCGTCGCGCTGGCATTCGTCACCGCTCCCGCCCAGCCTGTGGCGATACGGTTGCCGTCCAGGTAGCCGCCGATGGCCATGTCGCCACCGCTGAAGATCAGGCCGTGTTCGCGGTTGTTGAGTGTCGTCACGCCGATATCGAGCCGCTCGCGTGCGGCGATGGTGGCCGCCACGCCGCCTCCCACGTCATTGTTGACGGTGCCGCCGGCTATGCTCAGATGGTCGCCATAGATGCGGCCCGTGCCGACGTTGTTCAGCGTGCCGACGTTCAGTTGTGTGCTGATGCCATCGATCACGCCGCGATTGTTCAGTACGCCGCCGACGTTGACGCGCGTTGTGCCCGCGTTGATGTCGCCCGTGACTGTGTTATCGAAATTCGCAGCGCCCAGGGTCAGCATGCTGAGCGCCTGGATTTTCCCGGCATTGGCCAGCTGTCCGCCGATGGTGATATCCGCATTACCGTTGGCCATGATCTCGGCGCCTGCGTTCAGCGTAAAGTTGCCGGCCAGGTCCAGCGCCATATCCTTCTGCGATAACACCTTGCCATCGCCGCTCAAGCTGCCCGCGCGGATGTCGGTGCGCTGGCCGCCGATGATGGTGCCGCCCGAGTTGGTCACGGCCAGTCCCCGGCCAGGGCCGGTGTCCTGCAGCGCCAGCGTGCTGCCGGCGCTGAGCATGCCCAGTGTGTTGTTGATAATGCCTGCACTGTTGATCGCCAGGTTGCCATCGGCGCGCACCGCGCCCTGCACATTGCTGACATTGACACTGTTCAGGGTCACATGGATGCCTTCGATGCCCTGGTTCGCGCCCAGGGTGCTGGCATTGTCAATGGTGCCGCCCGTCACCGTGACGGCCGCGCCGGAGCGGATCAAGCCTTGCTGGTTGTTGATACTGCCGCCACCCGCGTTCAAGCCAATATTGCCCAGCACCTGGATTTGCCCGCCCTGGTTTTGCAAGCCGCTCAGGGCCAGGTCCAGCGCCGACTTGCCGACGAGCTGGCCGCCACGGTTATCCAGCTGGCCCACGCTGCCCGTGATGTTGCCGGCCGCGCCCAGATAGCCGCCCGCATTGTTCCAGCTGCCCGTTTGCAGGGTCAATCCTGCGCCGCTGCTGATGCCGCCCGCGCTGCCCGGATGGCGCACCGCGTACGCGCCCGCATTGGTGTTGAGCAAGGCATTACCGTGCGTGTCGATGGTCATGGCGCCGCCCGACTGCAGCAAGCCGCCATCGTTGTCCAGGATGCCCGTCTGCAAGTTGACGGTGCCTGCGCCCGCCAGCGTGCCCTGCGTATTGTTGAAAACCTGGCCGTGCGTGTCGAGCGTGACATTCGCGCCCGCAATGGTGCCCTGCCCGTTCCACAGACCGCCATTGCGCAGGATGATATCGCCGCCCGCTTGCAGAGTGCCGCCATTGTTGACGGTGGCGCCCGTGGACGTGACCGCCAACAGGCCTTGTACCGAGGCCAACTTACCCCCGGCGCTGTTGTCGACGCTGGCCGCGTTCACGGTCATATTGCCCGTGGCGGCCAGCAAGCCGCCCGCATTGTTCAATGCCTGCACCACATTTGCCGTCAGCTGCCCGCCCGCCGTGGCGCTGCCGCCTTGGTTCAGCAGATTTCCGGCACCCAGCACGACATTGCCGCCGCCGGCGATGACGCCGCCATGGCGGTTGTCGAGCACGTTGTTTGCCGTCAGCGTCAGGTTGGCCGTGCCGGCCGCCTGCAGCTTGCCGCCCTGATTGTTGAGGGTCGGTGCAACAATCGTCGTGTTGCCGTTGCTGGCAATCGTGCCGCCGCGGTTGTCCAGGCTGGTCGTCAATTGAATGCTGGTATCGCCCTTGCCCAGCTGCGTCAGGTTGCCGCCCGCATTGTCCAGGATCGTGCCCGTCACGCTCACTTGCTGCGCGATGGTGCTGGCGTTGCGGTGGTCGATGGCGCCGGCCGTGACGACCAGCGCGCCATTGCCCGTGATCTGTCCGCGCTGGTCGTTCAACTGCGCGGCCTGCAGACTCAAGGTGCCGCTGCCCGCATGTTCGATCTTGCCATCCGTATTCGTCAGCGTACCCGCTTTCAGGCCCAGGTTGGCGCTGTTGACGGCGATGCGCCCGCCCGTGTTGTCCAGCACGCCTGCTGGCGATGTCAAGTCGATGGCCGTATTGCCGGCACCCGTCTGTACGATGCTGCCTTGCTGGTTGTTCAGGTTGCCGGCTGTGACGGCAAGTTGGCCGGCGCTGATGTCGCCGCGCTGGTTGTTCCAGCTTGCCTGTCCAGATGTAATCGTCAAGGCGCCGGGCGTAGTGACCACGGCGCCACTGGTGCTGACATCACCGCTTGTCGCCGTCAGGCTGATATTGCCAGCGCTGCTGCGGCTGCCGCCGAGGTCGACGCTGCCGCCGCGCAGGACGGCATTGCCTGCCGCCAACACTTGCCCATGCGCTCCCAATGCCTGCTGCGCCGTGATTTGCAGATTGCCGCTCGTCTGCAGGCTGCCATCGGCTTTCACACCCGCGCCGATCAGGCTGGCCGCGCCGCTGTTGACGCTGTTGGCACTGATCGTGTTGTTGCCCTGGGCCAGGATCACGCCGGCATTTTCCAGCGCGCCCGTCACGGTGAGCGTTTGTTCTGTGCCGGCAAACAGGCTGCCGCTGTTGCGCACGCTGCCCGCCGTCGTCGTCAGATTGCCGCTGGCAACGAGGCTGCCTTGCGCATTGAGCAGCTCGTCCATCGTCAATTGCGCATTGCCGCCTGCCGCCTGCAACTGGCCCAGGGTATTGTCTACCTTGCCGCCGGCCAGCGTCAGGTCGCGCCCGGCAATGATCACGCCGCTAGTATTGTCCAGCTTGCCCGTTGCTGCCACATTGACATCTTGTGCAGAAGCAATACGGCCATGCTCATTGAGCAACTCGCCCGTTTCCACGCGCACATTGCCATTCGCCTCGATCTTGCCGCCGCTATTGTCCAGGCGCGTACTGGCCAGCACTGTCGCCGCGCTCGTGCCCAGCTGCGTGATCTGCCCCTGGCGATTATCGAGGATGCCGGCGGAGACGTTCACCTGCTGCGCCAGCAGGCTCGCATTGCGGTGATCGAGGTAATTGGCCGCCACCTGCAGCGCGCCATTGCCCGTCAGCTGGCCCCGCTGGCCATACAAATTGGTGGCGCGGATCTCCAGCACGCCCTTGCCGGCATGCTCGATCTTGCCGTCGACATTCGTCAAGTCACCCGCCTGCAGGCGCAGGTTGGCGCTGTTGACGGCGATGCGCCCGCCCGTATTGTCCAGCTTGCCTGTTTCGATGAGCGTGTCGCCAGCACCCGTCTGTATCAAGGTGCCTTTGGCGTTGTCCAGGTTGGTAACGCGCAGGGCCAATTGCCCAGCGCTCAAGCTGCCGCCCTGGTTCACCAGTGCCTGCCCGTTGCCGGCATTCGCCGTGATGGCGAGCAAACCATTCGTCGACACGACCGCCTTGCTGGTCGTCACATTGCCCGTCAAGGCCGTCAAGCCGATATTCGCTGCGCTGGTTTGGCTGCCGCCCACGTCGACCGATGCGCCCATTATCTGCAGCTGGCCGGCCGCCATGTTCTGGCCGCCAGCTTGCAAAGCGCCACGGGCCGTCACGGTCAGGTCACCGGCCGCGGCAAAGCTGCCATCGGCGCGCATGCCGGCCGCCAATAACCCGTTGCCGCCCAGACTGCCCGCCGTGATTGTCGTACTGCCCAGGGCTGCCAGCGAGCCTGTATTGCTGAGCAAGCCGCCGATATCCAGAGTCTGGTTGCGCCCCGCATACAACACGCCAGCGTTCAGCACGTCGCCGACGACTTTGGCCGTGATATCCGTGGCCGCGCTGAGCGTGCCTTGCGCATTGCGCAGGCTGGCCGCATCCAGGCGCAAGGCGCCGGTCCCCGCCTGCAGCAAGCCGCGCGTATTGTCGATGGCGCCACCCAGGTGCAAATCGGTCGCCGCCGCGATCACGCCATCGGTATTGACGAGCGCGCCAGTGCTGGCGATGTCGGCGGACGTGGCCGAGGTGATCTTGCCTTTGGTGTTGTCCAGGCTGCCGGTCTGCACCGACAAGGTGCCGTTGCCAGCGATTTCGCCATTTGAATTGTCCAGTTGGCCGGTGACGGCAACCGTCATGCCACCCGCGCCCGTCTGCAGCAGATGACCGCCCCGGTTGCTCAGGCTGTCTGCCTGCACGCTCAGGGAGCGTCCCGTGGTGGTGGCGTTGGCGTGGTCGAACAAGCCTGCCTTCAGATCGACGGCGCCATTGCCGATGATACTGCCGCCGGCCCCCTGCAAGGTGGCTGCCGTGATGGCCAAGGTGCCGCTGCCCGCATGCTCGATCTTGCCGCCCGCATTCGTCAAGCTGGCCGCACCCAGGGTCAGATTCGCGCTATTGACGGCGATGCGACCGGCGCTGTTGTCGAGATTGCCCGTCTGGATGACGGTATCGCCCGAGCCCGTCTGGATGACGCTGCCCTTGGTGTTATCCAGGTTGCCCACATGCAAGTCGAGCTGGCCCGCCTGCAAGGTACCTTCCGCGTTGTGCAAGGTGGCGCTCGTCGTGATGCTGAGCGCGCCTGGCGTCGTCACCACCGCCTTGTTCGTGCTGACATCGCCCTGGGTTGCCGTCAGGCCGATGTTGGCGGCACTGGTCTGGCTGCCAGACAAGTCCACGCTGGCGCCTGTCACGTTCGCCTTGCCCGCCGCCAGATTCTGGCCGTGTGCAGCCAGCGTTTGCGCGGTGTTGATGGTCAAGTCACCAGCCGTGCCCAGCTTGCCATCGGCCTGCATACCGGCGCCGATCAGGCTACTTGCGCTGCTATCGAGGCTTTTCGCCGTGAGGCTGTTGTTGCCTTGCGCCGCGATCACGCCCGTGTTCACGATGGCGCCGCTGGCGGTCAAGGTTTGATTGCCGGCCGCATACAGGCTGCCGCTGTTGTTCAAGGTGTCGAGCGTAGCGTTCAGGTTGCCGCCGGCAAACACGCTGCCCGCGTTGTTGTTCAGCTTGCCAACCTTCAAGGTCGCATCGCCCGCCACGGCCTGCAACTGACCCTTGGTATTGTCGATATCGCCACCGGTCAATGCCAGATTGCGCCCCGCCGCCACCGTGCCTTCCGTGTTATCCAGGCTACCGATGTTCAACTTGGCATCCTGTGCCGCCACGATGCGGCCCTTGTTGTTCAACAACGTACCTGCTTTCACCAGAGCATCGCCATTGCCTTCGATATTGCCGCCCGTGTTGTCCAGCAAACCAGTCGCATTGACATTCATCAAACCTGTACCCGCTTGCGCCAGGCTGCCGGCACGGTTGTCCAGGCTGCCCGCGTTCACCGTCAGCTGATTGGCCACGGTGGTGGCATTGCGGTGGTCCAAGGTCGCAGCGGTGAGGTCCACTTTGCCGTTGCCCGTAATCTTGCCGAACTGGTTGTTGAACTGGCCCGCGTTGATAGCCAGGATGCCCGCGCCCGCGTGTTCCAGCTTGCCATTGATATTGGTCAAGACGGAGGCGTTCAAGGCCAGGTTCGCGCTGTTGACGGCGATGCGGCCTGCCGTATTGTCCAGCTTGCCGGTGGTGATGACGGTGTCGCCCGTGCCCGTCTGCACGATCTCCCCGCTGGCGTTGTTCAGGTTGACCACGTTCAGTTGCAACTGGCCGGCCACCAGCTGGCCCTGCGTATTTACCAGTGACTGCGCGTTATGCGCGTTGGCCGTGATGGCCAGCACGTTGCTGGCGGAAATCACCGCCTTGTTCGTCACGACATCGCCAGTATTTGCCGTGATGGCGATATTCGTTGCGCCAGTCTGGCTACCCGACAAATCGACCGATGCACCTTTCAACTGAGCGCTGCCCGCTGCCAGGTTCTGCCCGCTCGCTTGCAACACGCCATCGGCATGGATGGTCAGATCGCCTGCCGTACCCAGGCTCCCATCCGCTTTCACACCGGCGCCCAGCAAGCCGCTGCTGGTCACTTTGCCAGCGGTAATCGTCGTGTTATTCACGGAGGCAATCGACCCGCTATTGTTCAGCAAACCACCCACCGTCAGTTGCTGGTTGCGGCCCGCATACAGCAGGCCAGCGTTATTCAAATCACCACTCACTTTCGCCGTCAGGTCCATGCCAGCGCTCACTGTCCCCTGCTGGTTCAGCAAGGCCGCCACCTCAAGATGTAAATTGTCCGCCTGCAAGACGCCGCGCGTGTTGTCCAGTGCAGTGCCGCCAACCTGCAGATTGGTGGTGGCGGCGATCACGCCATCCGTATTGTTCAGCACACCTTTGCTGATGACAGAAGCTGCTGCCGCCGACGTGATGCGGCCCTTGTTGTTGTCCAGCACACCCGCCTGCACATTCAGCGTCCCCGTGCCCGCATGCTCGATCTTGCCATCCTGGTTCGTGACCTTGGCGGCATCGATATTCAAGTTCGTGCTGTTGACGGCGATGCGGCCAGCCGTGTTGTCAAGATTGCCCGTCTGGATGACGGTATCGCCCGTGCCCGTTTGCAAGAGAGTGCCCTTGGCGTTGTCCAGATTGCCCACATGCAAGTCGAATTGACCCGCCTGCAAGGTGCCTTCCGTGTTGTGCAGGGCGGCATTGCTCGTGATGTTCAATGTGCCTGGCGTCATCACCACGGCCTTGTTCGTGGCAACATCGCCCTGAGTGGCCGTCAGGCCGATGTTCGTCGCGCTGGTCTGGCTGCCGCCGATGTCGATGCTGGCGCCTGTCAGGGTCGCCTTGCCCGCCGCCAGATTCTGGCCGTGTGCAGCCAGCGTTTGCGCGGTGTTGATGGTCAAGTCACCAGCCGTACCCAGCTTGCCATCGGCCTGCATGCCGGCGCCGATGAGGCTGCTTGCGCTGCTGTCGAGGATCTTTGCCGTGAGGCTGGTGTTGCCTTGTGCCGCGATCACGCCCGTGTTAATGATGGTGCCGCTGGCGGTCAAGGTCTGGTTACCAGCCGCATACAGGCTTCCGCTGTTATTCAAGGTATCGAGCGTAGCGCTGAGGTTACCGCCAGCGAACACGCTGCCTGTCGTATTATTCAAGGTCGCAACATTCAAGGTCGCATCGCCCGCCACGGCCTGTAACTGGCCCTTGGTATTGTCGATGTCAGCACCGCTCAATGCCAGGTTGCGGCCGGCAGCCACCGTACCATCCGTATTGTCCAGGCTACCGACGTTCAACGCGGCATCCTGCGCCGCCACGATGCGGCCCTTGTTGTTCAGCAAGGTAGTGGCCTTTACCAGCGCATCGCCATTGCCTTCGATCTTGCCGCCCGTATTGTCCAACAAACCAGTCGCATTGACGTTCATCAAACCTGTACCCGTTTGCGCCAGGCTGCCGCTGCGATTGTCCAGCGTGCCCGCATTGACCGTCAGCTGGTTCGCGATGGTCGTGGCATTGCGGTGATCCAAGCTAGTCGCCGTGATGTCGAGCTTGCCATTACCCGTAATCTTGCTGAACTGATTGTTGAACTGGCCCGCGTTGATGGCCAGGATGCCGGCGCCTGCGTGCTCCAGCTTGCCATTGATGTTCGTCAATACCGTGGCGTTCAAAGCCAGGTTCGCGCTGTTGACGGCGATACGACCCGCCGTGTTGTCGAGTTTTCCTGTGGTAATGGTTGTATCGCCGGTGCCCGTTTGCACGATGTCGCCGCTGGCGTTGTTCAGGTTGGCCACGTTCAGTTGCAACTGGCCGGCCACCAGCTGGCCCTGCGTATTTACCAGTGACTGCGCGTTATGCGCGTTGGCCGTGATGGCCAGCACGTTGCTGGCGGAAATCACCGCCTTGTTCGTCACGACATCGCCAATATTTACCATGATGGCGATATTCACCGCGCCAGTCTGGCTACCCGACAAATCGACCGATCCACCTTTCAACTGAGCGCTGCCCGCCGCCAGGTTCTGCCCGCTCGCTTGCAACACGCCATCGGCATGGATGGTCAGATCGCCTGCCGTGCCCAAGCTACCGTCCGCCTTGATGCCAGCGCCCAGCAAGCCGCTGCTGGTCACTTTGCCAGCGGAAATATGGGTGTTGTTGACGGAGGCGATCGACCCCGTGTTATTCAGCACGCCGCCCACTGTCCATTGCTGGTTGCGGCCCGCGTACAGCAGGCCAGCGTTGTTCAGGTCACCGCTCACTTTCGCCGTCAGGTCCGTGCCGGCGCTGAGCGTGCCTTGCTGGTTCAGCAAGGTAGCGGCATCCAGACGTAAATTGTCCGCTTGCAATATGCCTCGGGTGTTATCCAGTGCAATACCGCCCACCTGCAAGTCGGCAGTCGCTGCCATCACGCCATCGGTATTGTTCAGCGCGCCCTTGCTAACGATGTCGGCCGCCGCGGCGGATGTGATACGGCCCTTGCTGTTGTCCAGCACGCCCGCCTGCACGGACAGGATGCCGGCTCCCGTATGCTCGATCTTGCCATCGCGGTTCGTCAGCGTAGTCGCATCGAGGGCCAGCTTGTCGCTGTTGACGGCGATGCGACCAGCCGTGTTATCCAGATTGCCCGTCTGGATGACGGTGTTACCCGTACCCGTTTGCAGCAACGTACCCTTGGCGTTGTCCAGGTTTGCCACATGCAGGTTGAGCTGGCCCGCCTGCAAAGTACCGTCCGTGTTGTGCAAGGTGGCGCTGGTCGTCACGTTCAACGTGCCCGGCGTCGTCACCACGGCCTTGTTCGTGCTGACCTCGCCCTGGGTTGCCATCAGGCCGATATTGGCCGCGCTGGCCTGACTGCCACTGATGTCGAGCGTGGCACCTGTCAGATTGGCATTGCCGGCCGCCAAAATCTGGCCGTGTGCATTCAGTGCTTGCGCGGTGCCGATCGCCAGGTCGCCAGACGTGCCCAGCTTGCCATCGGCCTGGATACCGGCGCCAATGAGACTGCTTGCACTGCTATCGAGGCGATTGGCCGTGATGCTGGTATCTCCCTGCGCCGCGATGACGCCCGTGTTGACGATGGCGCCTGTTGCGTTCAGGGATTGATTCCCGGCCGCATACAGGCTGCCTGTATTATTCAGGCTGGCCAGTGTCGCGTTCAGGTTGGCGCCGGCAAACACGTTGCCTGCCGCATTGTTCAAGTTCGCGACGTTCAAGGTGGCGTTGCCGGCCACGGCTTGCAACTGGCCCTTGGTATTGTTGATGTCAGCACCGCTCAATGCCAGGTTGCGCCCTGCGGCCACGATCCCTTCCGTATTGTCCAGGCTACCCACATTCAATTCGGCATCCTGCGCCGCCACGAAGCGGCCCGTGCTGTTCAGCAAGGTTGCTGCCTTCACAAGCACATCGCCATTGCCCTCGATCTTGCCGCCCGTGTTGTTCAGCGAGCCGCCGGCATTGAGGCTCATCAAACCTGTACCCGTTTGCGCCAGGCTGCCGGCGCGGTTGTCCAGGCTGCCGGCGTTGACGATCAGCTGATTCGCCACCGTCGTCGCATTGCGGTGGTCGATGGCGGCGGCAGTGATGTCAAGCTTGCCATTGCCCGTGATCTTGCCGTACTGGTTGTTGAACTGACCTGCGTTAATGGCCAGAACGCCTGCACCCGCGTGTTCCAGTTTGCCATTGATGTTCGTCAACACCGTCGCGTTCAACGCCAGGTTCGCGCTGTTGGCGGCGATACGGCCGGCCGTGTTGTCCAGCTTGTCCGTCCTGATGACGGTATCCCCACTCCCTGTCTGCACTATCTCGCCGCTGGCGTTGTTCACATTCACCACGTTCAGCTGCAACTGCCCACCCACCAGTTGCCCTTGGCTATTCACCAGCGATTGTCCATTGTTCGCATTGGCGGTAATAGCCAGCAGATTGCTGGCGGAAATCACGGCCTTGTTCGTCAATACGTCGCCGCTGCGCGCGGTGATGGCGATGTTGCTTGCCCCCGTCTGGCTGCCCGACAAGTCCACATTGTCGCCCGCCAGCACGGCGCTGCCCGCCGCCAGGTTCTGGCCACTCGCTTGCAAGACGCCATCGGCGTTGATGCTGAGATCACCTGCCACGCCCAAGCTGCCGTCCGCTTTCACGCCGGCGCCGAGCAAGCCGCTGCTGGTCACTTTATTAGCGGAAATATTGGTGTTGCCAACGGAGGCGATGGAACCGCTGTTGTTCAGCACACCGCCCACCGTCAGTTGCTGGTTGCGGCCCGCGTACAGCAGACCGGTGTTGCTCAAGTCTGCGCTGAGGCGCGCCCTCAGGTCCGAACCGGCGCTGAGCGTGCCCTGCTGGTTCAGCAAGGTCGCCGCACCCAGACGTAAATTGTCCGCCTGCAATACGCCATGCGTGTTGTCAATATTTACACCTGCCACATGCAAGTCGGCAGTCGCAGCAATCACGCCGTCCGTATTGGTCAGCGCGCCCTTGCTGGTGATATCTGCCGAGGCAGCGGACGTGATACGGCCCTTGCTGTTGTCCACCACAGCAGCCTGCACTTGCACGCCGCCATTGCCGGCAATGTTGCCGCGCGTATTGTCCAGGGTCTGCGCCACGTCCACGCGCATCTGTCCTGGTCCCGTCTGCTGCAGGGTACCGTCGCGGTTGTCCAGATTGTCGGCCTGCACTGTTACCTGCTGCCCGGTCGTGACGGCATGGCGGTGATCAATTGTTTCCGCCTGGATATCAACCAGGCCATTGCCCGTCACCTTGCCGCGCTCGTCATCGAAACGCACCGCGTCGATGCTCAGGCTGCCCGTGCCCGCGTGCTCGATGCTGCCGTCGCGATTAGTCACCTGTTCCGCAGTCAGCGCCAGCTTGGCGCTGTTGACGGCGATGCGTCCGCCCGTGTTGTCCAGGGTGCTGCCTGTCAATACCGTGTCGCCAGCGCTCGTCTGGATCAAGGTGCCGCCGCGGTTGTCGAGCGATCCCGTTGTGATATCCAACTGGCCCGCGCTCAGGGTGCCGCGCACGTTCGACAGGGCCTGGCCGCTGCCGGCCGTCGTCACGGACAGCAGGCCCGTGGTCGTCACCAGTGCGCCATCGGTGACGACGTTGCCGGCGCTGGCGTTCAGGCTAATCGCCGCGCCGCCCGTCTGGCTGCCGCTCAGGTCGATGGCCGCTGCGTGCATGCTAGTCTTGCCGGCGGCCAGGTTCTGACCGTGCGCACTGATCGCTTGCGCAGTCGTCAGTTGCAACTGGCCGTTGCCGGCCAGGCTGCCGTCGGCGCGGATGCCGGCGCCCAGCAGGCTGCCAGTAGCGCTGTCGATGCGGCTGGCGTCGACGCGGTTATCGCCTTGCGCGGCAATGACGCCGCTGTTGCTGACGGCGCCGCTGACCTGCAGCGCCTGGCTGCCGGCCGCATACAGGTTGCCGCTATTGAGCACTTCGTTGGCCCGGGTGGCAAGGTTGCCACCGGCAAACACGCTGCCGGCCGTATTGTTCAGCTTTGCCACCGTCAGGGCCGCATCGCCCGCCAGCGCCTGGATCTGGCCGCGCGTATTGTCGACGTCGCCGCTGTCGAGGCGCAACTTGCCGCCCGCCGCCAGGGTCGCCTCGGTATTGTCCAGCGCACCTGTCGACAGCGCCACATCCGTGCCCGAGACGATACGGCCCTTCTGATTTTGTACATTCCCCGCCTGCACGCTCAAAGCGCCATTGCTTTCCAGCGCGCCACCGCGATTGTCCAACCCGCCGCGCACGTGCACGCCGGTAGCGCCCTGGCCGCTCTGCGCCAGGCTGCCGCCCCGGTTGTCCAGGGTTGCGGCGTCGATGCTGAGCTGCCCCGCCACCGTGCGCGCAGCGCGGTGGTCGATGTGCTCGCCCGTGAGCGCCATGGCGCCATTACTGAGGATGCTGCCGCGCTGCAAGTTGACTTGCGCTGCGCCGATCTCCAGCGCGCCCGTACCCGCATGCTGGATTTGCCCATCCTGATTGCTCAGGCTGGCAGCATGCAGACGCAAAGCCTGGCTATTCGTGGCGATGACGCCGCGCGTATTGTCCAGTGCACCCGGCAAGCGGATGGCCAGATCACCGTTGCCCAGTTGCATGATCTGGCCGCCCACGTTCGACAAGTCGTGCGCGTTCACGCCCAATTGCTGACCCACCAGTTGCGCCGCATCGCTGCGCACGGTGTGCGCCGCGTCCAGTTGCAGGCGGTCGCGGGCGGTGACCTGCGCGCGGCTGGCTTCGAGGTCGCCAGCGCTGGCGCCCAGGCTGACATTCCCGCCCGAAACTTGCGCCCCAGCAAGGTCCAGCTGGCGCGCCGCCAGGCTGCTGTCGCCGCCAGCCACGGCCGTGCCGTGCACGGCAATGGTGTCGCCAGCAGAAACGCTCAGCTTGCCGCTGGCAGCCAAGGTATTGTCCAGATTCAAGCCAGCCGCCAGCACCGAGCCAGCAGTGGCATCGATGCGCGCCGCCGCCCCCGTGGCATGCACCTTGGCATTGCCCTGGGCCGCGATCACGCCGCTGTTGGCAATGTTGCCCTGCGCCTGCACCTGGCTGTCGCCGCCCGCATACACGGTGCCGCTATTGGCTACGTCGCCCGTCACGGCAATGCTGGTCTGGCTGCCCGCGCCGGCGGACTGGATATTGCCGCTGTTGCTCAGCCAGCCATTCGATTGCAGCACCAGATTACCCGCCGTGGCCGCCAAGACGCCCGCATTGCGCACGCCCAGGCCCGCTTCCGTGCCGATCAGGGTGATCTTGCCCGCGTACATGCCGCCCAGCTGTGCCACGTCCAGCGCGTAGGCCGGGGCCGGCCCCACGCCAGCAATACCGCCCGCCACGCCATGCGCCGCATCGATCTGGTTCGCCCCCGTCACCACTTTCAATTCCTGCGCCCAGATGCCGACATTGATCTGTGCGGCGCGCGCCAGGATGGCCGTGTAGTCGCTCAGCGACGTATCCAGGCCACGCCCGTTGATGCTGACCACGCCGCGCTGCACCATGTAGCCGTCCAGGTTGCCGCCGTTGAGGATAGGCGTGCCCGTCGTCAGCGTGACCCGACTGGCATTGATGAAACCGCCGCCGTCGATGGCCACGCCGGCCGGATTGGCGATGACGACTTCGGCCCGCAGGCCCGCCACCTCGACATAGCCGCGCAGCTGGCTCGGGTTGGCTGAGTTGACTTCGTTGAGGATCACGCGCGCACTGCCGCCCGCCAGCCATGGGTTGCCTTGCACCCAGCCGCCCGTCTGCGTCTGCACATTGCCGCGGCTATTGTTCAGGATGGCGCCATTCGCCGTCACGTCGAACTGGCTGTAGGTATTGCGCGACACGCCCGCCGCGCTCGGCGTCTGGATGTTGACCTGTGTCACGCCGTTCGCGCTTTGCACCACGGTCGGACGCTGGCGGCCCGGCGCGTTCGGATCGGCCACGATCTGTCCCATGGCCGGCCCGGCGACAAAACTCACCATGCCCAGCGCGCCAAATATCGCCAAGGCCAGGGGCCGCAATTTGGCATTGACCCCGCCACCGCCATCACCGCCAAACACGCCGCTGTCCAGGCCTCCCTCCCCCTTGGCAGCCTTGCCTTGCGACGAAGCATTTTCGGCGACGACCATCAATTGGCCACGGCGTTTGTTGAAGATGATGCGGTACAGGTTCTTGTTCATGAAAGTCCTAATAGCGGCCAAATACAGGGAAAGGAAAACGTCTGGCGGATGGCTGCGTTTAGTGACTTAATTCTTTAAAACTACGTAACTACATTGCTAAATATCAATAACTGGCGTTCAGGCTGAAACCTGCCGTATGACTGGCCGTGCGGAAGAGTTCAGGTTTATGCACGGGCCAGCCGACAAAGGCGTCGTACTGCACGCCCAGCCATTGCCCCCGCAAGCCGACGAAGCCGCCCGTCAGGCGGCGCGCGATCAGCCATTCCGCGGACGGCCCCGATACCTCGCCATGATCGAGTCCCACATACGCTTGCTGGCCGCTGCTGCCCAGCGGCACGCCGACTTCGTTGCGCAGCAGCCAGCCCCGTTCGGCCGACAGGCTGCTTTCGCCGTCATAGCCGCGCACCGTGTAGCGCCCGCCGATGGCGAAGCGGTCTTGCGGCACCAGCGGCGTACGGTTGTGCTGCGTGCGCCAGCTGCCCGTGTAGTGCAGCGGCTGGCCAGCCAGCGTGAACGGCGCCGACACGGCCGCGTCGGCCAGCAGCAAGCGCATGCGCGAGGTACCCTCGCCAAACGCTTCCTCGGGCGCGGCCAGCGCCTCCATCGCGCCAGTACCGCGCCGGTATTGCAGGTTGACGTCAAACGTGGCCTGCCCCAGGAATTCGCGGTGGCCGATACCGATTTCCCAGCCGGCCATGCGGCGGCGCTGCACTTCCACTTCCGTGTCGTCGATGAAGTTTTGCGCGGAACGCTGCCAGCCGCGCAGGGAAAGCGTCGTCTTGCGCGACGCATCCCGGTAGACCAGGCGGGACAGTTTCACTTCGCGATTCTGGCTGGCGCCGCTGTAGTTGTAGTCCTGGCTGATGCCGGCCACGGACTGGTGGTAATGGCTGTCGCTGACCGTGAAGGCCAGCAGCCAGTAGGCGTAGGGAATCGAATAGTGGGCCACCATGCCGGCCGTGCCGCGCGGGCCGTCGCGGTCGCCGTCGACGTTCTGGTTCAGGCTCAGGTAAAACAGGTCGTTCAGGGTCAGCCAATGGTCATACGACAGGGTCACGCTGCCCTGCAGCTTGCCCGTCGAGCGCGAACCGCCATCGTCGAGGCCCAGCGCCAGGCGGAACGGCAAGCCCTGCTTCCACTGGATCTGCAGGTCGCTCTCGCCCGGCTTCGCATTGCCGCCCTCGGCCGGCATGATCTGGATATCGGCTTCGGCCGTCGGCACGCGCTTGAAGTTTTCCAGCGCCTGTTCCGTATCGCGCACATTGAGCAAGTCGCCAGGGCGCGCCGGCACGGCATTCCACCACGTGGCGCGGGGATTCGTGCCGGGCGCAAAGCCGATCTGGCGGATGCGCCCCGGTATCAAGGTCAAGGCCAGCGTCCCCTTGCTCAAGTCCTGCGGTTCGGCCAGCACGCGCGTGGTGACATAGCCGCGCGCGATGATGGCGTTCTGCAGCCGGCCCATCAGCACATTGATGGCCTGCGTGCCCAGGCAGCGTCCCAGCGCAGAGTCCGGCGCACCCAGGTCGTCGCGCCCGGCGGCAGCCAGCGCCCACTGGAATTGCGCGGCGCCCTCGCCTCGCAACACCAGCTGGTCAATCGTAAAGCATGGCGATTCGCCCGCAGGCAGGCGGTTGGCGGACGCGGCCGCGGGCGCATCGAGCAGGCGCACGTCGGGAGTGCGTTCCTGCTGCTGGCGCAGGAGGCGCTCACGTTCTTGCTGGCGGATAAGTTCTTGGCTGGCATCGTCGCGCTGGCTGGCGCCAGGCGGATTGGGAAGGGGCGGTGCAATTTCAGGACGGGTCTGCGCGGACACGGCGGCGCACAAGGTGCCGCTAAACAAAAATACACCGCACCATGGCGTCAAGCGCAGGTGCATATGTTGCCTTACGTGAATATTTTCTTAAGTAGATTATAAAATAATTATTTCCGCATGGCAATTTTATTTATTTCTTGAAACTTTACCTCTTTGGTAACCACCTTTCAACTATCCAATTACCACTAGCAAAACAGGTGAGCAGGCGATGGTGCATCGACATGAGCCCATAAAAGAGCCCTGTCAAACAGGTCTTCAGCTTGCTCAGTCATTCCGATACACAAAGTTTCCCACAAAAAACTTACTCCAACTCGATGCTCAATGGGATAGCTAAGCCATGGGCTGTTCTACATTTTCAAACCACTAAACTGCTGCTACCCTCGCAAATACTCTCACCGGATATATCCATCCTGTCCGATTTGTCGCGGACTGGAGGGCAGAGGCAAGCCCGTTCGCTCATACCGGTCACCATATCTTGCGCTTTTCACTGCGCGAGTAAGACAGTCAGTCGAACCGTATACACATTTGAGAAACTGATGCGTACCCTATGGGCTGAGATCGGGTAAGAATACCCCCGGCCTCCCCATCGCCTTGATCGGCAAGCTGCGCACCCTGCGCATGCAGCGGGACGAGGCCAAGGTCGTGTAAGATTTACAAAGCTGACCACGCTCCACTTTCGCCAGTCGGGCCATCCACCTTGCCACCATCCTGATGGGCCCATCGGCATGGGCTATCAACCGGCGACGTATGGCTGGCAGCAAGGATTGCTTAGGCCACGCGCAGGAGTCGGGCGGCACTGTCAGCGTCACGTTAAAACTTGCCGGGATTCTCCCTGGCTTCAACCAAGGTAACAATGCAAGATGATCAGCACCCAACATCAGCCATCCCTGAACGTCAGATCAGGGCCACCTACGACGAATCGACCATCCGTGTCTATCAGGCCTATTCGGATGTGATCGCAGATGACGCATTAACGAACGGCACATTTACTTCGCCCCCATTCAAAATGGAACGCATGACGTGGATTAAACCGTCTTTCTTATGGATGATGTATCGCGCCGGCTGGGGATTCAAAGATGCTGGTCAGCAACGCATACTGGCGATCGATATCAGTCGAGCGGGATTTGAATGGGCACTGGAGCACGGCTGCCTGAGCCACGCGGATACGTCCATGAGCAAGGACGAATGGTCGGCGAAAAAAGAGGCATCGCCCGTGCGCATCCAATGGGATCCAGAACGGGATCTGCTGTTGCGGCCGCAAGCTCACAGAGCCATTCAGATCGGCCTCAGCAAAAAGGCGGTAGAACTTTACGTACATCAATGGATAACCAGGGTGGCGGATGTGACGCCGCTGGCCCATGCAATCCATGCGTTGCTCGCCCAAGAGAAATTTGAGGAAGCAAAGCACATGCTCCCGCAAGAAAAACCGTATTCGTCAGTATTTCATCCATCCTGAGCGCTGACATCCAGGACCTGAGAGCGAGGTCAAGCAAGGTAGCTCATGCAACGCAGGCCACCTCTTAGCAAGCTCAACTGCGTCCAGCTCCCTCCCCTGCGCGGCGCGGGGTCAGATCCGGCATCCGTACACGATCTCAACATTGACCATGCCGACCGGAAGAAATACGAAACAAGGGATGCCGCCATGCCGCTCCCGGGCGGTAAAATCATTGCTGTTGACCAAGCTGTGGCTGGCAGAACGCTCTTGCTCCTGTCATCACCGTGGAGACAGCTGCACCACAGCCGGTCATTCACGAACGGTATATATTGAAAGGCAATATGTATGTCTGGCAACACCCATGTTTCTGAGCGCCTCAAAAGCTGCCGCGAGAATCTTCGTATCTCACAAGTGCTGCTTGCCGAACTGGCGGGCATCAATCCCACGCAACTGTATCGCTATGAATCAGGCAAAGCCAAACTGCTTATGGACGCGGCAGAGAAGATTGCCGCTGCCCTCGACGTCAGCACCGCCTGGTTAATGCACGGGACGTTACCCATCGCCAGAGGGACGCAAATCGACCCGCCAGTAGCGGCCGGAGGGGCGCTGATCCTGAATTTTCTGGAACTTCCCCCCATGCTTGCCTCCGCCGTGAAGCGCCTGTCCATGCAAAATGGCTGCACCGTAGAAATAGCGCTGCTGGACCTCGCGCATCAAGGCCTCGAAGCCATCCACAAAAAAACCTTGGATTGCGCCGAGTCCGCAAGCAAGAGCGAGAAATAACCGGATCACTACCTTGCTGAGAAGTCGCGGCAGATGGAGTGGTGCGGCTCACGGGGAAATACGCGCAACGTGATCCATGCGCTGACCTGTAAAGTCAAAAACTGCCTGATGACTGGCTGGATTCATTGACCTGGGATCGCGGTGGCGACGTCAATGCACGCATTTCCTTGGCGCGACGGATCAACCGCACGCACATCAAAAAAATGGCCGTTGATAATTCTTTTTGAATTATCAACGGCCATATATTTTTCACTTTAAAATCAAACAGTTAAAGCGAGCTCATCACTCCCATTCGATGGTCGCCGGCGGCTTGCCCGAAATATCGTAGACGACGCGGTTGATGCCACGCACTTCATTGATGATGCGGTTGGAGACCTTGCCCAGCAAGCTGTGCGGCAGATGCGCCCAGTGGGCCGTCATGAAGTCTTGCGTTTGCACGGCGCGCAGGGCCACCACGTATTCGTAGGTACGGCCATCGCCCATCACACCCACCGATTTGACGGGCAGGAAGACGGCGAACGCCTGGCTGGTCGCTTCGTACCAGTTCGCTGGCAGCGCGTCCGGGTCGACGGCCTGGCCGGCGACGAACTCGTACGGCGTGTTGCGCAGCTCTTCGATGAAGATGGCATCGGCGCGGCGCAGCAGGTCGGCATAGTCTTTCTTAACTTCGCCGAGGATGCGCACGCCCAGGCCCGGGCCCGGGAATGGGTGGCGGTAGACCATGTCATGCGGCAAGCCGAGCGCGACGCCCAGTTTGCGCACTTCATCCTTGAACAGTTCGCGCAAGGGTTCGAGCAATTTGAGCTTCATGGTGTCCGGCAAGCCGCCCACGTTGTGGTGGCTCTTGATGGTCTGGCCTTTCTTGCCCTTACCTGCCGATTCGATCACGTCCGGGTAGATCGTGCCTTGCGCCAACCATTTGGCGTTGACCAGCTTGCCCGATTCAACCTGGAAGACTTCGACGAATTCGCGGCCGATGATCTTGCGCTTTTGCTCGGGGTCAGTGACGCCGGCCAAATGGCCCATGAACTGGTCTTCCGCATCGACGCGGATGACTTTCACGCCCAGGTTCTTGGCGAACATGTCCATCACCATCTTGCCTTCGTCCAGGCGCAGCAGGCCGTGGTCGACGAAGACGCAGGTCAGCTGGTCGCCGATGGCGCGGTGGATCAGGGCAGCCGCGACGGACGAATCGACGCCGCCGGACAGGCCCAGGATGACGTCGTCGCTACCGACTTGCGCGCGGATCTTTTCCACCGCTTCGCTGATGTAATCGGGCATGTTCCAGTCCGACTTGCAGCCGCAGATTTCATGCACGAAGCGGCCGATCATGGCCTTGCCCTGCACCGTGTGCGTCACTTCCGGGTGGAATTGCACGCCGTAGAACTGGCGCTCTTCGTCGGCCATGGCGGCGATCGGGCAGCTCGGAGTGTTGCCCATCAGCTTGAAACCTGGCGGCATTTCCAGCACCTTGTCGCCGTGGCTCATCCACACTTTCAGCATGCCGTGGCCTTCGTCGGTGACGAAGTCGGCAATGCCGTTGAGCAACTTGGTGTGGCTGCGGGCGCGCACTTCGGCGTAACCGAATTCGCGCACCAGGCCATTTTCCACCTTGCCGCCCAGCTGGGCCGCCATGGTTTGCATACCGTAGCAGATGCCCAGCACGGGCACGCCCAGCTCGAACACGGCTTGCGGTGCGCGCGGCGAATCGCCGTCCAGCGTGGAATTGTGGCTGCCCGACAGGATCACGCCGGCGGCGCCATAGTTGCGCACGAATTCATCGCTGACGTCATACGGGAAGACTTCGGAAAACACGCCGGAATCGCGCACGCGGCGGGCGATCAACTGGGTGACTTGGGAACCGAAATCGAGAATGAGGATTTTAGAGTGCATGGTCGGAGCTTTATTCAGGGTCAATTGCAAAACCGGCGCACTGGGCGCCGGTCTGGACTTTCGCTACCACAATAGCGTAGCTGGAAAACTGTTCAGGGCAAGGCGCAGTGCCGAAGACAGTACGAATAGTACGGCGAGGCACTGGAACGCAGCCATGGACAGTTTCTCCAGTACGCTTACTCGGAGCGGTAGTTAGGCGCTTCTTTCGTGATCTGCACATCATGGACATGCGACTCGCGCATGCCGGCCGAGGTGATTTCCACGAATTCCGCTTTTTCGCGCAGTTCGTCGATGGTGGCGCAACCGCAGTAACCCATCGATTGACGCACGCCGCCCACCAGCTGGAAGATGATCGCCAGCACGCTGCCCTTGTAGGCCACGCGGCCTTCGATACCTTCAGGCACGAACTTGTCGGCCTTCATGGTGGCGTCCTGGAAATAACGGTCAGCCGAACCATCGGACATCGCGCCCAGCGAACCCATGCCGCGGTACGATTTGTAGCTGCGGCCCTGGTACAGGATCACTTCGCCCGGTGCTTCTTCCGTACCGGCAAACATGGACCCCATCATGACGGTCGAAGCGCCAGCGGCCAGCGCTTTCGAGATATCGCCCGAGAAACGGATACCGCCGTCGGCGATACATGGCACGCCCGTGCCTTCCAGCGCTTCGGCCACGTTCGAGATGGCCGTGATTTGCGGCACGCCCACACCGGCGACGATACGCGTGGTGCAGATCGAGCCAGGACCGATGCCGACCTTGACCGCATCGGCGCCGTATTCGACCAGCGCCTTGGCGGCGGCGGCGGTAGCGATATTGCCGCCAATCACTTCGACTTGCGGATACTTGGTCTTGATCCAGCGTACGCGGTCGAGGATGCCCTGCGAGTGGCCGTGGGCCGTATCGACCACCAGCACGTCGACGCCGGCAGCAACCAGCAGGTCGATGCGCTCTTCATCCTTGGCGCCCACGCCGACGGCAGCGCCGACCAGCAGTTTTCCCTGGCTGTCTTTCGACGCGAACGGGTGGGAAGTCGACTTCTGGATATCCTTGACGGTGATCAGACCGCGCAGCTCGAACGCGTCGTTGACGACCAGCACGCGCTCCAGGCGGTGCTTGTTCATCAGGCGCTTGGCTTCGGCCGTATCGGCGTCTTCCTTGACGACCACGAGTTTTTCGCGCGGGGTCATCTTGGCGGAAGCTTCCGCGTCGAGTTCCTGCTCAAAGCGCAAATCGCGGTTGGTGATGATGCCGACGACTTCCTTGCCTTTGACAACAGGGAAACCGCTGATGCCGTATTGTTCCGTCAGGGCGATCACGTCGCGGATTTTCATTTCCGGCGGAATCGTGATCGGGTCGCGCAGCACGCCGGCTTCGAAACGCTTCACGCGGGCCACTTCACGTGCCTGGTCTTTCGGATTCAAATTCTTGTGAATGATGCCGATGCCGCCTTCCTGGGCCATCGCGATCGCGAGGCGGGCTTCCGTCACCGTATCCATGGCTGCGGACAGCAAGGGAATATTCAGGGTGATATTGCGGGTCAGGCGAGTTTTGAGGGACGTATCGGCGGGCAGAACGTTGGAGTAGGCTGGGACGAGCAGCACGTCATCGAATGTGAGTGCTTTTTGAAGTAGACGCATAGCATTTCCTATTGGCGCAAAAGCAGATTATACAGAAATTCTTGATTCTTGTCTTAAACATTCTCAAACCCCTGTAGACATAGAGTGCATGCCATTCTTGCTTTTACGGAATGGTCTGGAAAAGTCTACGTTTTCGCCCAAATTTCGCCCTGGTACTTGCCCGCTTTACTGCCCTACCTGAACTTATATGAGGCTGCGCAAGATCAGGGTGGCGGACACCCAACATACTAGAAAGGAACATGCCACCTACAAGCATAACCCCAAAAGGAAGGATTGCAATGAGGCACGCGCTGGCGACCCTCATCTTACCCACCCTGCTCAGCTGCACTGCCAGTGACATTGCCAAACGCCGCAGTAGTGATCTGATAGGACTGGACAGCTTCGCCCTCGCGGCCCGCTACGGCACGCCCACCAGCTATCAACACCAGGGCGAATACCTGCAGCTGAACTACGGCAGCGCGGCGGCAGGCTGCCAAGTCATCGTGCTGGTCGACCAGCAGCAGCGCGTGTCCGGCTGGGCATCGACGGGCAAAGTGTGCACTGCCCGCTGAGCGACCGTCTGTTCATGTGGGCAGCGGCATTGCAACAAAGCAGTGCTGGCCGTCCAGTTGCTCCCGAAGCGAAGCACGGATCAGTCCGGGCATACCGACACGCGGCCCCAAGCTGCGCTCCAATTCATCGGCCGCCGCCGCGATCTCACGCAGACGCCGCACCTCCCACAAAAGCGCGCGCACGTCGGCCGAGTCATTGCGATTTTGAATTTCTTTCAGCTGCTCGATGCTTAGGGGTTTTCGAATCTTGCTCATAACTTTTCATTTACCCGAGGCCAGATCGTCCTCGCGCGTTAAGTTGATCAGTATTCTATCGAATCATGCGCGCCTCGCTCTTCGTCAGCTCGCGTTCTTTCACGTCGATGCAAACCAGCCACCCACCGCGCTGCAGCTGCTCCGGACAGCTCTCGAAACTCGAGCGCAACTGCAGGCCACCCAGTTCGAACGACTCTTCCGACATCCACTCGATATAACAGTCAATGAGGCGGCCCTCCGGAAATGTGGAAATCTGATGGCCGCGCAGCTCAGCGCACGTGGCGTGGCGCTGAAGCACATTTGAGTAATCGTCAGCTACCGCCAGCAGCCCGCGCGAGCCACCACTCTCACGTGCAAGTTTTTTCGGTAGCGCTACTCCGGATCGATACAGTTCCCTGGCGCGGAATTCGATAGCGTTTTCCGGTACGTGCAGCTTGCACACCCAAGTTTGGGCGACCTCGCGGGTGTGGCCGGACGCATCCCTCGATGCCTCAATGCCGCTCAACACTAGATTCCATCCCTGTGCTCGCACCAGCTTGGGCCTGGCAAGCTGCGCCAGAATGCGCGGCGCGCCTATCGTCTGCAGGCGTGCCACTTTTGAAGGGCGTCGATTCCCCTCCAGCGTTACGTCGATCACGAACAGTTCGAGCAGCATGGCGCCCTCTACTACCGGTGCAGGGGCTGCCAGCACTGCCCCATCCTCTCGACGCCTTGATGCCCAAACCTTCATCATCCATCCAAATATACTGTACAAAAACACAGTATATTGCCAAGCCTAGGAAGCCAAAAGACAAAATTTGTAACTAGAAGAGCCCACCCCGCTCCGCTGTCGCGGCCGGCGCAGGCGCTTTTGCACGAGTTCGCGACTGCATAGGATCGGGCTGCGCGACAAGGATATCTGCAGGATACCGTAAAGATATCCCCTCCATCGCCACCGGGCCTGCTGGGCAGCACTGGCACGAGGTAGGGCCTGCGACTCCCTTTTTTCACCGTTACGACTATTGGAGAGACGAATCAAGAAAAGTTGCACTTTCCGCAGGGAAAGGCGATTATGATATTTTCATTCATAAAGGAGCGAATATGCCGATCATTGGAGCTACAGGAACCACCCTTTCGGTCTTTCAATTTAAGATGTACAGCATTATTGAAGATAACTATATTTTATCTCGGAGGTACGCCGTACCAGCAACCATCGAGCGCATTCATGGAGTTCGCTTTGGTCTATCAATTGAAGTACCTATGTCCGATGTGGATGCCGATGGCTTTACGGCTATCGACTACAGCAAAAAAGATTAATAATTTCAATTCTTGAAATTGGAGAGAGTTTTGAGCACAATATTTTTGAGCCATACAAATGTCGATAAGCCTTTTGCAAGAAAGCTCGGCAACGATTTGAGGAAAGCTGGGCATGCCGTTTGGATCGATGAGGCTGAAATAAATATTGGCGATTCCCTTATAGAAAAAATTCGTTTAGGGCTTGACGAAGTCGACTATGTTGCCGTAATTTTATCCAATGCATCTATTGCAAGCAAATGGGTGACGCGTGAACTCGATATTGCATCCAATCGAGAAATTGAAGAAAATAGAGTTGTGGTATTACCATTACTAATCGAAAAGGTAGAACTTCCAGGATTTTTAAAAGGAAAACTTTACGGCAACTTTATTGAAATTGAAAAGTATGAAGAGGCCTTTCAGCTCCTGATAAGAGCGCTGGGTGGTGCCCCCCCCCCAGCCGCAACACATGACGAATTGGAGGCTTTGCGTGCCGAGGTTGCCGCAGCGAAGGAAGTGGCGGCGCATTATGCAGCTGAATTAGATGGACATCAGAAGCTTGCGTTACGAGGTAAAAGTCAAAAGTTAATTGAAAGCATCAAGACGGCAAACGCTAAATTTCCTCACCATGCAGTTATAAATACGACTCATGCGTTTCAAGCGCTTAGCGCACCAGTGACTTTGGACTATCTGTTATGGGCAATTGCAAAATCACATCGAAAAGGTGGACATCCACTTGAGGCATTAATCAGTATGGATAACAAGTGGCCAGAAGTTGAGGCAATGTTAGATGCTTATAATGACCTATTGGAAGAGTAGCATCCTAGCGTGCGCCTATTAAGTAAATTATTACTCTACCGCCAGGAGTTGACTATATATAAATCGATCCTGGCGATACTTAATTTTTTCCTTAAAATAACCCGGCAGGTTCCGCAACCCTATCCCAACTGTAAATAATCAGTTCCCGGCGCTCGACTCCCTTGCCACCTCCGGCCACGTTGTACTGGATGCCGGTTGTATCCATCTGGAAACCGGCAAACACGCGCCGGATGTCCGGATGGTCATTCAGGCTCAAGATGACCTTACCCTTCAGCCGGGCCAGCAGCTCGGCCATCTTCTCGTACTGAGCGAATTCAAACTCCACGCCATAGCCGGCCGTCTCCCAGTACGGCGGGTCCAGGTAAAACAGCGTATGCGGCCGGTCGTAGCGCTCCAGGCATTTGTACCAGTCCAGGTTCTCGATGTAGGCGCCAGACAGGCGCAGGTGCGCGGCCGACAGGTTCTCCTCGATGCGCAGCAGGTTAAGCGGCGGCGCGGTCGTGGCCGTGCCCCACGTCTGGCCGTCGACCTTGCCGCCGAAGGCATGCTGCTGCAGATAGAAGAAGCGCGCCGCGCGCTGCAGGTCCGTCAGGGTGTGCGGTGGCGTCTCCTGCAGCCACTTGAACACCTCGCGGCTCGACAGCGCCCACTTGAACTGGCGCACGAATTCCTCCAGATGATTCTTGACGACGCGGTACAGGTTGATCAACTCACCGTTGACGTCGTTCAGCACCTCAACCTCGGCCGGTGGTCGCATGAAGTACAGCGCGGCGCCGCCGGCGAAAACCTCTACGTAGCAGGTGTGAGGCGGAAATTGCGGGATGATGCGGTCGGCCAGGCGTCGTTTGCCGCCGATCCAGGGGATGATGGGAAAAGCCAAAATGTGAACCTCCTAATGTTAGAGTCGAATTACCTCCCCGAGGTAGCACGAGCCAACTTGGTTCACTGGCCTGGCCAGCGTGCCGAGGCTGATTGCCGCTGTTGATGCAGCGACAATCAGCGCTCTGCTCTACTAATCTACATTCCCCCTCACAAACTCATGGCATGAACGTCGCGCAGCCGCTGCCCCTTGCGTTCGGCCAGCATCTCATTCGCGCAATGCGGCACCATGCCAAAAATGGCCGGGACGATTTCCAGCTGGCCTGGTGCCTCATGAGAGCCGCGCAGGATGGGTGCCATGTAGCCGGGCCACGCCTCGGGCGGCAAGTCGAGTTGAGGCGATCGAACACCGATGCGGTCTTCGATTTGCTCTTTACGGCTGGGGGTGTAGTCGGCGCACATGTGATATGTGAACACTATAGTGCATTATCGATGCTGCGACAATTTCACCAACACAGACCATATAAATCACTTTCTGCCGTGCCGCAAGGGTCAGGTGCTAAATCCTGCACGAAGATGCAGACGAAAAGTGGGTGGCATATGTGGCTATGGGGAAGTCTTAGGGCGGTGCTGGGCTGCAATTTAGCCAAATGAAATACCTCGAGGCCGTTCCATCGCTTTGGCAAGATCGACTGAAACTTCAGCAATTCGGCGCCCGGGGATTCTCAGCATACGACCAGATCAAAAGCAAGCCAACACATTGGATATACTTTAGAGGGGTCTCAAGCTATGACGGAAAATTTCGGGGAGGTAGGACATGAGATCGTGGCATGCATACTGTTGACAATTATTCCTCGTCAACGTATCTTGCAACATCGAAAATTATTTCACTAATTCCATGAAAATTGATTTCTCTCCCCAAAAAAATTTATTCTCCCTGCCTATTGTCCAATGGGGAGGTGGATTTATCCTTTCTATTGCAATAATTAGCTCCGTTCTAATTGCTTACGATTTACGACACATACCATTTGAATTCAATTCAAATGGATTCGAAAAATTCGCAAATCATTTTAAGGTTCCTGCCACATTTCTTGCGATCATGGCAGCTTTCATTGGATTGTGTGCAGCAAATCATAGGTCCGAACAGTCCAAAGCACAAATAAAATTAACATCCGAGCAAAACACATTCTCAAACCACTATAAACACCTTGAAGAATTTGAAAATTTTCTTAAAATAATCCATGAAAAAGAGCAGGAAATCCTAGAGCAAAAAAAAGAACG
The DNA here is from genome assembly GCF_030397595.1 of Janthinobacterium sp. SUN033. Lineage (NCBI taxonomy): Bacteria > Pseudomonadati > Pseudomonadota > Betaproteobacteria > Burkholderiales > Oxalobacteraceae > Janthinobacterium > Janthinobacterium sp. SUN033. The sequence goes on from NZ_JAPQNV010000001.1 coordinate 1,631,803, forward strand.
CTATAAAAAAGATAGAAAATTTGAGACCTTGGCACACTCGGAACTACTAGGCCCACACATAGACACAAATCAATATAGATCGCTGTATAGGATGATATATCCAAAATCAAACTCTGGAAATTTTAAACCATCCTTTGAGTATAAAAATAGCATAAACTCCTTTACAAAATTTATCCTTGAAACCTACCCTACACTGTTCAGCAATAATGTGAGTGTAGTTAAGGATGGAATTCTGAATACTCACATAAAAACAAAAGAATTCAAAAGTAAGAATTTTATAAATATAGATTATGACACTTATGAATTCGCCAGACTAAAAGACAAAACACTCAAGGTACCACATGGGGATTTTATGTTTGTATTTATTGAGGCATTTGGCGCAATTGATATAATTAATAGGGTCATGGATTTTGATTTTAATCATCAAACAACCGATGAATTTGAAAAAATTAAATTTCTGAACAATCCTGATAAATTAGAAACAATAAAATTGGATATGTATAGTGAAAAGTCCTCTCTATTTACCTAACTATATGGATATCAATGCCTTAATTGGGCCGTAGTTTTGGTGACCTGTTGTCGCGTTTCCGCCAAGTTCTTCGCGGCGCGCTGCGTCGCACCCGTGCGACGAGGATACAGGCACTGAGCAATTCGCTGGGGCTGATCACTGCTGCCAAGAGCATGTGCTGCCGGACAACACGGTGCTCAGGCATCACATGCTGCACGACTATGCAGACGAGAAGTGTGTAGCTTGGGCAGTCTTGGGAGAAAAGCTGGAAGTGCTGATCGTTAGTTAGACCTGTTGCGTCGACCTGCGGCCAAGGAACCCGCTCAGTTTTGAGCAGGTCATCCATCATTCGCGGCTCAATAACGAGCTGCGAATGGAAAGTGGTGCATTGTCAATATTATCACAAATAAGACCCACTATTCGCGCCTCAAGGACGTATGCAGAAAACCCGCTCAAACTAGCACCCACCCATGTTTGACTTATACAAAATTTATTAACTCTATTATTAGGAAAAATCATGGGCAAAGCTAGCCGAAAAAAACGTGCAGCAAGGACCAAGTTACAAATTTCAGCAATGCTGAAACGCTATAGCGATTCGGGTATCGGTCACGGCATAAATTTTAGGAAAAAAAATATTGCAACCCGAGTGTTTACTGGTGGGCCAGTATACCGTTTTTTGAAAAATGAAAAATGAAAATTATGCAAATGATCTTGTTTTAGGAATTGTATCTTTGGGCACTTTGGAAATGTGTAGAGCATATGAAGATCCATTTCAGGGCGATGCCAAAGAGGCGATGCACAGTTATAATTCAGGAATTATCATAGGCGACGGGAGCGATACTAACTTCCAAAAAATTGCTCGCGCATTACAAATATCTGTAAGCGAAGATTGTTATGACATCAGCTTCATAAATACGCATTCATCGAGAAAAATTGAAGATGCATATGTCATATGCACATCTGAGTTCTTCATCAAAGAAGATTTCAAGGAATCTTTTGGAGATTATTGCGTTGAAATTTCCGATCCAGATCTATTTTATTCTTTAATATCGGAAGCTTTAGAGAAAATTTTTATAATTAAATCCTCTTCATGGGGTGCGGTTCAGTACAGAGAACGTCACTTTGAAGGACTTGACGACCCTAATGGAATGATAGGTTTTATAAAGCCGGAAAAATATGACAGTCAAAATGAAATTCGTTTTTTATGGGAGTGCATTAACAAAGATCGCTCAAAAATTGAAAAATTAGATCGTTTAAATATAAATATTCCTGGCATTCGTGCACTATGCAGAAGGGTTCTTTAAAATACAATAGACAGATAATTAAATCACCCTGATCAAAAGCCCCCCGTCTATGGCATGTAGAACAATAATACCATCTAACAATTCCGTCAATTTTAGTCTAACCTTGATTGGACCAACAAAAATTTACGGGAACTGTTGATTGCGCCAGCTTAGAATTAGTCAGATTTATTATCGATCTATTGTAATCTTTCCTAAAAAAGACTGGCAAGCGCGTCCTGCCGCCGCTACCTATTACCTACTCCGTCTGCAGGATCAAGGCTTGAATATCTCGCGCCACAGCGTCAGGAACTATCCCGCTGGCGGTATTGGCTGCAGCGCCTCCTTCGACGCCATCGGCACCGACCGGGGCGGCAGGTCCAGCACATGCACAGAAGGCGGGCTTGCAATGCTAAGGCAGCCCTCGATAATTGCCTCCAGCTCACCCTCATATTTCCGTCCGCGCAGCCAGTCGCGCACCAGCGCCAGGACAATCTCCCCATCCTTTACTACTGGCGTCAGCTGGTCGAACTCGTAGGCCGGCCGCCGCGGCGCCACCTTTACACATGGTGTAAAGACAGGAACTTCGACCCGCTGCGGCGCCAGCGGCGCGCTGCCGCAGCCGGCCAGCACCAATACAAGCATCCATTTCATCGCACGCCCTCCAGCAGCAGCCTGACGGCCGGCATAGCCTCGTCGCAGGTCGTGGCGCGCGCGCCCATGATCTGCGCCAAGGTCGCGTCGTACTTCTTGCCCTTGGCAGCGGCGGCCGCTTGCGCCGCCGCGCCGCGCTCCTGCGCCGCCAGGGTTGCCTTGGCCATGCCATCGATGGCGCGGTTTTGCTCGGTGATCGAGCTGCGCAGCTGCGCGCTGACGCCCTGTTCCAGTACCAGCGCCGCGCGCGCGGTGTCGCGGTCGCTGGCGGCCAGCCACCAGCCGGTACCGGTGGAACTGGCAACAGCCAGCAGAACACCGGCCAGGACGATGGCCACCGCCTTCCAGATTCCGCTGACGGAGCCGGCGGCCAACGTGCCCAGCGCGCTCATACGATTCCCGCCACGTAGCTGACGCCGCCGCCGGCAAACTTGGCCGTCAGCACTTGGCGCCGCGGCGCGCCGACCGACAGGCCGATGTGCACCCACGTTCCCTCGTAGATCAGCTGGTCGAAGGCGATATCGCTTTGGCGGATCAGCAGGGCCAGCGCCTTGGGCGCCAGCTTGGCCGTGCGGATATCGGCAGCCAGGCCAAGCATGTGGGCGCTATTGCCGGCGCCGCCTACGGCCTTGTTGAGCGCGGGCGAGCGGTAGCCGCTGGAAATGGCGATGGGCGCACCGACCAGCGTGCGCACCTGCTCCAGCAGCATGGCCAGGCGCGTGAGGTTGGCGACGATTGCGGGCGCCGGCGCGTTGTCGATGCCCTTGCCTGTGGCCACCTGCGAGGCGACCAGTTCGGCCAGGCTGAAATGGGGACTCAGGTTCACAGGCCACCCCGCACATCCTTGACGACGGCGGCCGCATCGCGCGCCAGCTCGCCGATATCCTTGTCGCGGCGCTTGTCGAACCAGCGCACCGTGGCGCCCAGCACCCACCAGGCGGGCAGGCCGGCCGCCACCATCAGCGGCGCTGCAATGAAGAGGAAGCCCAGGGCGGGGTCGCTGCCGTACAGCACGGCGACGGCGCGCGCGCTGTCGAACAGGCCTGGCATCCAGTTGCGCACGACCACGACCAGGGCCGGGCCCATCAGGGCGGAAAAGAGAATGGTGACGAAGAAGCGCACGCCCGCTTCCTTGGCAGTTTTTGGCCACATGAACATGAATCCCAGTGAGGTTGCGGCAGCGCCGGCCAGGACCGGGATGCCAAAAATTTTGATCAGTGCGCCGCCAGCGGCGGTTGTTTCGATGGCCATGTAGTGCCTTTCAGGTGGTGGAAATGAAAAAGCCGCCCGTAGGCGGCAATTGTGGTCAGGTCAGTTTCTTTCGCAGGTCAGAAATCTGTTCATCAAGGGCGAGCAACCAGCCATCGTCAGTTCCCAGCGCAGCCTCACGGATGCGGCGCGGCGTGGCGGTACTTTCCAGATCGGCTATTTCCGCAAGAATTTGCGCATTGCAATTGACCGGAATGTCGACACAGGTCAGCACGCCGTCGGAAAACGAGAACGCGCCACCGGCCGCACGGCATGCCGTTGCAGCAATGAAATCATCTTCGCCGACCTCAACAACGTCGTCAGGCAGCGTACCAGCCGCCTCAAACGATGCCCGCAACGCCAGGGCATAAAAAAGATGGGTAGCTTTTGAATAGAGCATGACGGTTCCTTAAGATGATTTTCCGATTACGCGTACATAGGCAATCGTTCCGGCTGGTGCGTTACTGGTAAATGATGCCGTGCTAAGGCCAGGGACGGCATTCGAGCTGGTGTAATAAGGCGTTCCCCCTGAAGAGGAATTGCACGCCCACACTCCATAAGGCGCAACCGAGGGGAAAGGTGTTGGAAATGTCCATACTGTGCTGGTACCCGGCGCACCCAACGTGACTACTCCCCATTGCTCCAAGACCCCGCCCGCCGAAGTTTGATAACCGTTTGGCGCCAGGGATGAGCTTCCGGTGTTGCCGTACTGCGTCCAGTTACTGCCATCGGAAACCAGCGCGAGCGACGTACCCGCCCCCTGTATTGGGAACGCGGCGGCATAGGTGCCATTGATAAAAATCAAACCAGCTGGAGTGGAAAGCGTTACTTTGGCCGATGTGCCGAGCTGCAGATTAATCGTAGAACCCGAGATGCCAACTGGCGTAGGCAAACCCAGCGTTAGCGCAGCGCTGCCGCCAACTTCAATGAGCATCCCGACATCGTCCACAGTCAACGTGGTGCTTGCGGCAATCACACGCACGCCCCGAAGGTTGCCAAGGCCGCGCTGCAAGGCCGTAGTGGTTGCGATGCGATCGCTATTATCAAATTGCGGAGGCGTCACAGCTTTGTTCGCAAAGTAGTTCGCCAATTCGGCGTTCTGAGATAAATTGGCCGTCGACAATGTGACCTGCCAGCCCGAACTGGTGGCGGCAAATAGACGCGCAGCCTGCCCTTTTAAAATAACCAATTGACTGATTGGTTCGCCCTGATTGATGACAACACCGGCAGCAGGAATAATTTTGGTGGATGCAGAATTCCCCGAGTAGCCGAAAACATCGAACGCGGCACCGATAGGGATGCCAAGTGAGGACGGGGATGGAAGGGTTAGCGTCCCTGCAAACATGTATAGAATTTTCCCAATATCATTGACCGCGAGTGCACGCGATCCATCGACAACAACGTAGCCGTTGTAGCTGCCCTGCGCACGCTGTACAGCGGCCATCGTGGCCATCTTTGTGCTGGAATCAAATTGGGCAGGGGTTGGCGCTGTCGGCGAAACCGTGAACGCATTCAACGCATTCAGCATTGCAGCTGTACCAGAGAATGGGGCACCGGCCGCCTGAGTGATGTTGCCAGCCGTGATCGCTGTCTGCCCGTTCGCAACCGTGACGACCCACAGGCCGACATAGCCGGCATCCGCCACCGGCGTCACCTGCGATCCAGTCAAGGTCGCAATGCCAGCCTTTGCCGACAGCACCACAACTCCATCGCGCACCGTATTGTTCGTCGTGCCGGCGCCGGCAGGGCCACTGTAGGCGGTCGACGGATTGCTGGCGTTGTAGTACGGCAGAACCACCGCCCCGCTGTCCACTTCGGAAAATGCTGCCTGAATCAGATAATTAATGCTTTGGCCAGCCATAGCGGGCGCTGGACACGTCAACGTCACGGAATCCATCGAGATCCCCTGCTTCATGATCGAATGGGTGGTGTCGGCGGCAATCGAACTATACGCCGTGCCGTCGATGTTCTGTAGGCTGTAGATTTCGCCAGGGGATACTACGACGCTGAGCGCCGCAGGGACGTTTGGCGCGCAAGTGAGGCCGTTGACCATCGTCGCGGTGCCGATAATTGCCGCCGTCAACTTTGCCAGTGCAATCATCGTGTTCTTGTTCGTGGCAAGCAGGTCGGTCTCCAGGGGGATTTGGCCAGGGTAGATAATTTGTCGTTTCAAAATTTACTCCAAAAAAAGAGCCGCATGTGCGGCCCTTGGTGGTGAGTTGTATTTTTATCAGGAGCGGATATTCATCCAGACGATAGTTCCGACCGGCTTCACACTGTCAACGGCCGCATACAAGTCAGCGTCGGTCACTGCGCCAGTGCTTTGCGACATCGTCGCGTAGGAGGCACGCGACGGCGCACTGTAACCGCCTGGCGGCGAGCCGTAGCCTGCTATGTACGGAATACCCGACGACGCCGGCCGGTAAGCCTGCACGAACGCCTGGAACGGCAGCAGCATTGAGCCGTAGGCCCCAGCCACGCCGTAGCCGCTGTTTGGCGCACTATACGCACCGGTGTCTGCGGGCCGTTGGGGCTCGATGATGATCGGCGCGCGCCCAGTCAGGTCAGTCAATACCCGGGTGATGGCATTGCGCGTGGCGCGCTCACGAAACAGGTTGATGATGATTCGCGCGCGGAAGCTAGCGTCGGACTGGTTTGCAGCCCGTATCAGCGCATTACCGAAAAAATCTGCGGCAATCATGTCAAGCCAGCCGTCAGTCGCGGTCTTGATGCGGGTTTGCAACACCGCATACTGGAAAAGCGAATATGTGAATGCGGACACGTTGGCCAAACCATGTACCAACGCGTCAATCAGGTCCGGCACAGGACCGAACCATGGAGGCAGCACGCTCTTGATGCGCGCAACGATATCGGATTGATCGCCTGTCATCACGCCACACTCACGGTTCCGGTCTTGATGACCTGTAGGGCGGTGGCATCCAGGTCTGCCGTGCCGCCATTGAGCATTACAGCGGTCACGTTCGTAACACCAGGTGAGGCATCGTAGGCGATCTGAGTCAAACGCGAGAACGCCAATTTCTGCCCCAGAGTCAGAGAATTGACGTAGCCACCCTGCGCCAATGCCACGAGCGCGGCCGTCGCTGTGTGGTCATAGCCGGCAGCCGTAGTGATCGTCATAGCGATGTCGGCGGTTACCACCACGGGGGCAAAAACGCCGAACGTTGATGTAAACGGACGAACCAGGTCGATCGCATTTGCCGCCGAAAGCAGAAGTTGCGATGGAGGGTAGCCAGTGCCATCATCGACGACAGCGAAAAAGTAGCCGTTCTGTACCACGCCGCCGTAGGTGAAATTCTCGGTCAGCGAGAAAGTCACGCCCTGCGCCAGCGACGTGATGGCGTTCCCGATCGCCAGCTTGGTCGCCTTCGACAGCGAGGCGATGTAGGTGATGAAACGGGCTCGCAGTGCAGCGTTTTTCTCTGCGTCGACGCCATTCGCGAAGGCGGTCGGGTTCGTTACGGTATCAACGCCAGGGATTGGTTGGTTGATCAATGCGATCTGGCCGGCCACTGCGTTTGCCGCTGCACCAGGCGTCAATGCGGTCACGGTGATATTGATGCTCGCCACGCCCGGCGCAAGCACGTAGCCGCCCAGAAGCGCGCTGTACGCGACGTTCGTCGCGTCGAGCAGCGCGATATACGCCTGCGTGCCGTCGAGCGTCAAAACGGTGGCGCCAACCGGGACGACAGCCTGGGCGGTCGATGTGAAGCGCGAGAACGAGACCAGGCCCGAGGCCGGAACGGCGCCCAGGCGCACGACGCCAAAGTCAGCCATCCAGCTATCCAGATCAGCATCGTTGGACGTCGCCGCGCGCGTGGCGGCCAGCAACTGCAGGATCAGGCCCTGAAGCCACAGGATAACTGTGGCGTTGGCTTCGACGACGGCGCGCAGGATCGAGCCGACGGTCAGGTTGACCAAACCGCTCGCGGAACCCTGGATCGCCGTGACGGCGTCGCGAACCAGCGTTACAAAATCTTTTGTTGAAATACTCATGATCGCCCTATTTGGTTACATCGAACGCGAGTGCCGCAGAAGCCCCGGTCTGAGCATCGTTGTAGCGGATATCGACCGACACACCACCCTGGATCTCGGCCACCGTGATGACCGGCGCCGGACTGCGCGCGACACAGGCCTCGAGGAACATTTGCCCTTGGATTCGCCCCTTGATTTTCGGAATGTTGACGGTGTCGCCAATCATGCGCGGCAGGCCGGCGCCGTAGTCGGGGTGAAAAATGTAGTCGCCCTGGATCAGCGTGTTGCCGTCAGCGTCGATCAGAGCCGGGTTCGTCAGCAGCCGGCGCAGCACGCGCTGCACGCCCTCCCCTGTGCCGTCCACCTTGAGCAGGTCGCCAGTGGACGACCGCGACAGGTCGCCGCCGAAATAGTGGAATAGATCCGACATTAGCCGCCCTTTACTGTGGTGGTCGCGTGGGCGGCCGTCATCTGCTGATTCGGCGCGCCCGAGACGCCGCCGTGCGGATCGTTGTGCGTGTGCCCGTTGAACAGCGAGATGAACGCGTCGGTGATGAAGCTTTTCAGTGACTGCGCCGCCGCGCCCAGCGTTATGCTCGGTGCCGTCACCGATGCCGACGTCGTCGCAGTTACGGACGCCGTGGTGGCGACAATATTGACGGCACCCGTCGCGGTGATTTGCACGATTGGCGCCGTGGCGTCGATCTCAACCTGAGAATTGATCAAAACCTGGCCGCCGTTAGACAGCTTGAGGAACGCGCCAGCGGCATGCACCAGCCATAACTCGCCGGACACCACCGGCAGCGGCAGATCCTGGTCGTTGAAGGCGCGCAGGCCGGCCACGCCGGAATTGATGTCGCCATTCAAAAACGTGACCTCGACCAGGTCGCCGATGGTCGGCGGGCAGAACATGCCCCAGCCGTTGCCCACCCAGGGCGTCAGGAGCGGGATCCAGCCAGTCATGTTGCCCTGCGGCTGCAACTCCAGGCGCACTGCGTATTTCGCCGGGTCGTAGCTGCGCACGATGCCAGTGCTCGGCAGCGCCACGTCACCGAGAGCAGCCTGTGCCTGCTGGCGCATCGCATTGAGCATGCCCCTCATATCGCCACGACCGTTTCCGGCGAATGGTTTTTCGCGTGCACAGTCATCGAATAGCCTGTACTGACATCCATTTCGCGCATGATGCTCTCCGGATAATAGGTTTGATCAAACGCAGTACCGGTGCCGGTCACTGTAATGACATTCGTCGTCGTCAGGATGTCGTCTGCCGGTAGGCTTGCTACCATCTTGACCTCGTGCTTCGTGATTGTGGCGTGCTCCCGCTGCGCCCGATTCAGCGCGCCCTGTGGGCTGGTGCCGAGCATGGTGATGCGGTAGAGCTGCGCCGAAGCGGCGCTCTGGCCAACTTTGATATCAGCCGCCTTGCTCGGATAGCGCACGCGGAACGTGCCTTTTTTGTTCGGCACAGTGTAGGTCACCTCTACCACCACGCCGCGGGCGATGCTCAGCGCGCGGCGGAAGCTGATGGACTTGCCGTTGAAGCTGTAGGCGCCCGTCTGGTCGTTCGGGGCCTCCCATCTCAGCGCGTAGCTGTCGACAGGCGCCGGCGCAATCGGTTCGAAATGCAGTTCCTTGCCGCGCACGAAGCAGGTAAAACCCTCGGCCGCCGCCAGCGTGGTCAAAATATCCCACTCGCTGCGCTGCGTGTTGACCTTGATCGTATCCGTCTCGTAGTAGCTGCCGACCATATCCTTTGTCGCCGTGACCACTGGCGTAAATCCATGGCGCAGGGCCAGCTTCGTGGCCACCTGGGATGCGGTCAGGTTCTGGAACGACTCCATGGTCCGCGCGTCGATCAGGATGGCAGTCAGGTCGCGCCCTGAGACAACCACTGTGCGCGCGACCGGGTCGAACTCGACGTCATCGACGCGCCCGTAGACCCAACTCCGCAACTCTGCGGCGCTATAGTGCTCAGCGTCGGCCGGGAAGCCGGCGAGCACCTCGACAAACACCTCGGTCTGCGATGCCCAAAATGAATCGCCGTAGACGGCCGGCAGCGCCGACAGCGCGAACACCACGCGGAACGTGTCAGCCTCGCTGAAGGTGTTGTTATCGGCTTCGAACCGCACCCATCCGTCGACGCGCACGCCGTCCACATTGACGATACCACGCGGCTGGCGCGCAGCGGATACCGCATCTGGATTAACCGGCATTGATGCCCCCTGTCTCGCCCGGCACGCGCGGGATAATGATTGTTTGCACGCCGGTCAGCGCCGGGTCACTGATTTTGTTGGCCCGGGCGATACCTACCCATTGCGTGGCGTCGCCGTAGGCCTTGGATGCCATGGCGAACAGGTTGCCGCCGGCGGTCGTGATGCTGGTCCCGGCGCCGGACACCGCGCCCAGGTTCGCGCCCATGCGCCCCACCGTCGACTGCAGGTTGAGCAGCAGCGGCAGTTGCGTAAAGCCCGCCACTTGGCGGGTCAGCTTGGCGGCCTGCATCGCGATCGGGTTATTCGGCAGCACACCGCCGACCGTCGAGATATTCGAGATCGTGTTGCCCGTCGCGGCAATCAACGCCGAGACGCGCGACTGGACGGCCAGGACAGGCCCCAGTACGCTGGTGATCGTGCTCTGGGCCGCGCCGGCAAAGGACGACACGGATTTGATGGCCGAATTGAGCGTGCCCAGCTTCGTCGACAACGTGCCATCGCCGATCTGGTCGCCCAGCGCATTCGCTGCATCCATGTCGTCGCTGATAGCGGAATCGATGGACGACGCCGTCAACTCGAACACAGGGATCGTTAAATCCTCTATGACCGTGCACGAAATCGTGTACGGAATCTCGTAGGCGCGCCGGTAGTCCAGCAGCGCAGACCGAATGACCACCTTGTAAGCGAACTCAGCCCAAGACACGTTGACCTGCTTGCCGACGATCCGCAGCGCGTTCAGGTAGCGAGCGCGCTCGCTGGCGTTTTCGCCGATGAACAGGCCCGACCACTCCAGAGGGCGGTCCTGTCGCCCCATCGCGTCAACAACACGCCTGCCACCGGTCAGTTCATGCACAGCGAGTGCCTGTTCGCCGCCAAAGCCGATCGATTCGGGCACCTCGTAGCGCGACAACTGCATGTCGCCGAGCTGCATGTAAGTGTCAGGCTTCATCGTGATATCCCCGGTTGTGGTGCTGCCATTGAGGAATCAAAGCGTCCAATGCCGGACTGCGGCCCGGCCGAAGCCTTGGTCTGGTAGGCGGTGACCGCTTTGCCGATTCTCACGCCATCAATATGAATATTCGTTTCGACCATGCCGGTACGCTGAGTCGTGCTTGCAATCGCGTTTTCAACAAGGGGGGAAGTAACCGTAGGGCCTTGCGATATGGCAACCATAGGGGCGCCATATCGCACAGTGGCAATGCGAGGAGCCACGGGAAGAGACGGCACTGCAAGTTCCCCGCTGGCGATGCGCGCTGCAGCGGAAGGGCTCAACTTTGCGCCACCTTCGAATTTCGCAGCCTCGATTTCGGCCTTTGTAATAGGCCGAAATGCATACAGCGCCCCGGCGATAGTTGTGATGGCAAGAACTGCAATCGCGACAGGGGCAGCCAAACCTGCCGCTGCGACTCCCAGGGACGTCAAACTGGCAGGTATAGTCAGGCCGGTTCCCATAGTCAGTAACAAACCGAGAGAATTAAATGCAGCTCCAAGCAGAAGGATTGACCCGGCGATCACTAGACTACCTGCCAATACCGAGAATGCGCCAACCAAACCGCGAACTAGGCCCTCATTCTCCTTGACCCATTTAGACATCGAATCCAGTCCGGCGGCCAGCTTCAGCAGGCCCTTGGTGATGGCAGGAAGATATACCGAGCCGAATACAGCAAGAAAATTCTTCCATGCGGCACCAGCGGCCTCCTCCGCCCCCTCGGGCGACTTTAGGTAGTGCTGGTAGGCCTCCCCAACTCCCATCGTTTTATTAATAATGGCCGTGTCTTTGGATAATTTCGATGCCATTGTGATCTGAGTGCCAAGAAAATTACCTGTGCTCCGATTAAATTTCTTGGCCACCATTAATGCAATCTGGTCATCGGTTAGATCCATGCCAAAACGGGAACGAATTAAGGGTAAAAGCTTTTGGATAAAAAGATCAGGGCGACGAGCGAACAATTCCGAATCCGCGTCGTTCAAGCCGCCCGATACAATACTTTGCCCCCCCATACTGGCGATCGACAACCTCTTTTCTTCCGGTGTCATGTCTTTCATTGAGGCATTCAAAAGGGCGAGACGCTTCTTACTAAATCCCTCCTGCCAAAGTCCCAAGTCAGCCAGAAAACCCTTGCCTTTGGAATCCATGCGCCCGCTGATCAGCGAACTGAATGCAGTCATTGCCTCCGTTCCTGTGCGTGCGCCGCCATTGATTGCCATCTGTCCGGCAAAGTTTCCGTACAAATATTCTTTGTCATATAGTTGGTAAGCCATCTTGCCGGTACCTGATGCAGTCAGGTAGTCCCTGGGGCTGACGCGCATCTTGGTTGCAAGCATCACTTTTGTCATCAGACTCGCTTCAGCATTGAACTCCGCTGGGTCATTGATCACCTTGCCGCCGCGGTGCTCCAGAGCCTTCGCTGCCGCATTAATCATGCCGTCCATGTCCTTGCCGCCGTTCGCCACCTTTCCTACAATAGACATTTTGGCAAACATGTCCGCCGTGTCGACCGCATGATGCAAATCGCCGAACGCAGTGTGCAGGTCATGAATCAGCTTCACGTTTTCGGTAATCGTGGTGCCAAGCAGCTTATGCGACATGGCTGCGGCCTTCCCGAACACCTCCGCGTTCTCACCTGCTGACAAGTTCAGCGTTTGAAAATTCGCCTGTGCCTGGGCGAGCTTCTTGGCTTCTTCATATGGTCCCTTGAGCAGCATCAGCATGCCCGCGCCGGCGCCGAGCATCAAACCACCTTTAAGTGCATCATTTTTGATACTATTCATGCGCCGCTGGAGCAACGTGGCCTGCGCCTCCGTCCTGGCGAAATCCCCGGCCATAAGCAATAGACCCTTGCTGACATGATTTGTCAGGGAAAGCGTTACGCCGATTTTGTACGCATCAAACATTGAGAAACCTTGGGAAAATATGAAGCTGTCGCACAGAATTCAGGAATGGGCGGCCGACCGGGTGTCATGGGTTCAGTACCCTAATATCAGGCCCGCTGATGCTTTTACTCGCGTTGCATCACGATCTAGTCCGGTGGCAAAGCGCCATTTAACGATGGGCCAACGCTTTGACTTGCTCGTTTTGTCGGGAGCTCTGCTTGTGCTTGGCCTGGTTGGCTTTGCATTTGCAGCGGTTATTTTCTACTTTGCATTTACGTTAATTTGGCCAATGTAAGGCCGGAGCCGTAAAGCAGGCCCTCCGCTGCCGAGTGACCAATCGTGTCCATAATCAGCTGTTTATTGCGGATAGCAGCCGGCCCAAGCACCGCCCGCGGCGGAATTTTGTCAGTGCCCAGCTCCTGGTGCACCATCACTTCGCTTTCGGAACCGATCACGGCGTCGGCGCCGCTGATCAAATGGCTGACCGATTTACGGAGCTTGCCAGTGCGCAGGAGTGGGTCATTTTCAGTAAAGCCCTTCGCAAGTCGATCTTCTTTAGTGCTTTCGGCTAATTCTGCCCAGCCAGCAAACGGCGTTACCTCGCCTTGGTAATGCCCGAACTCTTCTTTGGCCGTGTTTTCTATCGCTACGGCGCACTTCTTCAACGCACGATGGTCGGCCAGCGTCTGAGCGGCAGCTAAGAGGGTCAGATGCTTGATCATCCCGCCAATATCCGAAAAATGCTTCATTTCTGCTCCTCATAGGCCATGGTGTGAAAATTGAATTTCGCGCCGTCCATTTCAGAAAAAATGATGCACCAGCCCGTTCGCGTAATGTCATCCAGCCCGAACGCAATATCAAATGGCACATGGTTCTTTACCAGAAACAGGCATTCGCGAATCGGGCCGGCCCGGACTACTTTTTTAATTCAGCCTTGTCAGCGTCCGGATCCGTCTTGCCATAGGTTTCCTGGACGTGTTTCATGACGGCTTCGATGCCATCCTCGTCCAGCTGCTGAATAAGCGCCTCGACGTGCATTTTCAACTTAGGAGGGTTCACTGCCAGATCGTCGATCGCGGTGACGTAGATCAACGGCAAGACCATGCCCATATAGGTCTGGTTGGCAGCCGAGTCACCCAAGGCCTCGATCAGGCGATATTGCGCGAGCACGCCTGGCTTCTTCAGTTTGATAACTCGGCCGCGCGCATCGGTGACGACCGTCTCTTCATTCGCCTTGGCGAGTACTTGCGCTGCAGGCGCTTCGCGCAAGGTCACTTTTACTTGTTCTGTGTTCATGGCATTCCTTGTTTCCGCCAGACCTTCCAGGCAGCGGTTGAATTACGAAACTTTTACGCGGCGGGCAGCGACGAAACGCACTTTCTGATGCACGGTATCGTCGCCCTTGAAGCTACCGGCGTCTTCCAGCGTCAGCAGTACTTGCAGGAATCGATACTGCGAAACCGAGCCATCCACTTCCTGGATAGTCTCCGTGATCGTGGCCGGGTTTTCGTTCAGGCCTGCGTAGTAGTTTGCTTCTAGCGTCGAGAAATAGTCGTCGACGACGTTGTTCTGGCGCTCCAGGTCGAACGAGCCCGACCAGCCGTCAGGAAAGCGCAGATGACGGGTAATGCCATCGAGGCCCTTGATTTTCTTGTCAGTGACGTCGGGTTTAGCTGTGAAGCCGACGATCTGGTTAAGATTAATCGGCCCATTGGGGCCGATAATATCGAGCGACAAGTCGCGCCCGACTGAGTAGCCATTAAGCGGCATCTGATGCTCCTAGAAAAAGTGCGGCCCGGCAGCGCGGGCCTCGGTGGGATGAACGGCTTAGGCCAAATTGACGGATTGTCGGCTGATATTGACCGACTGGCCGCCTTCCAGATTGATGATGAATTTCTCGATCACCGACAAGTAGCGCACCTTGACGTCAGCTTGCATGTAGCCCAAGGCGACGCGCGCTTGAGGGTTGTTGGCATCATTGATCTGCACGCTGTAGGGCTGACTACCGTCTGCGCTGCCGATCATGCCCTGGCCGTTCATGCCTTCCAGCAAGGACGAAATCGATGCGGATGCAGAGCGGCGTACGCTTGGCGACTGCAGCTTGCCAATGTATTGGCCCATGCCCGCATCAAGGCTGTACGCAATGTAATTGGTCAGGCGGGTATAGTTGTCGCCGTTGGTGACCGCATTACTCGATGTGTTGTGGCCGAAGCGCGCGCCGAAACTGTTTCCGGCAGGAATCGGATTCGTAATGACGTCGATGCCTGCCTGGCCCAGCAACTGCAGCTCCGCATTCGAATACACCAGGTTTTGCTGCGATTTCTGCGTGCCGACGATGCCATACATCGGCTTGTTCAAACTGGACTGCTCGGGCGACAGGTTGGCCAGCCGGCCGGCGCTGAATCCCTGCGGCGAAATCAAGCGCACCTGGCTGTTGACGGTGTCGTTAAAGTAAATCCAGTCGCCGAAGAGCAGTTTTGCCGCGTACGAGTCGATGCCTGCCGAGGCCTTTGCCGTCACGGCATTGGCGATGGTATCGCCGGCCGGGCCTGTCAAAACCATATACGTGCCTTCCGACAAGCCGAAAGCCGCTTGGGTAGACCACTGGGTCGAATCGTCAACGTCGCTCAGCATGGCGACAGAGACACCCGTGTTGCGGAGCGCGTACATGCCTTTGCGCGGCACGGTGTCTACGCCCACCAGCACTGTCCCCGTAATCGTCGTAGCGCCGTCCGTGCCGCCGACAACTGTAGCGGTGGCGGCGGCCGCGCTGGCAACGCCCAGGTTGTCAAACACCTCCGGGACTTGACCAGGCAGTGCGATCGTGACGCGACTGGTAGCCGCTTTGCTACCGGCGCCGATTGACACCACCATGGAATTGCCGAGGGTTCCGGTATATTTGGACGTGACGGTAACAACTGCCAAGGCGGCGGTGGCCACCGCGAGCTGGGACGGCCCGCGCAATCCGGACTGGCCGGCATTGATCGCGGCAGCAATAGCCGTAGCATCGGTGGCTGAAGAGGCTGTAAGCGTGCCGCTGGCGGCAGTATCGGTGCCGTCGGTGACGCGAACACAGCGGAAGTTATTGGCCCCCTGCAGCACTGCAGCAGCCACGGCCGTGCCCATGTCGTACTTGCGCGGCATGATGGCACCGAATTGGCGCGAATAGTCGGCCATGCTGCCGATAACCGCCGGCGCATTGACTGGCCCCCAGGTCGCCGTGCCGACAATGCCTAGGATATTGGTCGGCAATCCGTTGAGCAGCGCAACGCTCGGTGGAACAATCTGGACGTACAGATCGGGCACGATGAGTGCCGTGGTATTGATGCTGCCCTGTTGAACTACAGTCATGAACGGCTCCTAGAAATTAAAAAACCGCCCGAAGGCGGCCAAAATGGCTTGATGTTGGGTCACTTCGCGGCGCCTTCTCCCTTAGCCGATGTTTTAGTGGCGGGCGCCGCCGACGCAGCACTCTTCACCAAATGACCTTGCCATTCAGAATCGACATATTGCGCGACCTGCGCGGCGTCGCTGATCACCTCGCCTTTACTGTGGGAAAGGAAAGCTTCGACAACAGTTAAATTGAAATTCATGGCATTCCTAAGTAGCGCTTCCCGTACTGTTCAGTGCGGTCTGCGTGATTTGGGTTGCAGTCATTGACTGCGTCATCGAATACTCGACGCTGTACTGAAAGTCGCGCCGATACAACTTCGCCTTCTGCTGGTGGTCAGTGATGTGGCTGCTTCGATATATGAGCCGCGCACCGTACCCATCGGCCAGCGTGAAGCGTTCTATCCCCGCCAGTGCGGTATCGAGTGCCCTGCCGATGACGTCGCGCTGTGCCGGCGTCGCCGACCAGACCGTAATATGGAACACGCGTTCCAGGGTGCGAAGCACGCGCACTACGGTGCCGGCCACGCCAATCAGCGCCGCCGTGATGTTCGCGGCAGCTGGCAGCGTGATGACGCCGCCGGCGGCCACCGCAGCCGGCCAATCGGCGGCAATCTGCACCGCCAGAACACCAGCCAGTGTCTCCGGCGTGTCTTCCGGTGTCGCGGCAAGCACGTAGGACTTCCGTCCGATCCGGACCGAGACGTTCTCAGGCTGGAATGACTCAAGCGGTGCGCCGCTGATCGTGATCTGTTGGCCGGTCACCGCGATGGCCAAGCCTGCGGTGTTGATGCTCGCCTCCTTCCAGTCCTTCGGGTAACGGGTCTTGTTCGCCTCGGTTTGGGTCTGAAAAACAGTGACGTGCGCCTTTTCCACCAGTAGATCTGCGTCGAGGCGCGAGCTGGTCGGCCAGCCGGCGTAGACAACGATATCCTTGCCGGAGACAGAGGCGGCGCCGGTACCGCTCGGGTAGACCGCAGCTGCAACCATGGCCACGAGGCTGTTTTGTACGTCACCGATATCGCTCATGTCAGGGCCTGCATTGCTGTGATGCGCCAGCCCATATCGGTCAGCTCGGCCGAGCTGACCAGCAGCCGGCGGCCTAAATCGTCGGTGATGATGTCCGCCGTGCGCAACAGCAAACCTGGGAGCGCAGGCAACAGCACGGCCCACCAAGGCGAGCGGACGTCCCCCGGCAAATTCGTTTCATTCTTCTCTCCCTTCGCGCCCTGCAGCACCGAGGCTGGCCACGCTTGCATCAGCAGCGTCTCGTTGTCGTCTGTGTCGCCGCCGTAGCCGACCGCACCCACACCCGTTTGCTGCTGCGGGCGCAGGATATCAATCGTTCGGTTGCACTCGACTGCCAGGATCGGCAACAGCGCCTGTTGGGCGGCGATGAAGAACGTGCCGCTCGGTCCGACCAAGTAGTCGCCCACCCGCGTCTGCGCGCCGTCAACGATGGCATACCAGGTTGGCTTGCCGTACTTGTTAGGCTTCCCGTAGGTGAAGCTCTCGGCGTTGAAGCTGGCCGGCAGGCTCGCCAGCTTGTTCCCGGTCGCCAGCGGCGTTAGCGCGCCGGCGGGCCGATACTGATCGTGCGCGATGCCGATTTTCTGCGCCGCCTTAGCGTAGCCGCGATACAGGCGGTTTTGAATTGTGGAGCCGTCCATTAGGAGGCCTTTATGTAGTCATGCGGCGGCGTCTCGGCGAAGCGCACCGCCTTGATGGTCGACTTGTCCTCAATTAGGGCACGTAGCACGCGATGCCAGCCATCCATGATGAAGCCTTGTTGGCACATGATGATCGGGTGGCGCGTATCGACATCGAGCGCTCGGCGCATATGATGCGCAATGCCGTAGGCCGAGCCGACTGCCGGCCACACTTCCGAACCCGAATAAATTGCTGCCAGCGGCAAGTCGAACGGGTCCAGATCCTTGGCGCGTGCGATCAGGTTCGTCACGATCCAGACCTTGTCGCCTTCACGATAAGTATTATCTGCGACGAAACAGCCATCAATCCTCACTGCCGGGAAGGAGCTCATGATCTCACCAGCTTGATTGAGTTGCCGCCGGTGCCGAGGTGGCCACCTGGCGGAAAACCGATGAACTCGCACATCTGGCGCCGCACCTGGTTAAACAGTGCCGTGCGATCAGCAACCTCGCGTTTGTTGTGCGTCCAGATCGCGGCCTGGTCGGTGTCCAGATTTGCGCCGGCGCCGAAGATCGCCGTTTCGAGCGGGCCAAGGTTGGCGAGGTAGGTATTGACCAGCACAGCCTCCTCATCGCCCGTAAGCGTCGTTAGGCGCGTGTACAGCGACATCAAGGTCATGCCGAAGCGACCATAAACCACATCATGATTCGGCCCGATCTGCATGGTCGTGCCCACGAGCGAATAGCCCATATAGCGCCTGACGTCAGCCATTTGCGCGGTGGTGAGAGACATTTTTCCCCTTTTTAGGTGTGGTGCACGTCCACTCAGGCATCGCACGGATATGACTCGTCGTCCGGCATGCAGGTGCCAGTTTCCATGACGATCATTCTGATCCTGATGTAAATGCCCCAGCGTGCGGGGCGGTGTTGGCCAGGGATTACGCCTTGGCAGTCTTCGCTGGCTTATCGGCCGTGGCATTGGCCGTTGCAACTTGCGACTGTGCAGCGGCAGCGTCCTTGGCGGCTTGGAGGCTCGCGGCTTCGTCACGCAGGCGCTGCGCTTCGGCCTCGTTGGCCCGGGCCTGCTCCGCGTTGCGGGCGGAAGCGAGATCATTTTCGTGCGCCTGCTTGGCAACGCGCTCTTTCTCGGCCGCCAGCTCGCGTTCGCGTTGCTGCAAATCATCGTGCATAGCCAGCAGATCAGCGCGAGCAGCCATCAACTCGGCCGCGGTCGCCCCGCGCTCGCCCGCGCTTTGATCAATGTATTCGGCCTTGATCGTGACTTCCGGCACGTCTGCAGCGGCATTGGCGCGGTCGACCGCGACGTTTGCATCGATGATTTTGAGGCCAGCCTGGCGCGCGAGCGCCTTGACGTCTTCGTTGTATTGGAACATCGGCCCTGCCAGATACCAGATGTTTTCCGGATCTTTTTCCATTTAGAACTCCGTTTTTTGTGCTTGATGGAAGAAGCCGCCCCCCCGATAAGAGGCGCGGCGCAGGCTTACTTAGTCGCGTCACCGATGGTGATCACGCCAGCCGTATGCTTATCGCTGGTGGCAACCTTGTCCCAGTTGGAGCCGGTACCCAGGGCAGCATCGGATGGCGACTTGCCGCCCGAGGCTTCGTCCCAGGTGTAGCCCTTCAAGCCCAGACCGAAGGTGTAGTCGACCTGCATCGTCGTTTCGATGCGCTGATAACCGTTGGTCGTTTCGATGTTGCTAATGATGTCGGAGCCATCGGTAACGGTTGCAGCGCCTTCGGCCAGGGACAGCACGCGCAACTTCGCGGGTGCTGCAGGGCCAGGTGCTGGACCGACGGCCGCCGAGTACAGCGCCGGTGCATCGGTAACCACCACCGGCTTGCCCAGCACATCCACCACGCGGACGTTTTGGGCCTGGAACAGCTGAGTAGCATTGGCCAGATTGGCGCCGATCAGCTTGTGGAAAGTCGTACCGTTCATGATCTGTGCCACCAAATTGCCGCTGTGGTCGCCGAACTTGCCGTGGGCTTCGTTCATGGCGATATAGTCCACACCACGCGTCGAGCTCACATCGTTGACCGTGTTGGCGTTGTTGCTGATGGCCGCCACCAGCGCCAAGATGGCCGTGTTCAACTGATCCGCCAGCATCGCTTCAGCGAAATTGCGCGAGGCAACTTCGATTCCTTCTGCAGTCGGCTTGTGCAGCCAGGTCATCTGCGATGGCTCGAAGCGGATTGGACCGAAGCCACCCGCGATCTTCACCGAATTGTGCTTCAGCTGGGTAAGGTCGGTGGACGCCGCAACGCCATTGGCGCCGTAGCGATTTACGCGGCGCTGGGCGGAATGGATGGCAGCAAAGAAGGATTCTTGCAGGAAGTCGCCTTCGAAGCCTTCGGTGGTAAGACGGATGGCGCCGTTGCTGGCCGCGTTGAACTTGTCCACCATCTGCGCCAGCGTTTCGATAGTCGCCGGCATGATGTACTTGTTGAAGACTTGCATTTGGGAGAGAGACATTTTTTAGCCTTTCGCTAATTCAGGATATTGAGCAGCAAGAGCAGCGGCACGCTCTTCGCGCGTCCCGCCGAGATTGCCCGTTTGTTTTTGGCCGCCACCACCGCCTTGATGGGCGCCACCGCCGGATGCGCCCGAGCCCTTGAGGATCTGATCCTTGTAGAGATACTGATCCACCAGGGTTTCGAGTGCTTCATCGAAGTCAGCCAGGTCGCCGGGGCGCGTGCGCGAGAAAATCTTATTGCCAGCGCCGTCGTAGGCCACGACCTTGCCGGCCTCGACCTTGAAGGCTTGGCCGAAGCGCGCCTGGACCAGGTCAACCGGAATGGCGAACTTGTCGGCGATGAGTTTCGAGCGATTGAAGCTGCCGCCGATCATTTCCGAATACAAGTTGCCGGTAATGGCGTCCAGCTCAGTCTTGGTACGGGCCAGCTCGTCGGCATGGGCCTTGTTCGCGGCGGCGACCTGCTCTTCTGCTGCCTTTTTCGCCGCCAGCTTGATTTCTTCAACCTTGCCGGCCGCGACCAACTTGCCTTCGTCGACGTTCTTCATTAGTTCGATCGCCTTCGCTGCAGCGGCAGGGTCGTCAATGCCAGCGAACGCTTGCAGCTTTGCCTCAGCAGCTTCCTTGGCTTCGCGGTGAGCCTTCGCCTCACCATTCAAACCCTGGATCTTTTGCACGGCGGCGGCTGCATCGAACGGGACTTCCTTCCCATCGTCATGTACGTAGACTGGCTTGCCATCCTGGACAACGACATTGCCATTTGCATCGAGTTTGAGTTTCATTTGGTGGCTTTCTGGGCATCCGCCCTTGGGAATGGCCTTCCGGCCGTGCGCCGTGTCGCGTCCGCTTGCGGCAATAAAAAAGGCCGCCTGGTTGCCCGGGCGGCCCTAGAAAAAAGTGATTCATTTCATTTTACGTATTGCAGACCTCTAATATCTGCCAAGCATTTGTGGAGCTGGGACGCGAGAGCTTCTGCTGAAGACGCCAGTTCGATTACCTCGTCCAATGACAGCCTGTGCTTAGGATCATGGGGCGAAGTGATCATTTCGGTCCATGCAAAATTCTCTTCAGCGCCACTGAGGTGGATTGCAAGACCGTTGTGAGCAGGAATATTTCGCTTTTTGGACAAAGATCGAACCTGTCCCAGGCACTTCGCCAACGCCTTATGCGCGTCGGTTTCGTAGACCTCCAGGATCTCCAGTAACAGCTCAAGCCTAACGCCAAGTGGCAAGCGGCGCGCCGTCCGATGTATTTCACTGGAGGGCACGTCCCTTAAAGCGATAAATACAGCGCCTTCGATGGTCCCAAAGGCCAAAAAAACACGTCCTATTGGACCTGCCCAAGCTTCGTCATTTGTGAGTCGAGCCATAATTATCCGTTACAAAAAAACAGAAAGTCTACAGCACAACGACTCGCTCGCCTTTAAGCATACAGCCGAAGAACACAATCTGCCGGGTACCTGAGCCAGTCGCGGTACGGAATGATGAAGTCGACCGGTCCGTCTGCAGCCAATCGATTGCAAGAGCGACTGCCAGCTGCGCAATCAGGTCTACATCGGTCAGGTTCAGGATGCGTATCATCTTCGCCAGTACAAAATTACCGTACAGGGTCGTATTGATCGCGTGCCGGATCCTTTCGTTCAGGATAGGATCGATCACATTTACCTCACATGACCCCATGCCTTCCGCTTCGCGATGTCTCGCGCCTGCCGAATGGAGATCAAAAATTCCTGAGCGAGCACCGTAACACCTGTACCAGCATCAAATTGAATGCGGAGTTGCCGGACCTTCTCGTCCGTCATCCTCGCCATCTTGTTTTGCGAGCCCTGGCGGCGCCCTACCATCGAGAGTGCACGTCTTTTCTTTGATTCCTCGGATTGCGGCGCCCGCAATAGCGCAGCCGCCCGCACATTTTGTTTCTGCTCGGCCGTCAGCGTTTTACCGCGATGGGCGGCGCCAATTCGCTCTCTCGTCACTTCGGAGCGCTTCATTCCAGTGCGGATCGCAGACATTCGCGCCTTTACGTCCGGATTCTGCAGGTATTGACTTAGATTTTTGGAAATCCTGCCCTTCGCATCATTCGTATGCCTCATGCCGAGATTGCTTGATGCGATCGCGCGCAGGTTATAACCGTCCTCGCACGCACGCAGCTCATCGATCCAGAACTGCTCCCTTCGGAGTAAATCCGCCGACTCTGACACCTCTTCGAGGATCTCGAATGCGAAAGCTTCAATACCGTGCTTTATAACAGCGTTTTGCAGCATCCCATTCTGATGGGCACCCCTCTTCAGGTTGCGAAAATGACTTGAGGCTCGCCGCCGGAGGATCGTAGAGCTGCCAACATACACCTTGCCATTGATTTTGTTGCGGATAGCGTAGATGCCGCTGGATGCTAAAATAGCGTCAGCCATGATGACCTCTTTGACAGGTTGAGTGGTTAGAGCAGAGCCGGTGTTTCAGCACCTGTCCGGCTCGTCTATTTTACCGCGAAACACTGTATATTCATACAGCATCTACGCGTTCACGGAATCCTATAGCCCCCCCCCCCCCCAGCGCCGGCCCCCTGCGATTCAATGCGGGCAAGCTCCCCATCCCAGTCAATATCCATGGAAATAATATTCCGCCGCTTAAATTCGCCAAACAGGGTCTCAAGACTGATAGCGCCAGCTAATTGCGCTTTCAGCAACTGCTCAGCCGACGTTGCTGCAAGACTTTCTGCCCCAAAGTCGGTATGCAGTTTGATATGCCCGCCCTCTTTTTCGCCAACCCATTCCGCCATAAACTGCAACGCTTGATTGGCGGCGTCTTGAATATTTTGCGCGATCTTCTGCAGCGCGCAAGCGCCCTGCTCGTTGTCGGCCAGGGTCTGCGATTCGGTCACGTTGCCCGGCTTGATCACCAGCAGTTCGGCGCCGGCCTGGCGCATGCGGTCTTCCAGGTCGAGTATGGACAGGCGGCCGGCCTCGATGGCCTTGCCGCCGTGTTCCACAAATTTAAGGTCACCATCGGGCGAATCCGACTTTACAGCCGTCCCGGCGCCGACTGCGATATCGCTGCCTTCGAGCATCTTCGCAAACAGGATCGGCACGCGCGCAATGTGCAAGATGTTCTGCTGGTCGCTCTTGCTCTGCCAGTGCTCGATGTTGCTGTGCGCCAGCTCGAGCAGCGGTGGCGTGGCCTGCATGTAGCCCAGGCGCTTGCCGTAGACTGGCACAAAGGGGATAGTTTGCAGGCTCGTGACACCTTCCTCGAACAGTGCCCATTCCTTCTTGCTGCCGGCCTCGCGCTGGCGCCAAGTCTGCCATGTACCGCGCCCCAAGACGCGCACCTGCTCGATTTCCTTGGTGTCGAAGTCGCCATTCGGCTCGGACACGCTTTCCAGCAGCCGCAACTGGGTCAGCCCGTTCAGGCTGGTCGCATTCTTCGGCAGCCAGCCCAGGACGTTCTGCACATGCACCTGGACGAAGTACGGGCGCACGCCAGCGGCCTGCTCGTCGGCCTTCGTAACCAGGTTGCCAGCCTTGGGGAAGTCGACCAGGATGCCAGCGAAGCCGTACCCCATCGCATCCTGGGTGATCTCCGACAGGAAGCTGTGTAGGTCGCGGCCGGACAGGTCGACATTTTGCAGCCAGGGCTTGAGCCGCTCCGGCACATCCTCACCCAGCGTCACCGGCTTGCTGAACGGCTTGGCCGACAGCACATCGATGGTGCGGGCATAGGCCGGGAACAGCGTGGCCACGGCCAGGCGCAGCTCGTAGCTCTTATCGTCCTCGCCGGGCCACTGCGGCAGATACTTCTTTCCGGCGGCCCGCATGGTCTTGGTGCCGCCCAGCAGCGCGGCGATCAGCGCGCAATCCTCGTTCAGCTTTGCGGCTTCGGCTGATTGTTTGCGTACGGCGTCGTTCATGGAATTCCTTGTTGTTACATGCGCAGCGGCGCGGTGGTCGTCGTGCTCTTCACGATCGGATAGCGCTTCACGAGGAAGTAGCCGTTCGCATCGTTCGGGTGGTCATGGCCAGATTTCTTATCCGGCTGGCCGTCGGCGCCCCACACCTGCTGCTCCAGCGCCTCGGTGGTGGTCGGGCACTGGTCGGTGTTAATCTTCCAGCGGCGCTCGCCCTGGGCGTTCAGGATCATGCCGTTGTAGGCATTGACCCGATCCTTGACCGCAGGGTTTGAGTGGTTAACTTCGAGCAGGAAGCCCGCCTGGCGCAAAATGGACAGGTCGGACTCGCTCGCGTTCTTGCTGCTGGTGTTCTGGCCGGAGGCATCCGGGAAAATCTTTACCTGGTGGCCTTTGTCCTTGAAGTCTTCCTTCAAGAGCTTGGCCATGGCCGGCGTGTCGCGCACCTGTACGCGCTCGGCCAGCGTGCGCGGCAGCCCTTCGCGGACCACGTTGATGCAGGCAGTCATGTTTTGCACGTTAAAGTCGAGGCCCACCATCAACGGCTCGCCGGGCAAGATGATCTCGTTCGTGTGGTTCAGCGCGCGGTCAAAGTCTGCATACACGCTGCCGCTGGTCAGGTTGGTAAACTTGCCGCGCAGGTAAGCATCGATCAGCGCTGGCGGATAACTGGCCATCAGCGACGGAATATAGTCGTCCGGCAGGTTCAGCTCGTTGTCGAACGTGCTTGCCTGGATCAGGCCATAAAGGCTGGCCAGCTCCGGCTTGTCCCGGATGGCCTTCACGAACTGCTGATAGACGAACTTGAATCCCTCAGGCGTCGTCGTCACGTCGATACCGTTCATCAGGCCCGGCACGTTGTAGCGCATCCGAGCGATGATCTTACGCCAGGCCATCTGCGCCTTTTTCAGCGGCATCACGTCCAGCTCATCGATCAGCGCGTGGCCGATCTTGAAGCCGACGATGGTTTCCGGCTTCTCCATCGAACGGCAGATGACCGTGCCACGGTACCGGCGCCCCTCGTACACCTCGACTTCGTGGTCGCCCTGCTTCACCTTGATGCGCAGGCCCATCGCGTAGGCAACCTCCTCCATTGTGGGATAGAAGATGTCGCGGATCTGCGGATAGGTCGGCGCGAAGTAGCCCTGGTTGATGCCAGGCCACTGCCAGAAGTGGGCGCAGATGCCAGCGCAACCCACAAACGTCTTGCCCGAGCCGAAGCCGGCCACGTAGGCCTTGAACTTGTGCGGCAACTGCAGGAAGCTCGATTGCGGTACGTTCAGGTCAAACTGGATTGTCGTCATGGCGCTTGGCGTCTTTCACGCCGAAGGTGATGGCGACAGGTGTGGGCGCGTCGTCGTCCGGCTTCACGTCCTTGCTGGCTTTCAGCAGGTTCATGCCGATCTCGGCGGCGCCGTTGGCCATCCTAGTCAGCACGGCGATATCGCCGAGGGCCAAGCGGCTCTTGTCATCCAGCGGCTCGGCGTCATCGATCTCGCCCGCCTTGTTGTGGGCAATGCCGGACAGCCGGTGCGCCGTGGCAGCGCCATACCGTGCGGCGCCAGCCAGGTGCATCGAGATTTCTTTCAGCTCGTCGGCCAAAGTGCGCGCACTTATCTGCGCACCAATCGGTAGCGCACTGAATGCCGACTCTGCTGCAACTAATTGATTTGCAACATCTTTTATTTGTTTCGTCTGCGCACCAAAGCGTTTTCTTATTGCGGCTTCGGATACGCCGTACTCTCTGGCGAGAACCCGGCCCGCCTCCCCCTTCAGGAGACGTCGACCGATCTCCGCCCACTGCTTATCTGTAAGCGATGATTTGCGGCCCATTCTTGCCCTCTGGTAATATTATTGACTACGAGCCAATCTGGACCGACAACAGCGGAGGAACGAATGAAGTACTTGGTATCACTGCAGCGGAAAGGAATGGCCTTTGGGTTCACCTACACATTCTCTAGTGCAGAGCGCGATGCGTTGCTCTACGCGAAGCTAGATGCCGAGATTCGGCTAGACCGCGGCACTGCCCTCTTGGACAAGTACGGCGACATGAACTTCTCGCTCCGCTCACCTGGCGGGTATCAAAGTTGTGAGGTGGACTATAAAGAACTCTGTTGGCAATTGACGAATCCGGACAGCGTAGCGCTCTACGCGCCCCGCACAGATAAATAGATCCCCGCCCGCCCCTAGCAGGCGCCGTGGCGCATCGCGGCTGGAGTCCTCTGGATCATTGCTATGTCGGTGAGCTGCGCCCGCTTTATAAGCTCTGCCACTGGAGGCCGCTGGCAGGTCGCAATGCTAGGATCCACTACTGACCGCACACAATCATGCAGTAATACGGAGCCAACCTATGCAGGATGACAATCTGGAACTCGCGCTCAAACAGTCCGCTGCGATCTCATTTTCTTTGCAAGAAATACTTGGCGGCCAAGGAGAGCTTGACCGGCGGTCTTATCTGGCAATGGCATACCTAAACCTGGCGCTAGATCATCGTGAAGCCCTTCTACTGCTCGTGCAGGAAGGTGCATTCGCTAGCGCCACAGCCCTGCAGCGTTCGCTGCTTGAGGCAGCTGTAACAGGAGTGTGGATAGACTCATGCGCCACAGATAGGCAGGTGGAGCAAATATTTCAGCTAAAGTATTTCCCATTAAATTTCGACAAGATGGCCCAGAAACTTCGAGCCACACACCAGCTGGGGGAGTGGTTTGAGGTTTTCAGAAATCATTACAAAATATTCAATGACTACACTCACGGACACAACCGCCAAATATCGCGCTGGTTAAGCTCTGGTTCCGCAGGCCCCCACTACGATGTTGGCCAAATGATAGAAACCCTCCACCACTCGGATTTAGTTGGCCTCGTAGCAGCTGTGCAACGTGAAAAAATCCTTGATCGCCCGCTTGGGCAGCTTTTGGCATTGATCGAAACCGTATTAGACCGCTCGCGCAGTGCAAAAAATATGCCGCTAGCGCAGTGATGCGGACGGCGGCGAAACCCGGCGTGCCGGGCAAGGAGAACTGGAGCGGGCAGAAACTCACCAGTCGGGTGACCATTGGTGACATTTCAAATTGTCAATTTCGCTACAATGAGGCGCTCCCGATTGCCTCCCGGCCGTGGGCGCATACATCAACTACGAAAGCACGAAATGACAATGGCAAAAGTTTCAAGTATTACAGGTGATGACATTAGTGCATTCCTGCTGGACCGAGGGGCCACGGAGGAGTGCGCCACATGCGGTGAGAAGGAGTTGCAAATTGTCGGCGATCAGGTATCAACCGCGAGTCTCATTCTCGTACCAAATTCGAACCCCATGCCGGCCGATCCGGCTAGTTTTCCGCTAGCGGTTGTTGCCTGTCGAAATTGCGGCGTCATCCGCCTGCATTCGATTGGCGCCATCGCCACATGGAAAAAGGCGCTCGCCGCGGATTAGTTCCGCAACATAGCCCTCGAAAGAAATGCCAGCGAGTCCCGTGCTCTTCCTTGCGGCAACTTGCCCAGCCCCGTCAATCGGGGCTTTTTCTATTCCAACGGCGTTTTGCATGACAGGCCTTTCGGGTTGCGATTGTCCAGGGTTTCGGCCCGGTGCTTAAGTTCACATGGTCAAGCGTGCGATGAAGCTGGAGCGGGCGGCGGGAATCGAACCCGCGTAGAAAGCTTGGAAGGCTTCCGCTCTACCATTGAGCTACGCCCGCATTCTGGAAAACCCACCAGAGGAATCGTATTTGCATCGCCCTCACAATTGGATAAACAACCCAATTGAGGCCTTAATGAACAAATACGATTTTTTCTGGCTCTACGTACAGCGCGCAGCACAACTTTGCACGATTGCAATGGCGTTAACTAATTTATCACTTGCAGTTTTTGGTGCTGGGTGACAGCGTCCCAGCGTCGGTTTGGCGCGCGGCCTCACGGCGGCGCCCGACTGATTGATCTGCTTGGTTGCTGGATCGCTACTTCACGGCGCACCTCCTTTTCAGGCCTGCGGCGGCATGCTCGCGCGCGCATCCGGCCAATCAAAACATAAACAATTTTGTTGATATTCCTTGCAAATATAAGCAATTTTGCTTATACTCACTCCATCGAAACAACAAAGGGTTGCAGTGAAACAGAGTGAGTTTGTACGGTGGCTGAAGCAGAACGGAGCGACTTTCAAGGATGGCACGAATCACTTAAAGGTCTATCTAAACGGCAAACAGACCACCCTCCCGAGGCACCCAAGCAAGGAACTGAAAACAGGCCTTGTCGAAGGAGTTAAGAAACAGCTAAATCTAAAGTGAAGCAAGCCCCGAAAGGGGTTTGCGACACGATTCACAGCACCGCAGCAACCGTACTTAGACAACGCAGCAACCGTACCTAGACGAGGACGAAAATGAAATATTCAGCAACTTTTACACCAGATCCGAATGGCGGCTTTGTCGTCACGTTCCGCGATATCCCCGAAGCCATCGCCCAGGGCGACGACGAAGCCGAAGCGCTGGCCGAAGCCCGCTCTGCCCTTGCCACTGCGATGGACTTCTATTTTGAAGACCGTCGCGCCGCCCCTACGCCATCAGCCGCGTTGCCTGGCGAGCGCCTTATCAGCCTACCGGCCAGCGTCAGCGCCAAGGTGCTGCTGCTGAATGAAATGGCAGCGCAGGATATGCGCCCGGCCGAGCTGGCCCGGCGCCTGGGCGTGAAGCCTCAGGAGGTAACTCGGTTGCTCGACCTAGCGCATACAACCAAGATCGACGCCATCGAAGACGCGATGCATGCACTTGGCCGAGAACTTGAGGTTGTTGCTGCATAACGGTGCAAGCGGCACGCCTCGTGCTGCACGAATCCGGCGGCCGGAGGGCGACCTCTGCCGCCGGCTGCTCACACGCTAAAATCGAAAAAGCCACCTCAAGGGTGGCTTCATTTTTACTCCCACGACAATCTGCATGGTGAGCTACACAATTTTACCGCGAGCGAATCCATCGAAAGATGGGCGCCTCGCGAATTACTGCTATCGGTGTCGCAATGAAGCGACTATTACGAGTGCAGCAAGTTTGTGTGCGATAAGTTTACGCCTTCAAAATATGTATTGCAATCATTTTTAAATGAAAGCTTAAATAAATTAACGACGTTGCAATTTCATAGCGTTTTGAAGTGCCTTTACTTTCCAAAGCTTGTCCTCACCGGGACTGGGCTGCTCATCCATATGTAGCATTGCGTGACAATTTGGGCATACGGGCAAGAGATCATGAATTGGATTGACTTCATATTGCGCACCGCGCATTGCCAAGGGAATCAAATGATGTACGTGAATGTAGTTTTTTCCGATTTCACCATACACCTTTCCAAAATCAAATTCGCACACCCAGCACCTTGGCCCCCAATGGTCAATACATTTCTGCCTCGCCTCAGGATTTCGTTCGTATGCATTGACATTTATCGATTTTACCGCTCCCTCGATATAAATTTCAACATTGCCAATCTTTTCCTCAAGAACAACATCTTCCGCGCAAGCGATAATTGCTTCGTGCTCGTAAGCGTACAGATCCTCACCACTTCTCACCAAACGCGCCGACTTTAAGATCGGATCGAACTCACCAATAGCTGCGGGGCCAGTCCCATCTGATCGTTTATTCTTATCCGACTGAATCATTTTGAAGATTTTCAGCCTGTACCCCTCATTCTCAAGCAAACCGATATGCTCCGCCGATTGGTTGTAAGCACTCTGACGTTTCCCCGTTCGTTTGTTTATTTTCCATCGATCAGAAAAAATGAGTGTGCCATTGCCTTCAGTGTTCACATCCCAGGCCCCAAAGATAATCTCTCGTGCCGAATGATTTACAAATGACCAGCTCCATGTCCAGTTATTGCACGTGGCTCCATGTTGAGTTATAAACTGCTTTCGATTCATGCGGCAAGACCTTTAAGAATTTCGTAAGCGACTTGCCGCTCGCACATTGTGCGAGTTCACCAAGCCTTCTAATTCGCTTACCATATCATTAATTCGTTCGAGCTCAAACCCTCCGGCGCATTGCACCGCCCCCTTGCCGCTTCCCTTGCACGGCACGCAGAACTGCCGATTGCTTGTAACGCCCGTTCCATGGCAAGCAACGCATTTCCCATCGAGCCAGTGCGCAAGCGACGCATGCGCCACGCGACGATACAGTGCTTGGGCAGCTTGTTGGTCCCATGCAGTATTCGCCTTCACCCACCCACGTGAACGTCCTTTCTCAGCTACGGCCGCAGTCCAGATGCGCAGTAACTGCGCTAGGTTCGCCGAGCCACTTTCGAAGAGCTGGCGCGCCGCACCGTCCGCGTACTTAACGCGCGATAGCAGGGCCCCCAGACAAGAGCCCGACCGATCAGCCAGCGCCGCAGCCGCAAGCGCCTCCGTGAGGTGATGCCGCTCATCGTCTTTCAGGTTGGTCGAGTTGATCGATGCAACATACTTTTCTGCGAAGCCCATGAATTCCCTTTCATTCCGTACGTCAACGTTAACACCCTTTTTTGACCTGTGCCAGCCCTGCCACTCGCAGGCGCCACTCATACGCGCAGCACGCCGGTCCGGTTGAATTCGCGCACGGCTGCCAGGCCAGCACGCGCAATCTCGACATTCGAGGCGCCGCGCAGGAAGACCATTGTCTTTCCAACGCCCTCGCGCAGCACGCGCATTTCGTCGCCGTTGACGCCGAAGCTGCCCGTGCGCTGGGCCCGCGCCTGGATCTCGGCAATCGCTTCGACCATCGCCTGGGCCACAGGCAAAATTTCATGGCCATCTGGCGCAATGCGGCGCGTCATGTCGGCATTGCTCAGCAGGTCATAGACGTGCTGTTCTTGGAAATGGTCCTTGCCCATCGCCTCGCTGGCCTGGAAGCCTGGCATTTCGAAAGCCAAGTCTGCGCGCAGGCCCGCCGGCAGCACGGCTGGCTTCGGGACGTAGCGCTTGCGCGGCTTCTTGTTCGCGCCCATCAGAATTCTTCCACTTTCCAGCCGCCGCCCGCCTTCTTCGGCAGCGCCTGCACGGCAACAAAGCGCAGCGGATACATGTCGGCCGCGATCTTGATCTTCGCGCGCGCGTCGTCTTGCCAGTAGCCTTTCACTTCGTGCGCCTCCAGCGCACCGCCCGCCAGGAGAACGGCGAAATCCGGCGTGTAGAAAGTGTTGTCGGCCAGGCGGAATTTCAGGCCTTCGAACCGGTACCAGGCCACCTCCCCGGCCGCCTTGCGCTGCTCCAGCGTCTGCGCATACGCGGCCTCGGTCTTGTTCATGGCGCCGACCTTGAGGCGACCCAACGCCTGCAAGCCACGGGCCATCATCGCGCTTTCTCCAGGCAATGCGTGGCCGCCTTTACGATTGCGGCGCGCGCCGCGGCATCCTTGTCCGGATAGAGCCGGTACCACTCCAGGAAGCCGGCGGCATCGACGCCCGCCGACATCGGCATCAGCCGGATCTCGAACTGCGCGAGTAGCGGCCCGGCCGCCGCCCAGTCGCCCATCCAGTCCGGCACCATGGCTTGGCCTCTGCTTTGGGCAGCGCCCGCCGGTGGCGTGCCGACCAGGGCGCCGCCCACCTCGAGAATGCTGGTCCAGCCCAGCAGCTCTGCCAAGCGTTTGTTTGCTGCGATTTTGTTTTCTTGATTTTTCATTTAAAGCCTTTTAAGCCGTTTTTTCTGATGGGTACGTCACTTCGTAGCGGCCATGCCCCTTGGGCAGTGCGGCGGTGCCTCTGGCAAATCCTGAACAGCATTCGCACCCTGTACGCTCGGACGTTTCCCCCTGTGCGACTCCCAATCGAAGACCACCAGCCTGCCGCCGCCTTCGCGCAAGCGATCGAACGCCCGCTCGCCCAGGAACTGCTCCAGGCCGGCCGCGTCCAGGTTGCTGATGACGATGGTCGGGCGCGCCGCCTCGTAGCGGCCATTGATGATCTCGAACAGGATCAGCTTCTCGGTGTCGCTGCCGTGCTGCACGCCCACTTCGTCGAGGATCAGCAGATCTGGGTCAACCAGGTCGCGGATGGCCTGCGCCTCAGTGCGCCCTGCGCCTTTGGCATAGGTTTCCTTGACGGACCGTACCGCGCGCATCACCGAAGTGAAGACTGCCTGGCGGCCGTACGCCATGATGTGGTGCGCAATGCCCACGGCCAGGTGAGTTTTCCCGGTACCGACATCCCCAGCGAAGATCAGGCACGCGCCAGTGGCTCGTGCATCTTCGAAGTTCTCGGCGTACCGCATGGCCACGGCCAGCGCGCGCTCGGCGCCAGGGCAATCCGGCCGGTACGATTCGAGGCGGCGATCAGCAAAACGCTCGGGAATAGCGGCACGGCCGAGCTTTGCGCTCCATTCGCGCGCTTTCAGCTCCTGGCGCCAGGCGGCGCGCTGCTCGGCCTCGCGCGCTTGGTCCTCGACGTTCATGCAATCCGGGCAACCGGACCAGGCGCCGCGAATCAGCATGGCCGTGTACTCGCCGTGCATCGGGCACCGCTCGATCTGCGCACTGGCGTAGCGCTTCTTGCCTTCAAAAGGTGCCATCTGCCCCAACGCCCTTGTGGTAATCCTGCTTGCCAAAGTTTCCATGAATGACGCCTTTTTGTGTTTGCGTTACGCCGACTGCCCAGTCGGCCTTGTAGTGCTCGCCTGGCCCGAAGAACGTGGCAGGCTGTTTCGTGAATTGCGGCTCGGTGCGCGAGAGCAGCACGTAGTTCGCGTAACGCTGGACGCCGGCAAGGAGCGCTTCGGCCGGTACGCCCTCCTTCCGGCGGGCCGTCCAGCCCTTGTACGAATCCTTTTTGCTTGCACCGGGGCGCGGTGGGTACGCTTGCCAGGCTGTTTCGAATTCTTCGGGGTATGGCTCGGGAGGCGGAGCCGACGAAGGTTTTATGTTTACTGGTTTATGGTTAGTGGTTATTGGTTTATGGTTAGGTGGCGATTCGTTCACGCCGGGTGCACGGTTCGTGCGCCCTTCCTTACGCTTCGTTTCTCTTTCTATAGCGATTCGTTTGTTTGTCTCCGCTTTTGCGTGATACTCGGCAATCTCTTCTCGGATGCGACTTTGTATATAGACATCCCCCTCAAGCGTGAAGAATTTGCGCAAAACGAACTGAACTGCCTCAATTTCTGCTGCTGATGAAGCCCACGTCCACTCGATGGCCTCAGCCATGGTGGGGAACTGTTCACGGTCATAACACGCATCTATCAAGAGCGTGTACGAACCGTGCTGCAACATAGACAGACGTCCCGCTTTTTTGGCGTAGTCGCCCAGGTTGCGCTTGTAGTAATGCACGCTACACCTCCGCGAACAGGTCAAATTGCGACGTCGGCTCAAAGACGCCAGCGGCCGCGACAGAGTCGATCTCGCGTTGGATACGGGCCATGCAGAGCGGGAAGTACTCGGCGGACAGCTCGACGCCGATAAAGCGGAAGCCTTCGCGCATGGCGGCCTTGCCGGTACTGCCGCTGCCCATAAATGGATCCAGCACCATACCTCCGGGAGGCGTGACCAGGCGGCACAGGTAGGCCATCAGGTCGGTGGGCTTGACCGTGGGATGAAAGTTGCCGCCCAGCTTGCCGGCGGCGCCCGCGACTTCCAACTTTCGCAGCGTGGTGCCACTCCTGAACTGAGGACCAGGATCGACCAGCCCGGCGTTACGATCGGCGCGGCTAGCCTTGGCACAGTAGAAGAAGCGGGCTGCGCTGCCGGTGTCGCCGTGGAAAGCGTTGCTGGCCTGGCGGTTGATCTGGCCGAATACCGACTTGGTCATGTTGCTCGGCTCGGTGCCCATCACTGGCGCACTGGCACCCGCCTGCACCGGAAACAGCGCAACCACCTCGGCGCTGCCGTCATGGATAAGGTTGGCGGGCCAGCGGCCTTCTGCCGCGCCGCCGCGCACGCCCGGCGTAGCGGCGAAGTTCGTGCCGCCGGAGCTGGTATGGCGCTGATCCTGTGATGCCTCGCAGGTGCGCCCGCGACTCTCGCCAGTTGGTTCGACACGGCAAGCATCGATGTTGATTGCCCCGGTTCCATGTGCCAACACGTTGGCCGCCACGGTATGCCCCTTGGCCAGCGGCTTGCGCGCTACGCAGATCGGCTCGTGCGCTGGCTTAAGGGCGGTGCCCCAGCCATCCCACTGCGCAGCATCATCCGTGGCCGGCGCTGTCACCTGCGGCACATATTCGCGCCCGTTGTCTTTGGTCCAGCTGCCGGTCGCATACTGGTCGGCGCCGGGGATCATGCGCTTGACCGCGCGCCCTTCGCTCAGCACCGCGCGCTCGGCGCCGGCGGCCTTGTCTAGCGCTTTGCTGACGTTTTGCGATTTTGGAAAGCCGCTGCCGAATACCCACATGATCTGATCGCGGATTTCGAAGCCGGCGTCCTCGATGCCGGACGTCATCCGGTGATATGTGCGCGCCGACGAGAACGACAGCAAGTGCCCGCCAGGTTTGAGCACACGGAACGCCTCGCGCGCCCAGTCCTCGCTGAAGTCCTGGAATGCACGCATTGCGGCTGGTGCAAGGTCATATTTGCCGGCCTCGGCTGCGATCGACTTGTGGCCGCCATTCGGGCCGGCGTCAGGCGCATGCGAGGCGAACCCGCGCCGGCGCTCAGTGCGCGCCACGATGTCAGCGCCATCCCAGGCCTTACCCATGAAGGAAATGCCATAGGGTGGATCGGTTACGACGCTGTCGACGCTATTGTCCGGCAGCGTGCGCATCAGTGCAATGCAGTCTGCGCGGTACAGTGTGGCGTCACCAATGACAACGCATTCGGCCGCTTCGGCAACTGCGGCTTGTTCTTGAGCGTTAAATGCACTCATGGATTCTCCAAATTGGGTGTGGCAGTAGACACTGCATCGAGCAGGCCCATCGACCGTAAAATTTCGTGTGTGGTGCCGACGGCCGCGCGAAAGGCAGCCTCCAGGCCCGCCAGCGACAGATCCGCCGGGCGCGGGCGCCGGCCGTCGAGCACGTCATGGCAGGCGCTGCAGCCGAACGCGGCGGCGGTGTCTGGCGCTTTCAGGCCCATACCCTTCCCGTCGATTAAAAAGTTCGAATGGCAAAGGACGGTGGTGTCAGGGTCGAAGTTGCAGACAGCCAGGCGTAGCGTGCAGTCCTGGCCGCGCGCGGCGCGCCGGATTGGCGTCGAGCGCGGGCCTTTGGTCTTCAAGCCGGCCTTGCGCGTCTTCGTCGTGCGCTGGTGCGATTGCACGGAGAGCATGCCGGTGCTGGGCATCGGCGAGGTGCGCTTGAATGGCGTGCGCGCCAGGGGTTTGCCTGGCTTCATGGGTGAGCGCTTCATTTCCCACCGCCAATACTCGACGTGTTACGATTCCGCCAACTAAAATTGGAGGCGGAATGGCTTGGTACGATAAGTGGGCGATTATGGTCATCGTTGCAGCAATAGGCGTTGCTGGCTACAACTGCATCCCTTGGTGCAAAATGGACATCACAATATGGGCATACTGGGTTGCAGCTATCGGAACCACTGGGACGTTGCTCGGTACCCTGTGGATCGCAACGAGTGAGAATAGAAGAAGGCGAAATGAGGCTTCTGCTATCGCCCGCCTCACTGCGGCTGCCATGTATTTTCAGCAAATCCACAATGAAGGGAATGCCGCGTCCGCACTCCAATCGCTTCAATGTGCAAATAACCCGCAACAGTTGGAGATTATGGATATGTCCGTGCTTCAAGCGTTCATAAGCAACTCCATCCAATTGCTGAAAAAAATTGTCCAGTGGTCTCCAGCGGAACTCTTGAGGCTGGCCCCGCTTCCACATGATTGCGCTGCTCAACTCGCAGCAGCGCAAGGAAAAATCGGCTCCACAATTGCCTTGCTCGAAAATATCGGAAGCCACGGACACGACCATGTGGCTTTTTTCAAGCAACTTGATACAAATTGCATGGTGCTGAGGAATGCGGTTACGCAACTTCAGCATACAAGTCAGATTTTTGCGAGCGTGGTGGATCGCTCGTAGGGTTTGTCGTATTTCGCCAAGATTGCAATTAACCCGCTGGCCATTTGCCGTGGCGCGCTCGCCGCGCCCTTTCCTTCTGGTCATGTTCGTCGTCATTCGCATAATCCGTAAGCAGAGCTGCACGCCGTTGGTTCGTCCAACGCTGTGAGCAGCGAGAATTGTTTACCGCCGCGGCTGGTCTTCGACCACTCGACCACCGATTCGATGGTCGACGCCTGGCCCGCGTGCGCCTTGGTGCCCATGTGGAAGAAAGACACAGGCGAACGCGGCCGGCACACCTCGGATATCAGGGCTTCCCATTCGGCGATTCGGGCGATGTGCTCAGGGAACCGGCGCGACACCTCGTGCAACTCCCCTTTACTGCAGTTAATGCAAGGCATGCATCCGACGCGCGACATCCCTTGCTTGTAGAGTGGATTCGGCTCGATGCCGGCCAGCCGATGGGCCTCGAACACGTCACCGACGTTCCAACGCAAGATCGGGCGGTAAGTGAATAGCCCTCCACCTACCACCTCGAAGTGCTTGACGCACGCACCAGTGCCTTGCAGCCTCTCGCGGCGCGACTGGCTTTCATCGATCCGCACGCCTTGCCAAGACCAGACAGCATCGCATTCACGATCGATCAATTCCATGGCGAACTCCGTCAATGGCTTGGTCTTGAGATATTCCGTGCAAAACTGCCGTTTGCGCGAGGGGAAGCCGCCACGCACCATGCAAAGGTCCAGGTACGGGTTTCCAGTTGGGTGAAGTAGCTCAAGGGCGCGCTGGGCGGCCTCGGCCGTCCAGTGGTACATGAACTTGCGTTTTCCATATACGGCAGATTCGGGTTCTCCGGCCGCGATACGCGCCAGATTGGCGCGTTTGGTAGCGAACTCGTCAGCGAAGTCGGCTCGCACCACGTCGATCTTGATGCCCAAGGCCGCCGGCAAGTAGTCCAGCGCATATTCCAGCGTGCTCTCGTGTTCGTTGCCCGTATCGGCCATGACGAAACGGCATGCGGCCTCACCGTACTGTTCCAGCGCGAGAATAGCGGTAGCCGTGCTGTCCTTACCGCCCGAAAGTGAAATCAAGTGGATCAGGCTCATGATAAGATTGCCTTTTGACAATACATCGCAGCATGAGACATCTCGGCTAGATGTACACCGGAGAACAAATGGTTGCCCCTTGGAAGAAGGAACTCGCGCGATGGTACTTTGCGTTTCTTATTGTTATTCTCTTTACATTTATGATCGTTGCATTGTGCGCGGTACTTGAAGATCCGAAAAAAGGACTGGCCTCTGCCGAAGCCGCATCCTGGGTTCAAGCGATTGGCACAGTTACAGCGCTTTTCGCTGCGTACATTCTGGGTGAGCGACAGGCGCAGCATGCTCTCCGTACCGCGACGGCTATTCAGGACCGCGAGCATGATCGAAAAAAAGCTGCATTCCTCGCAATCTGTCTGGTAGCGCGGGACAATGCCGACGGCATTGGACGGATCTTTTATACACAGCCTTATGATGGTTTCCGTCGGCTTGCTGAGTATCAAGAGTCCGCCACGAATGACATTGTCAAGGCCCTTCGTGCAATTCCAGTGCACGATGTGGGAAGTGCAAGTGCCACTACTGCGCTGCTGAATCTGATTCAAGATTTGTCGATGCTGACCATCCTGATCGAAGCTTTTGACGGCGGTATCGTGAGCATGACGAATAGCCAAAATGCCGAAATAATTTTTCAAGATACTCGGAATGAAATCGGCAGAAAAGTGGAGAAAATTTCCCGGCATTACGAGACGCTCAAAGCCGAATTGGGTAAAAATGATTGAGTAACTCATCTCAATCCTCCATCGCGCGCTTGATGCCAGCAGCGTCGAGGCCAGCAGCCTTGCAGCCCAGGCGAGTAGCGTGGAAATAGGTCATTTCATTTGCGGCACGGCCAGCCGTGGCCAGGCCGGCGGCTACCAGGCGCTGCATAGCCTCGTGTTGCTGGCCGCTGCCGGCGGCAAAGTAATTGCGCCAGCCCCACTTGGATTTCGGATATTGCTTCACGGCGCCCAGCATGTGCTGCAGCTTGGCGAAGTCGCCAGGCATGATCGCGTCGCGGACGGCCGCCAGCGCGCAGGCGGCGCATTTGCCATGCTGAGCCAGCTGCTTGGCCGTGCTGGCGTTGCCGCAGGCGCAGGCTTTGCGGATCAACGAATAGGCGGGAGTGGCCTGGTTCGCCAGGTGATGGCGAGTAGTTCGGGCCGGGTTGGCAATCATGATAAGATTCCTTTTAAATAACTCACTACTCTCCGATGAAGCTCCCACCCAATATTTCTGGTATTGGCATTTATAGCCTTGTCCTTCTGGTAAGCGCAGGGCTCGCCGCAGATCTGAATAAGGCCGAATGGGCATACTGGGTGGCCGCGATCGGCACGACCGGCACACTGATCGGCACAATTTGGATTGCATCGGAGGGAGAGCGTCGAAGAAAGCGCGAACAACTCGATTTGGCGTGCATTACCGCTGCCAGCATGACAATTCAACTCAAAAGAACCTTGATGTCCATTCAAGATGTTTTGCTGATGTTTCAAGATGCTCGACAAAGCGTCGCCAATCCTCGATTTAACGAAATGGCGAGCATGCTCGATAACGGCTTGACTTGGTCGGCACTTGAGACTATTCCTCTTCTGTGCCTTCCAAACAACATTGCTATACGACTGTCCTTCGCCCGAACCCAAATTGATCTTTGTATCTCGCTGATCTCGAGAATAGGCAGCTACAACGCTGTCGTTGCGAGGCAGACTGAAAATGATCTGTTTGACACGCTTGCGAAAGTGCGCGATACGATTCAGGCCGTCCTGGCTGAGCGCCATTTTGCGTTCGAATAACTTCATTTCCCCCTGAAGGCTCATGCCACCCTCGCAATCTCACGCTCGTACGCGAAGTTGGCGAGGATCAGCCCACTGCAGAAGTCGGGAAGAGGGATGGGAACATCGCGCTTCATGCTAAGATTCCTTTCAAACAACTTTGAATGCTTTTATGAATAGGCGAGAATGGGCCAGCGTCATTGGCGCAACGATTTTGCTTGTGGCTCTTGCTTGGCTCGGAAGGATTAACGGCCTGAAAGCGTCGGATTGGGCCAGTTGGGTGCAGGCTGTCGGATCCATTGCTGCGATCATTGTTGCGTTCTGGATCGCGCAGGCCCAGCAAAGAAAAGCCGCCAGAAACGAAGATGATCGAAACATTCGCGATCAACTGCAAAAGGTTCAAACACTCTGGATGCTTGCAAGCTGGGCCGTGGGGGAGATGAAGCGCGCTGTTGGTCATGCCGAAACGGACGGTGCCCATGGAACTTCCACGTTCACACCAGGCCGACTTGATCATGAGCGGGAACTGCTGGAGAGGTTCGTGACCCCTGCGGATCCCCACTTGGCTGCAGTTGCTCTGCGGTTTATTCATGCCCTTTGGGAAACTCGACAGAATTTTGATTCCATGCGTCACGGCAATCTGTGTGATTATTTCTTGCAAATCACCGTTACTCATATTAATGAATGTGTAGATCAGCTTACGATGCTGACACATCGCAAAAGCGAATTGGAGGCCAAGTGCGCAGAGCGAGGGTTTGTTGAACGATAGTTTCATATCCCCCTCCCAATAGCAGTCTTTTGCGCGCCGTTATCGATGGTAAGTTCATTGCCCAGATCGATGGACAGGGCGAAGGTGTCGCGCCTCATGGGCGCACCTCCGCAGCTGGCCGGCGAACGACCACGACAGGCATTGCGCCCACCGTGCCACGAAAGTGTGGCGTGGCCACCTGGCCAGGCAGTTCTGGGTCCGCGCCCAGCAGCGCGGCGCGCGAGGCTTCTTTCAGTACGTAGCGAATGCCCACCAGGCGCACATTTCCCTGGATGAAGCGCGAGAAGATCATGCGCAGGCGGTGCTCCATGCCAGCCTCTTCAATATCGAAGCCGGCGCGCTCGCAGATTTGATAGAAGGTGCCGGGGCCGGCCAGCATCGCCTGCAGCAACGCGTACGAGCGGGAGCCTTGTTTCGGGAGCGTGATGCCAGAACGGCGGCGTTTCGTCTTATTTACGCCAAAAGTCGGGCGCGCGCGATCGTCAACTTGGCCAGTCACAATGCCACCTCCACCAGGACGGAATCGCGCCACTTCACTTGCTGGATGGGCGTGCCGCTGGAATGTGCCTTACCGGTATCCATCACATAGGCATGCTCCCGGCCCTTCTCCGTCGGCACCCAGTGGCCAGCGATGTTCTCTTGCAGGCCAGCCTGCACCAGCAGCTGGTTGAAGGCCTTGGCGCTCTTGACGAAGCGGCTGCCCAGTTCCGTAGGCGTGTAGTAAATCTCCTGGCTGGGCGTGGCCAGGTGCGTGCGATCCATCAGCTGCAGCATGTTGACGCCGGTCAGCGCGGCCGCGCCCTGGTTCGCGCTGATGGCCGCGGCGTTCTTGTCGAGGCCGATCAGGCGCGCAATGCCGAAGATGGCGCGGAATTCCTTGGCGGGCGAGATTGCGCTGGGCTTCGGCGCAGCGACTGGCGCTTGGGCGGTGGCCACCGCGTCGAAGGTGCGGATGACTTCCAGGTGGAACTTGGGACTGATCCACATTGCATATGCATAAACCAGCTCACGGCACATGTAGGTACCCTGCCCTTGCCCGCCACGAATAACCGATACCGGTTTCCCGGTATCGCCCGTCATTTCTCCCGCAATCGCCTCAGCCAGCTCGCGGGCTTGCTGGGTGTCCATCCAATATGCTGGGCCGTGGCGCTTCTCGCCGCCGGCAGCCTGATGCAAATCGTTCAGGCGAAAACGCCCTTCGCTGTCAGTCGCGATCAGCGTATTCGCTATCGTGATGCCTTTGTGTTGTACAATTTCGGTCATAAATTCTTTCGCGAATTTTTGTTGTTTCAAGGAAGCCCGCCTGCCAGCGGGCTTTTTTCATTTCTGGCCTTGCAGTTCCCGCAGCATTGATTCGTAGTGCTGGCGCGTCCGGACGTGGCCGGGATCGACTGGCAGAGCGCCGTCGATCGGCTCTTGCTGGGCGTGGTTGCCCTCCTCGGCCCGCGCCGCGCTGGCACCGGCCTCCGGCTGGAGTGTCGTCCAGGTCAAGCCGCCACCTCGGCGCGCGCAATGCGCTTGAGTTCGCGGATCGACACGTCGAACACCTCGTGCATGCGGATCAGCAGCGAGGCGCCGATTGGCAAGCGGCCGTGGCGAATCTTGGAAATCACTGGCGGCGCCACTTCCAGCGCCCGGGCCAGGGCGGCGTCGTTCTTTGGGCCTTTGGCGAGCAGCGTGTCGAGCAGCTCGTTGTTGCCAGCAGCGTTGTCCAGCGAGCGATACGGTGTAATTGCAGTTGTTTGCGTCATGTCATGTTCCATATTGATGGTGATTAAAGTGGCTGTTTCCGGCCATGCGATGCTGTAGCTGTCGGGTGCGGATTCGTTATGGCGGCTCACGCCGCGGCACTTCGTATTTCTTCGCCACCCTATCGGTGGCATCGCGCCATTTCTGGCGCGCTTCCTTGTGCGCAGCCTTCGCCGCGCTCTCGCCCTCCCCGTCCCTGGAGCTCTGCAGGTCTTTCTCGGCCTGTCGGTAAATCATCGAACGCTGGAAGACCAGCTCCTTTTCCTCGGCTGTCACCTCGGCTGGTTTATTCAATAGCTGCCTCCATGCCGTTAAACCCGCATCCGGACGACGCGCGGGACCAGGCCGAAGCTGGGGCGCTGCGCCTGGAGTGGGCCCAGCTTTTCCCGTGATTTGGGTCTAGTCCCGCTCGAAAACGGCGGCGTATCATTCCGTTTCGGCCTGGCATCCAGGTGATTGCGGATGATTACGATCGTGCATTCGTTCAGCACGTCACTGACGCTCTTGCGCATCGCAGTGCATGCGGCTTGCAGGTCAGTCTTGTTCTCGTCGGTGATGTAGCCCTTGACGAGCGCGGTACGTTTTTGCTTCTGTTTCATGGTTTTCTCCTGGTGGTCGGTGATACAGGGTTTGGGCACAGCGAAAAATGAGTAAGAGTTGCCAACGTGTTAAATTTCCACTTATGGATATCAATCAACAAGAAAGGTGACTCCTATGGAAAACGAAACCTACGAAGTCATGCTCGCGCTGGATGCGAACGCATCGGTGCCATGGCCTAAAGGT
Source organism: Janthinobacterium sp. SUN033 (assembly GCF_030397595.1). Classification (NCBI taxonomy): domain Bacteria; kingdom Pseudomonadati; phylum Pseudomonadota; class Betaproteobacteria; order Burkholderiales; family Oxalobacteraceae; genus Janthinobacterium; species Janthinobacterium sp. SUN033. Next base: position 1,674,082 of record NZ_JAPQNV010000001.1, read on the forward strand.
GTGCCAGCGCCGGCTGTAGGCGACAAAATCACTGGCTTAATCCACGGCCTGGCAGTCAAAGGGACGGTGGTCCAACGTGAATGGGGGGTCGACTTCGCTCCTGGAAAAGCGGTGATTGCCTCTGTGCTGACGATCACTGTGGAATCTCAATCAGTGGCGCGACCAAAACCGGCAAAAGTCCAGCCGCTGAAACTTTGACGGCATTCGAGCGCGGCGAGGAAATGGGGATCAGGCGGATCATGGCTTAGCACCCACCTCGATGCCGACGGTGGCCCGCAGCGGCACGGTGTCGAAGATGGCGTTGGTGGTGGGCGGCTGGCGGCCGGCGTGTCCTGGCGCTGCTACGGGGTCGGTGGCGCGGCGCGTATTTGCACGAGCAAGCGATGTATCCTCAGGTTTCGCAGTACGGCCTGCCTCAAGCGAAGCAAACACTTTGGGGCGCGCAAGCTGCAAGAACATCAACCGCGCTGGAGGTATTCCCTCCTTCCGCCACTCTGAAACAGATGGGTCTTTCACGCCACAAAGGCGCGCTGTTTTCGACGTCCCGCCCAGGGCGTCAATGATCTCATCGGGCGTAAATTCTTTAGTCATACCTTATTTTAGGCATTCCTAAATATATTTGCAAGACATATTTAGGCATAGCTTTTCATATAATTGTTAGGATTGCCTAATGAATTGGCACAAACGACTTACGCAGGCCCGAGAGGGCAAGGGAATCAAAAAATCAGCTTTTGCGAAGCTGGTAGGAGTCTCCGCGCCCACCGTCACAGATTGGGAAAACGGAGATACCAAGATGATCGAGGGCGCCAACTTGATAAAGGTTTGCGCGGCATTGGCGATTTCACCTGAATGGCTGCTCAATGGAATTGGCGAGCCAAACAGCGATATGCTCGCGATGTCGACGGAGGTCCCTAGCAACTTCGATCGAAACGCCACGCCGGCAGCGCTTGGAAGTCGGGCCATACCCATCATTTCGGCCATCCAGGCTGGGGCCATGAGGGAAATATCCATCCCATACCCCGTGGGTAGTGGATATGCCACCGTATTCGTAGATGACAGCTATTCGCAATGGGCATTTGGGCTCGAGATCGACGGTGATTCGATGCTCCCCGATTTCCGTCCGGGCGACATAGTTATCATTGAGCCAGAGTGGGAGCCCCGGCCGGGAGAGTGTGTGGCTGCCAAAAATGGCAAGGAAGAAGCAACCTTCAAAAAATATCGCCAACGCGGCACCGATGCAGCCGGCAACGACATTTTTGAACTGGTACCGCTGAATGAAGACTACCCCACCCTGCGAAGCGATGAGACGCCCCTGAAGATTATTGGCGTTATGGCGGAACACCGAAGAAAAACGCGCAGGCGATAATTAACAGCGACTGCTATCAGAAATGTTTCATGGAAGTTAATTTCATGTATTTCCAATTGGTAAGTTCGAAAATTACGCTGTGTAACGGCACGCTTTTGCCTGAGAATTAAGGTCGAGAAATGAAATTTTTCCATATGGTCGCAATGGCCACTTTTTCCATGTCCCTTACAGCCTGCGACAAAAAAGAGAATATTGAGGCAACAGGACAGGATCAAACCCTTGCGAAGTCAGCAGCTCGTGGAAATGTTCTAGCGTTTTCTATACCTGCCGTGTCGTCAAGCAATCTTTTTGAAAATGGAATTAGGGTTACCCAAGTAGATGCGATAGTTGATGGCGGCACAAAAAACGACTGGATAGCTACTGGCATCGCCATTGCCGAAAAAGCCATTGAAGTCGGCGCCAATTCGGCAAAAGTAACGATTTTGGGACCAGATCTGGGGAATGTACCAAGGAAATACCGCGAGTATGCTGTTGTGTACTATGGCCCCGACTTAAATAAGACAATATGGCCAGACGAGAAGTGGTCAATATTTTCCGCCGACCGACTAGTGACAAAATCCGAGATTAGCGCCGCAGCGGAGTTTGAAATGCTCAATGGAAAATACATTGCCCAGGGCATGGATGCTATTGGCGCCGACAAGAAAGCCGGACAAGAAGTAGCGAGGAAATACAGTCTAGCTGAAGATTGGTCACTCCCTCTGGGGAATCTAGGTGGAGATAAGATTGATCGCGCATCTGTAATTATTAATGCCGCGCCAACCTCAACAACCTCTATTGATATCCTTGATCGGTGCCTCAGAGGCTCAGGCAACATGCCTGAGCGGCGCTGCACTTAAGTATTTTCCCTTATCGTGGCGCGCTCGTCGCCACCAGTGCCACTCCAGTCACAACCCATCATCATCCTCGACCGCGCCACCGACACCCGCAGCCACGCCTTAGACATCAGCCCACCGTGTGCGAGCATTTCTTCGCCTGGCGTCGCAATGTTTCGTTAAATCCCTATTTGACAATTTTTCATATAATCGCCGGTTGATGGGATTAACTCCTCCTCCCTTCCTCCATTCACCAATGGTAATTTAGCGACTAGGTCAACGCTACATCTCTGGCTGCGTTAATGCATGCAAGCACGTCATTCCGTGCACACCGGAGACTCAAAATGAAAAACTTTTTAGCAATGCTCGCAGTAAGTGCCGCGTTCGTATCGCAGGCGTTTGCACAGACCCCGACGACAGCGCCTTCGGCTGCACCTAAGCCGTCGGCTGCGGCAATGGGAAATCCCGCTACGCCCGATGCAGCGCCAATGCTCAAGTGCAAAGATGGTTCGTCGCCTGTAGGCCAATCCGCTCACGGTTGCCGGGGCCACGGCGGTATGATGACCAATGCAGCATCTGCGAAGATGGCATCTGGCACAGCTTCCGCTGTGGCAGTTGCCAGCAAGCCAGCACCTGCTCAGATGGCCCCAGGTGGTGGGGCTGGCAAGGTTTGGGTTAACACCTCAAGCAAGGTCTATCATTGCGAAGGTGATAAGTACTATGGCAAGACAAAAAAAGGTGAATACATGGCAGAAGCGGATGCTAAAACCAAAGGTTTCCATGCGGAACATGGAAAGGCTTGCGGTAAATAGCCCAATGTAAGAACTTGCACTAACCGGATTATTGCTGGTTGACCCATTTCCTGTCCCATCCTCAGCCCGCCTCGCGCGGGCTTTTTTACGCCTGCTGCCACTCAACTCCTTCTCGACGCCTTGCTCGTATCGCTGGTTTCACCTTGGGTACTGCAAGGCGCTGCCGGTTCCATCTATCTGACTTGCGCAGCCTGGCGGGATTTGGTCCGGGCTTATGGTCATTTTTAGGCTACGAGGCAATTACACCTGAAATATTTAGGCATGCCGAAAATATATCTTGACACAATATTTAGGAATGCCTAAACTTCAATCCATCGAACAAGCAACCACCGGAGCAAACCATGTCCCATGCCGAACTAGCAGCACTTGAAGCAGCCCTGATCGCCGCCGGCGAACAGATCCCGGTCGTGCACGCTGCTGCTGCGCGTGCTTAACCACCTTGCACAGGAATACATCATGCACGTCGACACCAGCGCCAAAACCCGCAACTTCCGCAGCGCCGAAGGCTGCAGCGATTTTGTGCTCGAACGCGCCCTCGCCCGCTGGGTGGCGGCTCTTGAAATGGCACTGGGCTTCAAGCTCGATGCGTCAGCACTGGAACTCGCCGACGAACTGTTCGCCTCGGACTGGTCTGTCGAGGACGCGGCTGGTGAATTCTCGAAGGCGGCCTGAGATGAGCGCCCGCGACCACGACGCCGCCCAGCTGCAAGCTGAGCTGACACAACTACAGGCGCCTGCCCCGCGCTTCGACTTCGACGTGACGGTGCGCTTCGAAGACGGCACCTACCGCAACAAGGTCCGCGCCCGCAATAAAGGCGTCGCCCACGCCATGGCGCTGACCGATGCCCGCATGGGTTCGCCCTTCGGCACATTTTTCGGCAAAGAACTCGGCCATTTGGTCGAGCTGGCCAAACCAGATCAGCGGTCGCCCGCGCCGTAATTCAAGGCGGGACAGGCCGGCGGGCCGGATAAATGCCCTGTGGGATCAGCATGCCCCGATTGATCTTCGTGAGGATCAGGCGCCCGGGGAAGCCCGGCGCCACAACCAACCTTGAAGGAAATACAGCATGTCGAATTTCAAAGAAAACCAGAAAGTGAACGTCAAGGGCACCAAAACCGAGCCGGCAGCGCGCCCGGGGAAATTCGTGAAGACGCACCCCGGCGCCCGTGGTGACTTCCTGGAAGTGCTGCTTGACGGCTCGACGCAAAGCCAGCGCTTCCGCCCTTCGCAGGTGTCGGCAGCCTAATTTCACCCCGGCCAGTCGCCCTGGCCCGTTTCGCCGGCGTAACCGGCGGCCAACAAAGCAAGGGACGGGCGTGAACTTCGCCTCGATCATCGCGCTGCAAAAGCGACGGCCGGCCTTGAAGCAGCTGGGTTTGTGACCAGCCCCTTGCTTTGTTGGCGGCCCACAAGCCGCAGGAATCACACGCCCGATGGATTTTTCCGGGTCGTCAACATACCGCCCCGTAGTGGCTGTGGTGTCGGACAGTGCGGCCGGCATCAGCAGGGTTCGATTCCCTGCCGGGGCGCCAGATCATAACCAGAGGAGCAGGACATGAGCTACATCATCACCATCCGCACCGCCAGTACGGTGCACAGCTTCGCCGCCATCGGCAACTTGGGCGCGCTGATCGATGCCGCCTACGACGACGGTGCCCTGGGCGTCACGGCAATGGTGCGGCCATGATCGCCCTCTTCCACCGCCTGCTGGCCGCCCACCGCCATTACCAGGCGCAGCACCAGCACCGCATGAACAAGATGCGCCTGGCCGGCGTGCGGCGCGAGCTAGCCGGCCTCGAAGAAATGTGCAAGGAACTGATCACCGCGCAGATCGAAGCGCTGATCGACCTCGACGCATCCGCCGCGCGCGTGAAGCAGCTGGGCCGCGCCCACCGGGAGGCGCAGTGGACGTCGTCAGCCAAGCCGTGATGGACGTGGCCAGCCAGGCCCTGCGCAACTGGCATGCCGGCCACGCCATCGTCTACGCCGTCCGCCTGGCGCTGTTGAAGGCAGAAATCATAAAACTCACAAGGAAAAAGTCATGAACGCAGCAACCAAAGAGGGTCAAACGGCCCTGCAAACAGCGCAGTACGATCAGGCCGATTTGTCGGTGGCCAGCACCAGCAGCGCGTCCCTGATCCTCGACGTTGCAAGCATGGATAGCATCATTCGCCTGGCCGACATCATGGCCAAGGGCCGCTCAACCATCCCGGATCACCTAAAGGGAAGTTCGGCCGACTGCGCTGCTGTCGTCATGCAGGCCATGCAGTGGAAGATGAATCCGTTCGCAGTGGCGCAGAAGACGCACTTGGTGAACGGCACGCTCGGATACGAAGGGCAGCTGGTGAACGCTGCCATCCAGTCTAGCGGCGTCACCCGCGATCGGTTCAATTACGAGTGGTTCGGGACGTGGGAAAAAATCATTGGCAAAACGCGCGTCTGCGAGGCGGCTGCCAAGGGCAAGCCGGGTGATAAGGATTACAAAAAAGCTTATCAATACCGCGTGCCGGACTATCCCATGCAAGACGAAGAAGGCTGCGGCGTGCGCATCTGGGCGACGTTGCGCGGCGAAAGCGAGCCGCGCTATCTCGAGCTGCTGCTGGTCCAGGCCACTGTGCGCAACTCGCCGCTTTGGGCGACCGATCCACGCCAGCAATTGGCCTACCTCGCCGTGAAGCGCTGGAGCCGGTTGTACGCCCCGGACGTGATCCTGGGCGTCTATACGCCCGACGAGCTTGAGGAAACGAACCGCGAAATGCGCGATATCACGCCGGCCGCGCCGGCGGCAGATGACCGCACCATCGATCAGTTGCCGGAATGCACCGACGAGCTGTTCAAACAAAAAACGCCGGAATGGCGTCAGACCATCCTGAGCAAGAAGAAAACGCCGGCGCAGCTGATCGCAATGCTCAGCACCCGCGCAACCTTCACCGAGGCACAAAAACTGACCATCGACAGCTGGTCGCACGAAAACGAGTAATCGCCACACCCAACAATAAAACTATCTAGGACACATCATGCAACACGAAAACACGCTCACCCGCGAAATCCACAACCTGCTGCAGGGCAGCGACGACTGGCACGCCTTCCGCTTCGACCACCACGGCGCCAGCGAGGCAGCCGCGATGCTGGGCCTGTCGAAGAAGGTCACTCGCAGCGAACTGGTGCGCATGAAGGCCACCGGCCTGGCCAAGGAATTTAGCGACTGGGTGCAGGAAAACATCCTGGACTATGGCCACGAAGTCGAAGCGCTGGCGCGCCCGTTCGCCGAACGAATCATCGGCGACGAGCTCTATCCAGCCACCCTGTCGCTGGGCCGCGAAAGCGCCTCGTGCGACGGCCTGAACATGGCCGAGACCATCGGCTTCGAGCACAAGCAATGGAATGCAGAGCTGGCGGCATCAGTTCGCGCCGACGTGCTGCCGGAAGAGCACCAGCCACAGGTCCAGCAGCAGTTGCTGGTGACCGGCGCCGAGAAATGGCTCTTCATGACGTCCGATGGCACCGAGGAAAACATGGTCTGGATGTGGGTGTATCCGGACACCGCCTGGTTCGCGCGTATCGTCGCCGGCTGGGAGCAGTTCGATATCGACGTCGCAAACTACACGCAGGTGGACATTGCCGAGAAGCCGGCCGCTGAACCGATCGCCGCCCTGCCCGCTCTGGTCGTCCAGACCGAAGGCAAGGTCGTCAGCAGCAATTTGGTAGCGTACAAGGCCGCCGCCGAGAAGTTCATTGCCAAGATCAACACCAAGCTGGAAACCGACGAGGACTTCGCCAATGCCGAAAACACCGTCAAGTATTGCGGCGAGGCGGAAGACAAGCTGGAACTGGCCAAGGCCGCCGCCCTGGCGCAGACCGCGACCATTGACGAAGTGATGCGCACGGTCGACCACATCAAGGCACAGTTCCGCGCCAAGCGCCTGGAACTGGAAAAGCTGGTAAAAACCCGCAAGGAACAGATCAAGGAAACTATCCTGAACGAAGGCCGGCACGCCTTCACTGCGCATATCACCGCGCTCGAGGCCGAAATCACGCCGCTGCGCCTGCAGCAGCCCCAGCCGGATTTCGCAGGCGCCATGAAGAACAAACGCACCCTCGGCAGCCTGCGCGATGCCGTCAGTACCACGCTGGCCAATGCCAAGATTGCAGCCAACACGCAAGCCGCTGACTACCGCGCCAAGCAGGCCTGGTGCCGCGAGCACGCCGCGACCTACGGCTTTCTGTTCATGGACATGGCCAACATCATCGGCAAGCCCATGGAAGACTTCCAGCTCGTCATTACGAGCCGCATCACCGACCACAAGCGCGCCGAGGAAGCAAAGGCTGAAGCCGAGCGCGCCCGGATCCGCGAAGAGGAGCGCGTGAAGGCAGAAAAGGCAGCCGCCGAAACTATCCGCCTGGCCCAAGTCGAATCTGACCGCCTCGCGGCAGAGGCGGCGCAGGCCGAACGCGAGCGCGCGGCCGCCGATACGCAGCGCCAACTGGCAGAGCAAGCTTCGCAGATCGCAGGCGAGCGCGCCGCCGCACCCGCCGCGCAGGTTGCCGCGCCCGCGCCGGCCGCCCCTATCGGTCTCCGCCGCGCGCCGGCAGCCGCCGCACCGGCGCCGAGCCGCCCAGCGCCAGCACCTGACCTGCTCGACGCCGCTGCCGATGACCTCTACCCATCCGACAGCGACATCCTCGATGTGATGTTCGACCAGTTCGGCCTGACGGCGGCCGAGGCCATCGACCGCCTGGCCAAGTTCGACTTTGCTGCCGCGCGCGCCGGCCTGATCACCGAAGCCGCATAACCACCGCCCCAACCTTTACTAGGAGAACATTGTGAGCACCATCCCTCAAATCGTCATGCACCAGGTCGAGTCCAGCCAGTTTGCAGCCATCGGCCACGTGCCTGAACTGAACGTGCTGGCCATCCAGTTCCACCCGAAGAAGTTGACCGGCCAAAGCGACATTTACCACTACCAGAATTTCAGCGCCGATCTGTTCGCTGAATTCCTGGGCGCCGAATCGCAAGGCTCGTTCTTTATCCAGCGCATTAAGAAGTTTGCTGCTCAGTTTCCCTACTCGAAGATCGATCAGTCGGCTTTCAACCACACCGCGCCGCAGCCGGCCGTCAAACCGGCCAGTTTGGCCGAAGCCACCCCAGTCAAGCTGAGCAAGGAACTGCTGGCCGGCCTGCTGACGGGCCGCGAATACGGACGCGAAATGGTCAAGGAAGAAGAGCAGCAGGCCAAGGCGGCCGGCCTGATCGTGATCTTCGGCGCCAGCGATGACCTGATGGAGTTCCGTGGCTTCGTGGACGACGAGCGCGGCGCGCCGACCATTGCACTGCTCGACGCCAAGGGCTTGCTGCCGTTCCGCGAGGATATCCAGCACGACGACGATGCACTCAAGGACTATTTCGCCCGGGCGCCGCAGGTGCGCGCCGTGGATGCCTTGTGGGCCAAGGAGGACGGCTACAGCTGGACTTACCGTACCGACGTGCCGCACGCCACCTTCGAAATCGTGGAAGACGGCGAGCCGTACTGCCGCGGCATCGTGATCGACGTGGCGGACCTGGGCGGCGCAGCATGACCACCCGCGCCGAACGCCAGGCACAGGCGACTGCCAAGCTCCAGGCTGCTTGCGACAAGTTCAATGCTGCGCACCAGGTCGGCGCCGCCGTCAGCGTCGAACTGGACAGCGGCGAGGTCCGCAAGACGATCACCGTCAGCGAAGCCCAGGTTCTCAGCGGCCACACCGCAGTCATCTGGCTGGATGGCATCAGAGGCTGCTATGACCTGGGACGCGTGACGCCGCTGCCGCCGGCCAGTACGGCCGCAGGATCGCCACCATGACGAAGCAAACCTACTTCCTCGTGCACGACGAGGCCCGGCGCCGGGCGGTTGAATTTGCCAAGACCGCACCGCCTGGCTGGATGGTGGTGTTTTCCGAGCCGAAGAAGAAGCGCGCCCAGGAAGAAAAGTATCACGCCATGATCGGGGAGATCGCCAAGCAGGTCGAGCACATCGGGCGCAAGTGGGATGCAGATGACATGAAGCGGCTGCTGGTGGACGAGTTTGCCGACGAAATGCGCCTGGCCGGCACACCGCTGCACCACGACGGGCGCGTGACGCCCAGCTTCGACGGGCGCCGGATCGTGCAGCTGGGCGTCCAGACCAGCGACTTTTACGTCAAGGAAGCCGCGCAGTTCATTGAATTTTTGTATGCCTTCGGTGCCACGCGCGGCGTCGTGTTCTCAGAATAAGGAATCGCCATGTTTTTCAAGAATCTTCAAGTCTACCGCCTGCCCGCAAACTGGCCCATGAGCGCCCCGGAGCTGAACAGCATGCTCGAGCGCCAGGCCTTCACGCCCGCCACAAGCATGGATCTTGTGCGCCAAGGCTGGGCCGCGCCGCGCGGCGCCGGCGAGCCGCTGGTGCACGCCGTCGGCGGCCAGTTCCTGCTGCAGCTGAAAACCGAGAAGAAGCTGTTGCCATCAACCGTGATCAACCAGGTGGCCGCCGCCCGCGCGCTGGAACTGGAAGAGGCCCAGGGTTTCGCGCCCGGCAAGAAGGCCATGAAGGAACTGAAGGAGCGCGTCACCGACGAGCTCCTGCCGCGCGCGTTCGCCATCCTCAGCACCACGGCCGTGTGGATCGACCCGGTCAACGGCTGGCTGGTGGTAGACGCGGCCAGCCCGGCCAAGGCAGACGAAGTGGTAAAGCTGCTGCTGAAATCCGTCGACAAGCTCCCGCTGGAAAGCCTGCGCGTCATGCGCTCGCCGGTTGGCGCGATGACGGAATGGCTGCAGGTGGACGAATCCCCGGCAGGCTTCACGGTCGACCAGGACGCGATCATGCGCGCCACGGGCGAAAGCAAGGCCCAGGTGGCCTACAAGCGCCACACCCTGGAAGCGGACGATATCCGCCGCCACATCGCCGCCGGCAAGCAGTGCACACGCCTGGCCATGACCTGGAGCGACAAGATCAGCTTCGTGCTGGACGAGTCGCTGGCCATCAAGTCCGTCAAGCCGCTGGAGATCATCAAGGAAAGCGCCACGCGCAACGACGACGAGCGCTTCGACAGCGACATGGCGCTGATGACGGGCGAGCTGGCGAAGATGCTGGCCGATCTGGTCGAGGTGCTGGGCGGCGAAGTGGATGCGTTGGCGCCTGCGGAGCACCCGACCGTCGACGCGACGCCGGCCAAAGGCCACGAGCCTGTGCGCGAGCAGCGCGTAGTACTGGAATTGAACGGCCAAGCGCCCGGCACCGTGCCGCCAGGCGACGGCAGCACGACCGATCCGCTGTACGACCAGGCCGTAGAGGTGGTGCGCACCAGTCGGCGCGCCTCCATCGCACTTGTCCAGCGCCACCTCTGCATCGGTTATAACCGAGCCGCGAGACTGATCGAGGCAATGGAGGGCGGTGGCGTGGTCAGCGTAGCCACTTCCAAGGGCGATCGAAGCGTCTTACAGCAAATTGGAAGCAGAACTGCAGTCAGTTAAGAATTATTGTCTTAGGAAATTATTCAACTTGGCTACCAGTTCAATCGAGATGTCTTCGGCGAATTCTCGGAATTTAGCCGCACTCTCTTCGCTGATTGGATCATCAGAATGGGCTGCCATATTTCTAAGTTTCATCAAATTGTCTAGGGTGGACGATTGCCGACTGTCGAGGAAATTTTTACTCTTCAGAAGTTTAATAAATTGCATTCCGGACGTCGATCCAGCAAATGTGACATCTGGAGCAAGCTTTTTACAAATGAAGCGAAGCTTACTTTCGAGAGCCTTCCAACTCTCCATAACCACGCCAGTCGGATTGGCCCTCAAGGCAAGGTTGTCGTTTGATTCACCAATAAATTCAATTGTATTGATAGGTACATCAATTGTGCTGAGCGGAAGCTCTTCAACTGTTGGCAAAACAGGCCGTGCGGCGGCTGGTCCTTGCAATGCCGCCTGGCTCACCGCCTCGACCTCGGCCAAATCTTTGGAGAACTCAGCTTCGATTCCGCCAGGCAGAGTCACCTTCAATAAATTTGGTAACCGAGCAAGTAATGCCTCTTTAAAGACAAAAACGATGACCACAACAGCTATTGGCCATGCGAGTGCAGCGATAACGCTCGAAACAAATTGCATCCAATCCATAGCACCCTTTGCATTGCAAGTTTAGAAAAAGGCAATAATAACATGAGTCTCCCCTACGAAAACGCCACCAGCGGCGCCAACGCGCTGGACGAGATCGGCAAGGTGCTGACGCGCTTCGGATGCGCGCGCTTCGGCACCATGACCGACAACGAAGCCGGCGAGCTGCTAGTGCAGTTCAGCCATCGCGGCAAGGATGTGTCCGTAAAGGCCAGCTACCGCGGCTACGCGGCGGCCTGGCTGAAGGCGCACCCGCACTCGAATCGGATGAAGGCAAACAAGACGCAGCACGAGGCGACCGCGCTGGCCCAGGCCAAGATCAGCGTCTGCTCGATCCTGCGCGACTGGATCAAGGGTCAGGTCACGGCCATCGAGGTCGGGATCTTGACCTTCGAAGGTGCATTCCTCGGCCAGATCCTGCTCGGTGATGGCAAGACGGTGCTGGACCACGTGACGGGCAGTGGCCTGCTGCGCATTGAATCGGAGGGAAAGTGAAAGAGCATCCTATCCTCATGAACGGCGCCATGGTGCGCGCCGTACTCGATGGCAGCAAGACCCAGACACGCCGAATCATGAAGCCGCAGCCGGAACCAGTGCCGCATCGCCCAGGTGACTACCAGTGGCCTTGCAACGCATTCCAGTCGATGGTGAGCGTCGCCGATACGCGTGCGCCTGGCGCCCATGGCATGGCTGGCGACGCTTGCCCGCACGGCGGGCATGGCGACCGGCTGTGGGTGCGTGAAACGTTCGGCTATGTCCCCCCTGACGAACACCAGCGTCCGCTGTCCGAATGCCGCATCGAGTACCGCGCCGATCTGCCGGCGGGCAACACCAACCGCCCTGGCGGCTGGCCGGCGACCGAATGTGTTGGCGATCTTGCGCGTCCGCGATGGCGCCCAAGCATCCACATGCCTCGCGTGGCGAGCCGGATCCTGCTGGAGATCGTGTCGGTGCGTGTCGAGCGTCTGAATGACTGCAGCGACGCCGACGCACGCGCCGAAGGCACGCCTGGTGGCCATGGCGTCATTCCGAGTTACAACTACCACGCGACACCGAGCGAGCACTTCAGCCACCTGTGGGAATCCATCAACGGCGCCGGCAGCTGGGCGGCCAACCCGTGGGTGTGGGTGATCGAGTTCAAGCGGGTGGCGACATGAAGCTGTTGCTTGCCTATGAAGTGCGCGAGCCTAACGAGGGCCACTGCGTTATCCGCTTTGCCACCAGCAGCGCCGCCGCGCGTCGCGAAGGGGCCAACGAGCTGGACTGCGGCTTTAACGAGGTCGAGCACTGCCAGCGGAAGCCGCAATTTGACCAGTACGCACCTGGTCCGGTGCCACATGCGGTGCTGATAGAGCATGGCTGGTGGTTCGAGTGCCACCACTGCAGCCAGCGCGTCAGCGACGACATGCAGCAGGAAGCCGAGGACGAAGGTGAGGAGCACGAGCACCTGGAAGTCATCACGGACGGCGAGGCCGTCTACTGCAGCCATGGCTGCGTGATGGGTGAATTTGTCGAGCGGCGCGCCCAAAAGGCTGCACAAGCGGCCCTAATTGAATTCTTCTCGCTCATGTATCCGGACTGCGCGATCGGAAGCGTTTGGGTAAGCCGCGCGCCACTGCAGGGACCTGACAGACTGGGCCACGCCCAGGCGCTCCTCTACTTCAAGTTTCCAGGCGCGCAGCACGACGCGACCTTTACGTTCGGCGAAGACTGCATGCGCATCTCACCTGATGACAGGCCAGCTTTCTACGCCTGGCGCGGCATCAAGATGCCCACCACGGAGGCAGCATGACCGATGACGACGAAGTGCCGAACAGCGAGCGCAGCCCCGGTGCCGCGCGCCTGGCGGCGGCGCTGATCCTGATTTACGTGGCGGCGACCCTGGCGGGCGTCTTGGCCGCGACAACCTGAAAGGCAAATATGAAAACAATTATCGAAGCCGTGCAAGTCGAGCGCCGTGAGGATGGCAGCTACTTCCACCCTGCCCTGGTCAACTCGCCGGACGATGACAGTGCCGTAGCTTTCAGCGCCTGGTTGGCGGAATGCGGCGTCGAAGTCACCCGCGTCTGGATGGAGATCGATGCCGCACCGCTTTGCGGGCGCTACATGGACGACGATACCGACGCACTGAAGGAGTGGCAGCCCACCACGCCAGCCGGCGCAGACTGGTTCCTGCTGGCCATCTTCGACACCGAGGACGATGGTCCCGTGGCGTACTTTGTCCGCCCGGCGCCGGCGGCGACGTGAGTAGCCGCAGCCCGGCGCCGCCGGAAACCCCGGCCGAGGCCGCCTACAAGCTGGACCGCGCCGTGCTGCGCGCGATCCACACCTGCCAGCCCGTGCTATTCGACGGCAAGCAGCACCACCTGCGCGCCATGGGCGCCCAGGTCCTGGGCGGCGGCGTGTCTTCCGTGATTTACCTGATGGGCGACGCGACACCGCGCCAGCCCGGCGAAATAACTTTTTTGGAGCATGCAGAATGATCAACAACGATAGTATTGACGCGCTGGAGCAGGCCGCGCCCCCTTCAGTCGCCGCAGCGCCGCAGCACCTGGCCGTGCCGGATGGCTGGAAGCTGGTACCCGCCGAGCCAAATGACGCCATGCAGGCCGCTGGCGCGCAGGCTGTGCGGATCGACACCACGGCCATCAATAAAATTTGGACTGGCAATGCTGTGTTCCGCGCCATGCTCGCTGCAGCGCCGGCCGCCCCAGCGATTCAGGGCGAAGCAAACCCGCATGCCGTCCTTTACGCCGCGTTAGATCTGAATGGCCGCGTCGTCTACAGCCACGAAAGCCTGGAAAACGTGGAAATGAACAGCGGGTACATCAAGACGCCAACGCGAGTTGTTGGCTTGGCCGCTATCGCTGTCAGTAAGGCGGATGGGAGTGCGCCATGAACATGAGCGAGCACGACGTGGTGGCCAGGATGGTTGCCGCAATCGAGCGTGCGCACCAACCCCTTACTTGGGTAAAGCTGGAGCGCTACGTCGAAATATCAGGCGATTCCGTCGATTCCGTGCAGGCCCGCCGCAAGGCTGGCAAATGGCTCGATGGCAATCAATGCAAAATTGTGGATGGCCGGCTGTGGATCAACCTGCCGGCAGTAGAAGAATGGGTAGCAAAATGGGAACAAACAAGTCCGGTCCGCCAGGCGTCGAACTCCGGTCGGGCGTCCAAAGCGAATCGATCCGCATAAAATTCATGTACCGGGGCACCGAGTGCAGGGAAACGCTGAAGCTCGCGCACAGCAAGGCAAACATCAAATACGCCGAGCGGCTACGCGGCGAGATCCTGAACGCTATCGCGCTGGGAAATTTCAGTTATGCCAAATACTTCCCTGATTCGACGCAGCTGAAAAAGTTCGGCTTGGAACCTCGGGGCAAGGATGTAACCGTCGGTGACCTGCTTAAACAGCAGTTCGAAGTCTATGAGCGCATCCTCGCGCCGAGCACGTTGAAAAGCTACAAGCGCGTGCTCAACAAAATTCTGTTGGAGCAATGGGGCGACACCCTGCTCACCGAACTTACGCCGGCCGCGCTGCGCACGTGGATCGTCGATCTTTCGCTGAAGGCCACCTCGGTGCGTCAAATTCTCATCCCTCTGCGCGGCGCGCTCGAGCTTGCGATAAACGACGACCTGATCGACAGCAATCCGCTGGACCGGGTGAAATTGCAAAAGACATTAGACCGCGACGCGTATAAGGCGGAATACGAGGTGGATCCGTTTTCCGCCCAGGAGATTGCGGCCATCCTCGGGGCGGCTCAGGGCCAGGCCAGGAACGTCTTTCAGTTTGCCTTCTTCACGGGAATGCGCCCGAGCGAGTACATCGCGCTTCGCTGGGAATCGATCGACTGGGCCGGGTTCAAAGCGAAAGTTGAGCGTTCGCGCGTGATGGGCGAGTCCCGCGAGGAGCTAAAGACGCGCGCCGGCCGCCGCCTGGTCGACCTGCGGCGCGGCGCCGTCGATGCGCTGGTTGCACAGAAACAACATAGCTTCCTCGCTGGCGGCCTGGTGTTCCTTGATCCGGCCACTGGCCAGGGCTGGGACAACACGCAGCGCCTGAGCCTCTTTTGGGCGGCAATGATCAAGAAGGCCCAGGTTCGCTACCGGAATCCGTATCAAACGAGGCACACCTTCGCGTCGACGTTGCTTTCGACGGGCGCTAACGCGATGTACGTGGCAAAGCAAATGGGCCACACCGATACGACAATGATCACACGAACGTATGGCCGATGGGTTGAACAGGAGGGTGGCGTGTTGCCGGATCAATACTGCAAAATGACGGATGGGTTAAAGGCAGGAGTCGCTTAGATTTTCGCCCACGTTTCGCCCATGCGTATTGCGAAATGGCTGGAACCCGCATGGATACTAGCTTGTGGTGGATAAAAGCAAGTTATACAGAAAAAAGCGCCCTCCGTCCTTGCAGCATAGAAAAGATATTTGGAAATAGCAAAAAAATGTCCCGCCAGGGCCAGCCGCCAGCCGCAGCCCTGCCCCCTTCCAGACCCGTCAGGTCTTGGCGGGCTTGCCGCTGGCACGCCGGCGGCGCGCTTCTTTCGGGTCCGCCTGCAGCGGACGGTACACCTCGATCCGGTCATGCTCGCGCAAGACGGTGTCCAATGGCTTCTTCTTGCCATAGATGCCGACCATATTCACGGCCAGGTCGATGCCGGGGACTTCCTGCAGCAAGCCGCTCTGCTCCACCGCCTGCCCGATGGTGGCGCCTGCAGCCACCGTCAAGGTGCGCAGGAAGCTGCTATCCGGCAAAGCATGGCAGACTTGCACCTGGATGCTCACTTCAGCCATACACCGTCTCCGCGCGCTTGCAGAAGGAATCGACCATGCTGTTGGCGATCATGCCGAAGACGGGGCCGATGATCTGCTCGAGCACGCGGCTGGAAAACTCGTAGTGCAGGTCCAGTTCGATCTTGCACGCATCGTCACGCAGGGCCTTGAAGGTCCACACGCCGTCGAGGGTCTTGAAAGGACCGTCCACCAGCTTCATCTTGATGGAGCTCGGCGGCACGTTCTCGTTGGACGTGGTGAAGCTTTGGCGCACGCCGTGGTAATGTATGCCCACGCTGGCGACGACCGTGTTCTCGCCCCGCTCGCGAATCTCGACCGCACCGCACCAGGGCAGGAATTTGGGATAATCCTCCACCGCCGCCACCAGCGCGAACATTTGTTCGGCGCTATAGCCGAGAAAAACTGATTTATGTACTACTGCCATTGAAGAACCATTTGCTATGATGTTGGATACATTTGATTTTATCGCGCTTGCGCGAGACAGTAGTTTAACCGACCCGCGCACATTTACCATCTCATGACCATAGCAGACAACAGAAAAGCCTTCCACGACTACTTTATCGAGGATCGCTACGAAGCCGGCATCGTGCTGGAAGGCTGGGAAGTCAAAGCCATCCGCGACGCCCGCGTACAAATCAAGGAAGCCTACGTTGTCGTCCGCGGCGATGAACTCTTCCTGTTCGGCGCGCATATCAGCGCCCTGCCGACCGCCTCTACCCACATCCACCCGGAAGCCGTACGCACGCGCAAGCTGCTGCTGCACCGCACGGAAATGGATAAACTGATCGGCAAGGTGGAACGCTCCGGCTATACGCTGGTGCCGCTCAACCTGCACTACAAGGGCGGCCGCGTCAAATGCGAAATCGGCCTGGCAAAAGGCAAGAAACAGCACGACAAGCGGGCAGCGGAACGCGACCGCGACGGCGCGCGCGAAGTGCAGGCGGCAATGAAGTCGCACCGCCGCTGATCCGGCACCACGCGCAGCGATCTGCGCCAATACCACCAAGCCCGGCTATATGCCGGGTTTTATTTTGCCGGTACCTGCGGCAAACGGAAATGCACAGCGCAATGGGATGAAAACAGGAAAAGGAAGAAATACTGCGGGAATAAGACAGATATTATCGAAAATACCATGGAGATAAGCGAATGAATCAGCTTTGCCTGCCTGGCCAAAGACGATTAATCAGGAAAGTTCCGGATGCTTGCATGCTGCCTTGTACTACACCTGTACTACTCCACAGGACAAGCATCCGAATGAACGGTTTGTTAAACCTTCAGGATCAAACCTTCAGCAGATCGCGCGACTTGCCCGAATCGGTCCACTCTTTGACCCATTTCGGTTGACGGCCACGGCCAGTCCATTGCTGCGTCGCATCATCCGGATTGCGATAGCGTACTGCGACCGTGCCGGTTTTAGCGCGGATACCGGTACCAACCAGATCTTTTACGGAAACGCCAACGCTCTGGGCGATTGCCAGGATTTGTTCACGCGCTTTGGACAGATCGTCCTGTTCGCGTTTCTTCATTTGCTTCTTGATGTCGTCCTGCAAGGTGCGCAGTTCGGACAGGGATAAGCTGGACAGATCCATGATATTTCCTTGTGTGAGTTGAAAAATATAACTGAACAGTTAAATTCTATCCAATTGTAACGCGACTGAGGTGATTTTTCTTGAGATTTGATTGTTTTTTACAATTCTCTTACCAAAAACCCGACTTCCCTTACCTTCAGATGATGTAAGTCTTCAATCCAGGGAGCGGACATCGCGCCGGACCGACTGTCTGCGCCGACTTCCCTTCCTTGTGCGATCGCGATTCAATGCAGCACCATCGACAGTATTTATTTTGCAGCACTTTCTACCTCATTGCAATTTATAGTAATCATAAATTGCAATTCAAAATATACATGGGAGCAATACTATCGCCAATGATGCATCGGCTCCCAAACACTACCCAAGTATCCGCCGCGGATATCGGTTGAATCATCGCAATGCATGAGCAGCAGATTCTACTTCAATCAAAAAGATAAGCGTCGCACGGCAGCATATAATCCCGAAAGTGCGCATAGCATAGCATAAAGAAAATATTTTCAACATTGCCATTTAGAACGCAGATACTCGAGCCTTGTTGCCAGCATATATTCCAGCAGCGCAAATGAAAACTGCCCGCGATATGGCGGGCAGTTTTGACGACTAACTTGCTACGAGTTTGCTATTCACCAGGCAATCAGGGAATCGCCACGCCGCTTTTCGGCTTTTGCGTTTTCACCACCTGCATCGCCGTGGCGATCAAACCGCTCATATCGCCCAGATTGGCCGGCACGATAATCGAGTTATTTGTTTTCGCCAATTGCGCGAACGCGCCCACATACTGCTCGGCCACTTTCAGGTTGACGGCATCTTCGCCGCCCGGCTCGCGGATGGCGGCGCCCACCTGGCGCAGCGCCTCGGCACTGGCTTGCGCCAGCGCGACGATGGCCGTGGCCTGGCCTTCGGCACGGTTGATCGACGCCTGCTTTTCGCCTTCCGAGCGGGCAATCGCCGCTTCGCGCTCGCCGCTGGCGATATTGATCTGCTCCTGCTTGCGCCCTTCCGAGGCGGCAATCAGCGCGCGCTTTTCGCGTTCAGCCGTAATCTGCGCCTGCATCGCATGCAGGATTTCCTTGGGCGGCGTCAAATCCTTGATTTCATAGCGCAATACCTTGACGCCCCAATTCGCCGCCGATTCATCGATGGCATTCACGATGGCCGTATTGATATGGTCGCGTTCTTCAAATGTCTTGTCGAGTTCCATTTTACCGATCACCGAACGCAAGGTCGTTTGCGCCAGTTGCGTAATGGCGGCGATATAATTCGACGAGCCATACGAAGCACGCATGGCGTCGGTAATCTGAAAATACAGAATGCCATCGACCTGCAATTGCGTATTGTCGCGCGTAATACATACCTGCGGCGGCACGTCGAGCGGAATTTCCTTGAGCACGTGCTTGTAGGCGATACGGTCGACAAAAGGCACGACGATATTCAAGCCAGGCCCCAATACCGCATGGAACTTGCCCAGGCGCTCCACCACCCAGGCATGCTGCTGCGGTACCACATTGACCGTCTTGAAGACAAATACCAATGCCAGCAATAACAAGATCAACGACATGCTTCCGATGCTTACTTCCATAATCTACTCTCCAGGTTATCCAACAATCAAACGGCTGCCACGCACGGCGCGTATGGTGTAATGGCCGGCTTGCGTATCGCTGCCGGGAATCAGTTCCACATCCCACAAGGCGCCGCGGTACATGACGCGCGCCGCGCCATCGACCCAATGCGCGACCGCCACGCTTTGGCCGATATCGAGATTGACATTCGGATCCTGCGCCGCATCGCGCCGCGCCGCCTTGCCAAAACGGCTGCGCCGCAATAACAGGGTGGCCGCCACGCCGACAATGGCGGCCGTCAGGGCTTGCCAGCCGCCATTGCCGCCCGCCAGCGCCACCAGTCCTCCGGCACTGATACCGATGGCGATCATCAGCAAATAAAACGTGCCCGTAAACAGCTCCAGGATCAATACCGCGCCAGCCGCCACAAACCAGCCTACCCATTCAGCCATGATGCCTCCATCTTTGCGAATCCGAAAATAAAAAACCCCGCAGCCTATATAAGCGACGGGGTTTAATGCGTATTACTGCCTGATATTATTCTTGCCAAACACCTATATACAAGCAGTCTAACGCAATTCCTGATGGCGTCAATAGGCAGGGGCGAATTAGCGCCGCAGGCCCGGCAATTACTCTTCCAGCAGGCTGCGCAGCATCCACGCCGTCTTTTCATGCAAATCGAGGCGCTGCGTGATCAGGTCGGCCGTCGGCTGGTCATTGGCTTTTTCCAGCAGCGGGAACAGGCGGCGCGCCGTGCGCGCGGTCGCTTCCTGTGCCGATACCAGGTGGCTGACCATGTCCAGCGCTGGCGGCACACCGTCGATTTCCTTGATCGAGGCCAGCTTGACGAATTCCTTGTAGGTGCCGGGCGCAGGATAGCCGAGGGCGCGGATGCGCTCGGCGATCAGGTCCAGCGCGGCCCACTGTTCCGTGTATTGCGTCATGAACATCAGGTGCAGGGTGTTGAACATCGGCCCCTTGACGTTCCAGTGAAAATTATGGGTCATCAGGTACAAGGTGTAGCTGTCGGCCAGCAGGCCGGACAGGCCTTCCGCAATCTTCGCGCGGTCCGCCTCGGAAATGCCGATGTCGATCTTTGCCACTTTGCTCGGTTTCTTGCTTGCCATGAGAACTCCCGTTTCAATGTATTGGTGGAATCATTTTAGCTGATCTGGCGCAATGCCATCGAATACAGGCGTGCGCCGCATGACAGGCATAAAAAAACCCGCTGCCGGGTGAGCGGCAGCGGGTTTTCAGAGGGCGGACAAGACGCTTACGCTTTCAGCGCAGCGAGCTTTTGCCAGGTGTCGATCACCGAGTCCGGGTTCAGCGACATCGATTCGATGCCCTGCTCCATCAGCCAGACGGCGAAGTCCGGATGGTCGGAAGGGCCCTGGCCGCAAATGCCGATGTACTTGCCGCGTGCCAGGCAAGCCTTGATGGCCAGGGCCAGCAGGGCTTTCACGGCAGGATCGCGCTCGTCGAAGTCGGCGGCCAGCAATTCCATGCCGGAATCGCGGTCCAGGCCCAGGGTCAGCTGGGTCAGGTCGTTCGAACCGATCGAGAAGCCGTCGAAATGGTCGAGGAACTGGTCGGCCAGGATGGCGTTCGACGGCACTTCGCACATCATGATGACGCGCAAGTCGTTCTCGCCGCGCTTCAAGCCATTCTTCGCCAGCAAGTCGATGACTTTCTCGGCCTGGCCCAGGGTGCGCACGAAGGGCACCATGATTTCCACGTTCGTCAGGCCCATGTCATTGCGCACGCGCTTCATCGCTTCGCATTCCATGTTGAACGCTTCGGAGAAGTCGGCCGACAGGTAGCGCGCCGCGCCGCGGAAGCCCAGCATCGGGTTTTCTTCGTCCGGCTCGTAGCGCGAACCGCCGATCAGCTTCTTGTACTCGTTCGACTTGAAGTCGGACAGGCGCACGATGACTTTTTTCGGCCAGAACGCGGCGGCGATGGTGGCGATGCCTTCGGCCAGCTTGTCGATGTAGAACGCTTTTGGCGAAGCGTGGCCGCGCGCCACCGATTCCACGGCCTTTTTCAGGTCGGCGTCGATGTTCGGGTATTCCAGGATCGCGCGCGGATGCACACCAATATTGTTATTGATGATGAATTCCAGGCGCGCCAGGCCCACGCCGGCATTCGGCACGGACTGGAAGTCGAACGCCAGTTGCGGATTGCCCACGTTGAGCATGATCTTGGTGTCGAGCTTCGGCAATTCGCCGCGCGACACTTCCGACACTTCCGTTTCCAGCAAGCCATCGTAGATCTTGCCTTCGTCGCCTTCGGAGCACACCACGGTGACGAAGGTGCCGTCTTTCAGCACGTCGGTGGCATTGCCGCAGCCGACGACGGCAGGAACGCCCAGCTCACGCGCGATAATTGCCGCGTGGCAAGTACGGCCGCCACGGTTGGTGACGATGGCCGAAGCGCGCTTCATGACCGGTTCCCAGTTCGGGTCCGTCATGTCGGCAACGAGCACGTCGCCTGGCTGGACGCGCTCCATGTCGGCCGGGTCGTGGATCACGCGCACGGGGCCGGCGCCGATCTTCTGGCCGATGGCGCGGCCGGAGGTCAGCACGGTGCCGGTGCTTTTCAACTTGAAGCGTTCTTGCACGTCGGTCGCCTTTTGCTGCGACTTGACGGTTTCAGGACGCGCCTGCAGGATGTACAGCTTGCCGTCGCGGCCATCCTTGCCCCACTCGATGTCCATCGGACGGCCGTAGTGGTTTTCGATGATGACGGCGTATTTGGCCAGTTCCACCACTTCGCTGTCGTTCAGCGAGTAGCGATTGCGCATTTCGACAGGCACATCGACGGTTTTCACGGAACGGCCGGCTTTCGCTTCATTCGTGAATTCCATCTTCAGCAGTTTCGAGCCGATATTGCGGCGGATCACGGGCGACTTGCCCTTTTCCAGCATCGGCTTGTGCACATAGAATTCGTCGGGATTGACGGCGCCCTGCACCACGGTTTCGCCCAGGCCATAGCTGGAAGTGACGAAGACCACGTCCTTGAAGCCCGATTCGGTGTCGATGGTAAACATCACGCCGGCGGCGCCCAGGTCGGAGCGCACCATGCGCTGCACGCCGGCCGACAGGGCTACTTCAGCGTGCGTAAAGCCCTTGTGCACGCGGTACGAGATGGCGCGGTCGTTGTACAGCGACGCGAACACCTGCTTCATGGCCTCGAGCACGTTGTCGATACCGACCACGTTCAGGAAGGTTTCTTGCTGACCAGCAAAAGACGCGTCCGGCAAGTCTTCCGCCGTGGCTGAGGAACGTACGGCAAACGACATTTCGGTATCGGAATCGGCCACCAGCTTGGCGTAGAACTGGTCGATTTCGGCGGCCAGGCGGGGCTGGAATGGTGTTTCCACGATCCATTGACGGATCTCGGCGCCGGCTTGCGCCAGCGAGCGCACGTCATCGATGTTCAGCCCTTCGAGGCGCTGGGCGATGCGTTCGGCCAGCGGCAAGCCGCCGTTGGCGCTATATGACAGGAAATCGCGGAATGCCTGCGCCGTGGTGGCAAAGCCACCGGGCACGCGCACGCCGGCTTCCGCCAGTTGGCTGATCATTTCGCCCAGGGAGGCGTTCTTGCCGCCGACGGATTCGACATCCGTCATGCGCAAATGCTCGAACGAGGCAACATACACCGCGTCCTTGTCTTCCTGCTGTTGCGATACTGCGTTGGTCATAATGACACCCTTACTGATGATAGAAATCTTTACGCGCGGCGCACAGACAGTCTTCTTGTTATTCTTGGCGTCGTGCAGCACAATCATACCGTTGCAGCCATTTTACCTTGTGCGGCGCAAATTGACGACGCACAATCTTGATCCGAAAACCCATGACACAAGAACCACGCCCTCCTCTGCCCTCCGCGGCCCGCACCGTCTTCTTCGTTTCCGACGGCACCGGCATCACCGCCGAGACGTTCGGCCACTCGGTGCTGACGCAGTTCGATCTGCGCTTCCGGCAGATCCGCCTGCCCTTCATCGACACCATGGACAAGGCCTACGAGGCGGCGCGCAAGATCAACGAAGCCTTCGCCACCGATGGGCAGCGCCCGATCATTTTCTCGACTCTGGTGAAGAACGACCTGTCGGCCGTGATCCGCAAGTCCAGCGGCATGCACATGGACCTGATCCAGACCTTTGTCGCCCCGCTGGAGCAGGAACTGGGCGTGATGTCGACCCATACCATCGGGCGTTCGCACAACATCGTCGACAGCGAGGAATACAAGAACCGCATCGAAGCGATCAACTATTCGCTGGCGCACGACGATGGCCAGTCGCACAAGAACCTGTCCTCGGCCGATGTCATTCTGGTGGGTGTTTCGCGCTCTGGCAAGACCCCGACCAGCCTGTACCTGGCCATGCAATACGGCATCAAGGCGGCCAATTATCCGCTGATTCCCGACGATTTCGAGCGCGACAAGCTGCCATCGGCCTTGCTGGAATTTAAGAATAAAATTTTCGGATTAAGCATTACGCCCGAACGTTTGTCGGAAATACGCAACGAAAGACGCGCTGGAAGCAAGTATGCGGCCATCGAAAACTGCCGTTACGAAGTCAACGAGGCGGAAAAAATGATGAAACGCGAGGGTATCCGCTGGCTGTCGTCGACCACCAAGTCGATCGAGGAGATCTCCACGACGATCCTGCAAGAGATTAAGCCGAACCGCCGCGAGTACTAGAACGCTTGACCAAACCTGCTGCGCGTCGGTATAGGCGGCTTGCGATGCTCACCGGCTCGGCGCCCCCGTACCAAGTACGGTTGCGCTTCTCGGCCACCTATCCCTTCCGCTCGCTACGGTTTTGTCAGGCGTTCGTTTCGCTCGAAAGCACCGTCAGCGCGGCGACCAGTTGATCAAGTTCGCTGGTCTGCGTCGTGATGGCCACCGTGGCGCGCACGACATCGGTGTCGCCGATGTTGCGCTCCACCGTGAAGATGCCAAAGCGCTGCAGCAAGGTTTGCTGCATCTGGCGCGAGCTCATGCCGTCGACGGCAAACGCCACCAGCGCCGTACCCCGCTTCGCATCGAGCGGCGACAGCAGCCGCACGCCGGGCAGCTGCGCGGCGCGGCTGACCCAGTAATTGCGCAGCCAGGCCAGGCGCTCCATCTTGGCCGGCGTGCCGCCCAGGTGCGCATGGAAGTCCAATGCGGCAGGCGCGGCCAGGATGGCGCCGATCGGCGGCATGCCCATGTGCAGCCGGCCGCGGATATCATCCAACGGATAATCCTCGTCGCCCAAATGCGGCTCGATCTTGTGCAGCTGCGAGGCTCGGATATACACGACACCCAGTCCCGCCGGCGCCCCCAGCCATTTGTGCAGATTGAAACCGGCGAAATCGACGCCCATGGCCTGCACGTCCACGTCGACCTGCCCCAGCGCATGGGCGCTGTCGAGCAGCACGTCGATACCGTGTTCGCGCGCCAGCGCCATGATCTCCCGCACCGGCAGTTGCTGGCCGTTGGCCGGTGTCACCTGCGACAGCAGCAGCAATCTGGGCTTGACGGCCTGGCGCATGGCTTGCGCGTAACTGGCGACAATCTCGTCATCGCTGATGGGCAAGCGCAATGTGACTTGCGTGCTGGTGACGCCACGGCGCTGCGCCAGCCAGCGCATGGCCGTGCGCATGGCCGGATAGTCGAGATTACTCCACAGCACCGTATCGCCGGGCGCCAGGCCGTGGTACTGCGTGATCAGCACCTGCATGGACTCGGTACCGCTGCGCGTCAGCAGGATTTCGTGCGGTTCCGCATGGATCAGTTCAGCGACACGCCGGCGCAGGATATCCACATGCGTGCGCGTGAACTCGCCGCGCACGAAAGGACTCAGTTGCTCATTGGTGTAGCGCACGGCCTGCTCGAAGGCCGCTTGCACGGGCGCGGCCATGGCGCCGAAATAGCCATGTTCGAGATTGACGATGGCGTCCGGCGGCGCGGGATACAAGGCGGCCACCTGGCGCCACCTGGCTTCGTCACGTGCGGCGCCGTCGGCAAGCAGGGGGAAGGACATGGCTACCCTGTTCAGGCCTGGCCCTGGCGCAGCTGCTCGAAGAAGCAGACGGCGGCGCAGGCGGCCACGTTCAGCGATTCGATCTGGCCCAGGTGGGGAATGACCACCTGGTGCGTCGCCATCGACAATAAATCGTCGGCGACGCCCTGCCCTTCATGGCCGAACAGCCAGGCGACCGGTTGGCGCAGGTCGACGTCGTACAATCGCTGCGTGGCATAGCCGCTGGTGGCGAGCGTCGCCACCTTGGCACCGGAAACGAGCGCTGCCAGGTCGACGTTTTCAAAGATGTCGAGCACGAAGTGCGCGCCCATCGCCGCGCGCAGCACCTTCGGCGACCAGCAGAAGGCCGTGCCGGCGCTGCAATACACCTGCGTGATGCCGGCGGCCGCCGCGCTGCGCAGGATGGAACCCACGTTGCCCGGATCTTGCAGGTTATCGAGCAGCACGGCCGACACGCTCAGCGGCTGCGTGACGGCCCGTTCCGGCGTCTCGATGAGGAACATCACGCCCACGCCGTGCTCTACCTGGCTCACGGCGTGATACAGCGCGTCGGGCAAGCCCAGCACGTGCGCGCGCTGGCTTTCCAGCTGGCCGACGATGTCCGCCACTTCCGGGTTCTGCAAGGCGCTTTCGCTGACGATGCACTGCTCCGGCATGCCGCGCAGCTGCAGGTAGGACTGGCACAGGTGCACGCCGTCGAGCAGGGTGCGGCCCGACTTGCGGCGCGCCTGCGAACTGCCCGCCAGTTTCAGCAAATCCTTGTATTGCGCATTGTCGCGCGAGGTAATCGTCTTCATGCCACCACCTCCTGTCCGCCAAACAAGGCGATCACGTTGCGCACGGGCGCGAACGAGCGGCGGTGCACGGGCGAGGCGCCGTGCAGGTGCAGGCGCTCCAGGTGCAATTTCGTGCCATAGCCCTTGTGCTGGTCGAAGCAGTATTCGGGATAGGCCGCATGCAGGTGCACCAGTGCCGCGTCGCGCGCCGTCTTGGCCAGGATCGAGGCGGCGGAAATCGAATCGACCTTGTCGTCGCCGCCGATGATGGCCATGCCGCGTATCGGCATCACGGGGCAGCGGTTGCCGTCGATCAAGGCCAGGGTCGGCACGGTGGCCAACGCTTCGACGGCGCGGCGCATGGCCAGCATCGACGCCTGCAAAATGTTCAGGCGGTCGATTTCCTCTTCCGACGCTTCAGCGATGGCCCAGGCGAGGGCCTTGGCCTTGATTTGCGGCGCCAGCAGGTCGCGCCTGGCTTCGGTGAGCTTTTTCGAATCGCGCAAGCCGTCGATGGGCTGGTTCGGGTCGAGGATCACGGCGGCGGCGAACACGGGGCCGGCCAGCGGACCGCGCCCTGCCTCGTCGACGCCGCAGATGATTTCATCGAGCGAGAATGGCAAGTCGTCAAACAGGCCGGGATAGATATTTTTCACGTTGAATCTTTGGTTGGTACTGCGGTTGAAGCGGTGATCGGGAGCTACTTGCGGTTGGCGGCGATGACTTGCATGACGGCGTTGGCGCTTTCGCGCGCGCTGTCGCGCAGCAGGCTGTGGTGCATGTCAGTGAAGCGCTGCACCAGGCGCAGGCGGCCCGGCACGTCGCTCAGCTGCTGCCACATGGCCTCGGCCAGCGCTTCCGGGTTGGCCGCGTTTTGCAGCAGCTCGGGCACCAGGTAGTCGCGCGCCAGGATGTTGGGCAAACCGATCCACGGCTGATAGCCCATGTGGCGCATGATTTCCCACGAGGCGCGCATCATCTTGTAGGCGATGACCATGGGTTTCTTGTACAACGCCACTTCCAGCGAGGCCGTGCCCGACGCCACCAGCACCGCATCGGCGGCGCAGATGGCCGTGTGCGAGCCGCCATCCGTCAGCATTATCTCGACGTCCTGCAGGCCCGCTTCGCGGATCAGCTGCAAAAAGTACTGGCGCTGTTTTTCGCCGGCCATGGGCGCGACGAAACGCAGGGAGCGGTCGCGCGCCAGCAGCAGCTTGCAGGCGGCCACGAACGCCACCGTATTGTATTTGAGCTCGCCCATGCGGCTGCCCGGCATCAGGGTCACGACGTTCGCGTCTTCCGGCAAGCCCAGGGTGCGGCGCGCGGCCGCTTCGTCGGGCTGCAAGGGGATCATTTCGGCCAGCGGATGGCCGACATAGGTGACGGGCACGCCTGCCTTGCGGTAGATCTCTTCCTCGAACGGGAAGATCACCAGCATGTGCGAGACGGCCTTGATGATTTTCTTGATGCGGCCACCGCGCCAGGCCCAGATCTGCGGCCCGATGTAGTGCACGGTGGGGATGCCGCCTTCCTTGAGCTGCTGTTCCAGCCCCAGGTTGAAGCCGGGATAGTCGGCGCCGATGAAGACGGCGGGACGCTCGGCCAGCAACTGGTCGCGCAGCGCGTTCTGGATGCCCTTGATTTCGCGGTAGCGGGGAATGATTTCGAACAGGCCCCGTACCGTCAGCTTGTCGAGCGGCCAGTCGGAAATAAAGCCCTGTTTGGCCATGTGCTCGCCGCCGATGCCGTGGAAGCGGGTGCCGGGCAGCTGCGGCACGAGGCCGGACAGCAGCCGGCTGGCCAGCAGGTCGCCCGACACCTCGCCGGCGACGATGGCGACGTTGGCGACGCCGAGGCCGCTGGCCTGGTCAGCGGACGATGCCACGCGAGGCCACGCCAAGGAATTCGCGCATGGCGCGAATGTGTTGCGCCACCTCGGGCGACGACGCCGCTTCTTCTTCGAACAGGGCTGCCTTCGATTCTTCCAGGGTCAGTCCCGAGCGGTAAATGAGTTTGTACGCGGTGCGGATGCCGTTGATCTGCTCGCGCGTAAAGCCGCGGCGTTTCAAGCCCTCGATATTGACGCCATGCGCCTGCGCCGGATTGCCGTTCAACAACACAAAAGGTGGCACGTCCTGCGTCAGGCTGGTGCTCATGCCGACGAAGGCGTGCGCGCCGATCTTGCAGAACTGGTGCACATTGGCGAAGCCGCTCATGATGACCCAGTCGCCGATCTCCACGTGGCCCGCCAGCTGGGCGTTGTTCGAAAAGATCGTGTTGTTGCCCACCAGGCAATCGTGCGCCAGGTGCACGTATGCCGAAATCCAGTTGTCGTTGCCCAGGCGCGTCACGCCGCCGCCCTGCACGGTACCCGTGTTGAAGGTGCAGAATTCGCGGATGGTGTTGCGGTCGCCGATTTCCAGGCGCGTCGCCTCTCCTGCCCATTTTTTATCCTGCGGCTGCGCGCCGATGGAAGAAAACTGGAACAGGTGGTTGTCGCTGCCGATCGTCGTGTGGCCGTCGATGACCACGTGCGGGCCGACCTTGGTGCCGGCGCCGATGCGCACGTGCGGACCGATGATGGTGTACGGGCCCACCTCGACCGAGCTGTCGAGCTCGGCCTTCGGATCGATGACTGCCGTGGAGTGGATGGCCGCCATCTTACTGCCCCGCTGGCTGGCTCGCAGACTGGCTCGCATCCTGCGCACTGCGGATGGTGCACATCAGTTCCGCTTCCAACGCCACTTTGCCGTCGACGGAACCGACTGCCTTGTATTTCCAGATGCCGCGCGAGACGCGCAGGATTTCCACATCCATCTTCAGCTGGTCGCCCGGTTCGACAGGACGCTTGAAGCGCGCATTGTCGATGCCGACGAAGTACACCACCGAATTTTCGTCCGGTTTCACGCCCATCGACAGGAACGACAGCAAGGCCGCCGTTTGCGCCAGCGCTTCGATCATCAGCACGCCGGGCATGACCGGCTTGTGCGGGAAATGGCCCTGGAAGAACTCTTCGTTGACCGTCACGTTCTTGATGGCGGTGATGGTTTTGTTCGCTTCCCAGTCCAGCACGCGGTCAACCAGCAGCAGCGGATAGCGGTGCGGCAGCAGCGATTTGATGGCCAGGATGTCGAGGGTCTTTTTTTCAGTAGTCATTTTTCGTCTTGCGTGGTCAGTGTTTTAATTGTTTTTTCAAGCGCGCGGATCTTCTCGCGCATGCTTGACAGGTTGCGCACGATGGCGGCGCTCTTTTCCCAGTCGGCGTTCTTGGCCAGCGGATAAAAACCCGTGTACTGCCCCGGCTCCGCGATCGAACGCGAGACCATGCTGCCCGAGCCCACGTGGACGCGGTCGGCAATGGTCAGGTGGCCCAGCACCATGGCGGCGCCGCCAAAGGTGCAGTACTTGCCGATGATGGCGCTGCCGGCCACGCCGACGCAGCCGGCCATGGCCGTGTGCGCGCCGATGCGGCAGTTGTGGCCGATCTGGATCTGGTTATCGAGCTTGACGCCATCTTCGATGATGGTGTCGGCCAGTGCGCCGCGGTCGATGGTGGTGTTGGCGCCGATATCGACATCGTCACCGATCACCACCCTGCCCGTCTGCGGAATCTTGATATACACGCCGCCTTCGTTGGCGAAGCCGAATCCGTCGGTTCCGATCACGGCACCCGAATGGATGATGCCGCGCTGGCCGATCACGCAGCGCGCATGGAAGGTCACGTTGGCCAGCAGCTGCGTGCCCGCGCCGATAACGGCGTCGCGCCCCACCACGCAGCCAGGCCCGATGACGCAGCCGGCACCGATCACGGCACCCGCTTCGATCACCGCATGCGCGCCGACGGAGGCGCTGGCGTCAACCTGCGCGCTGGCGTCGACAAAGGCGCCCGGGTGGATGCCGACCGGGGCCTTGATCTCGTGCAAGGCGGCGAAATACTGCGCCGCACGCGCGAAATACACATAGGGATTCGGTGTGACGATGCGCGCGCCCGCGTACTCGTCGCCGATAAGCGCGTCGTCGGCCGGCGTGAGGATCAGCGCCGCAGCGCCGCTCTGGGCCGCCTGTGCGCGGAATTTGGTATTGCTGAGAAAGCTGATGTGCGAAGCGCCGGCGTCGGCCAGCGGTGCGATGCCTGAGACTTCCAGGTTCGGATCGCCCGCCAATTGCCCGCCGAAGCGTTCGACCAATTCTCCTAGTCGAGTGCCCATCTGATTACCTTTATAAATACGCCTGCCAGTGCACGCAGAGCATGCACTGGCAGGCTTGAAACCGTTTCGATTACTTGTCCAGCGCCTTCAAGACCTTGTCGGTGATGTCGATGCGCGGGCTGGCCCACAGGGCTTCCTGCAGCACGATGTCATATCCTTCGATATGCGCCATCTGCTGGATGATGGTGTTGGCTTTTTCCGCGATGGCGCTGCGCTCTTCGTTCGTGCGCTGGCTCAGGTCTTCGCGGAACTCGCGCTGGCGGCGCTGCAGTTCCTTGTCCAGCTCGAAAAACTCGCGCTGGCGCTTGGCGCGCTCCGCCTCGCTCAGGGTCGGCATGTCCTTTTCCAGGGCTTCGTTGGCGACCTTGAAGCGGGCCGCCAGTTCCTGCACGGCTTTTTCACGCGAGCGGAACTCTTCGGCCAGTTTGGCGCTGGCCAGCTTGGCCAGCCTCGATTCGTTATAAATACGTTCGCTGCTGATCCAGGCGATCTTCGACTCCTGAGCCTGCGCCTGCACCGGCAACAGCGAACTCCAGCACAATGCAATCATGGCAAGGGACTTGGGCAGGGTGGCGGATGCGGTGTTCATGATACTCCATGGTCAAAAAGTAAAAGCTGTCGCCCCGTTTCAGATGGCCGGTTAGAAACCGGTGCCCATCTGGAACTGGAAGCGCTCCAGGCGGTCCGTCGGCTTGGCGTTCAGCGGCTTGGCATAGCTCAGCTTGAGCGGGCCCACCGGTGAAATCCAGCTGATGCCCAAGCCAGCAGAATAGCGCAATTGCGAAATCCGCATTTTTTCGCCTTCCTGGTAGACCTGGCCGCCGTCAAGGAAACCGAACCAGCGCAGGCTGCGGTCATTGCCCGAACCGGGGAATGGCATTTGCAGTTCCGCGTTACCGATCAAGCGCGAAGCGCCACCCAGGGCATCGTTGGTGCTCGGTTCAACCGCGCCCAGCGAGGAACTCAGATAGCCGCGCACCGAACCGATGCCGCCGCCGTAGAAGTTCTTGAAGACCGGATACACGTGCTTGCCGATACCGTGGCCGTAATCGATCTCGCCCTTCAGCGCCAGGGTGACCTTGCTGAACAGCGGACGGAAGTACTGGTGCTCATAGATGGCACGGAAGTACTTCTGGTCGCCGATCAGGTCAGCCTCCAGGTTGACGCGCTGGTAGCGGCCGATCGATGGCGTCAGGGCGCTGTCGCGGCTGTCGCGCTGCCATGCCGCCGTCAGCGGGATGGAATTGGTGGTGGCCGAACCGATACCGTCGGACGGGCCGCCATTGTCCACCACGTACTGCTTGAAGCGGATCGGGCTGGTGACGTCGGTCTCGATGCGCGAGCGCTCGCCGCCGATACCGAAGAAGACGGTGTCGACTTCCGAGAACGGCACGCCGAAACTGACGCGGCCACCGGTTTGCTTGATCTTGTAGCTGCCGATGTTCAGCGCTGGCGGTTCCGTCGTCCGCAGGTAGACTTCAAAGCTGCGCGAAATGCCGTCGTCCGTGAAGTACGGATTGGTTTGCGAAAACGCAATCGTGCGGCTGTAATGGCTGGTATTGAGTTCAATGCCGACCGTGTTGCCGCTACCGGCAAAGTTGGCCTGCGAAATCGACGCCGACAGGGTGAATTTCTCCGATTGCGAGAAAGCGCCGCCGATCAGGAAGTTACCCGTTGGTTTTTCCACCACCGTCACGTTGACGTCGACCTGGTCGGTCGTGCCCTGCGCTTCCGGCGTGTCGATGGTCACGTCCTTGAAGTAGCCCAGACGGTCGACACGGTCGCGCGACAGCTTGATCTTGTTGCTGTCATACCAGGACGATTCGAACTGGCGGAATTCGCGGCGGATGACTTCATCGCGCGTGGTGGTATTGCCGGCGATATTCATGTGGCGCACGTAGACGCGCTTGCCCGGATCGATGAAGAAGGTGAAACCGACTTCATGCTTTTCACGGTTGATTTCCGGATTGGCGTTGACGTTGGCAAACGCGTAGCCGAACGTGGCCAGGCGGTCCTGGATACGCTTGTTCGTCGCCGTCAGGCGCGCGCCCGAATAGATTTCGCCTTCGCGCATCAGGTTCAGGGCTTTCAGCTCTTCTTCACGACCGAACATCTCGCCTTCGAACTTGGTGCCGGCGATCTTGTATTTTTCACCTTCGGTGATATTGATCGTCAGGTAAATGTCTTTTTTATCGGGCGTGATCGACACTTGCGTCGAGTCGACCTGCATCTCGATATAGCCGCGGTCCAGGTAGTAGGACTTGAGCGACTCGATGTCGCCCGTCAGCTTGGTCTTCGAATATTGATCGGCCTTGGTGTACCAGCTGAACCAGCCGCCCGTGTTCAGGGCCAGCTGCTCGCGCAGTTCCTTGTCGGTGAAGGCCTTGTTGCCAACGATGTTGATCTGCTTGATGCGGGCCACGTCGCCCTCGTCGACGGCGAACACCACGTTGACGCGGTTGCGCTCGATCGGCGTGACGGTGGTGGTGATCTTCACGCCGTACAGGCCATGCGACAGGTACTGGCGCTTGAGTTCCTGTTCCGCGCGGTCAACGGATGCCTTGTCGAAAATCTTGGCTTCGCCCACGCCGATTTCCTTCAATGCCTTGACCAGCACATCCTTTTCAAATTCCTTGGTACCCGTAAATGCCACGGAAGCGATGGCCGGACGTTCCTCGACCAGCACCACCAGCACGTCGCCCTCGGCTTCCAGGCGCACATCCTTGAACATGCCCGTCGCATACAGGGCCTTGATGGCGGCAACGCTCTTCTCGTCGGAGAACGTTTCGCCGACCCGCACCGGCAGGTAGGCAAAGACGGTGCCCGCTTCGGTACGCTGGATCCCTTCGACCCGGATGTCCTTGACAGTAAATGGCTGGACGGCCAGCGCGTGGCCGGAACAGATGGCCATGACGGCGGCGCCGATCAGGCTGCGACGAAAGGAAGGCAAGGCAAAACGAGCAGAATGTAATTTCATTGGGGTTATTCAATGGGTAAATCAATGGACAACATACACAAAAGATTGCTTGTGCGACTCACGCAATGGCATCAACCACGGCCCTAATTCAGCAATCGCAACACGTCATTAAAGACGGCAAGCACCATCAAGGTCAGCAACAAACCGATCCCCAGGCGCTGGGCAATCTCGCCTACGCGCTCCGGCAAGGGGCGTCCGGTCAAAACTTCCAGCGAATAATACAGCAAATGCCCGCCATCCAGAACAGGAATGGGTAGCAAATTCATCACGCCCAGACTGATACTGATGAAGGCAATGAAGCTCAGGTAGCTTACCAGGCCGATGCGCGCCGTCTGGCCCGCATAATCGGCGATGGTAATGGGACCCGTCACATTCTTCAGCGAGACCTGGCCGGTGATCATTTTGCCCAGCATTTTCAGGCTCATGACACTGGTATCCCAGACCTTGGCGGACGCCTTGCCCACGGCGGAGAACGGTCCGGAGGCCACGGTGATCATATCCGGCACCTGTCCCAGCTTTGCCTGTATCTTACCAACTGTTACAGCTCCCTCTGCCCCGGCGCCCGACACGGCGTCCGGCGTAATGGACAGGGTCAGGTCCTGGCTCTGGCGCAAGAGCTGTAATTGCAAGGTCCGGCCCGGCGCCTGGCTCAGGGTGGCGATGACGGCCGCCACGTCGTGCACGGGCTGTTCGTCGATGGCCAGGATCTGGTCGTTTTTCTGCAGGCCGGCGCGCGCGGCGGCGCCATCGGGCATGATTTCCATCAAGGTGGGCGCGGAACGGGCCAGGGTCAGGCCCAGCTTGCCCAGCACGTCGCCTTCCAGGTCCGCTTCCGTCAGGCTGGCCGTCGCCAAGGTCGCTTCCTGCTGGCCACGGTCGGGACGGCGTACTTCGATGCGCGCCGGCTGCTTGTCGAGGGTGGCCTGGATCAGCTCCCAGCGCAGCTCGGACCAGCTGGCCACGGCCTTGCCATTCACCGCTTCGACCGTATCGCCGCTGCGCAAGCCGGCCGCATAGGCGGCGGTCTGCTCGGCCACGGGACCGAGCTTGCTCGACGGCTCTTCGATGCCATGCATGAACAGGCCCGCGTACAGCACGATGGCGACGAGGAAATTGGCCAGCGGGCCGGCGGCCACGATGGCGATGCGGCGCCACACGCTCTGGCGCGTGAATTCGCGGCGCAATTCGTTTTCCGGCAAGTCGCTGAGGTCTTGCGCGCGGCTGTCGAGCATGCTGACATAGCCGCCCAGCGGCAGCGCGGAAATCGCCCATTCCGTCTGGTCCTTGCCAAACTTGCGCGAATACACCACTTTTCCCATGCCGATCGAGAAACGCAGCACCTTCACGCCGCACCAGCGCGCCACCAGGTAGTGACCCAGCTCGTGCAGGGTGATCAGCGAGCCCAGCGCAACGATGAACGCCAGCAAGGTGGTAATCAGGGTCATGCGGCCAGCCTGTGGGCGATGTACGCGTGCGCGGCCGCTCTGGCGAGGCGGTCCTGCTCCATCACGGCCTCGATGCTCGAAGCGGCGCCGTGCGGCACCGTCTCGATCACGTGCGCAATGACCCGGTCGATCTGGCGGAAGCCGATCTGTTCGTCGAGGAAGGCTTGCACCGCCACTTCATTGGCCGCGTTCAGCAAGGCCGGCGCCGTACCGCCCGCGCGCAGGGCGTCGAAGGCCAGCGCCAGGCAGGGGAAGCGGCGGAAATCGGGACGTTCGAACTGCAAGGTGGCCACTTGCGCCAGGTCAAGCTGCGCCACGCCAGAGTTGATGCGCTGTGGATACGCCAGCGCATGCGCGATCGGCGTGCGCATGTCCGGATTGCCCAGCTGGGCCAGCACGGAACCGTCGATGTACGAGACCATCGAATGGATCACGCTTTGCGGGTGGATCAGCACCTCGATCTGCTCCGCCGGCGCGCCGAACAGCCAGTGCGCCTCGATCACTTCCAGGCCCTTGTTCATCATGGTGGCCGAATCGACGGAAATCTTGCGCCCCATGGCCCAGGTCGGATGCTTGCAAGCCTGGTCCGGCGTGACCGTGTCGAGCGTCTCGACGTCGCGCGTGAGGAAGGGGCCGCCTGACGCCGTCAGCACGATTTTCGCCACGCCCGCGGCGCCGGGCGCGCGGCCATGGGCATGCGGCATGCATTGGAAGATGGCGTTATGTTCGCTGTCGATCGGCAACAGTACGGCGCCGTTGTCATGCACGGCATCGATGAACAGCTGGCCGGACATGACCAGCGCTTCCTTGTTGGCCAGCAATACTTTCTTACCAGCACGTGCCGCCGCCAGGGTCGGCGCCAGGCCGGCCGCGCCGACGATGGCCGCCATCACGCCCGTCACTTGCGGCGCGCTAGCGATGGCGCACAGGGCCTCCACGCCATACTCGACTTGCGTATCGACGCCCTGCCCGCGCAGCAAACGCGTCAGCTCAAGGGCGGCGTCAGCCGTGCCGACGACGGCGCGCTGGGGACGGAATTGCAGGCACTGGGCGGCCAGTTCGGCGACACGGCTGTGCGCGCTCAACGCGTACACGCTGTATTGCTCCGGGTGACGCGCGAGCACGTCCAGGGTGGACACGCCGATCGAACCGGTCGCGCCAAGGATGGTGATGTATTGCATGAGTTTCCTTAAAGCCAGCTGGCCACGAGGGCGGCAAATGGCAGGACCGGGATCAACGCGTCGATACGGTCGAGTACACCGCCATGGCCGGGCAGCAGGTTGCTGCTGTCCTTGATGCCGGCGCGGCGCTTCAATTGGGATTCGAACAGGTCGCCGACGATGCTGGCGGCGACGATCAGCAGCAGCACCAGCAAGGCCACCAGCCAGCCGCGGCGCAATTGCAGCTGCACGGCAAAGGTGTCTTGCAAGACCGGCAGTGCTGGCGCGGCGAAAATCGTGATGGCGGCGATGACGAGCACGGCGATGCCGCCGCCGATGGCGCCTTCCCAGGATTTACCTGGGGAAATACTTGGCGCCAGCTTGCGCTTGCCGAAAGCCTTGCCCGAGAAATAGGCGCCGATATCGGCGATCCACACGAGGGCCATCACGGACAGCAGGTACAAAGGGCTATGCAGGAACAAGGCGATGATGGCGACGAAGCAGCCGACGATGGTCACCGGATACACCAGGCTGAGCAAGGTATTGCCCAGGCCTTCGGTGGGCGGCAAGCCCGTCGCCAGCGAAGGCACGAAGCGGATCAGCCAGATGGCCACGCACAGGGCGAACCAGAAATTGAGCTGCGCCATGCCGTTGCCGACAAAAAACGTATAAGCGAAGGCGGCAGTCCAGATGGCGGCAATCAAGAGCGCCTGGCGATTTTTGAAAATGCGGAAGCTTTCCCAGATGGCGGCGCCGAAGAACGCCGTGGCGATCACGGCGAAGGCGGGGAAGTAATTCAGATACAGAACCGGCAGCAAGACCGCCAACAAGACCAGGGCGGTGATTATCCGTGTTTTCAGCATCAGTTTGTCTTTTCAGTTAATTGCGCGCTGGTACGGCCAAAGCGCCGTTCGCGCTGCTGGTAAGACGCGATTGCCGCGTCGAGGCACTCGTCATTGAAGTCGGGCCAGAAAGTCTCGGTGAAAAACAACTCAGTGTACGCCAGTTGCCACAGGAGGAAATTGGAAATGCGCTGCTCGCCGCCCGTGCGGATGAACAGATCGGGCTCGGGCGCGTAAGCCATGGCCAGGTGCGGCGCCAATTGCTCTTCCGTGTAGGCGTGCCCGGCGCTCTGGCCGTTGGCTGCCGCCTCGGCCGTCATTTTGTTGACTGCCTGCATGATATCCCAGCGGCCGCCGTAATTGGCGCAGATGGACACCGTCAGGCGCGTGTTGTTCGCCGTCTTGCGTTCCGCATTGGCGATCAGGGTTTGCAACTGCTCATTGAAGCGCGACAGGTCGCCCACGACCTTCAGGCGGATATCATTGGCGTGCATCTTGACCACTTCGCGTTCCAGCATCGTGACGAACAGGCGCATCAGCATCGACACCTCTTCTTCCGGGCGGCGCCAGTTTTCCGAACTGAAGGCAAACAGGGTCAGGTACTCGACACCGCGATCGAGGCAAGTCTCGACGATGCCGCGCACGGCGTCGGCGCCCTTGACGTGGCCAGCCACGCGGGGCAGGAAGCGCTTGGTTGCCCAGCGGCCATTGCCATCCATAATGATTGCCACATGGCGCGGCACCGTGCCCACCTCAGGTACTGCCGTTGTCGAACTCGAATAGATCATGAAAACACGAATACCAAAAATAAAAGATAGCTATTATGCGCCAAATAGCACTGCCCGGAAAAGCCATGCTTTCCCGGGCAGCGTCAAAAGAACTGAAAACTAGACCGTCAGCACTTCTTTTTCTTTGTCGACCACCATCTTGTCGATGTCGGCAATAAACTTGTCCGTCAGCTTCTGCACTTCTTCCGACGAGCGGCGCTCATCGTCCTCGGAGCAGGCTTTTTCCTTGACCAGTTTCTTCAGCGACTCGTTCGCATCGCGGCGAATGTTACGCACGGCAATCTTCGCGTCTTCCGCTTCGCTCTTGACCAGCTTGACCATTTCCTTGCGGCGCTCTTCCGTCAGCGGCGGCGTCGGAACGCGGATCAGGTCGCCCTGTGCCGACGGGTTCAAACCCAGGTCGGCGTCGCGGATGGCTTTTTCGATGGTGTTGGCCATCTTCTTTTCGTACGGCTGCACACCGATGGTGCGCGCGTCGATCAGGGTCACGTTGGCAACCTGGGTCAGCGCCGTCGGCGAACCGTAGTAATCGACCATCACGTGGTCCAGGATACCCGTATGGGCGCGGCCGGTACGCACTTTGGCCAGGTCGGCCCGCAGTGTTTCCAGCGACTTCGTCATGCGTTCCTGGGTGTTCTTTTTAACGTCAGCTAAGGACATGCTGCTCTCCAATCTTGATAACAATGAATATTCTACTTTGCCGGATTCAGCAAACAAACCCGCGCAGTCGGGAGTGCCGAAAACCGTTCAGGGCAAGGCGCAGCGCCGAAGACAGTACTAAATGTACGGCGAGGCGCTGCAACGCAGCCATGGACGGTTTCTCGGTGCTCCTTATTTCTATACGTGGACCAGCGTGCCTTCATCTTCACCCATGATGACGCGCATCAGCGCGCCCGGCTTGGTGATCGAAAACACCTTGATTGGCAGTTTCTGGTCGCGGCACAGGGCGAATGCGGTGGCATCCATCACTTGCAGGTGCTTGGCGATGGCGTCGTCGAACGTAATCGTGTGGAACAGGGTGGCGTTCGGATCCTTCTTCGGATCGGCCGTGTAGACGCCGTCGACCTTGGTGGCCTTCAGGACGATCTCGGCGCTGATCTCGGAACCGCGCAGGGCGGCTGCCGTGTCGGTGGTGAAGAACGGATTGCCGGTACCGGCGGCGAAGACGACCACTTTACCTTCTTCCAGGTATTGCAGGGCTTTCGGGCGGACGTACGGCTCGACCACTTGTTCGATGCCGATGGCCGACATGACGCGCGCGGTGATGCCGACGTGGCGCATGGCATCGGCCAGGGCCAGGGCATTCATCACCGTGGCAAGCATGCCCATGTAGTCGGCGGTGGCGCGGTCCATGCCTTGCGCACCAGGCGCGACGCCGCGGAAGATATTGCCGCCGCCAATCACGATTGCCAGTTCCACACCCAACTTTGCCACCTCGGCCACATCGGCCACCATGCGCTCGATCGTGGCGCGGTTGATGCCGTAGGGATCATCACCCATCAGGGCTTCGCCGGACAACTTGAGGAGGACGCGCTTGTAGGCTGGTTTTGACATGAGCTGGGGCTCCATAAATGAGGTTATTCGAGTATGACATGGCGCAGCGCCTTGCAGCGCCGGATAGGCGGGAGGAAGCTGCCCATGCCGCCGCCCGGCACGACAGGTGCGGGCGGGCCAAAAAAACGGGCCTCTCGGCCCGCTTTACTTACGCTCCCTGGGAGGCAGCCATCTGTGCTGCGACTTCTGCTGCGAAGTCGTCTTGCTTCTTCTCGATGCCCTCGCCCACTACGTACATGGCGAAACCTTTGACGCTGGTGTTAGCCGCCTTCAGCATTTGCTCAACCGACAGCTTGTCGTTTTTCACGAAAGCTTGGTTCAGCAGGGAAACTTCTTTCAAGAACTTCTGTACGGAACCTTCCAGGCGCTTGGCCAGGATTTCCGGCGATTGCGCTGGCTTGCCTTCGGCGGCCGCTTTGGCTGCGTCTTCTTCGGCTTTCAGTTGTGCAACCGAACGCTCTTTTTCGATCAGTTCCGCAGGAACTTCGTTCGACGACAGCGACACTGGCTTCATGGCAGCGATGTGCATGGCCACGTCTTTGCCGACTTGCTCATCGGCGCCGTCGAATTCGACGATCACGCCGATGCGCGAACCGTGCAGGTACGAAGCCAGCTTGGCGCTGGTTTCGAAACGCTGGAAGCGGCGGATGGTCATGTTTTCGCCGATTTTGCCGATCAGGGCAGCGCGCACGTCTTCCAGGGTCTTGCCATCGAGTGGCAGGGCCAGCAGGGCAGCGACGTCAGCCGGGTTGTGTTCTGCTACCAGACGGGCAGCGTTGTT
Source organism: Janthinobacterium sp. SUN033 (assembly GCF_030397595.1). Lineage (NCBI taxonomy): Bacteria > Pseudomonadati > Pseudomonadota > Betaproteobacteria > Burkholderiales > Oxalobacteraceae > Janthinobacterium > Janthinobacterium sp. SUN033. The sequence goes on from NZ_JAPQNV010000001.1 coordinate 1,713,722, forward strand.
GGCCAGTGCCAGGAAATCGTCGTTTTTCGCAACAAAGTCGGTTTCCGAGTTCACTTCGACCAAGGCGCCTACGCCATTGGCGATGTAAGTTGCCACGACGCCTTCAGCGGTAATGCGTGCCGATGCTTTCGATGCCTTGCCGCCCAGTTTGACGCGCAGGATCTCTTCCGCACGAGCCATGTCGCCTTCGGCTTCGGTCAGTGCTTTTTTGCATTCCATCATTGGTGCGTCGGTTTTGCCGCGCAATTCGCCTACCATCGCTGCTGTAATCGCTGCCATGTGTTTCTCCTGATTCGGTGAGTCGATAGTCGCGGCCGGGCATGCATGCCTCGCCAGCGGTCACTATCGTTTTTTTGTTAAAAAAAAGGGGGAGCTGCTGCCACCCCTTTTCCCTTACTGCTGTGCTTACAAACGGCTATCCTGCGATAGCCTGGCCATTAAGCCTGTTCGTTTACTTCGACGAATTCGTCGCCAGCGGCTGCTTTAACCATTTCAACAACTTCGTTACCGGCAGCTGCACGGCCTTCGATGATTGCATCAGCAACACCGCGAGCGTACAACATGATGGCTTTCGAGGAGTCATCGTTACCTGGGATCACGAAGTTCACGCCTTCTGGGGAGTGGTTGGTATCGACAACGCCGATGACCGGGATACCCAGTTTAGCTGCTTCGGTGATCGCACCTTTGTGGTAGCCGACGTCGACGACGAAGATTGCGTCAGGAATGCCGCCCATGTCCTTGATGCCGCCGATCGATTTTTGCAGCTTGATCATTTCGCGGGAGAACATCAGCGCTTCTTTTTTCGACAGCTTCTCGATCGAACCGTCTTCGATCATCACTTCCATGTCTTTCAGACGCTTGATCGAGGTTTTGATCGTTTTGAAGTTGGTCAGCATGCCGCCCAACCAACGTTGATCAACGAAAGGCACGCCAGCGCGTTGTGCTTCAGCAGCGATGATTTCGCGAGCTTGACGCTTGGTGCCAACCATCAGGATGGTGCCACGGTTTGCAGCCAGTTGACGCACGTGCTTCATTGCGTCCTGGTACATCGCCATGGTTTTTTCCAGGTTGATGATGTGGATCTTGTTGCGATGGCCGAAGATGAACGGTGCCATTTTTGGATTCCAAAAACGGGTTTGGTGACCAAAGTGGACACCGGCTTCCAGCATTTCGCGCATTGTTACGGACATTATTAACTCCAGGGTTGGGTCTGGAATCCGATCAGTCACCATACAGGCACCCTTGTCGACCGGATTCGCGTGTTTATATAAATTAAAGACACTGTTTTACTACATTGCTTAAAAGAGAATTCAAGCAACCCGGGATTCTACACCGAAATGCCCATTTCATCAAGCCCACGGCGCAAATCGCGCGCGCAGCGACGGCAAGCGTTGCACCACGCTGGTGCAAGGCGTATCCGCCATGGCCATTCCCGCAAAAAACGCCTGCCCGCCCTAGGATGGAGGCGGCGGATACAGGGCGCCTCGTTTATAATTTCGACATATTTGCAGACTTTTCCTCCTACGCTGAGATTCGTCTGTGCTTTTCACCCGAACAACTTGCAGATTGCGAATTACATCATGTCCACCATCCGTATCAATACCGCCGCCGACATCGAAGGCATGCGCGTTGCCGGCAAACTCGGCGCCGAAGTGCTCGACTACATCACTCCCTTCGTCAAGGTCGGCGTCACGACCGGCGAACTGGACCGCCTGTGCCACGAATACATGGTCAACGTGCAAGGCACCATCCCTGCCCCGCTGAACTATTGCCCGCCCGGCTACACGCCCTACCCGAAAGCCATCTGCACCTCCGTCAACGACGTCATCTGCCACGGCATCCCCGGCGACAAGGTCTTGAAAAGCGGCGACTCCGTCAACCTCGACATCACCGTCATCAAGGATGGCTACCACGGCGACAACAGCCGCATGTTCCTCGTCGGCACGCCCACCATCCTGGCCAAGCGCCTGTCGGAAATCACCTATGAATGCATGTGGCTGGGCATAGCCCAGATCAAGCCCGGTGCCCACCTGGGCGATATCGGCCACGCCATCCAGCAGCACGCGGAAAAGGCAGGCTACAGCGTGGTGCGCGAATTCTGCGGCCACGGCATCGGCAAGGTCTTCCATGAAGAACCGCAAGTGTTACATTACGGCAAGCCAGGCACCCTGGAACGCCTGGAAGCGGGCATGATTTTCACCGTCGAACCGATGATCAACTCGGGCCGCCGCGAAATCCGCGAAATGAACGATGGCTGGACCATCAAAACCAAGGACCGCAGCCTGTCGGCGCAATGGGAACACACGGTGCTGGTGACGGAAACGGGTTATGAAGTGCTGACCGTCTCGCCCGGCATGCCACCGCCACCGGCCTTGATCCTGAACAAAGCCTGATTCTCCACCCCACGCACCGCCACCCAGGGCCCAGATGAAAAAGCAAGTTCGGGAACAGCTGAAACAGCAACTGAAAGCCGACCGCCAGGTCGTCATTGCGGCCTTCCAGGCCGACGGCAAGCCTGAAAAACTGCTGCGCAGCCTGCGCCACAGCGTCGACGGCGTGCTGGCGCGCGCCTGGCAGGAAGCGGGCTTGCCGCCAGGCACTTCCCTGGTGGGCGTGGGCGGCTATGGCCGCGGCGAACTGTTTCCGTATTCCGACGTCGACCTGCTGATCCTGCTGCAACAACCGCCCGATGGGGCCACGCAGGAAAAGCTCGAGGAACTGGTGCAGCTGCTGTGGGACCTGGGCCTGGAAATCGGCCACAGCATCCGCACGGTCGATGAATGCCTGGTCGAATCGAAGGCCGACATCACCGTGCAAACGAGCTTGCTCGAAGCGCGCCTCGTGTGCGGCAACGCGGACTTGTTCGCGCAATTGCAGCAACGCTATGACGCAGCCATGGACCCGCAGGCGTTTTTCCAGGCGAAAACGGCGGAAATGCGCCAGCGCCATGCCAAATACGAAGACACGGCCTTCAGCCTGGAACCGAATTGCAAGGAAAGCCCGGGCGGCTTGCGCGACTTGCAGGTGATCCTGTGGGTAGCCAAGGCGGCGGGCCTGGCGAACTCGTGGCGCACCCTGGCCACGGGCGGCCTGATCACCCTGACGGAAGCGCGCCAGCTGATGGAAAAAGAGCGCGCTTTCAAGGATATCCGCGTGCGCCTGCACCTGCATGCGGGGCGGCGCGAAGACCGCCTCGTGTTCGACGTGCAGACGGCCATCGCCGAATCGCTGGGCTTGCAGGCGACGGGCAGCGGGCCGCACATGCGCCGCGCCAGCGAATTCCTCATGCAGCGCTACTACTGGGCCGCCAAGACGGTGACCCAGCTCAACACGATTTTGCTGCAAAACATCGAAGCGCGATTGTTTCCACAAGACAATGTGGCCGTGCCCATCAACGCACGCTTCAATGAAGTCAACAGCCTGATCGACATCAGCGCCGACGATACGTTCGAGCAATACCCATCGGCCATGCTGGAAGTCTTCGTGCTGATGACGGAACGCCCCGCCCTGAAGGGCATGACCTCGCGCGCCACGCGGGCCCTGTGGCACGCGCGCTTCAAGATCGACGCCGCCTTCCGCCAGGACCCCGTCAACCGCGCCCTCTTCCTGCGCATCATGCAAGCGCCGGTCGGCATCATCCATGCGCTGCGGCGCATGAACGAGATGAGCATCCTGGGACGCTACCTGCCGAATTTCCGCCGCATCGTGGGCCAGATGCAGCACGACCTGTTCCACGTGTACACGGTCGACCAGCACATTTTGATGGTAGTGCGCAACATGCGCCGCTTCACCATGAGCGAACACGCGCACGAATACCCGTTCTGCAGCCAGCTGATGGCCGATTTCTCGCAATCGTGGCTGCTGTATGTGGCGGCCCTGTTCCACGACATCGCCAAGGGCCGCGGCGGCGACCATTCGAAGCTGGGCGTGGCCGACGCCACCCAGTTCTGCCAGGAGCACGGCCTGTCGGAAGAAGACACGGAACTGGTGGCTTTCTTGGTGGAAAATCACCTGACCATGTCGCAAGTGGCGCAAAAGCAGGATTTGTCCGATCCCGACGTCATCGCCGCCTTTGCAAAAGTGGTCAAGGACGAGCGCCACCTGACGGGCCTGTACCTGCTGACGGTGGCCGACATCCGCGGCACCAGCCCGAAAGTGTGGAATGCCTGGAAGGGCAAGCTGCTGGAAGACCTGTACAAGATCACCTTGCGCGTGCTGGGCGGCGAGCCGCACACGGCCGACCGCGAGCTGAAGAACCGCCAGCAGGAAGCGCTGGCCACCCTGCGCCTGTACGGCTTGCCGCCGGACGCGCATCTGAAACTGTGGCAGCAGCTGGACGTGGCGTATTTCCTGCGCCACGACGCGTCCGACATCGCCTGGCAAACGCGCTCGCTGTATGACAAGCTCGACAGCAAGTTGCCGGTGGTAAAATGCCGGCTGGCGCCCATCGGCGAAGGCTTGCAGGTGGCCGTGTACATTCCCGACCAGCCCGACCTGTTCGCGCGCATCTGCAGCTATTTCGACCGCAAGAACTTCAGCATTCTCGACGCGAAGATCCACACGACCAAGAATGGCTATGCGCTCGACACGTTCCTTGTCACGGAGCAAAATTTCGCCAAGAGCTACCGCGACATCATCAGCCTGATCGAGCATGAGCTGGGCGAGCTGCTGCAGTCGCAAACGCCGCTGCCGCCGCCGGGCAAGGGACGGCTGTCGCGCCTGTCGCGCACCTTCCCCTTCCAGCCGACCGTGGATTTGCGGCCCGATGAAAAGGGCCAATACTATTTGCTGTCGGTGGCGGCCAACGACCGCACGGGGCTGCTGTATGCGATCGCCAACGTGCTGACCAAGTACCGCATCAACTTGCACACGGCCAAGATCATGACCCTGGGCGAGCGGGTCGAAGACGTTTTCCTCGTCGACGGTCCCGCGCTCAACAATGCCCGCAACCAGATATTGCTGGAAACCGATTTACTCGATGCGCTGAAAGTGTAGACTTTCCGCGCAGCGCCTACCTTACTGAAACTGAAACAACATGACCGAAGAATTATTACGCTTGTCCAAACGCATGTCCGAACTGGGCCTGTGCTCCCGCCGTGAAGCCGATGAATGGATCGCACGCGGCTGGGTCCGCGTGGATGGCAAGGTGGTGTCCGAGCTGGGCAGCAAGGTCTACCCGAGCCAGCGGGTCACCGTGGAACGCCAGGCGGCGGCCGAGCAATCGAAGCGGGTCACCGTGCTGATCAACAAACCCGTCGGCTATGTCAGCGGCCAGGCCGAAGACGGCTACACGCCGGCCGTGGCCCTGATCAAGGCGGAAAACCGCTGGGCGGAAGACCGCAGCCCGGAACAGTTCCACCCCACCCAGCTGCGCAGCCTGGTGGCGGCCGGCCGCCTGGACATCGATTCCGTCGGCTTGCTCGTCCTGACGCAGGACGGCCGCGTGGCCAAGCAACTGATCGGCCACGATACCGATATCGACAAGGAATACCTGGTGCGCGTGAGCTACACCAAGGGCGGCACCCTGCCCGACAGCGAACTGAAAAAGCTCAACCACGGCCTGTGGCTCGACGGCAAGCCGCTGCTGCCGGCGAAGGTGCGTTGGCAAAATGAAGACCAGCTGAGCTTTACCTTGCGCGAAGGCAAGAAACGCCAGATCCGCCGCATGTGCGAAGCCGTCGGCCTGAAAGTGCTGGGCCTGAAACGCGTGCGCATCGGCAAGGTCAAACTGGGCGACTTGCCGACGGGCCAATGGCGTTACCTGAGCGCGGACGAACAGTTTTAAGCGACGGCATCAAGGTGGCATGCCGCGTGGCATGCCAAGCCATATAAGCAACAGGAATATAGTGATATAAAAACAATTATTGTGATTTACTTAGTAAATATTGCTTTAAACCTATACACTATTCCCCATCAGAACAAAAGAGATACGCTGTCGTGAACGATCCCATCCCCAATCCCCTGCGCAAAGGCGCGCCCAGCCTGGCTGACGTGGCCGAGCCGATGGCGCCAGGCACCAAGCCGCACCATATGAGCGATCCGTGGGATATCGGCGAAACCCTGTGCAGCCTGGCAGACAACGGCGACGCCATTTCCATCTACCCGGCGGGCGGCGAAGACGTCATCATGGCGCGCATCCTGTCCGTCGACGACGACTTGCCGCAATTCGTGCTGGAACTGAATGAAGGCGCCACCCTGCCCGAAGGCGGCGCCACGTTTGTGTCGTGGGTGCAAAGCGCCAAGTTGCAATTTACCATCAATGGCGAATGGGAAGCGTATCCCGAGCGGCCAAACGTGTATCTGACCAACTTCCCCAGCCATTGTCTGGTGCTGGAACGACGGGAATCGGCACGCCTGGAAACGCCGCTGGGCGTGTACTACCTGGCCGCATTCGTGCTCGAGGGGCGTCCGTATGAATTGCAACTATATGATTTCTCGGCCGGCGGCATCGGCATGCGCGCCCATCCGCGCGACACGGTAGGCCTGTACGTGGGGCGCAAGCTGTCGCGCGTGCGCCTGGAGCTGGGACCGAACAAGGTCATGATCGCCGACCTGGAAATCCGCCTGTCGCGCACCTTCCGCTCCTTCCTGCTGGGCGAGCAGGTGCAGATCGGCTGCCGCTTCCTGAACCTGACGGATGCCATGCAGGATGAGTTGAAGATGCTGCTCGACAACCTGGGCAGCAGCCGCAAGGTGCGCTAGCTTCGCTTCACGCATGGAAAATGGCCGCCCAGCTGATGCTGCGCGGCCATTTTTTGTTCATTAACCATTACCACCGGCAACGTTTGGGATCTGCCCCGGCGGGTCTGATCCCAGATTAAGCGGCAATTAATCGTCGTCGTTTGGATCTAAATCCGGAAACATCACTTCCGTGTAGCCGAATTGCGTAAAATCAACGATACGCATCGGATACAAAATGCCGTGCAAGTGGTCTACTTCATGCTGCACCACGCGCGCATGGAAACCGTCACAGTCGCGGCTGATGGGCTGGCCGAACTGGTCCACGCCTTCGTAGTGCAGCTCGCTCCAGCGCGGCACGCTGCCGCGCAGGCCGGGCACGGACAGGCAGCCCTCGAAACCCTCTTCCTTGCGTTCCGACAAAGGCGTCAGCACAGGGTTGATCAGCACGGTTTCCGGCACTTGCGGCGCATCGGGGTAGCGCAGGTTCTGCTTGAAGCCGTAGATCACCAGCTGCAGGTTGACGCCGATCTGCGGCGCCGCCAGGCCCGCGCCATTGGCCGCATGCATGGTGTCGAACATGTCGGCGATCAAGGCATGCAGTTCGGGCGTATCGAATTCACGCACGGGCTCGGCCATGCGCAGCAGGCGCGGATCGCCCATCTTGAGGATGTCACGTACCGTCATTTTGTTTCCAGTGTCGCTTGCAGTTGTTGCAGATAGCTACGGAAGGCGGCGCCCGTTTCCGGATGTTTCATGCCCATCGCCGTCGTTGCCTTCAGGTAACCAAGCTTGGAGCCGCAATCATAACGCTGCCCCTGGTAGCGGTAAGCCAGCACGCGCTCTTCGCGCATCAGGGCGGCGATGCCGTCCGTCAACTGGATTTCGCCGCCGGCGCCCGTGCCGATATTTTCCAGATGGTTAAAGATACGGCTGGTCAGCACATAACGGCCCACCACGGCCAGGGTTGACGGCGCCTCTTCGGGCGCGGGCTTTTCCACGATGGCCGAGACCAGCTCCAGGTCGGGCTGATAATTCTTTGCCGACACAATACCGTACTGCTTGGTTTCCGCGCGCGGCACATCCTGCACGGCCAGCAGTGAGCAATTTTCATACTGGAAGACATCGGTCATCTGCGCCAGCACGGGGCGTACGCCTTCTTGTACATCCATGAAATCGTCGGCCAGCAAGACGGCAAACGGCTCGTCGCCGATCACGGGACGGGCGCACAACACGGCATGCCCCAGGCCCAGCGGCGCCGACTGGCGGATGTAAATGCAATTGATATGCTTGGGAATGACGTTTTGCACCATGTCGAGCAACTGGCGCTTGCCGGCCGCTTCCAGCTCCGATTCCAGCTCGTAAGCCGTATCGAAATGGTCTTCGATGGCGCGCTTGTTGCGTCCCGTGATGAAGATCATTTCCGTGATACCGGCCGCCACCGCTTCTTCCACCGCGTACTGGATCAATGGTTTATCGACGATGGGCAACATTTCCTTCGGTTGTGCCTTGGTCGCTGGCAAGAAGCGGCTGCCCAGGCCGGCGACGGGAAAGACTGCTTTTCTGATTTTTTTCATGGGTCTTCTGTAATATTTTAAGAATTAATCCTGCGCGAGCAAAGCCAGCAAGCCAGCCTCGTCGAGGATGGCCACGCCCAGTTCCTGGGCCTTGGCCAGCTTGCTGCCGGCATCCGAGCCGGCCACGACATATCCTGTCTTCTTCGAAACAGAACCGCTGACCTTGCCACCGGCCGCTTCGATCAGCTCCGCCGCCTCGTCGCGGCTCATGTTGGGCAAGGTACCCGTCAGGACGAAAGTCTTGCCGTCCAGCTTGCCGCCAGCGGCTGGCATTTCAGGCAATTGTGACAGTAATTCATGACGCAGGGCGTCCAGTTGACCAAGCAGCTTGACATTGCCCTCATCGGCCAGCCATTGCGCCAGCGACTCGGCCACGGCGGCAGGCAAGCCCGCATGGAAGCTGGCGCCCTGCGCGGCCAGGCTGGCCAGGGTCACGCCCCGCTCCACCAGCTGCTTGCTGCGCGGCTCCGTCAGCTTCGGGATGCCGATGGCGGCAAGCAAGGTGGTTTGTTCGAGCTGCGTGCGCAGCTTGGCGCTGGGCGCATGTTCGCCTTGCGGCGCGACACCGGCGTCCAGCAACGCCTGCAGCGCCTGCTGGTTCTTTTCTTCGGCAAAGAAATCGGCAATCGACTCGGCGACCGTGCCGCCGATATCGGGCAGCACGCGCAGCAAGGCTGCTGGCGCTTGCCGCACATACGCCAGGCTGCCGAGCCACTCGGCCAGGGTCTTGGCCGTCGATTCGCCCACGTGGCGGATGCCCAGCGCGAACAGGAAACGCTCAAGCGGCGGGCGCTTGCTCGCTTCTATACCGGCCAGCAAGTTTTCCGCCCACTTGGTGGGAATCTTGCCTTGTTGCACTGTTTCTGGCGTCGAACCGTCGCGCTCGTCGGCGCGCACTTTCATTTCCAGCAATTTATCCAGGGTCAGGCTGTACAAGTCGGCCAGGCCGTGCACGTATTCCAGTTCGACCAGGGTATCGATATAACGTTCGCCCAGGCCTTCGATATCCATCATGCGCCGGCCCGCGAAATGGCGGAACGCTTCCTTGCGCTGCGCCGAGCAGAACAGGCCGCCCGAGCAGCGGGCAATCGCCTCGCCCTCTTCGCGCACCACGTGCGAGCCGCACACGGGGCACGTTTCCCGCATCTTGAACGGCGGCGGCGCCGGTTCCGGCCGCTTTTCCAGCACCACGGACAGCACTTCGGGAATCACGTCGCCGGCGCGGCGCACGATAACCGTATCGCCCACGCGCACATCCTTGCGCAGCACCTCGTCTTCATTGTGCAAGGTGGCGTTGGTGACCGTCACGCCGCCCACGGAGACGGGCGCCAGGCGCGCCACGGGCGTCATGGCGCCCGTGCGGCCCACCTGGATATCGATGCCCAGCACCTGCGTCAGCGCCTCTTCGGCAGGGAACTTGTGCGCCAGCGCAAAACGCGGTGCGCGCGACACAAAACCCAGCTCCTGCTGGTCTTCCGTCGCGTTCACCTTGTAGACGACGCCGTCGATTTCATACGGCAAGGCGGGACGGCGCGCGCCGATGTCCGCGTAGTAATCGAGCAAGCCTTGCGCGCCCTGCACCACACGGCGCTCCTTCGATACGGGAATGCCCAGGGTTTCGTACCAGTCCAGCAAGGCAGAATGCGACACGGGCATGGCGGCGCCATCGAGGGCGCCGATGCCGTACGCATAGAAACGCAGCTTGCGCTGGGCCGTGATGCGCGAATCGAGCTGGCGCAGGCTGCCGGCCGCCGCATTGCGCGGGTTGGCGAATTCCTTCTGGCCCGCTTCGCGCTGGCGTTCGTTCAGGCGGGCAAAATCGGCCTTAAACATCATGACTTCGCCGCGCACGTCGAGCACGGCAGGAATCCTGTCGCCGTGCAGGCGCAACGGGATGCCGGAAATGGTGCGGATATTCGCCGTCACGTCCTCGCCCGTGGCGCCATCGCCGCGCGTGGCCGCCTGTATGAACAGGCCGTTTTCATAGCGCAGGTTGATCGCCAGGCCGTCGAATTTCACTTCGGCAGCGTAATCGACTTCCGCACCGTCAAGGTCCAGGCCTTCGCGCACGCGGCGGTCGAAGTTGACGATATCGTCATCGGTGAAACCATTGTTCAGCGACAACATCGGCACCGTGTGCGTGACTTGCTCGAATTGCGGCAAGGGCGCCGCGCCCACGCGCAAGGTGGGCGAATCGGGCGTGCGCAAGTCGGGATGGGCCGCTTCCAGCGCCTGCAGTTCGACGAACAGCTTGTCGTACTCGGCATCGGGGATGGTGGGATTGTCGAGCACGTGGTAGGCGTGCAGATGCCGATTGAGTTCGGCCGTGAGTGCCAGGACGCGCTGAGCGGCATTCCGCTGGGCGGCGTCCTGGTTGATCGGATCAGTCATTGTTGCGGGATTCTTCAGCTAAATAAACGCAGGGCGCGGGTGGAACCGGCCGGAATGTCGGCCGCGTCCATTTCCTGGTAAAACTCTTGCACCTGGCCGGCGATCTCGGCCAGCGCCGCGTCCGACAGGGCCTGGTTGTAATCGTCGACGATGGTGGCGTCCAGGCGGCCCACCAGTGCCTTGGCGCAAGCGACCATGGCGCCGAAGCCGTCGCGCGCGGGCGCCACGCATGGCACGTCCAGCAGCAGGGTCAGGCGCGGCGTCGTTTCCTCGGCCAGGGTGACATTCGTCGACAGCGAGAACAGATAGCCGCCTTCGCCGTCCGGCATGACGAAACGGCCGTCCGGACGCACGTCGAAGCCCTGCTTTTCCAGCGCGAACAGCAAGGTGGAAATGGCCCATGGCGCGCCATTCGTGTGCAGGTTGACGCCCAGCTGGGCATCGTGACCGGCCACGAAGCGGTGCAGATTGCGCGCTTCGGCCATCACTTCCATCATGTCGGGCACTTCCGGCTCGGCGCCGATCTCGTCAGCCACGCCGCGCAGGCGCGTGACCAGTTCCGAGTATTCCAGTTCATTCAGGGCCGTGCTGCGGCTGGCCAGCTGCACGCCGCCCTGCATCTTGGTGTAGACACCGCCATGCGTGATCGGTTCCCAGTCGCCATTCACGTGCAAACCGATGAAGTGGACGGGCTTGTTGCCCACCAGGCGCAGGGTTTGCAGCACGGGCAGGATCTTGTCGCCGCGCACGGGCGCTTCCAGCGACAAAGGCAGCAGGCAATCGATCAGCGGGTCGACCAGGCTGGTCGCCTGTTCGCTGGCGGCGCTGACTTCCGGCTGCGCCGGCGCGGCAGGAGCGGCTGGTGCAGGGTCGGCATCGGCCAGCGACGGTTCCGCATGCACGGGCGCGTCCGGCACCACGGCCGCCGGCGGCGCGCCGAACGACGGTTCGGCCTTGGCGGCGGGCGCGGCGTCGAAGCGCGGTTCCTGGCGCAGCACGGGTTCCTGGGTTTCCACGGCAGGGGCCTCGCCCTCGCGCATCAGCACGTCGTCGTGGTCGGTGGAAAAAGCCCGTTCCACGCTTTTCTTGGCCTTGTATTCCTGCCATTTGTTGTACGAGAAAACACCGACAATAAAGACGCCGCCGGCGCCGAACAAGGTAATTTGAAGGTCTGTCATGCTGCTTGTGCCTCGGTTGCAAAATTTGCGGCGGACTCCATGTCCACCGCCACGATGCGCGATACGCCCTGCTCCTGCATCGTCACACCGATCAATTGATGGGCCATTTCCATCGCAATCTTGTTATGCGAAATGAAAAGGAATTGGGTCTGGTCGGACATGCGCTTGACCATGCGGCAGAAGCGTTCCGTGTTCGAATCGTCCAGCGGTGCATCGACTTCGTCGAGCAGGCAGAACGGCGCCGGATTCAGGCGGAACATGGAAAACACCAATGCGGTCGCGGTCAGCGCCTTCTCTCCACCCGATAACAGGTGGATGGTGGCATTTTTCTTGCCGGGAGGCTGCGCCATGACTTGTACACCGGAATCGAGAATCTCGTCGCCCGTCATGGTCAGTCTGGCCTGGCCGCCGCCGAACAGAATCGGGAACAGCTCGGAAAAGTGATGGTTGACCTTGTCGAACGTGTCTTGCAACAAGTCGCGCGTTTCCTTGTCGATCTTGTGGATCGCGTCTTCCAGCGTATTGATCGCTTCCGTCAGGTCGGCATTCTGGGCGTCGAGGAAATTCTTGCGCTCGGATGCCTGCGCCAGCTCGTCCAGCGCGGCCAGGTTGACGGCGCCCAGGCCCGTGATGGCGTTCGTCAGGCGCGTCACTTCGCCCTGCAGATACGATGGACGCATGTCCGGGTGCAGCTTTTCCGTCAGGGCCGCTTCATCGGCGCCCGCTTCCAGCAGTTGCTGGGCGAATTGCTCCTGGTTCAGGCGCGCAGCCTGTTCCTTGAGCTGCATTTCCATGATCTTGTCGCGCTGCGGCTGCAAGCTGCGTTCCGATTGCGTGCGCGCATCTTCGGACAGGCGCAGCTGCTGCGTAATCTGATCGAGTTCGTGGCGCGCGTCCGCCAGCGCCCGCTCCTGCGTCGTGCGGCGTTCGAGCAAGTCCTGCAAGCCGTCGGCGGCCGCGCCGCTTTCCAGGTTGGCCAATTCCAGTTCGCCCGCCTGCAGGCTTTCCGTCACTTGCTGCGCCTGCGTGCTGGCCGTGGCGATGTTGCGGCGCAATTCCTCGATCTTCGCGCGGTGGGCTTTTTCCGCGTATTCCGTATCCTTGGCGGCCCGTTCCAGGTCGCGCAAGGCTTCGCGCGCCTCGGCCAGACGCTGTTCCTTCTGCAGGAAATCCGTGTGGCCGTCTTCGTGCGCTTCCTGCAAGTTGCCCAGCTCCATGTCCAGCTGTTCGAATTTTTCTTCCGATTCCAGCTTGGTCTGCATCTGCTCCGCTTCCTGCGCGGCGATCTCGGCCAAGTCGGCGCCGATCTGCGTGCTGCGCTGGTTGAAACGCGCTTCCACTTCCGACAGTTTCACCACGTCCAGTTGCAGAGTATGCACGGAAGACGTCAGTTGCTGTATGCGCAAGCGCAAGTCGGACAGATTGCGCGTCAGGGTGGCGACGGCCGCATCGGCCCGCACGGAACGGGCGCGCGCCTCTTCGGCCAGCAATTGCTGGGCACGCAACTGCTTGCCGATATTGTCGATTTCCTGCTGGCGGCCCAGCATGCCTTCCTGCTCCGAATCGGCCGCATAGAAGCGCACGCTGGTGGCCGTCACGACGTGACCGGCGCGCGTGACGAAATAGCCGCCCGGCGGCAATTTAGCGCGTTCGGCCAGCGCTTCGGCCGCGTCTTCCACGGCATAGGCGTTGTACAGCCAATCCTGCAGCAAGCCACGCAAGCCCGGATCGTTGAGTTTCAACAAGTTCAGGAAGGGTTTCAGGCCGGCGATTTCCGGCAGCGGCAGCGGCGCCACGGTCGACGGCGCGTACAGGGCCAGCTTGGCCGGCGGCGCGTCGGCAAAGAAGGCCTTGGCCCAGTCGATATTCGACAGTTGCAAGGCCGACGTGCGCTCGCGCAAGATCGACTCCATGGCCGCTTCCCAACCCGCTTCGATCTGCAGCTTTTGCCACAGACGCGGCAAGGTGTCGAGCTCGTGCTTTTTCAGCCAGGGCTGGACCTTGCCCTGCGTCTGTACCCGTTCCTGCAATTGTTTCAAAGCGGAAAGACGCGCTTCCAGCTGGGCATTCGCCGCCGTCTCGGCATTGACTTGCGCCTGCGCCTCGGCCCGCTCCTGCTCCAGCTTGGGTTGCTGCTCCAGCGCTTCTTCCAGGTAGAAACCCTGCTCTTCCAGGGTTTGCTGCTTTTCTTCCAGTTGCAGTTTCAGGTTTTCCAGGTGGCTGCTGTCGGGCAGACTGAGGCTGTTCTTTTCCTGCTGCAGGCGCTCGCGGCGGCTCAAGAGGCTGGCCAGGATGTTCGAGGCGTTGCGCTGGTGCGCCGATTCCAGCTCCAGCTGCTGCTGCGCCTGCATGATGCGCGCGCGCGATTCCGTGCTCTTGTTTTGCGCGGCGCGCCAGGCGGCGTCCAGCTCGGGCAATTGCTCGCCCTTCTGTTCCGCCATCATTTGCGATTGCTCAACCTTCGCGGCCAGTTCCTCGAGGTGGAATTCCGCCTCTTCGATCTGTTCCTGGTATTCGCCGCCCTGGCTGGTCCACTGGTCGCGCTGGGCCGTCAGGGTGGCCAGCTGCGCCTGCAGGCGGGCGCGCGATTCGATGACGAACTTGATCTGCGCTTCCAGGCTGCCGATTTCCGCATTCGTCTGGTACAGATGGCCTTGCGCCGTATGCAAACGGTCGCCCACGGCAAAGTGCGCCTGGCGCATCTGCTCCAGGGTCAGCTCGACGTTGCGCAGCTTGGCCGTCTGCTCTTCCAGGTCCGTCTGCGCCTGTTCCACTTCGCGGAAATAGCGCGTCTGCTCGTTTTGCGCCTCGTTCTTGCGCAGCAGCCACAACAGCTTCTGTTTTTCTTCCTGGTCCGCCTGCAAGGCGTGGAAACGGGTGGCGACAGCGGCCTGCGCTTCCAGCTTTTCCAGGTTGGCATTGAGTTCGCGCAAGATATCTTCCACGCGCAACAGGTTTTCGCGCGTGTCCTGCAGCCGGTTTTCCGTCTCGCGGCGGCGTTCCTTGTATTTCGATACGCCGGCCGCTTCTTCGAGGAAGACGCGCAATTCTTCCGGGCGCGATTCGATGATGCGCGAAATCATGCCCTGGCCGATGATGGCGTAGGCGCGCGGACCGAGGCCCGTGCCGAGGAAGATATCCTGGATGTCGCGCCGGCGCACGGGCTGGCCATTGATGTAATAGGTGGAGGTGCCGTCGCGCGTCAGGGTGCGCTTGACGGCGATCTCGGCGTACTGGCCCCACTGGCCGGACGCCTTGCCATCGTTATTGTCGAACACCAGTTCCACGGAAGCGCGCCCGGCCGGTTTGCGGTGGGTGGAGCCATTGAAAATGACGTCCTGCATCGATTCGCCGCGCAATTCCGACGCTTTCGATTCGCCCAGCACCCAGCGCACGGCGTCGATGATGTTCGACTTGCCGCAGCCATTCGGCCCGACCACGCCCACGAGCTGGCCTGGCACCTGGAAATTGGTGGGATCGACGAAAGACTTAAATCCCGACAACTTGATGGAAGAGAGACGCACGTGTTTTAGAGTTCCTGGCCTATGCTGGCGGTTATATTTGGGTGAACCCGGTTCATATTCAGTTCATGGCCACCTTGGCCACCCTTGCGGCAACAGTCCGGCCACTCACCGCAGGGAGTGGTTCATCATACCATTTCCTGATGCTTTTCTGGCCAAAAAACCGCAGCGCCAGGCGCCGGCGCGCCCCGCCTTACGGGGCTGGGCGGCCATCCTGCGCCAGTTTCCAGTCTTCGCGGGAAAAAACACGCTCATGGCCGGACAGCGCCAGGGCCAGTTTTTGCAGCCATTGCTCGGTCGGCATGGGCTCCGCCTTGAAGCTGAGCACCACCATCAGCACGAGGCTGGCCAGGGCCAGCGCATGGCTGACGGCGATATTCACGGCGCCGCGGGCGCTCCACATGAAGCCCAGGGCCAGCGCCAGGCCCAGCACGCAGCCGCTGACGGCTTCCGACACGCTGTGCGCATGCACGACCACGCGCGAAATGGCCACCAGCACGGCAAAGGCCACGCCGACGAGCACGCCGGCATGGCGCCAGCGCGGTGCAGCCCGCTGCAGCAGCACATACATCAGCACGGGAAACACGGCGCCGGCGCGCATGGCGTGGCCGCTGAAGCCCGTAAAATCGAGCGCGCTGCTGCCCACGCCCCAGCTCATGAAGGCCAGCTTCGACAGCACCACGAGGGCCAGGCCGCCGCCGTACCACAGGCTCCAGCTGAGCACGAGGCGCCATTGGCGCGAGACGAGCAGCCACAGGGCAATCGCCACGCCAGCCGGCCCCATCACGGACATATCGGCCGCAAAAGAAATCCCATTCCACCAAGTCATCGCGCCTGCACTTATTTCATGATCAGCTTGCACTATGCCACGACTCTGCCCTGTTCCGCGCGGCTTTTGCTGTGCTGCAGCGAAGAATTACATTCGATTACAAACTTTCCACGCCGAAACCATCGGCCCGGCATGGCATGGCGGGGCGCGGCAGGCGTCAGATATTCGTCAGGCGCTTGCCCTTGGGCGGCGCAAAGTCGCGGATCGATTCGATCATGCCCACTTCCAGCGCCTGGTCGGCCGTCAGGTGCAGGTCGGAATACGCGTGCACCTGCCACTGCTCTTCCGTCAGGCTGACGTGGCCGCGCAGGATGCGCTCGGTACGCATGTCGTCGGCGCGCAAGCCCTCGACGATGATGCTGAGCGCGTCGGGGCGGGAACCGGGCGAGGCTGTCGCATGCGACTTGTGCACCATGAAGCGGGCCGTGTCGCTGGCATGGCGGTGCCGCCCCGCCAGGAACAGGGTGACGGCGATGGAGGCCACGGCGCCCCCGTTATAGGTGATGATGTCGAGCGGCAACTTGCTGAGGAAGTTGTACAGACAGATGCCGTCGCTGACATAGCCGCCGTTCGACTGGATCAGGATGTGCGCGGTGGTGAGCTTGTCTTCCGTGATGTCGGCCGCGGCGTTGAAGACGCGCCGCACCATATCGCTGTTGACGTCGCCCGAGAGGGTAAAGTAACCGTGCTGCTCGGTGTTGTTTTGCGTCTCGCTTTGTGTAGTGTTCATGGCAGGCACCCGCAAGAAAGCCAGAATTTCATCATAGCGCATTCCCGCGCGGCCGGGCGCCCTTTTGCACCGGGCCAGCGCCCTTCCCAGCCCCGCAAACCGGGGCTTTTGCTGCAATTTGACAATGTCTTTTCAGATTGACAGAAACACCCTGCTGGCATATATTCCTCCCACTTGATCGGGAGAGGGCAAACCAGCGTTGCCGCCGAAGGGGCACTACCCAAAAACTCTCAGGCAAAAGGACCGATCAGGCGGACTGAAGCTGTTGCTTTGGCGACACGTTTCAGCTCAACTCTGGAGAGCGGCCGCGGCTATTGCCGGCGGCCCACCGAAGGGGCGCACGGGGCAAGCCCCCGTAATCTCTCAGGTACAAAGGACAGGGGGGTCAGTGATCACGCTGGAAAGCCGTGTTTGGCTATTCTATGTTTTGTTAACTCCCCTTTTACCTTCGTCCCGAGGAATCCATGACGCTCAAAGCGACCCCACTCAATAACGCCCACCGTGCCCTCGGCGCCCGCATGGTCGATTTCGGCGGCTGGGACATGCCCGTCAACTACGGCTCGCAAATCGAAGAACACAACGCCGTGCGCGGCGATGCCGGCATGTTCGACGTGTCCCATATGTGCGTGGTCGATATCGAAGGTCCGAACGTGCGCGCCTTTTTGCGCGGCTTGCTGGCCAACAACGTTGACAAGCTGCAAGTGTCGGGCAAGGCGCTGTACTCGTGCATGCTCAATGCCGAAGGTACCGTCATCGATGACCTGATCGTCTACTTCTTCAACGAAAACTGGTTCCGCCTCGTCGTCAACGCGGGCACGGCTGAAAAAGACGTGGCGTGGATGCAGCAGCAAAACACCAACACCAACAGCGGCCTGACGATCACCGAGCGCCGCAATGCCAACAATCCGATGGCCCTGGTGGCCGTGCAAGGCCCGAACGCGCGCGCCAAGGTGTGGCAAGTGCTGCCGGAAACGCAAGCCGCGTCCGAAGCCATCAAGCCGTTCAACGTCGTCATCGTCAAGGACACGGCCTTCGGCGAAGTCATGCTGGCGCGCACCGGCTACACGGGCGAAGACGGCTTTGAAATCGGCGTGGCCGCGACCCAGGTGGAAGCGCTGTGGAACGCCCTGGCGGCGGCCGGCGTCAAGCCTGCCGGCCTGGGCGCGCGCGACACCCTGCGCCTGGAAGCGGGCATGAATCTGTACGGCCAGGACATGGATGAAACCGTCAACCCGCTCGACGCGGGCCTGGCGTGGACCATCGACCTCGTCAGCGAACGCGATTTCATCGGCAAGGCGGCCCTGCTGGCCAAGGGCCAGAACGCGCAATTCGTGGGACTGATCCTGCGCGAAAAAGGCGGCGTGCTGCGCGCCCACCAGAAAGTCATCATCGCCGGCAGCGAAGCCACGGGCGAAATCACCAGCGGCACCTTCAGCCCGACGATGCAGGAAGCGATCGCGCTGGCGCGCGTGCCGAACGGCGTCGCCGTGGGCGACACCGTGCACGTGGAAATCCGCGGCAAGCAGCTGGCCGCTTCCGTCGTCAAGCTGCCTTTCGTGCGTAACGGTAAAATCCTGGCTGCGTAAGGTTTTATAGAGCCGCCCGCAAGACCGTACAACCATAATCAATAACGAACACTTACCATCTGGAGCCACACATGAACATTCCTGCAGACCTGAAGTACACCGCTTCCCACGAATGGGTACGCCTTGAAGGCGACGGCACGATCACCGTCGGCATCACCGAGTACGCGCAGGACGCCCTGGGCGACATCGTCTTCGTCGAACTGCCAACCGTGGGCAACACCTACGGCGCCGGCGACGACGCCGCCGTGGTGGAATCGGTCAAGGCAGCGAGCGACATCTACGCGCCGATCGCCGGCGAAGTCGTGGCCGTCAACGACGACGTGGTCAACTCGCCCGAGTCGATCAATGCCGACGCCTACGCCAACTGGTTGTTCAAGATCAAGCCAGCCGACGTGTCGGCCCTGGACGGCTTGCTCGACGCTGCCGCCTATGGCGCCACCACCGGCGCGTAATCGCGTTTGACTCACGGGCCGCAATCGCGGCCCGTTTGCATTTTTTCTGCGCTGCGCCCGCGCGCCGCATCCCGGTTTTTCAGTCTTTTTTGGCCTCTATATCATGACCCGCACCAGCCTGACCCAACTCGAAGCACGCGATGCCTTCATCGCCCGCCACATCGGCCCTTCCCACACCGAACAAGCAGCCATGCTGGCGACCCTCGGCTATCCATCGCGCGCCGCGCTGATCGACGCCCTGGTACCGGCCAACATCCGCAACAAGGGCGCCCTGCCCCTGGGCGCGTACTCGCAGCCGATGCCGGAACAGGAAGCCCTGTCGCGCCTGAAAGCCATCGCCGGCAAGAACCAGGTACTCAAATCCCTGATCGGCCAAGGCTACTACAACACGTTCACGCCCGGTGTCGTTTTGCGCAACATCTTTGAAAATCCGGCCTGGTACACGGCGTACACGCCTTACCAGCCTGAGATTTCGCAAGGCCGCCTGGAAGCGATCCTGAACTTCCAGCAAGTGATCACTGACCTCACCGGCATGGGCATCTCGAACGCCTCGATGCTGGACGAAGGCACGGCCGCCGCCGAAGCGATGACCCTGATCCAGCGCGTGGGCAAGTCGAAGTCGAACGTGCTGTATGTGGCCAATGACGTGCTGCCGCAAACGCTGGAAGTGGTGCAGACGCGCGCCCAGCCGATCGGCATCGAAGTGCGCACGTTTGATCCGGCTGAAATCGAATCGCTGGACGCCTGCTTCGGCGTGCTGCTGCAATACCCTGGCGTCAACGGCGTCGTGCGCGATTACCGCGCCGGCGTGGAAAAGCTGCACGCGAACGGCGCCATGGTCATCGTCGCGGCCGACCTGCTGGCCCTGACCATGCTCACGCCTCCTGGCGAATGGGGCGCCGACGTCGTCGTCGGCAACAGCCAGCGCTTCGGCGTGCCGCTCGGTTTCGGCGGCCCGCACGCGGGCTATCTGTCCACGCGCGATGAATTCAAGCGCAATATGTCGGGCCGCCTGGTGGGCGTGACCGTCGATGCGCAAGGCAACAAGGCGTATCGCCTGGCCCTGCAAACGCGCGAACAGCATATCCGCCGCGAAAAAGCGACCTCCAACATCTGCACGGCGCAAGTGTTGCTGGCCGTGATGGCCTCGATGTACGCCGTCTACCACGGCCCTGCCGGCCTGCTGCAGATCGCCCGCCGCGTGCACCGCTTTACGGGCGTGCTGGCCGCCAACCTGAAGACCCTCGGCTATGGCGTCGTCAACGCGACTTACTTCGACACCCTGACCATCAACGTCGCCGATGCGGCGCAGCTGCACGCGACGGCCATGCACCACGGCGTCAACCTGCGCAAGATCGACAACACCCACGTGGGCGTGTCGCTCGATGAAACCACCACGCGCGACGATATCGCGCTGCTGTGGAAGGTGTTCGCGCACGGCCTGGCCAACGCGCCTGCCGCGCCGGACCTGGACAGCGTGGAAGCGGGCGTGACCAGCGCCCTGCCGGCGCAACTGGCGCGCGAAAGCGCCTACCTGACCCACCCCGTCTTCAACAGCTACCATTCGGAACACGAAATGCTGCGCTACCTGCGCAGCCTGGCCGACAAGGACCTGGCGCTGGACCGCACCATGATCCCGCTCGGTTCGTGCACCATGAAGCTAAACGCGACGAGCGAAATGATCCCCGTCACCTGGCCGGAATTTTCGAACATCCACCCGTTCGCGCCGGACGCGCAAACGGTTGGCTACCGCGAGATGATTTCGCAGCTGGAAGAGATGCTGTGCGCCTTGACGGGCTACGCGGCCGTCTCGCTGCAGCCGAACGCCGGCTCGCAGGGCGAATACGCGGGTCTGCTGGTGATCAAGGCCTACCATGAATCGCGCGGCGAAGGCCACCGCAACATCTGCCTGATCCCATCATCGGCGCACGGCACCAACCCCGCCTCGGCCAACATGGTCGGCATGCAGGTGGTCGTCACCAGCTGCGACGCTAACGGCAACGTGGACCTGGCCGACCTGAAGGCGAAGGCGGAAAAGCACAGCGCCAACCTGGCCTGCGTAATGGTCACCTACCCATCCACCCACGGCGTGTTTGAAGAAGGCATCCAGGAACTGTGCGAAATCATCCACGCGCACGGCGGCCAGGTCTACATCGACGGCGCCAACATGAACGCGCTGGTCGGCGTGGCCGCTCCCGGCTCGTTTGGCGGCGACGTATCCCACCTGAACCTGCATAAAACCTTCTGCATCCCGCACGGCGGTGGCGGACCAGGCGTCGGCCCGATCGGCGTCGGCGCCCACCTGGCGAAATTCCTGCCGAACCAGCGTTCCTCGGGCTACCAGCGCGACGCCGCCGGCATCGGCGCCGTCAGCGCCGCGCCGTTCGGCTCGGCCAGCATCCTGCCGATTTCGTGGATGTACATCGCCATGATGGGCGCGGAAGGCTTGACGGCCGCCACCGAGACGGCGATCCTGGCGGCGAACTACATCGCACGCCGCCTGGCGCCGCACTACCCGGTGCTGTACTCGGGCCACGACGGCCTGGTCGCCCACGAGTGCATCCTGGACCTGCGCCCGATCACGGACGCCACCGGCATCAGCAACGAAGACGTGGCCAAGCGCTTGATGGACTTCGGTTTCCATGCGCCGACCATGAGCTTCCCCGTGCCGGGCACCCTGATGATCGAGCCGACGGAAAGCGAATCGAAAGTGGAAATCGACCGCTTCATCGACGCCATGATCGCCATCCGCGCGGAAATCGCCAAGGTCGCCAGCGGTGAATTCGACCACGACGACAACCCGCTGAAAAACGCGCCGCACACGGCACAGGTATTGATGTCGGACAACTGGGAACGCAAGTACAGCCGCGAAATCGCCGCCTACCCCGTCGCTTCCTTGCGCCAGCGCAAATACTGGCCGCCGGTCGGCCGCGCCGACAACGTGTACGGCGACCGCAACCTGTTCTGCGGTTGCGCACCGATCAGCTCCTACGAAGAGGAATAACGCCAGACCAAACCTACTGCGCGTCGCGCTTTGCGGCCGGCGATGCTCACCGTACTGAAGTACGGTTGCGCTTCTCGGCCACAAGGGGGCGCCGAGCCTCACTGACGCTCGCTACGGTTTTGTCAGGCGTCGATACTCAGTAATCAGGAATTAAAATCCCGGCGAAAACCGGGAACATTAAACCAGAACGGCAGGCCGCAAGGTCTGCCGTTTTTTCATGGGCGTCCTACAGCGCCAGCAAGGCCGCGCCCGGTAATCCCAGGGCGGTGCCCAGCATCGTCAGCAGCACGACATCGCGCCGCTCGCAGCGGGCGCGGTGCGAACTCCAGGCGGCGAACAGCAAGGCCACGGCCACGCCGCTGAGCGAAATACCCACTTCCGTCATGTCCGCTCTCCCCGCAGGTGCGGCGCACCCGTCATGGTTTCTTTTTTCATCGTCCTCGTCCTTTTCAGTAATTGAACAACCTACCTATCGGTAGGTAGCCAGTGTACAATAAAAAAGACGGCAGTGTCCATGCCGGTTTTTTGACGACACGAAGGAATCGCAATGCAGCAGCAAACCCATCTCCCCGCCGCCAGTCTCGGGCTGGCCGCTTCCCTGGCCCTGGTGGCCGTGCTCGGTCCGGCCGGCATCGACATGTACCTCGCGTCGATGCCGGCCATGGCGCGCGAACTGCACACCTCGTATGCGAACGTGCAGCTGAGCCTGACCGTCTTCCTGCTGGCGCTGGGCGGCGGGCAATTGCTGTGCGGTCCCCTGACGGACATGCTGGGTCGGCGCCGTCCGCTGCTGGCCGGCATCGCCGTCTACATTCTTGCCGCCGCATGGGCGTCGCAGGCGGACCAGCTGAGTACCCTGCTGCTGGCGCGGACCTTGCAGGGCCTGGGCGCGGCGCTGACCCTGGTGGTCGTGATGAGCATGGTGCGCGACGTGGCCGACGGCGTCAAAGCGGCGCAGCTGTTTGCCCTCCTGATGACCATCGTCGGCCTGGCGCCCGTGCTGGCGCCCGCCGTGGGCGGCCTGCTCGACGCCCATTACGGCTGGCGCGCCGTGATGCTGGCCCTGGCCGCGCTGGGCGCCGTGACCTTGCTCAACAGCGCGCTATTCCTGCCGGAGACCTTGCCCAGAGCCAAGCGGGTCTCGCCGCGCGGCATGCACCGCACGTATGCGCGCATCGCGCTGGACCGCGCCTTCCTGCTGCCCGCGCTGGCCCTGTCGGCCAGCTTCTTCTTCCTGTTTGCGTACATCGGCGGCGCATCGCTCGTGTACCAGCGCGATTTCGGCCTGTCGGCGGGCAGCTTCGGCCTCGTGTTCGGCGCCACGGGCGTGGCCGTGCTGCTCGGTGCCATGGCCAGCGGCCGCCTGGTGGAAAAGCACGGCGTGGCGCGCCTTTGCGTGGCGGGCAGCGCGGCCATGCTGGGCGGCGCGGGGCTGGCGCTGCTCGGCGCCTGGGCGGGAGCAGGCATCGCCGCCGTCGTGCCGGGCATGTTCGTGGCCCTGTTTGGCCTGGGCATCGCGGAAGCGGCGCTGATGGCCATGGCCATGGGTTCCCAGCAGCGCGCGCTCGGTTCCACGGCCGCGCTGCTGGGCGCCTTCCAGATGACCTTGTCGTCGCTGGCCACGCCGCTGGCGGCCAGCCTGTCCGAACGGGGGCCGCTGCCCTGGCTGCTGTTCTTGACCGTGGCCGGCCTGCTGGTATCATGGCTGACCCTGGCAACTGCGCGCGTCCATCCGGCACCCGCCACCAGCCTGCGGGCGCACTGACGCCTCACTCACTATCACCCCAATGATGAAAAAACGCTCGGCTTCGGCCGATAACATCTGTGCCGTCGCCGTCGTGCACTTTTCGGAACATGGCTACGATGCCTCGTCCCTCAGCGACATCGCCGAGCAGGCCGGCATGCGCAAGGCGTCGCTGTATTCGCACTTTGCCGGCAAGGACGCCCTGTTCCTCGACGTGTTTGCCGACGCCCTGGCCGAAGAGCAGGCATTCATGGATGGCTGCTTTGCCGACGAGGCGGCGCTGCCCGCGCCCGGCGGCCAGCTGGCCGGCGCCCTGTATTGCGACCGCATGGCGCAGCGCTATGCGGATTCAGCCCATCTGCGCTTCTTGCTGCGCACGGCCTATTTGCCGCCCGCCCCCCTGCGCGTGGAAGTGGGTACGGGCTACGAAGCCTTGCTGGCGCAATTGCAGCGCCATTACGTGGCCAGCCTGGGCCGCCTGGCGCCCGCCCTGCCGCTGCAGCGCATCGCACTGTATGCGCAAGCCTACCTGGGCATCGTCGACAGCCTGCACGTGGAGCTGATCTACGCGGGCGGCGCCGCCCTGCAGCAGCGCCACGCGGCGCTGTGGCAGATATTGTCCGATTCGCTGGCGATGACCACGCAACATGGCTGAGCATGCGGTCTGCCACAGCCACATTACACTTTGGAAACCTAAGATTTCTTCAGTTGACACTCTTGCAGCACGTGCATAAGATGCCCCCATTATTCATTTACGGAGTCCCACGTGGGTACTTGTTCTAGTGACAGTAGCCGATCTTGTATCGGTGATTGCCTCGGCAGCTAAACAGCAAGCAACACGGAACTCCGTTTCCTCCGTGCCTTGCCAAGCAAGGTGCGGTTTTCGCGCGGCCAGTCTGGCTGCGTGCCTCTCCCCCTCTTTCCGACCGCGACCGGCTACTGACCCGGATTGCCCTCAAGCACCATGACTGCTCATGGTACGCTTGCGGCACGCAAGTCTTGCCTGCGGCTGCGCCGCCCGTCAACACCTCGTCGTGAAAGGAAGAGCATGAATCTCTTCACCCGCTTATTCGAATCGTTCCTGCGCAAGCGCCATACGGCCAGCCATTTCCGCCGCCGTGCCATGCCGCTGGAAAACAGCACGGCCCGCCCCGTGCCCGACCACCTGGCGCGCCAGTTGCTGGCTGCCGCCCATGAAGACCTCGATAGCGCCCTGAACCGCCTGCACACGCGCCTGGAAGGCTTGCGCGATGCCGAAGCGCAAGTGATCGGTGCGCAAACGGGTCCGAACGAGGTCGAGCATGAAAAGCCGCTGGCCTGGTACCAGCACCTGTGGCTGTGCTACAAGAATCCGTTCAACCTGCTGCTCACCGTGCTGGCCATCGTTTCCTACCTGACGGAAGACCCGAAGGCAACCATCGTCATCGGCACCATGGTGATCTTGTCGACCCTGCTGCGTTTCGTGCAGGAAGGCCGCTCGAACCGGGCCGCCGAGCGCCTGAAAGCCATGGTCAGCAATACAGCCACCGTGCTGCGCAATGGCCAGCAAGTCGAGCTGCCGATCCGCCAGCTGGTGCAGGGCGACCTCATCGTGCTGTCCGCCGGCGACATGATCCCCGCCGACTGCCGCCTGCTGTCCGCAAAAGACCTGTTCGTCAGCCAGGCCGCCATGACGGGCGAATCCTTGCCCGTGGAAAAGATGGCCGAACTGGCCGACGCCCATGGCAAAGATCCCATGGAACTGGCCAATCTGCTGTTCATGGGCACGAATGTGATCTCGGGCGCCGCCACGGCGCTGGTATTGGCCACGGGCAACCGCACCTATTTCGGCACCATCGCCACGCGCGTGACGGCCACCGAGCGCACGCCGACGGCGTTTGAGGCGGGTGTGAACAGCGTCAGCTGGCTCTTGATCCGCTTCGCCCTCGTGATGGCGCCGCTCGTGTTCCTGATCAACGGCTGGACCAAGGGCGACTGGATGGAAGCGTTCTTGTTCGCCCTGTCCGTGGCTGTCGGCCTGACGCCGGAAATGCTGCCCATGATCGTCACCAGCACCCTGGCCAAGGGCGCCGTGAAACTGTCCAAAAAGAAAGTCGTCGTCAAGCGCCTGGACGCCATCCAGAACTTCGGCGCCATGGACGTGCTGTGCACGGACAAGACGGGCACCTTGACGCAGGACAAGATCGTGCTGGAACGCCACACGGACGTGTTCGGCCAGCAATCCGATGAAGTGCTGCAATTCGCCTATTTGAACAGCCACTACCAGACGGGCCTCAAAAACCTGCTGGACCGCGCCGTGCTCGACCATGTGGAACTGCAGACGGAAATGCAGCTGGCGCGCGATTACGTGAAAGTCGATGAAATCCCGTTCGATTTCGTGCGCCGCCGCATGTCCGTCGTCGTTTCCGAAAAGAATGACCACCATGAACTGATCTGCAAGGGCGCCGTCGAGGAAATCCTCGCCGCCTGCAGCCACCTGCGCCTGGGCGGCGTGAATATTCCCCTCGATGCGGCTCTGCTGGACAAGGTGCTGGAAACCACGCATGGCCTGAACGCGGAAGGTTTGCGCGTGGTGGCCGTGGCCGTCAAGGAAGTGCCGCCCCATAAAACCGTGTACGGCGTGGCCGATGAAACGGCGCTCACGCTGATCGGCTATGTCGCTTTCCTCGATCCGCCGAAGGAATCGACGGCGCCCGCCCTGCGCGCGCTGGCGGAACACGGCGTGACCGTGAAAGTGTTGACGGGCGACAACCACCTCGTGACGGCGAAGATTTGCCGCGAAGTGGGCCTGGCCGTGCATGGCGTGCTGCAAGGCCCGCAACTGGACGACATGGATGACGCCACCCTGGCCAAGGCGGCCGAGGACAACACGGTGTTTGCCAAGCTCAGCCCGCTGCACAAGGAGCGCCTCGTGCGCGCCCTGCGCGGCAATGGCCATATCGTCGGCTTCATGGGCGACGGCATCAACGACGCGCCCGCCCTGCGCGCGGCCGATATCGGCATTTCCGTCGATTCCGCCGTCGATATCGCCAAAGAAGCGGCCGACATCATCCTGCTGGAAAAGAGCCTGATGGTGCTGGAAGAAGGCGTGCTGGAAGGCCGCCGCACCTTCAGCAACATGCTCAAATACATTCGCATGACGGCCAGCTCGAACTTCGGCAATGTGTTTTCCGTGCTGGTGGCCAGCGCCTTTCTGCCGTTCCTGCCCATGCTGCCGCTGCACTTGCTGGTGCAAAACCTGCTGTACGACGTGTCGCAGATCGCCATCCCGTTCGACAATGTCGACGCCGAACTGATCCAGCAGCCGCTGAGCTGGAACCCGCGCGACATCGGCCGCTTCATGGTGTTTTTCGGCCCCATCAGCTCGATCTTCGACATCAGCACGTTTATCCTGATGTGGCATGTATTTGGCGCGAATACCCCGGAACAGCAAACCCTGTTCCAGTCCGGCTGGTTCGTCGTGGGGCTGTTGACGCAAACCCTGATCGTGCACCTGATCCGCACGCCGAAGCTGCCCTTCATCGACAGCATCGCGTCCGTGCCCCTGCTGGTGGCCACGACCCTGATCATGGCCGTGGGCGTATTCCTGCCGATGGGACCGCTGGCGACTTACTTCAAGCTGCAAGCCTTGCCATTGGGCTACTTCCCATGGCTGCTGGGCATCCTCGTCTGCTACACACTGCTGACGACGTTCATGAAACGCGTGTACCTGCGCAAATTCGGCTGGCAATAGTATGATGGGCCGCTCTTACCCCTACACAAGGCACGCATGAGCGGCTCCCCCTCACCTTCATCCCTATCCAAACGCACGCAGGCCCTGCTGCTGTCGGGCCTTGTGTTTCCCGGCAGCGGGCATTTCTTATTAAAACGCAAGGCGCGCGGCTGCCTCTTCCTCGTGCCCGCGCTGGTCGCGCTGGTGCTCGTATTGCGCCAGATCATGGCACGATTGGATCAAGTTATGGCACAGATCGACAGTGGCGCCCTGCCCCTCGACATGCAACTGATCGTGGAAAAAGTCGATGCGCTGTCGGCCCATGACGGCCCCGCCATGACGGTGGCCGTTTGTGTGCTGGTGGCGTGCTGGATCGGCAGCCTCGTCGATACCATGCTATTGAAACCGTAAGATCGCTGGCGTCAGACGGCATCACCCTTGACGCGGCGCGGCTTCGGTCCGCGCACGGCGGCGATGCGCGCCTCGCTGCGCACTTGCACGCGGCCGCTGAACCAGCCCTGCAAATCCTCGCCAAAGCCGGCCGGCGCCGCACTGCCCACGCCTTGCGCCAGGTCGGCCAGGGTCGTCCTGGCCAGCTCGGCGCGCATGCTTTTCTCGGCGCGCAGCATCAAGGCATGGATGCCGCACACGCCGCTGGTCATCCAGCCGGGCGGCTCGCCTTCATACAGGGTGCAGCGGCTGCGGATCTGCTGGCAATCGAACAGCGGTTTCGGCCCCTCGATGGCGTCCACCACGTCGAGCACGCTGATCTCGGCAGCCGGACGCGCCAGCTGGTAGCCGCCGCGTATGCCTTCCGACGCCGTCACGATGGCCGCCTTCTCCAGCTTGGGGAAGATTTTTGCCAGGAAAGAGACGGAAATGCCCTGCAATTCCGCCAGGTCGCGGCTGCTGGCAGGCTCGGCAAGCGGCTGCGCCAGATACAGCAGGCAATGCAAGCCATACTCGGTGCCGCTTCCATAATGTGCCATGATGCCATTCCTCCGTTGCAAAACGGGGACTGTAGCACTCCCCGTTTGCAGCCGCAAGGCTACAGCGACAGCTCGAACGCGGGATCGGCGGCCGCCAGCGCCGCCGCGCTGTCGGCGGGCGGATAAATCACGCGGCCATTGATGGCCACCTTCAAGGCCTTGCCTTCGCTGCCCGTCATCCACACCTTGCGCTCCCAGCCCTGCGTGACGACCGCGCCCCACGCCCCCAGGTCCAGGCACGTCACATAATACGGCTGGCGGTAGGGCCGCGTGGCCAGGCCCAGCAGGTCGGCCACGGCATTGTCGCCCGAGGAACGTCCGAGGAACATGGCGTGCTGGCAACTCATCAGCGTGTGATTGCCGGCGTCGTCCGTGGCCGCGACGGCCGCGTCGCCCGTGGCGAAGACCTTACCCGCGCCAGGCACGCGCAAGTCGTTCGCCACCCGCAGGCGGCCCGCCGCGTCCTTGTCGCCGGGAATCTGCGCCGTCAGCGCACTGGCCCGCACGCCCGCCGTCCACACCACGGTGGCCGCCTCGATGCGCTCGCCATCGGCCGTCGTCAAGCCGTCCCCGTCGATGGCGGCGACGGCCGAACCGAGCCGGCATTCCACGCCCAGCTCCGCCAGCGCCTGCTCGATCACGGGACGCGGTCCCGGTCCCAGGTCGGGGCCGATGTCGGGCGCCCGCTCGACGATGATCACCTTGATCTCGGCATCCTGCCCCAGGATGGCGCGCAGGCGGGCCGGCAGCTCGGCCGCCAGTTCGATGCCCGTGAAGCCGCCGCCGGCAACGATGACCGTATTGCGCGCGGCCGATGCGGGCCGGGCGGCCAGACCATGCAGGTGCGCATCGAGCGCCACCGCGTCGTCGCGCTGGTCGGTGCTGAAGGCAAATTCTTGCAAGCCAGGAATATCCGGCCGGAACAGGCTGCTGCCCGCCGCCAGCACCAGGCGGTCATAGGCCAGGGTCGAACGGCTGCCGTCGGCGGCCACGATGTCGACCTCGTCGCTGGCGCTGCGGATGGCCTCGACCTTGCCCGCGATGAAGCGCACGCCCGTGTCGTCAAACAGTTGCTGCAACGGCGCCACCATGCCGGCGGGCGCCGGCTCGTACAGGCGCGGGCGCATCGTCAGCACCGCTTCCGGCGCCACCAGCGCCACTTCGATGTCGCCTGCCGCAACGTTTTCCAGCCGCAGGCGGCGCACGGCGGCCAGGGCACTCCACAAGCCGGCAAAGCCGGCACCAATGATCAATACGCGCTGTGTCATGTTTTTTCTCCTTGATTTGATAACGCAGACTATATCACTCCGTGTTATGCGGCGCAAGCGGACATGCCGAAAAAGACGCAGCCTGTCTTGCGGTCCGCGCCGCACTCGCGTAGATTCGCGGCACAACGAACAGGGAAAGTCCCATGCAAGAGGAATTGGAAACATTGCTGGCAGCAGCGTTCAAGAGCGAGCGGATACAGGCGCGCCGGCTGGCGGCGCTGGACGGCATCGCCGGCGACGCGGCGCTGCAGCGCATACTGGAACAGGCGGCCGGCACGCAGGGCCTTGCCGCCCTGCTGGCGGCGCGGACGCAGGCGCGCGCGGCCGACGCGCAGCGCAAGGCGCAAAAGATCAGCGACCGCCAGCAGGCGCAAGCGGCCAAGCGCCTGCCGGCTGGCCCCGCTTCGGCATGGCGCGGCTGGTTCGACGGCTCCGCCCACCCGAATCCGGGCAAGCTGGGCATCGGCGCCCTGCTGCTGGGGCCGAACGGCGAACGTATCGAAGTGAGCGAGGCGGCCGGTTATGGCAGCAGCAGCGACGCGGAATATGCGGCCCTGACGGCCGTGCTGCAGGCGGCACTCGGCGTGCGCCCGCCGCCCGCGCAACTGCTGCTGTACGGCGACAGCCAGGTGGTGATCAACGATGTATTGGGAACGGCGGCGGCAGGCGCCAAGGGACTGGAAATACACAGGGCCACCGTAGTGGCCCTGCTGGAACAATTACACGATGTAACGCTGCGCTGGCTGCCGCGCCACCGCAATGGCGAGGCGGACCGGCTGTCGCAACTGGCGATCGCCGGCTGGGTGGAGGAAGACCCTCCACCCCTTACCGTTTAGGCGGCGCGGCCGATCTGCAATGCCTCTTGCGGCGCCTTGGCCGCCGGGCGCTTGCCGCCACCCACGGCCTTCAAGCCGCCGGCGCCGGCCTGCTGGCCATTCAATTTAAAGACGCTGACCACTTGCGCCAGGTTGTGCGCCTGGTGCTGCATCGATTCGGCGGCGGCCGCCGACTCTTCCACCAGGGCCGCATTTTGTTGCGTCACGGCATCCATCTGGCCGATGGCGCGGTTGATCTCGTCGATGCCCACGCTTTGCTCGCTGCTGGCCGCCGTGATTTCCGTGATGATGTCGCTCACGCGCTGCACACTGTCGACGATATCGTTCATGGTCGAACCGGCTTGCGCCACCAGCATGCTGCCCGCGTTGACTTGTTCCACGGACGCACCGATCAGGGTCTTGATCTCTTTCGCCGCCGATGCGGAACGCTGCGCCAGGTTGCGCACTTCGGACGCCACGACGGCAAAGCCGCGGCCCTGCTCACCCGCGCGCGCCGCTTCCACGGCTGCGTTCAAGGCCAGGATATTCGTCTGGAAGGCGATGCCGTCGATGACGCTGATGATGTCGACGATTTTATTGGATGAAGCATTGATCGATTCCATCGTGCCCACCACCTGCGCCACGACCGCGCCGCCCTTGACGGCCACTTGCGCGGCCGAGGCCGCCAACTGGTTCGCCTGGCGCGCATTGTCCGCATTCTGTTTCACGGTGCTGGTCAGCTCTTCCATCGACGAGGCTGTTTCTTCCAGGGAACCGGCCTGCTCTTCCGTGCGGGAAGACAGGTCCTGGTTACCGGCGGCAATTTCCGTCGACGACGTCGCGATGCTGTCCGTACCTGCGCGCACTTCGCTGACGATGTTGAGCAAGCTCGTGTTCATGTCCTTCAGGGCCAGCAAAAGTTGCCCGGTTTCATCTTTGGCGCTGGCGTCGATCTGCGCCGTCAAGTCGCCATCGGCTACCTTGCGGGCGATTTCCACGGCCGTGCGCAGGGGGCGCACGATGCCCGTCGTCAACAGCCAGGCGCAGACGACGCCAAAGCCCAGCGCCAGCACGGCCAGGGTCAGCAGCAAGTTGCGGCTCGTCTTGGCGACCTCGTCGATCTCGCGCGCCGTCGTGTCGATGCTGGCGCGCTGGTGCTGCAGCATGTCGTTGACCACTTTCAGGTATTTCGTCGAACCGGGCACGAAGATGCCTTGGAACGCCTTTTCTGCCTCGGCTTCCTGCCCATCCGCCTTCAGCTTCGACACTTGCGCGCGCGAATCGAGGTAGACCTTGCGCTGTTCGCTCACCAGGCGGAACAGTTCCTTTTCTTCCGGGCTGGAAATCAAGGCTTCGATTTTCTTTTGCAATTCGCCCGACACGACGGACGATTGCTTGGCCTCTTCCGCAAAATACGCGCCCAGTGACGTGTCGCTGCTGCGCGCGATAGCCGTGGTGCGGCGCACGCCGCTATCGATCTTTGCATACCAGTCGGAAATATAGCGTTCCTTCGCCAGCGGCAGCTCCATCATGGTGCGCGTGGCCATGGCCACGTCGTGCAAGCGCCACACGCTGATGCCCGTAATGAGCATGGAAAACAGCAAAATCACGGCAAAACCCAGGCCGAGGCGCACACCAATACTGACGTTTCTTAACAAATTCATGTGAATATCCTAAAAAAGCGGAACCAGACTATATAGAAGGGGTTGCGGCTGCCCGCGGCAGCCGCGGCGGCATCAGCGCGTGCCGATGCGCAAAGTGGTTTGCGGCGCTGCCGGGCGTTTCTGCGCGTGTTGCACACCCTTCAAGCCGCCGGCCTGCTGGCCATTGAGTTTAAACACGCTGACGACTTGCGCCAGGTTGTGCGCCTGGTGCTGCATCGATTCGGCGGCGGCCGCCGACTCTTCCACCAGGGCCGCATTTTGTTGCGTCACGGCATCCATCTGACCGATGGCGCGGTTGATTTCATCGATACCCACGCTTTGCTCGCTGCTGGCCGCCGTGATTTCCGTGATGATGTCGCTCACGCGCTGCACGCTGTCGACGATGTCGTTCATGGTCGAACCGGCTTGCGCCACCAGCATGCTGCCCGCGTTGACTTGCTCCACGGAAGCACCGATCAGGGTCTTGATCTCTTTCGCCGCCGATGCCGAACGCTGCGCCAGGTTGCGCACTTCGGACGCCACGACGGCAAAGCCGCGGCCCTGCTCGCCCGCGCGCGCTGCTTCCACGGCCGCGTTCAAGGCCAAAATGTTCGTCTGGAAGGCGATGCCGTCGATGACGGAAATAATGTCGACAATCTTGTTCGACGAAGCATTGATCGATTCCATCGTGCCCACCACTTGCGCCACCACTGCGCCGCCCTTGACGGCCACTTGCGCCGCCGAGGCCGCCAACTGGTTCGCCTGGCGCGCATTGTCCGCATTCTGTTTCACGGTGCTGGTCAGCTCTTCCATCGACGACGCCGTTTCTTCCAGGGAACCGGCCTGCTCTTCAGTGCGGGAAGACAGGTCCTGGTTGCCGGCGGCGATTTGCGTCGACGACGTCGCGATGCTGTCCGTGCCGCTGCGCACTTCGCCCACGATATTGAGCAAGCTCGTGTTCATGTCCTTCAGGGCCAGCAAAAGTTGCCCGGTTTCATCCTTGGCGCTGGCGTCGATCTGCGCCGTCAAGTCGCCATCAGCCACCTTGCGGGCGATGTCCACGGCCGTGCGCAGGGGGCGCACGATACCCATCGTCAAGACCCAGGCACAGACGACGCCGAATGCCAGCGCCAGCGCGGCCAGTACCAGCATCAGGTTGCGGCTGGTATTGGCGACGGCGTCGATCTCGCGCGCGGTGGCGTCGATCGTGGCGCGCTGGTGTTCCAGCAAGTCCGAGACCATCTTCTGGTATTTGGCGGCGGCCGGCACGAAGGTCTTTTCAAACACCTCATTGGCGGCATCGACCTGCGCTTCGCCCTTCAGCTTGTAGACCTGGTCGCGCGAACCGATGTATACCTTGCGCTGTTCCAGCAAGCCCGCGAACATGGCTTTTTCCTCCGGCTTGTCGATCAGCGCCTCGATTTTCTTTTGCAGCTCGGCCGAGCTGGACGACGAGACTTTCGATTCTTCAGCGAAATAGCCGCTCAGCGAGGTATCGCTGCTGCGGGCAATGGCGATGGTGCGGCGCACGGCGCTGTCGATGCGGCCATACCAGTCAGAAATATAGCGTTCCTTGGCCAGCGGCTGCTCCATCATGACGCGCGTGGCGCTGGCCACGTCGTGCAGGCGCCAGACGCTGATGCCCGTAATGAGCATGGAAAACAGCAAAATCACGGCAAAACCGAGTCCCAGGCGGACACCGATGCTGACGTTGCGTAATAAATTCATGTGACTATCCTAAAGAGCCCTGATGCCATGGCTGGCAGTTTCGCGCTGCTGCGGGCTGGCTGCCATGGCGAAACGGGCGTAAAAAGTGAAACTCAAGTGAAACTGGCGCACGGTTCGGCTGAACCGTGCGCCAGGAAATGCGCTAGCGTGCGCCTTGCAGAAAAAGCAAACAATGCTTGGGGTCAATTGTTTCTAAAAAACCCTATCGCACTAGGGTGTCAGGAAATGTTCAGTGCAAGGCGCGTTGCCGAAGACAGTACGAATGTACGGCGAGGCAATGCAACGCCGTCCTGGACTTTTCCTGGCGGCCTAGGCTGCCAATTTTTCGATCAAGCCCATATCGGCGCTGGACATCAACTGGTCGATATCGACCAGGATCAGCATGCGCTCGTCGATGGTGCCCAGGCCGATCACGTATTCCGTGTTGATCGAACGGCCCATGTCCGGCGCCGGCTTGATCTGTTCCGGCATCAGGGTGGTGACGTCGGAAACGCGGTCGACGACCATGCCGACGACGCGGTTGCCGATAT
This sequence comes from Janthinobacterium sp. SUN033, assembly GCF_030397595.1. Lineage (NCBI taxonomy): Bacteria > Pseudomonadati > Pseudomonadota > Betaproteobacteria > Burkholderiales > Oxalobacteraceae > Janthinobacterium > Janthinobacterium sp. SUN033. Next base: position 1,748,097 of record NZ_JAPQNV010000001.1, read on the forward strand.
TGAGGATGATGACGACGGTGAACTGGTCATAGCTGGGCGTGCCCAGGTTGAACTTGATGCGCATGTCGACGATGGGCACGATGATGCCGCGCAGGTTGACCACGCCTTTGACGAACTCGGGCGCGTTGGCGATGCGGGTCGGCGTTTCATAGCTGCGGATTTCGCTGACTTTCTGGATGTCGATGCCATATTCTTCCTGGCCCAGGGTAAAGGCCAGGTATTCGGCAGCCTTGGCAACGGTTGCGCCAGTGTCGCTGGAAATGGTGTTCATGATATTCCTTTCGTTAACTCGCCTGGGGCGCAGGCCAAGGCACGCTGCAAGCAAGCCTTGGACGTGGCAGAGTCACCCAACAGGGGATGGCCGCCACTTGTGTGTTTTTGCAAATATTTTCTAGCAATTAGCTTATGCCTCTAATTTCCGTGCGGCAATGTTACCCCATGTAAATTTTACATGCACTAAAAAAGAGCGACCGTCTGATTTTTGATTTTCAAAAATGCAATTTATGTGGCGATTACGGCACGCCGGCCCCCGCCACGCACTGCGCCGTTTTATGCCACACTGGCGGCCCCTGCTTTTTACGACTGTGAACATGCATTCTTTGCTTTCCCAATGGCAACCACGCCTGCTGGCGCTGGCTACGGCCGGCCTGGGCGATGACGGCGCCCACGACCTCAACCACCTGCACCGCGTCTGGCGCAATGCCAGTGTCCTGCTGCAAGAGCATGCGGACGCGGACGCCCTCACCGTGATGGCCGCCTGCTACCTGCACGACCTGGTCAACCTGCCCAAAAACCACCCCGAGCGCCACCTGGCTTCGCGCCAGGCGGCAACGCTGGCTTGCCGCCAGTTGGCGGAACTGGATTTTCCGGCAGAAAAATTGGCCGGCGTGGCCCACGCCATCGAGACGCACAGTTTTTCCGCCAACTTGCCGCCGCACACGCTCGAAGCGCAAATCGTGCAGGATGCCGACCGCATCGATGCGCTGGGCGCCGTGGGACTGGCGCGGTTGTTCTATACGGCGGCGCGCATGGATAGCGCGTTGGCGCATGGCACGGACCCGCTGGCGCAGCAGCGTCCGCTCGACGACAAGGCTTACGCGCTCGACCATATCGTCACCAAGCTCGACAAGCTGCCCGGCAAGATGCAGACGGCGGCGGGCCGCGCGCTGGCCGAACAGCGGCTGGCCGTGCTGACGGATTTCCGCGCCGCCTTTGCCGACGAATGGGGAATTGCCATCTAGCATGGGTGGCGATAGCCAGCATGGCCCACGCTGTCTATAATGCAAGGCTCAGCTATCGCGCCGCGCGCCAGCAGGAAGCTGCCACGCGCCGGCGCCACGCCAACAACTGAACTCCGCACGCCGCACAGCGGCGCGGGGTGCGCGCCGAAAGCATGCATGTCCGATAAAACCAGCCCCGACAGCCATTCACCGTCATCGCCCGCCGCGCCCGCGCGCGCCGGCAACCTCAATTTCATCCTCGTCTGCGTCTTCATCGACATGCTGGGCATCGGCCTGGTCGTGCCCGTGCTGCCCATCCTGATCGGCGACTTTGTCAACGGCAAGGATGAGCAAGCATTCTGGTACGGCATCATGGCGGCCGTCTTCGGCTTGCTGCAATTCATCTTCATGCCCATGCTGGGCGCCATCAGCGACCGCGTGGGACGCCGTCCCGTGCTGCTGTATTCGATGGCTGGCATGGGCATCAACTTTCTCGCCACGGGCTGGGCGCCGAACCTGGCCTGCCTGTTCATCGGCCGCATCATCGGCGGCGTCTCGTCGGCCAGCATGTCGGTCGCGTCCGCCTATGCGTCCGACGTCTCCACGCACGACAACCGCGCCAAGAGCTTCGGCAAGATCGGCGCCGCCTTTGGCCTGGGCTTCATTTGCGGCCCCATGCTGGGCGGCCTGCTGGGCGAAATCAACCTGCACCTGCCGTTTTACGTGGCGGCGGGCCTGTCGGCGGCCAATTTCATCTACGGCTATTTCTGCGTGCCCGAATCGCTGCAGCCGGGTCCGCGCGCACCCTTCACCCTGGCGCGCATCAACCCGTTTGCCGCCCTGCTCAAGCTGGTGCGCCGCGTGGAAATCCGCGGCCTGGTGCTGGCCTTCGGCCTGATGACGTTTGCACAAATGATGCTCAACACCACCTGGGTGCTGTACACGCACTTCCGCTTCGACTGGACGCCGCGCCAGAACGGCATCGCCCTGTTCTGCGTGGGCCTGTGCGCGGCCGTCGTGCAGGCGGGCTTGCTGGGCATCCTCATCAAGCGTTTCGGCGAAGTGCGCCTGTCCCTGCTGGGCATGGCCTCGGGCGCCCTCACCTACCTGCTGTACGGCCTGGCGACGCAGGGCTGGATGATGTATGCGTTGATCCTGTGCAACCTGCTGGCCTTTGCCGCCGGACCGGCGCTGCAAGGCATCATCTCGAAATCGTCCAACGCCAGCGAACAGGGAGAGCTGATGGGCTCCTTGCAATCGATCAGCAGCCTGGGCATCATCTTCATGCCTTTGCTCGGCAGCATGATCCTCGGCGAAGTGAGCCACTTGCCGGCGCAAGACTGGCGCATCGGCAGCACCTTCTACCTGTGCGCCATCATGCAAACCCTGGGCATCCTGGTAGCCTGGCGCTACTTCAAGGCGCAACGCCAGGCAAGACTTATGGTTTCCACCACAAAGTAGTCGGCGGGATAATATTGTATTTGGGAAATAAATAGGCGAGAATGGGATAATCAAGCGGGCGTTGCCGACGCCGGCGATACGATGGTGAGCAAGGATGGGTATGACTGACTTTTATTCCAGCGCCTGGCGCCGAACCGTGGCCATGCTGGCGCTGGCGCTGCCATCGCTGGCGGGCGCGCAATGCTCGCGCGACATCCAGGTGCCCGTCTCGGCCATCGGCGCCAGCGTGGTGGTGAATGGCGCCACCATCAGCGGCATCTATCCCGACTTGCTGCGCGGCATGGGTGCCAAGCTCGGCTGCAATTTCATCTTCACGGCCGTGCCCCGCGCGCGCCTGGAAGCGATGTTCGAGGCGGGCAAGGCCGACTTGCTGATCCCGGCCAGCAGCACCTTGCGGCGCGACCAGCATGGCCTGTTCATCCCCATGCTGGGCAGCCGCCCCCTGCTGATCTCGCTCCAGGGCGCGCGACCGCCCATCAACACCATGCAGGAATTGATCGAGCGGCGCGAATTGCGCGTGGCGCTCGTGCGCGGCTACGACTATGGCGCACCATACCAGGCGCTGGCCAAGGAGCTGAGCAGCCAGGGCCGCCTGTTCTACGAAGTCGACGCCCTGTCCGTGGCGCGCCTGATGCAAAGCGGCTTCATCGACGCCACCATCATGGCGCCCACCATCCTCGCCGGCGTGGCGCAAAACGATGCGCGCGTATATGGCCTGGCCGACCGCCTGCGCCTGGAAGCGCTGCCGGAATTGCCCTGGGGCATGAGCGGCGTCTACCTGTCGCGCAAGTCGCTGACGGCGGAAGACCAGGCGACCCTGCGCGAACTGCTCGACAGGGCGGGCCGCTCCGGCTCCGTGATGGACGGCTTCCAGCGCCATCACCGCCAGGAATTGCTGTCGCTGAGCATACGCCCCCGCTAAGGCCTGCATGTCCGGTCTGGTCGTCGCCGTCGTCCTGTTTGCCGCCCTGCTGCACGCCAGCTGGAACGCCATCGTCAAGTCGGGCAAGGATACCTTCCTCAGCACGGTGCTCGTTTCCGTGGGCGCGGCCCTGATTTCGCTGGCCGTCTTGCCCTTCGTCAACACTCCCGCGCCCGCCAGCTGGCCCTACCTGGCCGCCTCGGCCGTGGCACAGCTGGCGTATTACTCGCTGCTGGCGGCCGCCTACAGGGCGGGCGACATGAGCCATGCCTACCCCTTGATGCGCGGCAGCGCGCCATTGCTCGTGGCGCTGGCCAGCTGGCCGATGATCGGAGAGCGGCTTTCTTCCATGCAAATGGGCGCCGTCGCCTGCATCTGCGCGGGCATCCTCGGCCTGTACGTTGCCGCGCGCACGGGCGCCATCGGCAGGATGCCGAAAAACACGGGCCGGGCCACCGCCTTTGCGCTCGGCAACGCCTGCGTCATCGCCAGCTATACCTTGATCGACGGCATCGGCGTGCGCCTGTCCGGCGCGCCGGCCGCCTACACCATGTGGATTTTTGTCTTGAACGGCGCAGGACTGCTGCTGTGGACGGCGTTGCGCCGCCCCGCCGATTTGCTTGCGTATGCGCAAACGCAATGGCGCCTGGCCGCCGTTGGCGGCTTCGGCACCCTCGCTTCGTATGGCCTGGCCCTGTGGGCCATGACGCAAGCGCCCGTGGCCGCCATCGCGGCCCTGCGCGAAACGTCGATCCTGTTCGCCATCGCCATCGCGGCCCTGTTCCTGCGCGAAAAGATCAGCCCCCGCCGCTACCTGGCCATCGGCCTGATCGCGGCGGGCGCCATCCTCATGCGAATCGCTTAGCGGGCGTCGAGCGGCGCAATCGGCAACTCGATCGCGCTGGCCGCCCCTGCCGCGTGGTACACGCGCTGCGTCGCCTTTCTATAATGGCCCGGGTCGGCCAGGAAGATGTTCGGCACGTAGTTTTGCGGGTTGCGGTCGTACAGGGGGAACCAGCTCGACTGCACTTGCACGGCGATGCGGTGGCCGGGCAGGAAGACGTGATTGGCGTTCGGCAAGGCGAAGCGGTAGCGTTCCACTTTACCTGCCGGTATCGGCGTCGGGTGCTCGAAGCTGTCGCGGTAGCGGCCGCGGAAGATATCCATCGCCACGCCCAGCTGGTAGCCGCCCATGGCCGGCTGCGACGGCACTTCGTCCGGATACACGTCGATCAGTTTCACCACCCAGTCGGCATCCGTGCCGCTGGTCGCGGCAAACAGGTTCACCATCGGCGCGCCGGCGATGCGCACGGCCGTCTTCAACGGTTCGGACACATAGCTGAGCACATCCGTGCGGTCGGCATAGCCGCGCTGGTCGCTGACCAGCCATGGCTTCCACACATCGGGGTCCATGAGGCGCACGGGACGGGGCACGAAAGGCACGGGCTTGGCGGGATCGGCCACGTATTCATCGAAAGCGCCTTCAGCCGCATCCGCAGCGCCCGATGGCGCCGCAAAACCCAGCCTGGAACCGTCCTGCAGGTAGATCGGCGTCAGCTTGGTGTCGCAGGTCTCGCAGGCCAGCGGCCACTGCTGCAGGCGCTGCCACTGGTTGGTGCCGGTCTGGTACGACACCACGGGCGCCGTGTTCGCCTCCGGCGCGCCATCCTTCAGGTATTGATTGAGGAATGGCTGCATGACTTTTTCGCGGAACTGGCGCGCCGTGTCGCCGTCAAACTTCAGGGCGCCCAGGCTGGAGCCGTCATAGTTGACGCCGCTATGGCGCCACGGGCCGATGGCCAGGTAATTGAGGTTGTTGCGCTTGTCGCGTCCCTCCATCGCCGTGTAGGTGGCGTACGGACCATAGATGTCTTCCTGGTCCCACTGCCCCACCACGTGCATGGTGGGCACGATCAGCGGGCGCTTGGCGAGGATCTTGTCGAGCGCCTGTTCCTGCCAGTAACTGTCATAGGCCGGGTGCTCGAACAGCTTTTTCGTGTAGGTCAGCTTGTCGATGCCGAACTTCTTCGCGTAATCGCCGGCCGAGCCGATGCGCAGATACGCATCGTATTCGTCATACACACCCAGCGCCGGCGCCTCGCTACTGCCGCGCGCGCTCGTCTGCCACGCCAGGTAGGACAGGCTCGGCATGCGGAAGGCGCCGTTGTGGAACCAGTCGTCGCCGCGCCAGCCATCGACCATGGCGCTCATGGGAATGGCCACCTTCAGCGCCGGATGCGGGTCAACCAGGGCCATCAGCACCGTGTGGCCCTCGTACGAGGAACCCAGCATGCCCACCTTGCCATTCGTTTCCGGCACGTTTTTGACGAGCCAGTCGATGGTGTCCCACGCATCGGTCACGTTATCGACCTTGGTATGGTTCAGCGGCCCGCGCACAGGGCGCGTCATGACGTAATCGCCTTCCGAGCCATGCTTGCCGCGCACGTCCTGGAATACGCGGATGTAGCCGTTTTCCACCAGGGTATCGTCACCCTGCGGCAAGGCGGCCAGCATGCTGGGGCTGGCAGCGCGCTGGGCGCGGCGGGCCGCATTGTACGGCGTACGCGTGAGCATGATCGGCGCTTTCTGGGCGCCTTTCGGCACGACGATCACCGTGTACAGCTTGACGCCGTCGCGCATGGGGATCATCACCACGCGCTTGACGTAATCATTCAGGTCGGGCATGGCCAGCTTGGCGCCGATATCGGGCGTCATGGGCGGCGTTTGCGCCATCGCGGGTGCTGCAAACAAGGAACTGATAACAAGAGCCAGGCCGGTGAGCCGGACGGGGGACGACATGCGCATACTGTTCTCCAATGATTCATGCCACGCAAAAGTGGCCGAACGGCAATAGTACTCGGAAAGCAAGTTTTACATAAGGCAAGCCTCTGACGCGGCGCAGCAGATAAATCCGGGCGCAAACTTGACAGAACGCGCCCGAACTGCAACCATAACGCCATGAAATTTATCCCTTCACAACACGCCTGCTTGAATTGGTGGTCCCGCTCACTTTCGCGCGGCCACTGCATAGTGATGTGAATTTGATCCACGCCGCCTCGATCGGTGGCGTAACAGGCTCAGCCTGGATCATCCCCGATGCAGGCGGCTCAAAAGGAAACTTGATGAGCTTGCCTAATACGCCCGATACCCCCGACACCCAGGACCAGAACGACGCCGCGCCGCTGTCCGCCGCCGCCATCGCTTCGCAATCCGTGATCCTGACGGGCGACCGCCCCACCGGCCCCTTGCACCTGGGCCACTACGTGGGCAGCCTGCGCGACCGCGTGCGCTACCAGAACAGCTACAAGCAATTCATCATGCTGGCCGACGCGCAGGCGCTGACGGACAATATGGACGACATCGACAAGGTGCACCGCAATGTCGTCGAAGTGGCGCTCGATTACCTGGCCGTCGGCATCGACCCGACGAAAACCACCGTGTTCATCCAGTCGCAAATCCCGGAACTGGCCGAACTGACCTTTTACTACCTGAACATCGTCACCGTGGCGCGCCTCGAGCGCAACCCCACCGTCAAGGAAGAAATCCGCCTGCGCGGCTTCGAGCGCGACATTCCGGCCGGCTTCTTGACCTACCCTGCCAGCCAGGCGGCCGACATCACGGCCTTCAAGGCGGGCGTGGTGCCCGTGGGCGAAGACCAGATCCCGATGATCGAGCAAACGAATGAAATCGTGCGCCGCTTCAACCGCATGTACAACCGCGAAGTATTGATGGAATGCAAGGCGCTGGTGCCGGACATCGGCCGCCTGCCCGGCATCGACGGCAAGGCGAAGATGAGCAAATCGCTGGGCAACACGATCAACCTGGGCGCGACCCCGGCCGAAATCACGGCCGCCGTGAAAAAAGTCTATACCGACCCGCTGCACCTGCGCGTGGAAGATCCAGGCCACCTGGAAGGCAATATCGCCTTTACGTACCTGGATGCGTTTGACCCGGAAAAAGCGGCGCTGGCCGACATGAAAGCCCATTACGTGCGCGGCGGCCTGGGCGACAGCATCGTCAAGAAGCGCCTGGACCTGGTCTTGCAGGAAATGCTGGCGCCGATCCGCGCCCGCCGCGAAGAGTTCGCCAAAGACAAGGGACAAGTCATCCAGATGCTGAAAGAAGGCACCTTCAAGGCACGCGAAGTGGCGGCCCGCACGGCCGATGAAGTCAAGTCGGCGCTGGGCCTGAACTACTTCTGATCAGCAACAATAGCAAACTGATATAGCAAACTGATGCGCTCAGGCGGAGTCGGGTAAAATCCCGCTTCCGCCTGGGCGCAATTCGTTTGTCACCGTGGCACCAGCAATCCGTAGAGAAAACAACGCGCCATGACCGATACCCCTGTCGAACAGCTGCTGCAGCAGCATTTTTCCATCGATGCATTGCAGCAGGCGCCCGCGCCCCTGCGGCAGGCGCTGGGCATGCTGGGCGGCTGGCTGGCCGCCGAGCGCGACACGGCCTATCCGCACACGCCGTATGCGGAGCTGCTGACGCAGCTGTCCGACACCAGCCTGCCCGCGCACGGCATGCCCGTGGCGGATTTCCTGCAAGAACTAAACACCACCGTGCTGGCCAATACGGCCCAGCTGAACCACCCGCAATACATCGGCCACATGACCCAGGCCCTGCCCTGGATCAGCGTGCTGGCCGAAGCGTTTACGGCCACCCTGAACCAGAACCAGGTCAAGATCGAGACGGCGTACGTGTCGACCCTGATCGAAAAACAGATCCTGGGCTGGCTGCACCGCCAGGTGTATCAGCAGCCCGACGCCGTCTACACGCAAGCCATGGCCGCCACCAGCGGCGCGCTGGGCAATGTCGTCAACGGCGGCACCATGGGCAACTTGACGGCCCTGGCCGTGGCGCTGGAACAGCAGCTGCCCGGCACGCGCAAGCGGGGCCTGTTTGCCGCCATGCAAGAATCCGGCTATGCGGGGCTGGCCGTGATCGGCTCGGCCCGCAGCCACTATTCCGTCAAGAAGGCGCTGGCGACCCTGGGCCTCGGTGAAAACGCCTTGCACCTGGTGGCCGTCGACCGCGACAACCGCATCGACGTCCAGGCGCTGGAAGCGACGATTGCCGACTTGAAATTGCGCAATATCAAGGTCGTCGCCATGATCGGCATCGCCGGCACGACGGAAACGGGCGCCATCGACCCGCTGGCCGCCATGGCAGCCATTGCCGCGCGGGAAAGCATCTGGTTCCATGTGGATGCGGCCTGGGGCGGCGCGCTGCTGATCGCGGAACAGTACCGCGCGCTGTACGACGGCATCGCCCTGGCCGACTCCGTCGTCATCGACGGGCATAAATTGCTGTGGGTGCCGATGGCGCAAAGCATGGTGCTGTTCAAGGATAGCGCCAGCCTGAACTTGCTGAAGCACAACGCCAACTACATCTTGCGCGACAACTCGGGCGACCTGGGCCAGACTTCGCTGGAAGGCTCGCGCCGCTTCGATGCCTTGAAACTGTGGACCTCGTTCAAGGTGCTGGGCGTGTCCGGCTACACGACCTTGCTGCAGCAGGCGGCCACCTTGTCCGGCCAGTTGCAGGATTTATTGGCCGACCAGCAGGATTTCGAACTCGTCACGCGCTCCGACACCTTCATCCTGACCTACCGCTACGTGCCCGCGCATTTGCGCCAGCGTATGGACAGCTTGCTGGCCGGCGGCCAGCTGGACGCGGCGACCGAACTGAACAAGCAACTGAACACCTTGAACGCCAAGCTGCAAAACCGGCAAAAGGCGCAAGGCCACAGCTTTGTGTCGCGCACGGTACTCGAGTCGACGCGCTACCCCGGCCCGACCAATGTGCTGCGCGTGGTCATGACGAATGTCAAGACGCGCCCCCACCACTTGCGCGCCATCCTGGCCGAACAGCGGGCCATCGGCCAGGCGCTGACGGCGGAACTGGGATTGTAAGAGCGTTCCACCCATCAACCTTGACTGGATGCCCGATGCACCGCCTCAGCGCCCTCACCGATCTGTTAAAGCATCTGTTGAAATGGCTGCTGCTGGCGAGCGTCGTGGCCGTGCTGGCGGGCTCGGCCTCGGCCGCTTTCCTGTTCGCCCTGGACTGGGCCACGCGCACGCGCCTGGCGCACGCCTGGCTGATCTGGCTGCTGCCCGTGGCGGGCTTTGCCGTCGGCTGGCTGTATTTGCGCTATGGCAGCAGCGTCGAAGGCGGTGCGAATCTGCTCATCGATGAAATCCACGACCCGAAAAAAATCATCCCCTTGCGCATGGCGCCGCTGGTGCTGGGCGGCACCGTCGTCTCGCATTTGTTCGGCGCCTCCGTCGGACGCGAAGGCACGGCCGTGCAGATGGGCGGCGCGCTGGCCGACCAGCTGACCCGCATGTTTCGTTTGAACAATGAAGACCGCCGCATCATCCTGATGGCCGGCATCAGCGCCGGCTTTGCCTCCGTCTTCGGCACGCCGCTGGCGGGCGCCCTCTTCGGCCTGGAAGTGCTGGCCATCGGCCGCCTGCGCTATGAAGCCATGCTGCCTTGCCTGGCCGCTGCCGTCATCGCGGACCAGGTGGGCCTGCTGTGGGGCGTCCAGCATACGCATTACGCCGTACCGCTGATTCCCGCCTTTTCAACCTGGACCTTGTGCGCCATGGTCATCGCTGGCGTGCTGTTCGGCGTGACCGGCAAAGTGTTTGCGCAAGCCACGCACGGCTTGAGCGGCTGGATGAAACGCAAGATTACCTACGCCCCGCTGCGCCCGCTGGCCGGCGGTCTCGTCGTCGCGCTGGCCGTATGGCTGCTTGGCACGGACAAGTATATCGGCCTGGGCATTCCCACCATCGTCGACGCCCTGCAGGGACCGCTGCCCGCCTGGGATTTCCTCGGCAAGATGGCGTTCACCATCGTCTCGCTGGGCACGGGTTTCAAGGGCGGCGAAGTGACGCCCTTGTTCTTCATCGGCGCGACCCTGGGCAATGCGCTGGGTCCGCTGCTGCACCAGCCCGTCACCCTGCTGGCCGCCATCGGTTTTGTTGCCGTGTTTGCGGGCGCCGCCAACACGCCCATCGCCTCGACCCTGATGGCGATGGAGCTGTTCGGCGCGGAGATCGGCGTATACGCGGCCATCGCCTGCGTGGTGGCCTATTTGTTTTCCGGCCATGCGGGCATTTACCGGGCGCAGCGGGGCGGCCACGCCAAGCGCACGCCCCGCAAGGAACTCGACCCATGACACAGAATATCTACGACAACGACGCCTTCTTCACGGCCTACAGCCAGTTGCCGCGCTCCGTCGGCGGCCTCGACAGCGCGCCCGAATGGCCAGCCCTGCGCGCCATGCTGCCCGCCATGCAAGGAAAAAGCGTGCTGGACCTGGGTTGCGGCTATGGCTGGTTCTGCCGCTGGGCTGCCGAGGCCGGCGCGGCGCGGGTGCTGGGCGTGGACGTGTCGGAAAAGATGCTGGCGCAGGCAGCCGGCATGGGGGACCATGCGGCCGTCAGCTATGCCCGGCTTGATCTGGAACAACTGGCCTTGCCGCCAGCCAGCTACGACCTCGTCTACAGTTCGCTGGCCTTCCACTACGTCGAAGGCTACGCCACCCTGCTGGCCGCCATCCGCCAGGGTTTACAAGCGGGCGGCAAGCTGGTGTTTTCCATCGAGCATCCGATCTTCATGGCGCCGCGCCAGCCCGGCTGGCTGACGGATGCGCAAGGCCGCAAGCGCTGGCCCGTCGACAGTTACCAGCAGCAAGGCCCGCGCGTGTCGGACTGGCTGGCGCCGGGCGTGATCAAACAGCACCGCACCCTCGGCACGACCATCAATGCGCTGCTGCAAGCGGGTTTCCAGCTGGAACATGTGGAGGAATGGGGTCCCAGCGATGAGCAGGTCGCCCTGCAGCCGGCCCTGGCGGAAGAGCGCGAGCGGCCGATGCTGCTCCTCATCGGCTGCGGCCTGGCGTAGTACCCCTCAGCTGGCCACGTTGCGCGTGAAACGCAAGGTGGATGAGCCAGCGTTGACATAGCTGTACGCTTGCGCGCTGCTGAACACGAAGAAATCGCCCGTGCCCAGCGTTTTCGTCCCGGCCGCCAGCTCCAGCTGCAGCTCGCCTTCCAGCACATACAGCATTTCGCTGAAGCCGGCCGGGTCAGGCTCGGCATCGTAGCGCTCGCCCGGCGCCAGTATCCACGACCATAGCTCCACCTGGCGGCTGGCGGGCGCCGCCCCCAGCAGCACGGCCTGGCTGGCTTGCGATGCGCTTTGCCACATCAGCACGCGCAAGCTGTCGTGCGGCTGCCGCGGCGGCTGGACCAGGTCGACGAAGGCCACGTTCAAGGCGGCGGCCACGTGGTCGAGGTTGGCCAAACTGATGTTGGTGCCGCCCGCCTCGACGCCGTTGACCATGCGCCGGCTCAGGCCCGACTTGCGCGCCAGCTCGTCCTGGCTGAGGCCGGCGGCCAGGCGCAAGCGCCGCAGATTTTTGGCCAGGTGTTCCAGCACGCCACCGGCCTCGACTTGACTGCGCAATATATTGCTCCTATCATGATGGGAAATATTTTGCTCATAGCATAGCTCCCCATGAAAACACACGCAAGTCCCCCGCCCGCCCTCGGCATGCCCGAACTGGCCCTGATCGCCATCACCTTCATCTGGGGCGGCACTTTTCTCGTGGTGCAACATGCCATGACGGTCAGCGGGCCGCTGGCCTTTGTCGCCGCCCGCTTTGCCGTGGCCGCCAGCATCGGCGCCCTGATTTGCCGGGGCCAGCTGCGCCAGCTGACGAAAGCGGAGTTGCTGACGGGCATGGCCATCGGCGTGAGCATCTTCGGCGGCTATGCGCTGCAAACCTATGGCTTGATGTATATCACGAGCAGCAAGTCCGCTTTCATCACGGCTTTTTATGTGCCCATCGTGCCGCTGGTGCAATGGCTGGTCTTCAAGCAGCGGCCCCACCCTGCCGTGTGGGCGGCCGTCGTGCTGGCGTTCATCGGCTTGCTGTTATTGACGGGCACGGACGGCTTGAGCATGGGTTTTGGCACGGGTGAGCTGATCACGGCCGTGGGTGCCATCGCGATCGCTCTGGAAATCATCCTCATCAGCCGCGTCTCGCCGCAATTGAACATCCTGCGCGTGACCATCGCGCAACTGGCGACGGCGTCCCTGATCGCCCTGCTGCTGATGCCCGTCATGGGCGAAGCGCCGCCCGTCCTCAGCAAGACCTTCATCTTCAGCGTGCTGGCGCTGGGCTGCGCCAGCGCGCTGATCCAGTACGTGATGAACTGGGCGCAAAAGCGCATTTCCGCCACCAAGGCCACCTTGATCTATGCGGGCGAACCCGTGTGGGCCGGCGTGATCGGACGCATCGCCGGCGAGCGCCTGCCGGCCCTGGCCATCGTGGGGGCGGTATTGATCATCGCCGCCGGCATCCTCAGCGAGTGGCGGCCGAAGCGGGGCCGCGGCGCGGCCAAGGCCGTGCAACCATAAGCTTCAGTCCCCGCCCCGCCGCAGCGCCGCATCGCCATGCAAGGCCAGCGGCACGGCCCTGGCCCAGCGGTTCGAGGACAGCGAAAACGTCAGCGCCCGCACCTGGTGGTACCAGCCGGCGGGCACGTACAACATGTCGCCCGGCTCGACGAGGCATTCGATCATGGTGGCCTGGCGCGCGAGGGGAAAACGCTCGAAATCGGGCGCTTCCGGGTCGAATGGCGAGCCGAACAGGATGGCGTTCGCTTCGCTCGGATACAGGAATGCGTCGTGGTGCGGCGGCGATAACATGATGCGCTTGCGGCCCCACACTTGCGCGAAGATATTGTCGTCGTAATCGCAATGCAAAGGCGTCACCGTGCCGGCCGGCCCCACCCAGAAACGCGGTGGGCCCATCTTGTCGAAATACGCGGGCCAGTGGCACAAACGGTTCAGTTCGCGCAATTCCAGGTTGCCCAGGTAAGGCGGCAACGCGTGCCTGCCCTCTGCCACCAGGTCCAGGTATTGCCCCATCGACATATCCTGCATGGCGCGGTCGGCCGCAAAAGCCGTGTTGATGTAGTCGCCCACCCGCGCCCGCACGGGCACGTGGCTGAACTGTTCGCGCAAGACGTCGGGACCCAGGGCCGACAGGGGCCAGCGCTGCACCAGCCCGCGCATCAGGAAAGGCAGGCCCAGCGCGGCCCGCGCGCGGAAGGCGGCGGCGTCCAGCATGGCCAGGCGCGGCACCTCGGTGATGCTGGGCAAGTCGCGCGCCGCCTGCTTGATGGCCTCGCGCATGGCGTCGATCGAGGTGACGCCGCGCACCTGCGCATCCTTGGCTTCGCGCGCTTGCTTATGCGCAAGGGCTGTTGCGGCAGAACTGAATTCTGCTGGCGGCCTGGGCGGCAGTGCGCGCGTCGATATGGGGGCTGCCGCAAGCGGGAGCGGCTCTTTTTTTTCTGCAGACATAAATCTTCTTTGCGATCAGGCGTCGCGCGGCATGGCGCGACAGTGCGCTATTTTAAGCCAGCAAGGTCCGTTTCAGCACATCGGCCTGCTCGCCCGCCTGGCGCGCCTTGGCGGCATATTCGCTGGCCGTGCCCGGATGCAGCCAGGCCTGGGCCTTGGCGGCCAGGTTCAGGTACAGCCGTTCTTTTTCCTGCAGTGCCCTGACGGCCGCCCAGATGGCGTCTTCCGCCTTGTCATGCTGCAACTCGCCCAGCATTTGCGCCGTGAAACTGTGGCCCGTATGGCAGCGAAAACGCTGCGGCTGCTGGCCGTGCAGCTCCCACAGCGTGCCCTGGCATTCGGGACAGGTGAAAGTCGATGGCGTGGCAATTTTTTCCAGTTGGTCCATATTTCCCACTCCCCGGGCAAAACGGTTTTCCACGGCGATCCATGGGGGCGCGGGCGGCAAGGGTTGCGCGACGCGGGCCGGCGTGCCGCTGGCCAGCGCCAGCAGCGCCGAACCGATCTCGGCGGCCGGCAAGCGCCAGTCCACCCCCGCATGCTCGATCGCGCTTTGCGGCATCGACGGCGCCACCGCGTCCTGCGGCTCCTGCACCAGCGCCTTGCCGCCGCAAGCCTTGATGGCTTGCAAGCCTGCCGTGCCATCGTCGAGATAGCCGCTGAGGATCACGCCCACCACCTTCGGCCCGAAAGCGGCGGCGGCACTGCGGAACAGCGGGTCGATGGCGGGACGCGTATGGTTTTCCTTGGGGCCCCGGCTCAGCCCGACCGTCGCCTGGCCAGCCAGGTTGGCAACGAGCATATGCCGGTCCGGCGGCGCCAGCAGGATGCGCCCCGCGCGCACGGGTTCGCGCTCTTCGGCAAAGCGCACGGGCAAGGCGGAGGTTTTAGCGAGAATCTCGGGCAGCACGCTGCTGCGCCGCCCCACATGCGCGACCACCAGCACGGGTGCCGGCATATTGGCAGGCAAGGCGGAAAAGATGGCGGACAGCGCTTCCACGCCGCCCACCG
This sequence comes from Janthinobacterium sp. SUN033, assembly GCF_030397595.1. Lineage (NCBI taxonomy): Bacteria > Pseudomonadati > Pseudomonadota > Betaproteobacteria > Burkholderiales > Oxalobacteraceae > Janthinobacterium > Janthinobacterium sp. SUN033. Next base: position 1,763,109 of record NZ_JAPQNV010000001.1, read on the forward strand.
AGGCGCCCATGACGATCAGCGTTTCCATGCCGGCCCCTTTCGCGCGCAGGTCCAGCAGTTATTCTGCGGCGCCTTGCATCGCGATTCCGTGCGCCGCCTAACACAGGGCCGCATGACGCCATGTCACCCTGGGACGCATCGGGGCCGGGCGTCCTCAGACGGGCGTCTTGAAAATCGGATCGACGATGAATTGCTGGGCCTTGATGCGCAAGGTGCGTTCTTCATCGAGCTCGGCGCGCGTTTCGCCCAGCTCTTCGCGTTCCGCTTCCAGTTCCAGGCGCGCGGCCGCCAGTTCCGTTTCCACGCGCGTCAGGCTTTCCAGCTTCAGCTGGGCCTGGATCAGTTCGGCGCGTGCCGCTTCGGCAGCCTCTTCCAGGCGCGGGATGCCTTCGAGCTTGAATTGCGCCTTGGCCAGGTCCATGCGCGCCTGCTCGGCCGCCTCTTCCAGGCGCGGCAAGCCTTCCAGGCGCAGCTGCGCCTTGGCCAGGTCCGTGCGGGCCTGGTTCGCCACTTGCCGCTCCCGTTCCAGCTCCTCGCGCAAGGTTTCCAGCTCGCCGGCCTGCAAGTCGAGCAACTCTTGCTGGCGCTCGTTCTCGCTGGCCAGGTCCATCAATTCCTGTTGATTGTCGTTCATCTCGGCTTCATGCGCGCTGTGGCTGGCGCTTAATTCCTGTCCTACATAATCGAGGATGGCTTGCTGCAGCACGGGCGACAGTTCGGCGGCGGCAGCGATCTGGCGCTGCGCACCCGCCTTGCGGCGCTGCAAGAGCTTGCTGATGGTGCCCAGGCAGGCGCCGTTGCCCAGCCGTTCGCGCAAGGCGCGCACCGTGATGGCCTGGCCTTCGCCCGCCATCGCTTCCATTGCCGCATTGATCTGTTCCGCGCTTACTTTTGCCATGTCGTTTACTCTTGAATATTGCTCAGGGCAATCTTGCCCAGGGGCATTATCTTATGCCAGCGGCGGCAAAGCGTAAAGTATTTCTCAATAGAAATTGCAATTGCACAACGGAAGCGTGTGCAAACATGCGGCTTCGGCTGATTTATTCTTCCAGCAAGCCATTTTCCGTCAGCATATCCTGCACCAGCTCCAGGCGCAGCACGGGATTGTCCTGGCTGAGCAAAAGCTGCTTCTGCATGGCGTTCAGAGACAGCAGCTCGCACCAGCGGTTCGCCACCCAGCCGCATTCGTCGAGCCGGTATGGCGGCTGCAGGGGCATTTGCTCAGGCGGGATCTTTTGCTCCTGCAAGGTGCGGATCAGGGCGCCGAGCGCGTCAGCCACGTTCTGCTGCTCTTGCGGGATGGGAATGGTTTTGTCGGGTGCCAGAGTTTCGATCCGCGCCACCCACAAGCCGTGCTTCAGCTGCTCGCTGGACACGATGTGAAAGCGCTGCATGCCCATGCATTTGATTTGCAGCAAACCCGACAGGGGCGCGGCCCAGTCGACGATGCGCGCCAGGGTGCCCACGGGCGCCAGGGTTTCCTGCTGGCCCGGCTTGCGCACTTCCGCACCGTCCAGCAGCTGCACCACGCCGAACAGCTGCTCGCCCATGATGCACTGACGTATCATGTCCAGGTAGCGTACCTCGAATATCTGCAGGGGCAGATAGCCATCGGGATACAGCACCGTATTGAGCGGGAACAAAGGTATCGAGGTCATAGGCGCATGATGGCACGAATGGCATATCCGTGCTGCGCGCCTTGCCCTGCCTGGCCAACTTCCCCGATTACTTGTAGAAGCGGCGTTTTTTCGCCCGCTCCGCCGCCTTCGGCGCCAGCACCTTCACGGCCTTTTTCTGTATCGTGCCGCCGGCGGACGTGCCCGGCACGCGGTGCTCGGCCTCGAAGCCCGGTTCTTCGCCGCGCTTGAGGGTTTGCCGGGTCAGCGCTTCCACGGCCGACAGCAATTCCACCTCGTCGGCGCAAACGAGCGAGACCGCTTCGCCCGAGGCGCCCGCGCGGCCCGTGCGGCCGATGCGGTGAATATAATCTTCCGCCACGGTGGGCAAGTCGAAATTGACGACGACGGGCAATTGATCGATGTCCAGGCCACGGGCAGCCACGTCGGTGGCTACCAGTACTTGCACCTCGGCAGATTTGAAGCGGGCCAGCGCGCGCAGGCGGTTCGGCTGCGTCTTGTCGCCGTGAATCGAATCGGCGCGCACGCCCTGCTCCAGCAAGGTGTTCACCAGCAGCTCGACACCCTTGCGCGTCTTGACGAAGACCAATACCTGGCCCCAGCGCTTTTTCTTCAGCAAGTGCAAAAACAGTTCCGGCTTGCGTTTCTTGTCGCACACGATCACCGACTGTTTCACGGCCTTGACCGTGCTGTTGCGCGCGCTGACCTCCACCGAGACGGGATCCTTCAGCATGGTTTTCGCCATGGCGCGGATGGCGTCCGAGAAGGTGGCCGAGAACAGCAGCGTCTGGCGCTGCTTGGGCATGGTCATCAGCAATATATCGAGTTCGCGCTCGAAGCCCAGGTCCAGCATGCGGTCAGCCTCGTCCAGCACCAGCGTCTGCACTTGCTCGAACTTGACGGCGCCCTGCGTCTGCAAGTCCAGCAAGCGGCCCGGCGTGGCCACCAGCACGTCGAGGCCCTTGCGCAATTTGCTGATCTGCGGCTCGATGGGTACGCCGCCATACGCGACAAAGCTGCGCAGCGGCAAGTTACCGCCATAGCTGCGGAAGCTCGCATAGACTTGCTCGGCCAGTTCACGCGTGGGCACGAGCACCAGCACGCGCACGCACTGGGGCGCCACCACGCCTTCCAGGGTCAGGCGCTGCAGCAGCGGCACGGCAAAGCCGGCCGTCTTGCCCGTACCCGTCTGGGCGGCGGCCATCAGGTCGCGCCCGGCCAGCACGGCAGGAATCGCTTGCGCCTGCACGGGCGTGGGCTTGGCATAGCCAAGCTCGTCAAGTTTGCGGACCAGGGGATCGATCAGGCCGAGGGAGGAAAACGTCATGGGAAAAGCAATCTTGGCAAAGGAAAAGGTGGCGCGCACGGACGGGCCGTGCGCGCGATTGCCGAGATTATAGGCCAGCGGGGATGCTGGCCGGGGTTTCACAACTAAAACATCGCCATCAGAACTTCATTTCCATGGTCGCGCGCGCCTGCGGCGAACTCGGCGAAATGTTGTTGCGCACGATCGTGCCGCTGGCGTCCGCATACGTGGTGGTGCTTTCAAAATCCTGCGCCAGCAAATTCGACACGGCCAGGCGCAACTGGTTCTTCGCATCGAATTTCCACAGCGCATAAATGTCGAGATCGCGCCGCGGCGACGTGTAGGCGCTCTGGCGCTCCGTGATGCGCACGGGGCCGCCATTGCGGAAATTGAAACTGCCGCCCGTGGTCAGCATGCCATCGGGCGTCTTGTAGTCGAGGCCAAAGTTGCCGCTGACGGGGGTTTGCTGGTCAAGCCGGTTGTCCGGTCCCGGCACGTGCTCCACCTGCGACCAGTTGCGGCTGACGCTGGCGCGCAAGTCGATGGCCGGCACGGGCGCTGCCAGCACGGCGCGCAGCGGGAACTTCGCTTCCAGTTCCAGTGTCTGCGTATTCGCGCGGCCGTCGTTGACGGGCGTCGATACCCAGCGCTCATTGATATATAACAAACCCTGGCGCGTGTAGCCATCGATGCGGCGGGCCGAGGCGCGCGCGCTGAGCAAGGCGCCTTCGGCCCAGTAATGTTCGTAGGAAGCGTCGATGCCCAGCGCCAGCTCCGGCTTCAGGTTCGGATTGCCTTCGCGGTCAGGCTCGGTCTGGCTATTGTTCGTCGACATCATACGGCGTGGAATCAGGCTGGAAGTGGCCGGCGCCTTGTAGGTGCGCGTCAAGGCCAGGCGCACCTGGTCGCCCTTGGTATCAGGCAATTTCCACAAGGTTTGCAGCAGCGGGCTCCAGACGCTGCTGCGCTGCTGCACCTCGTCATACGTGTTGCCGATACTGCGCGTATCGATGCCTTCCCAGCGCACGCCCGCATACATGGACCAGCGCGGCGTGATCTCCCACTCGTCCTGCGCATACAGCGCCAGGCGCTTGATGTCGGCATTGAAGTCTTCATCGACGTTGAATGGAGGGCGCCCGCCCGGCAAAGCCAGCTCGCGCTGCCAGCGCTCTTCGTCCCGCTTGCCGTAGCTGCCATCCCAGCCCATCGACAAGGCATGGCCCGGGATGAGCGGCGAAGAATACTTGCCGGTGGACGACACGCTCTTTTCCGACGCATCCACGCGCGCGCTGCGGTCCAGCGCCAGTCCCACGCCATCGATATGGCCGAGCGGATGGTTATCGGAGGAATTATTGCTCAGGCCTACGCGCAGTCCCAGTTCCAGCCTGGCGCCGCCATCGAGCTTGCGTACCCAGGTCAGGTCCGTACGGCCAAAGACATAATGGTTGCCGCCGTCGCTGTCATTCGTATCGTAGTCCGGCCGCAAGCCCATGAGCGTGTCGGTACGGCTGTGCGTACGGCTTTCGTTGCGTCCCACATTCAGGAAAAATTGCGCCGTCAGATTGTCGCCGCCGGGAAAAGCCCAGTTCAGGCGCGGCGACATATTGATGCCTTCCGAACGGCCATCGCCCGTGCCTTTGCTGCTGCGCAGCAGATTTTGCTGGCCTTCCGGCGCATAGCCCAGGTCCCGTGCCGGGTTTGCATAGTGATAGTCGTAGCGATAAAAGGAGGCCGCCAGCGAATAGGAAAAAATGCCATCCTTGTCCGACAATTGCAGGTTGCCATTGCTGGAAAACGCATCGCGCCCGCCCCCCACGCCCAGCTTGACGTCGCGCTGCGCCGTCTTGACGGCCTTTTTCAGCACCACGTTGATGGTACCGGCGATCGACTGCGTGCTGTATTCGGCGCTGGCCGCATGCAAGATCTCGATGCGCTCGATCACGTCGGGCGACAGGGTGTCGAGCGAAAAGCCGGCCGGCGCCCGCTCGCCGTTGAGCAATATCTGCGTGTAGCCGCTGCCCAGTCCGCGCATGCGGATTTCGCCGCCCGAGCGTCCGGCCGCGCCGGAAACGGTAATGCCGGGCAAGCGCTTGAGCACATCGGTGACATTCGTGTCGCCATATTTGAGGATTTCCTCGCTGCCCACGATCATCTTGCTGGCCGTATCGTCGCGGCGCGGATCGTAGCCGCTGCCCTTCACTTCGACGGTCTGCATGGCGGGAGCGGCGGATTTATCGGCCTTATCGGCCTTCAGCGGCGCAGCGGCGGCATCCGCGGCTGGCGTTTCGGATTGCTGGGCCTGGACATTCCAGGCAAGTAACACGGAGGAACAAAGGACGGTAAGGCGAAGGCAACGGCGTGGCATCATGACCTGGCTAAAAAAGTTGGCTGAATAAAAATGGCTAAAAGCTAAAAAACAGGCCGCTGTATTGTGCTGTAATTTTTTCCGCGTGGCACAGTTTCCTGAAAATATTTCCTATGGCAAATTAAATTCGGCGGCCGGCTGCGCTACACCCCCTTGCATACGGTACATATCATTGCGCGCCACATCGCCGCTATAATGCGTTTTCATCATTGTTCCCATCACCCCGTCAAAGGCTTCCCATCGTGTCTGACCGTCTTGCCGTTTTGCCTCAATATCTGCTGCCCAAGGGAGCGTTGACCAATTTTGCCGGCCGGATCGCCGGTGCCAAGGGCGGCGCCATGACGACGCGCCTGATCCGCTGGTTCGTCGGCCGCTACAACGTCAACATGGATGAGGCGCTGGACCCGGACATCACGCACTACGCGAGCTTCAACGACTTTTTCACGCGCGCGCTGCGCCCGGACGCGCGTCCGCTGGCGCAAGCGGACTACGTCTGCCCCGTCGATGGCCGCATCAGCCAGTTCGGCACGATCGACAAGGACCAGATCTTCCAGGCCAAGGGCCACCATTTCAGCACGACGGCCCTGGTCGGCGGCGATGCGGCCCTGGCAGCCCAGTTCGAACACGGCAGCTTCGCCAATCTGTACCTGAGCCCGCGCGACTACCACCGCATCCACATGCCCTGCGATGGCCGCTTGACGCGCATGATTTATGTTCCCGGTGAACTGTTTTCCGTCAACCCGACGACGGCGCGCGGCATTCCCGGCCTGTTCGCCCGCAACGAGCGCGTCGTCTGCGTGTTCGACACGGCCAACGGCCCCTTCGTCATGACCCTGGTGGGCGCCACCATCGTCGGCAGCATGGCCACCGTCTGGCACGGCGTCGTCAACCCGCCCCGCACGGGTGAAATTCGCGACTGGAGCTATGCGAACGACAATGTCGTGCTGAAACAAGGCGACGAGCTGGGCCGCTTCCTGCTCGGTTCCACCGTCGTCATGCTGTTCCCGAAAAACACGGTCGATTTCAATGCCAGCTGGCAACCGGCCGGCCCCGTGCAGCTGGGCGAAGTCATGGGCAAGCTGCCCAAGTAAGGCAGCAAGACGCGCGCCTAGACGGGCGCGTCGGTCCGGTACATTTCCTCCATCAAGTCCAGAAATGCGCGCGTCTTGGCCGGCATCAAGCGCCGGCCGGGAAACACGGCCCAGCCCGTGACGAGCGGAAAGCTCCATTCCGGCAAGACCCGCACCAGTTCCCCCGTCGCCACATACGCCTTGGCAAAGCGGTCCGTGCTGGCCGCGATGCCCACACCCGTGCACGCCATGCGCACCAGCAATTCCGGCGAGTTCGCCAGCAGGCGCACGGGCAAGTCCCGTTCCCACGTCGTCTTGCCGCGGATCAAAGTCCAGTGCACGAGGCCATGCACGGCGCGTGGCAAGCTCAATAAATCGTGGCCATACAGATCGTCGGGATGCTCGGGCAAGCCGTGCACGCTCGTGTATTGCGGCGAGGCATACAGCGCCAGGGTGCTGAAGGCCACGCGGCGTGCGGCCAGGCTGGCATCGTCGGGCAAGTTGCCCATGCGGATGGCCAGGTCGAAGTTCTCTTCCAGCAAATCCACGCGACGCGCCGACAAGTCCAGTTCCAGCGAAATGGCCGGATAGCGGCGCACGAACTCGGCCAGCACCTGGCGCATCAGCGTGTCGCCAAAATCGGCCGGCATGGAAATGCGCAGCAAGCCGCTGGGGCCTGCCTGGCGGTGCTGGGCCAGCGCGCCGGCCGCCTCCGTTTCTTCCACCACCTTTCGCGCATGCTCAAGCAGGCTGGCGCCGAATTCCGTCAGCGCCAGCTTGCGCGTGGTGCGCAGAAGCAGCCGTTCGCCCAATTTCGCTTCCAGCAGCGAGATGCGCCGCGACAGGGTCGACTTGGGCAAGTCCACGCGCACGGCAGCGCGCGAGAAACTGCCGCATTCGACGACGCGGGCGAACAGCAGCAAATCTCCGGGATCGATATCCATCACTGACCTTTACGTTCGATTGTTCCATTAATGGATTAATGTTATCCATTTTAACGGCTTCCGCATCAATTTTGGAATTGCTATAGTTCATCCATCGCAAGACACCTCACAACGGAGAAACAAGATGAACATCCTGCAAATCAATTCCAGCGCCCGCAGCACCGGTTCCGCCTCTACCCGCCTGGCTGACGCCATCGTTACCCGCGTACAAGCGGCCAACCCCGGCGCCACCCTGGTGCGCCGCGACCTGGCTGCCGCACCGCACCCCGTGCTCGACGAGCCGACCCTGCAGGCGCTGTTCACGCCAGCGGACAAGCGTACGCCGGAGCAGGCGGCCCGCATCGCCCTGGACGACGCGCTGATTGCGCAAGTGCAAGCGGCTGACGTCATCGTCATCGGCGCGCCCATGTACAACTTCGGCATCACCGTGCAACTGAAAAGCTGGTTCGATGCGATTGCCCGCGCCAACGTCACCTTCAAGTACACGGAAAACGGCCCCGTGGGCTTGCTGACCGGCAAGAAAGTCTACGTGGGCCTGTCCCGCGGCGGCTTGCACCGCGACAGCGCCAACGATAGCCAGGTGCCTTACCTGAACACCATGTTCGGCTTCCTGGGCCTGACCGACGTGCAATACGTGTATTCGGAAGGCATGGGCATGGGCCCGGAAGCCGTGGCCAAGGCGCAAGCCCAGGCGGACGCCGAGATCAACGCGATCCTGGTGTAATTCCCAGCAGTGAAAGGGGCGGCGCACTGGCGCCGTCCTGGCCTAGAGGAGAGAACAATGAGCGATACCACCACCGTCAACAAGCCACGCGCCGTCGAGCGCGTGATCGCCGGCCAGGCCGTCATGGATGGCGCCGGCGTGAAGATCAACCGCGTGCTGACGCAGCAGCTGCAGCGCCGCCTCGACCCGTTCTTGATGCTCGACAACTTTGCCAGCGACAAGCCGAACGACTATATCGCCGGCTTCCCCGAGCATCCGCACCGCGGCTTCGAGACCGTGTCGTACATGATCACGGGACGCATGCGTCACAAGGACAGCGCGGGCCACGAAGGCTTGCTGACCTCGGGCGGCGTGCAATGGATGACGGCCGGCAGCGGCGTGATCCACTCGGAAATGCCGGAACAGGAAGAAGGCGTGATGGAAGGTTTTCAGCTGTGGCTGAACCTGCCCGCGCGCGACAAGATGCGCACGCCGTGGTACCGCGACTTCAACAGCAGCGAAATCCCCCGCTACACGACGGCCGCGGGCGTGAACGTGCAAGTGATCGCCGGCGCCAGCCATGGCGTGACGGGTGCCGTGCAGCGCGAGCTGACGGAACCGCTGTACCTCGACATCGACTTGCCGGCCGGCGCCAGCTTCGAGCAGCCCTTGCCGCCAGGCCATAATGCCTTCCTGTACACGTTCCGTGGCGAAGTGCAAGTCGATGGCAAGGCCGTGCCCGCCCTGCGCATGGCGATTTTCGCCAACACGCCAGGGTCCGACGGCGTGCGCATCGAAGCGCCGCAAGGCGGCCGCGTGATCCTCGTCGCCGGCCAGCCCTTGAACGAACCGATCGCGCAATATGGCCCGTTTGTCATGAATACCCAGGCGGAAGTGTTCCAGGCCGTGCAGGATTTCCGTGAAGGGAAGTTTGGCGAGACGGCGGCGCAATAAAATTGCCTGTTCCATCAAAAACCTGCAGTCCTCCGGGCCTGCAGGTTTTTTTTCGTGCCGACTATATTGTTGCTTTTCAATTACACTGGCGGCAACATCATTCCACAAAGCATTCCATGCAGCCGACGCACACCGAACACGACGCCACCCATTTGCACGCCCACCTGAAGGGCGACGCCAAACACACCCACTCGTTCGAGGGGCGCAGCCAGAGTATCCTCGCCTGGGCGCTGGGGCTGACCCTGTCATTTGCCGGCATCGAGGTGGCGGCCGGCTTCCTGTCCAATTCGCTGGCCCTGATTTCCGACGCGGGCCACATGGTCACGGATGCGGCCGCGCTGGGCCTGGCACTGCTGGCGCAACTGATCGCGCGCCGCCCTCCTTCGCCCCGCCACTCGTTCGGCTTTGGCCGCGCCGAAGCGCTGGCCGCCTTCGTCAACGGCCTGGCCATGCTGTGCGTGGTGGGCTGGATCTGCTACGAAGCGGCGCTGCGCTTTTCCTCCCCGCAACCCGTGAAGGGCGGCATGGTCTTCATCGTCGCCTTCATCGGCCTGGCGATCAATATAGTCGTGGCGTGGGTATTGTCGAAAGATAAGCAAAGCGTGAACACGCGCGCCGCCCTCGTGCACGTGATGGGCGATTTGCTGGGCTCGGTCGCCGCCATCGTCGCGGGCGCCGTGATTTACTTTACGGGCTGGATGCAGATCGACCCGCTGCTGTCCGTGTTGGTGTCGCTGCTGATTTTAAAGTCGACATTCGGCGTGCTGCGCGAGTCCTACCATTTCCTGATGGAAGGCGTGCCCATGCACATCGACTACATCCAGGTGGGTGCGGACGTGGAACAAGTCGATGGCGTGATTGCCGTGCACGACTTGCACGTGTGGGACATGTCGCCGGGCCAGCCGGCCCTGATCGGCCACGTGGAAATCGAGCACCTCGACCATTGGCCGAAGGTATTGCGCGCGATCAAGAAAATGTTATTGAGTAAGCATGGCATCGACCACATTACTTTGCAGCCGGAGACGGCCACGATGGCGGGGCTGCATCAGAACAACAACATCCATCAATAAAACAAGAAGCCATGGTTAACAGTAGCTCAGGCCACAAGGGAGCACACAGCTACGCCATATATATCAGTCATACTGAAACATGCCCACCCTGGTGTGGAAAGAATCTCTTTCTAATCTTTCCGAAATTTCGTCAATTTTCTTTTTTTGAAAGAATCGGGAATTAAATTTCGGAGCAATTTATTTGTAGTCTTAAGATCAGGAAATACAATTGTTTTTGCATTAAGAGAAAAAATACCGCCCACAATCAATGCCACTGCGGCAACAGGTGGCAACATTGCATAAAAAATGAAATGGGTGGGATTTTCCCGAAAAATGGACTTCAAAGTAAGATGATATGCATGAGTTGAATCATACCGCTCAAGCAAATCGACATACAGCCCACCATCTTTCTGGACAGCCTGATGATACTGCTCTATGTCCTTAGCTATATCTTGGGCTAGGCGTCGGAGGTCAGACTCACTTACAATCGAACCGACATCTTTGGAGCGTATGATTTGTACCGTCATGAAATAGCAAAAATCAAATAAATACAAAAAATCAGCCAGTTCCAGAGCCGATATAGGACCTGACTTCGTACCCACAGTCACGTTTATTTCATTTTCACCCATGTTACCCACGTTCTTTCTCACTATTTCCTGCCAATGCCAAACTGCTGTAGATGGTGAAAGAGACCAGTGCTAGCGTCAATCCACACAGTACCTGAAAAATCACCAAGCAACGGGTAAGCCAAACTGCGGGGCTTATATCACCATAGCCAATAGTTGTCATTGTAATGCCGCTAAAATAAATAGCCTGTATGACATTATCGAACCCAACACCGTTTGCAAAATTAAAAAAATGAGATGGCAAAATATAATAAAGTGTGCCAAAACCAAACATCAATTCGATATAGCTTTTCAAGGCCAATTTCAGCCTGTCGCCATATGACAACTTACTGCTTGACTCCCCCCCATTAAGTTTATCCACAGCATCATCCATGAATGCCTTGAATATCTCAACAGCTCGCGAGAAGAAAATTGTCCAGCCAAAGCTCAAGCATATGCTGTAATTTATCCACTTATAATACTCATGACCATAGAAACTTTGTTGAAACAAAAAATTAGCTATGATCGAGAAAATTATAGTTGCAAAAAAATAATAGTTATTATATGACTTTATACCATTCGTCAATTTATTTTTTGCAACATCTACATCTTCTTCCTTCGAAAATATTTCTTTTTTTCTTTTTTCGGCAAACTTGTAAGTTGGCGAAAATACCCAAAAAAATATACTTTTAACCTCATTCATACACACGCCATAGCCTCACGAAACAATTCTAAATAATTTTCAAATATATCACAAATTTACATGGAATGTATTTTTAAAAACAACTATTCAAAATGCCTATTCGCACCTCATCAAAATACTCAATGAAAGCATTCAGCACTCTGTCCAAAAACACTTCATTATCAGCTGCATGGGCTTTACCGAAATTTGAGATTAGACCACCTTTCGGCGTCACCAAATCCGACGGGTTGGAGATAATATGCAGGCTAACGTAAAGAGACGGCGACCGAAAAATTGTTGGCTAAGGATGGAATAAAGTCAGCTACGCCGGGCTTCCAGCACCCCACTCACATCTTTTATGACATTCAGCGCCTTCAACAACTGCGCCGTCGAACTGATCTCGGCCGTAAACGTCATGCGGGCCTGGCCCTTGGCGCTTTGGGTGTTGACGCCGATCACGTTGATCTTTTCGCGCGAAAAGATTTCGGAGATGTCGCGCAGCAAGCCCTGGCGGTCGCCGGCCAGGATGAAGATGTCGACCGGATACACGGTGTCGTGCCCGCCCGTGCTGCCCCATTCCGTGAAGATCACGCGCTCGGGCGATTTGGCGCGCATTTCCTCGAAGTTCTTGCACGTGGCGCGGTGAATCGAGACGCCCTTGCCGCGCGTCACGAAACCGACGATGCTGTCCGGCGGCGCCGGCTTGCAGCACTTGGCCAGCACCGTCATGAGGCCTTCCGTGCCCACCACCAGCACGCCGGACTTGGCGCCCTGCTCCACGCTGGACGCGCGGCTTTTGCCGACCAGAACGGCGTCTTCCGGCACCACCACTTCGCCATTGTCGTGCAGCGCCTGCTCCACGTGGCGCAGGCTGAATTCATCCTTGCCGACCGACAGGAACAGTTCGTCGACTTTCGCAAAGCCCAGCTTTTGCGCCAGCGCTTCGAGGTTGACGGCCGTCTTGCCTTCGCGCTGCAAGGACTTTTCCACCAGCGCGCGGCCGTGGGCCAGGGTTTCCTGCATGTCGATGGCGTGGAACCAGGCGCGTATCTTCGAGCGCGTGCGCGTGCTGACGGCGTAGCCGGCGCTGAGCCAGTCGCGCGACGGCCCCGCCGTGCCCGGCGCACCCTTGGCCGTGATGATTTCGCAGGTCTGGCCGTTCTTCAATTGCGTATTTAACGGCACCATGATGCCGTCGACCTTGGCGCCGCGGCAGCGGTGGCCCACGTCCGTATGCAGGTGATACGCAAAATCGACGGGCGTGGCGCCCACGGGCAATTCCAGCACCCGCGCCTGCGGCGTCATGACGAAGATGCGGTCGTCCAGGGTGGCGGATTTCAGCTTTTCCACCCATTCGCGCTGGATTTCTTCCTGGCCTACGACGGCGTCGGCCACCTCGGTTTTCCACGCCAGCAACTGGCGCAGCCAGGCGATCTTTTCGTCGTATTTCTGGCCGGCAAAGTTCGAGCCGCCCTCTTCCTTGTAGCGCCAGTGCGCGGCCACGCCGTACTCGGCAAAGCTGTGCATTTCATTCGTGCGGATTTGCACTTCCAGCGGACGGCCATCCTCGGCCGTCACCACCGTGTGCAGCGACTGGTAACCGTTGGGTTTCGGCCGCGAAATGTAATCGTCGAATTCTTTCGGGATGGGGGTCCAGATATTGTGGACCACGCCCAGCACCGTGTAGCAGGTTTTCACGTCGGCGACGATGACGCGGAAGGCGCGCACGTCGTACAGGGCCGTAAAGTCCAGCTCCTTGCCGCGCATCTTGTTCCAGATGCTGTAAATGTGTTTCGGGCGGCCAAACACTTCCGCCTGGATACCGGCCGAGGCCAGCTCCGTCTGCAGGCGCAAGATCGCCGAGGAAACAAAACCCTCGCGCATCATGCGCTTTTCTTCCAGCATCTTGGCGATGCGTTTATACGCTTCCGGCTCGATGAAGCGGAACGACAAATCTTCCAGTTCCCACTTCAGCTGCCAGATACCGAGGCGGTTGGCCAGCGGCGCGTACAGGTCCAGCGTTTCCTTGCCATACTCGCGCGTCATTTCATTGAACAGTTTTAGTTCAGCAAAGTAACGCAAGGTGGTCACGCAGGCAGCCAGGCGCACCAGCACGACGCGCATGTCGGACGCCATCGCCAGCAACATCTTGCGCAGGGTTTCCACCTGGGCCACGGCTTGCTGCGCCGCATTCTTGCCGCGCCCGCCAGCGCTGCCATGCTGCGCCTGGGTCAGCGCGCGCAAACGGATCAGCTGGCGCACGCCTGTTGCCAGGTCGCACACCTGCTTGCCGAAGCGCGGCTCGATATCGGCCGCCGTGTCGGGTTCCAGCAGGGTCAGCTCGAACATCAGGCCGGCGATGCGCGTTTCCGCATCGCTGCGCAGGAAAGCGAGCGTGGTGGCCACGCCGAGGGCGAACTCCAGCGCGGAGCGGCCGGCAAAGGTCAGCTTGTCGCCATACGCTTCGGTGGCATACGCGAGCGCGTCCAGCACGCGCGCGCTGTCCGGCGCACTCAAGCCCTCTACCAGTTGTTCCGAGGTGACGCTATTCGGGGCCGAGATGGAAACCATGTAATACCTTTAAACTTAATAACTCAACAACTGAATAACTTAACGCTCTGCAGCGATGATGACGATTTCCACCAAGCAAGCCGGATTGGCCAGCTTCGCTTCCACCGTGGCGCGCGGCGGCGTGTGGCCGGAAGCCACCCAGTCATCCCACACTTCATTCATGCCGGGAAAATCTTTCATGTCGGCGATGTATATCTGGCATGACAGGATGCAAGTCTTGTCGCTGCCCGCTTCCATCAGCAGACGGTCGACGTGGCCGAGCACTTCGCGCGTCTGGCCGACGATGCCTTGCGTGGTGTCTTCCGCGATCTGGCCAGCCAGGTAGATGGTGTTGTTGTGTATGGCTACTTCGGAGAGGCGTTTGCCTACGTGCAGTCGTGTAATTTCCATGCTTCTTCTTTCGGTTGTTTCAAAATCTGTACAGCGGTATTACTTGCCCAGCAAAAATTTGCGGGCGATGGCGATCTGGTCGTCGTGCACGAACGTGGGCGCATGGCCGACGCCGGCGATTTCCACCAGCTCCGCCTTCGGGCCGCGGCCCAGCATGCGCGTGGCCGTCTCGTGCGACAGCAGATCGGATTCCGAGCCGCGCACCAGCAAGGTGGGGCAGCGCACGGCATCATACGCGGCCCACAGCATGGCTTCGTCGCTGGCCGCCGATTCCGGCGTGGCCGAGCGGAACGGCATGGCCAGTCCCATATCATAGTGGCGGCGCCAGTGGCCATCCTTATCCTGGCGCAACACATCCACCGCCAGTTTATGCCATTCCGCGTCCGTGTGCGGACCGAAGCTGGCGGACACGTCGCGCACGAACCTGGCGCCTTGCTCGAATGTCTCGAAACGCAGGTCCTGGCCGATGTAGTCGCCGATGCGCTGCAAGGCTTCCGGCGCCAGTGTCGGGCCGATATCGTTCAAGACCAGCTTGCTGATCGGGCTGTCCGGCAACGATGCCAGGCCCAGGCCGATCAAGCCGCCCATCGAGGTGCCGAACCAGTCCACCGTCTGGCGCTCGCCATTGGCCAGCACGCGCGCCAGCAGGGTCACCATGTCGCTCACATATTGCGGCACGCGGTAAAACTGCGGGTTGGCCAGCCAGCCCGAGCGCCCGCGTCCCACCACGTCGGGGCAGATCACGCGGTAATCGCTGGCCATGGCGCGCGCCAGGTTGTCGAAGTCGTCCGCCACGCGCGTCACGCCATGGGCGCAGACGAGCACGTTCGGATTGTCCGCCGCGCCCCACTCTTTATACGACATGGTGTGCAAGCCTGCGGGGGAAATGCACTGGACGGTTTTGATGCTGGCTTCGATCATGCGATTCCTTATAACACCGGAGAAAACCTACTGCGCGTCGGTGGTTGCGGCCTGCGATGCTCACCGTACCAAAGTACGGTTGCGCTTCTCGGCCACAACTCCCTTCCGCTCGCTACGGATTTGTCCGGCGTCGTTATTTGGTAGTAAAAAACAAAGAAACCGGCGATTTGCCGGTTGCCTCGCGCGCGACGCTACGGCAGTGTAGCGCAGCGCGGGCAATGCTCCAAGCGCGCGCCTGAAATGCTGCGGCGCAGCACAGCACTGGCACCTTCGCCATGGCGCAATACCCGATATAGCGAAAATGCATATCTGCGGTTATCCACAATTGAGCCTGCCTGGCAATGGGCGGATGATCGCAGCATCAACCCGCAAGAGGAGACCACTCGTGAAAAAACCATTCTATAAAATCCTGTACGTACAGGTGCTGTTCGCCATCGTGGCTGGCGTGCTGCTGGGGGTGTTCTACCCATCGAACGCCGTCGACATGAAACCGCTGGGCGACGGCTTTATCAAACTGATCAAGATGATCATCGCCCCGGTGATCTTCTGTACCGTGGTCTCCGGCATCGCCGGCATGCAGGATGTGAAGAAAATCGGCCGCGTGGGCGGCAAAGCGCTGCTGTACTTCGAAGTGGTCTCCACCTTCGCGCTGGCCATCGGCTTGCTGGTTGCTAACATCCTCAAACCGGGCGCCGGCTTCAACGCCGATCCGGCCCACCTGGACGCCAAGTCGATCGCGCAATACACGCACGCCGAAGGCATGAGCACCGTCGACTTCCTGATGAATATCATCCCGAAGACCTTCGTCGACGCCTTCGCCAAGGGCGACATCCTGCAAGTGCTGCTGATCGCCATCCTGTTCGGCTTTTCGCTGTCCCTGCTGGGCGAGCGCGGCCGGCCGGTCACCAAGCTGATCGACGAGCTGTCGCATGCCATCTTCGGCATGGTCAACATCATCATGAAAGTCGCTCCCATCGGCGCATTCGGCGCGATGGCCTTTACCATCGGTAAATACGGCCTGGCTTCACTGATCCCGCTGGCGAAACTGATGGGTTCCTTCTACCTGACCTGCTTCCTGTTCGTCTTCGTCGTGCTGGGCCTGATCGCCAAGTACACGGGCTTTTCCATCGGCCGCTTCTTGTTGTACATCAAGGAAGAACTGCTGATCGTGCTCGGTACCAGCTCGTCGGAATCGGCCCTGCCGGCCCTGATGAAAAAACTCGAACGCCTCGGTTGCTCCAAGCCAGTCGTCGGCCTGGTCGTGCCTACCGGCTACTCGTTCAACCTGGACGGCACCAATATCTACATGACCATGGCTGCCCTGTTCGTGGCGCAAGCTACCAACACGGAACTGACCATCTGGCAGGAACTGACCATCCTGGGCGTGGCGATGCTGACCTCGAAAGGCGCGTCCGGCATCACGGGCGCCGGCTTCATCACCCTGGCCGCCACCCTGGCCGTGGTGCCGACCATCCCCGTGGCCGGCATGGCGCTGATCCTGGGCATCGACCGCTTCATGAGCGAATGCCGCGCGCTGACCAACTTTGTCGGCAACGGCGTGGCCACCATCGTCGTGTCGAAATGGGAAAAAGAACTGGACATGGACAAGCTGCACAGCGAGCTGGCCCATCCAACCCACCCGACCGACGACGCGTATGTCGCCCCGACCGTGAATATCGTCAAGTAAGCTGTACTCTTCATTGAAAAGCCCCGCAGAGCGATCTGCGGGGCTTTTTTCATGCGCGCAGGCTTTTGCCTGCATCATCAACAAACAGTAAATCATGCATCAATATTTTACTGTATGATCAATGAATGAAAAACCATTACAGTACTGTCACCTGTTCGTCACCTGGTTCCCGCATAATGACATTGCGTTAATGCAAGCCTGACACCGAACCATCCTCACCTTTGAATGGAGTACGTCATGTCCCTCTCGCCCGCCTTCTACGCCACCTGGAACCCACGCCTGCTGGGCCTGCTGCGCATCATTCTCGGCTTCCTCTTCCTGCAACACGGCACGGCCAAACTGTTCGGCGCGCCGCACGTGGCCATGTTCGACGGCTTGCAACTGTTGTCCGTGATGGGCGCGGCCGGTGTCATCGAGCTCGTCGGCGGCAGCTTGCTGCTGGTGGGCCTGTTCACTCGCCCCGTCGCCTTCATCCTGTCGGGCCAGATGGCGGCCGCCTACTTCATGGCGCATGCGCCTGCCGGCTTCCTGCCGATCCTGAACGGCGGCGAAATGGCCGTCATGTATTGCTTCACCTTCCTGTATTTCGCAGTGGCAGGCGCCGGCGCCTGCAGCCTGGACGGCTTGCGCGGCAAGGCAGGCGCATAAAAAAAAAGGGCGGACATCGCTGTCCGCCCTTTCATTGCCTGCGACGATCCGTTTTATACGGCAGAAACGTCCAATTCAGCGCCCGTGGCCGCCTGCACCTGTTCCTTGGTCACGCCCGGCGCCAGTTCCACCAGCTTCAGGCCGTTTTCCGTCACGTCGATCACGCCCAGGTCGCTGATGATGACGTCGACCACGCCCACGCCCGTCAGCGGCAAGTCGCACTGTTTCAGCAGCTTGTGCGACGTCGTGCCATCCTTGGCCGTGGCCACGTGTTCCATCAGCACGACGACTCTCTTGACGCCGGCGACGAGGTCCATCGCGCCGCCCATGCCCTTGACCATCTTGCCTGGGATCATCCAGTTCGCCAGGTCGCCCTTTTCCGACACTTGCATGGCGCCCAGGATGGCCAGGTTAATCTTGCCGCCGCGGATCATGCCAAACGAGTCAGCCGAGCTGAAGTAGGCGGCACCCGGCAAGGCCGTCACCGTCTGCTTGCCCGCGTTGATCAGGTCAGCATCGACTTCATCGTCCGTGGGAAACGGGCCGATGCCCAGCAAGCCGTTTTCCGACTGCAGGAACACTTCGATATTTTCCGGCACATAGTTCGCCACCAGGGTCGGCAAGCCGATGCCCAGGTTTACATAAAAGCCATCCTGCAATTCCTTTGCCGCGCGCGCGGCCATTTCGTCACGTGTCCAAGCCATTATCATCTCCCTCAATTTTCGTGGAACGCCTGTCCAAACCTACTGTGCGGCGCGCTTTGCGGCCTGCGATGCTCACCGTACTAAAGTACGGTTGCGCTTCTTAGCCACAAATCACTGCCGCTCGCTACGGTTTTGCCATGCGTAAATCTTCTATTTATTAGTCAGTGCGCACGGTGCGCTGCTCGATGCGTTTTTCCGGGTTCGCATTGACCACGATGCGGTGCACGAAGATGCTGGGAGTATGCACCTGGTCCGGGTCGATCTCGCCCACTTCGACCAGTTTTTCCACTTCGACGATGGTGATCTTGCCCGCCATGGCCACGTTCGGGTTGAAATTGCGCGCCGTCTTGCGGTAGACCAAATTGCCCGCGCGGTCGGCCATGTAGGCTTTCACC
The DNA here is from genome assembly GCF_030397595.1 of Janthinobacterium sp. SUN033. Taxonomy (NCBI): domain Bacteria; kingdom Pseudomonadati; phylum Pseudomonadota; class Betaproteobacteria; order Burkholderiales; family Oxalobacteraceae; genus Janthinobacterium; species Janthinobacterium sp. SUN033. The sequence continues at coordinate 1,781,740 of NZ_JAPQNV010000001.1, forward strand.
AGCGACACATCGGCCACGAGGCTGCGTTCCATCACGTATTGTTCGCCGTCGAATTCGCGCAGTTCCTTGCCGTCGGCGACGATGGTGCCCACGCCGGTTTTCGTGAAGAAGGCGGGAATGCCGGCGCCGCCGGCGCGCAGCTTCTCGGCCAGGGTGCCTTGCGGCGTGAATTCCAGTTCCAGTTCGCCGGCCAGGTACTGGCGCGCGAATTCCTTGTTTTCGCCCACATAGGAGGCGATCATTTTCTTGATCTGGCGCGTGGTCAGCAGCTGGCCCAGGCCGAAACCGTCGACGCCGGCATTGTTGGAAATGGCCGTCAGGCCCGTCACGCCCGAATCGCGCAAGGCGCCGATCAGGGCTTCGGGGATGCCGCACAGGCCGAAGCCGCCAACGGCGATGGTCTGGCCATCTTGGACGATACCGGCCAGCGCCGAGGCGGCGTCAGGATAAACTTTATTCATGGGTGTCCCTCTATCTTTTGTTAAGCTTTGGTCTTGAGTCCATGACTCAGGCAGCGACTCAGCATAAAATACGCGAGTGGAAAGTACAATACCGTAGAACTACCGGCGCCGTGCCGGCAATCCCCCTGTGAGAGTGATACGTATCAGATGAACGCCGCGTCAGCCATCGATTATGAAAGTATCTTCCTGCACGCGCCCGTGGGCATGTGCATGTCGGAAAACCGCATCATGCGCAGCTGCAACGAAGCGCTGGCGGCCATGTTCGGCTATGCGCGCGCCCAGCTGGACGACCAGTCGTTCGAAGTACTCTACCCCACGCACGACGAATTCCTGCGCACCGGTGACCGCATCATCCCCATCATGAACGCCAGGGGCCGCTATTCGGACGAGCGCATCATGCGCCGCAGTAATGGTGAATTGTTCTGGTGCCACGTCACGGGCCACGCCATGCTGGCCGCACAGCCGCTGGGGCCGGGCATCTGGACGTTCGAGGATGTCAGCGAGAAACGTCCCGTGACGGCGGAACTGACGCCGCGCGAGCGCGAAATCGCCGCCCTGCTGGTGGAAGGCAAGACCAGCAAGGTCATCGCCCGCCAGATCGACCTCAGCCCCCGTACGGTGGAAATGCACCGCGCCAAGCTGATGCGCAAGTTCGCCGCCTCGACGTCGTCCGAGCTGGTGCATAAGCTGGTGGGACTGCAGCTGCAGCGCTAGGGCTGCAGCCATGGTGACTATCGTTTAACGCCAAGTAAAACCGTCGCGAGCGGCAGCGATTTGTGGCCGCGAAGCGCGACGCGCAGCAGGTTTTATGGCGTTAAAAGGTGCTCATGCCGCCATCGGCGGAAATGATGGCGCCATTGATGAAATGCGAATCCTCGCCCGCCAGCAACAGCAGCAGGCCGTCGAGGTCTTCCGGCTTGCCCGGACGTTTATTCGGCAACATTTCGATCAATTTCTTGCCCTGTTCGGTGGCAAAGTAATCTTCGTTGATTTCCGTGGAAATGTAACCAGGACAGATGGCGTTCGTGTTGATGCCGTACTTGCCCCACTCCACGGCCATGGCGCGCGTCATGTGCACCATGCCCGCCTTGCTCATGCAATACACGCCGATCTGCGGCAGCACCTGCAAGCCCGCCATCGAGGCGATATTGATGATGCGGTGCTGCTTCTTCGGGTCGCCCTTGGCGCGCGCGATCATGCGCTTGGCCGTTTGCTGGGCCACGAAGAACGATCCGCGCAGGTTGGTATCCATCACGAACGAGTAATCCTCGGGCGTGACGTCGACCAGGCGTTGCGTGGTGGAGACACCGGAATTGTTGACGAGGATATCGATGGGGCCCGCTTCCGTTTCCGCGTGCGCGATGGCCGACTTGATGCTGGCGAAGTCGGTCACGTCGAGCGACACCACGTGCGCGGCGCCGCCATCGGCTTCGATTTCGGCGCGCAATTCCTTCAGGCGTTCGGTGCGGCGCGACGCCAGCACGACCTGCGCGCCGGCCTGGGCCAGCACTTTCGCAAAGCGCGCGCCGAGGCCGCTCGATGCGCCGGTAATCAGGGCAATCTTGCCCTCGAAATTGACTTCTATGCCCACGAGCTACTCCTGTTTTATTTTAGATAACACTTTACGCCGTGCCGATGGCGCAGGGGCAAAATACCCTGCGTCGCACTTGAGCAAAGGTAAACGCCATCATTACACAAAATGGCCGGATTTAGATTGCGGCGAGGGGCAATGTCACGCAAAATGGCGCCAAAGTTGCAATCCTCGTCAAAAACAAGCACACTCGTGCTTAAATTTCCCCGATGATGCTTTATTCCCTATCCTTGCTACCTAATTGAGTGACTATAAATCGAGACCATGACACAGCCTAATAACTTAGTTGAACAGTACGGACCGCGCGAAACCATGGAATATGACGTGGTGATCGTCGGCGGTGGCCCCGCAGGCTTGGCCGCGGCGATCCGCCTGAAGCAGCTGGCCGCTGAAAAGGGCCAGGAAGTGTCCGTCTGCGTGCTGGAAAAAGGCGGCGAACTGGGCGCGCATATCCTGTCGGGCGCCATCATGGACCCGAAAGCGCTGACCGAACTGATTCCGAACTGGAAAGAACTGGGCGCGCCCCTGAACACGGAAGTGACGGAAGACCGCATCCTGTTCCTGACCGAAACGAAAGCGTATAAGACGCCGGGCTTCGCCGTGCCGGCCTGCTTTGAGAACCATGGCAATTACATCGTCTCGCTGGGCAATGTGGTGCGCTGGATGGGCCAGCAGGCGGAAAACCTGGGCGTGGAAATCTTCCCCGGCTTCCCTGCCGCGGAAATCCTCTACAACGACGACGGTTCCGTCAAAGGCGTGGCGACCGGCAACATGGGCGTCAAGCGCGACGGCGAACCGGGCCCCGACTTCCAGCTGGGCATGGAATTGCACGCCAAGTACACCCTGTTCGCCGAAGGCGCGCGCGGCCACCTGGGCAAGCAATTGATGGCCAAGTATGACTTGAACGCCGGCAAGGACCCGCAATCCTACGGCATCGGCATCAAGGAATTGTGGGAAATCGACCCGGCCCAGCACAAGCCGGGCCTGGTGATCCACTCGAGCGGCTGGCCGCTGGACACGAAAACCTACGGCGGCTCCTTCCTGTACCACCTGGAAAACAACCAGGTCATGGTGGGCTATGTGGTCGGCCTGAACTACGAAAACCCGTACCTGTCGCCGTACGAGGAATTCCAGCGCTACAAGACGCATCCGGAAATCCGCAAGTTCTTCGAAGGCGGCAAGCGCATCTCGTACGGCGCGCGGGCGATTGCGGCCGGCGGCCTGCAATCGTTGCCGAAACTGGTGTTCGCCGGCGGCGCGCTGATCGGCTGCGATGCGGGCTTCCTGAACATGAGCCGCATCAAGGGCAGCCACGCGGCCATCAAGAGCGGCATGCTGGCGGCGGACGCGGCCTTCGGCGCGCTGGGCGAACAGCGCCAGCACGACGAACTGACGAGCTACCCTGTCGCCTTCGAACAATCGTGGCTGCATGAAGAGCTGCACGTGGCGCGCAACGTCAAGCCATGGCTGTCGAAAGGCCTGTACCTGGGCAGCCTGATGACGGGCATCGACCAGCTGATCTTCCGCGGCAAGGCGCCGTGGACCCTGCACCACTCGCATGGCGACCACGAATGCCTGAAACCGGCCGCCCAGTCGAAGAAGATCGTGTATCCGAAACCCGATGGCAAGTTGACCTTCGACAAGATGTCGTCCGTGTTCATTTCGAACACGAACCACGCGGAAGACCAGCCGATCCACCTGACGCTGAAGAACGCCAGCGTGCCCGTCGACGTCAACCTGGCCACGTATGCGGGTCCGGAAGCCCGTTACTGTCCCGCCGGCGTGTACGAGTTCGTGAAGAACGACGACGGCGCCGAACGCCTGCAGATCAATGCGCAGAACTGCGTGCACTGTAAAACCTGCGACATCAAGGATCCGACGCAAAACATCGTGTGGGTGACACCGGAAGGCGGCGGCGGGCCGAACTATCCGAATATGTAATCGCAAGGTTCCGCAGCAGCGGCTGACAATCGGCCAGAACAGCGCACTCCCATCCGGCAGTGCGCTGTTTTTTTGTCGGAAGGATCAGAATTGCCCGCACTTTGGACCAACTGCAACAGCAAGTGCGCATTCGCGCGGCGTGCGTCAACAAATTCCCCTCGGAAAGTTTCTCACGGGCACTGTCACCAGTTACAATTCCCGTTGCTAAACATTTCTGCCAGCCTCAGCCCATGCACCCGACCCTCCCTCCCGCAGTCTCCCCCGACACCGAATTACAGCAAGCCATCGCTGAACACCAGGCAGGGCGTTTTGCCGAGGCGGAAGAGATTTACCTGTCGATCCTGCAGGCCCACCCCTACCATGCCATCGCCAACCACAACCTGGGCTTGCTGGCCGGACAAGTAGGCCAGCACGTGGCCGGCCTGCCGTATTTGCGCAAGGCGCTGTCCGTCGCCCCGGACGAAGGCCAGTTCTGGCTGTCCTATGCGCAGGGATTGCTGCAGGCGGGACAGCCTGACGAAGCGCTCGACATCGTCGACACCGCCATCGCCCGCGGACTGGACAACGATGCTTCGCAAGCGCTGCGCCGGCAGGCGCAGGAAGCCGTCGCGCTGGCGGCCCTGTCGCCGTCGCAGCCGGAAATGGACCACATCGTACAGCTGTACCAGGCAGGCCAGCATGCGCAGATGGAAGCGGCCTGCCGGCAATTGCTGGCAAGCTATCCCGACTCGCCATTCGGCTGGAGCGTGCTGGGCACGGCCCTGCAACTGCAAGGCAAGGATGCCCTCGCCACGCTGCAGCGGACGGTGGAACTGACGCCGCACGATGCGCAGGCGCATGGCCACCTGGGCAATGCCTGGCAAACGGCCGGCAAACTCGATGCAGCCCGCGACTGCTACCTGCGGGCGCTGGAAATCGAGCCTGCGTTCGCCGAGGCGCACTGCAACCTGGGCAACCTGCTCCAGGCGGAAAACCGGCTGGACGAGGCCGTGGCGAGCTATCGCCGCGCCCTTGCCTTAAAGCCGGACTACGCGCTGGCGGCATTTAACCTGGGCAATGCGCTGCTGCGCCAGAAACAGTTTGGCGCCGCTGCCGACAGCTTCCGCGCCGCCACCCTTGCATTGCCCGACGACGCCGAAGCGCACAACCGGCTCGGCCAGGCGCTGCACGAAAACAAAAATGTGCAGGACGCCGTGCGCAGCTTCCAGCGCGCGCTGCAGATCAAACCCGATTACCGGGCGGCACGGAACAATCTGGTCGCCGCCTACCTGGCGCTGAAACAGTATCAGGATGTATTGACGTGCCTCAACACGGCCATGGAATCCGAACCAGATGATGAAGAATTGCACTTTCATTTAGGTAATGTCATGCGCACCATGGGCAAAAGCAAGGAAGCGCTGGCCGCGTTCCAGCGCGCCCTGGAAATCAAGCCCGACTACGCAGCGGCGGAAATCAATCTGTGCTCGCTACTCCATGCCGAAGGCCACCTGGAGGAAGCCATCGCCAGCGGCTATCGCGCGCGGACGGTGGCGCCGCATATTCCGGAAAGCCACAGCGGTCTGCTGTTTTGCCTCAGCCATAGCATCGATATCGACGCCCAACGCCTGTTTGAGGAACATTGCCGCTTCGGCGACGCCTTCGACCACCCGTCCACGGCCGGGACGGCGGAAGGCCAAGGTTTCCACAACGACAACGATCCCGCGCGGCGCATCAGGGTCGGCTTTGTCTCGGGCGACTTCAATTCGCACGTGGTGTCCAATTTCGTCGTGCCCGTGATCGCGCACCTGAGCGCCAGCCCCGGCCTGAGCCTGTATGCCTATTACAACAATACGCTGGAAGACGCCGTCACGCAGCGCCTGCGCGGCTATTTCCCGCATTGGCAAAATATCATCGAGGTGAGCGACAGCAACTTGCAGGAAAAGATCCGCGAAGACGGCATCGACATCCTGGTCGACCTGTCCAGCCATACGGCCTTCAACCGCCTGACGGCCTTTGGCCGCAAACTGGCGCCGATTCAGGTCAGCTGGATCGCCTATCCCGGCACAACGGGCCTGAAAACCATGGATTACTACCTGACGGACCCGCAATTCGACGTCGATGAAAAGTACTTCACGGAAAAAGTCGTGCTGCTGCCCGCCAGCGTGCCCTTCCTGCCATCGTCGGACTCCCCGGAACTGGTCCGCGCGCCCGCGCTGGGCAACGGCTACCTGACCTTCGGCAGCTTCAATCGGCTCAGCAAGCTCAATCCAGGCGTCATCGCCCGCTGGGCAAAGCTGCTGCGGGCCCTGCCCGAAGCGAAAATGCATCTGGCAGCCATGCAAAAGGACAGCGACATCGCCACCTTGCAAGCCTGGTTCGCGCAGGAAGGCATCGCCGCCGACCGCCTGACCTTCCACGGCCGCACCCACCTGGGCGGCTATCTGGCCCTGCACCAGCAAATCGACCTTTGCCTCGACACCTTCCCGTACACGGGCGGCACCACCACGCTGCACGCGCTGTGGATGGGTGTGCCCACGCTGACGCTCAAGGGTACAAGCGTACCGAGCCATGCCGGCGCCTGCATCTTGCAGCATGTGGGGCTCGACGCCTTCATCGCGACCGACGACGACGATTTCGTCCGGAAAGGAATATTCTTGTCTAACAACATCATGCAACTGGCCGTCCTGCGCGCAGACTTGCGCAACCGCATGCAAGAGTCGGCGCTGGCCGACTCCCGGGCGATTGCCCACAATATGGAACAGGCTTTCCGCACCATGTGGCAGCGCTGGTGCGGCGGCTTGCCGCCCGCATCGTTCGCCATTGCGCCCGACGACGCCAGCAAGCAGGCGGTGCAGTCATGAGCGACAAGAAGCCCATTTACGTCACGCAGCCGCTCATGCCGGATTTGCAAGATTTCCTGCCGTATCTGGAAGAAATCTGGGAAAACAAAATCCTCACCAACGGCGGCCCGTTCCACCAGCAACTGGAACAGGCGCTGTGCGACTATCTGGGCGTCAAGCACATCTGCCTGTTTACCAATGGCACGCTGGCGCTGATCACGGCCCTGCAGGCGCTGCGCATCACCGGCGAAGTGATCACCACGCCCTATTCCTTCGTCGCCACCGCCCATTCGCTGCTGTGGAATGGCATCAAGCCCATTTTTGTCGATATCGACCCGCTGAGCCTGAATATGGATCCCGCCAGGATCGAGGCAGCCATCACGCCGCACACCACCGCCATCATGCCGGTGCACTGCTATGGCCGTCCCTGCGACGTGGAACGCATCGAAAAGATCGCCGACAACTATGGCTTGAAAGTCATCTACGACGCGGCGCATGCGTTCGGCGTGCGGCACAAGGGCAGCAGCGTGCTCAAATGCGGCGACCTGTCCGTGCTGAGTTTTCACGCCACCAAGATTTTCAATACCTTTGAAGGGGGCGCGATCGTCTGCCCCGACGCCAAGACCAAGCAACGCATCGACCATCTGAAAAATTTCGGCTTCGTCGACGAAGTGACGGTGGTGGCGCCCGGCATCAACGGCAAGATGAGCGAGATCAACGCCGCATTCGGCCTCCTGCAATTGAAGGGCATCGACGCGGCTCGCCTGCAGCGGCGCGCCATCGATGGCCGCTACCGGGAACGGCTGGCGGCCATCGCCGGCATCGACTGCCTGCCGGCGGGAGAGGAAGAATCGGCCAACCATTCCTACTTCCCCATACTCGTCAAGGAAGCCTACGGCACCAGCCGCGACGCACTGTTCCAGCTGCTGCGGGACGAGAATATCTATGCGCGCCGCTATTTCTATCCGCTCATCAGCGACTTCCCCATGTACCGCAGCATGCCGACCGCCGCCCACAGCAATCTGCCGAACGCGCTGCAGGCATCGCGGCAAATCATCTGCCTGCCCATCTATCCCGGCCTGGGTCTCGATCAGGTCGATGCCATCTGCGCCATCGTCGAGCGTCACGTACAGCCCGGCCTGACTCCATGAATATTTCCACAGACACCGACTTTTTCGGCACCATCGACGACCATCGCTGGGCGGCACAATTTACCGTGCTGTCCTATAAAAGTGGCGGACAGACCCTGATACCGCATGGCTTTTTCCGTAACTGGCTGGGCAATGAGCCGGACTTCGGGCAATTTACCATCGGCCGCTGTTCCGGCATCGGCATCGGTTCGCAAGCCAAATACGATTCGACCGCGCAGCACCTGCAAATCGGGCGCTACGTTTCCGGCGGCGCGAATCTGCGCTTCATCCTCAACGGCCAGCACGACATGCGCACCATTTCCACGTATCTTCTGGCATTGGGCGGCATGGGCCTGGAAAACAGCCCGATTCCCCAATATGCCGATACGGTCATCAAGAACGATGTGTGGATCGGCGACGAGGCGATGATATTGGGCGGCGCGGTCATCGAGAATGGCTGCGTCATCGGTGCGCGCACGCTGGTGCCGCCCAATTTCCGCAGCGAACCCTACGGCATTTACGCAGGGACGCCGGCGCGGCTGCTGCGCTTCCGCTTCAGCGAGGAAGTGCGCGCAGCCCTGCTGGCGCTGGCCTGGTGGGAACTGCCGCTGAGCTGGATACGCGAGAATAACGCGCATTTCCTGCAAAACATGACGGCCGACGACGGCGAGGCGCTGCGCATCATTGCCGAACTGGCGGAAAGCAAGCGCCGCCACCTGGAAGCCGGCGCCGGCGCCGCACACCCGCACAAGGATGACCATGTCTGAACTTTTCAATCCCGGCTATTACACCGAAGAAGACTTGCACGGCGCGGGGTTTCGCAGCCTCGGCCACAACGTGCGCATCGCCAGGAACTGCGTCATCATCGGCATCGACAATATCGCGATCGGCAACAACGTGCGCATCGATGGCTACAGCACGCTGGTGGCGGCAGGTGGCCATATCCGCATCGGCAGCTACGTTCACATTGGCGGCGGCTGCTTTCTCTCCGGCGGCGCAGGCATCACGCTGGAAGACTACGCCGGCTTGTCGCAAGGCGTGCGCCTGTACAGCAAGACCGATGACTACAGCGGAGCGAGCATGACCAACCCCACCGTGCCGGCGGAATTTACAAACTGCAAGAGCGGCGCCGTCCACCTGGGCAGGCACGTCATCATCGGCTCGGGCAGCGTGGTGCTGCCCGGCGCGCAGCTTGGCGAAGGCGTCGCCGTGGGCGCGCTCAGCCTGGTCACCAGGTCCCTGCCGGCGTGGGGAATCTATGCGGGCACACCGGCGAAGCGTATCAACAGCCGCGACCAGGGGCTGTTAATTGCGGAAGAGCAATTGCGCGCGCGGGATGCCGTGAAAAATAGTTAAAGATGCATTTTTAATCATAATTTCCATGGCAATAAAAATCATCGCAGGCCAGCGGCCAGCTAAAAAATATTTCCATGTAGCATTTAATACATAAGCAGAAATAGCCGCCTTGTGCTTGTGAGAGCAGAAAAATAGCGCGTCTCGCTGAATATATCCTACAGGAGCAATACAATGCTGAGCCTTCACACCAATAACGCATCGCTGTCCGCACAAAACTCGATCGCCAAGACCCAATCGCAACTGTCGACCTCGATGACCCGCCTGTCGACCGGCTACCGCATCAACTCGGCAATGGACGACGCTGCCGGCCTGCAGATCGCCACCCGCCTGAAAGCACAGACCAGCGGCATGACGGTCGCCATGAGCAACACGCAAAACAGCACCTCGATGCTGCAAACGGCTGAAGGCGCGTTCGGCGAAGTCACCAACATGCTGGTGCGCATGAAAGACCTGGCCACGCAAGCTGCCGATGCTTCGTCGAACACGGCCGACAAGGACGCCATGCAAGCCGAGTACGACGCACTGGGCCTGGAATTGTCCAACGTGATGAACAACACCACGTTCGGCGGCCAAGCTCTGCTGACCGGCGGCACCATCGCCAGCGCCATGACGTTCCAGATCGGCGCCGCGAAGTCGGAAACGATGACCATCAACCTGTCCACCTCGATGGGCAGCGTCGCCACCGCACTGGGTTCGGCCACCGCCAACTTCGCCGGTACCGCCGGCGGCACCGAACTGAAAACCCTGGCCAACACGGCCATCGGCAGCCTGGTTTCGGCCATCGACAGCATCGGCGTGGTACGTTCGGCACTGGGCGCCGCCGCCAACCGCCTCGACCACGTCAACAGCAACCTGTCGAACATCTCGACCAACACCAAGGCCGCTACCGGCCGCATCATGGACGTCGATTTCGCCACCGAAAGCTCGAACATGACCTCGTCGCAGATGCTGCTGCAAGCCGGCACCGCGATGCTGAAACAAAGCAACAGCATGTCCTCGATGGTCATGTCCTTGCTGCAATAATCACCGGCGCCTCGCGCCACATGAAAGCCCCGGCAAGCGATTGCCGGGGCTTTTTTTCATGGCGCCGCGCCAGATAAAAAATTTCCATGTGGAATTTAATGAAAGGCGCACCCCTGTCGCCTTGTAGGGGTGAGGGCAAGAAATTACCTGCCGCTCGACGAATTCACTTACCAGGAGCAATACAATGCTGAGCCTTCACACCAACAACGCATCGCTGTCCGCACAAAACTCGATCGCCAAAACGCAATCGCAACTGTCGACCTCGATGACCCGCCTGTCGACCGGCTACCGCATCAACTCGGCAATGGACGACGCTGCGGGCCTGCAGATCGCTACCCGCCTGAAAGCACAGACCAGCGGCATGACGGTCGCCATGAGCAACACGCAAAACAGCACCTCGATGCTGCAAACGGCTGAAGGCGCGTTCGGTGAAGTCACCAACATGCTGGTGCGCATGAAAGATCTGGCCACGCAAGCTGCCGATGCTTCGTCGAACACGTCCGACAAAGACGCCATGCAAGCCGAATACGACGCACTGGGCCTGGAATTGTCCAACGTGATGAAAAACACCACGTTCGGCGGCCAAGCTCTGCTGACCGGCGGCACCATCGCCAGCGCCATGACGTTCCAGATCGGCGCCGCGAAGTCGGAAACGATGAGCATCAACCTGTCCACCTCGATGGGCAGCGTCACCGCCGCACTGGGTTCGGCCAGCGCCAACTTCGGCGCCGCCGGCCTGGGCACCGAACTGACCGCCAGCGCCAACGCCGCCATCGGCAGCCTGGTTTCGGCCATCGACAGCATCGGCGTGGTACGTTCGGCACTGGGTGCCGCCGCCAACCGCCTCGACCACGTCAACAGCAACCTGTCGAACATCTCGACCAACACCAAGGCCGCTACCGGCCGTATCATGGACGTCGACTTCGCCACCGAAAGCTCGAACATGACGTCGTCGCAGATGCTGCTGCAAGCCGGCACCGCGATGCTGAAACAAAGCAACAGCATGTCCTCGATGGTCATGTCCTTGCTGCAATAATCACCGGCGCCTCGCGCTGTATGAAAGCCCCGGCAAGCGATTGCCGGGGCTTTTTTTCATGGCGGCGCGCCAGATAAAAAATTTCCATGTGGAATTTAATGAAAGACGCTCCCCTGTCGCCTTGTAGGGGTGAGGGCAAGAAATTACCTGCCGCTCGACGAATTCACTTACCAGGAGCAATACAATGCTGAGCCTTCACACCAACAACGCATCGCTGTCCGCACAGAACTCGATCGCCAAGACCCAATCGCAACTGTCGACCTCGATGACCCGCCTGTCGACCGGCTACCGCATCAACTCGGCAATGGACGACGCTGCCGGCCTGCAGATCGCTACCCGCCTGAAAGCACAGACCAGCGGCATGACGGTCGCCATGAGCAACACGCAAAACAGCACCTCGATGCTGCAAACGGCTGAAGGCGCGTTCGGTGAAGTCACCAACATGCTGGTGCGCATGAAAGATCTGGCCACGCAAGCTGCCGATGCTTCGTCGAACACGGCCGACAAGACCGCCATGCAAGCCGAATACGACGCACTGGGCCTGGAACTGTACAACGTGATGACCAATACCACGTTCGGCGGCCAGAATCTGCTGGGCGACGGCACGACCGGCAAGGGCACCCTGTCGGAAGCCAAGATGACCTTCCAGATCGGCGCCGCCAAGTCGGAAACCATGGATTTCACCGTGCAAGCAGGCATGGTCACGCTGGACGGCGCGCTGAAAGGCCTGTCCGCCAACAACTTCAAGGCAACCAGCGCCGGCGTCGGCACGGAACTGACCGGCACGGCAAACGCCACGATCGACCTGCTGAAAAATGCCATCGACAATGTCGGCACGATCCGCTCGTCCCTGGGCGCCGCCGCCAACCGCCTCGACCACGTCAACAGCAACCTGTCGAACATCGCCACCAACACCAAGGCCGCTACCGGCCGCATCATGGACGTTGACTTCGCCACCGAAAGCTCGAACATGACCTCGTCGCAAATGCTGCTGCAAGCCGGCACCGCGATGCTGAAACAAAGCAACAGCATGTCCTCGATGGTCATGTCCTTGCTGCAATAATCTTTGCCGGGCCGCTTGCGGCCAGCAACGCCAAGCCAGACTGCGGTCTGGCTTTTTTTATGCGCGAAACGTATTTATTTGACTATATTGCCTTTCGATTTAACAATGCGGGCGGCGCAGTCGCCTATACAAGGTAGACCCGATTCACCCTCACCGCCCACCGGAGCCGCCTTGTGCTGAGCATTCACACCAATATCGCCGCAATGTACGCCCAAAGCGCCGCCGCCAGTGCGCAAAGCCGGCTGGCGACGTCGATGCAGCGCCTGTCCACCGGCTTTCGCATCAACTCGGCCATGGACGATGCCGCCGGCTTGCAGATCGCCACGCGCCTCAGTGCCCAGGTCAGCGGCATGACGGTGGCCATGCGCAACACGCAGAACAGCACCTCGATGCTGCAGACGGCCGAAGGCGCGTTTGGCGAAGTCACCGACATGCTGGTGCGCATGAAAGACCTGGCCACGCAGGCCGCCGACGCTTCGTCCAACCAGACCGACCGCGACGCCATGCAGTCCGAATACGATGCGCTGGGGCTCGAGCTGTACAACGTCATGACCAACACTTCCTACGGCGGCGGCTTGCTGCTGGGCAACGGCAGTGCCGGCAAGGGCACCCTGTCGGAGGCGATGACCTTCCAGATCGGCGCCAGCAGCAGCGAAACCATGCAGTTCGACGTGTCAGGCAAGATGGGCGGCCTGGACACCTTGCTGAAAGCCATTTCGGCCAACTTTGCCGCCAGCGGCACGGCCGGCAGCGAAATCGGCACGAATGGCAGCGCCAACAACATGATCGACCAGCTGGCAGCGGCGCTCGACCAGGTCGGCGGCGTGCGCTCGGCCCTGGGCGCGGCGGCCAACCGCCTCGACCACGTGCACAACAACCTGGCCAACATGGTCACCAATACCAAGGCCGCCATCGGCCGCATCATGGATGTCGATTACGCGGCGGAAAGCGCCAACATGGTCTCGGCACAAATGTTGCTCCAGGCGAGCACGGCGATGCTCAAGCAAAGCCAGAGCATGCAGAAAATGATACTGTCCCTGTTGCAGCCATGATGGCTGATACCGCCTGATTCACCGGCTCTTATAGACTTTCATCTGGACACAGTGGCATGGCGATAGACCGCATTTCATCGGGCAACCCGGTTCCCCTGATTACCCAGCGCTTCGACGTCAGCCCCGCCACGCCGATGGTGCCGGGCGTGGTCCAGCCGCTGGTGCCCATCGGCCCCTACATGGCGCCCGCGCCCGACGCCGGCACCCTGCCCGCCCAGCTGCAACAGCAGGGCCAGGACAGCCTGGCGTCCCTCATCAAGCCGAATGCCGACGGGACGGGCGGCGCCATGCCGCGCGACAGCAGCGCCATGCAAGTCAATCAACTGTTCTTCACGCGCCAGCTGGTCTGGCAGCCGCCCGACGCGGCGCAGCTGGCCGCCTCGTGGCGCGTGATGGTCAAGACATACGGCGAACAATATGCGGCCTTGCAGGAACAGGCGCGCGGCCAGCACGTGCCGGGCAACCTGTTCATGGCCGAGCAGCAACCAGCCCTGCTGCGCGAAGGCGCCCGCCCGCCGTTGACGGTCGACAGCGAAGCGTGGCGCTTCGCCGTGTATGGCTGGGGTGGCCAGCGCCTGCTGCTGCGCGTGCTGGCCAGCGACGAGGAAGACGATGCAACGCCCCGGCGGCGCGGCAAGGTGGCGCTGCGCGTGGAACTGATCATCATCGGCATCGGCCGGGTCGTGATCCAGATGGAACCGTCCGGCGACGGCGTGCTGCTGGAGCTGGCCGCCGACGAGGAAGCCGCATTGCGCCATGTGCGCCTGGCCCTGCCCGAGATCGCCGACGCCGTGCGGCGCGCCGGCCTGCGCGTCGTGCGCTGCCGCCTGAACCGCCAGCTGCACGCGCAGCGCGTGCACGGCAATTACCCGATGCAGGCGGGCGCCGCCTCGCTGTCGCTGGCCCTGTTCCGCGCCATGGCCGAAGTGGCGCTGCTGCTGACGCAGCCGGAAGCGGAAGCGGCGGCCGATCCCGATGCGCCCGCAGCCCCCGCGGACGCGGCCGAAGAGGAAACCATCATCGTCTCGAAGGAAGTGGCGGCGCCGCTCGGTTACGACTATGGCGACGACGAAGAAACGGTGCAAGGCCGCACCGTGCTGCTGCTGGCCGACGGCCAGGAGCACGACCTGCTGCCGCCCATCGACGAGCAGGATTGACGCAACAGAATTGATACAGCATAAAAAAACGGCGCCCGCAGCGCCGTTTTTCTTTTCATGCCAGCGTTTTATCCCACCGTGCCGATGATGCTCACTTCGCGGTTTTCCGGGATTTCGTTGTACGACAGCACATGCAGGCCCGGCGCGAACAGGCGCGCATAGCGGGCCAGCAGCGGACGGATCTGCGGCAGCACCAGCAACAACGGCGGCGTGGCCTGCTGCTTCATCTGCTCGCGCGCCACCGGCATGTTCACTTGCAACTGCGACAGCAGGTGCGGATCGATCGGATAGTTATCCAAAGTCACCTTGCCCGCCTGGCGCGCCTGGTTCAGCGAACCGAGCAACATGTTTTCCAGTTCGCCGCCCAGGTTAAACGCCTGCATTTCCATCTTCTGGCCGAACAGGCCGCTGACGATCTGGCGCCGCAGCGCGCAGCGCACCTCGGCCGCCAGCAGGATCGGGTCCTTGGTCGTTTCCGAACTGTCGAGCAAGGTGGTGGCGATGGGTACGATATCCTTCAGTGACACATTTTCCGCCAGCAAGACGCGGAACACGCGCAGCAGCTGCGTGTGCGTGAGCGCCTTGTCCAGCGCGCCGGCGAGCTTGGGCGACAGGGCCGTCAGGCGTTCCATCATGTTCGAGACGTCTTCGTGGCGGAACAGTTCCGGCAAGTATTCGCGCACCATCTTCGACAAGTGCGTGGCGATCACGCTGGGCGCCTCGATGACCTGGTAGCCGAGACCCAGCGCATGCGCCTTCTCGCCCGGCTCGATCCACGTGACGGGCATGCCGTAGGCCGGCTCGATGCCGGGAATGCCGTCCAGCTGGCCATACACGTTCGGCGACGGGATCGCCATCAGGCGGTCGGCCTGCACTTCCGCCTGCGCCACCACGGTGCCCGACAGCACGATCGCGTATTGCGACGGCTTCAGGGCCAGGTCGTCGCGCACGCCGATATTCGGCAACAGCAAGCCCATCGCTTCGGACAGGCTCTGGCGCACGCCCTTGACGCGCTTGTTCAACGGTTCGCCTTGCGTTTTATCAACCATGCCGACCAGTTTATAGCCTAGCATCACCATCAGCGGCTGCACGGCAGGCAGTTGCTGCCACTCCAGCTCGGCCGGGCGCTCCTCGCGCAAGGCCGCCTCGATGGCCGCCATGCCGGCCGCGTCCGGCCCCTTCACGCGCTTGGTCAAACGCCAGGCCACGAAGGCCAGCACAGCGGCAAACGTCATGAACATGAACCACGGCATGCCCGGAATCAGGGCCAGCGCCACCATCATGCCGGCCGCGCTGAAGATCACCGTCGGCGACGTCAGCACCTGGCCCGCCACTTGCTGTTCGAAGTCGCCCGAATCGCTGATGCGGGTCACCAGGATAGCGGCCGCAGCCGACAGCAGCAGCGCCGGAATCTGCGCCACCAGGCCATCGCCGATGGTCAGCAGTGCGTACTGGCGGAAAGCGTCGCCGAACGACAGGTCGTGCATCAGCGAGCCGATGGCCACGCCGCCCACCATGTTGATGATCAAAATCAGGATACTGGCAACGGCATCGCCGCGCACGAACTTCGACGCACCATCCATGGCGCCGTAGAAATCCGCTTCGGCGGCCACGTCCTTGCGGCGGATCTGGGCTTTTTCCTGGTTGATCAGGCCGGCGTTCAGGTCGGCATCGATGGCCATCTGCTTGCCCGGCAAGGCATCGAGGGTAAAGCGCGCGGACACTTCGGAAATACGCTCGGCGCCCTTGGTGACGACGGCGAAGTTGATAATCATCAAGATCACGAAGACCACGATACCGACGACGAAGTTGCCGCCGATCACGACGTTACCAAACGCCTCGATCACCTTACCGGCCGCATCCGCGCCCGTGTGGCCGTGCAGCAGCACCACGCGCGTCGACGCCACGTTCAGGGTCAGCCTGAGCATGGTGGTGGCCAGGATCACCGTCGGGAAGACGGAGAAATCGAGCGGCCGCTTGGCCGACACGCTGACGAGGATGACGATCAGTGCCAGCACGATATTGAAAGTGAACAAGATATCGAGCAGCACCGGCGGCAGCGGCAGGATGATCATTGCCAGGATCACCAGCAGGAACAGCGGCGTGGCGAACTTGTGGCGGCGCATTTCGGCAACCAACCGGTTCAGGAAATTCATGAAGGTACTACCTCGCTCAAATGAGATGGCACGACCACCTCGGTGGGAAATGGGGGCTGGGCAGCGCGCTGCCCAGAACGGAATGCTTTCAGCTGCAGGATGTAGTTGAGCACCTGCGACACGGCCTGGTACAGCTGCACGGGAATCTGCTGCTGCACCTGGCTGGTGTTGTAGATGGCGCGCGCCAGCGGCGGCAACTCCAGCGTTTCAATATCGTGTTCCTTCGCCACTTGCCGGATATACAGCGCCATCTCGTCGACGCCCTTGGCAACGACAAACGGCGCCTCGGCGCGGTCCTGGTCATACTTCAACGCGACGGCGTAATGCTCGGGATTGACGATCACCACGTCGGCGTCGGGCACGGTCTTGCGCACGCTGCGCCGGCCGATCTGCTGCTGCAGCTGGCGGATGCGCTGGCGCACTTCGGGACGCCCTTCGCTGCTTTTATGTTCTTCCTTGACATCCTGCTTGCTCATGCGCTGGTTGCGGGCAAAGAAAAACGCCTGCGCCGGCACATCGATGATGGCAAACAGGACAAAGACGGAAATGAGCGCCATCAAGCCGTCGAGCATCAGCGCCGAGCCATCGAGCATGGCCTGCTGCAGGGGCCGGTGTTGCAAATCCACATACTGCGTCAGGCTGGAGCGGCTCACATGCACGAGCACCATGCCCAGCACGGCGGCCTTGGCGATGGACAGGCCGAATTCAAAAGCATGCTTGGGCGCAAACAGACGGCCCAGGTTCTTGGCCGGGCTCAGACGCTCCATCTTCGGCATCCAGTTCTTCGTGCTGATGACCCAGCCGCCAGGGATCAAGGAGCCGAGCACGACGAACAGGGGCACGCAAAACAGCGGCACGATCATCTTGATCAGCAAGCCCACCGACGTCGTAAACGCCATCGACATGGCATTTTCCAGCGCGCCCTTGCTGTCGAGCGGCATGAAAGCCATGGCGAACAGCTCGCGAAAGCTCAGCAGATAGCTTGGCAGCAGGTAAATGAAGACCTTCATGCTGATCAGGATGCCCAGCGCCGTCGACAGGTCGCGCGAACGCACCACCTGCCCTTCCTGGCGCGACTTCTTCAGCTTTTGCTGTGACGCCTTTTCTGTCTTGTCGCCCGTGCTGCTATCCGCCATGGACCACACCTTTCCGCACGCGCCCTGCAAGCGTAGCGAGCAAGTTCAATGCCGGGTTGAGTAGCGCAGCTGTACGGAGGTACAGCGAGCAACGGAAGCCCGGAAGTGGACTGCGCAGCAGCTTGTTGGCACGTGCGCTATCCATGGGCTACCCGCATCTGTTCGGCGATCATTTCCAGCACGCGATTCGTCATGGCGATGTAGTGCTCGGGGATAAAGCGCACGATCTGCCCCAGCATCAGCAGGCCGAACACGGTGATCATAGAAAAACCCAGCGAAAACAGGTTCAGCGACGGCGCCACCCGGTTCAGGAAGCCAAAGCCCAGCTGCACCACCATGGTGGAAAAGACGATGGGCAAGGCCAGCAGCATGGCGGCGGCGAAAATCCATGCCACGTTATACGCCACCGTCTGCAGCAGCAGCGGTCCGTAGCCCTGCCCCACGGGCCAGGCCGTGAAACTGGCGCCGATCACGCCCGTCAGCACGAGGTGACCGTCGATGGCGAAAAACACGATCATGCACATGATGGTGAGCATCCCCGTGATCACGTCCGACGAGGTGCCATTGAGCGGGTCGTTCATCACGGCCATGGAAAAGCCCACCTGGCTCGACACCAGGTAACCGAGCACCGACATGACGGACATGGCGAAGTGGAAGGCCAGGCCGAGGACGAAGCCGATGATGGCCTGCTCCAGGGTGGCGACGGCGGCGTGCAGGGAAAACGGATCGATCTTCAGCAAGTCCTGCGAGATGCCCGACGCCTGCATCACGGGCAGCATCAGGATCGCCAGCACCAGCGACAGCAGCACCCGCACGGGGACGGGCACCATGGCGTCGCCGATCACGGGCGAGGCGCTGAGCATGGCCAGGATGCGGCAGAACGGCCACCACACGGCCAGCAGAAACGGCAGCACCTGATTGAAAATCTGATCCATGGCGCGCGGCGCTATCCGACCAGGGTGGCGGCGCGCTGAAAAATGGACACGCAATAATCCATCAGGTAGCCGGCCATCCAGCGGCCGGCCAGGATCAGGGCCAGCAGGGTGACCAGCAGGCGCGGCAAGAAACTCATGGTCTGTTCATTGATCGAGGTGGCCGCCTGCACCAGCGCGACCAGCAAGCCCATGAGCAAACCGGGCACGACCAGGATCACCACCAGCAGCATCACGACGTGCAGCGCTTCGATGATCAGGTCGACGGCGACTTCAGGGGTAAACATGGATCAATAGCCCTGTATGCTGGTAACAAGCGTGTTGACGGTCAAGGTCCAGCCGTCGACGAGCACGAACAGCAGCAGCTTGAACGGCAGCGAAATCACCAGCGGCGAGAGCATCATCATGCCCATGGCCATCAGCACGGACGCCACCACCAGATCGATGATGAGGAACGGTATGAACAGCATGCACCCGATCTGGAACGCCGTCTTGAGTTCGGACAACACAAACGCGGCCAGCTTGACCGTGAAACTGTGGTCTTGCGGGCGCATGGACGACGGCTCGCCGGCCAGGTGCGCGATCTGCGCCAGCGCGGCCTTGCTCGTCTGCGCCAGCATGAAGCGCGAAATCGGCACTTCGGCGATCTTCAGCGCTTCCTGCATGCCGATCTGGTCGCGGTCGTAAGGCACGAACGCTTCCTTCCACACCTGGTCGCCGATGGGGCGCATGACCAGCAGGGTGAGGATCAGGGCGATGCCCGTGACGATGCGGTTGGGCAAGCCCTGCTGCAGGCCCAGGGCCTGCCGCAGCAGGGACAGCACGATGACGAAGCGGGTAAAGCTGGTCATCATCATGACCATCACGGGCAGCAGCCCGAGCAGGGTCATGACGACGAGGATCTGCATCTTCACCGACAGGTCGGTCTTCGCGCCCGGCACCACGCCGGACAGCAGGTCCTGCGCGCCAGCGGCGTTGCAGCACAGCATCAGAACGGGAACAGCCAGCGCGGCAGCCAGCGCGCCGCGGCGCCGGCTCAAGCCGGGTACCGCCAGCTTCATGCTGTCATCAGGTCGAGATTGAGGCCGTCGAGGTCGATGACTTTCAGGCCATAGTTCTCGCCGGCCACCACCACTTCGGCACGGCCGATCGGCGTGCCGTTGACCTTGATCACCAGCGGTTCGCCGGCCAGCATGTCGAGTTCGATCACGCTTTCCGGGCCGATGGCCATCAATTCTTCCAGCGAAATGCGGGCCGAACCCACTTCCAGGGTCAGGGTGACGGGAATCTTGCGCATCATCTGCGGAATGTCGCGCCGCGCGCGGCCGCTGGCCACGTCGGACACGTCGCCCTGGTCGATGATCATGTCATCGCCCAGGTCTTCCAGCAGGGTTTCGCTCTGGTTGGTATCGGTCATATTCATATTATTCGACATCTTCAAAGGAGGTTAAACAGAGCTTGCCCTTGTGTTCGGAAACAGCAGCTGTAAAGAGACGGGAGTCGTCGAGCATGACGTCGGTGCGGCTGAGGCTGACGGGAATCACGTCGCCCACGCGCAAGTCGAACAAGGCACCCAGCTGCACCTGTTTGCTGACAAGACGGCCTTCCAGGGTCACTTGCAGGCGCGACGCGAGCGGACGCACGCTGCCACGCAAGGCTTTCTTCGCCTGCGCGCGCTCTGGCAGCAAGCCGCGCAGCACGTCGGCCATCAGGCGCTTGTCCAGCGAGAACCAGAACTGGCCGCTCTGCCCCGCCTCGACGTCGCTGAGCGCCACCGTGACGATCCAGCTGCCGCGCGCCGGATGCACGCCCGACTGCGCGGCGACCTCGGCACTGGTGTCGATGTCGCTGCTTTTGCCCAGGGTTTGCAGGTTCTTGTGCACGCGGGAGAACAAACTGTTCACCAACTGTTGTCCAAGCACCACAGCGAGGCGCTCTTCCGTGGCCGTCACGCGCACCTGCGCAGGATCGGGCAGCGCGCCCTTGGCGCCGGCACTACCATAGCGATAGTTCAGCACGCTCAAGAGTATCTGCCGTTCGAGGGCAAAGCCCGTCTGGCTGGCCGGCGTGGAGAAACTCAGCCAGCGGTTCACGCTGTCCTCGTTTTCCACGCGCGACAAGGTCACGGCATCGATCTGGAAATTCCCCCAGTAGCGGCGACTCATCGGCTGGCGCAGGGCCACGGCCAGGTCGTCGCGCAGCTGGGCGCCGAATACATGCAGCAAATGGACAGGACGTCCAAGCAGACAGGAATCGAGGACTTGATGGCGCACAGTTTGATCTGTCTTGGTAAGGATTGTCATGTAGTGGTCATGTCGGTATTGCGGTGGCAGAACAAATTATACGGATCGCCCGAAATTAAATACAGCATCATCTTGACCTAGCGTACCGGTCTGCAAGCAAACGATTGCGCATCGTATCGCATGCTGGATGACTACGGTGCTGAACAATACATGAAAAAGCTAAATATTGCCATGTATCAATATTCCTTGAGGCAATCCTCTCTTTACTTTATAGTTGCCGCGAGGTAAGCTTATAGCGACAAAATATAGATTTGCAGTGCGCCATTCCGCTTACCTGATTCCGGTTTTTATGGCAGTTTCCAGTCCCGCTTATTGCCACCAGAAGAAACTTTTATCAGATAATTATTAGTTGTCATGGCCATGTGAATCACGTCGGCGCAGGTCTGCCGGGTTTGTTTGAATCTGCTTGAGCGGATGGTGTGGCAACTGATAAAACTGATGGGCCCTGTAAGCGGGCCGGGCAAGATGGCGCGGGATGTCATGCCTGCCGGAATGGCAACACCAGTAATTTCTGATTGATACGTCACCGCATATTGAAAGTAGAGGGCACGATGAGCAACGAACTCGCAGGTCTGATCAAGGCCGATCTGGCAGCACTGAGCAATGACGCGCGCGCCCTGGGCGCCAGCATCGCGCCCGCCGCCCAGTTCGGCGCGCCGGAACAATCCGGCTTCTCCTTTGCGCAAAGCATGAAAGACGCCATCGGCAAGGTCAACGGCGATGACCGCATGGCGGCGCAGAAAATGAGCGACGTCGACAGCGGCAAGAGCGACGACATGGTCGGCGCCATGCTGGCCAGCCAGGAAGCGAGCCTGTCCTTCTCCATGTTGATGCAAGTGCGCAACAAGGTCATGGGCGCCGTCGACGAACTCATCAAACTGCCTCTGTAATCTTCACGTCCTGATCCACGCCCAGCCTCCCAGCGAAAGTTACCCCAAGTGATTACCCCCATGAAGTCCGCATTTGCGCGCTGGCGCCTTGGTGCCCAGCCCGCCATCCCGCCCGCCCTGCTGAAAAACCTGGTTCCCATCGTCGTGCTGGCCATCGGCATCACCGCCATGGTGACCATGTATGCCTGGCGCGACCAGGCCAACTACAAGCCGGTGTTTGGCGCGCGCGAAAAAGTGGCCGTGACGGACATGATGGCCACGCTGGACGCCGAACACATCCCCTACCGCCTGCATCCGGACAGCGGCCAGGTGCTGGTGCCCGACGCGATGCTGGGCAAGGTGCGCATGCTGCTCGCCTCGAAGGGCGTGACGGCGCAACTGCCGGCCGGCCTGGAGCTGATGGACAAGAATGACCCGCTGGGCGTATCGCAGTTCGTGCAGGACGTGCGCTTCCGCCGCGGCCTGGAAGGCGAACTGGCGCAAAGCATCATGACGATGGACGCGATCGCTTCGGCGCGCGTCCATCTGTCGATTGCGAAATCGACATCGTTCGTCGCCAGCGACGGCGACAAATCGTCCGCCTCGATCGTCGTGGCGCTGAAACCGGGCCGCACCCTGGCGCCGGAACAGATCGCCGCCGTCATCAACATGGTGGCCGGCAGCGTCGCCAGCCTGGCGCCAACGCGCGTGAGCCTGGTCGACCAGGGCGGCAACCTGCTGTCCGCGCACGTCGACCTGACGGACGGCTTCGACGCCTCGGCCGCCGGCAATGAAGGCGCGAAACGTTTCCAGGATGAAATCCGCCGCAACGTCACGGGCTTGCTCGGCCCCGTCATCGGCGAAGACAACTTCAAGCTCAGCGTGACGGCCGCCGTGAACAACGACCGCGTGGACGAAACGCTGGAAAAATACGGCGAAGCCCCGAAAGTGACGAGCGAAGCGATGCGCGAAGAGCAGGAACGCAACCGCACCGTAGCCGGCATTCCCGGCAGCCTGTCGAACCGTCCGCCGGCGGCGGCCGTGCCGGCACCGGCCGACGCCGCCGGCGCCGCACCCGCCGATGGCGCGCCGAAACCGTCCGACGACGGCACGGCCCGCAAGAACGCCACCACGCGCCAGTACGCCTACGACCGCAGCATCACGCAGATCAAGCGCAGCCGTGGCCGCCTGGAAAAACTCAGCGTCGCCGTGGTCCTCAACAGCGCCGCCGCACCGAACCCGAAAACGGGCTGGACTCCTGCCGAACTGGGCAATATTGAAAAAATGCTCAACAGCGGCCTGGGCATCAACGCCCAGCGCGGCGACAGCCTGAGCCTGACGGCGCTGGCCTTCCCCGCCAAGCCGCCCGTGGCGCAGTGGTGGGAAGAGCGCGATACCGTCGTCGATTTCAGCAGCTGGCTGCTGTACGCACTGGGCGCCATCCTCGGCTACTTCCTGATCCTGCGTCCGCTGCTGCGCCTGCTGACCACGCGCCTGGCGCCGCCTGCACTGAAACAGCTCGACCCTGCCCTGGCGCTGGGCGGCAGCGCCGCCGCCGGCGCCAACGGCGCGGCCGTTGCCGGCGCGCCTGCCCTGGGCGTGAATGGCACACCGCTGGCGCTCGAAGGCGAAGCCGCCGGCGGCAGCATGCCGGTCGTGCCGCTGCTGGAAAACTATGACTTGCCGCCGCCTGGCTCGGCGGTCGACGTGATGGTCGACCACCTGAAAGTGCTGGCTGAAAAAGAACCCGAGCGTGTCGCCGAAGTCGTCAAACAATGGATGCAGAAAAATGGCCGAACTCAACAACAATAATCCCTCCGACGGCGCCGAATACGAAAGCGCCAGCCTGAACCCTGTGGAACAGGCTGCCATCGTGCTGCTGAGCATAGGCGAAGAGCAGGCGGCCAACGTGCTGCGCTGCCTGTCGCGCGAAGAATTGCTGGAAGTCACGCAAGTGATGTCGCGCATGAGCGGCATCAAGGTCGAGTCCGTGAAAACGGCGATGCAGACTTTCTTCGACGACTACCGCCAGCAAAGCGGCGTGCACGGCGCCTCGCGCAGCTACCTGAAGCGTTCGCTGGACATGGCGCTGGGCAGCGATATCGCAAATAGCGTGCTGAACAACATCTACGGCGATGCGATCCGCCCCAAGATGGCGCGCCTGCAGTGGGCTTCGCCAAAATGGCTGGCCGAATACATCGTCAATGAACACGTGCAGATGCAAGCCGTGTTCCTGGCCTTCCTGCCGCCCGCGCTGGCCGGCCAGATCCTCGACGCCCTGCCCGTCGAAGGCCGCGACCTGGTCTTGCTGAACCTGGCGCGCCTGGACGAGATCGACCGCGACCTGCTGGTCGAGCTCGACGAACTGGTGGGCCGCTGCCTGGGCACGCTCGACACGCAAAGCACCAGCGTGGAAGGCATCCGCCAGGCGGCCGAGATTCTCAACCGCATGCCGGGCAACCGCGCCGCGCTGGTCGAGCTGCTGCGCGCGCACGACCCGGAAGTGGTGTCGGAAATCGAACTGAGCATGTACGACTTCCTGATCCTGGCCACGCAGAGCGATGTCACGCTCACGCGCATCCTGGAAGACGTGCCGATGGAACAGTGGGCCATCGCGCTCAAGGGTGCGGAACCGTCGATCCGCGACGCCGTGCTGAAAACCATGCCGCGCCGCCAGGCGCAGAGCTTCGAAGACATGATGCGCCGTTCCGGCCCCGTGCCTTTGAGCCGTATCGAACAAACGCGCCAGGAAATCATGGCCACCGTCAAGGGCCTCGCCGATGCGGGCGAGATCGAAGTGCAACTGTTTGCCGAAGCGGTGATCGAATGAAACACTTCCGCTCGTATCGTTTCCCGCCCCTGTCGCAATTCATCGCCGCCGGTCAGCGTGCATCCAACGAGGACACGGACGGCCAGTGGCAGGCGT
Organism: Janthinobacterium sp. SUN033; assembly: GCF_030397595.1. Taxonomy (NCBI): domain Bacteria; kingdom Pseudomonadati; phylum Pseudomonadota; class Betaproteobacteria; order Burkholderiales; family Oxalobacteraceae; genus Janthinobacterium; species Janthinobacterium sp. SUN033. The sequence goes on from NZ_JAPQNV010000001.1 coordinate 1,806,691, forward strand.
CCGTCTCGGAAGGCTTCGAGCAGGGCCAGCGCGACGGCTACGAAGTGGGCCTGGTGCAAGGCCAGCAGGACGGCTACGACACCGGACGCAACGACGGCATGGCGCAGGGCCGCGAAGAAGGTCGCAATGAAACCCTGGTGGCGCTGGACCGCCTGGCGCGCCCCGTCGACGCCATCCTGCGCGACCTGAAAAAAGTGCGCGCCGACTACCGCGAAGCGCAGCGCAAGGAAGTGGTCGACCTGGTGGCCAAGGTGGCGCGCCAAGTGATCCGCGCGGAACTGGCGCTGCAGCCGGTGCAATTGCTGGCCCTGGTCGACGAGACCCTGGCCTCGATGCCGCCCACGCGCGAAGAAATCGACGTCTTCCTCAATCCGGAAGAACTCAAACGCATCAGCGAACTCGATCCGAAGCGCGCCAAGCGCTGGAACCTGATCGCCGACGCGCGCCTGGACGCGGGCGAATGCCGCATCAAGGCGGGCGACAATGAAGTCGACGCGGGCTGCCATCAGCGCCTGTCGGCCTGCATGGAACAAGTCAGCAGCCACCTGGCGCTGGCCGCCGAACACGCAGACCAGGGCGCGCCTGCATGATCGCCGACACGCTGCGCAGTTTCGAGATCGGAGATATCCCGGTCGCGACACCCACCGGCCGCCTGGTCGGCGCGTCCGGCCTGCTGCTGGAAAGCGCCGGCTGCCGCCTGCACACGGGCCAGCGTTGTCAAATTGAAACTGTGAGCGGCGAGTGGCTCGATGCGCAAGTCGTCGGTTTTCGCGAAAAACTGTCCTACCTGATGCCGTTCAAGAAGGCCACGGGCCTGACCACCGGCGCCAGGGTTCTGCCCTTGCCCGACAAGGCCAGCCTGCAGATCGGCCCGTCGTGGCTGGGCCGCATGGTGAATGGCCTGGGCGAGCCGATCGACGACCTGGGCCGCCTCGGTGGCGAACACATCCTGGAAGTCACGCCGCCGAAGATCAATCCCCTGAAGAAACAACCGGTGGTCGAACCGCTGGACGTGGGCGTGCGCGCCATCAACAGCATGCTGACCCTGGGCAAGGGCCAGCGCGTGGGCCTGATGGCCGGTTCCGGCGTCGGCAAGAGCGTGCTGCTGGGCCTGATCACGCGCCAGACGGTGGCCGATGTCGTCGTCGTCGGCCTGATCGGCGAACGGGGCCGCGAAGTGCGCGAATTCGTCGAAAAGTCGCTCGGCGCCGAAGGCTTGAAAAAAGCCGTGCTGGTGATCGCCCCGGCCGATGAATCGCCGTTGATGCGCATCATGGCCACCGAACTGTGCCATTCGATCGCCGCCCATTACCGCGACCAGGGCAAGCACGTGCTGCTGCTGGTCGACTCGCTGACGCGCTATGCCATGGCCTTGCGCGAAGTGGCGCTGGCCCTGGGCGAGCCGCCGGCCACGCGCGGCTACCCGCCGTCCGTGTTTTCGAACTTGCCGCAACTGGTGGAAAGCGCCGGCAACGGCGCCCACCCGGACGGCAGCATGAGCGCCATCTACACGGTGCTGGCCGAAGGCGACGACCAGCAGGACCCCGTGGTCGACACGGCGCGCGCGATTCTCGACGGCCATATCGTGCTCACGCGCGAACTGGCCGAGCGGGGCCACTACCCCGCCATCGACATCGCCGCCTCGATCAGCCGCTGCATGGCGCAGGTGATCACGCCCACCCACATGCAGGCGGCGCGCGCGCTGAAAGCGTCGATGGCGCGCCATGCGCGCGTGCGCGACCTGATCCCGCTGGGCGCCTACGTGCCCGGCGCGGACCCGATCACCGACCGCGCCGTCCAGCTGCACGCGCCCATCGAAGCCTTCCTGTGCCAGGGCACCAAGGAAGAGGCGCCGATGGGACCGTGCATCGAACAACTTGAACAGATCATGGCCTAGGAGCATACGTGAGCGACGCGCATACCATCCGCAACCTGACCACCCTGGTCGGCCTGCGCAGCACCGAAGTGGAACGCCTGCAAGGCGAAATGGCGGCGCAGACGGCCGTGCGCGAGCGCTACCAGAAAAACCTGGAACGCCTGACGGGTCTGTACACGGATAGCGGCCCCAGCGGCGCCTTGCCCCTGGCCCTGTCCGTCAACTGCGGCAACTTCAAGCAAGCCGTCATGCAGATGGCCGACCAGCACCGTACCGACCTGCATTTGCACGAAGCCAACATGGCCGTTTCGCAACGCGCGCTCAATACGGCCTGGGCCAAGCGCGAAGTGCTGGACCAGGTCCTCACGCAGAAACAAAAGTATGTTGCAAATGAGCAACAACGCGTCGATGCCAAGCGGCAAGACGAGCTGGCGACGCAATTCTGGTTCCGCGGGCAGGTAAAATGAGGTTTGTGTAAGTTTCTTTCAGGAAAACTTCACAAAACGGGAATGGGGGTCGCCTTGTACCGGTATATCCCTTTATTCAGGAGTCTGGCATGGCAAGCGTAATTACTGCACCGCAATACGATCCGATCCCAACGGCCGAAAAACTGGCTACCAAGGCTATCGCCGCGCAAAAGGCCGCCCTTCAGGCGCAGAACACGCTGGCCAGCAACACCAGCACGGCGCTGGGCAACCTGAAGTCGGCCATCTCCGCCTTCCAGAGCGCCATGTCGTCCATGACCAGCAGCAAATCGGTGCTGAGCCAGTCCGCCACCTTCCCCGCCGCCGGTTACGGCACGGCCACGGCCGGCATCAATGCGACGCCGGGCACCTATTCCTTTTTTGTTGAAAAACTGGCCACGGCCAGCCAGATGTCGTATGGCGGCTTGAGCAACGTCAATACCGCCGATGGCACGGGTACGCTGAAAGTGAAAATCGGCGATGGCGTGGGCGACAACACGCTCAACATCGACCTGGCCGCCGCCGACAAGGATGGCAACGGCACACTGACACCGCAGGAAATCGCTGCCGCCATCAACGGCAACAGCAAGAACAATTCGCGCGTCACCGCCTCCATCGTGACCATCAATAACCAGGCGCAACTGGTACTGACGTCGAATGCGACGGGCATTGCCAACGCCGCCACGCTCGACGCCAGCGCTGTCGACAATATCGCGCTGAAAGGCGCGCTGATCGCTCCGGCCAACATCAAGGAAGTCGTCAAGGCTGACGACGCCATCGTCTGGCTGGGCGGCAAACCCGGCGGCACGGCCATCACGCAGGCATCGAATACATTCACCAACGTGCAGGATGTGAAAATCACGTTCACCCGCGCCATGAGTGCCGCCGAAGCGCCCGTCACGCTGACCGTCGCCACCGACAACTCCGGCACCGCCGCCAACGTGCAAGCGTTCGTCGATGCCTACAACAAGCTGAAAACCCTGATGGATGGCCTGGCCAGCCCCGGCAATCCGGAAAAGAACATCGCCGCGGGCATCTTCGCCCATGATTCCGGTCTGAATGCCTTGCGCAGCAGCATGGGCGACGCCCTGCGCCTGAACATCAATGGCGTCTCGCTCGTGTCCTACGGCATTACGGCCCAGCGCGACGGCACCATCAGCCTCAACGCCGCCAAGCTGACGGCCAAGCTGGCCGACAACCCGACGGGCCTGGACAAGCTTTTTGGCAACAACAGCCTGTCCGCCCCGGCCGGCGTGCTCGGCAGCCTGGACAAGGTACTGGGCCAGTGGAGCAATGTCACCAAGGGCCAGATCACCCAGCGCCAGGCCGCCACGGACAAGCTGCAGAAAAGCCTGGTCAAGAGCGGCGAGCGCCTCACGGCCCAATATGACACGGCATACAAACGCTTCCTCGATCAATTTACGCGTCTGCAAGTATTGCAGGAGCAAATGAGCAAGACGTCCGATATGTTCGATGCCATGTTTAGCAACAATAAATCCTAAGGCGGATGCGCCTGCCGCGCCGCCACAGTTAACATAGCGAGAATACAATCATGTTAAACAATGAAGCTTACGGCAACTACCACGCCGTCAACCTGGATGCCCAGACCGCCCGCGCCACACCGGTCGAACTGGTACTGGTGCTGACGGACGGCCTGCTGGAAGAACTGGCGCGCGCGCGCGGGCATATCGTGGGCAAGCGCTACGAACAAAAGGCCATCAGCCTGGATAAATGCACGCAGATCATCAACGGTCTGTCGAGCTCGCTCGATTTCGACAATGGCGGCGAAGTGGTCGTCAACCTGGCGCGCCTGTACGACTATTGCGTGGCGCGCCTGTACACGGCCGGCATCAAGCTCGACCCGACCCTGATCGACGAAGTGACGACCTTGATGACCACCATCAAGCGCGGCTGGGTGGGCGTCCAGGCCAACAATGCCTAGGCGCGCCGCGCTGCAGCAGCTGAGCCGGCAATTGAGCGCGGCCATCGCGCAGTCGGACTGGGAGGCGATGGAAAAACTCTCGGCCAGCCTGGCGAAAAACATCCCGCTGCTGGCTGAACGGGGCGCATGGAATGCGCTGGAACAAACAGAATTGTTGCAATTGCGCAAAATTCACGCGCAAGCGGTTAAAATTTGCTCTGAGGAAAAAGAACGCCTGGGGTTACACCTGGGTGCATTACAGGCAAATAAGGAAGGTTGGGTCGCCTACGCCGCGCTCGGCGAATACGACTCGGACGGGAATCAAGCATGATCATGAACTTCAACACGGCGCCGGCCGCTCCGGCACCGGCGGCCTCCGCTGCATCCGCACCGGCGCCAGCGCCGGCACAGACCGCTGCCTTGCCCGGCACGCCAGGCTATGGCAGCAGCGGGACGGCGCCCTCCGCCCTGCCCCTGTTTGCGCAGGTGCTCGATGTGACCGCCGTGGAAACGGCCGACGCCGGCACGCCCGCGCCTGCACCCGCCAAGGACGGTGACAGCGACACCCAGGCCGACAGCAGCCTGCCGGCCATGGCCGCCCCCGTCATCGGCTTGCCGGTGACGATGCTGCCGCCAACGGACGCGGCCGCAGCCGAGGCGCGCGCCGCAGCCCAGACACAAACACAGACACCGGTGCAGGCGAATGCGGCGCAAGCCAACCCTGCACTCAACATCAGCCTGCATCCCGCGGCCGTCACCCTCACCGCGTCCGCGCCGGCAATGGCGCCAGCGCCAGGGCGCGACACGCGCGAACCGCTGGCCGCCGCCAACCCGGCGACCGCCGCCAAGGGCAGCGCGCCGGCACAGCCATTCGAAGCGCTGCTGCAACAGGGCGCTCCCGTGACGGCCGCCGCCGCCCCTGCCGCGCGCGAGGGCGAACGCGGCGCCGCGACGCCGGCACCCGCCACGCCCAACCTGGGTTTGACGGGCGCGGTCGGCAATACGGCCCCGGCGGCTCCGTCCGGCGATACCATCAAGCTCAACGGCCCTGCCCAGCAATGGCAGGAACCGCTGCGCGAAGCGCTGGGCGAACGCCTGCAGACGCAGATCGGCCGCAACAGCGAACACGCGACAATCCGCCTCGACCCGCCCATGCTGGGCCGCATTGAAATTTCCATCCGCCACACGGCTGGCGCGCTGCAGGTGAACGTCACGGCGTCGAACTCGGAAGTGTTGCGCCAGCTGCAAGGCATCGGCGAAAACATGCGCAGCGACCTGGCGCAGCGCCAGTACACCGAGGTGGCCGTGAATATCAGCGCCACCCCGCGCAGCCCCGCCGCCCAGGCGTTTGCCGAAGGCGATGCGCGCGGCCAGCGTCAACCGGGCCGCCAGAACGACGACGCGGAACCGGGGCGCGCCCTGTCCGACGGCAGCCCTGCCGGTACCACTTACGCCATGCATGAGCGAGAGACTGCCTGATGAATATGAAAATGAAACTGATAGGCGGCTTTGTCGCCGTGGCCGTGCTGGCCGCCGGCGCCGCTGGCGGCGCCATGTGGTACCTGGCCAAGCCGGTTGCCGGCCATGCCGAGGTGGCCGAAGCCAAGACCCCGCCGCCGGCCACAGGCAAGAAGGCGCGCAAGTTCCTCACGCTGGACAAGGTCATCGTGATGCTGCGGCGCGGCCCCGGCGAAGGCGAAACGCATTACCTGTCGGCCGACCTGGTGATCGCCACCACCGAAGAAAAGGAAAAGCTGACCAAGGACCACTTGCCGCTGATGCGTTCGATCGCCGTCAGCACCCTGTCGAGTTTCCCGATGGACAAGGCACAGACGATGACGGTGGAGCAATTTGCCGAACAGATCAACAAGGCCTTCAATGTCAGCTATGAACGCGAACAGATGGAAAAACCGTTCACCGAAGTCATGGTCGGCAAGCTGATCATTGAATAAGCCAACACGCCAGCCGACCTAGTGGGAGATCCCTTGGCCTATGTAGAGCAATACCAGGAAGCGTATGGCGCCGGCGAATATGCCGCCGCCAGCGCTTGCGCGGCAGTGCTCAGTGTTGCCGAAGAACAACAACATCTGGTGGCGTACTCCCCTTTGGTGAAACGCATCGTGCGCCAGCTCAATTCGCAGGTGTCGGGCGCCATCGACCGCGACGACATGGAACAGATCGGCCTGATGGGCTTGCTCGAAGCCTTGCGCCGCTACGGCGTGCCGGACCAATCGTTCGGCAGCTATGCCAGCCTGCGCATCCGCGGCGCCATCCTCGATGAATTGCGGCGCCAGGATTGGCGTCCGCGCGCCGTGCGCCAGGAAAGCCACCGCCTGCGCGACAGCGTGCGCGCCCTGACCCGGCGCCTGGGGCGCGAGCCGCTGGAAGCGGAAATCATGGCGGCCCTGAAGCTGACGCCGGAAGCCTTCCAGGAGTACCAGCTGGCGGAAAACGCCGAGCTGATCGCCAGTTTTGATGAAGTGCTGCAGGAAAGCCTGGGACAAGCCGACAGCGCACCGAGCCCGGAAGAGCAATTGATGGTGCGGCGCAGCCTGGAACAGGCGCTGCGCACGCTGGACGAACGGGAACAGCGCGTAATCCAGATGTATTACGAATTCGAACTGAGCTATAAAGAAATTGCCGCCGTGCTAGACCTGAGCGACGCCCGCGTCTGCCAGTTGAACAAGACGGCGCTGGGCAAGATGAAAACCATGCTGCAAGACGCATAAGTTTCAGCACTATCCATCAAATTGACGCAGCACAATGACGCAGAAAGGCAGTTGACATGGTAATTATCGGTATCTTAATCGTGATGGGGTGTGTATTCGGAGGCTTCGCCCTGATGGGCGGCACCGTCCACGCGATCTGGCAACCGGTCGAGTTGATCATCATCATCGGCGCCGCCGTCGGCGCCCTGGTGCTGGGCAACCCCAAGCATGTACTCGGTGAAATGCTGCACCAGATGCGCAAGATCGTCACGCACAAGAAGCAAGGCTCGGAATTCCAGCGCCAGTTGTTGCTGCTGATGTATGAACTGCTGCAAACGGCCGCCGGCGGCCTGAAGGCGCTCGACGCCCACGTCGAGGCGCCGCGCGAAAGCGCCCTGTTCCAGCGCTATCCGCTGGTGCTGGAAGAGCCGAAGCTGCTGGCCTTCATCGTCGACAACTTCCGTTTGATGGCGATGGGCAAGATCAACGCGCATGAGCTGGAAGGCGTGCTGGAGCAGGAACTGGAAGCCATCCACGACGAATTGCTGCAACCGTCGAAATCCTTGCACAAGATTGCCGAAGCCATGCCCGGCTTCGGTATCCTGGCCGCCGTTCTGGGTATCGTGATGGCCATGAATTCCGTGGCCGACGGCGCCGATGCGGCGGAAATCTCGGAAAAAGTGGGCGCCGCCATGGTCGGTACCTTCATCGGCATCTTCTTCTGCTACGGCGTGCTCGATCCGATGTGCAACATGATGAAACAGCTGGTGGGCGAGGAAGGCTCGACCATGGAATGCGTGAAGGTCGTGCTGGTCACGCACGTGGCGGGCAAACCGCCCCTGCTGGCCATCGATGCGGGCCGCCGCCTGGTGCAGCTGAACATCAAGCCTAGCTTCGCCCAGCTGGAAAGCTGGATCAATGCGCTGGAAGATGGCGGCGCCGAACAAGAGCAAGGCCAAGGCCGGGGAGGCCGCCGTGCTAAAGCCGCATGAGAAACATGAACAGGCCATCATCAAGCGTGCCGGCCGCAAGCACGACGACGATGGCCATGGCGGCGCCTGGAAAGTAGCGTTCGCCGACTTTTGCCTGGCCCTGCTGTCGCTGTTCCTCGTGCTGTGGCTGATGGCCGCGCGCGAGCAGCAGGCGATGAAGGAAATCATGATGGATGCGTCGGCAGGCAGCCGCCAGGGCGAAGGCCAGGGCGTCATGCCGGAACAGAAAGGCGGCCCGCGCGGCAGCCTGATCGAGCGCTTCCCCATGCCCCGCAAAGGCACGGGCGACACGCGCACGGAAGGCAAGCAGATGCAGGACGGCAAGGCCGGCACCGCGCCGCCCAACCAGACCAAGGTCAGCTACCAATCGCCGGAAGACCTGCTGAGCCTGTCGCGCGCGCTCGATAAGCTCAGCGATGAAGCGGGATTGAAGAGCAATTTGCAATCCGTGATCACGCCGTACGGCTTGCGCGTCATGCTGCACGACACGGACAAGCAAGGCATGTTCGTGCGCGGCAGCGCCGTGCCGACCGACCGTTTCCGCAAGTTGCTGCGCCAGATGGGCCCCGTGTTTGCGCAAATGGATAACCAGATGCTGATCGTCGGCCACACCGACTCGATGCAATACGCCAATACCGGCTATGAAGGCTTTTCGAACTGGACCCTGTCGGCCAACCGCGCCATGTCGGCGCGCGCGCAATTGTTGATCGGCAGCATGAGTCCGGACAGCGTGCTGCAAGTGGTCGGCATGGCCGACCGCGCGCCGCTGGACGTAAAAAACGCCAGCGCCGGCATCAACCGCCGCATCGAACTGTTAATATTGACGCGTGGCCAGGCTGACAGCATCGCCGCCATGTTCGGCATGGCCGGACAAAAGCCGCAGGGCGAAGAATTGCAAGTGGGCGAACCGGACTCGGGCACCTTGCAGCGCCTGCGCGAGAAACTGGGCTTGCCCGCAAAGAAGGAGCGGGATGAGCATGCAAATTAAGGGCAAGGGACAACGTATGAAAATCTCCTCCGGCAATACCGGCGCTGCCGTACGCAGCAGCGCCGTCGCGCCGGCCGAGGCGATCGCCGAGAACGCGGGCGCCGCCGGCGCCATGGGCGGCTCGTCGGCCGGGGCGGAACTGCAATCGGCCGTGCTGCAACCGGCCATGGCCGCCCTGCGCGCCATGCCGGAAATCGACCATGAGCGCGTGGCCATGCTGCGCGATGCGCTGGCCAAGGGCGAATTGCCGTTCGATCCGTCGAAACTGGCAGGCTTGATCCAGCGTTTCCACGGCGGCGAATCGTGACCGCACCGCGCAAGGGCATCACGCGCCAGGAAGCCATGCGCCGCGTGCTGCAAGGCATGAAAGACGACAGCATCGGCTATGCCGCCCTGCAAACCGTGTTGGAAGAGCAATTCCAGGCGACCTTGCACCATCAGAGCGCGCAATTGACGGCACTGGCCGACCAGGTCATCGCCGCCGTCGAGCCCCTCGATGCGCGCCGCCGCCAGCGGGTCAGCCTCGTCACGGCCCTGCTGGGCCCGCAAGGCGATATGCCGCAATTGTTTGCGTTATTGCAAGATGACGCGCGCGTCACCGCCGAGCGCGACTGGGCTGCGCTCGAGCAGATGGTGCTCGAATGCAAGCGCCTGAATGCCCGCAACAGCGATTTATTAACAGAGCAGTACAGCATCATGCAGCGCGTGCTGCATGGCGAGGAAGATACGTATGCGCCAGGCTGATTTTTCACAGATGGGCGCCATGGCCGCCACGCCGTCGACGATGGCGACGAATGCCGTGCAAAGCAATATGCACGCAACCCCTGCCACGGCAGGCGCCGGCAGTTTCAGCAGCGTGTTCCGGCAAGTACAGGGCGAAGTGGCCCGCTTCATCGAACAGGGCGGCGGCAACGCCACCAGCCTGAACCCGCAAGGCCGCGCCTACCTGGAACAGAGCCAGCCCGTCAATGTGCTGGGCAGCATCAACCAGGGCGGCGAGATCGGCGAAACGCAGCAGCAATTCCTCGCCTCGATCAAGCCATGGACGCAGGAAACGGGCGCGCGCCTGGGCGTGGCGCCGGAAATCGTCGCCGCCCACGCGGCGCTGGAATCGGGCTGGGGCCAGCGTCCGCTGCGCCAGGGCACGGGCGCGGACACGAATAATCTGTTCGGCATCAAGGCCGGCGGCAAATGGCAAGGCGACGTGGCCAGCAATGTCACCACCGAATACGAGGCGGGCAGCGGCACGGCCCTGAAGAAAACGGAACGTTTCCGCAGTTATCCGGACCAGGCCAGCGCCTTCCGCGACTATGCGCAAGTATTGCTCGACAATCCACGCTACCGCGCCGCCCTGAACACGGGTAGCGACGCGGGCGCTTTCGCGCAAGGCCTGGCGCGCGGCGGCTATGCCACCGACCCCAACTACGCCGCCAAGCTGACCCAGCTGGCGACGCGTCTGCAGCGCACGGCCGCCGCCGAGTAGTTTCCTTAACGGCCGGGAAGTTCGGCCGGTTCCACCACGCCCGCATCGACCACCCTGGCACGTATCACCGTGCCGCTGGTGGCGTTGCGCACGCGAATCACCTCGCCCAGCGCGCCCGGATCCAGCGCTTCGCCGGACATGCTCACTTCCACCTGCTCCTTGCGCGCCACGATATTCACCGCACTGCCCCGCTTGATCAACACGGGCGACGCCAGTTGCCCTTGCCGCAGCACTTCGCCGGCACGCAAGCTGCGCCGGCTCGACAGGCCAACGGCGCCGGGCAAGGAGGAAATACTGTCCGGCACCATCGTCACATCGCGCCGCGCCAGGGTCACGTCGCCCGCCTGCAACGGCGTATTCGCCGTCACGGGGGCGCTCGTCACCGCGACCTGGGCCGTAATGCTGCCGCGCGCCAGCATTTCATAGCGCCAACCGTTGCTTCCAGGACACACTGCCACGAAGCGCATGCGCTGCGCCGAACGGCTGTCCGCCGTTTCCAGCGCGACGGGCGCCGCGCACGCCGGCACGGGGCGCGTGCTTTTGACCACGGCCACTTGAAACTGCGGTTCCAGCAGTCCCGCCGAGGCTGCTTGCTGCACCAATTGCTCGCGCGCCAATTGTTCCACACGCGAAAATATATTGTCGGCTGGCAATTCTGCGCATCCTGCACTACTATATAGGCTGGTCAGTAAAAAGAGGCCCGGAAGCAGTATGTGACGACATTGCGCCTTGTTCCACATCACGGAATAGTTCTCAAAGTAAATCATTGCTAACCTTAATCAAAGATACTGAAGCGGCATGACCTTACCATGCGTCAACATGACCAGGCTGGGATTTTACCTCTGCACCACCTATTTTCTGGCCCGAACCGCAAAAAGCACGATCGAATTCAACACAAAGGATGACCATGGGGATTAATTTCAAGGATGCGCTGGGCGTGCACGCCGATGCACTCGCGCTGCGTGCCGACCGTACACGCGTACTGGCCGCCAACATCGCCAATGAAAACACGCCCGGCTTCCAGGCCATGGACATGGATTTCGGCAGCGCCCTGCAGCAGTTGCAGGACAACGAGGCGGGCCTGCTGTCGACCGATGACGATGCCAGCGCCCTGTACCGCGTCCCCTACCACCCTAGCCGCGACGGCAACACCGTCGAAATCGGCGTCGAGCAGGCGGCGTTCTCGCAGAATGCCACCGACTTCCAGACCAGCCTCACTTTCGTCAACATGAAACTGAAGGGTCTGTCCAAGGCCATTTCCGGACAATAAGGATCAGCATGAGCTTCCAGGACATTTCCAAGATCGCCGGTTCGGCGATGGCGGCGCAAACCGTGCGCCTCAATACCATCGCCAGCAACCTGGCCAATGCCGATTCCGTTGCCGGTTCCGAAGGCGAAACCTACCGCGCGCGCAAGCCCGTGTTTGCGGCCGTGATGGACGGCCCGGGCGCCAGCGGCGCCGGTGGAAGAGTACAGGTACTCGACGTGGTGCAAAGCGATGAGCCGCTGCGCAAGGTCTATGAACCGGGCCACCCGATGGCCAATGCCGATGGCATGGTGTTCTATCCCAACGTCAATCAGGTTGCCGAGATGACCGACATGATGTCGGCCTCGCGCGCGTTTGAAACAAATGTCGAAGTTCTGGGCCGCATCAAGTCGATGCAGCAATCGCTCCTCAAATTAGGTGAAGCATAATCCATGGAAACCAACCTCTTTACAAATAACACCAGCGGCAGCAATAGCAACAGCAATGCCGTCAAGTCGCAAAGCAATGCCACCCAGGATATGTTCACCAAGTTGCTGGTCGCGCAGATCAAGAACCAGGATCCCCTCGCGCCGACCGATCCGAGCCAGTTCGTCAATCAATTGACGCAGCAGGCGCAAACGGAAGCGATGCAAAACCTGTCGGCGCTGACCAGCGCCAATGCCAGCGTGCTGCAATCGATGCAAGTGCTGGCCCTGGGCGCGCAAGTGGGCTCGGAAGTCATGGTCAACACTGAAACGGTCCAGCTCGACAAGAGCAAGGTCAGCGGCACCATCGCGCTGGCAGCCAGCACCACCAAGACCACCGTGACCCTGAAAGGGCTGGACGACAAGGAATACAAGATCGAACTGGGCGCCAAGGCGCCCGGCACGGTGCCGTTCACCATCGATCCCGTGGCCTTGGGCTTGCCTGCCGGCACCTACAGCATGACGGTCAGCACCAGCGGCGCCGAAAAACCAACGGTCGACATTGCAGGCAAGCTCAACAGCGTGCGCCTGTCGTCCAGCGGCAGCATGATTTTGAGCGTGTCGAACCTGGGCGAAGTCAACCCTGGCGCGATCACCGGCTTTAACGGCAAGACGGCCTGATCCGCTCGCCCCTTCGTTTCCTGCACACTAATCTCGTCCTTCACTAAAGGAAGTCAACATGAGTTTCGACATCGCCCTGTCCGGTATCCAGTCCATCAACCAACAGTTGAACAGCACCAGTAACAATATCGCCAATGCCGGCACCTACGGTTTCAAGAGCAGCCGCGCCAACTTTTCGGCCATGTACGCCGGTTCGCGCGCCACGGGCACGGAAGTGGGCTCGATCACGCAAAGCATGTCGCTCAATGGCGGCGTGCTGAACACGGGCCGCGCGCTCGACGCAGCCATCGATGGCCGCGGCTACTTCGTCACGCGCGATGCGCAAAACACCATGACCTACAGCCGCGTCGGCATCTTTTCGGCCAGCAATGAGGGCAAGCTGATCGACTCGAACGGCCGCCTGGTGCAGGGTTATGCCGCCGTCAAGGGCAGCACCACCCTGGGCACCATGGGCGACATGAACATTCCGACGGGCCAGATTCCTGCCGTGGCATCGACCAAGCTGGCGTATGCCGCCAACATGTCGTCCGAATGGACCATCAAGACCCCGGCTTTCGACAAGACCAATGAATTGAGCTACAACAGCGCCAAGTCCTCGATCGTCTACGATTCGCTGGGCGCCAAGCACTCGGTGGGCCAGTACTTCGTCAAGACGGCAACGGGCGTGGACGTGCACTACACCCTCGACAACGCCGATCTGGGGACGGTGACGAGCATGACCTTCAATACCTCCGGCAAGCTGAACCTGACCGCGCCGGTCAACCTGGCGCTGGGCACGCCGACAGGCGCCGCGCCGCTGTCGATCGCCATCGACTACACGGGCACCACCCAGTTCGCCGGCGAAGCGACCACCTCGACCGACCGTGCCGACGGCTATGCCTCGGGCACCTACACGGGCGTGGAACTGGCCGATGACGGCTCCGTCGTGGCGAAATACACAAACGGCCAGAAGCAAAGCATCGGCGTGATCGCCCTGGCCACCTTCCCCGACGAAGGCGCATTGACGGCCGTCAACGATACCAGCTGGGTCGCCTCGACCACGTCCGGCACCGCCATGTATGACCGTCCGGGCGTCGGCATGGCCGGCAAACTGACGACGAGCTCGCTGGAACAGTCGAACGTCGACATCACCTCCGAACTGGTGGGCCTGATGACGTCGCAGCGTAACTACCAGGCGAACTCGAAGGTCATCTCGACCGAGAACGCCATGCTGCAATCGCTGATGCAAGCGCTGTAATCCACGATACGCAAAGGTAAAGAGCAATGGATGCGCTGATTTATACCGCCATGAGCGGGGCCGACCGTGCCCTGCGGGCACAGCAGGTACACGCCAACAACCTGGCCAACATCGAGACGGGCGGCTTTCGCGCCAACCTGGAAGTGTCCACTGCCCAGCCGTTGCAAAACGGCTATGGCTACGACGACCGCCACATGACGCAGACGCAGTCGAGCGCCGTCGGCACGCGCACGGGCGCCATCAAGGAAACGGGACGCGAACTCGACGTAGCCGTCACGGGCCCCGGCTTTCTTGCGGTGCAGTGGCAAAACGGCGAAGCCTACACGCGCGCCGGCGCCATGGATCTCGATGAAACGGGCGCGCTGACCATCAATGGCCGGCCCGTGCTGGGCGAAGGCGGCCCGATCACGATTCCCGAGCACACCAGCCTGTCGATCGGCAGCGATGGCACGATTTCCATCCAGGTGCCGGGCACCGCGCAAATGCAGACGGTCGACAAGCTCAAGCTGGTCAACGCCGAAGCGGGCGAGCTGACCAAGAACGAGGCGGGCCTGATCGTGGCGCGCAGCGGCGAAGACTTGCAGGCCGATCCGGCGGTACGCATCCGCGACCGCCACCTGGAAGGCAGCAACGTCTCGGCCGTCGAGGAAATGGTCGCCACCATGAGCCTGAACCGCAGTTTCGAGATGCAGATGAAAGTATTCAAGGCCAGCGATTCCATGACGGAATCGGGCAACCGCCTGCTGGGCGCTTGAGCCCCACGCCAATCTATTACTAGGAGCAACACATGAATCCAGCAATGTGGATCAGCAAGACCGGCGTGCAGGCACAAGATGCCAAACTGCAAGCCATCGCGAATAACCTGGCCAACGTCAACACCGTCGGTTTCAAGCGCGACCGCGTCGTCTTCGAAGACCTGTTTTACCAGGTCGAGCAGCAGCCGGGCACGCAGCGCGCCGACAACACCCTCTCGCCTTCGGGCGTACAGCTGGGTAACGGCACGCACATGGTCGGCACGCAAAAGGTGTTTACCACCGGCAGCCTGCAAACGACGAGCCGCGAATTCGACGTCGCCATCACCGGCAACGGCTTCCTGCAGGTGCTGCGCCCGAACGGCGAAGCGGCCTACACGCGCGCCGGCCAGCTGGGCATCAATGAAAACGGCGTGATGGTCAACGCCCAGGGCCTGCCCCTGGTGCCGCAGATCACCGTGCCGAACAACGCCACGGCCATCACCATCGGCGAAAACGGCATGGTCACGGCCACCGTGCCGGGTAATGTCAACGGCACCCAGCTGGGCCAGCTGAACCTCTCCAGCTTCGTCAACCCGACGGGCCTCTTGGCACTCGGTGAAAACCTGTTCCAGGAAACGGCATCGAGCGGCACGCCGACGGAAGGCCGTCCCGGCGAAGGCGCCCTGGGCAAGCTGAAGCAGTTCGCGCTGGAAGGCTCGAACGTGCAGGTGGTCGAAGAGATGGTCGACATGATCGCTGCCCAGCGCACCTATGAAATGAACACCAAGGTGCTGTCGGCCGCCGACAATATGCTGCAATACCTGGCGCAAGCGGCACGCTGATGACAGTCGCCATGAAAGCCACGGCAGCCATGCTGCTGGTATTGATGGCCGGTTGCGCCAGCCAGCCGGCCGCGCCGGTGGCACCGAGCTTTTCCGACACGCCGCTGCCCGTGGCGCCGCGCAGCGCTGCGCGCGGCGGCGTGGCCGGCGGCGTGTTCAATCCCGACGCAAGCCTGGACCTGATCTCGGACAGCCGCGCCTTCCGCGTCGGCGACGTCGTCACGGTGGCGCTGCAGGAAACCACGCAGGCCAGCAAGAAGGCGGGCACCTCGTTCAACAAGGGCTCGTCCGTCGGCGTGAAGGCGGCCAATATCCTCGGCAAGACCCTGCCCAAGACGGGCGTCGACCTGTCGGCCGACCGCAACTTCGCCGGCGACTCGACCAGCACGCAGCAAAATGCGCTGTCCGGCGCCATCACCGTGATCGTGCAGGAAGTCCTGCCGAACGGCTTGCTGCGCGTACAGGGCGAAAAAACCCTGACCCTGAACCAGGGCGAGGAATTCGTGCGCCTGCGCGGCTACCTGCGCGCGGCCGACATCGATTCCAGCAACCAGGTCTCGTCCTTGCGCATTGCCAATGCACAGATCGCCTATTCCGGTCAGGGCACCCTGGCCGAAGCCAATACACCAGGCTGGCTGACGCGCTTCTTCGTCGGCCCATGGATGCCGTTTTAAGGTGACCTCATGAAATTTCGTTCCGCCCTGCCCCTGGCAGCCATGCTGGCCGCGCTCTCCGGCTTTGCCCTGCCCGCCAGCGCCGCGCAAGTGCTGCGCAACCTGGTCAGTATCGAGGGCGTGCGCGACAACCCGCTGGTCGGCTATGGCCTCGTCGTGGGCCTGAACGGCAGCGGCGACACCACCCAGGTGAAGTTTTCCAGCCAGTCCGTGGTCAACATGCTCAAGCAGTTCGGCGTGAAGATGCCGGACGGCGCCGAAGCGAAAAGCAAGAACGTCGCCACCGTCATGGTCAGCGCCGTGTTTCCACCAGGATACCGCCGTGGCCAGGCCATCGACGTCACCGTGTCGTCCCTGGGCGATGCGAAAAGCTTGCGCGGCGGCACCCTGCTGCTGACGCAATTGCGCGCGGCCGACAATGAAACGTATGCGCTGGCGCAAGGCAACGTCGTCGTCGGCGGCCTGAACGCCACCGGCAAGAGCGGCTCGTCCGTCACCGTCAATACGCCCACCTCGGGACGTATTCCCAACGGCGCCAACATCGAGCGCGAGATCCTCAGCGATTTCTCGACCAAGCCGACCGTCACCCTGAACTTGCGCCACCCGCATTTCGAGACGGCCATCAATATCGTCGAAGCCGTCAACCGCCGCTTTGGCGCCGTCGCCACCACGCGCGACGCCACCAGCGTGGAAGTGCTGGCGCCGGAAAACCCGACCCAGCGCGTGGCCTTCATGGCCAAGCTGGAAGCCTTGAGCGTCGACGTGGGCGTCGATACGCCGAAAGTGGTCTTCAATTCGCGCACGGGCACCGTCGTCATCGCCGAAGGCTTGCGCGTGAAGGCGGCCGCCGTCACGCACGGCTCGCTCAAGGTCGTCATTTCCGAAAGCTCGGCCGTCAGCCAGCCGGCGCCATTCGGCCGCGGCCAGACCACCGTCACGCCGCAATCGAAGGTGTCCGTCGACCAGGGCAACGGCAATATGTTCAAATGGCCGGCCGGCGCCAAGCTGCAATCGATCATCGACGTGGTCAACAGCCTGGGTGCTTCGCCCGATGATATCATGGCAATTTTACAAGCCCTCGACCAGGCTGGCGCCATCGAAGGCGAACTGGTGGTCATATGATGAATATCAACGACAGCAGCAGCGCCCTGCCCTCGGCGCTCGACGACCGCTCCCCTGCGGCCGCCACGCCGGCCGACCCGCGCTATGCGGCCAAGGCCACCGAGGCGGCCGTCAAGTTCGAAGCATTCTTCATCTCGCACATGCTGCGCCAGATGCGTTCGGGCACGCGCGAGATGGCGGGCGAAGACAGCGTCTTCAAGGACCCCATCAACAGCGACATGCTGGAAATGGCCGACAACCTGGTGGCCGACAAGATGGCCGGCCAGCGCGCCTTCGGCATCGCCGACGCCATCCTGCGCCAGCTGCTGCCGGCGGCCGGCGCCCCCGTGGCCGCCAAAAGCACTGTCAATACCGACAATATTGCGGCACCGCTTAATAAATCCGTCTGAAGCGTCGCCTGTACAAGGTAACAACGATTCAATGCTTGCCCACCCGCACGCGCCACACTCTTCACGAAAGAAACTTGCCCAATGAGCATCATCAGCAATGCATTGTCAGGCAGCATCGCCGCCCAGGCCGCACTCAATGCGGCCAGCCAGAACATCGCCAACCTGCAAACGGCGGGCTACACGCGCCAGGGTGTGTTGCTGTCATCGCTGGGCGCCACCGCCGGCGTACGCTCGGCCGGCAATGGCGTGGAAGTGTCCGCCTTGCTGCGCTTTGCCGATGCATATAAAAGCCAGCAAATGTGGCGCGCCGCGTCCGACCAGGGCGCCCGTTCGCAGACCCAGCCTTACCTGACCCAGCTCGAGCGCGTGATGGGCGACGATGCTTCCAGCATCAGCAACGGCATCGACGGCTTTTTCGCCGCCCTCAACGCCTCGGCCGTCGACCCGACATCGACGCCGCTGCGCCAGCAGATCATCACCTCCGCCGACTCCATGGCGCAGCGCTTCAACAGCATCAGCACCGTGATGGGTAACCAGTTGCTGTCGTTGCAACAGCAACGCGCAGCGATCGTGCCGCAAGCCAATACCACCCTGGCCAATATCGCCGCGCTGAACCAGCGCATCAGCACCGCCACGGCCTCGGGCACGAACGTGTCCTCGCTGATGGATGCGCGCGACCAGCTGATCGACGGCCTGGCCTCGCAAATGGGCATCGACGTCCTCGACCAGCCGGACGGCTCGCGCAATATCGCGCTGAAGTCGGGCCAGCCGCTGGTCATCGGCAGCCTGGCCGGCACCTTGACCAGCAGCATGACGAACACGGGCGACCAGGTCCTGAGCCTCGATTTCGCCAAGTCGTCGTACAACCTCGATCTGGTGGCCATCGGCGGTCAGATGGGTGGCCTGGGCGAATTCGAGAAAAATACCCTGAAACCGCTGCAGCAATCGCTGCAAGACATGGCCACCCAGCTGACCAGCAAGGTCAACGCGCAACTGGCCCTGGGCAAGACCATGGCTGGCACATCCGGCGGGCCCCTGCTGGCCTACGCGAATGGCAAGCTGAGCATTACCCCCGGCTTCAACGCCAAGGACCTGGCCCTGTCGTTGACAGGCGCGGCCGGCGACAGCGGCAATTTGCAGGAATTGATCAATATCAAGAATCAACCAATCAGCGTCAGCTGGGTGGGTTCCGTCCTGATGAGCGATGCGGACACGCAGCTCGTCGGCAAGCTGGCCATCTACAGCCAGCAGAACCAGGCCCTGCTGAAGACTTCCAACACGGTGCGCGCGCAAGCCATCGACGACTGGAAGTCCACCAGCGGCGTGAACAAGGACGAGGAAGCGATGAACCTCGTCGAATTCCAGAATATGTACCAGGCAAACATGAAAGTCATTTCCGTGGCGAATACCTTGTTTGATGCCACTTTGCAAATGATGGGTTAAGGAGAAGATCATGCGTGTCGCCAGCAGCCAGTACCAATCACTGATTAATATTTCTCTTCAGCAAAATCAAGAGCGCATCAATTACCTGACCCAGCAGATGGCCTCGGGCCTGCGTATCCAGCTGCCATCGGACGATCCGATCGGCAACGTGCGCATTTCGCGCCTGACGCGCGAGCAAGCCATGGTCACGCAATACCAGGACAATATCGCCACGGTGAAAGTGCGCCTGCTGAAAAACGAAAACTATCTGACCAGCATGGTCACCGACATGGGCCAGGCGCGCGACCTGCTGGTATGGGCCGCCGACGGCGGCAATGCGCCGGATGACCTGAATGCGATGACGCAATCGCTGATCGCCATGCGCGACAGCGTGCTGTACACGGCCAATCTGAAGGACCAGGAAGGCCGCTACATGTTTTCCGGCACGGATACCGACAAGCCGGCCATCGCGTTCAATCCCGCTGCAGCCCCCGGTTCGCGCTACACGTACAACGGCAACACCGCCACGCAGACCGTGGTGGTGGGCAATGGCGTGACGCAGGCGGCCAACGTCGACGTGGACAAGCTGGAAGTGTGGCTGAACAAGATCGACCAGGCCATCGATACGCTGGGCAAGCCTGGCGTCAGCCCGAACGACCCGGCCGTGCGCAGCGTGGTGGGCGCGGCGCTCGATGGCACCGATGACGGCATGGATTTACTCTCTGGCAAGATCGCCATCTTTGGCGGCGCGCAAAACATCCTGACCACGCTCTCCGGCAACCTGGCCAACGTCTCGCTGTCGAACGACATGGCCTTGTCCGACTTGAAGAAGACCGACATGGGCGCGGCCGCCATCGAGCTGAACGGCTACCAGACGGCCCTGCAGGCAACATACAAGGCGTACGCCAAGGTTGGCACCCTTTCCCTGTTTGATCTTCTCTGACCATCATGCAAATCGTTCAGACTTCCTCCTCGTCCGGCGTCAATGCCAAAGGCGCCGGCACAGCCCGCGTCGTCGATGACGCGTCCGCCGCGGTCAAAAGCGGCGCCAGCGCGCGCAGCGAGGCGCCGGCGGCGAGGAGTTCGACGGCGAGCCTGCAGCGTGGCCTGAGCAACTGGGATCACCAGCTGCAGGGAGAAATTTCTAACGCGCAACAAACCCTTGACTACCTGGACCGCAGCAGCAGCCAGTTGCAAGCGCTGAAGAGCGAACTGGCGGCCAAGCTGGCCGCGCGCCAGGGCCGCGAAGGACAAGTCGAGGCCAGGGTACGCCAGTTCAGCAATACCTGGCGCCAGCGCGCCAGCGCCTCGGGCGGCACGCTCGACGCACAGCTCAGCTATACCAGCCCGCAGGCGGCGCAACAGAACTTCAGCATCCGCGGCCTGACCATGGCCAGCCTGCAGGAAGGCCCGCAGGAAGTGCTGGCCTTTTCCGTCGGCGGCGCGAACCAGGCCTTGCGCTCGGTCAACATCGAACCTGGCTTGAGCCAGAGCGAAATCGTTTCCCGCTTCGACCGCGCACTGATGCCGTCCGGCATCGGCGTCAAGCTGGGCGAGAACGGCGAACTGGTGTTCAGCACCTCGGAAGCGGCCTGGGCCAACGTGCGCGACAGCCTGTCCGTGCGCGGCAGCGGCATCCGCTACCCGACCGGCCAGATGAGCCGCGTGCGCACGGATGCGGAACCTGCCGCCATCGCCCCGGAAGAATGGAATACCGGCGACACGGAAGCCCTGCGCGCCACCTTGCAGCAAGTGGTGCAGGCGCTGGCCCAATTGCAGGCGGCGCGCAGCTCCGTCAGCCTGGCCCTGGCGCAAGCCACGGGACGGGTGGCCCGCGCGCAACCGGTGCAAGTGCATGTCAGCATGGATACCTTGGCGGAAAACTTCATGGAAAAGGCCCGCCAGCCCGGCTATGAATCGCTGCTGGCGATCAGCTCCGCGCTGGTCGGCATCAGCCGCGAACGCGTCGTCGCGCTGCTGGGCCTGGATTAAAAGCGCCGGCCCGCGGCCAGCATTGCACTCAGCTGCTCCACAGGCACCGCGCCTGAAAATACATAACCCTGCGCATAATCGCAACCGGCGGCCCGCAGCAACTCACGCTGCGCGGCCGTTTCCACGCCTTCCGCCACCACTTTCAGGCCCAGCCCCTGCGCCAGGCTGATGATGGCCGCGCAGACGGCCGGCGCCGCGCCTCCCGCCCCCAGTTCCCGTACCAGCGAAGGGTCGAGCTTGAGTACCTCGAGATCGCCCCGCTTCAGGCAAGCCAGCGAAGTGTTGCCGGCACCAAAGTCGTCGAGCGCCAGCGCCAGGCCCATGGCGCGGAACTGGCGCAGACGGTCGGCCACCGGGCGCGCCTCGTCGAGCAGCACCGCTTCTGTTGCCTCAATGACAATGGTGCCCGGCGCCAGGCCCGCACGCGCCAGCGCGTTGCCCCAGTCCTGGTAGAGCGCGGCATCGCAGCGAAATTCCACGGCCGACTTGTTGATACATATCTGAAACACGGCGCCATGCGCCGCTTTCCACTGCCGCGCCTGGCTTACGACCTGGCGGAAGACCCACTCGCCGATATCGATGATCAGGCCGTTGGCCTCGGCGAAGGCGATGAAATCGGCGGGCAGCAGCAAGCCGCGCAGCGGATGGCGCCAGCGCAGCAGCGCCTCTGCCCGCTCGATGCTGCCATCGCACAGGCGGATGATGGGCTGGTAATGCACTTCGAACTGGTCCTGCGCCAGCGCCAGGCGCATCTCGCGCACCGTCGCGCGGCGCAGGTCAGCCGCCTGCTGCAAGGCCGGCGTGAAATAGCTGTAGCCGTTGCGCCCTGCGCTCTTGGCCGCATACATGGCCTGGTCGGCATGCCGCAGCAAGCTGTCCGTCGCCTCCGCGTCGGCCGGATACAGCGCCACGCCCACGCTGGCCGACACGTGCGCCGTGTCGCCGTCGAGCACGAAAGGCAGGGCCAGCGCCGTCGTCAGCTCCTGCAGCACGCGCTCGATGCCGCCCAGCTGCCGCACACCGGCCAGGATGACGGCGAACTCGTCGCCGCCCAGGCGCGCGACCGTATCGCTGGCGCGCACGTGCTCGCTGATGCGCAGCGCCGCCTGGCGCAGCAGCATGTCGCCCTTCTCCTGGCCCAGGCGGTCATTCACCAGCTTGAAATGATCGAGGTCGATGAACAGCAAGGCCAGGCAACCGCCTTCGCGGCTGGCGTGGCGCACCTCGTGCTGCAAGCGGTCGAGCAACAGGTGGCGGTTCGGCAAGCCCGTCAAGGGGTCGAAATTGGCTTGCCGCCAGAGGCGCTCGGACGCCGTGCGCTGCAGCGTGATATCGCTGACCAGCGCCAGCGCCCCCAGGTAGGCGCCGCCGGAGTCGAAGATGGGATTGGTGGCCAGGGTGGCCCACAAGGTGCTGCCGTCACGCCGCAGGAACTTGAATTCGTGGCGCTCGACGATGCCATCCTGGCGCCGCGCAATGTTACGCTCCAGAATGGCGCGTCCCTCGTCATCCATGAAGGCGGCCAGCGGCTGGCCCAGCATATCCTCGATCTGGCAACCGAGCATCTGCGCCATCTTCGGATTGACAAAGCTGGTCAGCGCCTGCGCATCGATTTCCCAGATGCCCTCCTCGGCGCTGTGCACGATGCGCCGGAAACGCTCTTCGCTGCGTTCGAGCGCGGCCAGCTTGCCTTCGGCCTGCTCCAGCACCAGGCGCAGCGCCTGGCCGTTCGGATCGACGCTGCCCAGCAGGCTGACGGGCAAGCCAGCTTCGCGCGCGCCGGGACGCCGCCGCACCTGCAGCTGGATGCGCTCGGGCTCGCTGCTATTGAGCACACGCTGCACGAATTGCTCGAAATCGTGGCGGAACGCCTCGTGCACATACGAACGGAACAGCACGTGGCCAAGGCGCTCGCGCACCAGGCCGAACAATTCGGCCGCCACCAGGTTGACTTGCACGATCACGCCATCGAGACCGAGCACGAAATAGGCGACGGGCGCCAGCAGGTATAAATCGTTGAAATAGGCTTGCTCGCGCTCGGCCTTCACCCGTTCCGGACTGAAGACGCCATCGTCAAGCAAGGGAGTGGCCGGCCACGGCACGGGGTCCTGGCCATGCAGGGAGGAATCAGGAGCTGAAACCGCATGCGGTGTATTGTCCATGGCTATCCTTTGCACCACCGCCCAGGCGATCAGGCGGATGCTGTCCCGAGACTAGCATGCGCAAGGCTCAGTGTCGAGCGATGCATGGCGGCAGCCGGTGCGGCAGCCGCCAGGACGGCTAGGCGCGCGGCGACGCCGGGCGCGAGCGGCCGTGCGTGAGCGCGTGCATGCCTGTACGCAAGGCAAGCAGGCAGGCATCGCCGAATAGCGCCGCGCCGCCGTTGATGCGCCGGCGCAATATCCGGGCCGCCATCCGGTAGCGGCCGGAGCGGTACAGCTGCTTGATCAGCCCGCGCGCGGTTGGCGCATGCATTATGGCATCGTCGCACTTGCGCAGGTAATCGGTCAGTTCCGTGTCGTCCAGCACTTCGCCAAAGTTGAAAAAACCATGGAAACCGAACGTGGGACCGGCCGGCATGATGCCTTCGAAGGCAAAGCTGGAGGCCAGGCCCGCATCGGCGAAACGCACGCCGAACTCCTCGCGCAGCCGGTCGCCATGCAATTCGCAGATCGCATAATCCTCAGGATGGGGTTGCGTGATGGCCAGCCGCGGCAAGATGTCATACAGGCGCCGCGAACGCAGCGAGAAGCCGCCATTGCCGACGGCTACCGGGCGATGCGACCACGGTGCGCCGATATAATCGCAGTCGAGGAAAGCGCTCTGCCATTGACGCGCATCAACGATGAAACTGTCCCACTGCATGACGAGCGCGTGCGTGCCGCTGAAATGGGCTCCCAGCTCATGCACCATGAATGCCGAATACGCTTCCACGCTCTCGATGGGGGCGATCAGCACCTGGCGTATATGCGGGGGCAAGTCATGCAGGCGGGAAGTGAACAGCAGGCATTCCTTGAAATCGGCGCCGGCCAGGCAGCGCTCGATGGCAAAACTGGCCAGCTCGGGATAACGCGTTTCCACGCACACCAGGCTGATGTCGCGGAGGTCCAGCTTGTCTTTATGCATTACAGGCTTTTCATCGAATGTAGGCGGAAGGCATGCCAGGCGCGGGCATGGCATATTTTGCAACGCCCGCATGATACAGCGCAAACGGGAGCGGGACAAGTGGCATGGAGCATGGCCGCCCGGCCCCGGCGGCGTGCGAACGGCTCAGCGGCCCATGCCGCGCCGGCGCAAGCCGAAATCATGCCCCACCACCAGCAAGGTGCTGGCCACCAGACTCGATAGCCCCACGATCAGCTGGATCAACTTATCGTCAGGCAAGATCCACAGCGCCCCATCCGGCGTCTCGCAGCCCGTGGCCGCGCTGATCAGGGGAGAGACCCAGGCCGCGTCCGGCGTCACGTCGAGCACGACGGCGCCGTCGGCGCTCGTCTGCATATAGATATCGCCCCCTTCGGCCAGGGTAAAGCAGATGCCCACGCCCGTTTCCGTGGTGCGGATATTGTCCTGCATGCTGCGGTTATGTTCTTCGATCCACACTTCCACGTCGTACGGCGTTTCCAGGTGCTCCCACGGACGGGGGCGGAAACGGGGACGTTCGTCCGCGCCGGCGGGGGTATCGGCGGGGGTATCGGGGATGTTGCTGTCTGCTGCGCCTTGCATGCTCGTTGACCTTTTCTGCGGTGATGCGGCGGGACCGGTTGCCTGCCAGCCGCCATTATCCACCGTTCGCGGCACGCACGGTATTCCCACAGCGAATCCATCAGAAAAACTGACAGCTACCGACTTCAAACATCAGAACACCTGACTTAGAATACGCGCCATCTCTTCTTTACAGGCTTTACATGCAAGGCATCAAACGCAAAATCGTCTACGTCACCGCCTTTGAAATCATCGGCATGGCCATTTCCACGGCCTGGCTGACCCTGCTTTCGGGCGAGTCGCCCACCAGCACGGGGCCGCTGGCGATCATGATCACCACCATCGCCGTGATCTGGAATCTGCTCTACAACACGGCCTTCGAATACTGGGAAATCCGCCAGGTGTCGCGCACGCGCACCGTCTGGCGCCGCATCCTGCACGCGATCGGCTTCCAGATCACCCTGGTCATCTACCTGATCCCGCTGATCGCCTGGTGGCTCGATATCAGCTTGTGGCAAGCGTTCGTGCTGGACTTCGCGCTGATGCTGATCATCCCGTGCTACAGCTTCATTTTCAATTACTTCTTCGACGGCCTGTTCGGCGTGCCCCTGTCGGCGCAGCAGCCGAAGGAAGAAGCCACTGACGTTCAGGCTGCTTCGCTGAGCAACTGAAGAAAGGACCGCGCCGCCATGCCCAGCGGCCGGTCCTTCATCCACACCAGGTGGATGGGCACGACCAGGCCATTGCCCGTATTCTTGAACGCCACGCAGCGCACCCGCCCCGCCGCCAGAGAATGCTGGATGGCCGAGGCGGCAAAGTTGCCCCATCCCAAGCCCGCTTCCACCATGGCCAGCGCCATCGGCAAGCTGTCCGTGCGCCAATAGGACAGCCCCACCACGGGGCGCGCATCGGCCAGGTCGAGTTCGCGGCTGGCGACGATGATCTGGCGCAAATTCACCAATTCCTCGATATACAGGGGCTGGCCCGCCGCGCTGGGCGGATGCTGGGTGGAAATAATCGCCAGCAAGGCATCGCTGCCCACCAGCTGGAACTGTTCTTCGTGATTGATGCGCCCGCCAGCGAAAGCCATGCAGGCGCTGATGCGGCCCCGGTGCAGCATGTCGAGCACATCGTCCTGCGGCGCCGTCAGCACTTCGATGTCGAGCAGCGGATGGCGCTGCGACAGGGCGCGCACGGCGGCCAGGAAGGGCGTATGGTCAAGCTCGGCCGCGATGCCCAGCGAAATGCGGCTTTCCAGCCCCTGCGACAATTCCTGCACGTGCAGGTGCAACTGCTTCAACTGCTCGGCGATCAGGCGCGCGTGGGGAAGCAGGGCCAGCGCGGCCGGCGTGGGCACGGCTTCGCGCGCGCCCCGGTCGAACAGGGTGATGCCCAGTTCCGCCTCGATGTTGGCCATCGCCATGCTGACGGCCGACGGCGCCCGCCGCAAGGCGCGCGCGGCGGCCGAGAACGAGCCGCCGTCGACGACGGCCAGGAACAGTTCGATATTATGGCTGGAGAGTTTCATGGGAAGCTGGAAACGGGCGGCGCTTTTCCGCCGCTGGCGATAGAATGAAAGAAATGTCAACAGCAGGAGGAGCCATGACTCGTCCACTTCCCTACCGCCGCGGCGGCTATGTCTCGGAATTCACGCGCTTCATCGACGCTTACCTGCAAGCGCATCCCGAGGCGCAAGCCAGCCAGCGCCTGGGCTGGCGCATTTACTGGGAACGCCCCGTGAATTTCGACGCATGGCGGCGCGCCGGCAACGACAGCGTGCCGGAACCGCCGTATCACTATGACTAGCGTGACTAGCGCTCAGTGCTAACGCTTAACCCTTCCAGGTGCGCTGCAGGCCCGTATCCGCATGGATCCAGCCGCCACGGGGGCCGGAGCGGTAATAGAAGCCCACGCCGCCCTGCTTGAAGCTGCGCACGAGCGAACCGAGCACTTCCGCGTTCAAGTTCGCCACGCGGATG
The DNA here is from genome assembly GCF_030397595.1 of Janthinobacterium sp. SUN033. Classification (NCBI taxonomy): domain Bacteria; kingdom Pseudomonadati; phylum Pseudomonadota; class Betaproteobacteria; order Burkholderiales; family Oxalobacteraceae; genus Janthinobacterium; species Janthinobacterium sp. SUN033. Next base: position 1,833,571 of record NZ_JAPQNV010000001.1, read on the forward strand.
TCGGCGGCGCGGCCCGAGATGTGCAGCGACTGGCGCGCAGCCGGCACGCCCGCTTCGCGCAGGCGGCTGTTCGACTCGGCCGTACGGTAGCCCGACAAGATTTCCAGCGGCTGCTCGATGCCGTAGCGGGCCACGAACGCCTGCGTGCCCCACAGGGTTTCCAGCAGTTTCGGGTCGATGGGCGCCGTCTTCTTGCCGTTCACATCGCGCAGCAAGTGGCACAGTTCCTGGTAGGCGGAATCGATGACTTCGCCATCTTTCCAGTACAGCAGCCTGGCTTTTTCATTGCTGGCCGGGCGCACCACTTCCAGGGTGCGGGGCTTGAGCCAGAATTCCAGGTCCAGCGCCTGCGCGTCGAAGATGTCGGGAGGCGGTTCCATCTCGGTGATGGCCGCGCGCGGCTGCGAGGTGATCGAGCGGTCGATGCTGGCCAGTTGCGTCGGCTGGGGCGGCACGCCTGTGCGCGGCGCGCGCGGCTTGGCGCTGGCCGAAGCGGAGGCGGGAGCGGCCGTGCGCGAGGCGCAGCCGATGAGAGGAGTGGCAACCAGGCCCAACGCGGCCAGGCCCATACCATGGTGTAGAAAGTTTCTGCGCGATGCCATAGTCAGTCCAATATAACGATGGGAATACTATAGCGTATTGTGCTGCGAAGAAAAACCCTCATTTTCTATCGTCTCTGCCTGTTTCTCACGTATTTTCCGCTGAGCTGGCTTAAGCGGGAAACCGCTCACGCGGCGGCGCCGGCGGCCGCGTCCTGTTTTGCCTGCGCCAGCGCCGTCAATGGCTTGTCGAGCAGATAACCCTGGGCCACGATGGGCAAGCCCGTGATGGCGGCGACGCGCTGCAGCGCAGCCAGCGCGGCCGGCGTGTCGAGGCGCTTGAAGACGACGCGGATTTTCGCCGCATGGCACAGGGTGACGAAACTGGCGACGGCCTGCTCGTCGCTGAGGTTGCCCGCGTCGAGCTTGAACGCATGCGGGTGCAAGCGCTCCAGCATGCCCGTGGCTTCATGCACGCTGGCCACGTTGATGGCCAGGCGGAAACCGTTACGGCGATAATTGTCGGCCACATAGTTGAGCAGCCAACCCTGGTTCGGCGTGACCGTCGGCAATTGCAGCACGATGCGCTCGATGGGCAAGCCCAGCGCGTCGAGGATGCGCTGGAAGGCGTGGCCGTGATTGCTGCTGACGGCGCTCAACAGGCGGTCATGCACGTTCAGGTACAGGTCGGCCTGCTCCGCTTCCGCCTGCCGGAAAAAATTAATGGCGTGCAACATGCGGCACAGTCGGTCCAGTTCCACGGATTCATCGTCGCTGGCCGCATGGTCGAGCAAACGCCACAGCGACAAACCCTCGTCCGCCTTCGACACGCTGCGCGCCAGGCCCTCGAACGCCACCAGCTTGCCGCTTTCAAGTTCGCGCAGCGGCTGGAAGGCGCTGGTCATGGTGCAATTGAAAAAGCGCCCCAGCGCCCTGCCCTCCCCGTCGAGCCAGACGCTGGTGCCGGCCTGGGTTTGGTGCGACAAACGGGCCAGGTAGTTTTTCAGGACGGGAAATGGCATACGTGCTCCTTCATCGGGCTGCGCCGGCTGCCCTCATGGGGAAGGCGGCGCCAAAGTGTGCAGAGTAAGGCAGCGCCAACCAAAGGAGAACGAATGGTTTCGCCATTTGATATGCGCCCAGCATATATGGCCGCAACGGCGGACAGCGCATAACGATAGTCGGAAACATTCCTTCCCGCCCCTGCCGCCCGCCTTTACTGTGGGCGTGTACCGATACCATCAGGAAGGGCCGCCATGTGCCAGTTACTCGCAATGAACAGCAGCAAGCCGGCCGCGCTGGGATTTTCCTTTGCCGGCTTTGCCGAACGGGGCGGACGCACGGACGAGCACCGCGACGGCTGGGGCATCGCCTATCATTCCAGTAGCGGCTGCACCTTGCTGACGGATCACCTGGCGGCCATCGATTCGCCGCTGGCGGCCCGGGTGCAGCAGCATCCCGTGAAAGCGAAAAACATCGTCGCGCACATCCGCAAGGCCACGCAAGGCCGCATCGCGCCGGAAAACACGCACCCGTTCGCCCGCGACCTGTGGGGCAAGACCTGGTCCTTCGCCCACAATGGCGACTTGAAAACGTGGCGCGCACCCGCCAATGCGCACTACCACGCCAGCGGCGACACGGACAGCGAACAGGCGTTTTGCCACTTGCTGGCCCGCTTGCGCACGCAGTTTCCCCTGGGCGAACCCGCGCGCGCCGACTTGCGCGCCGCCATCGGCGAAGTGGCGCGCGAGATTGCCGCGCACGGCACCTTCAATTTCATCCTGTCGGACGGCGAACTGCTGTTTGCCCACTGTTCCACGCATTTGCACTATGTGATACGCGAATACCCGTTTTCCGTGGCGCAACTGATCGACTGCGAGCGCAGCATCGACTTTCGCCAGCATAATCACCTGGACGACCGCATCGCCGTCATCGCCACGCATCCATTGACGCAAAACGAGGATTGGCTGGCGTTCGCGCCCGGCGAACTGAAACTGTTTGCCGGCGGCACCTTGCTGCCGGCAAACGATAGCGCGCAACAAGGCGTGTATATCCAGATCAGTTACTGAAGGGAAATATTCAAAGGGAGGAAATGGCCCGCCGCCGGATGGGCGGGCTGAGGTGCAAGACCGGCGTCAGGCCGAATTGCAGTTGCAAAAGCGCTTGCGCTTGGGGTCGCCGCTGGCGATGCCTGCGGGGTCAATCTGTTTCCAGCAAAAAATCGTTTCCACGCCATACGGCGAGCGGACATTGCCCGCCTCGACATACCCCTGCTTGACGAAAAAGGCCTGGCTGCTGGCCGTGCTGTGCAGTTGCAAAGCCTTGATGCCCCACTCGCGCGCCTGCGCTTCCAGTTGCTCCACCAGCGCCTTGCCGGCGCCGCGGCCTTGCGCCTCGGGCAGCAGGTAGCACAGGGCCAGCTTGCCGGCGCGCGTCAGCAAGCCGACGCCGACGACGGCGCCCGCCTCGACTGCGACCAGCGAAAAATTGGTGGGCGACGCGAACCAGCACGCCACCATCTGCGGTGTTTTATTACCCAGCCAGGCTTCCAGGATGGCCGGATCGTCCCGATGATCGAGGCTGCAGCATTCGACGATGGAGCGTCGTAATACGTTGCACGCCTCGAAAGCGTCGGTCGATGTTGCAATACGAATTTCAAGACTCATGTACGCTCACAAAATATTCCAGTTGCCGATGCAGGCGGTTTTACCCCTGTATCGTGCGATTCGACTATACACCAAGCGGCGCTTTCGGGTTTTTTGCCGCACGCCACGGACCGGTTTTGCCTATGGCGCCATGCGTGCAGACTAAGTGCTGATGCGCATCTTGCCCACGAATGTTTCCAGAAATCGATATATGTTTTTTAGCGCAAACGGGAATCGAATCTAAGAGCCTATCCCCGCAGGGAGCGTCTTCTGCTGGCAGCGCATCAGGAGCGCGGACAAGGCGTGAGGAGGACGCGTGGCGAGCCACGCGACGACGAGCAACGCAGTCCCCGCTTCTGAGGGGCGCCAGCAGGGGATGTATTCATCTGCTGGGATAGGCTCTAAGCATATTACGAAAAATTCGTTTCTTTTCCGGCCGGAATTTTAGACTATGTCTATCTATTCTCACAACAAGAGTTCAACATGACCCATTCCAACGCCGTATCGACTGCCGCAGCTACGCTCACCCAACGCTCGCGCCGCTGGTTCCTGGCCAGCGCCCTGGCCGCTTCCGCTGCCGCCATGAGCCTGCCGATGGCCGCCAGCGCCGCCGAACCGGTGGTCTTGCTGAACGCGTCCTACGACGTGATGCGCGAACTGTTCAAGGACGTGAATCCCGCATTTATTGCAGATTGGAAAGCCAAAACGGGCGAAACCATCACCATCAAGCAATCGCACGGCGGCTCCAGCAAGCAGGCGCGCTCCGTCGCCGATGGCCTGGAAGCGTCCGTCGTGACCATGAACCAGGCCAATGACATCGACATCCTCGTCGACCGCGGCCTCGTGGTGGCCGACTGGGCCAAGAAATTCCCGAACAATGCGGCGCCGTTCTACTCGACCATGGTGTACCTGGTGCGCAAAGGCAACCCGAAACACATCAAGGATTGGGACGACCTGGCCAAGCCCGGCATCAAGGTCATCGTGCCGAACCCGAAAACCTCGGGCAATGGCCGCTACACCTATTTGGCGGCGTGGGGCTATGCCGTGAAAAAAGGCGGCAGCGAAGCGCAGGCGCGCGAGCTCGTTACCAAGCTGTTCAAGAACGTGCCCGTGCTCGACGGCGGCGGCCGCGGCGCCACCACCACCTTCACGCAGCGCGAAATCGGCGACGTGCTGGTGACGTTTGAAAATGAAGTGCAACTGGTGCGCGCCGAATTCGGCGACAACTTCGAAGTCGTGTATCCAAGCATCTCCATCCTGGCCGAGTCGCCGGTGGCCGTCGTCGACAAGGTCGTCGACCGCCGCGGCATCCGCAAGGAAGCCACGGCCTACCTGCAATACCTGTACTCGGAGCCAGGCCAGGAACTGGTCGCCAAGCACTATCTGCGCCCCCGTTCGGCGGCAGTGGCGAAAAAATACGCAGCCAGCTTCAAGCCGATCACCCTGTTCACCATCGATGACGTCTTTGGCGGCTGGAAACAAGCGCAAAAGAAACATTTTGACGATGGCGGCGAGTTCGACAAGATTTATCAGAAGTAAGCTTGCGCCACATCAATAAAAAAACCGGGACGAGTCCCGGTTTTTTTATTGCCGCCGCGTCACTGTTTTTTCAGCAGCAGCTTGAATTGCGGCAGCCAGCGCCCGTCCACCAGCATCTCGCTGGCCGCCTCATAGGCATCGCCCGACGGCGCCCAGCGCACGCGATACGTCAGCGCCTTGCCACTGGCGCCCACGTATTGCGTGGCAGGAAAATCGAGGCCGCCGTCCGCCGGCAGCATCGTGCCGCGGCTGTAGCCGCCGCTGTTTTCCACATACAGAAAGGCCACTTTGCCTTCGGCGGCATCGTGGTAATACGTGGTTTCGCCCACGTAATCGGGCTTGCCGGGACTGCGCACCGTGTGCACGTCGCGCAGCATCCGGCCGCCATACAGCCACTGGAAACAGTGCTCATCCGTCTGCTTACCACCAGGAAACTCTCCCTTCCAGCAATGCCCGGCCAGGAAAGCCATCGGCTGCAGGGCAGCGACCGGTTGCGCCAGCGCGGCAGAGGTGGGCAACAGCAGGGGCAATAACAGGAACGACAGCAAGCATGGACGCATGGCAAACCTCCGCGTGGATAGACGGACGAGTATAGGCGAATAATATGCTTGCGGCGGCATCCGCGCATCATTTCCGCATATCGATATGCGCATCGATTCGTGGTCAAAAGCGCGCGCGCGCCGTACTCTGGCCATGTCGCGCCGCACGGCGTATTACGGGTACAAAGGAAATATCATGGCTATCTCGGAAGTGAATGTACGCAACCAGTTTCGCGGCAAGATCAAGGAAATCATCTTTGGCCCCGTGGTGTCGGAAGTGGACGTGGAAACGCCGCACGGCATCGTCACGTCGGTGATCACCTCGCGCTCGATCAAGGACCTGGACTTGAAAGTGGGCAGCGAAGTCATCGCGCTGGTGAAATCGACGGAGGTGTCGATCGCCAAGATCCAGTAAGCATCGCCTGTCCATGCGCCGCGCCGTTGCCATCTGGCAACGGCGCGTGCATCAGGGCTTGATATACACATAGCCTTCCTGCGCCTGCAGGCGGCTCAGTTCGGCCACGCCCGACGGCACGATGACGGCTTCGGGCAGCACGCGCTGGCGGTCGATATTGCGTCCTTGCAAGGTGTTATTGCAGACACGAAAGCTCACGCCCCGCTTGACCAGCTCGCGCACCGCCACGTCATACGGAGTGCCCTGCTTGTCGATGGCGCCGTCGAGCAGGAAGTCGATGCCGGGACCGTGGGCGACCAGCACGATGGTCACCTGCGGGCTGGCATCGAGGTGGTTGCGGATATTCCTCAGCGCAGCCGTGGCATTGCTGGCGTCATTGACGTGATACACGACCTTTTCCTCCTTCTGCGCCCCGTGGGCGGCAGTACAGGAGAGCAAGGAAAGAAGGATGGCGGCGAACCAGCGGCGTAGAATTGTCATGAAAAGTCCATATGGTGGCAGATTAAAAACATTGCCATCATATCAATCCCTGAACAAATAGGTAAACGTGCGGCTGACGGGCAGCTTTTCCGTGCTGCCGCGCAGCAGCACCTGCATGCGCTCGGCGTCGATGCGCTCGGCCGCCTCGATGGCTTTCACGTTGACCATGGTGCCGCGGTGGATTTGCCAGAACTGTGCGGGATCCAGCCCGCCCAGCAAATCCTTCAGCGGCGTGCGCACCAGCGCTTCCGAGCCGGCCAGCACCACGCGCGTGTATTTGGTGTCGGCCTGGAAGAACAGCACGTCGTCGATGTCGATCAGGCGGATCTGCTTGCCCACGCTGGCCTTGATCCATTTCAGTTTTTCGCGCGGCGGCGCCGGCAGCGCGGCGCGCAGCGACTGCAGCAGATGGGCCATGTCGGCCGGCTGGGCGCCCAGCTTGTCGCGCAGCCGGGCCAGCGCCCGCTGCAAGCGCTCGGCCTGCACGGGTTTCAACAGATAATCGACGGCGCCCGCGTCGAAGGCGTCGACGGCATACTGGTCATACGCGGTGACAAATACCACGTGCGCCCGCGTGCCGATACGCTCGGCCACTTCCAGGCCAGACAGGCCCGGCATGCGGATGTCGAGGAAGACCACGTCCGGCTCATGCTCGAGGAAACCGTCCCAGGCATCGTTGCCGTTTTCCGCCACCAGCACGATGCGCGCCTCGGGCCAGGCCAGCGCCAGCATCGTTTGCAGGCGTTCGCGCATCAGGGGTTCGTCTTCGGCGATCAGGATGGTGGCATTCATGCGGCGGTTTCCTTCAAATCCATCGGCAACACGATTTCGGCGAGCACGCCCGCTTCCTCGCCATTTTGCACGTGCACGCAGGCAGCGGCCGCGGCCAGCTGCAGCCGGCGGCGCACATTTTCCAGGCCCAGGCCGCCTCCAGGCGCACTCGCGGCGCCCAGGCCCACGCCGCTATCCTGCACGCGCAAGCGCATGGCGCCGTCCCCGTCCAGCACGGCCGAGACGACGATCTCGCCGCCCCGCAGCGATGGCTCGATGCCATGCTTGATGGCGTTTTCCACCAGGGTCAGCAAGATCATGCTGGGCACTTGTATCTGCGCCAGGCCGGGCGGCAAGTCGAGGCGGAAGGACAGGCGCGCGCCCAGGCGTACCTGCATCACTTGCAGATAGGCTTGCACCACGTCGAATTCCGTTTGCAGGGGCACCTGGTCGGCGCGCATCTCGGCCAGGCTGGCGCGCAGGAAGGCGATCAGGTTGGCCGTCAGCGCGGCCGCCTGCGCCGCCCCGTGGGCGCCCTGCTCGGCCAGCTGCTGCACGGCGCCCAGGGTATTGAACAGGAAATGCGGTTCGATCTGCGCGCGCAGCAGGCGCAGCTGCGATTCGCTCAGTTCGCGCGCCAGGCGGTCGCGCTCGGCATCCTGCTGCAGCTGCAGGGCCAGCGCCTCGTACTGGCGGTTGCGCCAGAGCACGACGATAGTCATCGGCACCATATACACCAGCCCGGCCGTCAGCGCGGCCCAGCCGCCCACGCGCGCGCCCCGCTCGAGCGCCACGCCGATGGAAGCATGGCCTTCCAGCATGGCGCGCAGCACGCCGATCGCCACACCGGCCAGGGCCGGCACCAGCAGCAGCAACAGTACCTTGAGCTTGCGCTGCGCCAGCTTGCGGTAATTGAACCAGACCCCCAGCACGCCCCAGGCCATCGCCAGGCCCAGGACATTGCTGAACGCCACAGCCTTGGCCCAGCCGACCTTGTCAGGCAGCAGCAAATGCAGCACGACGCCGATGCAGCTGAACAGCAGCATCAGCCTGGCCGCCGCCAGGTAAAAGCCGGCGCCCCGGTACTTGAGCATGAAGGCGTGGAATTGCTGGCGCTCGATCGGCGTCAGGGTGATGAGCCGCAACGCCACCCAGCGCCGCCAGCCAGGCGGCAACTGGGCCGCCGTGTCCGGATGCGCAAGCACCCTGAGGGTTTCATCGTCGTAACAGCGATACCATCCGGCAAATTTTTCCCACATGCTGCGTTCTCCTTGTCGTGTCAATCAGGCATGAACGCAGTCTACGGCGCCCCTGTTGCAGGGCATAGCGTGGGGCGACGAAGCACGAAGCGGCAGGCATCAACGACGAAGCGCGCGGCGCCTGCCGGACCATGGCTGCCAATATTGCTGAAATAATACGAAGTTTCCAAGACGAAATCAATAATCGCGCAACAATTTTCACTACGGCAAGAATAGCCCCGTTTATTTGCCAAATTGGCCGCTACACAGCCTGTGGCGCCCTTATCCCGTAGACATCGCTTGATCTTTAATGGTATTGTTTAAGCTTGGCAAATATTGCCTCCGAGATACACGCCGCGTCCCCGCGCGGCCCGCTTCCGGATTTGCGCGCAGCGCCCACGATGGCGCCCCAAAACTGCTTTCCCACATACAATCCCATGCTCAAAAAAATGTTCGCCGCGGTGCTGATGACGCTTTCGACAGCGGCCATCGCCGTGCCCTTCGGTTCCCAGTCGATACTGGTGGTCGAAGACGGCACAGGCAAAGTCTTGCTTGAAAAAAATTCCAACGTGGTGGTCCCCATCGCCTCGCTGACCAAACTCATGACGGCCATGGTCGTGCTCGACTCCAAGGCGAATATGCAGGAAGAGATCAGCATCGACCGCGAGGATGTCGATACCCTCAAGCACAGCACCTCGCGCGTGCCCGTGGGCGCCACCCTGAGCCGTCACGACGTGCTGCAACTGGCGCTGATGTCGTCCGACAACCGCGCCGCCGCCTCGCTGGCGCGCACCTTCCCCGGTGGCCCGACGGCGTTTGCCGTGGCCGTCAACGCCAAGATCAAGGCCCTGGGCATGCGCCAGACCGTGATCGAGGAACCGACGGGCTTGTCGCCGAACAACCAGTCGACGGCGGCGGACCTCGTCAAGATGGCCGTGGCCGCCTCGCATTACCCGGAAATCAGCCGCATCACCACCGATTCGAAGGACGTGATCCAGATCAAGGGGCGCGACGTGGAATACCACAACACGAACCGCCTGGTGGGCGCCAAGGGCTGGGATATCGGCCTGTCGAAGACGGGCTACACGAATGAAGCGGGCCGCTGCCTGATCATGCGCATCAAGTCGGCCGGCAAGTTCGCCACCATGATTTTGCTCAACGCGCGCGCCAATTCCGTGCGCGCCATGGACGCCGTCAACATCCGCCGCATGCTGGCGGCCGAGAACGGCATCGAAGAACCGAAAGTGATGCGCGCCTCCGTCAGCCGGCACAAGAAGGCGCCGGCGAAGCCTGGTAAACGCCGCCGCGCAAAATAGTTATTTCGCTTGCCGGTTGGTCATCACCACACCGGCAATCGTCACCGCGCCGCCCACCAGCATCGAGACGAGCACGGGTTCGCCCAGCAGCCCCGCCGCCAGCACGATGCCGAACACGGGCACGAGGTTGTTGAACACGGCCGTGCGCGACGGTCCCAGCGCTTTCACGCCTTCGTAATACCAGACAAAGCCGATCACCGTGCCGAACACGCCCAGGTAGCCGATGGCGGCCCACACTTGCCAGCCGAAGCTGTGCCATGGCACGGTCGGGAATTCCACGGCCGCCCCCACCAGCAAAAAGGCCAGGCCCCACATCGATGCATATGTGGTGGCGGCAATCGGCGACAAGCCCTTGAGCGCCACGCGGCCGATCAGGGTGTAGGCGGCCCAGCTGGAAATGCCGCAGAACATGAATACTTCACCCATGCCGATGCCGCCGCCCGTCCCGTGCAGCACGCCGGCCAGATCGCCGCGCGTGATGACGATGGCCGTGCCGCAAAACGCCAGCATGATGCCCAGCCACTTGAAGGAACCGAGCCGTTCGCGGAACAGCATGGCCGAGGCCAGCGCCGTGACGATGGGATTCAGGGCCACGAACAGGGCCGTGCGTCCCGCCGGCATGCGCGACAGGGCCGCCAGGAAGCACAGGTTATATAAAAAGATGCCCGTCAAGCCCAGGGCCGCCGTCGTCGCCAGCTGCTTGCGGTCCAGGCGCGGCAAGCCCCCTTCCAGCTTCCACGCCAGCACGACGAGCAGCAGCACGGCCACGCCGAAGCGGCCGCTGGCGGCCGTCATGGGCGGCATCTGCTGCGCCAGCACGCGCCCCGCGATAAAGGTGCCGCCCCAGAACAGGGCGACGAAGATCAGTTTGATGTAGACGAGCGGCGACTGCGCGGCGAGCAGCGGAGCCTGGGGTACGGCGGAAGAAGACATGGGATATCCTAGGGTGCATCCTGAAGGCCGCTTGTGTGGCGGGTGGTGTGCGTATATATTAATACTAATATCAACTCATGAAATAATGAGCAAATACTCATAACTCAACAAAACCACACCATGACCTTCACGCAACTGGAAATTTTTACCCTGGTGGCCGAACTGCACGGCTTTTCCGCCGCCGCCGCGCAGCTGGGCATCAGCCAGTCGGCCGTCTCGCATGCGTTAAAGGCGCTGGAAAAGGAGATGGGCGTCGATCTGATCGTGCGCCACCAGGCCTCGGCCGAGCTGACGGACGTGGGCCGCCAGCTGCTCGTGCGCGCGCGCGAAATCCTCGGCCTGTCGGAAGCCATGCGCCAGGAAGCGGCCGACGTGCTGGGCCAGCGCCAGGGCAGCCTGCGCATCGGTTCCTTCGGCCCGACGTCTTCCTTGAATCTGCTGCCGGCCATCACGGCGCAATTCCGCCTGCGCTATCCGGGCATCGACCTGCGCATCGACGAGGGAGCAGACCATGAGGTGGTGCAGTGGATACGCGAGCGCCGGGTCGATGTCGGCTTCGTCGTGCTGCCCGACGAGCGTTTCGATACGGCGCCGCTGGTGGAAGACCAGATGATGGCGCTGGTGCCGCGCAGCCATGCGCTGGCCAGCGAAACGGCCATCACCCTGGCGCAGCTGTGCGAGGGGCCGTTCATCATGTCCGAGGCGGGCTGCGCCTGCCTGATCGAGCCGCTGTTCGCCAACGCGGGCTTGCAGCCGCACGTGCCCTACCGCATCAGCCAGGTGATCACCATCCTCGACATGGTCAGCCGCGGCGACGGCCTGTCCATCGTCGCCGAACTGGCCCTGCCGCAGCGCCTGCGCGAGCAGTATCCGGAGCTGGTCGCCCTGCCGCTCAATCCGCCCGTCAGCCGCAAGGTGGGCCTGGCCGTGCGCGACCGGCGCCAGAACACGCCGGCCACCAACGCCTTTTTCGAGGTGGCCAGGCAGATGGCGCCGACCCTGGCGCCCCGGCGGGTCTGAACACGACTTAAAAAGCCTCCCACTCCTCGAACTGTTCCGTCTTGCGGGCAGCCGCCTTGGCGACAGGACGGCTGGCGATGCGCTGCACGACAGGTGGGCGCGCCACCGGTTTGACAGGCGCCGGCGCCTGCCCCTCATCGAGCTTGAACACGCCCACCACCTGCGCCAGGGTGCTGGCCTGGTCTTGCAGGCTTTCCGCCGCGGCGGCCGCCTCCTCCACCAGGGCCGCATTCTGCTGCGTCACCTGGTCCATTTGCGCGATCGCCTGGTTCACCTGTTCGATGCCGGAGCTTTGCTCGGCGCTTGCGGCCGTGATCTCGCCCATGATGTCTGTCACGCGGCGCACGCTGTCGACGATTTCCTGCATCGTCGCTCCCGCCTCGTCGACCAGGCGCGCGCCCGAATCGACCTTGCCCACCGAATCGTCGATCAGCAGCTTGATTTCCTTCGCCGCGCCGGCGGAGCGTTGCGCCAGGCTGCGCACTTCCGTCGCCACCACGGCAAAGCCCCGTCCCTGCTCGCCCGCGCGCGCCGCTTCCACGGCCGCATTCAAGGCCAGGATATTCGTCTGGAAGGCGATACCGTCGATGACGCTGATGATGTCGACGATCTTCTTCGACGAATCGTTGATCGAGGCCATGGTATCGACCACCTGCGCCACCACTTGCCCGCCCTTGCTGGCCACGCCGGACGCCGATTGCGCCATCTGGTTGGCCTGGCGCGCATTGTCCGCATTCTGTTTCACGGTGCTGGTCAGCTCTTCCATCGAGGCGGCCGTCTCTTCCAGCGAACTGGCTTGCTGTTCCGTGCGCGACGACAGGTCCTGGTTGCCGGCGGCGATTTCCGAGGACGACACCTTCACCGATTCGCTGGCCGTGCGGATTTTCACGAGAACGGCGGCGATCTTGTCGATGAAGCGGTTGAAGGCGCCGGCGATCTGCGCCAGTTCATCCACGCCGGAAGCGTCGAGGCGGCGCGTCAGGTCGCCTTCGCCCGAGGCGATATCGTCGAGCGCATCGCGCACCAGTTCCAGGCGCTTGAGCATTTTGAACACCAGCAGCGACAGCAGCAGCGCCGCCAGCCCCGTCAACAGCGCGGCCGTGACGGTAGCCGTCGTCAGCATCGTCTGCAACGCTTGCATGGCTTCCTGCTGGTCCAGCACCACGGCCAGCAGCCAGTCGGTGCCCGCCACGCGCGTGACATACAGCTTGCCGTCACGCTCATCGAGGCGCACGGCATCGCTCGTGCGCGTGCTTTCCAGGCGATTGACCTGCGCGGCCGACAGCGCCGCATCGAGTTTCGCCACCGGCTGCAGGCTCAAATCCTTGTTCGCATGGGCGATGATGGTGCCGCTCTGGTCGACGAGGAAGGCAAAGCTGTGCGGCGTCGGCTTGATCGCCACCACATTGGCGATCACCGTATCGAGCAGCACGTCCGCGCCGGCCACGCCGCTCAGCGCCTCTTTCGGCCCGACGGGTGCCGTAAACGACACCACCAGCTTGTGGCTGGCCGCGTCCACGTACGGCGGCGTGAGCATCGGCACGCCCGCCTTGACGGTGTCCGTGTACCAGGCGCGCGCGGTGGGATCGAAATCGGCCGGGCGGCCCGGATGGGTAAACACGGAGCGCTTGTCCGCGTAGCCGATGAACACTTCCGCAAAATCGCCGGCCTTTTCCGCGATCTGGAAGGCGCGCAGCGGATCGGGCGTCTCGGCCGACATGACGATGGACGCCATGACCTTTTTCTTGCCATCGACCCATTGCGCCAGCACGGCCGACTGGCTTTGCAGCAGTTGCTGCATCTGCTGGTCCGACGACGCCAGCATGCTGCTGCGCGTGGTGACGTAATTGGCGACCGACAAGGCCAGCATGGACAGCACGACGATGGCCACGCAAATGAGTACCAGCCGCGTGCGAAGGGAAGACAACATGATGGACTCCTGGTTTTGATGTTAATGGAATGACACAGCGTTTTCGCCCTGCCACCCTGCCTTTGCATTTTCACACAAAAATTGGAACAATATTATCCAATATTCGGAATAATAAACATTTATTACATCAAAGCAACACCATCCAACATTGACGTCCTATTATGATTGCCTTATAGTTAATTTTTAAAGGGAGCGTCCATGCGTTTGCACCAAGTCATCCTGGCCTGCGCCAGCTTCGCCGCCGCCGGCGCCTTCGCCTCGCCGCAAGCGCCCGTACCGGGCGCCGATTATCTGGTGCTGGCCACGCCGCAACCGGTACAGGCGGCGCCTGGCAAGGTGGAAGTGATCGAATTTTTCATGTACCACTGCCCCGCCTGCAACGCGCTGGAGCCTAGCCTGGCCCGCTGGGTCAAGGAGAATGCCGGCAGCGTGTCTTTCCGCCGCATCCATTTGCCGCACACGCCGGCAAATGATCCGGAAGCGCATTTGTTCCTGACACTGGAAGCGCTGAAGAAGGAAGAGGCGCTGCACGCGCAAGTCATGCACACCTGGCACGTGGAACGCAAGCGCCTGACCAGCGACAGCGACAACCTCGATTGGGCGCTGAAAAATGGCCTGGACAAGGCCGCCTTCGAAGGCGCCTACCAGTCGTTTGGCGTGCAGACCAAGCTGAAAAACCTGCCCCGCCTGGCCGCCAGCTACCAGGTCGACAGCACGCCCACCCTGATCGTGGGCGGACGCTACCTGACCAATCCATCGATGGTCGCCGGCGCCAACCCGGGCTTGCCGCGCCAGGGCGTGGAGCAGGCGACCCTGCAAGTGGTACAGGCGCTGGTGGCGAAGGCGAAGCTGGGGAAGTAAATCAGCCGATCAATCCCCGCAACCCGCTGGCGCGCTGCGTGCGGCGCAAGATCGCGTCGAACAGCACGGCCTGCGTGGGCGATACCAGCGTAAAAAAGTCGCGCGCGCGCGTGATGCCCGTGTAGACCAGTTCGCGCGCCAGCATGGCGCCGCCTTCCTGCGGCAGCACCAGCACAGTATGGCGGAATTCCGAGCCCTGCGACTTGTGCACCGTCATGGCGAACGCCGTCTCCACGTGGCGCAAACGCGTGGCCAGCACGCTGCGCACGTTTTCGCCTTCCAGGAAATACACGCGCAGTGAGCCGGGCCGCGCAGGGTCGCGCAAGGTCAGCCCGATGTCGCCATTGAACACGCCCGTGCCGTAATCGTTGCGCGTGACCATCACGGGACGGCCCACATACCATTCGCTGCGGCGTATCAGCCCTTCCTTTTCCAGCCGCAGCTCGATGGCCGTGTTCAGGCCCGCCACGCCCCACTCGCCCTCGCGCACGGCGCACAGGATGCGGAACGCTTCAAAAGCGTGCAGCACGGCGCGCACCCAGTCGTCGTGCTGCGCATAGCCCTCCTCGCCCGCATTCACCAGTTCCAGGTAGGGCTGGTAGCCGCCCGGCGCGTCGCTCCTGCCGCGCAAGGCCAGGCGCAGCACCTCGTCCGGCTGCGCGGTCACGCTCCACGCCAGCTGGCCGCCGCTGTCGCCGGCGAAACAGGCCTTGGCCAGATCCGGCCTGCCGCCGTTCACGGCCAGCGCCAGCTCGCCAATCGGACCGCTGAAACGGTGGCTGTGACGCAGCATCACCGTCTGCTGCGCCAGCGCGCCCGCCGCTCCCGCAAAGGCAGGTGGAATGGCCACGCCGCTGGCCGCCTGCGCATACGCGATGGTGTCGGCCGTATAGCCGCCCGCCTGCGCGTCGTGGCACAAGTCGCCCAGCACGGCGCCCGCTTCCACGGACGCCAGTTGATCCTTGTCGCCCAGCAGGATCAGGATCGCCGTGGACGGCAAGGCGTCGAGCACGGACGCCATCATCTCCAGGTGCACCATCGACGCTTCATCGACGATCAGCACGTCGACCTCGAGCGGATTGCCCGCGTGGTGGGCAAAGGCGCGCGTATCGGGCCGCGCGCCCAGCAAGCTATGCAGGGTGCGCGCCGCGCCCATGCGCCGCGCCAGTTCCAGCAAGGGCAAGGCATCACCCGCCTTCGCCGCCAAGCCTTCCAGCGCCTTGTCGATCGACTGCTTCAGCCGCGCGGCCGCCTTGCCCGTGGGTGCGGCCAGCGCGATGCGCAGCTGCTCCGGCTGCGGCGAGACGGCAAACAGCAAGGTCAAAAGGCTGGCCACCGTGTACGTCTTGCCCGTCCCCGGGCCGCCCGTGATGATCGCCACCTTGCCGCGCAGGGCGACGGCGCACGCCACCTTTTGCCAGTCCGGGCCACCGTCCCGGGTTGGCTGGTCGAACAGGATGTCGAGCCATTGCCGCACCTGCGCCAGCGGCGGCGTGTTCAAATCCCGCGCGCGCAAGGCGATTTTCCCGCCCACCAGGGTTTCGTCGCGCCAGTAGCGGCGCAGGTACAGGCGGTCGCCATCGAGCACCAGCGGCTGGCGCACGTCCGGCGCATCCACCTGCCACACTTGCGGCGCGCGGGCCAGCAACGCGCGCCAGCCTGCGGCGCTGTCGGGCAGCGGGCCGGAAACGGCCAGCACGCCATGCCACAGCTCCTCGCTCCAGCCCAGCAGCTGCGACGGTTCGCCAGCCAGGTCAGCCAGCATCAAACAGCTGTGGCCCCGCCCTTCCAGCTCGGACAGCACCACGCACGCCACGGCCACGGCGGGCGCATCCGGCGCCTGCTCGTCCAGGCTGGCGATGAAGCGGGCAAAGGCGGCGCTCAGGCGGCGCAGATGGCCATCCTCGGCGACGCCGTCGACATGGGCAAACAAAGCGTTCATCTGTGCGTCATGCTGCATGGTGTTCCGTTTCTTCTAACAGTTGATCGAGGCCGTCCAGCAGTTCCAGCTGCGGCGCCAGCCAGTAGCAGCCATGCGTGTCCGCATTCGCGATACCGCGCAGGAACAGGAAAATGGCGCCGCCCAGGTGTTCGGCCGGGTCGTACGCGTCGCCGAGGCGGCTTTTCAGCAGCCGGTGCAGGGCCAGCATGTAGATGGCGCCCTGGATATCGTAGCGGTGCTGCGCCATGCCGGCCGCCAGCGCGGCCGTGTGGTAGGCCGCGTCGTTGGCGCCCAGCGCATTCGACTTGTAGTCGAGCACCCAGTAGCGGCCATCCTGTTCGATGACCAGGTCGGCAAAGCCTTTCAGCATGCCGTGCAGCTGGCGCCGCGGCAGCACGGGACGCGGCGCGCCGTCCAGCAGCAGGCGCGTGCACAGCTGGTCGAGCGCCCCCGTGGACAAATGCTCGCTGGGGAACCAGAACTCCATCTCGGACAGGGTGCTATCGAGCTGCGACAGCGACGCATCGAGCAGCGGCAGCGGCGTCAGGGCGATTTCCCTGAGCCAGGCGATGGCGTCTTCCTGGCGGTGCCCCCAGCCCGCCCGCTCGCAGCGCGCGGCCAGGCGCGTATCGAAGTGCGCCTCGTGGACGCTGTCAAAACCTTCACTGCCCATCCATTCGAGCTGCTCGTGCAGGAAATTGCCGGGCACGGAGCCGCGCGGGAAGCGGTGCCATGGCGCGTCGCCCGTCTGCAGTGGCGACACGGCGGGCACGCCCGTGCCATCTTCCAGCAGGGTCTCTTCCAGCGCCCGCTGCGGCACGTGCACGGCTGCCACGGCGCCGATCTGGCGCGTCAGCGATGTAAAGCTGCCCACCGACCAGTCGCGCTCGAATTCACCCGCGAACACGGGAGCGGGGCGCAATTCAGGACGCCGCTCGACCCGGTCCAGCACCGTGCAGGCGTCGGGCTGCGCCAGGGAAGTCACGTAGATGGCGTCGCAGTCGCCCGCCACCTGCTGCCAGCGCAACAGCAATTGCTCCGCCGGCAGCTTGTCGCCGCCCGTCAGCAGGTAGCCAAGCGCCGATTCGTGCAAGGTGTTCTCGCCCGCCTTGCGCGCCGCCTGGGCGGCCACGCCCAGCCACAGGAAGTGGCGCGCGCGCGTCAGCGCCACGTACAGCAGGCGCAAATCTTCCTCGATGCGCGCTTCCTCGACCGCCGCCATGGCTTCGTCGGACAGCGACAAGTCGAGGCGGCGTTCGCCTTTGTCATCCGCATAGTCGAAGAAACTGCGGTTGCGCTTATCCACCTTGCGCGCCGTGACGGCAAACGGCAGATACACGAGCGGGTATTCGAGGCCCTTGGATTTGTGCACGGTGATGACTTTCACCAGCTCCGCATCGCTTTCCAGGCGCAGCACGCGCTCGTCGCCGCCCTCGCCTTCGCCGGCGATCTGTTCGGCCAGCCAGCGTATCAGCGCCTGTTCGCCATCGAGCTGGCGGCTGGCCGATTGCAGCAGTTCGGCCAGGTGCAGCAGATTCGTCAAGCGCCGCTCGCCGCCCGTCTGCTGCAGCAGCATGGCGGGCAATTGCAGCTCGTGGATGAAGCGGCGCAGCATGGCCAGCACGCCCTGGCGCTGCCAGATCAGGTGCAGGGCCTTCAACTGCTCGACGCGGCGTTCCCATTCCAGTTCATCGCTGGAGAGGCGCGCCAGCTCGCCCAGCGACAGGCCGATGGTGCGCGTGGCAAACGCGGCGCGCGCCAGTCCCCCGTCGAGGGGATTGGCCAGCGCCGCCAGCCAGCGCAGCACGTCTTGCGCTTCCTCGCTGTCGACGACGGAATCCTTGTCGGACAGGTAGACGCTGGCGACCCGCCGGCGCGCCAGCGCGCGGCGGATCGCCGCCGCTTCCTTGCGGTCGCGCACGAGGATGGCGACGTCGGCCGGCTGCAGGCGCGTAAAACCGTCGGGGCCATCGAAGCCCGCCTGCGGGTCGCCCAGCATGGCGACGATGTGCTCGGCGCAGTGCTGCGCGAAATACTCGCGGTAGCTGTCGCCGCGCAGCCCTTCATCGCTGGCGCAAGCGGCCAGCAGGGCCGGCAGCGGGCCGCCGGCGTTCACCAGGTGCTCAGCGCGGCCCTTGGCGTCGACGGCTTCGAACGGCAGCGGATTTTCATCCCCTTTGCGGTAGCGGAAGGCACCAAGCGGTACTTCGTCGCGCTCGGCGTGCAGGAACAGCTGGTTGACGGCAGCGACCAGCGGCGCCGTCGAGCGGTAGTTGGTGCCCAGCTGGTAATGGCGCCCGGTCGTCGCGCGCCGCGCCGCCAGGTAGCTCTGGATGTCGGCGCCGCGAAAGCCGTAGATCGACTGTTTCGGGTCGCCGATCAAAAACAGGCCCAGGGCCGGGTCATTGTCGGCGATGCGGTACAGCAGGTTGAAAATCTGGTACTGGGCGGGCGCCGTATCCTGGAATTCATCGACCATGGCCAGCGGATACTGGTCGATGATGCGCTGGCGCAGGGCCGCGCCATTCTCGCCGGCCAGCGCGTCGTGCAGCCGCTGCAGCATGTCGGCAAAGCCGAACTGGCGCGACTGGCGCTTCAACTGATCCATGCGCCGCGCGATGGCCGCCGCCGCATGCAGGTGCAGCTTGTGCGCCAGCGGCGTCAATGCGGCCAGGGCGATTCCCAGCGCCTCCGTATGCGCGAAGCACTCGGGCACCTGCGCCGTGAAACTCTTGGCAAACGCATCTTCGATGCCGAACGGCGTCAAGCGTTCCCACGCCTTGGCCGTGATGGCCGGCAGCAGCAACAGCGGGTCTTGCGCCCACTTGCGCAAGCCGTCGAACCACTTCGCCAGGTTCTCCGGCTTCATCTTGACGCCGTTAAAACACTTGGGATTGGCGGCGCGGTGGTCGTTGATCCAGGCCGCCATCTGGTCGACGCGCTCGACCCAGCCCGCCTTCAGGGTGGCCAGCTGCGCGGCCAGCGCCCGCTGTTCGCGCGCGATCAGGGCAGATAGCGGTTCTTCGTCGGCCATGCCCATGATGTCCGCGCGGCGCGCCAGTTCGCGCGCGCCCTTCTTCAGCGCCCCCACGTCGGGCCAGCAGGCCAGCAGCACGTCGAGCGCCTGCGGCGGCAAGGGATAGACTTGCTGGCGCCAGTAATCGTGGGCCGCATCCTCGAACAGGGCTTGCTCGTCGCTGACCAGCTCTTCGTCGAACAGGCTGCCGCTGTCGAACGCGTGCTCGCGCAGCATGCGCTGGCACCAGGCGTCGATGGTGAAAATGGCCGCTTCATCCATCGTCTCGGCGGCCAGCATCAGCCGGTGCGCGGCCTTTTGCCGTTCGCTCTCGTCCGGATAGGACTCCAGCAAGGCGTCGAGAAACGGGTCACTGCCGCCGGATTCAATGCCAAATTCATGGCGAAAATAGGCAGCCGCCTCGATCAGGCGCTCGCGCACGCGGTTCGACAATTCGCGCGTGGCGGCGCGGGTAAATGTCATCACGAGGATGTCGGCCGGCAGCAGGGGGCGCGTGAAACGGCTGTCGTCCTCGCCATGCCCCAGCACGAGCCGCACGTACAGCGCGGCGATGGTCCAGGTCTTGCCCGTGCCGGCCGAGGCCTCGATCAGACGTGAGCCATGCAGGGGGAACGCGAGGGGGTTGAGCAGATGGCTCGTCATTGTTCTTCTCCCGCGCCGTCATCGGGCGCGCTGATCGGGTCGATGGTGATGTGTTCTTGCAGCCAGTCGGCCAGCGGGCCATACAGCTCCCGCGTGCAGTCCTGCCACGCTTCCTCGGCGGCCAGCGCGGAAAACTCGGGCCACAGGCGCGCCAGGCACAGTTCATCGCGCTCGCCCGAGATATCGAAGCCGCCATCGTAGACGGCGCGCGGGTCGCCCTGCTGCACCAGCGCCAGCCCCGTCTTGCACGCCGTGGGCAGCGGATGGTTCATGCCTTCGCGCCACAGCGCCAGCAAGGTGGCCAGCGCGGCGCGCGAAGCGGCCGGATCGAGCGGCGCCATGCTGACGATGGCGTCGCGCGCCACCAGGTAGCCGGTGACGGGGAATCCGAGGGCGGCGGCGGCCAGCTGGCGCAGCCACATCAGCATCAGCTTGTCGCCGCGCGCCAGGCCGCCCTTGTCCGTCACCTTCGAGGAAATCTGCATCAACCAGGCCGTTTCCCGCCCGTTGCTGCACAATTTGTCGAGCCAGTCGTCGATCTGCACTTCGCCAAACGGCAGGTTGATGGCGCGCTTGTCGGCCGCGTACGGGAACGAGGCGCGCAAGGACAACCACGCGCTGCGCACGGGCACCAGCGCCTCGACCAGTTGCGCCTGCACTTGCTGGCCGATCAAGCCGATGGGCAGCACGCCTTCGCGCGCCAGCTTCGCTGCGCGCGCTTCCAGGCTGGCGCGCACGTCATCCGCCGCTTCCAGGGCGCCGCCGTCGTCCAGCATGGTGTCTTCCAGCAGATAGCGCTCGAGCGCATTCAGGCCGAACGGCTCTTCATCCTCGCCCAGCATGGCCGCGTCGGCGAAATACACGCTCAAGCGGCGGCGGAAAAAGTACTTGACGGGCTGGCGCAAAAAGCTGGCCAGCTCGCCCAGCTTCAGCCGCGTGCCGGGATCGAGCTCGTAAGGACCCAGCGGCAGCACGGCGGCCTGCGCATCCGCATCGGCATGCGCGACACGCCATTCGCGCGCATACGTGAGCAAGCCATCGGCCTCGAAATAGCGGCGGCTGAACGGCTGCAGCGCATGCTCGGTGGTCAGCGATATCAGGTGCCGGTCCAGCGACCAGCCGGCGGCCAGGTAATCGCGCAGCTGCGACACCAGCACGGACGGCGGCTGCTCGGAATTGTCGCGCACATTGCGCCCCACCCAGCTCACGTACAATTTATCGCGCGCGGCCAGCAAGGCTTCGAGCATCAGGTAACGGTCATCGTCGCGGCGCGAACGGTCGCCCGGGCGCGCCATGCCGGGCAGCGCCAGCAAGTCGAAATCGGCCTTCTGCGCGCGGCGCGGGAAATCGCCATCGTTCATGCCCAGCAGGCACACGACGCGGAACGGCACGGCGCGCATCGGCATCAGGGTGCAGAAAGTCACGCCGCCGGAGACGAATTGATGGTTCAGGGTGGGCTCGTCCAGCGCGCCCAGCCACGCCACGCGCAGCACGGACAGCGGCACCGGCTCGACGAAGCCCGCGTGTTCGCAGGTTTCCAGCCAGCCCTGCAAGGCGCCTTCCAGCTGCGCCAGGGTCAAACGGTCGCCCTCGTCGTCGGCGTCGAAAAAAGCGGCCAGCAGCGCGCGCGCCTGCACGCCCCACTCGGCTGGCGTGCAGGCGCCGTCCAGCACCGTGCGCCAGTGCAGCAGCGCCTCGACCAGTTGCGCCAGCGAGCCCGCCAGCGCCGCATCGAGGCCGCCCACTTCCGCATACGGTTCGATGCCGCCAAAGCTGGCGCCACTGCCGCTGGCATAGCCGAGCAGCATGCGCCGCACGCCGAAGATCCACGCATTCTGTTCCCCGGCCGCACCCAGCCCCAGGCCGGCGCGGTGTTCCTGGTCCAGGCCCCAGCGCACGCCCGCCCCTTCGATCCAGGCGCCCAGCGTGGCCAGGTCGTCCGGCTGCAGGCCGAAACGTGCCGCCAGCGCCGGCACGTCGAGCAAGTCGCGCACCTCGCTCTGGCGGCAGCGCTGCTGCGGCAGCTGCAGCAGCCACTCGAGCGCGACGAGCAGCGGGTTGACGCTGCGGTCCTTCACGTCACCGATCTCGAACGGGATGAAACGCTCGTCATTGCGCCGGTACTGGCCGAAGACGGCGTGGATGGCAGCCGTAAAAGTGTCGATGTCGGGCACCATCACCACCACGTCGCGCGGACGCAGGCCCGTCTGGGCGCTGTGCGCGAACATGGCCAGCAACTGGTCATGCAGCACTTCCACTTCGCGCTGCACGCTGTGCGCCACGTGAAATTCGATCGAACGGTCGGCCGCATCGGGCGGCGTTTGCTCGTGTTCCGCCAGCGGGCGCAGTTCGCGGATGGCCACCTGCACCTGCTGCAGCAGGGTCTCGCCCGTTTCCTCGCCAAACAGGTCGATGCGCAGGCTGTCGTCGCGCCCCTCGGCTTGCGCGTGTTCGTCGAATTCGTCGAGCATGCGGATGAAATCACGCCCTTGCCTGCCCCAGCTGGCCAGCAGCGGATGGCTGTGCGCATGCAGCGCTTCGAGCGGGATTTGCGCCAGGTCGGTGCCGTTGCGCTGCCGCTGGCGCTTGTTTTCCGCGCGCAGCAAGTCGCGCCCGTCGATGATGTCGCCCCAGTAGAACTGGCATGGATTCGGCACGGCCAGCACCACCTGCGTGTGGCGCGCCAGCGCGGCCAGCGCCTGCAAGGTCTGGTACGGCAAGGCCGACACGCCGAACAGCACGACGCGGCGCGGCAGCTTGCCGGCAGGCGCATCGCCGGCGGCAATCGCCGCCAGGAAGGCGTCGTGGATGTCGGCGCGGCCCGTGTCGCGCTCGAAAGCCTCGACGTCGGCAGCCACGGCGCGCCACAACTGCGCCTGCCAGCGCTGGTCTTCCTTCAGTGCGATGGTTTCATTGCGCGCCGTGCGCAGCTGGTCGCGCCCCGCCGCCCAGTCGGCCAGCCAGTCGGCGCGGTAGACCTGGTACTGGTCGAACAAGTCGGCCAGGCGTTCGGCCAGCTGCAGCCGGCGCTCGCTGTCGCCATCGGCAAGGAAGTAGCGCAGCGGCGCGAAGACCGGGTCGGCCAGCAAGGACGGCAACAGGCGCATCAAACGCCACGTCAGCGGGGATTTATCGAACGGCGACACGCGCGGCACGCGCTCGCGCCCCAGCATGCCCCGGTAGCTTTCCCACAGCAGGCGCGCCGGCAGCGCGATGCGCGTGGCGGCGCACACCCCCATCTCCTCGGCCAGGGCGATCTTCAGCCATTCGGCCACGCCGTTCGACTGCACCAGGAAGATATCCGTTTCCAGGGGCGCCAGCGGATGCTGGCGCAGCCACTGGAAGACGGCGGCGCGCAGCTGTTCCAGCTGGTTGCCATGCAGGATGAGGAGGCCGGGCGTGACGGGAGTATGCATGCTGATCCGATGGGTTGCCGCGTCTCCGGCCGGGTGGCCGGAGACGTCAAACGCG
This sequence comes from Janthinobacterium sp. SUN033, assembly GCF_030397595.1. Taxonomy (NCBI): domain Bacteria; kingdom Pseudomonadati; phylum Pseudomonadota; class Betaproteobacteria; order Burkholderiales; family Oxalobacteraceae; genus Janthinobacterium; species Janthinobacterium sp. SUN033. Next base: position 1,856,889 of record NZ_JAPQNV010000001.1, read on the forward strand.
TATTATCGCCGCTGCCTGCGTCAGGGGGCGTCGCTGGCGGCAAATTCCACGGAAATTTGTTCCGCCACCTGCGCCAGGGCCGGCCCCAGGGCCGTCAGCAGGGCGCGCGCCTGTTGCAGGTCGCCGCCAAGGCGCAAGCCTTCGATCGACGCACACAGGCTGGCAAAGGCATGGGCGCCGACGGCCAGCGCCGACGATTTGCTGCGGTGTCCCAGGTCGGCCAGGCGCCCCAGGTCTTCCAGCGCCATGGCTTGCTCCATTTCGGCGATGCCGTCGCGCGCCGTATCGAGAAACAGCTGGGTGTACTTGCGCATCTTCACGGGGTCATTGCTGAACGTGAGCGCCAGGGTGGCCAGGTCGAGAATGGCCGTATCACGCAAGTCCGGCGAGGCGGCCGATGGCGACGCTTTCGGCACCGCCACCAGCCTGTCGCCCACGCGCGCATGGCCGATGCCGCCAATCCCGCCACGCAGGCGAAACCATTTCGCCAGCAGGTGGAACAGCAGATTCGGGGCGATCGGCTTGGTCAAAAATTCGTCCATGCCGGCCGCCAGGCAGCGGGCGCGGTCTTCGCTGCCCGCATTGGCCGTCATGGCGATCACCAGCAGGCCGGCAAGCTGCGGGTCGGCGCGGATGCGGCGCGTCGCCTCGAAGCCGTCCATCTCCGGCATCTGCACGTCCATCAGCACGCAGTCGTAGCGCCGGTGGGCCAGCAATTCCAGCGCTTCGCGGCCATTGCAGGCGACGCAGACGGTGGCGCCTGCGTCTTCCAGCAATTCGCAGCCCACCTGCTGGCTGAAGACGTTATCTTCCACCAGCAGGATGGATGCGCCGCGGATGACCCCCAGCACTTCCGGTTCCACTTCGGCGATGCGCTCGTCGCTGGCCTGCGCGCTTTTCTCCAGGCGCGCCGTGAACCAGAACGTGCTGCCCAGGCCAGGCTGGCTGTACACGCCCACCTTGCCGCCCATGAGCTCCACCAGCTGCTTGCTGATCACCAGCCCCAGGCCGCTGCCGCCATACTTGCGCGTGGTCGACGGGTCGGCCTGGTGGAAGGAGCGGAACAGCTGCGCCACCTCTTCCTGATTCATGCCGATGCCGCGGTCCTGCACCTCGAAGCGCAGCATGCCGTGGCTGCCCCGCTCCTCGGACTGGCGCACGCGCACGAAGATGCTGCCATTGTCGGAAAACTTGATGGCGTTGCTGGTCAGGTTCAGCAAGACCTGCTCCAGCCGCAGCGGGTCGCCGCGCCAGCGCTGCGGCAGTTCCGGGGCAATATCGAACTGCAGCGCCAGGCCCTTGACGGCGGCCGCGTCGCCCAGCTGGCTGGCGATGTTCGCCAGCAGGGTATCGAGACGGAAGTCCAGCACTTCGAGTTCCAGCTTGCCCGCTTCGATCTTGGAAAAGTCGAGGATGTCGTTGATCAGGCCCAGCAAATGCTGGCCCGAATGGAAGATCTTCTGCAGATAGTCGCGCTGGCGCGCGTCGGCCACGGATTTCAGCGCCAGGTGCGCCATGCCGATGATGCTGTTCATCGGCGTGCGGATTTCATGGCTCATGTTCGACAGGAAGTCGCTCTTGGCCTGGCTGGCCGCGTCGGCCTGTTCCTTCAGGCGGTGCAGTTCCGTCACGTCGGTGGACAGGCCGATCAGGCCCGTGACGGGGCCGGGCAAGCCCAGCGGCACCTTCACGCTCCACAGGTGATGCACCTGGCCCTGCGCATCGACAAAGCGCTCCTCGCCGACGAACTTGGCGCCGCTGTCGAACACCTGGCGCTCCGTGCGCTGCACGGACGCCGCCGCATCGCCAAGCATCAATTCGCCATCCTGGCGGCCGATCAACTGCTCCACCGAGCGGCCCAGTATCTTCGCCGTGCGCGCATTCACGTAGCGGTAGCGCAGGTCGGCATCCTTCATGTAGACGTAGGCGTCGACGCTGTCGAGCACCGTATCGAGCAGGGTGCGTTGCGCCACCGCGTTGCGGCGCGAACGGTACAGGGTAAAGATGTAGCCATAAATGAGCAGGGTGCCGGCCACGCCGACGGCCAGCGCCAGCCACGGGAAATAGCGGTCGAAGGGGCTGTACAGCTCTGCCTTGCGCACGCGGAAATGGGCTTTCCACAGGCCGCCCTGGTACGCCACGGGCAGCACCTGGTCGAAATAGTCGGCATCGCTGCCCGGTTGCGGCGGCGTCGCCGCCAGGTCGCCGTCATCGTTGAACAGCAGGCGGTCCTGCGGCGTGATGCGCAGGGCGCCATCGGCGGGCGTCGCGTCGGCAGCGCTGTACAGGGTCAGGTGCAGCGGCTCCAGGGCGCTGCGTTCGAGCGCGCTGTGCACCAGCTGCGCCACGCCAAAGCCGATGCCGACGGAACCCTGATAGGCGGCGCGGCGCTCGGCCACGCTGCCTTGCGGCATGCCGTTGCGGTACACGGGCAGGCGCATGCCCAGGCCCACGTGCGCGGGCGGCCCCTTGATCATGATCACCTGGCCAGACGCGCTGACTTCGCCGCTGTCGCGCGCCTGCGCCAGGGACTGCGCCACCAGCGGGTTGGCGCCGATATCGACGCCCATGCGTTCGGCCAGCAGGGAATCGGGTTCCAGATAGGTGAGCACCGCGTATTCCGGCCGCTCCCCCGCGGGACGGATGGTGAAGGCGGGATAGCCGCGCGGCGCCAGGCTGGTGTCGCGGCGCACGGCCTCGATGAAGGCCGCGCGCTGCGCCGACGGGACGGCCACCGCGTAGTTGACCGATTCGATGGCCGGGAACTGGCGCGCGATATCGAGGCCGGCCACGTAATCGTGAAACTGCCGGCGCGTCAGCTGCTCGCTCGTGCGAAACAGGGCTTCGAGGCCGCGCAGCAGGTCGGAATAGCTTTTTACGCGCGTGATCAGGCTATGCTGGGCGCCATGCGTGAGGTTGTCGAAACGCTGTTCGGCATCGTCATCGACCGTGCGCGCCGCGCCCGCATACAGGGCGCCGCCCACCGCCAACGCCAGCAGCAAGCCCCCCGCCCATATCCTGATGCCTGATCCCGCCCCGCGCTTGCTCAAAGTGTGCATTGTCGATCGCTTATTCCGGTTTCCTTGAATGTGCGGCGCCCCGGCCGCCCAGCAAGTACGAGGATACTATCAAAGCCCCTGCGCGACGCACCTGTACATGAAAAAAAGCGCGTTCGATGGTTGCCCTGGAAAACACCTGGCGCCTAGGCACCCCGCAGCGCCCCGGCCAGGAAGTCGCAAAAGGCGCGCACTTTTTCCTGCACGTGGCGTCCGTCGGGCGTCAAGGCATACACGCCGCGCCTGGCCATGCCGTGCGACGGCAGCACGCGCACCAGGGCGCCGCTGGCCAGCAGCGGCGCGGCGACAAACGACGGCAGCGCGCCCACGCCGATGCCCGCCGCCAGCATGTCGGCCAGCAGCAGGCTGCTGTCGGCGGAAAAGCGCACGGGCAGGACGATGCTGCTGTTCCCTTCCGGGCCGTCCAGCTGCCAGACGCCGGGGCTGTCCGCCAGCCGGTAAGCCAGGCAATCGTGGCCGTGCAGGTCCTGCGCCAGCCGGGGCGTGCCGCGCCGCGCCAGATAGGCGGGCGATGCGCAAATCATTTGCTCGACGTCGCCCAGGCGGCGCGCCACCAGGGAGGAATCGGCCAGTGCGGCGCGGATGCGCAGCGACACGTCATAGCCCTCGCCCACCACGTCGCGCAGGCGGTCGTCCAGGGTCATCTCGATTCTCACTTCCGGATGGCGCGCCATGAACACCGGCAGCAGCGGCGACAGCACCTTCAAGCCAAACGACAGCGGCGCATTCACGCGCAAGCGCCCCGCCACCTTGCCGGTGCAGCCGCGCGTGGCCAGTTCCAGCGCGTCGATTTCATCGAGCAGGCGGCAGCATTCCAGATAGTAGGCGCGCCCGCCGTCCGACAAACTCATGCGCCGCGTCGTGCGCACCAGCAGCACCGTGCCCAGATGCGCCTCCAACTGGCGCACCTGCTTGCTGATGGCGGCTGCCGACTGGTTCAGGTCCAGCGCCGCCTTGCTGAAGCTGTCGCGCTCGACCACCTTGCGAAACACGCGCATGTGCGCCAGGACATCCATGATTCTTTCCTTGCAGTTGAATATCTTATTATTTTATCGCTGATTATCATTGGAATTGAAAATAATATGATGGCGGCTTCTTCATTCATGTCACGCAAGGAGTACCCCATGTTCAAACCATCCGCCACCCTGGCCACCCTGCTGCTGGCGCTGCTGGCCGGCGCAGTGCAAGCCGCCCCGGCCACCGCCCTGCCCGAAGTGGGCATCAGCCCCTGGGGCCCGAAAGACGAGATCGGCCGCCTGAACCTGATGACGGCCGCCTCGCGCGCCGCCATCCTGGCCCGCATCGACGGCGGCAAGAGCTACGACCTGGCCGTCGATTTCTACATCGGCATGCCCAGCTGGCAGGCGGCAGGCGACCCGCCCTACCAGATGTGGATGACGCACACGCCGAAGGGCAACGTGGTGGCCGACTCGATGAACGTGGGCGAACAGATGAACCGCCACGTCAGTTACACGGGCTCGGCCGTGTCCATGTATGCGCACATGGGCACGCATATCGACGCGCTCAACCACTTCGGCTTGAACGGCAAGATCTGGAACGGTTTTACGGAAGAGCAATACCTGGGCGACCGGGGCTGGACCGTGACGGGCGCGGAAAAACTGCCGCCCATCGTCGCGCGCGGCGTGCTGATCGACGTGGCCGTGGCCAAGGGATTACAGCAGCTGCCCGACAATTACCGCGTGACGCGGCAGGATTTGCGCGCGGCGCTGGCGCAACAGAAGGTGACGCTGGAAAAAGGCGACGTGGTGCTGATACGCACGGGCCGCATGCAGCACTATGAGCAGGCGCAAGCCTACATGGCGAACCCGCCCGGTCTGTCGCTGGACGCGGCGAAATTCCTCGTGGAAGATGGCGGCGCCATGGTGGTGGGCGCGGACAACCTCAGTTTCGAGGCGTTTCCCTCCGAAGTGGCCGGCAATTACCTGCCCGTGCACACGTATCTGCTGGCGCAGCAGGGCACGCCCATCCTGGAACTGGTCGACCTGGAAGGCTTGTCGCGCGACAAGGTCTACCAGTTCGCCTTCATCGGCGCCTCGCTGAAATTCCGCGGCGGCGACGCGGCGCCCATCCGCCCCGTGGCCCTGCCGATCCGCTAAGTCACACGGCCGCGGCCAGCAAGGCGCCATGGTCACCCCAGGCATCGGCGCAGCGCACCACCTCGCCCACGACGATGATGCTGGGGCTGCCCAGGCCGCTGGCCAGCAAATCGTCCGGCAAGCGCTGCAAGGTGCTCAACAGTTGGCGTTGCGCCGGCAAGCTGGCCGATTGCACCACGGCCACGGCCGTGCCGGGCGCCATGCCGCCAGCCAGCAAGCCGGCCTGGATGGCCGCCACCCTGGCCACGCCCATGTAGATGACGAGCGTCAGGCCGCTTTGCGCCAGCGCAAGCCAGTTCGGTTCGGACGCGCTATCCTTGCCATGGCCCGTGACAAAAATGGCGCCCTGGCTCCAGCCGCGGTGCGTCAGCGGCACGCCGATGCTGGACGGCGCGGCCAGGCCGCTGCTGATGCCAGGGATCACCTCGACGGCCACGCCGTGGCTGCGCAGGTAGGCGCGCTCTTCGCCGCCGCGCCCGAACAGATAGGGGTCGCCCCCTTTCAGCCGCACCACGTGCAGGCCGGCGCGGGCTTCGGCCAGCATCAGGCGCTCGATGAAGGCTTGCGGCGTGGAAGCACAGCCGCCCCGCTTGCCCACCTCGACCACGCGCACGCCGGGCGCCGCATGCGCGAGGATGGCCGGATTGACGAGGTCGTCGATCAGCACCACGTCGGCCCGCGCGATGGCCTTCACGGCCTTGATGGTCAGCAAGTCCGGATCGCCGGGACCGGCGCCGACCAGGGTCACGCTTCCAAGTTGCGCCATGATGAACTCTCCAATCAGAAAAAATGGCCGATGGCAAACGATGCCGCGTACGCTTCCGGCGCGCTGCCGTCCCACACGACGCCGTCGCACAGGGTCGAGCTGCGCAGCGGTGACGACGGCAAGGGCGTGGCAGTCATTTCCGCCGCCTGACGGTACAGGTCGATGCGGTTGACTTGCCTAGCCACCGCCAGGTAATCGGGTTCGTCGCGCAGCAAGCCCCAGCGCCGGTGCTGGGTCATGAACCACATGCCATCCGACAGGTAGGGGAAATTGACGGCGCCGGCGCCGTAAAACTTCAAACCGTGCGCCTCATCCCACGTCTTGCCCAGGCCATCCTGATAATGACCGAGGATGCGCGGCGCCAGCGTTTCCTGCGGCGTATTCAGATAAGCAGGCTCGGCCAGGGTGGCCGCCATGGCCAGCCGGTTGGCATCGCTGGCGTCTATCCAGCGCCCCGCCTCGAGCACGGCGGCGATCAGGGCGCGGCAGCTGTTCGGATGCTGGTGCGCAAACGCGGCGCTGGTGCCCAGCACCTTGCCCGGATGGTCGGGCCAGATGGCGCCGCTGGTGGTGGCCGTCACCCCCACGCCATCGACGATGGCCTTGTAACCCCATGGTTCGCCCGCGCAAAAGCCATCCATCTGCCCCGCGCGCAAGGCGGCCACCATCTGCGACGGCGGCACCGTCATCACGCGCGCGTCGCGCAGCGGATCGATGCCCTGCGCGGCCAGCCAGTATTGCAACAGCATCGCGTGGTTGCCGGTCGGGAAAGTATGCGCAAACGCAAAGGGCCGCGCCGCGCCGCGCATGTGCCGCGCCAATGTGGGGCCATCGTGGGCGCCCTCGCGCGCCAGCGCTGCCGACAGGGTGACGGCCTGGCCGCTGTGATTGAGATTCATCAATACGGCCATGTCGTGCCGCTGCCCGCCAATGCCCATCTGCACGCCATACACGAGACCGTACAACACGTGGGCAGCGTCGAGTTCGCCGCTATTCAATTTGTCGCGCACGCCGGCCCACGACGTCTCCCGGCTCAGTTCGATCTTGATGCCGTATTTTTCATCCAGGCCCAGCTTTGAAGCCATCACCAGCGAGGCGCAATCGGTGAGCGGCAGGTAGCCGATGCGTATCGTCTGTTTTTCCGGCTGCAGTGGGCGCGTCGGGTGGGCATTGGCGCCCGCTTGCTGTGTCATACCATTCCTTGCTGATAAATACTGTTTTGCCGTGCCGACATGGGCAAGGTCATGCCCATCCAGCTGCAAGGACCGTGCCTGTGCATGCCCTGTCCCAGGCAGCTGGAAGCGCACCGGAATGGTGCGCCGCACCAACATGTGTCAGGAAAAGGACGATTCATCCCAGCAAGTCCTCCACGTCGAGGATGCGCTGGGCAATGTCCGCCAGCTTGAGTTTCTTGTTCATGGCCATGCTGCGCAAGCGCTGGTAAGCCTGGTCTTCCGTCAAGCCGTGATGCGTCATCAACAGGCCCTTGGCCCGTTCGATCACCTTGCGCTCAAACAACTTGTGCCGCGTGTCGAGCAATTCGGCGCGCAATTTTTCTTCCTGGCGAAAGCGCGCCAGCGCCACATTCAGCACGGGCAAGATGCGCTCGGCATGCAAGCCGGCCACGATATAGGCGGACACGCCGGCCGCCATGGCCGCGTCGATGCTGGCCGTGGCGCCGTCTTCCGTGAACAGCACGATGGGACGGCGCTCGTCGCACGTGGCGATGACGATGTGCTCGAGCACGTCGCGCGCGTCCGATTCGGCGTCGATGATGATGAGGTCAGGCTGCAGTTGCGCGATGCGCTCGGGAAGGTAAAGGTCGGCTGGCAGGGAGGCGACGATGTCGAAGCCCGATTCCAGCAAGCCGATGCGCAGGGCATTGCCGCGCTGCACCTGGGCAGCCAGGGCCGCATTCTCGTGCACGCCGTGCTCGACAATGGTGTTGACGACAACGATGCGCAAAGGCTGGGTACGGCTGGACGTCATGGGAGCGATCTGCAATGGCTAAACAATTAACCATTGCAGTAAGCAAGAAGCGAACCAGCCGGTTTTACAGCGGATTTTACTTCAAGGTCGGCATGGCAAACTCGGCCCCCGCCGCCGTCGAGGCCGGCCAGCGCTGCGTGACGGCCTTCTGTTTCGTGTAGAAACGCACCGATTCCGGGCCGTGCGCATGGTGGTCGCCGAACAGGCTGCGCTTCCAGCCGCCGAAGCTGTGGAAGGCCATCGGCACGGGGATCGGGACATTCACG